>NZ_MNPU01000019.1 GCF_001983165.1 Pseudomonas gessardii | reverse complement strand
CCTCTGGCTAACACTTCCCCTTGCCGGGTGTGTAGAGGACTTTCACCTCCCAGTCACCAGCGTGGCCACCACAGCCAAGCTGGTTGCGCTTGCGCGCAACGCGCCATGCCTGGCGCACCAAAAAAAAGCCCGCTGGGGCGGCGGGCTTGATATGCAACGTTTGTAACGGATGAGGCTTCACCCTACGTCTGTGGATGTGAATAAATCGTGAAAAAACTGTAAGAAAAATAGGGTATCCGTGTTTTTGTGTAAAACGCTTCAGATCTTCCACGCCTTGGCGCTGTTCGCCAATCGTGCGTGCATCGCGTCGACGTTTGCCGCCAGTTGCGCGGTCAATAACCGATAGCCGTCCAGCGCACTGTGTACCGGGGCCTCCAGCGGGGCCTGGGGCTCAGGCGCAGCAATACGGGTGCGCTCCAACCGCTGCGTGGCACCCGATTGCAGGGCGCGCGCCATCCCGATCAACTGCACGTGAATCTGCCGATGCTGGGTCTTGAGCGCCAATTGCAAGCGCGCCATGGCTTGTTCATCCCGTGGATCAGGGCGGGTATTGCCGAGAATTTCCAGGGTGCTGATGCACATGCGCAGATGGCGTTGGATCGCATCCAGCTCGGTCATGGAAATCCGCACCTCCTTGGACACCGAAGGCATCAGCGAACGCAGTTGCAACATGGCCGCATTCAAGCGATTGAGCCGCTTGAGATGTTCATCATCGGTGACTGACTGGCCGCTGATGATCCGGCTGTAGATAGCGGCGCAGTCGCGCAGCGCACTGGCCAGGTTGTAGCGCCAGGAGTACACCGCATACAGCGGCAGGGCGAAGGAAAACGCCAGGGCCAGGGCGATGCCGATCAGAATGTCGACGGTACGCCACAGGCCATCGGACAGCGGGTTATCGCCGTGGCCGGCGACGATAAACACGGTGATCCCCGACAGCAGCGCGGTGTACCCACCCTTGCCGATGGCGTGATAGGAAAAGAAGCCGCACACCACTGACATCAACAGGTAGGTCAGCAAGGGTTGGCCGAGGTAAGCCTGTTGCGCCACCAGCAACAGGCCGACACTGGCCCCGATCAGCGTACCGTAGGCCCGCTCCACGGCTTTCTTGCCGATATTGCCGTGGTGCTGCAGGCCACCAATCACCACCAGCATGGTCACCGACGCCCATTCGCCATGGGGTAGGTTGAGACCGGTGGTGAGCAGGATGGTCGCGAGCAGGCCGATGGAAACCCGTATGGCGTGGATCAGTTTGGCATGGCGATAGCGGCGATAGGGGTCGAGCAGTGGCCGCAACAGGCGACGGGCGAAGGGCGGCAGATTCATCGGGATTAAGAAGGCCTCATCTTTAGATGTTATGCGGGTCCAGTGTGGGAGCGGGCTTGCTCGCGATCGCGGAGTGTCAGCCAACAAATCTGGTGCTGATACACCGCGATCGCGAGCAAGCCCGCTCCCACACAGCCCGTTCCTACATGGGAGCAGTTTAGAAAATATAGTCGGTGGTCAGGAAGCTCGACGCCCGGTCCCGAATGATATCGCTGATCAGCGCTTTGTTGCTGTCCTGGAACTTGGTGGCCACCAGGGTGCGGATCGAGAACACCCGCAGGGCGTCATGCACCGACAAGGTGCCCTCGGCCGAGTTCTTGCGGCCATTGAACGGGAAGGTGTCGGGGCCGCGCTGGCATTGGGCGTTGATATTGATTCGGCCCACCTGGTTGGCAAAGGTGTCCACCAGGCGCCCGATTTGCGCCGGGTCAGTGCCGAAGAGGCTCAACTGTTGGCCGAAATCCGACTCCAGGACGTAGTCGATCACCGTGTCCAGGTCGCGGTAGGGCACGATGGGGACCACCGGGCCGAACTGTTCCTCGTGATACACGCGCATCTGCGGGTTCACCGGGTACAGCACCGCCGGGTAGAAGAAGGAGCCACGGCTGGCGCCGCCATTGGCATTCACCACCTTGGCCCCCTGTTGTTCGGCATCGGCCACCAGGCCGTTGAGGTAGTCCACCTTGCCCACTTCCGGCAACGGCGTCAGCGCCACACCGTCTTCCCAGGGCATGCCCGGCTTGAGGGTGGCCAGTTTGTGGTTGAATTTCTCGATGAAACGCTCGACCACGGCCTCATGCACAAACAGGATTTTCAACGCGGTGCAGCGCTGGCCGTTGAAGGACAGCGAGCCGGTGAGGGCCTCGTTGACGGCGTTATCCAGGTCGACCTCAGGCAGTACGATGCCGGGGTTTTTCGCATCCAGCCCCAGGGCCGCACGCAGGCGATGGGGGCGCGGGTGCAGCTTTTTCAAATCACTGGCCGCCTTGTTGGTGCCGATAAACGCAAAGATATCCACCTTGCCGCTGGCCATCAGCGCGCTGACGGTCTCGCGGCCACTGCCATAGATCACGTTGATAACCCCGGCTGGGAAGCTGTCGCGGAAGGCTTCCAGCAGCGGGCGGATCAACAGCACGCCGAGCTTGGCCGGCTTGAACACCACGGTGTTGCCCATGATCAGCGCCGGGATCAGTGTGGTGAAGGTTTCGTTGAGCGGGTAATTGTAGGGGCCCATGCACAGCGCCACGCCCATGGGCACACGACGGATCTGCCCCAGGGTGTCCTGTTCCAGCTCGAAGCGGCTGGAGCGGCGGTCCAGTTCCTTGAGGGCATTGATGGTGTCGGTGATGTAGTCGCAGGTGCGGTCGAATTCTTTCTGCGAGTCCTTGAGGTTCTTGCCGATTTCCCACATCAGCAGTTTCACCACGGCATCGCGCTGTTCGCGCATGCGCCGCAAAAACGCCTCGACATGTTGGATCCGCTCGACCACCCGCATCGTAGGCCACTGGCCCTGGCCCCGATCATAGGCCCGCACCGCGGCATCGAGGGCGAGCAGGGCGGTTTCGGCATCCAGCAGGGGCGTGCTGCCGATTATCACTGGCGTGTCGCCGTCAGCGCCCGCCAACTGGACCGGGCTGCGCACCTGGGCCAAGGGGCCGTTCCAGGTGCGCAACTGGCCATCGACCAGATAGTCGCGCTGTTCGATGGGGGCGGCGAGGCGAAATTGCTCGGGAATGTCGTTGGCGGTGGGAAACAGATTGGCAAGCAGGTGAGTGGTGGTCATGTCGCTACCCCTGGAGTGGTTGCACAGCGTGGGTCAGAGATTCCCCCATCCGAGGGCTCTGTTGCAAGGCTTACACGTATTTCCCTACGCACCGTGGGGCTGTGCCGGGTAAACTACGCGGCTTTCTTGAAGGAGTTCATATGAGTCAGTACCAGCCGGGCATTCTTGCCGCACCGGTGCCGTTGCAGGCACGCCATCTGTTTTTTGCCATCGAATCCATTGACGCCGTGCCGGCAGCGCTGGATGCGCTGGTGCAACTGGTCGACTCGGCAGGGGTGGTGGGCTTGGGTGAACCGCTGGTCAAGGCCCTTGGCGCGCAGGTCGACGGGCTGCGCAGTTTCCCGCCTATCTCGGCGCCTGGTGCCGACAACCCATCCACCCAGCAGGCGTTGTGGTGCTGGCTGCATGGCGCAGACCGTGGTGAATTGCTGCTGCGCAGCCGGGCTTTTGAGAAAGCCCTGGCGCCGGCTTTTCGCCTGGTGCAGATGACCGAAGGTTTCCGCTACAAGAGCGGCTTTGACCTGACCGACTACGAAGACGGCACCGAAAACCCCCGCGACGATGCCGCCGTCCAAGCCGCCGTTGCCGACAGCGGCGCCAGCTTTGCCGCGATCCAGCAATGGCAGCACGACCTGGACGGTTTCGCCGCCTTGCCGGCCCAGGAGCGCGACCACATCATCGGGCGTCGCCATGGCGATAACGAAGAGCTGGAGGACGCCCCCGAGTCTGCCCACGTCAAGCGCACCGCCCAGGAGAGCTTCGCCCCCGAAGCCTTTGTGGTGCGCCGCTCGATGCCCTGGGCCGAAAATGGCCAGGCGGGGTTGATGTTCCTCGCATTCGGCCATTCCTTTGATGCCTTCGAGGCCCAGTTGCGCCGCATGAGTGGCCTGGAAGACGGGATTGTCGATGGCCTGTACCGCATCAGCACGCCGCTGACCGGTGGTTACTACTGGTGCCCGCCGCTCAAGGACGGGCATCTGGACCTGGGCGTGCTCTTCGCCGCCTGAGCCCTTTGCCGGAGCCCGCAAGCGGGCTCCTGTCACCTCAGGTGTCGCTCATGGCCTTCAACCACGCCGGGTCCAGGCGCGTTTGCTCAGTTTCGATTCCCTGCGCCTTCATCTGTGCCTGGTGTTCTTGGATTTCCCTGACCAGTTGCGCCTGTGCGCTGGAATTGGCATCCAACTCGTGCATCTGCGTCAGCCCCAGGTGGTAGAACCGCAGCAGCTTCAGCGCCGCCGGATTGTTGGCCTGTACCCGCTCGGTGACCTTGTGCATGACGTTGGTCACCCGCATCAGGTTGCGCTTGAGCTGCCAGCCATAGACCGCGGGGGCCAGCCAGGCTTGTGACCAGAACGGGCCGCGGACCAGGGCGATGGTCAGGACCACGCCCGCCACCACACCGCCGATATTGAAGCGAAAGTTGTCGCCGCCGGGCTCGCCAAACAGCATCACCGCCAGGCTCGACAGCAGCATGGCCAGGGCGATGAAGATCACCGCGACGATCAGCGTGCTGCGGCGTGTCTGCTGGCGATAGGTTTGCGGATCGACAGGTTTGATCTCGAACATGCGGGATGCAGTCTCCATAAGCCAAGTAGGGGTATTGCGCGGCGCGGCATCTTCTCATGATTTGTGGCGGGGGGTGAGAAGAAACCAGGCCGCCAATGCCTACAAGTGCTTGGGGGCGATCCAGGTAACGTCAGTGATGCCGTATTTCTCCGCCCATGGCCGGGTGGTTTTTTTGGTGCGCTCATGACCAGGACGCCCAATGCGCCCGACGTGGGCCACCCCGGCGTCACAGCTAGCCCAGTGCCATGCCTCTGCGTTATTCATGACCTCCGCCCGCACCACAAAGGACTTGGGTTGGCCATGCAGCCTGTAGTGGATGGTGTAGATCGTTGCCGTGCCCATATTGCCTCCCTGTTTTGTTATGGAATGGATGCGGATTGATTCAGAAAGGTTCAGAAAGTTTGTGCTGCATTCTTGCAATCTATTGCCACAGATCAGTATTGGCAGCGACGACGGTTACAGGTATTAGTGAAGCCTTCGCCCTGCGCCCAAGGATCGCGTCATGCTCAAGGATTCTTCCCGCCTGACCCACAGCCGCCTGTACCTGCAACGCCTGGGTTACGACACGCCGCCAGCACCAACCCTGGAGACCCTGGCGCAGTTGCAGTTGCGTCATGTCTGTACCTTCGCCTTTGAAAACCTCTCGGTCCTGTCACAGTTGCCGGTGCCCCTGGACTTGGCCAGCATCGAGCAGAAAGTCCTGTTCGATGGGCGGGGCGGCTATTGCTACGAACTGAACCAGATGTTCCTGGCGTTGTTGCAAGAGCTGGGCTTTGATGCCCGCGGCATCACCGGCCGCGTGGTGATCGGTGGGCCGCCCGATGCGCATACCTCACGCACCCATCGCCTGGCCCTGGTGACCCTGGCGGGTGTGCGCTACATCAGCGATGTCGCCTTTGGTGGTATGGTGCCAAGCAGCCCATTGCAACTGGATAACCTGGCGCCCCAGGCCACGGCCCATGAACCCTATCGCCTGACCTTGAACGACGCCAGCTACACCCTGTGGGCCCAGGTCGGCGAGGAGTGGCGCGGGCTGTACGTGTTCGACCTGCAGTCGCAGTCGCACTTCGACTATGAAGTCGGCAACTGGTATGTCTCCACGCATCCCGACTCGCCATTTGTGAACCACTTGAAAGTGGCGCTGGTCGGGCCTGGGCTGCGGCGTACCCTGAACAACGGCCACTATGCGATTCATTACCTGGGCCGCGACAGCGAGAAGCACAGGATTACGGACGTGGATGAGCTGTTGGCCTTGCTGCGCGAAGCCTTTGCTTTACGTGTCCCCGATTACCCGCCACTGCGCGCGAAACTGGCGCAACTGTTGGCCGATAGCTGATGGACCGGCTCCAGGAGGCTTGATCCAGAGCCTTCACTGAAGCGTTTTACCTCCGTTTGACCGAGCAAATTAAATCGAACCTTTCGCAAAACGGGGGGCTCGAACCGATTCCTGAATAATTTGCCCACCCAAGAAGGAGATGTAAGACGATGTCCAAGCAATTCGGAAAATTCCTCAAGAGTTCCTCGCTCCTGGCCCTGGTTGCCGCACCGGCCATGGTATTTGCTGCACCGCCCACCGATCCGATTTCCACGTTCGGTATCCTGGGCAGCTACAACGACTTCAAGCTCGAAGGCGGCAGTGAAAGCGACAAGGACCAGATGCCGCAAGCGGGCCTGTTCTATAACTTCGGCAACAAGCTGACCGCCGAATCCGGCTTTATCTACCAGGCTGGCGTGGACGCCAAGTTCGGCAAGAAAAGCGACAACAAGCTCAAGGAAGGCCAGGCCGACCTCGACCTGGGTTGGCGCGCCGCGCTGGATGCGCGCAATTTTGTCGATGTACTGGTCGGTGGTGGCTACAACTGGACCCGCTACGAGCCGGAGTCCGGCGACTACGACATGCAACTCACCAGCAAGTCGCCGTTTGCCAAGGCCGCCCTGGGTTACAACCATCAGTTCGACAGCATGACCCTGCGCGTCGAAGCAGGCGCCCGCTATACCCTCGATGGCCGCGCCAAGCTCAAGGTCGACGGCATTGGCAGCGACACCGTGGACCTCAAGGACCGCACCAACCCCTACGCCGAAGTCAGCCTGCTGATGAACCAGAACGGCGACCTGCCGGTGATGGCGGGCCTGTATTACACCCGTACCGAATACAAGCTTGATGCGGACTCCGAAGTGGCCGATAACACCAAGCTCAAGCGCGACGAGTACGGCTTCAAGGTCGGCCTGGCGTTCTAAGCCGCCTGCTGCAGGCGCCGGCGTTCTGTCATGGATCGCCGGTCGTCCAACCCTGTCCGCCCAAGCCCCCCTTTGTGTCCCCCAATACCCTCAACGCCGCGGCCCTGCTGACTTAGTGTGAACCCAGCTGTTCACACCACAAGAGAGGCTGGCTATGTGGTCTATGACCCCCCGCCGCATGGGTTTGCTCCTGGCCTTGCCGGGCCTGCTGGCAGCCTGTGACGACAAACTGCAACATCCCCCGCAGCCTGCCACGGCAAGCCGTGCCATGCCTGGCGACCCGGCACTGGCCCGGGTCTACGACACCAGTTGCAAACTGTGTCACGCCAACCCGGCATCCGGCGCACCACTGACCGGCGATAGCCAGGCCTGGCGCCCCCGCGTTGCCCAGGGCGCGGACACGCTGCTGGACCATACCCTCAACGGCTACAACGGCATGCCGCCGATGGGCCTGTGCATGCAGTGCTCCGAGGAGCAATTCCTGGGGCTGATCAGTTTTATGGCCGGTACTCACATCCAATAACAACAATGGAGTAGGTGATGGTGCTTTCACGCAGGCAACTGTTGCAGCGCTCGGCCGCAGCCGGCGCATTTCTGGCAATCAGCAGCACCCCGGCGCTGGCCCAGTTGGCCCGGGCGCCGCGCTTGATCCCCTGGCGCAACTGGTCGGGTGCACAACAGTGCCTGCCCCTTGAACGGTTGGCACCCAGGGACCTGGATGAGTTGGTGCAGGTCATTCGCCAGGCGCCGGGCAAGATCCGCCCGGTGGGGGCGGGCCATTCGTTCAGTGCCTTGGTCCCGACCGATGGCACGCTACTGTCGCTGAGTTTTTTCAATGGTTTGCTCGATCACGACCCCGGCAGCCTGCAAGCCACCTTCGCCGCCGGTACGCCCATGTCCCGCATGGGGCCGGCGCTCAAGGCGATCGGCCAGGCACTGCCGAACATGGCAGACATCGACTACCAGACCCTGGCCGGTGCCATTTCCACCTCGACCCATGGCACCGGAGTCGGCTTTACCTCGTATTCGGCCGGTGTCACCGGCCTGCAACTGGTGACGGCCCAGGGCGAAGTGCTCGATTGCGATGCCGAGCGTGAGCGCGAGGTGTTCAACGCCGCAAGGGTGTCGCTGGGTGCGCTCGGCGTGAGTACCCGCGTGCGTCTGCAAAACCGCACGCCTTACCGCCTGCGGGAGCGCCAATGGATTGCCCGCACCGAGGAATTGTTGGAGGACGTGGCGAACACCACCCGGGAGAACCAGCACTGGGAGATGCTGGTGGTGACCCATTCCGACTATGCCTTGTCCATCGCCCTTAACGAAACCACCGATGCCCCGACCCCGCCAATCGACCCGGCAGAGGCGGGGGGCAATGAGTTCGTGTCGATTATCGAAAACCTCGATAAGTATGCCAGCGACTTTCCCGAAACGCGCCGCACGCTGCTCAACAGCCTGCGCTATTTCGCCCGTTTCCAGGATCGGGTGGCCGAATCGTTCGAGGTCTACGCCAACGTGCGCAATGTGCGTTTCAACGAGATGGAGTATTCGCTGCCCGCCGAACATGGCCCGGCCTGCCTGCGGGAAATCCTCAAGCTGATCCGCGACCAGGGTTTGCGCACCTGGTTTCCCATCGAGTATCGCTACGTCAAGGCTGACGATATTCCCCTGAGCATGTTTGAAGGCCGCGACAGCTGTTCGATCTCGGTGCACCAGCACTACACCATGGACCATCACAACGTCTTCGCCGCCGTCGAGCCGATCTTCTGGAAATACGCCGGTCGGCCGCACTGGGGCAAACTGCATAGCCTCAATGCCCGCGCCTTGCAGGCCCTGTATCCACGCTGGCAGGAGTTCGCGCGGGTGCGCCAGGCCCTGGACCCCGGCGGCAAATTCCTCAATGCACACCTGTCATCAATCCTGGGAGTTGCCTGATGAACCGCAGACACTTCATGGCCGGCACCCTCGGCGCCGGTGCCTTGCTGGTGGCGGGCGCGGCGCTGTTGCGTCCGGCTGACCGGGGCTTGCCCTACAGCGAGTATTTTCGCCAGTTGAACCAGCAGCTCAAAGCCCATGGGCCGATGCGTCCGGTGTTGCTGATTGATCTGGATCGCCTGGATCACAACATCGACATCGTGATGCAGTCGGTCCAGCGCGCTGGCAAGCACCTACGGCTGGTGGAAAAATCCCTGCCTGCGCCGGGCCTGTTGGCCTACATCGCCAAGCGCGCCGGCACTCAGCGTCTGATGTCGTTTCACCAACCCTTTCTCAACCACGATGCCCGAGTGTTTCCCGACGCCGATATCCTGCTGGGCAAGCCGTTGCCGGTGCGTTCTGCCGAGCTGTTCTATCAAGGCCACCAAGGGCCATTCGACCCCGCCCGACAATTGCAGTGGCTGTTGGATACACCGCAGCGCCTGCAGCAATACCTGGCGCTGGCCCAGGGCCTGGGTACACGGCTGCGGATCAATATCGAACTGGATGTGGGCCTGCATCGCGGCGGTATCAGCGATAACGCGGGGTTGGGGCAAATGCTCGGGCTGATCAGCGCACATCCGCAGCACCTGGAGTTTGCGGGCTTCATGGGCTATGACCCGTTTGTCGGCATGGGCGTGCCGGGCATCCTTGGCTCGCCCCAGGCGTTGTTCGACAAGGTCATGCAGCGTTACAACGGCTTTGTTGACTTCACCTGCCAGCAATTTGCGCCCCTGTGGCGTGATGGCCTGACGCTCAATACCGCTGGCAGTCCCAGCTATCGGATGCATGAGCAGGAGCGGTTGAGTAGCGAAGTCTCGGTGGGCACGGCCATGCTCAAACCTACGCACTATGATTTGCCATCCCTCAGCGAGCATGTACCGGCGGCCTATATCGCCACGCCAGTGCTCAAAAGCACCGGCGTGGTCAATATCCCGGCGCTGGATGACAAGTCCCGGTTGCTGTCCTGGTGGGATCGCAACCAGCGCGCCACGTTCTTTATTTATGGCGGTCATTGGCTGGCCGATTTCGAGTCGCCCTCGGGGCTGCAAAGTAATGGCTTGTATGGTCGCAGCTCCAATCAGGAGATGGTCAATGGCTCGCCGGGGGTTGGCCTGGACGTCGACGACCAGGTGTTCTTGCGCCCGAGCCAGACGGAGTCGGTGCTTCTGCAATTTGGCGATTTGCTGGCGGTGCGCGGCGCCAGCATTGTCGAGCGCTGGCCGGTCTACACCGGCTGAAATAACGCCCCCCCTACAACGCAAACGGAATCGTCAGCTTGGCCCACACCATATCGCCTTGCGGCCGGTTCTCTACCTCAAACTCCTTGGCCCAGCGGATCTCTGCACTGGCGTACTTAAGAAAGGTGAAATACACCGCCGGACCAATCGCCAACACCTGGCCCCGCACACCGTCATCGACGTCTTCGCCATAAATATTGGTGACGGTGCGCCCGTATTGCCTATCGTCAGTCGTCTGCTTGAGGTAGTAGCCATTGATGCCCAGGCTTAAGTGGTCGGGGGGCAAGCGCACGGGTCGGATTCATGTCTGGGCTCATTATTATTGTTGGAGGGGGGCCTTCATCGGGGCCTTGCCCATAGAAATAAGCCCTTGGCGCCCCAGAGGGCAGGGTATTGGCGGCCACAGAGGGGGGCTTTGCCGGACACTGTTCATTCAGAGTGCGGCGAGCCTTGCAAGCACCTATGATTGTCGGGATGTTTCTAAAACAAGAACCGGGCAGACAGTCGGGAATCGCAGATCCATGCACCGCAAAACCGTTGATCCACACTATGAGCTGGCGCGGGTGTCGCCTTTTCTCCTGCAAACCCTGGGGCAGGTTGTGACGCAAAAAGGTGCGAATGCCGGGCATCTGTGTCGTGGCCTGGGGTTTACCCTGGCGGACCTGGACGACCCGGCGCTGCGCATCTCCTATCGCCAGGCCGTGGCGATGATCCAGCGTGCGCTCAAGGCCTTGCCGGACCAGGGGCTGGGCCTGTGTGTCGGCAATCAGAATGTGCTGGGCACCCTGGGCCTGCTGGGGCATGTCATCTCGTTGTGCAAGACCCTGCGCGATGCCTTTGCCGTGGGCGAGCGGCACCAACACACCTCTGGCGGCATCGCCACCTCACGCACCCATGAAGGTGCGCAGGAGGTCATGGTCGATGTCGAATGCCTGTTGCCCTATGCCGAAGTCCAGGTGTTTGCCGCCGAGGAGTTCTTTGCCAGCCTCATGGTCTACGGGCGGACCCTGGTGGGCAGCGAATTCAAGCCATTGCGCATGGAGTTCATGCACGCACCGCCGGTGTATGCCGCCGAGTACCCGCGCTTGTTCGGTGACGATGTGCGCTTTGGCTGCCTGCACAATCGCATGGTCCTGGAGGCCCGCTGGCTGGACGTGCAGTTGCCAAATCATCATGCCCTGGCCTTGCGCCAGGCCCTTGGCCTGCTGGAACTGGAAAGTGCCCAGCTGCACCGGAAAATGGACCTGATCCAGGCCGTGGAGCGGGCTATTTCCCGTGATTTACAGGGCAGTCAACTGGAAAAGGTCGCCAGTGACCTGAACATGAGCGGGCGCACCCTGCGCCGGCGCCTGACCGATCATGGGCTGACTTTTGAAGCGTTGCTGGAACAGGTACGTCGCGCCCGGACCATGGGGTTGCTGGGCAACCCTGGCCTGTCCATCGAGCGTATTACCCAAGAGGTGGGCTACAGTGACGTACGCAGCTTTCGCCGGGCGTTCAAGCGCTGGACGGGGCTCAGCCCCAGTGCGTTTCGGGGGGTGGCCACGGATTGGCATTGAACCCCGCTGCCCGTGGATCAAACGCTATCGCTGGTGGCGATGTCGTTTGATCCACGGCCGGGTTCAGCCGGCTACCGGGCTGCGCCAGTCGTCAGAGCCGGACGTGCCCGAGACCTCATGGGTCCAGACGATTTTACGGTAGGTGAAGTGCACATCCTCCAGGTGGGTGAAGTGTGCATTTGCCGGGTCCTGGCAATTGGGCATCCGTGACTGGATGTCCACGATGATCGCGTCTTCCAGTTCAATGGTGAAGTAATGCTCCTGGGTCCCGGCGGATGACGTGCGATACCACTCAAGGCGGCACTTGACCATTTCCCCCGATGTCAGCGCGCTGAACAACAGCGGTGAGGATTTATCGAACACCTTGCTGATCATCAGCGGCTTGTGTACCCGCTGGCCGGTGGGCTGGCCCGACTGTGGATCCCGGGGAATGATGACCTGGTGCTGGAATGCCTCGACCAGGATCTGGTCCTCGTGGCCTTCCTGATAGATATTGCCTACCGAATCCTGGGTGAATGTGCCTGCCGTGATCAGACCCTGCTTGGTGCCGGTGATCGAGAGGTATGCGGGTGTTGGCATGACGGGTTTCCTTGCCTGATAGATAAGTTTGCGCTGTTGGGCGCCATGGCTCACTAACAAAAAGTGTGCCGGATAACCGTCGCCTAATAAAATAAGGGCGTTGTTTAAGCGTGGGCGTGCAATGGCGCCTCGGTTGTATGTTTTTTTGCTCTTGAAGTTGAGTTTGTTTGCGCAGTAGTGCGCAATTAATTGCCCAGTGCGTATGTGTCGCGGTATTGAGAGCTCAGTATTTAGTTTAAGTGCAGCGTAATTGAAAAGACTGGGCAATTTTTTGCGCACGCCTGAATGAAGCCTCTTGTCTGCGGATGCGAGCGGCCTTGCGTGTTTCAAGGGCGCCCGTTGAGTAGGCTGACAAACAATGAATCAGCATTGTTTTTGTAGGAATCTCCTTAACTAGATCTGGGTGGCTTGCCCAATAAAATATTGCTGGCTATGGTTTGCACTTATCGCTACACGGAAATGGAATTCACTCAGTATAAGCTCGGTGTTTATATAGGTGTTCGCCATACTTTAATTGAGCATAACCAGCACAGTACGGCCCACCATGGTTTATCCAGACAAGCTTTCGGCTTATTACCTGGAACTTGCCCAGTCACCGATCTCGGCTGGCGGTTTTGCAGGGGAGGACATACGTTTTTCGGCGGGGTATGAAGCGCTGGAAAATGAGCTGGACAAGGCCCGGTCGATCCATGGCAACAGCCAGCCGGACTGGCAGGGTGTGAGGGACAAAAGCGAAGCCTTGTTGCGTCACGAGTCCAAGGATCTGCGGGTGGTTGCCTGGTTGACCTGGGCTTTGTATCAACGTGAATCCTTTCCTGGCCTGCTCGCCGGGCTCGGCATGTTGCGTGAACTCTGTGAGCACCACTGGGCGACGGTACACCCCATCAAGCTGCGTACCCGTATTGCGGCTTTTGCTTGGCTGGTGCAGCGTATTGAGCCGGCGCTGGCGCAGAGCTTTGCGCTCAAAGACCAGCGTTCCCTGTTCCAAGGCATGGCAGGGCACTTGGCACGCCTTGATGAGCTGTGGGTCGGGCACCTGGGGGATGATGCCCCGTTGCTACTGGCCGTTCGCAGGCAGCTCGAGGACAAGCTGCAACAGGCCCTGGAGAGTGACCCGCCGCCATCAGGCGTGAGCGGTGTGCTCGCCCAGGTCAAGCAGGTGGCAACCCAACTGCTGGCGCCTGAGCCGGTGGTGAACAATGAGAAAGACGTGCACAAGCTCTTGCGCACGCTGCAGGACAACGCTCGCCCCCTGTGCGCCTGGTGGTTGCGCCAGAACACCACTGACCTGCGGGCCTTGCGCTTGAACCGGACACTGACGTGGCTGGGGATCACCGCTCTTCCCGATAGCAACAGCGAACAGATAACGCCGTTGCGAGGGTTGGCGCCCGACAAGCTCAAGCGCTATCAGGAGCGTTTTGCCCAGGGGCATTACGCCGACCTGTTGCTGGAGCTTGAAGCCAGCCTGGCGAGCGCGCCTTTCTGGTTTGACGGTGTGCGCATGGTCTGGGAGTGCCTCCAGGCGCTACAGGCCGAGCTGGCGATGGTCGAGGTTGAGATTCAGTTCGCCTTGTTGTTGCAACGACTGCCCGGGGTTGCCCAGTTGCGTTTCCATGATGGCGCGCCCTTTGCCGATGCTGCCACCCGTGGGTGGATCGACACCCAAGTTAGCCACCACCTGCAAATCCGGGTGCCGGTCAGCACCCGTGCCAGTGCCGGCCCGGCGCCATGGGAGGAGGCCTTGCAGGCGATTGCTCCGCTGCTGCGCAAGGAAGGATTGAAGGCCGCTGTCCAGGCCTACAAAAACGCCATGCAGGCCGCTCGGGGGGAGCGCGCCCGGTTTTACTGGCGCCTTGGCCTGGCTCGGTTGTGTGTCCAGGGGGCCAAGCATGACTTGGCCAGGGTCCAGCTTGAACAGCTCGAACAGGAGCTTCAGCACTGCGGCCTGTATCGCTGGGAGCCTGACCTGACCCTTGAGGTGTTGCAACTGCTGTACGCCTGTTACGACGTATTGCCCCAGGGCCATGGCCTGCGCGAGCGCAAGGATGAGATCCATCGCAAGTTGTGCCAGGTCGATCTTGAAGCGGTACTCGAATAGGTTTTCCGTCATCACGCAAAGGAGAAACACCATGGCCAAAGAAGGTTCGGTCGCCCCCAAGGAACGTATCAACATCACGTTCAAGCCGGCCATAGGCGGTGCCCAGGAAGAGGTCGAGCTGCCCCTGAAGCTGCTGGTCCTGGGTGACTTCACTCAGCGCGAAGATACGCGCAAGGTTGAAGACCGCAAGCCCATCAGTATCGACAAGAACACCCTGGACGAGGTGCTGGCCAAGCAGGCCTTGAGCCTGTTGCTGAGTGTGCCCAATCGACTGCAGGAAACGGATGAAGCCGAGGAGTTGGCCGTCCAGGTGCGTATCAACGCCATGAAGGACTTCAATCCGGCGCATCTGGTCGAGCAGGTTCCGCAGTTGAAAAAACTGATGGCGCTGCGCGAGGCGCTGGTCGCGCTCAAAGGCCCCCTGGGTAACGCGCCGAGTTTTCGCAAGGCCATAGAAAACGCCCTGGCCGATGAGCAGTCCCGTGCGCGGGTATTGGCCGAACTGGGGCTGAACAGCCCTGCCGCATGATCTTCTCAGTAAAAGGACACTGATCGCATGACCACGAGCCCGACCGCCCACGCAACCCCCCTGGATACCGAATACAGCATTCTCGACGACATCATCGCCCAGACCCGCCTGACGGCCGATGATGAAACCTACGGCATCGCCCGGCGCGGTGTCTCGGCCTTTATCGAGGAATTGATCAAGCCCCAAAACCGAGGCGAGCCCGTCAAGAAGCAACTGGTGGACCGGATGATCGCCGAGATCGATACCAAGCTCAGCCGGCAAATGGATGAAATCCTCCATCATCCTGAATTCCAGGCACTGGAGTCGGCGTGGCGTGGCCTGCAACTGCTGGTGGACCGCACCGACTTCCGGGAAAACATCAAGATCGAGCTGCTCAACGTCTCACGCCAAGACCTGCTGGATGATTTCGAGGACTCGCCGGAGGTCGTCCAGTCCGGGCTCTACAAACATACCTACAGTGCCGAATACGGTCAGTTCGGCGGTCAGCCCGTCGGCGCGATCATTGCCAATTACTTCCTTTCACCCAGCGCACCCGACGTCAAGCTGATGCAGTACGTGTCCAGCGTCGCCTGCATGGCCCATGCGCCGTTCATTGCCGCCGCCGGGCCTGGTTTTTTCGGGCTGGAGAGCTTTACCGGCCTGCCAGACCTGAAGGACCTGAAAGACCACTTTGAAGGGCCGCAATTTGCCAAGTGGCAGAGCTTCCGCCAGAGCGAAGATGCCCGCTACGTTGCCTTGACGGTGCCACGCTTTCTCCTGCGAACGCCCTACGACCCGGTGGATTGCCCGGTCAAGACCTTCTCCTATAGCGAACATGTGGTCAGCAGCCACGAACATTATCTGTGGGGCAACACCGCCTATGCCTTTGCCACGCGCTTGACTGACAGCTTTGCGCGCTTTCGTTGGTGCCCCAACATCATCGGCCCGCAAAGCGGGGGCACGGTGGAAGACCTGCCGCTGCACCATTTCCAGAGCATGGGCGAAATCGAAACCAAGATCCCCACCGAAGTGCTGGTCTCCGATCGGCGCGAATACGAGTTGGCGCAGGAGGGCTTTATCGCCCTGACGATGCGCAAGGGCAGCGACAATGCCGCGTTCTTTTCCGCCAGTTCCGTGCAGAAACCCAAGCGCTTCGGGATCAGCGCCGAGGGCAAGGCGGCCGAGTTGAATTACCGGCTCGGCACACAACTGCCCTACATGATGATCGTCAACCGCCTGGCGCACTACTTGAAAGTCCTGCAACGCGAGCAACTGGGTTCGTGGAAGGAGCGCACCGACCTGGAACTGGAACTCAACAAATGGATTCGCCAGTACGTGGCCGACCAGGAGAACCCCAGCGCCGAGGTGCGGGGGCGGCGTCCGCTACGCTCGGCACGGGTTGTCGTCAGTGATGTAGACGGCGAGCCAGGCTGGTATCGCATCAGCCTCAGCGTCCGCCCTCATTTCAAGTACATGGGGGCGGATTTCACCCTGTTCCTGGTTGGCAAGCTCGATAAAGAATGAGCCGGGGGCTTGAGATGAGTCACTACAGCGGTTTCCTTGAGCGCCTTGCAGGCACTGCGCCGCTGTTGGCGGGGCGCACGCCACTGGCCTGCGTCGCGGCGTCGGTGGCCACCCACCTGGGCAACATGCTCAGCACCCGGGCGGGTAGCGTGCAGACGCTGCCCGACTATGGCTTGCCGGATCTCAATGACATGCGCCTGAGCCTGCACGAATCCCTCAGCCAGGCCCGTTTTCTGATCGAGCGGTTCATCACGGCCTACGAGCCGCGCTTGAGCCATGTGCGGGTCACGGCGCTGCCACAGGGTCGCGATCCGCTGGCCCTGGCCTTTGATATCCAGGGGGCGTTGCATATCGACGGGGTCGTGCAGGTGGTGGTGTTCAGCGCAAGCCTGGCTGGCAATGGGCGAGTAGAGGTCACCCCAGGTGTCTGTTAACCGCTATTACCAGAGCGAACTCAACGCCTTGCGACACTTGGGGCGGCGCTTCTGTGAGCGTAATCCGGCACTTGCCCCATTCCTCGGGGACAGTGGCCGGGACCCGGATGTCGAGCGGCTGCTTGAGGGCTTTGCGTTCCTGACGGGCCGCTTGCGGCAGAAACTCGACGACCAGTTGCCGGAGCTCAGCCATTCGCTGATGCACCTGTTGTGGCCCAACTACATGCGACCGTTACCCGCGTTCAGCATGTTGCAGTTCGCGCCGTTGCTGCGTGCCGGGCCCGCGATCACCGTCGAGCGGGATACGCCAGTGGAAAGTGTGGCGATTGACGGTGAGCGTTGTCGCTTTCGCACCTGCTATGCAACGGATGTGCTGCCCCTGCAAATAAGTGCGCTGGATTACTCGGCCCAGGGCGAGGGCGCCTTGCTGAACCTGCGCCTGGAGATGACCGCCGAAGGGCATATGGGCGAACTGGTGCTTGAGCACCTGCGCTTGCATTTTGCCGGGGAGCGCTATGTCAGCCAGATGCTGTACGTGAGTCTGCTGCGCCACCTGCAAGGCATTGACTTGCTGCTGCTCGATGGCGAGTGCAAACCGCTGCTTGCGCGCAATGGGCAAGTGTTGTCATTGCCATTACCGGCATCGGTGGTCCGGCCAGCAGGTTTTTCGGCAGACGAGGCGCTGCTTCCCTATCCGCCGAATGCCTTCACTGGGTATCGGCATCTACAGGAATATTTCGCCTTTCCTGACAAGTACCTGTTTGTCGACGTCGGTGGCCTGGATATTCTGCAAACCTTGCCGCATGACCTGCTCAAGCAGGCCCGGGGGTTTGAGTTGCGCTTCAAGCTTCGCCAGCGCAATCCCGGGCAGGTGCTCCCCACGGCGGACAACGTAAAGCTGTTTTGCACGCCGGTCGTCAACCTGTTCAAGCACGACGGGGTGCCGATCCGATTGGATGGCAAGCAGGATGAATATCTGCTGCTGGGAACCGACTATGCGCCAGGCCATTGCGGGGTTTTTTCCGTGGATCAGGTCACCGGATGGCGCCCGGGTGGCCTGGGCTACCAGGCGTATGTGCCATTCGAGTCGTTCGAGCACGACCAGCAGACCGCGTGCTACAGCATTCGCCAGCGGCCGTCCCTGCAACACAGCGGCCTGGATACCTACCTGAGCTTCGGCATTCGCCAGTTCGGGGATCAGGAAACCCTGTCCATCGAGCTGACCTGCACCAACCACGACTTGCCACGCAAATTGCGTATCGGTGACATCAATCAAGCCTGCGAGCAAACACCCGAGTTCCTGTCCTTCAACAACATCACTGCCGCCACCCCCGGTATCGCGCCCCCGCTGGACAGCGGCTTTTTGTGGAAGCTGATCAGCAATATGTCGCTCAACTACCTGTCCCTGAGCGATATCAATGCGCTGAAAGTGGTGCTCAAAACCTATGACTTGCCGCGCTACCACGATCGCCAGGCCGAAAAAATCAGCCTTCGACGGCTGGACGGGTTGCGTTCGATAAGCCAGCGCCCGATCGACAGGTTGCATGGCGGCTTGCCGATTCGAGGGGTAGCAATCGATCTGACCCTTGACCCCCAGCACTTCCTCGGAGAGGGCGACCTGTTTGTCTTTGCCTCGGTCCTCAATGAGTTTTTTGCGCTGTACGCGAGCCTCAACTCGTACCACGAACTGCGCGTTACCAGCACACAAGGAGAGGTGTACCTATGGCCATCCCGGATGGGCCAGCAGGCCCTGCTTTAACCGAGTTGTCCCGGACCATCCGTGAGTATTCGCTGTTCCAGGCGGTCTTGCAGGTGATTGAGCGTTTGCGTGAGGCCCACCCATCCCTTGGTGATGAGGCGCTGTATGACCTCCTGGAGTTCCAGGCCAATCCGGGGTTGGGGTTTCCCGGCAACGATATTGACCGCGTGACGTTCTTTATCGAGCGTGGGCAATTGCGGGCACGTTTGCGCCTCAATGTATTGGGCCTGGTGGGGGCGAATTCGCCACTGCCGGCATTTTATGCTGAGCACGCCTTGGCCGAGCGGGCGGGGGGGAATCCGGTCGCCGACTTTCTTGACCTGTTCCACCACCGTTTGCATCGGCTGATGCTGCCTCTGTGGCGCAAGTACCGTTACCCGGCACGCTTTCGAGCGGGCGCCAGCGATGCGTTTTCCGCGCAGATGTTCGCCCTGATAGGCCTGGGCGGCCGGGCCATCCGGGGGGCGACGCCATTGGACTGGAAACGCCTGTTGCCCTACCTGGGGTTGCTGGGCATGCGCGCCCATTCGGCGGCGCTTATCGAAACGGTGCTGCGTTACTACTTCAAACACCCATCGTTGCTGATCGAGCAATGCGTCCAGCGCAAGGTGGTGATTGCCCGTGGGCAGCGCAACCAACTGGCACATGCCAGCAGTTTGCTGGGGCGGGACCTGGTCCTTGGGCGACAGGTCGTCGACCGTGCCGGCAAATTCAGGGTGCATCTCCAGGACCTCGACTGGCAGCGTTTTCATGAGTTTTTACCCGACGGCGCGAACCACTCGCCGCTCTGCGCGCTGATTCGCTTCGCCGTGCGAGACCCTCTGGACTATGACCTGCGCCTGGTCCTGCGCCCCGGGGAGATACGGGCGCTGCACATAGGCCAACGCAATGTGTGCCGGCTGGGCTGGACCAGTTGGATGGGGCCGGCGCGCGCGGACGGTGTGCTCACACTGGCCAGTAAAACTCACTAGGGACAGATGACTATGATGAATGTGGACTTGCAGCAATTGATTCGTGTGCTGGCGACACAAACTCGCCATGACCTGGAGCGCGCCGCAGAACGCTGTGTGGCCCGGGGTGGCTCGCAAGTCCTGGTGGAGGACGTCTTGCTGGCGCTGCTGGAGCACCCACAAGGGTTGCTGGTGCGTGCGCTGCAAGAGGCCGGCATCGAACAGGGCGAACTGCAAGCCACGCTTGTGCCCAGGATGGGGCAGGGCACTTCGCGCAATCCGGTGTTTGCGCCGTTGCTGGTGCAATGGTTGCAACAAGCGCTGGTTGTTGCCCAGCTGGAGTTGGCGCACTCCCAGGTCAGTGAGGCGGCCTTGATCCTCGCCTTGCTGCGTAACCCGTTGCACCACGCTGGTAGTCGTTATCAGGTGCTGCTGGCCCGTCTCGATGCGCAGCGCCTGCTTGAGTTCGCCTTGGGCGAGGAGGCCGAGGTTTCCCGGGTGTACGCCTGTGGCAACCCTGAAGCGTTGTTGCCGCGTTTCACCCATGACCTGACCCAGCAGGCCCTGGATGGGCGGGTCGACCCGGTCTTGTGTCGAGACGCCGAGATCCGGCAGTTGATCGATATCCTGGCGCGTCGGCGCAAGAACAATCCGATCATTGTGGGTGAAGCCGGTGTCGGCAAGACCGCGCTGGTCGAGGGTTTGGCCAGGCAGATTGCCCAGGGGCAGGTGCCGCCGGTGCTCCAGGATACGCGCCTGCTGATCCTCGACATGGGGCTGCTGCAGGCCGGTGCCAGCATCAAGGGCGAGTTCGAGCGGCGGCTCAAGGGCGTTATCGAGGAAGTGAATGCTTCCGCGGTGCCGGTGATCCTGTTCATTGACGAGGCGCACACCCTGATCGGGGCCGGTGGTTCGCCGGGCAGCGGCGACGCGGCAAACCTGCTCAAGCCGGCGCTGGCCCGTGGCGAACTGCGCACCATCGCGGCCACCACCTGGTCAGAGTACAAGAAGTACTTTGAAAAGGATCCGGCACTGGCCCGGCGCTTTCAGCCGGTGCATGTCCAGGAACCCAGTGTCGATGATGCGGTGACGATCCTGCGTGGTCTCACCTCGGTGTATGAAACCAGCCATGGTGTGTACGTGCGTGATGACGCCGTGGTTGCCGCCGCGCAGCTATCGGCACGCTACCTGGCGGGGCGACAGTTGCCCGACAAGGCTGTGGATGTGCTCGACACGGCCTGCGCGCGTGTGCGCATCAGCCTGGTGACCGCTCCGCCGGCGTTACAGGCCGTGGCTGCCCAACTGGCGGAAAGTACCCGCCAGCACCAGGCACTTTGCCGCGACCGGGACGCCGGGCTGCCGATTGACCCTGGCGCACTGCAGGTACTGGCCGCGCGCCTGGAAACCGTCGGTGGCGAACATGAACACCTCAAGCAATGCTGGACACGCCAGCGTGAGATGGCCGAGCGGGTACTGGCCTTGCGCCTACAGTTGAGCCAGGCCCGCCAGTCCGGGCAGGCCATCGAGCTGCTTGAGCAGCAACTGTGCCAAGCCCACGGCAGCCTGCTGGCAGAGCAATCACAGCAGCGCCTGGTCAATTTTGAAGTATGCCCGCGGCTGGTGGCGCAAGTGATCAGTGCCTGGACCGGCATTCCGCTCAGCCAGGTAGCCTGCGAGCACAGCGTCAAGGTCCTCGACTTCGCCACCGATCTGCGCACGCGCATTCTCGGCCAGGAGCAGGCCGTGCAGAGGCTGGACCGCTCGATGCGTGCCGCCGCCGCCGGGGTGAACCGGCCCGATGCGCCCGTGGGCGTCTTTCTGCTGGTCGGTCCCAGTGGCGTTGGCAAGACGCAGACGGCGTTGGCGTTGGCCGACCTGTTGTATGGCGGCGAACGGTTCATGACCACCATCAACATGTCCGAATACCAGGAGAAACATTCACTGTCACGCCTGATGGGGGCTCCGCCCGGCTATGTCGGTTATGGCGAAGGCGGCGTGCTGACCGAAGCGGTCAGGCAAAAGCCCTATTCGGTGGTGCTGCTCGATGAGGTCGAGAAGGCGCACCTTGGGGTCATGAACCTGTTCTACCAGATCTTCGACAAAGGCTGGGCCCATGATGGCGAGGGGCGTGAGATCGATTTTCGCAACACGCTGATCCTGATGACCTCCAACCTCGGCAGCGAACACATCATCGAGCTGTGTGGCGCTGCGCAGCGCCCCAGCCCGCAAGCCTTGCAAGCAGCACTTGCGCCGCTGCTCAACCAACACTTCAAGCCGGCGCTGCTGGCCCGCATGTGCGTAGTGCCGTACTACCCGATCAACGGTGCGGTGCTGCGGGAGTTGGTAGAAAGCAAGTTGCAGCGCCTGGGCCAACGTCTGCTGCAGCGGCATCTGGCATTCAGCCATTGCCCGCGATTGGTCGATTACCTGGCAGAGCGCTGTACCCGCAGCGAGAGCGGGGCGCGGTATGTCGATCAGTGGATCGACGCCAATCTATTGCCCCAGATCGTCGATCGCCTGCTGGAGGCAATGGCCAGGGACGAACATGTGCAGCGCGCCCACGGGACGCTGGATGGCGACGGTCACGTCATCTGCGAGTTTGCATGATGAGGGCAGCCCCGTTGTCACAGTCGCCGGACTATACCGAACAACTGGTGCAGTGGCTCTTGCGCCTGGGCCTCGATAGCGATCGGGCAAGTGTGCCTGGCAACCTTGCCCAGGCCGCGGTGCAGTTGAGCCAGTGCACGCTCAGCCAGGTGTACCTGTCAGATGAGGCCGGCCATGGCCTGCTCCTGGCTGCCGAATACCGGCGGGAAGAAGGGCCCTGGGATATCGGTGTGGGCGCAGAGGTGGACCAGCAGGGCCAGCAATTGCTGCAGTTCGCCCTGGAACATCAGCGGCCCCTGAGTATCCGTGGCCTGCAAGACAGCATTTATGACACCGCCTTCATTCCCAGAGGCCTGGCGCCCTGGCAGTCGCTGCTGTGCGTGCCTATCACCCATCGACACCTTCCCGCGAGGGGCGTGCTGCTATGCGTGACTGAACACTCCCGGGATCTGCTGGGGTACGCCACAACACTGGGGCCGTTGGGGGCTTTTGCCCTGCGCCAGCGGGCGCTGCTGCCGGAAGCCAGCCCGCCATCGCCGGCCCGTCCGGGGCTCGCTCGCGTGCTCCGTCCCGCAGGTCTTGGCCTGATAGGCAACAGCGCGGTGATGGACGAGACCTGCCGCCTGATCGGCAAGGTGCTGGACAGCACCTATACCGTGCTTTTGCACGGCGAGACCGGTACGGGCAAGGAGGTGGTCGCCCGGGCGATCCATGCCATGGGCCCGCGTCGATCCAAGGCCTTTGTCGTACAGAACTGTGCCGCATTCCCGGAAGGGTTGCTGGAAAGCGAACTGTTTGGCTATCGCAAGGGCGCCTTTACCGGTGCCGACCGGGATCGTCCCGGTCTGTTCGATACCGCCGATGGCGGCACGTTGCTACTCGATGAAATCGGCGATATGCCGATGTCGCTGCAAGCCAAATTGTTGCGGGTCTTGCAGGAGGGCGAAATACGTCCGCTGGGTGCCAGTACCGCCCATAAAGTGAATGTGCGGATCATTGCGGCCACTCACCGTGACCTTGGCGCAATGGTCGCCCAGGGGAGTTTCCGTGAGGACCTCTACTATCGATTGGCCCAGTTCCCGATCGAACTGCCGGCCCTGCGCCAACGCGAGGGCGATGTACGGGCGCTGGCTCGGCATTTCGCAGGCAAGGCCTGCGCCGCCCAGGGGCGAGCGCCGGTGTCCTGGTCGAACCAGGCCCTGGATCAGCTGTCCAGCCACAGTTTTCCCGGCAACGTGCGCGAGCTCAAATGCCTGGTGGAACGTGCCGTGTTGTTGTGCGACGACGGGGTGATCCTGCCGCAACACCTCTTGTTGCCACTGGCGTCACCTGCACAGGCCAGCGACGCAACGTTGCGCCAACGCCTGGAACGCGTCGAGCGGGGCTTGCTGATTGATTGCCTGCACAAGAACCGTGGCAATCGCACCCGCACCGCCCGTGAGCTGGGGGTCGCCCGGCGCACCCTGTTGTATCGCCTGGCACGGCTGAATATCCCCTGCGGTGACGTCAAGGGCGAGTGCTGAATGTTCCGCGCGCGAATTTATTTCAATGGGAGAGGCGTGATGAGTGTTTTTCGATGGCCGGCAGTGGGGATGGTTTTACTGATGTGGGCGCTGAGTGGTTGCGCGGCGAACTACGTGTTTGACGACGATGACTATCGGCCGCTGGGTGACCCGCGGTCCAACCAGCGCGGGCAATAAGCCAGGAGTCCCTGTATGCAGTTGGTATTTGAGGTCTGTGGCAATGGGCAAGACATGCCCGGCTCGACCCGCAGCAAAATCTTTGATGGCGCTGGAGGGGTGATCGGCCGTGGTGCCGATTGCGATTGGGTGATTCCCGATCCCAGTCGCCAACTGTCCAATCATCATGCCTTGGTCAGCTTTCGTGACGATCAGTACTTTCTGACTGACATCAGCACTAATGGCATTCGCCTGGGAGACGGCACCGTGCGCTTGCGCAAGGGCCAGGCCCGGCCGATCAGCCAAGGCATGGTGTTGCGGATGGGGCCGTTTGATCTGCGCACGCAGTTGCTGGAGGCCGCTGACACGTCGAATCATCACGACAACCTGATCCCCGATGACGCGTTCCTGCAGTTGGATCCTGTGCGTGCCCTGGATGACCAACAGGCCCGGCCACTACCGGAACCGAGCAGCACGCCCTCGAACTGGGCGGACACCAGCACGGTGGAACGCCACCATGTGCCTGTGCCGACCCTGGTCGAGCCTGCTGTGCAGGTGTCTGCGCCTGTAGAAACTACCCCGCCAGCCCATGACCATGGGCTGTTCTGGGAGGCGTTTGCCCAGGCGCTGGGCGTGCGCCTGGACCCTCTTGACGAGCCTGGGCGGCAAGCGCTGGCCATCAAGGTCGCAGACTTGCTCAAGCAGGCCATCGAAGGGCTGCAACAGAACCTGCACACCCATGCAGAGCTGAAAAGTGCGCTGGGCGCCTCGCTCGGTCAGACGCCAGCCCGCGACCTGGGGCTGTTGAGCGAGGGAGGGCAAGCGCTGGAGGCCATGTTGCAGGGGGCTGGCGAACTGACGATTACCCAGGCATATCGCGATTTACAGGTGCACCAGGTTGCACTGCTCGCCGGCTGTCGGGCGGCCATGCGCGGCGCCCTGGCGGCGTTTGCACCTGGCCAGTTGCTGGTCCGTTTTGAACAGCAGGGCAACACCCCGCGGATCCCCACCAGCGGTGCTTATTGGCGGGCTTACCTGCGCCATTATCAACGCCTGGTCGAGGACGACGATTGGGAAGAGCGCCTACTGAACGAGGACTTTGCCAACGCCTACAGGGAACAGGTGCGCCTGGTTTCCACCCTTTATAGCCCTTGTTCTGGATGAGCCCCATGCCACGTGCCACCTCTGTTCTGTTATTGGCTGTGATGGGGCTGTTGCCCGGTTGCAGCAACCTGTCTCCCTATTCGACGCTGACCAAGCTGGACCTGACGCTGACCGCCAGTGATCGGGTCAACCCGGATGTGAATGGCCGGCCGTCACCGATCGTGGTGCGCCTGCTGGAACTCAGAAACCCCGTGGCCTTCGAGAATGCCGATTTCTTCAGCCTGTATGGGCGTGCCGAAAACACCTTGCCCAAGGACCTGGTCAGCAGCGAGGAGTGGGAATTACGCCCTGGCGAGCAGGTCGCGATGAAGCTCCGTGCAACGCCAGGCAGCCGTTACCTCGGCGTGCTGGCGGCCTACCGGGATTTGCCCCAGGCGCGATGGCGCCATGTGGTGCCGCTGGCCGTCGAGTCGCGGACCCAGGTCGATCTGCTGCTCGACGAAGCCGGCGTGCGCGCAACGGCTTTACAGACCGCCAAGGCAGGTGACTGACATGCTGATCGATAAAGTGATCTGGCAGGAGGGCATGTTGTTGCGCCCTCAGCATCTGCAGCACAACGACCGCTACTACCACCAGCAACTGGCCCGCCGCAGCCAATTGGCACAGGGCTATGCCTGGGGCTTCCTGACGCTGGAAATCGACCCGCAATACCTCGATATGGGCAAGGTAGTGGTCAGCCAGGCCAGTGGTGTACTGCCTGACGGCACCCTGTTTGAACTGCGTGAGCCGGCCTCGCCGCTGGTACTGGAAATCCCTGCCAATAGCGGCAGCCAGGCGGTGTACCTGGCTTTGCCGATGGTCGCCGGCAATGCTGTCGAGGTGCGCCAGCCGGCGCAGGCTGACGTCGTGGCACGCTATACCGCGTACGAAGCCGAAGTGGGAGACGCCAATGCCGGCGAAGACACGCGCTGTACCATCACCTGCGCCCGCCCGGACTTCCGCTTGCTGCTTGGCGATGATCCTGGGGGGCAGACCTGCGTCAAACTCAAGGTCGCACAGGTCCAGGATTGCAGCGCCCAAGGCGTTGTTGCGCTTGATAGCGTGTTCTCCCCGACGTTCATGCACCTGCACGGCTCGCCGTTTTTGTTGTCTTGCCTCAAGGAGGTGATCAGCCTGTTGGCGTTTCGCGGTGACGCGATTGCCGAACGCTTGCAGGATGCTGGCCAGGCGGCCGGTGCGCAGATGGGGGATTTCCTGATGCTGCAGTTGATCAACCGGACCGAGTTGATCCTGCGTCACGACCTGGACCAGGCCCGCCTGGGCCCTGACCAGTTGTACCAGGCCCTGCTTGGGTTGTTGGGGGAGCTTTCGACATTTTCCAGCGATACCAAGCGCGCCAGTTTTGAAGGGCGCTACCGGCATAGCGACCAGGGGGCGAGCTTTCGGGAACTGATGGCGGCCATTCGTTCGGTCCTGTCGATGGTGCTGGAGCAACACGCCATTGAACTGGTATTGCAGCCCCGTCAATACGGTGTGCTGGTGTGCCCGGTCAATGACCTGAACCTGCTGGGCTCTGCCACCTTCATTTTGGCCGCCAGTGCCCGCTGCGATTCGGAGGTACTGCGCCTGCGGCTGCCGGCGCACCTCAAGGTCGGGCCGGTGGAGCGGATTCGCGAGTTGGTCAACCTGCACCTGGCGGGTATTAGCGTCAAACCGCTGCCCGTGGCGCCACGGCAGATTCCGTTCCATGCCAGCAAAACCTATTTCATGCTCGAACTCAGTGCCCGTGACCTGGAGCAGTTGGAGCATTCAGGCGGATTCGCCTTCCATGTCAGCGGCGAGTTTGCCGATCTTGAATTGAAATTCTGGGCTATCAGGAACTGAACCTATGACGATGGACAAGGCATACCCACAGGATGACAAGACGGTCCTGCTGGATCGGCATGGATTCGGCCCGGCACAGGGCGCCATGACCGATTTCGAGACACCACCGCGCTTTGAACAGCTTGAAGACCGGATGATCCATGCCGCCCATTTGCAGGGCACGCAGCCCTTCAGGCTTGGCCTCAACCCCCTGGTGACGGCGGCCTGGGACCTGTTGTCGGAGGTGGTCCGGCTCAAGGGCGGCTCGGCCCGTGAAGGCCTGCACTCGCTCAATGACCGACTGTCCTCGGGCATCACGCTTTTTGAACAGCGGGCCCGCCACGACGCAATCCCCGACAGCCAGATCATGGCGGCCCGCTACGTGTTGTGCAGCGTCATTGACGAGGCCGTGGGCACCACGGCGTGGGGGCGCCAGAGCGACTGGTCGCAAATGAGCCTGTTGAGCAGCTTTCACAACGAAACCTTTGGTGGCGAAAAATTTTTTGAGCTGCTGGAGCGACTGTCCAGGGACCCGTTCAAGCACCTGGCGATGCTGGAGTTGATGTACCTGTGCCTGGCACTGGGCTTTGAAGGCAAGTACCGGGTGATGGAACGCGGGTTGCTGCAGTTGGAGGGCATTCGTGACGCCTTGTACCGGCAGATCATCCATGTGCGTGGGGACGCGCCGCCGGCCACGGATCCCCGGCCACCGTCCAGCCGCAAGCCGGGGCCGGCGCTGCGTATTGTTCCGGCCACCTGGGTCTGGGTATTTGTCGGGGTGGGCCTGGGCATGATGTATGCGGGGTTCGCCTGGGTGCTTGGGGAGCAACGCGAGAGCGTGCTCCAACCCTATCTTCAGACCACCCCAGACATCACCCGGACACCGAAGTAACGCAGGGAGCGAATCATGAAACCTCTATTCAAAACGCTGGTTGCAGCCCTGGCGCTGACCTGGGTCTGGAGCCTGCTGCTGGTGCTGTTACTGGCCTGGGCCGTGTGGTGGTTCGGGCCGCTCCTGGCGGTCGACGACAAGCGTTTCTGGCTCGGTGCGACTTCGCGCTTACTGACCATCAGTGGCTTGTTCCTGGCCTGGGGCCTGTTGATGGTCTTCGTCAATCGGCGTAACCCTGGGCAACTGCCTGGCGATGATGGCGGCCCGGAGCAGGTACCGCCAAAACAGCGCAAGGGGCTGGTCGAGCATGAGCAGAACAACGTGCGTGGCCGCTTCAAGGAGGCGCTGCAAGCCCTCAAGACATCGCGCCGCTATGGCAAGCGCAGCGAACGCTGGCGCAGTGAGTTGCCCTGGCACCTGGTGATGGGATGCAGCGCCAGTGGCAAGACCCGTCTGTTGCAGGCCGGCGGGCTACAACTGCCATTGGACCGCACGGATGCCGGCGACCCACACGCAGCTGGCGGCATACGTCATTGCGAGTGGTATTTTGCCGAGGAAGGGGTACTGGTCGAAACCCCGGCGCGCTACCTGGCGCACACCGACAGTGAGGTCGACAGCAGTGGCTGGGCGACGCTGTTGAACCTGTTGAAAGCCCGTCGCCGTGCGCGCCCGCTCAGCGGCGTACTGCTGACAGTTTCGGTGGACACCTTGCTCAATGGCAGCGAGCAGGCACTGAGCGTTATGGCGCGCCAGTTCAACAGTCGCCTTCACGACCTGCAGCAGACCTTACATGTGCAGTTGCCGGTCTACCTGGTACTGACGCAGGCGGATCATTTGCCCGGGTTTGTCGAGTTCTTCGAGCGAACGGAGGGCCAGGCCAGTGATGGCCTGTTGGGCGAGCACATCGTACCTGGCCAGGCGGGAACCGATGTTGGCGAAGTGCGCCAGGCCTTTGAAGCCTTGCTGCAGCGTTTGAGTGGGGAATTGATACAACGCCTGCATCTGGAGCGCAGTGGTGAGCGCCGGGGGCGTATGTTGGATTTCCCCCGGCAGGTGGCGCTGATCGGGGAGCGGTTGTGCCTGTTTATTGAACTGGCGTTTTCTGCCCATCGTTACCAGCGCGTCAACGCCTTGCGCGGTTTTTACCTGACCAGCTCCGGCAGTGAGTCGGGCGCCGGGCAAAGCCGCCCACGGTTTATCCAGGGGCTGTTCAGCCGGGTGGTGTTCGGTGAGGTCGACCTGGCCGGCCTGGACCACCGGGAACGGGTGCGCATCCGTCGGCGTCAGCGCGGCTTGGCGCTGGCGGCCTTACTGGTACTCGGCGCTGCAGGTTCACTGTGGATGTACAGCTATTCGCAGAACCATCAACGCCTGGAGCAACTGCGTGAATTGGCGCGCACGCCTGTCCGTGGCCACGCTGCAGCAGACCAGACCCTGGCGATCGTGCCGCTCCTGGATAGCCGACTGGCAGCCACCCAGGTTTTTGCGTCACCGCAGGGCGCGGGTTGGATGCCGTTCACGGGGTTGTATCAAGGCGACAGGAGCCGCCCGGTGCTGGACACGGCCTACCAACAGGCATTGCTACAACACTTGATGGCCCGGGTCCGCGAGCTGTTGGAGCAGCAGGTGCGCAGCAGCTTGCACGACCGCCAGCAGCTACTCCTCAGCCTGCGCGCCTACCTGATGCTCAACCTGCCAGAGCGCCGGGACAAGCAATGGTTGGCGGATCGGGTCGCCGAATTGTGGTCGCTGCGTTACCCCACAGACCCGTCGCTGCAGAAGCGTTTGAACCTACATTTTGCCCAAGTGCTCGAGCAGCCCTTTGCAATGCCGCTCGACGAAACGCTGGTCGCCCAGGCTCGCCAGGTGTTGAAAGCACAGCCCCTGGCTGGCGTGGTCTACCGTCTGTTGCGTGAGCAGGGCAGCGAGCTTGAACCCTATCGCTTCACTCAACACCTGGACCCGCAGGAGCAAGTGTTCACCGGCATCGACCAGGCCATTCCGGGCTTTTTTACCCAGCAGGGCTACCGTCAGTTCTTTGCGGTGCAGGGTAGCCGGATGGTCGATAGCATCGTGCGCGACAACTGGGTGCTGGGGGAGGGCACGGAACTCAATGCCCTGGGCCTGCGCCAACTGCTGGTCGAACTGGAGCAACGCTATTTCAGTGACTATGCCCAGGCCTGGAGTGCCGCATTGGCCCAGGTGCGCTTACAGGACAGTGAGACGTCGCGGCAAATGGCCGAGCAACTGGCGAGCCTGACATCACCCCGTTCGCCGTTATTGCAGTTATTGCAGCAAATCAGGGAAAACACCCGTTTCTCAAGCCCTGTCGAGCGCCTGGACGCACTCCAGCCGGGTTCGCCAGTGGCCCAGGCCGCCTTGGACAATGCCACGCAACGGATGCCTGACACCGCACAGCGCGCTTTGCAGCGTCGGTTTGAAGCCCTGCATCAATTGCTCGATGAACAGGACAACCCAGGGCCTGAGTTGTCGCAGGTGCTGCAAACCCTCAACCCGTTGCAACTGCAATTGGCCACCCTTGGCCGGGATAACCAGCCTGACCGGGCGGCCTTTGAGATGGTCAAGCGGCGCATGCAGGGGCAACGGGACGCCCTGGGTAACCTGCGCAATGCCACGGAGCGCCTGCCGACGCCCCTCAACGGCTGGTTGGCGGGCGTAGCGGATGACAGTTGGCGCCTGGTGCTCGACGCGGCCTACCGGCACCTGAACCGGCGCTATCAGAGTGAGGTGTATGGGTTCTATTCCTCGGCGATCAAGCAGCGCTATCCGTTCAGCGCCCATGCCAGCAGCGATGTCGCGCTCAATGATTTTCGCGAGTTCTTCAAGCCGCAAGGGTTGATGGCGCGGTTCCTTGACGATGACCTGCGGCCCTTTGTCATCGGCGATGGCAACCGTTATCGGTTGCGCAGCCTGGATGGCCGCAGCCTGCCGATGTCACGGGCGTTGCTGGACCAACTGGCCAAGGCACGCACCATACGCGAGGCGTTCTTTGCCGATGACCCGGGGGAGCCGGGGGTGCGCTTCACCCTGGCGCCCTACAGCCTGGACCCCACGGTCAGTCGGGCGATCCTGCGGTTCGGCGACCAGCAGATGGAATACCGCCATGGGCCGATTGTACCGATGCTGTTCCAGTGGCCCACCGATGTCGAGGACGGTCGTAGCAGCCTGGTGCTCGAAGGCATGGCGCAACAGCCATTGGGCATTGAAAAAAACACCGGGCCATGGTCGCTGTTCCGCCTGTTCGATTTGCTGCAGGGCGAACCCTTGAATGGGCGTGATGCGCGCTTGCTCAAGGCCGATATCGGCGGCCTGCGCGCCCACTACCTGTTGACCAGCCAGCGGACGCCGAACCCGTTCGAGATGGCGGCGTGGCGGACCTTCCGCATACCGGAGCAACTATGAGCCCACGGCAAGATACCTGTCGCAACGCCGGGCGTACGGCGCCAATCACAGCGGCCCGACGCTGATGGAACAGCTCCCCCAGTCCTGCGATCCGCCCCCGGGGCAGCCACTGCCGGCGTTATTGGCCGGGCGCTATCGTCTTGAACGGGTGCTCGGGGTGGGCGGCATGGGGGTTGTCTATCGCGCCCGTGACTTGCTGCATGAGCAATTCGGTGAACCGAGGTCCCAGGTGGCCCTCAAGGTTCTCGGCGAGCACCTGGCCCCGTCACAGGACGCTCACCTGTTGCTCTACAGCGAGTTTTCCCTGACCCGCTACCTGCGGCACGAGCGTGTGGTGCGAGTGTTTTCATTTGAGGTGGATACCACGGGTGAAGTGGCATTCTTCACCATGGAGTTGATGAGCGGCATGACCCTGGACCAGTTGCTGCTCAACTGCCCGCGCGGGGTGCCTTGGCAGGCATTGCGCCCTATTGCCTTGGGGCTGCTGGAAGCGTTGGGTTATATCCATCGGCAAGGTGTATTGCACGGCGATGTGAAGCCCGGCAATGTGATGTTGGGCGCTGACGGGGTGCGCCTGTTTGACTTTGGCCTTGCCCAGGCGCTCGGGCCGCCGCTGTCCGGGCTGCCGGCCTTGAGTCAACAGCGTTTCACGGCCTGGACACCGGCCTATGCCGCACCGGAACTGCAGGAGGGGGCGCCGCTGTCAGCCAGTTCGGAGGTGTATGGCGCAGCATGCCTGTTGTATGACCTGGCACTGGGTGGGCGTGCGGCGCAAGGGGCGGGCCCGAGGCCGCGACTGGCGCCCCCTCGGCAACTGCCCCGGCGTTGCTGGCCGGCGTTGCGGGTGGCGCTCAGTGTCGACCCGCAACGCCGAACCATCACCGCTGACGAATTGCAGGCGGCCATGCAGTGTGAACATTCGGTGGTGGGTCGTTGGTTCGCGGATCGTGCCCGTTAGATGACGGGGTGATCAGCTGCTGCGTCAGTTCCCAGGCAAACAGATTCTAGGACGACGCTTGTTCGTAGCGGCTTTTGCGCCGGGCGCGTTTACGCAGCCGATTGGCCGTCCACTGTTGCAGTGGGTCCAGCAGGAAAAAGAACAGGTAGGCGGCGAGTACCAGGGTCAAGTCGATCCAGGTCTTGCTGATAGGCCCTTCCACGGCTTCGACGCCAGCCTTGATCAAAAACAGTACGGCGACCCCGCACAACCACAGCACTACGGTGAAAACCAAAGGTCGCGCGCGATTTGAAAACCTGCCTTGCATGTTCAATCCATCTCCCTGAGAACGCTGGGTCAGTCGGTGTACCGACCCCCATGGGTGTAAAAGTGGTCTGCGGATCGAGTCATTCGATACCGGCCTGTGGGTCGACAGACCCGTACAGCTCATGACCTGTCTGCGGTGCAGTTGGTTCCGAAAACCTGCGGCACCCGCGTGGGCGGCAAGGCCCTGAAGGGCAGCATTGTTTCAAAAAGCCTGGAACATTACACCCTCATCTGCATGCCTGCTGACGCCCAGGGGCAACGCCTCGACGCCAAATGTGGCAAACCCCTTTCATTGGCGGGGCCTGGGCGTGTAGCGTTAAGCCCTCGTCGCAGGCTCCGGTTGAGGGGTTGCCCCCGGTGTGACGGCCCGCGGGCAAGGAGACAATCATGGCGCAAACGCTGTTCAAGCTCTTCTTTACCCAACGCCTGGCCGCCCTGGCGAGCACGGAGTCGCTGCGAGCCATCCGTGAAGGTCTGTTATGGATCTTGCCGTGCCTGCTGGTCTCGGCAGGGTTCCTGCTGTTATCCGAATGCGCCCGGATCCTGGGGTTTTCATCGCCAGTGGTGGCATTCCTGGCGGGCCTGCATGCCAAGATCAGTTCTGTGATCCCGCTGCTGGTGGCGGCTTCCATCGGCTATATGCTGGCGGTCCAGCACCGATTGCCACAGTTGCCGGTGGCGTTCCTGTGCCTGATGTACGTGGTCATTGCCACCTTTGTCTTGCGTGACTATCCACGTGCGGCGGCGACTTTCATCCTGTTTATTGCCATTGCCTCGCCGCTGATCAATGTGCCAGCGATTGCCTGGTTGCATCGCTACCGCTGGACCCGCCTGGTCAACGAGGACCTGGTGGGGCACAACCTCAAGGGCACCATCAATATGGTGGTGCCGGGGGCAATCACGGCATTGCTGCTGGTGGTGACATTGTCGTTGCTGTTGCAGGTGCCCCCGGTGGCGCAATTCCAGGGGCCGCTGATGCTCGATGCGCTGCAGTCGCCCTATGGCAGTGGCCTGTTTGTCACGGCGATCAATTCGCTGCTGTGGTTTTTTGGTATTCATGGGGTGTATGCGCTCCAGCCGCTGTTTGATGCATTGGACCAGGCGGTGGTGCTCAACGGCATGGCGCAGGCGGCGGGGGAGCCTATCCGCTACGTGCTCAATGGCGGCCTGCTGGGCAGCTTTGCCTTTATTGGCGGGGCCGGCGGTTCCCTGTGCCTGCTGCTGGCGATTCTGCTGTTTTCCAAGAGCCAGTCCATGCGCCTGCTGGCAATGGCCAGCCTGCCGCTGTCGCTGTTCAATGTCAGTGAAGTGTTGCTGTTCGGCTTGCCGATCATCCTCAACCCGCGCTTGTTTATCCCTTTTTTGGCGGTCCCGGCGCTCAACACCCTGCTGGCGTTGTTTGCGGTGCAGGCCGGCTGGGTCTCGCCGGCGGTGGCCAGCGTGCCGTTTACCGCGCCGGTGCTGCTCAATGCCTACCTGAGTACCCAGGGCGACCTGGCGGCGGTGGCCCTGCAACTGCTGTTGCTGGGGGTCGGGACCTTGGTCTATGCGCCCTACGTCTGGGCGATCCACCAGCAGGCGGTGGAGGGCGGCACCGTTTACCTCAAGTCATTCGACATGACCTTTCGCGGGCTCGAAGAAAAAGGACGCCTGCAGGAGTTGGACCCGGTGCTGACCTCTCACCGGGCCTTGGCACGGCAGGCCCGTGAATTGAGCCGGATCCAGCAGATCAGCGACTACGAGTTCTACCTGGAGTACCAGCCCCAGGTGTCCTCCCTGACCGGCTTGTGCACGGGCTGCGAAGCGCTGATGCGGGCCCGGGATAGCCAGGGCAAGGTGCACTCGCCCTGGGAGTTCCTCCAGTGGCTGGCCCAGGCCCGGTTGATGCCGGATGTGGACTTGTGGGTGGCCTCCCAGGCGGTGCGTCAGTACCAGCAGTGGCAGAAAACCGGTTTTGCGCTGCCGATCACCATCAATGTCTCCAGCGCCACCCTGACGACCCCGGCGTATGGCCGGCAATTGGTGGACATCCTGTCCCAGGCCAACGGCCAGGTGTCGGTGGAGATCACCGAGGATGCCCTGGTGGGGGATATCCAGGTGACCCGGCAGATGATCGAAAAACTGCAGGCCATTGGGGCCAAGGTTTATATCGACGACTTCGGCACGGGCTTTTCCGCGCTGAGTTACCTGCACCAGTTCCCGGTGGATTTCATCAAGATCGACCGCAGTTTTGTGGTGGCCCAGCAAGACCCCAAGGGCGCGCAGGTCTTGACCGGCATGCTGCGCTTTTGTGAAGCGCTGAACCTGGGGGTGGTGGTGGAAGGGGTGGAAACCGCCGAGCAATTGGCCTTTCTCCAATCGGGCGGGGGCCATGGGGGGGCAGAGCTGATTATCCAGGGTTGGTATTTCAGTCAAGCGCTGCCCGGCGATGCACTCCAGCGTTTCGTTCTGGAGCGGGCGCTCAAGGCGAATGGGGCCGGTATGTAGCCTCTTTTACCCGTCTCTCAATGGCAACGTAGGACTTCTCGCAAATGGAAAATGCCCTCTGGCGCGGGGGCTTTTTTCATGTAGATTATTTAATACGAGTTATGAAAAATCTTTTTGAAAATATATTCATCATAGTGTGATTGACGCTTCTTCTTTTGCTCCTGGCAGGATATTTAATCGAACTTTTAAATGTTTATTTGGGAGTTAAACCGATGGCTGCGCTGCGCTTTTTTATTGGCTATGGCTTCCCTATATAAGTCAGATAGTTCGCGATGCTTTAAATCTATTCGAGCCTGTAGTTGCAAGAAACTGTTGGCTTAAAAGTTATCCAGATAAATGCACTCTATTGTGCAGTTGATTGAATTGAAGTTTGGCTTGAAAGAGCGGGCTACGGTTTAACCGTGACTTCTCGATCATGGCCATTACCCCGGCGAAATAACTCGCCATCCATGTGAGGAAAAATAATGAAAAGCTTGAAAAACCTTATCTCGCTGTCTGCTTTTGCTATTTGCCTGGGCGCCGCCTCGATGGCCAGTGCTGTGACCGTTGCCCCAGCGGGCGCCGCGTTCAGCACCCCGGCGGGGGCCATTTCGGTTTCCTCGCCGGCCTCATTTGGTGTTCCGGTGTCCTGCACCATCAACTTCTCCGGCTCGGTTGCCTCCAATGGGGCTTCCGCGACGATTACAAACGCTACAGTCAGTGGCAGCAACCCTTTATGCGGCGTGCCTACTATGTTGGGCTTGCCTTGGACCCTGACCCCAACCGGTACCGGCTCAAACGTGTTTGCCGGGACCGTGTCGGGTGTCAACTTCAATATTTTGGGTAATTGCGCAAGTTCGCCTACCACGATTGCGGTGACGTTCAATAACTCTACCAACACGCTGAGCATTCCTTCGACGCAGACCGTTGGCAAGTGCAAGATCAGCGCACTTAACGTGAAGCCAACCCCGGCCTTCACGGTTTCTCCATAAGTCTCATCCGATACGGAATGTTATGAGCATCCGTTGAAAAAGACAGGTGCCTTTTATAGGCACCTGTTGCTGTCGTTCATATCGAGATCGTCAGCCATGGGTGAATAACAATAAATAGGAGTCGCGTGCATGAGTCATAAGAAACAACCGATCCAAGTATTGCTCGGCCTGATACTGTTAGGGGGGCTTATGGTCGCGGGGTCTATCCAGGCGGGCGGCTTTTTGACACCCACTTATGGCGCTTCAGGATGGGGGCGCGCGTTTGGCGGGGGCTCGCTGTTCCAGAACGATCCATCGGCAGCCTATAACAACCCGGCGGCCATGGCGTTCATTGACAAACCCCTCTCGCAGTTCACCATCACCTACGCCAATATCGACATCAAATACAGCGGCGCTGCCTATGACTACGCTGGCAATCCCGGGTCCAGTATCGTCTACGATCCAGATGCCGACCTCACGACCTCGACCCTGCGCACCGGTAACGGTGGCCAGGGCGGGTTCGAGGCCTGGGCCCCGACCAGCTTTATGGTGGTCCCGATCAACGAGCGCTTTGCCTTTGGCCTGAGCCAGGTGGTGCCCATGGGCGCCCGTACGACCTGGGACGAGGACTGGAAAGGCCGCGACTTTGCGGTAGACACCAAAATCGAAACCGTGGGCTTGACCGGCTCGCTGTCGTTCAAGGTCAATGACCAGTTTGCCGTGGGCGGTGGTGCCATTGTTCAGCACACCAAAGGCTTTGTGAGCCAGAACGTTGATCTGTATGCCGCCGCCGCACAGTCGCCAGACCTGGGCTATCTGCCGTTTCCGGCAGGCCAGGGCCACGCCTTGATACGCGTCAAGGTCGACAACACCTCCCTGGGCTGGTTTGCGGGAACGACCTGGAAGCCCACGTCACAAGACACCCTGGGCCTCAACTATCACGCCAAAATCAAGAACCGACTGGAGGGGCAATACAACATTTACGCCGACCCCCTGTCGACCGACCTGATGACTCTCCCCGTGTCGGATGGCAAAACCCTGGTCGAACTGGCGTATCCCGGCCTGCGTCTCTACCCCGGTGGTGCCAATGCCTCTGCTCAGTTGGACATTCCCGCCCATGCCTCCCTGGACTGGGTCCACCAGTTTTCTGAGCGCCTGACCCTGGGGGCCAGCGCCACCTGGATCCAGTGGTCATCGTTCAAGGCGCTGACCTTGAAGTCTGATGGCAGCACCCTTGTGTCGATCCCGTACAACTACAGGAACAGCTGGATGTATGCCTTCGGTGGCGACTACAAGCTTACCGACGACTTTACCGTGCGCACCGGGCTGGCCTTTGACCAGACGCCGACCCGTAACGCGACCCGCGACCCACGTATCCCGGATGGTGATCGGATCTTTGCCTCCCTGGGCTTTAGCTACAACATCCGGGCCATTGCGGGCTTGAGTATCGACGGTGCTTATTCGCGGCAGTTTGTGCAGACGGTGAAACTCAAGAGCAAGAACGTTGACCGCCTCGGTGCGGCCTCGCTGGATGGCAAGTCCGAGGCCAAGGGCGAAGTGGTCAGCGTGTCGGCCACTTACGCCTTTTGACCAGCCACGGGGCCCCTGGCAGGAGCCGGCCGGGCTCCTGCATCAATGGGAAGTCCCTTCGGCAAACTCGATCTTGTTGCCCACGTTGTACTTGCCCGAAGGTTTGTTCATGGGCAGACGCTTGACCTCCTGCAACGTCTGGCTGTCATACACAATCAACGCGCCCTCGCGGTCCCAGATGCTCAACAGCAGATAACGCCCATCCTGGGTGAATTCCACATGCGCTGCGGTCTTGCCCGGCATGGGCCGCAGGGTATGGGCGATTTCCAGGGTCTGCTTGTCGATCAAGTGAATGGCATCATTGCCCGGCGCAAAAAACACATCACTCCACACATAGCGCGAGTGGCTGTGGCTGCGCATAAAGAACCCCGGTCCAAGGGTGGGAATCTCCTTGATCAGCTTCCAGGTCTTGAGGTCCAGCACCGAGATCTGCCCCTTGCTGATATTCGGCGTGGCAAACACCCACTGCCCGTTGCGTTGCCAGTAAGTCCCCGAGCCCAGGTGCGGCATGCCCGACAGCGCGATATCGGTGACCACTTTGCCGCTATCGAGGTCGATCACTTGCCCGCCACCGGCCTTGCGCGAGGTGGCGAGCAGTTGCCGGTAGTCGGGGGAAAAGGAAAAGTCATCGAGCACATCCTGGGCCTGGATGCGCCGGGGCTCGAAGTTCGGGGTAGGGGCCGCGTAGGACAACTCCCAGACCTCATTCACATCCTTGAGGGCGACGATAAAACTGTTGCGCGGCGGCGCGGTGTACACCGCGCTGACCCGCGAATGCGTCGGCAGGGTCTTGACCAGCGACAGGTCGCGCGCGTCCAGCACCACCAGGTTGCCTGGCAGGTAATTGCCCACCAGCACCCAGCGCCCGTCCTTGCTCACCGCCAGGTTGCGGGTATTGAGGCCGGCGCGGACCTCGGCGATCAGCTTGAGGTTGTGCAGGTCATACAGGCTGATCCAGCCATCGCGTGAGGCGAAGTACACAAAGCGCCCGTCCGGGGAGAACTTCGGCCCGCCATGCACGGCAAAGTGCGAGGCAAAACGGTCGAGCACTTCAAAGCGGTCGCCGTCGAGAATAGTGATGTGATGATCGCCGGACTCCACCACCACAAACAGGTTCAGCGGGTCGGCGTGGTGTTGCGGGGTACTCGGCAGTTGGCTGAGGTCGGCCAATTGGCGATGGCTGCTACGGATATCCTGTTCGTTCCAGGTCGCGGGCGTGGCGGGCGGCTGTTGCAGAAAACTCACCAGGCCGTCGATCTGTTGCGCCGTCAGCAGCGGGGCGAATGCCGCCATCTGGCTGGCCGGGCGGCCGTGTTCGATCACCTGGCGTATCTCGGCCGGCTTGATCCGCCCCAGGCTCTCGGGCAACAACGCCGGGCCGCTGCTGCCGACCCGGTTGACGCCATGGCAGCTCTGGCAGTGCTGCTGGTAATCGGCGGCGGCATCGGTTGCACCATGGGCGGCGCTGGCCCAGAGCAGCGGCACCAGCCACAGGCGTTTCATACCGCCACCCTGGATACCGCCAGGTGCGCGGGCGCGAGGCTGGCGGGGTAGTGCAGGGCGGCGTCGGCAAACAGCTCGACCACCTGCCCGATCACCGTCAAGGTCGGCACGCCGGGTTCGCACATCAATGCCAGGGCCGGCAGCAGGCGCAGGGTGCCGCGATGTACCTGCTGGTCGGCGCGGGCACCGTTGCAGATCAGCGCCGCCGGTGTATCGGCGGGCAGGCCGGCACCGATCAGGCGCTCGGCGATCATCGCCAGGTTCGACAGGCCCATGTAGAACACCAGGGTCTGGCTGCTGTCGGCGAGGCTGTCCCAGGGCAACTTCAATTCGCCGTCGCGCTGCAAATGCCCGGTGACGAAGCGGCACGAGTTGACCAGGTCACGGTGGGTCAGCGGGATACCCGCGTAGGCGCTGCAGCCGGAGGCCGCCGTGATGCCGGGCACCACCTGGCACGACACACCTTGGGCCAGCAGGTATTCCAGCTCTTCGGCACCGCGACCAAACACGAACGGGTCGCCCCCCTTGAGCCGCACCACCCGTTGGCCCTGCTGGGCCAGTTCGGCCAGCAGCTCGTTGATCTGTTCCTGGGGCAGGCTGTGATAGCCGCTGGCCTTGCCCACGTAATGCCGGGCACAGGTCAGTGGGATCAGGGTCAGCAGTTCGGCGCTGATCAGACGGTCGAACACCACCGCATCGGCCTGCATCAAAAGGCTCCAGGCGCGCAGGGTGAGCAGGCGCGGGTCGCCGGGGCCGGCGCCGACCAGGGCGACTTCGCCGGGGTGGAAGGGGCTGTGCAGCACGGAGGGTAACGCGTGGGATGAGTGCATGAGACTTCCTTGGTTCATCATCAGGTTGGCGGCCCCCGGTTGTGTCACCAGGTGGCCGGCCGGTGGTTCAGCGTGCCGAGCAAGGAATCAGGGTGGGTGGCGTTCGGGCGATTTCCGCGTCGCTGAGGTAGCAACCGGGGTCCGGGCCCCAGAGGTCGCCACCGGCCCAGGCGCGGGTGCGCGTGTTGCCGTTGCAGATGCCCAGCCAGCGGCACTCGGTGCAACGGCCACCGATCTGGCGTGGGTATTGGCGCAGGCGCAGCAGCAACGGGTCGGGGCGCTCCAGCCAGATCTCGCGAAACGAGGTATGGCGCACATTGCCCACCGAGTGTTGCCACCAGTACGTGTCCGGGTGCACTTCGCCGGTGTTGTCGATATTGGCGATGCCACTGCCCGAGGCATTGCCACCCCAGGCGTGCAGCAGGTGTTCGAGTTGCGGGTAGTGTTCCGGCAAGTGTTGGTGCACCCATTGCAGCAACAGCACGGCGTCGGCGTCGTTGTTGCCGCTGACAAAATCGCTGGCCACCCCGTTCTGGATGTCCTCCCAGGCCTGCTGGAAAATCATCAGCATGGCCTCGCGGCTCATCTGCTGGTGCGCATCCAGTTGCCGGCTGCGCTTGCCGCGCCCGCTGTAGTTGAGGTGCGAGAGGTAGAACTTCTGCACATCGTATTCACGCATCAAGGCCAGCAATTGCGGGAGTTGCGCGTGGTTTTCCTGGGTCAGGGTGGTGCGTAGGCCCACGCGGATACCGGCCTGGCGGCACAGGCTGATGGCATGCATCGAGCGCTCGAAACTGCCCTCGCTCTGGCGGAACGCATCATGGGTGGCCTTCAAGCCATCGATGCTGATGCCCACATAGTCAAAACGCGCCTCGGCGATCTGCTGGATATTGCCTTCATCGATCAGCGTGCCATTGCTCGACAGGGCGACAAAAAAGCCCTTGGCGCGGGCATAGGCGCTGAGTTGGAACAGGTCTTCGCGCAGCAAGGGCTCGCCGCCCGAGAGGATCAACACCTTGACTCCGGCCTCGTGCAGGTCATCGATCACCTTCAGTGCGGCCTCGGTGTCCAGCTCATCGCGGAACACGCTGTCGGCGCTGGTGGCATAGCAGTGCTTGCAGGTCAGGTTGCAGCGGCGCAACAGGTTCCAGATCACCACCGGCGCGCGCTGGCTGCCGGGTTTGGCGCTGCGTGGAGGCGGGCATTGGCCGGCCAGGGTGCGCAGGTAATGACTGATCCTAAGCATAAGAGGTTCCTTCTTCAGCGCGCATGTGCAGGAGCGAGGGGAGAGCTCAGGCGCAAGCCGGTTTTTTTCAGGATGCGACTGCTTACCAGCATCTCGTCCGCCCGGCTGGCATCGCCCAGCAAGAAGCGCAGGTGTTCGCGGTAACTGTCGATTTCTTCGCGGCTGCGACCATGGACCATGGCGAACAGGTTGTACGGCCAATCCGCGCGCCGGGGGCGGCGGTAGCAGTGGCTGACAAAGGGTTGGGCGCCGATCAGCTCGCCCAGGCGCGGCATCTGTTCATCGCACACATCCCACACGGTCATGCCGTTGTGGCGGTAGCCCAGGCGATAGTGATTGGGCACGGCAGCGATCCGGCGGATCGCGCCTTCACCCTGCAAGCGCTTGAGCAGGTCGAGGGTGGATTCGACGCTGATGCCCAATTGCTCGGCGAGCCAGGTCCAGGGGTCTTCCACCAGGGGCAGGCCGGTTTCGGTCAAATGGATCAGGCGCTGGGCCAGGGTTTCGTCAAACCGGGAAGTACAGACCGACATGGTAAGTGTGCTCCTTGGGCAGGTTAAGCACCTCAAGCCCGGTGATGGCGTGGATGTGTGACAGGGTCTGGTCGAGGTCGTCGCAGGTTGCGCAGGCCAGCACAAACCACATGTTCCAGGGATGCTCGCGGCGGTAGTTGTGGGCCACTTGCGGCAGGTCGTTGAGTTGCGCCGCGACCTGTTCAAAGCGGGCTTCGGGCACCGCCAGGGCGGCCAGGGTGAACGCGCCGCCCAGGCGCTCGATATCGAACATAGGCCCGAAGCGCGTCAGCACGCCGTCTTCGAGCAGCAGGTGCAGGCGGTCGAGCAGTTCGTCGGGCGTGCTGTGCAGCTCTGCGGCCACCGCCTGCCATGGGTGGCGCACCAGGGGTAAGCCCCGTTGCAGGCGGTTGATCAGTTGCCGGTCGAGTTCATCCATGGGCCCATACCTGTGACGGCGGCGGTGCGAAACGCCCGCCGCATTGCTTGAACATGCGCGTGCTGAACAGCAGGTGGTGGGGCAGGTCACTGAGCAGATGCTGTTGCAGCAGCTCCTCGACCTGTGCCTGTACCGCTTCGCGCTCACGACCATGGACCATGCAGAACAGGTTGTAGCGCCAGTGCGGCAAACGCCGTGGCCGCTGGTAGCACAGGGTGATGCCCGGCGCGTGGCCCAGGCGCTGGCCAACTTCATCGATCAGCGCATCGGGCACATCCAGCACCAGCATCGCATTGGCCACATAGCCCAGGGCGCGATGGTTTAGCACCAGGCCGACCCGACGGAACAGGCCCTGCTCCTGCCACTGTTGCATCTGCTGCAGCACTTGCAGGTGATGGGCGCCGATCTGCTCGGCGAGGTTTTCATAGGGCCGCGAAACGCGCGGCAGCCCGCGCTCCAGGCACTGGCGCAGGTCAAGCAATTGTTCATGGTTCAGCGGGGCGATCACGGATGGACTCCCAGGGCAAAACCCAGGTCGATGCGATAAGAGGTGAGCATGGGCAGGTCCAGGGGGATCAGGCCGGTGTCCTTTTCCAGCTCCTCCAGAATCTGTTCCAGATGACGGCGATTGGGCCCGGTCAGCACAAACCACAGGTTGTAGTGATGCTCGCGGGCGTAGTTATGATTGACCTCGGGGTAGCGGCTGATGCGCGCCGCCACCTGCTCCAGGCGCTCGGCGGGCACCGCCAGGGCGGCCAGGGTACTGGCGCCGGCGCGGCTGTGATCGAACACCGGCCCGACCCGCGACAGCGCGCCCGCCAGTTCCAGGCGTTGCAGGCAGGCCAGCAGCTCGCGCTCGCTGCAACCTAAGGTCTGGGCCATTTCCAGGTAAGGCTCGGCGCACAGCGGCATGCCGTGTTGATAGCGGTCGATCAGGCGTGCGGTCAGTTCATCCAGTTCCATCTCAGTACCCCATTTTTTGCGCGCGGCTGCTGAAGAAGATGCCGCTGGGGCTGTCGGCCGGCAGGGTCTTGAGCAAGGTCAAACGATAAGGATCCCAGACCTGCACCTGCTGGCCGTCGCGAACCGACAGCCACAGCTGCTCACCGCGCCCGGTGAATTCCATGTGCAGCACACCGGGGCCGGGGCGCAGGTTCGCGACCACCTGGTGGGTTTCAGTGTCGAGTACCTGCACCCGGTCGTTGTCCGGGTAGGCGAAGTTGACCCACAACTGGCGCCCGTCGGGCCGTGCGGTGACAAAAATCGGCTGGCCGGCCACGGCGATGGCAGCGGTCTGTTGCCAGGTGCGCGCGTCCATCACCAGCACCTGGTGGCGGCCCACGGCGGGCACGAAGGCCTGGTTGCTGGCCACGGCCCAGCCTTCCAGGTGCGGCATCTTGTACACCGGCAGTTTTGCCTGGCCGCGGCCGTAGTCGGCGAGCACGCGCTTGACCCCCAGCTCGGGGTGCCATAGGTCGAGCTGGGCCATGCCGTCCTCGCCAAACAACCCGGCCATGTAGTAACGGCCATCGGCGGTGATCAGCGCGTCATAGGGTTGGCGGCCAATGCCGGTGAAGCGGGTGATGGCCGGGGTGTTGCCCTGGCTGAAATCGGCGCTCCAGATCTCGTCGGTATCGAACAGGCTGAACACAAAGCGTTGCCCCGGCGCATCCACCAGGCCCACCACCCGCGAGCGCTTGCCATCGGCCAGGGGCGTGGCCGGGATATCGGCGACCTGTTGCAAGGTCGCGGCGTCGAACACCTTGACGCCGCCGGGCTGGTAGTTGGACACGGCAATCAGACGCCCATCCTGGCTGATCGCACCGCCGATGCTGTTGCCGCCCTGGATCAGGCGTTTGTCGATGCGCTGGGTCAGCAGATCGACCTTGGTCAGCCCGCCGTCACGGCCAAACAGGTAGGCGTAGCGCTGGTCCCGGGAAAATACCGCCGAGGCATGGGACAGGTCGCCCAGCCCCTCGACCCGGGCCAGGCGGGCCTGGTTGCTGCTGTCGATAATCAGCAGGCTGCCGCTGGCGCGTTCTATCACCAGGCCCAGGTCGCCGCTGCCGCGCAACGGTGGCTGGACACAAGCGGTGAGCAACAGGCCGGCAACGCAGGCAAGCAGGGGACGGATCATGGTGCGGGGGTTCCTTGCAGGAGGCGATCGACCAGCCAGGCAATATCGCCGGCATCGAGCAACGGCGCCCAGCCAGGCATCGCCAGGGCAGGGCGGCCATAGGTCACGGTGGCAATCAGGGTGTCGCGGGTTTGCCCGGCCAGGGCTTGCGGGGTCAGGGCCGGGCCCAGGCCGCCGGTCAGGTGCAGGCCGTGACAGGCGCCACAGTCCTGGGTCAACAGGTGTTCCAGCTGGACCTGGCGCGCTGGCGCCGGTGCTCCGTGCACCGGCGCGGGAATGAGGAAGAGCAGCGCCATGGCCGAACCGATCATCGAGACTTGCATGGCGTGCTCCTTGTGCTTATTTCAGGCTCAACACCCATTGGGCGAGGGTCAGGGCTTCGGCATCGGTGACGGGGTTGGCCGGCATCGGAATCGGCCCCCAGTTACCCTGGGTGCCGTTCTTGATACGGCCGGCCAGGGTTTTGTCTGCGTCCTTGACCCCGGCGTTCTTCGCCGCGACTTCCTTGAGCGCCGGCCCCACCATCTTGCTGTCGATGGTGTGGCAGGCCGCGCAGGGTTTGCTCTTGAACAGCGCTGCGCCATCGTCGGCGACAGCGGTGGGCAGGCTCAGTGCCGCGCCCAGGGCCACGAGTGCAAGCAGGATATTTTTCATTCGGTTGCCTCTTGTTGATGAAGCTCAATAGATATCGAATTGGGTGTTGTAAACGTTGAACTTGCCGGTCGGGGTAATCAGGCGCTTGTCCTTGATCACGTTCTTGAGCTTGAGGGTCTTGTCATCGACCACCACCAGCGCCGACTCCTCTTCCTGGCCGTTCCACACCGAGAACCACACTTCGTCGCCCGCCTTGTTGTATTCCGGCTGCACCACGCGCAGGGCGCCTTGCTTGATGCCCGACCACTGGGCAATCGGCAGCACGGTGTAGCCGGCGTCGAGCTTGTCGATATTGAACACGGCCACCGACTGGCTGAGCTTGGTGTCGGGGTTGAGGGTGGTGTCGACGTACAGGTGCCGCGAGTTGGGGTGGGTCTTGATAAACAGCGAGCCACCGCCCTGGCCATTGAGCGAGGTCACTTGTTTCCAGGCGTATTGCGGGTGCTTGACCGGGTCGGTGCCGATCACCGAAACCCCACCGTCACCCAAGTGGCTGGTGGCCCATACCGGACCGTATTGCGGGTGCACAAAGTTGGCGCCACGGCCAGGGTGCGGGGTCTTGCCCACATCCACCAGGGCGGTGAGCTTGCGCTCCTTGGAGTCGATCACCGCCACCTTGTTGGAGTTGTTCGCCGCCGTCATGAAGTAGCGATGGGTGCTGTCCCAACCACCGTCATGCAGGAACGGCGCGGCGTCGATGGTGGTGATGGTGAGGTTCTTGATGTCCTGGTAATTGACCAGCATCACCTTGCCGGTTTCCTTGACGTTGACGATGAACTCCGGCCATTCGTGGGAGGCGATGATCGCTGCCACACGCGGTTCCGGGTGGTACTCCTGTTTGTCCACGGTCATGCCGCGGGTCGAGACGATCTGCTTGGGCTCCAGGGTCTCGCCGTCCATGATGGTGAACTGCGGCGGCCAGTAGGAACCGGCAATCGCGTACTTGTCTTCATAGCCCTTGAACTTGGAGGTCTCCACCGAGCGGGCTTCGATGCCCACCTTGATCTCGGCGACTTTGGTCGGCTCGGCGGGCCACAGGTCGATCATGTCGATCTTGGCGTCACGGCCGATCACCAGCAGGTAGCGGCCCGAAGCGGAAATCCGTGAGATATGCACGGCGTAGCCGGTGTCGATCAGCTTGACGATTTTCTTGCTGTCGCCGTCGATCAGGGCGATTTTGCCGTCGTCACGCAGGGTCACGGAGAACAGGTTTTCCAGGTTCAGCGTGTTGAGTTGCTTCTTCGGACGGTCTTCGGGTTTGACCAGCACCTTCCAGGTCTTGAGCGTCTCGGCCATGCCCCATTCCGGTGGCGTCGGCGCGGTGTGCTGGATGAAGGTGGCCATGCTGGTGATCTGCGCCTTGGTCAGCGCATTGGAGGTGCCCCAGTTCGGCATGCCGGCGGGGGAGCCGTAGGTGATCAAGGCTTCCAGGTACGCCTGGCCCCGGGCCTGGGTGATGTCCGGGGTCAGCGGTTTGCCGGTGGCGCCTTTGCGCAACACCCCGTGGCAGCCGGCGCAGCGCTCGAAGTAGATCTGCTTCGAGGCATCGAACTCGGCCTGGCTCAAATCGGGGGCGCCGGGGCTTTTGACCATGGCCGCCGCGAAGGCCTGGGTTGAGAGGGCCAGGGCCAGCGCGCAGCTGAGCCTGGCCAGCGTCAGTACGTAGGGTGTTTTGTTGCGAGTCAGCATTCCATATCTCCTCAGGCAAGACCTTTGCGATCCGGGTAGAGCGCAGGTTCTTAGTGCCAGCAGAGACTATGTCGCGGCGGGTGGATGACCGCTTGACGGCGATCAAGTTTGCCTTGAGTACGGCTTGCCAGGTTGTCGCAGGCCCCCGTAGCGTGGCCGTCAAACCCGTTGTCCATGCAAGGTGCCCCATGAGCGAACCCTTCTACCAAGCCGTCAATAACGAACACGAGCTGTTCGAGCACGCCTGGCGCCACCGCATGCCGGTGCTGATCAAGGGCCCGACCGGCTGCGGCAAGACCCGCTTTGTGCAGCACATGGCCCACCGCCTGCAATTGCCGCTGTACACCGTGGCCTGCCACGACGACCTCAGCGCCGCCGACCTGATCGGCCGTCACCTGATCGGCGCCCAGGGCACCTGGTGGCAGGACGGCCCGCTGACCCGCGCGGTGCGTGAGGGGGGCATCTGCTACCTGGACGAAGTGGTCGAGGCCCGCCAGGACACGGCCGTGGTCCTGCACCCGGTGGCCGACGACCGTCGCGAGCTGTTCCTGGAGCGCACCGGCGAAGTGCTCAAGGCGCCGCCGTCATTTATGTTGGTTGTGTCCTACAACCCCGGTTACCAGAACCTGCTCAAGGGCATGAAACCCAGCACCCGCCAGCGTTTTGTGGCGATGCGCTTTTGCTATCCCGCGACAGTGGAAGAAGAGCGCATCGTCGCCCGCGAAGCCCAGGTGGACAGCGCCTTGGCGGCCCAGGTGGTGCGCCTGGGGCAGGCCTTGCGCCGGCTTGACCAACATGACCTGGAAGAGGTGGCGTCCACCCGCTTGCTGATCTTCACCGCCCGCCTGATCGCCGCCGGCATGCCCCCGCGCCAAGCCTGCCTGGCCTGCCTGGCCGAAGCGCTGAGCGACGACCCGCAAACCGTCGCGGCGCTGATGGACGTGGTTGATGTTCACTTCAGTTGAACGGCGGCTGCCGGGTGACCTGGCGATGTGGTTGTTCATCCTCGCCGAACTCTCGGTGTTCGCGATCCTGATCCTCGCCTTTGCGGTGACCCAGGCACTACGGCCCGAGGTCTTTGCCGAAGGCCGCGCACAGCTGGACACCTCCACCGGCCTGGCCATGACCCTGAGCCTGCTGACCGCCGGCCTGTTGGCGGCGTTGGCACAGCAACAGGCACTTGCCGGCCACCCACGGCGGGCGGGCGGGTTGTTGGCGCTGGGGCTGTCGGTGGCGATGGGGTATGTGTGGATCAAACTCGGCGAGTACGGGCACCTGGCCGCTGCCGGGCTGGGCCTGGAGCACAGCACATTCTTTACCCTGTACTGGATTCTGACCGGGTTTCATTTTTTGCATGTGCTGCTGGGGATGGTGATCCTGGCGTGGTTGGGCTTGCGCTGCTGGCGTGGAGCTTATGGGCCGGGGCGCCAGGCGGGGTTGGAGTCCGGGGTGTTGTATTGGCATATGGTGGATCTGGTGTGGGTCGTACTGTTTCCGTTGGTGTACGTGTTGTGACGATGCTGGCGTGCTGGGCCGCGTTGGTGCTGCTGAGCGTGGGCACCGTCATGTCCGGCGCTGCGGGGTGGTGGTGGATCGTGCTGCTGGCAGCGGTGACCAAGGCCTGGGTGATTGCCGATGGGTTTATGGAACTGCGGCATGCGCCCTGGGGATGGCGCGCGGCGATGTGGGCGTGGCCGGTGGTGTTGGAAGGGGGGATTGTGGTGATGCGTTGAGGCGCTCCACCCGTCTATCCGGCAAAAAGAACATGGTGCCGCGCAGGGATATTAAATAGAATGAATCTCATTTGAGATTCACTCGCGCCGCCCAGGGTTCGCTTGCCATGACTGATGCTGTATCGCCAACGACCACCGCCGAACCCAGCCTGAGCACCTTGTACCGCGACCACCGCAGTTGGCTGGAAAGCTGGCTGCATCGGCGCCTGGGCAATGCCTGGGATGCCGCCGACCTGAGCCAGGACACCTTCCTGCGGGTGCTGGCCAGCGCCCAGCCGGTAGCGCAATTGCAGGAACCACGGGCCTATCTGGTGACGGTGGGCAAGCGCTTGCTGGTCAATTTTCATCAACGCCGCAGCCTGGAGCAGGCCTATCTGAATGCCCTGGCATGCCTGCCTGAAGCATGCGTGCCCTCGCCGGAGCAGCGCTGGTTGATGCTGGAAACCCTGCAGGCCCTGGATGAATTGCTCGACGGCCTGGCGCCGGTGGTGCGCCGGGCGTTTCTCTGGAGCCAGCTCGAAGGCCTGGGCTACCGGGAGATTGCCGAGCGCCTCAAGGTCTCGCAGCGCACGGTCAAGCGCTATATGGCCCAGGCCTACGAGCATTGCCTGTTGGTGGAACTGTGAGCCGTACCCCAGCGGATGTGGCGCGGGCCGCGGCGCACTGGCTGGCGCTGTTGGAGTCCGGCACCGCTGGCGAGCGCGACCACACCGACTTGCAGCAATGGCGCGACAGCCACCCCCAGCACGAACAGGCCTGGCAAAAGGCGCAACTGCTGCGCCAGCGCTTTGCCGACCTGCCGGCCTCCCTGGCCATGGCCAGCCTCGACCGCCCGCAACCGGGCCGGCGTGCCGTGCTCAAGCGCGCCCTGGGCGTGGCGGCACTGGTGCCGGCGGCCTGGCTGCTCAGTCGCCAGCTCCCCCTCGACGTATGGCGTGCTGACCTGCACACCGCTACCGGCGAGCGCAAACGTGTGCCATTGGCCGATGGCAGCGTCCTGCAACTGAACACTGCCAGTGCCGTGGATGTGGACCTCGCCCGGCGACGCCTGACCCTGGTCGATGGGGAAATGGCGCTGAACGTGCCAGGGACGGCGGCGCTGACGGTTCACACCCGTTATGGCCAGGTTATCGCCAGCCAGGCTGAGGTTTGTGTGCGTCAGTGGGCAAACGCTTGCCTGGTGTCGGTGCTCAAGGGCCAGGTCCACGTGCTCGATGGGGCTGGGCGTAGCGCCCGGGTCCAAAGCGGGCAACAGATACGCCTACAGCCCACAGGGCTGGGCGTACCAATGCCATTCGACGTGCTGCAACCGGGCTGGCGCGACGGGGTACTGACCGCGCAGAACCAGGGGCTGGGTGATTTCCTGCGTGAGCTGGACCGCTATCGCCCGGGCGTCCTGCGCTGGGATCCGAGCCTGGAAGGCTTGCGCGTCACCGGCAGTTTCCGCCTGGACGACACCGACCGCATCCTCAGCCTGCTGGCCACCACCCATGGGCTGCAGGTGCAGTTTCGCACGCGGTATTGGGTCACGCTGGCACCGCGTAGACCCCTGGCTTGACCACGATTTAATTGTTGATGCAGATCCAATGTGGGAGCGGGCTTGCTCGCGAAGGCGCAGGGTCAGCCAACTCATTTATGTCTGATACACCGCTATCGCGAGCAAGCCCGCTCCCACACAAGCCCGCCCCACAGGGGATTCCACAGGTTTTGCAATCCCGTGTCCCCTTTTTTCGGCTCGCCTGTCATCCAAGGCAAGTGAACGAAAACAGAGAGCCTTTTAATGCCCGTCGTCCCGCCATCGTTGTTGCGCCTGAGTTTGCTGCTGAGCCTGAGTGCCAGCCCGTTGTTGATTCCTGTGAGCTGGGCCGAGGACGCGGCCCGACGCAGTTATCAGGTGCCCGCCGGCAGCCTGGGCAGTGCCTTGACTCGCTTTGCCGGGCTGGCCGGGGTCAATCTGTCGGTCGATCCGGCCCTGGTCAGCGGCCGCCAAAGCGCCGGGGTCTGGGGTGAGTTTGCCGTCGAGGAAGGCTTCGCGCGCCTGCTGCAAGGCTCGGGCCTGCAATTGCAGGCGGTGGGGGAGCGCGCCTACACCCTGATCCCCGCGCCACAGGGCGGTGTCTACCAGTTACCGGCCACCTCGATTCTCGGGGCGGCGGCCACACCGGTCGCCGAAACCTACGCCGGTGACCAGGTCACACGCAAAGGTGCCCAGGGTATGCTCGGCGACGGCGATTTTATGGATACGCCGTTCAACCTCACCTCCTATACCGCCAAGGCGGTGAAAAACCTACAGGCGCGCACCCTCGGCGAGATGGTTGCCAGCGACCCTTCGGTACGCATCACCAACCCGGCCGGTGGGCGTTTCGAGCAGTTCTCGGTGCGCGGGTTCAGCCTGTTCAACAGCGACGTGTCCTACGGCGGCCTGTATGGCGTGTTGCCGACCTACGCCATCGACATGGAAATGGTCGAGCGCGTCGATATCCTCAAGGGCCCCGGCGCCTTGCTCGGCGGCATCGCGCCTCGGGGCAGCATCGGTGGCGGGATCAATATCGAGCCCAAGCGCGCCGCCGACACACCGCTCAGCGAGTTCACCGGCAGCTATGCCTCGGCCGGGCAGTTCGGCGGTGCGGTGGATATTGGCCGGCGGTTTGGCGATGAGCAGCAGTTTGGCGTGCGCTTCAATGGCGTGAAGCAAGCCGGCGATACCGAGTGGGATCACCAGGAGGTGGACCGCGAAATGACCGTGATCGGCCTCGATTATCGCCAGGAGCGGCTGCGTCTGTCCCTCGACCTTGGGCGCCAGGAGCGCACTGCCGATGCACCCCAGGAGCGCGTGGAAGTCGCCAAGGGCAGCGTGATGCCCAAGGCCCGCGACATCCGCGACAACTTCGCCCAGTCCTGGACCTACTCCCATACCAAGGACACCTTTGGTGCGGTGCGTGGTGAGTTCGATGTCAGCGATTCACTGATGGTCTATGCCGCCGCCGGCGCACGCAAAGGCAACTACGACTTCCTGCGTCATGGCGTGCAGGCAACCCAGAGCAATGGCGACTTCACCGTGGTGCCGCGCAGTTTCCGCCGTGACGAAGACGTCAAGACCGTCACCGTCGGCGCGCGCAGTTGGTTCGAGACCGGCCCCGTAGGGCATACCCTCAATGTCAGCCTCAATCAGTTCAATATGGATTTCGACAATGCCGGCGAACGTTACACCCCCGGCAAGAGCAACCTCTACAACCCGGTAGTCTTGCCCCACCCAGGCCAGGCCGTGCGCTGGGACACCAGCACCCACACCGAAAACCGCTTCACCAGCCTGGCCCTGGCCGACACCCTGGCGTTCTTCGATGAACAGGTGCTGCTGACCCTTGGCGCGCGCCTGCAAAAGGTCCAGGTCACCTCCTGGAGCAATGGCATCAAGGATCAGCCGGAGTACGACGAACAAGCGACCTCGCCAGCCCTGGGCCTGGTGGTGAAAGTCACCGACCAGTTGTCGCTGTACACCAACTACATGGAAGGCCTGAGCCAGGGCGAGACCGCGCCGTCGAGTGGGGTGCGCAATGAAAACGCGATCTTCCCGCCGACCAAGAGCAAGCAGGTGGAAGTCGGCGCCAAGTACGACATGGGCAGTTTTGGCCTGACTGCCAGTGTGTTCCAGATCAAGCAGCCGGCCTATGGCATCGACAGCCAGGGATTCTTCAAACCCAATGGCCAACTGCGCAACCAGGGCGTTGAGCTGAACATGTTTGGCGAGCCGCTGGCCGGCGTGCGCCTGCTGGGCGGGGTGATGCTGCTCGACAGCGAGCAGACCAAGACTGCCCAGGGGCTCACGGATGGCAAGCGCGGCACCGGCGCGCCGATCGCCAATGTCAACCTGGGTGCCGAATGGGATGTGCCACGCCTGCAAGGCCTGACCCTGACCGCCCGCGCGATCCACACCGGCGCGCAGTACCTGGATGCGGCCAACCAGCAGAAAATCGACAACTGGGAACGCTATGACCTGGGCGCGCGCTACACCTTCAAGGTCAAGGAAAACCCGGTGACCCTGCGGGCCACTGTGGAGAACGTGCTGGATACCACGTATTGGGCCTCGGCCGCGACCTCCAGCGACAGTGCGCCAGGCCTGACCCTGTCTACGCCGCGTACGTGGCTGGTATCGGCTACCGTCGGCTTCTGAAAGCTTCCCAGGGCGCCGGCTTACAGCACTGAGGGTGGTATCTGTTGCTGGCTGTCGAGCCAGCGCAGAACCTCGGCGGTGGTTTGAATCAGGTCGGCGGGAATGTACTGGTCGACATGGCCATCCTGATACAACGCCCGAGCCAAGGGGACACGCTGCAACACCGGGATGCCTTCTTCCTCGGCAATACGACGCACTTGCAGGGCCAGGGCCTCGGTGTGTTTCAAGGTGACGACGGGCAAGGGCGTCTCGCCCTTCACGTAGCGAAGGCCAATTGCAATGTGGGTGGGGTTGGCGACAATCACCGAGGAGCGTTTGACGTCTGCGCGCAGGTTGCTTGACTGCAACTCCTGATGAAACTGACGTCGTTTGCTTTTGATCTCTGGGCTGCCTTCCATCTCTTTGTATTCGCGTTTGATTTCGTCCTTGCTCATGCGCAACTGCTTGTTGTGCTCGTAGCGCTCGAAGGCATAGTCGAGCGCCGAGATCACCACAAACCCCACGCCGCAAATCAGCATCAACTGGCCAAGCAATAAACCGATCACCGGTGCAATGCAACTCAGTCCGCAGGCGGGCAGCCTGATCAGGGTGTCCAGGTTGCCGGCCAGGGTTGTCCAGACCAGCACCGACAACAGGGTCACCTTGATGAGCGACTTGAGGAAGTCGACAAGGCTGCGGATCGAGAAGATCTTCTTGGCGCCCTCTATCGGATTGATCTTTTTCAGGTCGGGCATGATCGACTCGCCGCTGAGCAGAAAGCCGTACTGCAACAGGTGGGCGGCGATGACGGCCAATGCGGCAACGACCAAGAATGGCAGGCAGAGGTAGACCATTTCCTGGAACAGGTTTTCCACCATTAACTGCAGGGCCAGCCCGAACGGCAGGTTGAGATACGACTCGGGCATCAGCATCAGTTGCCCGAGGTGCTCCATGTAGTAATCGCTGAAGCTGGCGAGCGTGGCAATCAGAGCCAGAATCAGCACCGTGGACACCACTTCCTTGCTTTTGACCACCTGGCCTTTGGCTCGCGCATCGCGGAGCTTCTTCGGCGTGGGCTGTTCACTTTTTTCGGCGCTCATGGCGTTTCCAGCACTGGGCGTAGATGACGGAGCGGGTCGATGGCGATCAGCAAGCTGTCATAGGCGTGCGCCATCAACACGTTCAGGTAAATCACCAACAACAGACTGGCGACGATACTTTTGATCGGCATGGCGAGGATGAACACATTCAAGGACGGGGCAAAGCGACTGATCAGGGCCAGGCCGAACTCGGCCAGGAACATGGCGATCAGCAGCGGAGCCGCCAACAACAGGCACAGGCGTAGCAGTTGCGAAAACTGGGCGTAGAAAAAGTCCACCCACTGGCTGCCGATATAGGGAAAGAAGGTTGCGACCGGCCAACTGACGTAGCTCTGGAACAGTGCCCCGATCAACGTCAGAAACGCGCCACCGGTAAAAAACAGGGTGATCATGGTTTGTGTCAGCAACAAGCCGGTAGGGCTGGTCTGGCTGCCCAATGTGGGGTTGAGCGTAGAGGCGATGGAGGCGCCGCGCTGGTTGTCAATGATGAACCCGGTGGCCTCGATGGCCCAGAACGGGATCGTGGCGACAAACCCGATCAGCAGGCCGAGCAAGACTTCCTTGCCGATCAGCATGGCCAGGTCTATGCCGTTAAGTGTCATTGGCAGCGTGCCGGCGACTGTCGGGTAGGCAAACAAGGCGAGCGAACAGGCCACGCCGTTACGAACCAGGCCACCCCCGAGCATTTGTTTGCTCAGAATTGGCATGACCACAAAACAACTGATGATTCTGGGCAGCAGTAGGGTGTATGCCAACAGGAGTTGTTGCAGATCCTGAATGCTCATCGCACGAGAGGAATCTTGAGCAGGGTCAATTCGGCAAATGCGTAGAGTTCGTTACCCATCCATCCCGCCGTGGCAAACAGGGTAATGACAACGGCGATCAGCTTGGCGACAAAGCCCAGGGTCTGCTCCTGAATTTGGGTCAGTGCTTGTACCAGTGACACCAGCGTGCCGACGGCGGCCGCCATGAGCACGGTGGGCATGGACAGAATCAGGACCAGCCACAGGCTCTGGCTGGTGAAATGGAGGATTTCGGCGTTATTCACTCTCAGCCTCCGTAACTGATGACAAGGCCGTGGGTCAACCGCGCCCAGCCGTCCAGCAGGACAAACAACAACAGTTTGAACGGCAAGGAAATGGTCATCGGTGAAACCATCATCATCCCCATGGCCAGCAGGATGTTGGAAATGATCAGGTCAATGGCAATGAAGGGCAGGTAAATCAGAAAGCCGATTTCAAAGGCGCGGGTCAGTTCACTGACCGTGAAGGCGGGCAGCAAGATGAGCAAACTGTCGGGTTCGAGTCGATCGGCATACTCGCTGGGCCAGACCTGGCGGGTACTGTCGACGAAGAACGCATGTTCACGGGCCTGGATCTGTCTCTTCAGAAAGGACCGATAAGGCTCCATGCCTTCATCGAGGAACTGTTCCACCGACTGGCTGTTGTTCAGGCTGACATCGTGGGTGCGCAGATAGTCGCGGGTCGCGAAACCGACAGGAGCCATCACGTACAGGCTCAAGATGATTGCCAGGCCATACATGGCCATGTTCGGTGGAATCTGTTGTACGCCCAGCGCGTTGCGAAGCAGTGAGAAGACCACCGTCATCTTGATAAATGAGGTGGCCATGACCGCAATGAAAGGTAGCAATGCCAGCAGCGCCAAGCCAAAGATCAGACTGAGTTCGTCAGGCAATTGAATCATGCGGGCAGATCCTGCAGCAGGCGGTTGACCCGTACACCAAGGCGATCCTGAATACTCACCAGCTCACCCGTTCCCACGCAGCGATGGTTGACCAGGATCCGCACTTCGCCGTCGAGCGGCGAGGCGAGGTCAATCAGTGACCCCGGTTGCAGGGTCGCGAGACTGTGCAGATCGAGCGTCTGACGACCGACTTCGAAGCTGACCTGAACGGGCAGTTGATCAAGGTGGGTCAGCTCATTGGGGGTTTCGAGGGGGGCATCATTGTGCATGGCAAGCAGTTCCAGTTGAGATTCATGGTGGCGAAAGTGCGCCCAGGGGCGATCTTCGACGACACCGAGCAAAGGGCTCGTAGCGTCGTGGCGTGCAGGCAGCAAGAGCAGGTCCCCGGTAGCCAATGAGTGCAGTTGCGCGGGGAGTAGACTGATCGGCCCCCATTGCAACGAAAGCCGCAACAGAACCGCGTTCAGCTCTGCGAGCGGGCGGGCGGGCACGCAGGCAAGTACCGCGCTTGGGTCACTCTCCAGCCATACAACCAGGTGTTGTGTACCGCGTGTCAGGGTTAATGCCAGTGTGGGCGTGCCGAGATCGGGGTCGTCGGTGCACGGCTGTATGCTCTTCCAGGTGAGCCCTGGCAAAACGACGCTTTCCAACTCCAGCAACGCCAATTGCAGTGGCAATGGCAGGCTGCTGAGCGCCGCTTCTTGCAGGTGGGGTTCAAGCCACGCGGCCAGGGGGACGCTATGGCATCGCCAATGCAACAGCAAACCTTGCCAGTGGAGGCTCAGTCGTACATCCAGCGAGTCGGGCGGCACAAGGATCGCCAGGCGGGCCTCCCCCTGCGCGAGTGGATAGCGGCGGCGGCAACGACTGAGTTTTTGTTGCAGGGCCAGTTCCCGGGCGGCGGCCCGAGGAAGCCTCAGGCTGCTCATGAATCCTGCTCCCACTCGTCATACACATGCCGGCGTTGTCGTGAGCCCTGATCACCGCCATGTTGCTGTTGAGCAAAAGTCAACTGGATCGGTTGGCCCGGGTGCAGGCGTTGCAAGCGTTCCATCAGGTCGCCACGGGCAAGTTGGAGTTGCAGCAGGCTACCGGGGCTGGCCTGTATTTCGACATGCAATTGCCCGCGTGAGTGGTTGAGCTGAACATCGACCTGGCCCAGTTGTGCCAGATTTACCTGAAGCCGCGTACTGCTGCCATTACGGGACTCGCCAGCCTGGATGTGCACCTGCAGGGTTTGCGCCAGTTTGTCGAGGTCCCTGCTGAACGACGGTTGCTCAGTGGTCTTCAGCAAGCGTGCCAGCAGTTTGTCGCCCGGGGTCTGGTGGGGGCCTGAGGCGAGCTTGGGGTCTTCGTCCGCCACATCGAAATGCGCCTGTTCATCTTGCTCGCCAGAGGAGTTTTGTTGATCAGCAGGTGCTTGGACGGGGGCTCTAGTGGCAGGAGCGTTTGGTGCTATGGACAGATTTTGCTCCGGGCTCTTTAGAGGCGCTGTGGTGTTGTCACGCTGGTTCGTAGTCGTCAAAGGTCGGTCGGTCGCTGGTACAGGCGCGGTGGTCGCCGCTGTGGGAGACGGCCTGGTAGTTTCTGTGGAAGACGGTGTGGTCGCCGCTGTGGACAACGGTGGGGTAGTCGTCGTGTGAGACGGTTTGGTAGTGACTGTGGAAAACGGTGTGGCAATGGCTATGGGAGACTGCAGCATGCAGGCCTGGTCAGGCTCACGGTGTTCGCCGCTTTCCTCATTCGTGGCCTGCCCGCCCGGCGTGTCGGGTTTCGGTGGCAGATCAGGGATGGTCTCGCGCCCCTTGGGATTGGCCGGTTCAGCTGTTCTGGCGTCCTCATCCTGCGGGCTGCAATTGTCCTGAAGCGTTTTTTCGGGTGCGCGGTTACCGAACTTACGCGATGCGTCGATCAGGCGTCGTTCTATCACATCGGGTCTGCTGCCCAGCGCCCGCTCGAATTCGGCCTGGCAATTTTTGTCCGAGGCTACGAGTGCCGGGAGCGATGACGGTGTAAAGACATCTTGTGGCCTATCTGGTGGGGAAATTCTGCTCATGAGGCGGCCTCGGTGCGACGGAACTCTTCGAGTTCTTGTTCTTCTTTGAACTCAAGCAGCATCAACTCCTCAGCGAGGGCGTGGGCGTTCAGCTCGTTGAATTTTGCGACTTGCTGCTGAGCCTCCTGCAACTGGCGCCTGCTCAGGCGCAGGCGTTCGCGCTCCTGGGCCAGGGTTTGCGCCTGTTCGGCGATGGTCTGTTCCAGTGCTGCTTCCTTTTCTCGCAAGCGGGCAACCTGCTGCTGCCATTGCTCCAGTGTTTTGCGGTTTATGGGTTGTGCCTTGCATTGCTCGAACAAACGGGTTTCTTGCGCCTGGCGCCACTGCCGGTATTGTTTGTGATCAGCCAGTGTCGTTTGATGGAGGCGCTGCGCCTCGCCGACCCGCAACTCCTGGCGCTGCAATGCCTGTTCCGCACGCTCGACGCGCAAGCGCTTGATGCGCAACAAAGTAGGGAGTGTCATCGGGTCAGGCTCGCCAGTTGTTCAAGGCAATCGGGCAGGTCACTGGGTTCATGGGTGCCTTGGCGCAGCCAGGCACGAATGGCGTCCATTTTTTCGATGGCCCGATCGGCGACCGGATCCTGACCTTTCTGGTACTCGCCGATCTTGAGCAACAACTCGACTTCTTCGTATCGGGCCAGCCACTCGCGCAACTGGTTGGCGGCATTGCGATGCTCAGGGGTCACTATCTGGTTCATGACTCGGCTCACCGAGCGCAGTACATCGATGGCCGGGTAATGGTTGGATGCCGCCAGCTTGCGCGACAGGATGATGTGCCCATCGAGAATCGAGCGGGTTTCATCCGCTACCGGCTCAGTCATGTCGTCACCTTCGACCAGCACGGTATACAGCGCAGTGATGGAGCCTTTATCAGATTGGCCGGCGCGCTCCATCAGCCGCGGCAAGGCGGCGAATACCGACGGGGGAAAGCCGCGCCGAGTCGGCGGCTCGCCAGCGGCCAGGCCGATTTCGCGTTGGGCCCTGGCAAACCGGGTGACGGAGTCCATCAGCAGCAGCACACGTTTACCCTGGTCGCGAAAGTACTCGGCAATCGTGGTGGCAACAAAGCCGGCCTTGGCGCGCTCCATTGCCGGTCGGTCAGAGGTGGCGACTACCAGTACCGAGCGTTTGAGGCCTTGCTCGCCCAGATCAGACTCGATGAATTCACGCACCTCACGCCCGCGCTCACCAACCAGCGCCAGCACAATGACGTCGACGTCCGCGCTGCGCATCAAGGTCGCCAGCAGAGTGCTTTTACCGCCGCCGGCCGCGGCGAAAATCCCCATGCGTTGTCCTTCGCCGCAAGTCAGCAGGCCGTCGATGGTGCGAACACCAAGGGAAATGGGGCGCTCGATCAGATTGCGGCTCATGGGGTCGGGCGCATCGCGGTAAACCGGGTACCACGCAGCGGGCTCACCCAGGCTGCTGCCATTGAGCGGCTGGCCCAGGCCATCAAGCACCTGGCCCAGCAAGTGATCGCCGACGCCTACCTGGTGCATGGTGCCGGTCGGGCTGACCTCGGTGTTCGAGGAGACACCAAGCATTTCGCCCAGAGGGGTCAGGAGGGCCTGATGTTGCTGGAAACCAATGACTTCAGCCATCAGTGACAGCGAGTGGTCGGGGTTGCGCAATTGGCAAAGCTCACCGATGCGCGCACCGGGCACCACTGCTTTGAGCAGTGTGCCGGTGACTTGCGTGACCCGGCCGCGGATTTGAATCAGCCGACATTTATCGATGGCCTGCAGCATCTGGCCGGTGATGTGTTCGAGTGAGAGGTGCATGGTCGACTTGGGTATGGGGCTAGCGGCCACTATAGATAAAGGCCCGCTTCGGTAATTTCAGTCCCGGTCGCAAGTTTTTAGAAATTGGTTGGTGTAATGCCTAAAAAAAAGCGACCGATTTTGGCAGAGGCAACCGTAGTCCCATTCCTACAATGCCTGTCATGCGTATGTTGTCGGCAAGTGAGTACCCTGTATGGCCATTATTCAGAGCGTTATCCCCGCAGTGTCAGTGCCGGATCGACAGGCTGAGCCGGTCATTGCACGCGACAGTCGACTGACCGGGAATTTCCAGGGGGAGCGCGTGCAATACATCTCCACCAGTCAGGCGATGGCCGACGCGGCGGAAGAGCTGACCTTCGTATTCTCCGAACGAGTAGAAAAATCTCTGGCCAAGCGCAGCGTCAGTGATGGTCAGGCGCGCCTGAGCGAAATCCTCGAAATGCTTGAGGAGTACCTCAAGAAAGTGCCTGATCTTGAGGCCCGACAAAAGCTCGAAGCGTTGGTTGCGCACCTCGGCAGTGGCCAGTTAAGCAACCTCGCGCAGCTCAAGGCTTATCTCAAGGGATTCTCGCGCGAGGTCAGCCACCAGTTTGTTGCACTGACCTATGCACGCCAGGAACTGGCCGGTAAAACCGCTGCCCGGGCGATGGTCGAGCTTATCGACCAGGCGTTACTGGAAATGGCCCAGGAGCATGGCCAGGCCATCGAGCTGGGCTTGCAGATCGGGCCGTTGGCAAAGGCGGCGGCGGAGCAGGGCGTGGGCGATATCCAGTCACTGCGTGACACCTATCGCGATGCCGTCATGGACTATCGCGGTCTGAGCGCGGCGTGGAACGACATTAATGCGCGGTTCGGCAGTTCGATGCTCGAAGGTGTGGCGGGATTCTTGATGAAAGCCTTGAGTGCCGACCTCGATAGCCAGCAGACCCGGCTCGACCCGGTCAAGCTCGAACGGGTGATGAGCGACATGCACAAGCTGCGGGTGCTGACGAGCATGTCGGATCAGGTCAATGCATTGTGGCAGGCGCTGGTGACGGGGGAGCGAGGTCATGGCATACGGGCCTTCTGATCTGATGGGCGGGCTGATTGGGCTGATCGACAAGCGCTGGGCGAGTGTCCAGGACGTGCAGCGATTGATCGTGCCGCTGGGGATCAAGGACGCTGCGCGACAGATCCATTTCTTTCGTGAGATCAAGCGGCTGGTGCGCCTGATCCCTACGGAAATTTTCACCGATGAGGAGCAGCGTCAGAACCTGCTCAATGCCTGTCAGCTGGCGCTGGATCTGGCTATTGACCAGGAAGAAGACGAATGGCAAGCACAATGAGTGAGCAGCATGCACTGGATTGACCAAGCATTGGCGCAGTTCTGTCAGGACCTGGGTGTGGTCGTACCGACCCCGTTGGGGGCGCTCATCCAGCTGGAGTTCGAGGAAACCGGCACGCTGCAACTGGAGCAGCACAACCGCAAGTTGACCTTGTGGCTGGCTGTTGATCTGGAGTGGCATCAGGTTCATCAGGGCGCGGTGCGTGCCTTGGCGATGGTATTTAGCCGCACCGGGCCTGAGCTGCCACTGCGTTGTGGATGGGCTGGTGACACACGCCTACTGCTATTGATTACCCTGGATGAGCGGCGCGTCAGCGCATTGGTTTTGCATCAGGCGTTGCGCACATTGAGTGCGGCGCGCCAAACGGTGCTTGCGCCGTGAGTCGGATCAGTGCCCCGCACATCGGCATTGAGCACCTGACTGAGGTTGGCGATCAGCATTTCGCATCGGGCTTGCCCGAGCGCTATGTGCTGCCACCTGACGGCCATTGCATTGAGGCCCATCTTGATAATCTGTACCCGGCAGATCTCGCCGGACGTCGTTTGCAGGCGTTTGCCTGCCCCCATGAAGGTTTCCACGCATTACTCCGGCCACAGGCATTTCGCCAGGCCCTGACCGACCTCAAACAGCAGGTCTGTTCATCTGATGCGCCCGAGTTTCAGGCGCTCTCGGCGCTGTTGCAAGCGCGTAGCGAAGATGAGTACTTGCTGCAGATGGCCCTCCATTTGCTGCACAAGGTATGACCCCACCGATGATGTTGAAACCGATACAGCAAAGCCTGTTGCTGTTGCTTGGCTGGCTGCAGCTGCAGTGCGGCCAGCCAGCGCATGCGCGGATATTCCTTGAGGCCCTGTTAGCCGTTGAACCGACTCATCGTCAGGGGCGTCGGGCGCTGGTGATGGCACTGTTGCAACTGGAGGCGGGCGAGCAGGCCGAGCAACAGTGTGATCGGTTGTTGTCTGAAGGCGAGGAAGACTTCGCGCTGTGGGACTGCGTCAGTCGTGCGTGCCATTTGCAGGGGCGTCTTGGTGATGCGCGCGTGGCGCACGAGCGCTTCCTGAGCCTGCGGGAGGCCCATGAACCGGCTCGCTGAATTTTTGAGACTGGCGGGCGAGCGCCAGGACATCATGCTGGCGGTGATGCTGCTGGCGGTGGTGTTCATGATGATCCTGCCGCTGCCGCCGTTTCTGCTGGATATCCTGATTGCAATCAACATCACAGTGTCGGTGGTGTTGATGATGATGTCCGTCTATATCAGTTCACCGTTGCAGTTTTCGGTGTTCCCTGCGGTGCTGTTGATAACCACCTTGTTCCGGCTGGCGTTGTCGGTCAGTACGACGCGCATGATTTTGCTGGAGGCCGACGCGGGCCAGATCGTCTACACGTTCGGCAACTTCGTCGTGGGCGGCAATCTGGTCGTGGGTTGCATCATCTTTCTGATCATCACCATTGTGCAGTTCCTGGTAATCACCAAAGGTGCCGAGCGTGTCGCTGAAGTGAGTGCGCGGTTTTCTCTGGATGCCATGCCCGGCAAGCAGATGAGTATCGACGGCGATATGCGCGCCGGGGTCATCGATGTCAATGAGGCGCGTGACCGGCGTGCGGTGATCGAGAAAGAGAGCCAGATGTTCGGCTCAATGGACGGCGCGATGAAGTTTGTCAAAGGTGATGCGATTGCCGGCCTGATCATTATCTTCATCAATATTCTGGCCGGTATCACCATTGGTGTTACCCAGAAGGGCATGACTGCAGGCGACGCCTTGCAGCTCTATTCGGTGCTGACCATCGGCGATGGCATGGTCAGCCAGGTGCCGGCCCTGTTGATTGCCATTACCGCCGGGATCATCGTGACCCGGGACTCCTCGGACGGTACGTCGGATCTGGGCAGTGACATCGGTGATCAGGTGGTGGCCCAGCCCAAGGCATTACTGATTGGGGGGGTATTGCTGCTGTTGTTCGGGCTGATTCCCGGGTTTCCCACCGTCACTTTCATGCTGCTGGCGGTACTGGTGGGTGGGGGTGGTTACTTTATGTTGTTGCGTCAGCGCGGGATGGCTGCCGAGGGTAATCCAAGAGATTTACCAACCTTGCTGGCGCAAGGTGCGGGAGTGGCCTCATCGGCCAAGCCCAAGGCCAAGCCCGCGGGCAACAAGTCCAAGGGCACACGGCTGGGGGATAAGGAAGAGTTCGCGATGACCGTGCCCTTGCTGATCGATGTGGGGGCTAGCATGCAGCAGGAGTTGGAGGCGTTCGCACTCAATGATGAGCTGGTCAGGGTGCGGCGTGCGCTCTATCTGGATTTTGGTGTGCCGTTTCCGGGTATCCATCTGCGTTTCAATGAAGGCTTGAAAGACGGTGAATACCTGATTCAGCTGCAAGAAGTGCCGGTGGCCCGTGGGCGCTTGCGCAGCGAACGGCTGCTGGTGCAGGAGCGCGCCACTCAACTGGAGCTCATTGGTGTGCCCTTTGAAGAAGGCGAGCCGGTGCTGCCGGGCAAGCCGACTCTGTGGGTGAGTACCGAGCACCAAGGTCGGCTGGAACGATCCGGCTGCGCCTTCCTGAGCATGGATCAGGTGCTGACCTGGCACCTTTCCCATGTGTTGCGCGAGTACGCCGAAGATTTTATTGGCATCCAGGAAACCCGTTATCTGCTGGAACAAATGGAGCACAGCTATTCGGAACTGGTGAAGGAGGCCCAGCGCATCATTCCGCTGCAACGCATGACTGAAATTCTCCAGCGCCTGGTCGGTGAAGACATCTCGATCCGCAACCTGCGCGCGATTCTGGAAGCGATGGTGGAATGGGGGCAGAAAGAGAAGGACGTGGTGCAGTTGACCGAATACATCCGCAGCAGCCTCAAGCGCTACATCTGCTACAAGTATTCGAGCGGCAACAACATCCTGCCGGCCTACCTGCTGGACCAACAGGTCGAAGAGCAGATCCGTGGAGGCATCCGCCAGACCAGTGCCGGCAGCTATCTGGCGCTCGATCCGGCGGTCACCCAAGCCTTTCTCGAACAAGTCCGGCAGACCGTCGGCGACCTCGCGCAAATGCAGAGCAAGCCGGTGCTGATCGTGTCGATGGACATTCGCCGCTACGTGCGCAAGTTGATCGAAGGCGATTATTACGGCTTGCCGGTGCTCTCCTACCAGGAGTTGACCCAGCAAATCAACATTCAGCCACTGGGCCGGGTGACGTTATGACGCGCGACCCTTTGGTGGGCTGGCTACAGGCACACGGGCATGACACCCGGCCACATTTCTTGCGTCACAGCACACTACCGCTGGGCCGCAAGTTTGTGTATGGCGGCTGCGAACTGGCCTGGCGCTGTGAAGGGGGACGGGTCTGGATCGTCATGCTGCGCCGGGTCGACGGGCGCCATGGCCTGGTCAATTCTTTTGCCGCGCTACATGTGTTGGCCGAGGCGGTTCTCGCGGTGTTGGGCGCGCAAGCCAAGCTCTACGGCAAGGTGCAGGCGATGGCGGACAGCCCGCTGGATGGCACGCGGATGGCGCGTTTCTATCGTCGCTGGACTGGCGCAGCCGAACTGCAGAGCGGTTGGTTCGAGCTGGCGGCCGGGCAGGTGTGTTCGCTACGAACCATCAGAAAACGACAAATAATCGACCGTACCTGACAGGAAGCCAGGCGCTCTATCCCTACTATAGGAGCCATGGATATGTACGACGAACCCTACGCAAAAACCCTTCAGGCTGCCGAGCAGGCCATTGAAGATAATGAGCACCGTGAGCGGTTGCTCAGTGAACTGTGGGAAGGCCTGGCGTTGCCTGCCGAGGTCCGTGACCGGGTCTTTCGCTCACCGGACCAGGCACTTGTACAGAGAGCAGAACAAGAGCTGTTGCAGGAAGTGCGGCGGATGCGCATCAGCCGCCCACCGGTTGCCGATGAAGGAAAACGACAACGGCGTCCGGCGTCGATGCGTGGACTTGTGGTGTAAGGAACCTCTTATGGATATCAGGCATTACCAGCAAGACCTGTCGGGGTTCTTGAATACGTTGCAGACGCTTCCAGCCGATCATTTGCGCGGTCGCGCAACGGATGCACTGGCAGAGCTTAGGGCACTGGTCAGTAACCGCAGCGTCAGCTTTACCCATGCCAACCAGACTCTGTCGGATGCCCAGGTAGAAAAGTTGCTGGCCTATTTTCTGCCGCCTGAATCGAACTTGAAGGGCAGCCTGTATGAGTTGCAAATCAAGTCCGGGATCGAGTCGGTCAAGCAACTGATCAACCAGTACGCCGATGCGAAGCCGGGGCAGCCCTGGCCGTTGAAAGAGTTCCTGGCCAAGGCGCATTTCGGCCTGACCAGTGACCGGATCGATGATGACGTGCGGGGCGTTTATGAAGAGGTTCTGTTGATACAGGATGGCAAGCGTACCGCGCTGCGTGATGACCTCAAGGTTCTGACTGCCGAGCTCAACATCTACAGCAAGATCCAGTCGCAGATCAACGCGAATCTGGCCGCTAAAAAAGAGATCACAATCGAGCCGGGACTCAACCTGTTCGATCGCACCTTATACGGCTACCCCGACGACAAGAGCTGGCAGGCCAGTGCGGAATACACGCTGCTGACAGGGCTCGACACCTATCGCACCGGCACGCTGAGCATCAGAAGCTTCCTCAGTGGCGCACCGAAGGACAGTGGGGCGATGAACCCCGATGACTTACTCAAAAAGTACGATTTCAAGGACGAGAACAACCCCATCGCCAACTTCGCCACGACGGTGGGCGACCGCTCCCGCCCGATCAACGACAAAGTCAGTGAGAAGACCACGCTGTTGAACGATGTCAGCTCTCGCTACAACTCGGCCATCGAGGCCCTGAATCGCTTCGTTCAGAAGTACGACAGCATGATGCGCGACATTCTAAATGCCATATAGGAACGGTTGATGAGCCAGCAAGAACACGATGTGTCTGAGGAATACGAGAAAGAACTGGAAGCGTTTTTGCGCGATGGCGGCACACTGGCCATGCTCAGGAACATCTCCAGCGACAGCCTTGAGCAGCTCTACTCCCTGGCGTTCAATCAATACCAGGCTGGCAAGTGGGATGACGCCCACAAGATTTTTCAGGCGCTGTGCATGCTTGATCATTACGACGTTCGGTTCTTTTTGGGATTGGGCGCGTGCAGGCAGGCTATGGGGCAGCTAGAGCTGGCATTGCAGAGCTTCAGTTACGGCGCGCTGATCGATATCAACGAGCCCAGATTTCCATTTCATGCTGGCGAGTGTCACCTGCGGTTGGGTGATCTCGACGGGGCCGAGAGTGGCTTCTACTCGGCTCAGGCCTTGGCCGCAGCACAGCCGGCACACTCGGTTCTGGCCGAACGTGCAGGCGCCATGTTGGAAGCCGTACTAGCGAGAAAGGATCAACCTAATGAATCCGATAACGTTTGATCGCGTTGCGCTTGCCACGGGGAGCGTTGCTGCAAGCGATCCCGTGGGGCGCCCACGCAATGATCGTGGGGGGGAGGCGCTAACGGTCTCCCGGGTCGAGTCGGATGGCCGATCGGCCGTCACGTCTCAAGGGGTGCAATTGACTGCGCCGTCGGCGGCCAGTCAGCAGCGCCTGGAGGTCGGGACTCGGGCGGACATCAACCGCCTGGTGCAGTCCGTGCGCCAGGATACCGGGCTGGCCCAGCGTTTTGTCGCTGAAACGGCTCGGTTAGGCGTGGCGCGGCTCAGCTCGGTGGAGGATTTCGAGATTGAATTGGCCAAACTGACTGGCGAGCTGGAGTCCACGCAAAAAAAGCTCAAGCTTGAAGAAATCAAGATGGCGCGTGAGCAAAACCTGCAAAAGATCGAGGAAAACCAGAAGAAGATTCTGGAGGCGACCGAGGCTGCAAAAGAAGCCCAGAAGTCTGGCTTGATAGGTAAGATTTTTGGCTGGATCAGTGCCATTGCCTCGATCATCGTGGGTGCCATTCTGGTAGCGACGGGTGTCGGCGCGGCCGCCGGAGCACTGATGATCGCCGGGGGCGTAATGGGTGTCGTTTCCCAGGCTGTGCAACAAGCGGCGAAGGACGGATTGATCAGTAAAGAAGTGATGGAAAAGCTCGGACCGGCTCTGATGGGGATCGAAATCGCCATCGCTGTGATGGCTGCGGTAGTCAGTTTCGGGGGGGCTGCCGTCGGGGCGGTCGCCAAGGTGGGTGCAAAAATCGGTGGCAAGGCTGCCGAGCTCACTGCCAGTCTAGCCGGCAAAGTGGCGGATTTGGGGAGCAAGTTTGGCAACGTGGCCAGTCAGTCTCTGTCCCATGGTGCCAAGCTCGGGATGCAGATTTCCGACATGACCCTGGAGGTCGCCAACGGTGCGGCGCAAACCGCCAACTCGGCGTTTCAGGCCAAGGCTGCCGATAAACAGGCCGATGCCCTGGAGACGCGCTCCGAGCTCACGCAGTTTCAGGCCGTCATGGACAAGCTCAAGGAAGAACTCAGTCGCATGGTCGAGTCTTTTTTGCAGGTCATGGAGCAGATTTTCCAGATGATCAATGCAAAGGGCGACACCCTGCATAACCTTTCCAGCCGTCCTGCGGCTATCTGAGGAACACATCATGATGATTGAAACAGGCTATGGCGCTCACGGGCTGGGTCAGATTGGCAATACTCAGTCGCTGGAAAAAACTCAAGCAGGCGTACGAACCGAAACAGTTCACAGCGCGAATACGGCACTGCCCGGCGAATCGAAGAAGAGCTTGGGTGTCGACCTGATAGCGCCGAGGCAAGTGTTCAAGCCCGAGGGGCTGGGCAGGGTCAGCAGTGAACTCAATGGCAGTGTGGAGCTGATGGTGCTGTTGTTTCGCATCGCGCAGAAGGCCCGCGAGCTGGGGATTATCCAGCGCGACAGCGAGAACACCTCGATCATCAATGCGCAGAAGTCCCAAGTGGACGAAATGCGCAGCGGTTCGAAGCTGATGATTGCGATGGCGGTGATCTCCGGTGTGATGGCCCTGGCATCGGCGGTTACCGGTGCCATTGGTGCGGTCAAGAATGGCAAGGCGATCAGCCAGGAAAAGGTCCTGGAGGGCAACATTGGTCGGCGCAACGAGCAGATCGACGCGAAGATGCTGGAACTGGGCAAAACCTCGAAGGCTGATCGCATTGAGGTCGGCCGGGAATGGGCCAAGGAGCAGGCGGCCGATACCCGTGCGCTCAAGCTGGCTGGGCAGGGCGTGGATAACCGCAATGCCAAGCTGCAAAGCATCAATGGCGTGAACCAGGCACTTGGGCAGATGTCCAGCAACTCGGTGCAAGTCGAGCAAACGGCTATTCAGGCCAACGCCAAGGAAGATGAAGTCAGCGCGTCAATTGCCCAGAGCGAAAAGCAGAAGGTCGAAGACCAGGTGAGCTACAACGCCAACTTTATGAAAGAGATGCTGCAACTGCTTGCGCAGTACACCCAGAACCACAATCAGGCCTGGCGGGCCGCCGCTGGCGTGGCTTGATCTGATCTTGATATAGGAAAAAAGCCACAGTGATGTGGCTTTTTTCTTAAAAGAAAAGCCCGTCAGTGACAAAACCCGCTCATGTCAGGGTGCTAGCATTCGCCTAGTTCGAGGGGACGTGCATGGATTTGAGGATCAGGGTCAACCGGCTGCTTGCCGAGTTTGCCAATCGCAGTGGCCTTCCCGCTTTGTCGCTGGATGAAGAGGGAATAGCCAGTCTGCTGTTTGACGATAAGTTGGGCGTGACGCTGGTGTTACTGGCAGGACGCGAGCGCTTGGTTATGGAAGCGGATGTGGCGGGAATCGAAACGTTCGGCGACGCAATCTTCCGGCAGTTGGCGAGTTTCAATCGGTACTGGTATCGCTTCGATCTGCATTTTGGTTTTGATGAGGCAGCAGGCCTGGTGCAGCTATACGCCCAGATACCCGCGGCTGAGTTGACCCTGGAACGTTTCGAGGCCACCTTGGCCAACCTGCTTGATCACGCCGAGTTTTGGCAGCAATTGCTGCCGGGATATGAGGGTGGCGACCAAACAATATCCAAGCCCGCCGGTATGAGGGTTTAAGTGAGTCATGAAGATAGAAAGCACTGGCATTTCACCAGCGGCCACGAGTGACGGTGCGCCAATATCTGGAAGCTTTGCCGGGCGCTCGTTCAGTCAGGTGCCCAGTCGCCAGGAGGGAGGCATCAGCGTTGCGCAGTTGGGTCGCTGGCTGGCGGTACAGGTGGAGGTCGATCAACAGAGTGAGCAACATTTGCAGCGTTTGGTCGATGGCGAGATTGCCCCTCTTTATGAGCGCAAGGTTCGTCAATCATGAGGAAGACGCTGCTATTCAGCGTTTTTCTTGCCTTGGGGGGCTGCGTCAGTGTGCCTTCGCCGCCGGCACCGTTGATTGATGTGAGAGGGCAGGTGCGCACACCTTCACCGATTTCACAACCTGCCTACGTCAGTGTGCGGCTCTACTCGGTGATCCAGCAGCAGCTGCGGCTGGTTGCCCAGGCTCGTTATCGGGTGACGGCGTTGCCGTTGCACTTTGCTTTTCGTCTGATGCCGACGCAGGTGGTCGGTGGCAGCTTGCTGGTGCGCAGTGAGCTGGCCTGGTCAGATGACGGGGCTGTGCAGTCGAGAAGTTGGCAGTCGGTGGTGCCTGGTGAAAATATGAATATGCAGCTTGGGCAACTACCCTGCTATCCGAAGTGCACTATTTCGGTGGCGACGAAATGATCTTGAAATATTTTGTATTTATTTAGCGCCTATTAAAATAGAAGGGTGTTTCGATAGGTGGGTAACTAAATAAATTTATCGGGGCTTCGTCTAGTTAAGAGTAATTACTCTAGTGGCTATGATTAATTGCAAGGACGGTTGTCATTGAGTTAGTCATCCTGACTTCATAGAATCAGTGCAGTGTTTGAGCCAAGAGATAGAGAATCCGCCACTGCTAGATTCCAGGCTCTCGCGTCACAGGATTCAAGCGCAAAATCGTCGCGCAGCAGTATTTAGAAGTTGAGTTTCGTACGATGCCTACTTGGGCACCGTACAAATGGTATGTGCAGGTTCGGGGTCACAATAAAATGCAAGGTGCCAGCACACGTGCTCGGAAACAGATAAAGCTGTGCCGGTGGTCTATTCCGACGTTTGAGTTTGTATCGAACGGTGAGGAGGGGATTTATATCCTTATCGAGGGGCAGGTCACGGTTCAAGATTGTAATGCGACAGTTTGTCTCATGCCTGGCGAGCTATTGTTTGCGCGCAGAGGTAACTATGTCGTGAGTACGGGCGAACACGATTGTGTTTTACTTTGGATCCCATTATCGGTTCAGTTTTTACAAAAGTTTGTTCAGCGTTTTGGTTCTTTATTGAGTGAAGTAGAGCGCTGGGATGGGCCGGGGGTTAGTCTCATTGCGTTTGCCAGTACGCCGTTGATGGCGGACTGCATAAAGGGGCTTGAAGGGCTGATGGTGCATGAGCACCCACCGATGCTGGCGTTGTTGCGCGTCGAAGAGTTGTTGATGCTGTTTGCTTTCAGCCCCCAGGGCCCGGCGCTGATGTCAGTATTGCGTCAGCAGGGAAGTCGGCACGTCGAGCGTTTACAGGTGTTCATGGAGCAGCACTACCTCAAGGAGTGGCGGCTCTGCCAGTTTTCCCGGGAGTTCGGAATGGGCTTGACCACGTTCAAGGAGTTGTTCGGGTCGGTCTATGGCGTTTCTCCCCGAGCGTGGATCAGTGAGCGGCGTATCCTCTACTCCCATCATCTATTGCTTAACAGCGAAATGAGCATTGTGGACATCGCAATGGAAAGCGGTTTTTCCAGCCAGTCTTACTTCACTCAGAGCTATCGTCGTCGTTTCGGGTGTACTCCCAGTCGTTCAAGACAAGGAAAAGAATAGCGGCGGACTAAAAAAAAATGACGTTTTTTGCAAGTTTGGTCCGTTGCTCCTCAGTAAGATTGGTCGCAGTGGAAGACGCTGACGGGTGTGCTACGAAACGAGATAGTCAAGGCAGAAGATGAGCCAGGAAGACCAAAATCAAACCCCTCAAGCTGGTATTTTTGCTGGTCGTCGGGTGTTTGTAGTAGGCCGGGATGCCCGCGGTCGAGGCCGGGCAGCTGGGTGTGTATCAGTCAGTGTGTACCGTGAGTCGGGAATTATTAGTGTGCGACAGTTGATCTTGTTGCAACGCTTGCTGCCGCGTGTACGGCTGGAGCAACTGTTCCAGTCCAATTGGCTGCAACAACGCTTGGCCCGTGGCATGGCGCTCGAACGCGGGGATATTCAATTGGTACTGCGCCAGGCTCGCGCCCAGGGTGAGGACTGGTGCAATTGGTTGGGCGACCGGATCAATCTGGCCTCGACTCAGGCCCTCATCGATTGGGTTCTGCTGCCGGTATACAGCTGGTGGGAAAGCCTTTTTGATGAAGCGGTATCCAATTGGCGCCTGGCATTGATCGAGTACGAAACACAGGCACGCCAGTTACGGATCAAGGCCGAGTTCTGGCGCTTGGTCGGAGAAACCAATGCGCAATTAGCCCAACAGGAACTGGCCAAAATCGCTCAATGTCGGGCAAAGACCGACGCTGAAATTGCCAATATGGTACGCAAGCTGGGCGCGATCTCCGAGCAGGCACAGCTGGCCTGGCCCAATTGGCATCAAGGCATGTCCATGTTGCTGGCTGACGGCAAGCTCGATGGTTTTTCTCCTGTCCCGGTGGTGTTGAGCCCTCTGTGGGAGCCGCTGGCCAGGCTTGACGACGACGCGGGTGCCGCGGATGTCGTTCAGCACTGGCTGTATGAACGTAGCCTGTGCCAGGCGAACGACCACTTTTATTGGCAAGGCTCCTGACTGCCGGATACGCCGAGGAATCATGGAACATTTACTGACTGGATTGGCCGCACGCACGGGCCAAGGGGTTTTTGTGGCCGATCAAACAGGTCGATATCACCTGCGGATCGACGGTCACAGTCTGTTTTTACAACGTCAGGGGGCTGATCTTGTGCTGTCCAGCCCGCTGAACTGGCAAGTTCAGCACTCATCTGCGGCTGAACGTGAAGTGTTGCTGAACCTGTTAGGCCAGGTCACCCGATGGAGTCGACGCTATCCCCAGGCGTTGGCCACCGATGAACAGTCAAACCTGATGCTTGAAGCGCGTCTGGAATTCGCCACCCTGGAACTGGACGACCTGGAGAGAGCGCTATCGGCTCAGGTCGCGATTCTGGAAACGATCAAGCCAGAGCTGTTGATTGCAGGCCTGGAACCGCAGTGGAAACAAACTTTATGGCGTCCCTGAGTGTTTCGCGGTCCTTGAGCCTGGTCTTTGCATTGCTATGGACCGGAACCGCCCAAAGCCAGGATCTGGATTGGCCACAAATCCCCTACAACTATATCGCCCAGGGTGAAAGCCTGCGTGATGTCCTGGCCAATTTCGCGGCTAATTACGACGGCTCGGTGATTGTCAGTGACAAGGTCAATGATCAGGTCAGTGGGCGTTTCGATCTCGATGATCCTCAGTCCTTTGTGCAACTGATGACTTCGCTCTACAACCTGATCTGGTACTACGACGGTGCTGTTCTCTACGTATTCAAGGCCACCGAAATGCAGTCGCGGCTGGTCAAGCTGGAGCAGATCGGCGAAACCGAACTGAGGCAGGCACTGGAAGCTGCAGGTGTCTGGGAGCCGCGATTTGGTTGGCGATCGGACATGCGCGGGCGGTTGGTGTACGTCTCCGGCCCCCCACGGTATCTGGATCTGGTGGAGCAAACGGCCCTGGCTCTTGAGCAGCAGCACGCTCTGCGTATTGAGAAGACCGGAGACCTGGCCGTGGAAATCTTTCCGCTCAAGTATGCGGTCGCCGAGGATCGGCGAATCAAGTATCGCGAAGACGATATTGATGCACCGGGTGTGGCGACCATTCTTGCTCGCGTGCTGAGTGACGCTAACGTGGTGTCGGTGGAAGGCGGACAGGACAGTCCTCGATTACCGACGCAGTCCGGGCGAGCCGTAGTTCAGGCTGAGCCCTCGCTCAATGCCATTATTGTGCGCGATACCAAGGATCGCATGCCGATGTACCGGCGCTTGATCGCGGCGCTGGATCGTCCTTCGGCGCGAATCGAGGTCGGTTTGTCGATTGTCGACATCAACGCGGAAAACCTCGCCGAACTGGGCGTGGACTGGCGCGTCGGTATAGGCGTCGGCCCAAACAAGCTGATCGACATTCGCACCACCAGCCAGAACATTAGCGGTCAGGGCAACGCCAGTCCTGGTACCACGCGCGAGGCCGGTGCCAGCCTTGTGGATAGCCGGGGGCTGGATTACCTGCTTGCCCGCATCACCTTGCTACAGAGTCAGGGGCGCGCTCAGGTCGGCTCGCGGCCGACCGTGCTGACCCAGGAAAACACCCTGGCAGTGATTGATCACAGCGAAACCTATTATGTCAGCCTTCTTGGTGAGCGGGTGGCTGAACTCAAGGCGATCACCTACGGCACCATGCTGAAACTGACGCCGCGGGTCATCCAGTTGGGTGACAAGCCGGAAATCAGCCTCAGCCTGCATATCGAGGACGGTAATCAGAAACCCAACAGCTCAGGGGTGGGTGGGCTTCCCACTATCGCCCGCACCGTGGTCGATACCGTGGCTCGCGTGGGACACGGGCAGAGTCTGTTGATCGGCGGTATCTACCGTGATGAGCTCAGCGAATCCATGCGCAAGGTTCCGCTGCTGGGCGACATTCCGTATCTGGGAGCGTTGTTCCGGTTCAAGTCCAGTTTCACCCGTCGCTCGGTGCGGCTGTTTCTGATCGAGCCGCGCTTGATTGACAACGGGCTAGGCCATTTCGTGGCGTTGGGCAGCAAGCGTGGCTATATGGATCCATTGCTCCAGGTCGATGAGCTGTCGAACCAGAGTCTTTCGTTGCAGAAATTGCTCGGGACTGCGCAGTGCCAGGAACTGGGTCAGGCCCGCGAGCTCCAGCACGTGCTGGCACAGGCAGGCAAGGACTCTTCGCTGATGGCATGCAGCCTGGGCAAGGACACCACGGGCTGGCGTATTGCCGAGGGTGCCTGCATCGAAGGTGTCGAACAGTGCGTCCGCGCACCGAAGAAGCCCTGACATGGGTTGGAAAATTCGTTTCTATAGCGGCCTCAATCAAGGGGTTGAAGTACCGCTGGCTGAAGGGCGGGTAGTGATCGGTTCCGATCCGCTGCAAGCCGATCTGGTGCTGGTCGATGAAGGTATTGCTGCGATCCACTTGGTGCTCGATGTCGACCCGCAAGGTGTACGCCTGTTGGAGTGGGCCGAAGGTCATCAGCCACTTCAGGAGGGGCAGCCGCTGGCGGGTGGCAGCGCGTTGCAGGCACTGGTCCGCCAGGCTTGTGGGCCGCTGCTGTGGGCCTATTGTGCTCAGGAGCGGCAGTTCTGCGAACAGCTGCCTCTGGCTGCCAACCCTCACGAACGGCGCCTGGCGCAGCCGCGAGTGCGTTGGGGTGGGCGATTGCTGCTTGGTATCAGTGCACTGTTGCTGGCAGGTCTCATTGCTTTGCTTGGCGCCCCCTGGTCGTCTGGCAACGCTGGGATGGCCAGCGAGGACCCGGTCGTGGCCTTGCGCAGTTTTTTACGTGATCGCCAGTATCAGTTTGTGCAACTCGGTGAGCCTCAGGGCAATGGCAGTATTGCGCTCACCGGTTATCTGGAAGACAACCGCACGCGGCTGGCATTGCAGCAGTACCTGGAACGTAGCGGCCTGACGTACCGGCTCGACGTACGCACCCTGGAAGAGATTCGCCAGGGGGTGGAGTTCATCTTGCAGAAATTCGGTTATCGCCAGGTACGCACGGCCAATGGGGACCAACCCGGCTGGATTCGCCTCACCGGTGAACTGGCGCTTGAGGATGAGCATTGGCTGCAAATCGACAGTTTGCTCAAGGTCGATGTACCTGGCTTGCTGGGAGTGGAAAACCGTGTGCGGCTTGCCGGATCGCACCTCAAGCGGCTCGATCAGATGCTTGCCGACTCGGGTCTCGACGCGGTGCTGGCTTATCAGGACAAAGGTGAGCGAATTGAAGTGCGCGGGCAACTTGATGAGCCTCAACTCAGCGCGTTCTACACGTTGCAGCGTGATTTTCGCCAGGAGTTCGGCGCACGTCCGGCCCTGGACCTGGTGAGTCGTAACAAACGTGGCAGCACCGATGATCTGGAGTTCGTGGTGCGTTCGGTGTCCTTCGGCAAAGTGCCGTATGTGGTGCTGAGCGATGGTCAGAAATACCCGGTCAATGCCTCTACTGCGCAAGGCGTGAGGGTGCTGGCGATCAATGTCGACACCGTGATCGTCAGCCGTGGCAAACAACAATTCATCATCAATCTAAAGGGGGAACCGCTCAATGATGACGGTTTTGGAGGAGCGTCTGTGCGCCGCTGACACGGACTTTGAACAGCAGATACACGCGCAACTGCAACAGGCCAGGGCCTGCGTCAAACGTCGTTTGATCGGCGGCAGTGATCCTCAACAGTATCGGCAATGGCAGATGGAAGCTCAGGCAGTCGAGGCCGCCATCAGCCTTCTCAACACCCTCAAGGGAGCTTCATGATGGCATCGATCTTTACCAATGACAGTAGCGTCAACACGCTCGACAAAGTCGCGGAAAACCTCAAGGACCAGGCCAACAACGCCAACAAGGAGGTCGGTGATGCGATTGCCGCTCTCAAGGACTCTGCGGATAACCCGGCGCTGCTGGCCGAGTTGCAACACAAACTCAACAAATGGTCGGTGATCTACAACATCAACTCAACCGTCACCCGTTCGATGAGAGACCTGATGCAAGGCATCCTGCAGAAAATCTGATGATGGACAGTTCATTGAAAGGGCTGATGGCAGAACTAGCCCTGGCCGGTAGCGGTCATCACTGCCACGAAGAAGCACAGCACATTGCCAACTGGCTTGAACAGGTCGAGGGGCAGGAGGAGGCCGCGTGCCTTATCCGTCTATCCAGCCTGATGAACCAGGGACATTACCAGCAGGCGCTGGTGCTGGGCGAGGGCAAGCCGTGGCCGGCACTTGCGCCCTGGCTGGCGTTATGTGAATGGCGGCTGGGCTTGGGCACCGCGTTGGATCGGCGCCTGGCCGAGCTGGCGGCGAGCGAAGACCCGCGGCTGCAGCAGTTTGCCCAAGGCATGCGTGACCCGGAGGGGGGATGAACCGGATCGACTCGGCGCCCGGGCAACTGCCGCCTCATGAGGCACGGGACACTCGACCTGCGTTACCCGCCGAGCCCGGTCAGGCACAAGCATTTGACGCGGCAATGAAACCGGCTGCGGTGTCGCCGAGGCCTGTCTCGATTGACGGCCCCTTGCAACTCTGGTTGCACGGTGCGGATCTGACAACGGCACTGACAGGTATGGATGCCCGGCAGCAGCGTGACGCCGTGTGGAAGTGGTATCGCCAGGATCTGCCGGAATCGGCCGAAGGGCGTCGTGGTGAACTGCTCAACTGGCTGATGCAGGGCCTGTCGGATCGCTTGCTCGTGCGCTTTGGGCAACAACAACTGGGGCTTGAACAGGATCGTCTGGCACTCAAGGACATGCTCAAGGAGCAGGCACCGTTCGGCAAGCAACAAGAAACCCTGTTGCTCAACGTACTGAGTGAGGTCAAGGGCGTCGAGGGCAGTGACTACCTGCAGGCGATTGTGCGCCGCGAGTTGCAGATCCTGATCCCTGTGAACGCAATGATCAAAAACATGATGAGCTTCACCCACTCACCCGATTTGGAGTCGTGATGGACGTTAGTCAGATAAGTCAGGTCACTGTCGCCAATCTCGATGATCTCAAGGCACCCCAGGCCAATGCCGGGCAAGTCACCGATTTTGAACGGGAGATGGGCAAGGGCGGTGAGAGCCTGGGAGGTAATTTGCTCAACGAAATCGGGCAGCTCAAGGAACGTTTTTCCCAGGCCAAGCATGAACTTGAGGTCGAGCTTTCGACGCCAGGCGACGACCCGGGCAGCCTTATGCAAATGCAGTGGTCGCTGATGCGTATCAGCATGCAGGAGGAACTGATAGCCAAGACGGTAGGGCGCATGAGTCAGAACGTCGAAACGCTGATGAAAACCCAATAAGGTGCTGTGTGAAGAGACTCAATCGAATTCTGATGGTGCTGGCCGTGTTACTGCTCACCGCTTGCAAAGTCGAACTCTATGCCGGTATCAGCCAGAAAGAAGGCAACGAAATGCTGGCGTTGCTGCGCACCGAAGGAATCTGGGCAGCCAAGCAGCCCGACAAGGACGGCAAGGTCAAGTTGCTGGTCGAGGAGTCCGATATCGCTGAGGCGATTGATGCACTCAAGCGCAAGGGCTATCCGCGCGAGAGTTTTTCCACGCTCAAGGATGTTTTCCCCAAGGAGGGATTGATCTCCTCGCCGGTCGAGGAGCGAGCGCGGCTTAACTACGCCAAGGCCCAGGAAATTTCCCGAACCCTTTCTGAAATCGATGGTGTACTGGTCGCTCGGGTGCATGTAGTGCTGCCTGAAGACCGCGATGGCCTGGGTAAAAAATCGTCGCCTGCCTCGGCGTCGGTATTTATCAAGCATGCGGCGGATATTCAGCTCGACGCCTACATTCCGCAGATCAAGCAATTGGTGAACAACGGCATCGAAGGCTTGAGTTACGACCGCATCAGCGTCGTGCTGGTGCCTTCGGCCGATGTGCGGCAAGTTCCGCTCGCCCCACGTTATGAAACAGTCTTCTCGATTCAGGTGACTGAAGAATCGCGCAGCCGGTTGCTGGGGCTGTTCGGGCTAATGGTGGCACTGCTGTTGGTCAGCAACCTCGGGCAATATGTGTGGCAGCGCAGCAGGCTTTCGTGATGACGTTGCTGTTGACGCCCTACCAGCTACGGTTTTGCCCGGCCCGTTACATTCACCCTGCACGCCTCCCATCTTCGCTGGCGGGCCTGACCGAAACCCTGGACCACTGGCGCCGGCACAGGGGGATCAATGCATGGCTGCTCAATGAGTTTGCGCTGGGCATCGAGTATGAATTGCCACCCATGCTCGGCGGTCTCGCGTTTTTTGAGCAGGCCGCGCTGGAAAAGACTCTCGGTTATCTGGGCGCACTGCTGCATGGTCACGCGATTCGGCAAGTGCTGGACGCGCAAAGCCTGCGGCGGGTTCACGCTGCGATTGGCGAAGCCGGGCATCGTTACTGTCTGGAACAACTGGAACTGATTATTGGCGCCTGGCCGCAAGGCTGGCAGCAACCGTTACCAGCAGGAGAACTGGTTGATTGCCTGCGCCAGCGCGCGCTGGAGTTCTGGCTGCTGGCCTGTGATGACGCATCATCGGGATTTTCCAGGCGCCTGGCTTTACGCCTGGCGCCTGGAAAATCCCAGTTATTGGTGCCCCCTCAGCGTTGGCATGTCAGTAACAGCCAGCGTCCATTGGCCCAGGCGTTGTGTCTGAAAATCGCCCGACAAGTGAGCCCGCAATGCTTCCATTTATTGAAATAAAAGCATCTGAAGTTCGCCTCGCACCGGATCAGGTTCTGCTGCGCAGTGCTGACTATCAAGACTATCTGACGGCAGGCGAGTTGGTTGAAGTCGCCCGCAAACGTGCCGAGGAAATCGAGCGTGCTGCCCATGATGTCTATGAGCAACAGAAGGCGTTGGGCTGGCAGGCCGGCATCGAAGAGGCGAACAAGCGTCAGGCTGTGCTGATTCAGGAAACGCTGTTGCAGTGTCATCAGTATTACCGCGAGGTCGAGCAGCAGATGGGCGGTGTGGTGCTGCAAGCCGTGCGTAAGATCCTTCAGCATTACGACAATATCGAGCTGACGTTACAGGTGACACAACAGGCGTTGTTGCTGGTCAGTAATCAGAAACAGGTCATTTTGCATGTGCATCCGGATCAGGTACTTGAGGTGCGCGAGCAGATTTCCCGAGTGCTCAAGGACTTCCCGGAGGTGGGCTATGTCGAGGTCGTCGCCGATGCCCGACTCGACCAGGGTGGCTGCATCCTTGAGACCGAGATCGGCATCATTGACGCGAGCGTTGGCGGCCAATTGGGGGCACTGGAAGCCGCCTTGCAGCAAACGTGGCAGCATGAAGCGCGAGCGCCTGCCCCTTCGATCGACAGACAAACTGAAGGGCAATCACTGGAAACGCTAAATTGATAAAAAAACGTCTGATACTGAAAAGGCCGGAAAACCCATTCCCTTAGTATTTGCTCCAGTCAACAACTGACTTGCCCCAGGAGCCTTTATGCTAATTCCGTCTTCAGTCAACGCACTTGCCGCTACCGGCCGGCCGCAGGAAATTACGCCGCCCAAGGATCAACCACCGCCCAAGGCCAGGTTGTCTACGGACCCTGTGGGCCAGGGTTTGACGGCGGCACTCAAGAGCAGCATCGGTGTAGCCGTCAGTGCGCAATTGCCGGATATCAGCCGGGCTGCCCTGGTGGCACCGCAACCCGAAGGCGCGTCGCAGTTGATCGCCGAAGGCGCGGGGAAGCGGCAGGTCACGCTGCGCAGTTTCGAGAACGGTGTCACCGAGGTCAAACTGACCCGGCCACCGTTGACCGGTCTGGTTCTCAGTGGCGGTGGTGCCAAAGGCGCAGCGTATCCAGGCGCTATTTCAGCACTCGAAAATAAAGGAGCGTTGGACGGTATCAAGAGCATTTCCGGATCTTCGGCTGGGGCAATCACAGCGGCATTATTGGCGTCCGGGATGAGCGCTGGTTCGTTCAAGAGCCTGTCCGATAGCATGGACTTGATCTCCCTGCTCGACAGCGGCAAAGGCTGGATGAAAAAGCTCCAGCATCTTAACTCTGGCCTAGGCAAGTTGATAACCTTCGGCAACAACGGCGTGGTCGCCAGCATTGTGCGCTTGCTGTACAACATCCTCCCGCGCATGGGGTCAGAAGCAGCGCCACTGGAAAAAGTCCTGCGCACGGAGTCCAGCAAGTCCGTACTGAACCAGATTGCGGCCCATCCTGAGGTCGCTCGGCAGCCCGCCGTCAATGCTATTGTGCAAAAACTGCAAAAGGGCGGCGCAGTCACCTTCAGCGACCTGTCCGTGCTCAGCAGGCAGATCCCGCAGATCAAAGAACTGAACATCACCGGCACGGCAATGTATGAAGGCCGTCCGCAGTTGGTGGTATTCAATGCCGACCTGACTCCCGACATGGACATCGCCCGCGCCGCGCACATCTCCGGTTCGTTCCCGCTGGTGTTCAAGCAAATGGGCGAAACCAACCATCCGTTCCAGGCAGAGAACGAGCGTACCAAGTTCCAGGACGGTGGCGTGATGCTCAACGTTCCGGTAGCGGAAATGATTAACCAACAGTTCTCGAACAGCCCGCTACGTCAAGATGACAACCTCATTCTCAAGTTTCCTGAGGACGCAGTTCCCCAGAAGGGGCCTAGTCAGTACCGCCCCAGTGTTTTCGAGTGGGTTGTAGGGGCTCCGTTGGGCGCACAAGCGGCATTGCAGGCGCGCGGGCTCGCTGTGCTGGAGGACCAGACCGTCGTGGTGCCACTCAAAACAGAGTCGGGGGACTACAGTGGCATGCTCAGCGGAACCCTGAATTTCACAATGCCCGATGGCGTCAAGAACGAACTGCAATCGCTGTTGCACAAAGAGGTCGGCAACCACCTCGATAACCGTTTGCAGGCCCGTGAGGCCCACACGTTTGCAACCATGGAAAGCGCGCTACTGGCGTTGGACGATGAAATGCTTGCCAGCGTTTCGGCGCAAGAGCCGGTTCGTACGGCGGATGTCGTGCAATTTAGGCGGGCGGCGACGCAGGCTTTTTCCGAACTCACAGTGGCCATCCTTTCGGCCAAGGACATGAAACTGTCCGACGGCATAAATTCGGCTTTGGCGCGCCTCGATACGTTGGCGTCGACCCCGGAACGCAAGGCATGGGTAGCCAATACGCTGAACAGTACCGATAACACCGACCATCAGCGCTTGTTGGGGGCCTTGCGCAACACGCCTGTGGAGTCGCCGGTATTGAAAGCTGCGGTCGATGAAATGCGCAGACGTGATGTGGCGGTGATCGCCGACAACATCCGCAAAGAAGTGATTCTGCCGTCCCTCTATCGCGTTGGCCAGCCAGCCTCCAACGTCGCGCTGCTCAATCGTGTCGAGCACAGCCTGATGCGTGCGATAAGCCCGGCCCAGATCAATCAGGCCCTGGACGATCTTATCGATAACTACGGCGCACGAAACAAACCCTGGAGCAAACCGTCGAGCTCCACCACTGTCGAAATGGCCAAGGCCTGGCGAATTGCGGAGTAAGCTTGAATGTCATTGAAAAACTGGTTGGAACAATGGGATCTGGCAATGCCGCCAGAAGATCAGCCTACCTGCCGTCTGCACATTGGCGAGGATCCCGAAGTGCTACTGGAGCGAGTACCGCATGGCTGGCTGATCGCCCTGCGCCTGGGCGCGCTGCCCAAGCGATTGCTGCAAGGTGTGGTGCTTCAGTTATTGCAGGTCAACAGCCCGTTCTCGGTGCTTGCCCCCGTCAGACTGACCGCTGACGCCGCTGGCGATCTGGTGCTGTGGGTCGAGGCGTTGGACGGGCAGAGCGATGTCGAGAGCCTGAACGCCTGGTATGGCAAGTTGCTCCAGGGGCATACCTTGTTCAAATCGTTGACCGAGCCAGGTGCGACGCTGTCTGATGCGCCCTTGTCGGGTGGGGTCTTTGTCTGAATGGGCTGAGTTGGCCGATCGCTTTCAAATGTGAAATAACACCGGGCCCTAATTGGGCCCGGTGTTATTTCGGTGCTTCAAACATTCAGTTCAAGGCTGCGCTGGTGAGACCGCGTTGGCCATGCAGGGGATCTACGTTCAAACCGTAGGCATTTTTGGTATGCAATTACAGAATTCTTAATATGTCAAAAAGGAATAAATAAATAGTTATTTATTCCTTTTGTTGTTGGTGTGGATGGCGCATTTTGAGGGCCTGCGCATTCGTGCGGATTGACCCAACCGTAAAAGGAAACCTCACATGACCATCAAAGCGATCAACGTACGCAACCAGTTCAAGGGCGTGATCAAGGAGATCCTGCTGGGCGAAGTGGTGTCCGAGATTGACGTGCAAACGGCGTCGGGGATTGTCACTTCGGTGATCACCACCCGCTCGGTGCGCGACCTGGAGTTGAAGGTGGGCAGCGAAGTGATTGCCTTCGTCAAATCCACCGAAGTGTCCATCGCCAAGCTCTGAGCCCAGCCCTTGCCGGAGCCGGCAAGGCGGCTCCGGCAGAGCGGTTCAGCGGTTTTGCAGGCTGCGTTCCAGGCGGGAAAGACCTTCTTCGAGCAAGGCCCGTGGGCAGCCGAAGTTCAAGCGCACGAACTGCTGGCTGTCATCGCCAAATTCCACACCCGCACTCAACCCTACCTTGGCCTGTTCCAGGAAAAACCGCTGCGGGTCTTCCAGGCCCAGGGCGCTGCAATCCAGCCAGGCCAGGTAGGTGCCTTGCGGGGCATGCATGACCACTCCCGGCAGGCGCTTTTGCACCGCCTCCAGCAGGTAGTCGCGGTTGTCTTGCAGGTACGCCACCAACGCCTGCAACCATTCCCCACATTGGCTATAGGCCGCCCAGGTGGCTTCCAGGCCCAGGGGGCTGACGCTATCGACCATGCCGCAGCGCGCCTTGTTGAAGCGCTCGCGGATGACCGGGTCCTGGACAATGGCAAAGCAGGTCTTCAGGCCGGCGACGTTGTAGGCCTTGCTGGCCGACATCAGGGTAATGGTGCGGCGGGCGATCTCTGCGCTCAACGAAGCGGTGGGGATATGCCGGCGCCCGTCGAAGCACAGTTCGGCATGGATTTCATCGGAGATGATCAGCGCGCCTGTATCCAGACAGGCGTTGGCCACGGCCAGCAGTTCCTCGCGGGCGAACACCTTGCCCAGGGGGTTGTGAGGGTTGCTCAGCAGCAAGGCGCCGGCGCCTTTCAAGGCCTGGCGCAAGGCGGGCAGGGGGGTCAGGTATTCGCCCTGGTCGCTCAGGGCAAACGGCACTTCGATCTTCGGCAGGTTCCAGTTGCCCGCCGCATGGCGTAGCGGTGCGTAGTTGGGGGTCTGCAACACCACCGGCTGGCCGGGCTGGACAAAGGCGTGCAAGGCCATGTTGAAACCCGGCTCCACGCCCGGCAGGAACAGCAGTTCATCGGGCTGCACACGCCAGGCGTACTTGTCCCACAGGTCGCTGATGATCGCCTCACGCACTTCGGGGCGGGCGACACTGTAGCCGAGCATCTGCTGGTCCAGGCGTGCGTGCAGGGCCTTGAGGATCGCCGGTGGGGCGGCGATGTCCATGTCGGCAATCCACATGGGCAAGACGTCTTCGGGGTAGCGGCTCCACTTGGTGCTGCCGGTGCCGAGGCGAGGGTGGATCGTGTCGAAATCAAAGCTCATGGGCGGCGCTCGTGTCAGGAAGGCGGGCGAAGAATGGCGTCGATTCTAAGTCAGCCAGCCTGATAGGTCATCAATTGCTCCTCGCACAGGATGCGGATGGTGCGGCGTTGCACCTCGATCAGGCCGGCGTCTATCAGCCGGTGCAGAATCCGCGAAAACGTCTCCGGCTGAATCCCAAGCTTGGAGGCCACCAGACGCTTGGGCACCTGCAGCACCACATCGCCGCTGACGGTATCGCGCTCCTGGATCAGAAAGTTGATGACCCGGCGGCTGGCATTGGCCAGGGTCAGGGTGTCGATGTCCTTGAGGCGTTGGTGCAGGTGCAGGCTCATGGTGCCGAGGATCGCCAGGCAGATCTGTGGCTGGTCCTCCAGGGCCTTGCGGTAATGATGGCCCTCGATGCTCACCAAGACGCTGTCCTTGAGCGCCGTGGCACTCACCGGATAGGCCTTGGCCTGGCTGAACAACAGCGCTTCGGCAAAGGTCTGGCCAGGGCGGATGACTTCCACCAGATGCTCCTGGCCTTCGCCGGTGACCCGGTGCAACTTGACCTGGCCACTGATCAGCAGGAAAAACCGATCGGCAGGGTCGCCCTGGTGCATCAGGGTGGCATGCCCGGGCAGGCGCTTGAGATTGGCCAGGGTACAGACGTCCTGGAAAATCTTCTCCGGCAACGGGCTGAATAGATGATGCCGACGCAGGGTCAAGACAATGGATGGATGGGTCAACATGGCGTACCTCCGCTCCCGCCCATGGTAGGGCGTGGCGGTGGCTGGGCCTATGCCTCGTTGGAGGTAGCCCCGTGGAGGCAGTGCCCCTGCAACAGTGCCGAAAACGCATCCCGGGCCGGATGACAACCGACGTTGGCATGCCAGTAAAACAGGTTGTCGATGTGCGCCAGTTCCGCGAACTCATGGCCCTGCCAGTTGGCACCCTGGCGGTATTGCTCGTAGATCCCCCGCGGCACCAGCGCGGCGCCGCTGCCGGCGCTGACACAGCCGATAATCGTGCCGTAGCTGGCGATGCTGACAATGGGGCAGACCTGGTCGTGGCGTGACAACCATTGTTCCAGGGCCAGGCGATACGGGCAGCCTGTGGGCCACATAAACAGGGTCAGGCCGTGCAGGTCTGCGGCACTGCGCACCGGGCCCAGCGATGTGGGGGCAATCAATATCAGGTCTTCGCTATACAGCCGCGTGCTGTGCAGCCCGGGGCGTTGCACATCCACGGCGACAATTGCCGCGTCCAGCCGATGGTGCTGGATATCATCGAGTAACTGCGACCAGGTGCCGGTGCTCAACGCCAGCGACACCTGGGGGTACAGCGCGTGATAGCGCGCCAGCAACTGCGGCAAGCGCCCGGTTGCACTGGACTCGATAGCGCCGATACGCAAATGCCCCTGGGGCGCGCCACCCAGTGCGACGGCACGCCGGGAGGCTTCGGTCAGGTCGAGGATTTTCGTCGCGTACTCGATAAACACTTCGCCGGCGGGGCTGACCCGCAGGCCCCGGCCCTCACGCACCAACAGCGCGACGCCGAGTTCCTGCTCCAGGGCCTTGAGGCGCGCGGTGATATTGGACGGCACGCAATGCAGCTGCTGCGCAGCACGGGCGATGCTGCCCAGCTCGTAGACCGTCTTGAACATACGCAGTTGGGACAGTTCCATGGTTCACCTGGAGTGAAGAGTGGGCTCAGTTTAAGTCACTTTTTTCGAGGCCTGGGGTTTCTCATACTGTTGCCAGGCAGTGCCTGTGTGCTGCCACGTCCCCGAGAACGCCCATGCCCCGCGCAAAAGTTGTCCTGGCAACCGTCTTTGTCATTCTCTGCTGGGCGTATTCGCCTATCGGTATCCATATCGCTTTGCAGGCCTACGCCCCCGACAACCTGGCCTTGCTGCGCTTTTTGATTGCGTCGGTATTGATGGCCGCGGTGGCCTGGGGCAAGGGCATTGCACGGCCCCGGGGCCGGGATTTGCCTTTGTTTGCGGTGCTGGGGTTGTTTGCGGTGACCCTGCACCACATCGCCCTCAATTACGGCCAGCGCGGTGTGAGTGCCGGCGCTGCCAGCGTCCTGGCGCAATCTACACCACTGTTCAGCGCGGTGCTGGCCAGCACCGTGTTCAGGGAACGGCTCGGCGCCTGGCAATGGGGCTGTGTACTCGGCGGCCTGCTCGGTGCCGGGGTGGTGGCGGTGGGGGATCGCGGCTTGGGCGAGCTGGAGGGGCATAGCGTGTTGATCCTGTTGGCGGCGGCGTCCTGGAGCCTGTATTTCGCCCTGCAAAAGCGTTATTCCCAGCGTTATGACGGGCTGACGATGGTGTGCTGCACCCTCTGGTCAGGCACGGCGTTGCTGCTGGTGTATCTGCCGGGGTTGCCGGGGGAGCTGGCCCAGGCTTCGATATCGGTGAACCTGGCCGTGCTGGTGCTGGGCATTTTTCCCAGTGCGCTGGCGTACCTGGCTTGGGCTTATGTACTGGCCCATAGCCAGGTCAGCCGGGCAGCGATTGCGCTGTATCTCATCCCGCCGGTGGCGATGCTGATGGGGTGGGTGATACTGGCGCAGCGGCCTTCGGTGATGGTGATGGTGGGGACGGTTATTGTCCTGGCGAGTGTGGGGGCGTTGACAGTGAAAGGGCGATGAGGACGCAACTAAGCTGTAGGTGCTGGCTTGTCGGGTCGTTCCCACAGGGCAAACCCTACCCAGCCTGACGCAAATGCTCCATCGCCCACACCGCCGCTTCCACCCGCGAGCGCAACCCCAGCTTGTGCAGCAGGTTCTTCACATGCACCTTCACCGTGCCTTCGGTAATCCCCAGCTTATGCCCGATCACCTTGTTGCTATAGCCCCCGGCAATGGTCTTCAACACCTGCCGCTCGCGCTCGGTCAGTTCCACCGCCGTATGGGGCTGGGGCGAGCGCAAGGCCTGGGCCAGCACGCGGGTCAGGCCGGGGCTGATCACCAGGGCGCCGTGCAGGGCATCGCGGATGTACTGGATCAGCAACTCCGGCTCCATGTCCTTGAGCAGATACCCGTTGGCATCCAGGCGCAGGGCATCGCGGATATCGTCTTCGGCATCGGACACGGTAAACAGCAAGACCTTGCCGCCATAAGCCATGGCCCGCAGGCGGCGCAGGGTTTCCAGGCCGTTCATCTGCGGCATGTTGTTGTCCAGCAGCACCAGGTCCGGTTGCAGCGACTCGATCAGGCCCAGGGCCTCCTCGCCATTGCCGGCTTCGCCCACCACATGCAGGTCATCTTCCAGTTCGAGCATCTGGCGCATGCCGTGGCGCATCATCGGGTGGTCGTCGACGAGCAGGATGCGGTGGCGCAGTGAGGTGTTCATGACAAGCTACCTTCTTGGAGAGAGTGCCCGAGAAACTCCGGGCGAAACAGCAAGTGCACCCGCGTGCCCTGGGGCTCGCGGGGGGAAATATCCAACTGGCCGTGCAGGCTGCGAGCGCGTTCGTCCATGATGGTCAGGCCGTGGTGTTCGCGCTGGTCCACCGGCTCGCTGAAGCCGCGGCCATCGTCCTCAATGCTCAGGCTCACGGTTTCGCCATGCTGGCGCAGTTGCAGCCAGGCGTTTTCGGCGTGGGCATGGCGCAGGCAGTTGGACAGCGCTTCGCGGGTTACTTGCAACAGATGGATCTGTTCACTGGCCGACAGCTGGAAGGCCAGGGCATCCACATGCAGGTGCACCTGGAATTCGCCACGGCGCGAGAATTCCTCGGCGGTGTCTTTGAGCTCCTGCACCAGCCCTGCATCGTGGATTTGCAGGCGGAAGGTGGTGAGCAACTCGCGCAGTTGCCGGTAGGCGTTATTCAGGCCTTCGCGCAGTTCGCCGGTGACGGTTTCCAGGGTGGCCTTGGGTTCGTCGCGGCGCAGCAGGGTCTGCATGCGGCTGACTTGCAGCTTCATATAGGACAGGGCCTGGGCCAGGGAGTCATGCAGTTCGCGGGCGATGATGGTGCGTTCGTCCAGCAGCAATAAACGGTGGTCCTGCTCACGCTGGCGCTTGAGGGACAGCGAGGTGCCAATCAGGTTGGCCAGGGCCTGGATCAGTTGCTGCTCCCAGGCCTGGGGCGTATGGCCGTCGACAAAGTGGGCCTTGAGTTCGCCCAGTTCCGCACCCTGGTTGCTGATGCTGAACACCTGGGGCGGGGCGACGTGATGGCGCTCGCAGGTGGCGCAATCGCCGATGGCGCAGACATTGCGGCTGTTCTCGCCATGCAGCGCCAGCATCTGTTTGGCGGGGGCGAGGAAGTGCCCTTGCAGGCACAGCGACAGGCGCAGGCCCGGCAGGCGTTTCTGAAAGCGGCGGATCAACTCGTCGAGGCCCTCGGCATTGGCCAGGCGCGTGGCCAGGCTGCGGCTGCTCTCGTAGAGCAATTCCAGGGCGGCGTTGGCCTGTTGCAGGTTGAGGGTCTTGTGCTGCACCTGGCTTTCCAGGGTGCGATGGGATTGCTCGATGGTTTCGGCCAGGGTGTTGAAGCTCAGGGCCAACTGCCCCAGTTCGTCCTGGGAGCGATGATTGACCCGCGCCGTGTAGTCACCCTCACGAAAGCGCCGGGTGGCGTCCACCAGTTCCTTCAAGGGCGTGACCACACCGTACTGCAATTCATACAGCCCCAGCAGCAGGATGATCAGGGTGCTGAACAGCGCCAGGCCCTGGATCAGTTGTTGCCAGCCTTGTTTGTGCTCGCTCTGTTGCTGCAACAGGCTGACGAACTGGTTCAGTTGCTCGACAAAGGCCGGCGCGCGCTCGCGGAAGAACACACTGTCGCCGCGCTCGATGGCCGGGCGCAGCTCTTGGTTCCAGTGTTGCTGGATCTGCCGGTAGCTTTGTTGCAGGGCGCTGTGGGGGCCGTCTTCCAGCACTGCTTTCAAGGACTGGCTGTCCAGGCGTCGTTGCAGGCTCTGGGTGATGGCCTGGATCTCGTCGGCGGGGGCGTGGTCGGCGAGTTTCCAGCTCAGGTGGTAGGTCTCCATGCGCACTGAGCCGGCGGTGTTGATGGCCGCGCCGTCGCCCTGGCTGAACCAGGCGATCAGCCCGGCGCTCAGGGAACTGGCCAGGGCCAGGATCGCAATCAGGATCACCGCGACACCGGCGCGCGCGGGCAGGGAGCTGCGCAGCCAGTTAAACATCACGGCGTAATCGAAGGGGCAAGAACAGCAGCATGGCGGCACCTGGCAAAGGAAACAGTATTCAATTCTGCATTCCCTGGCGCACTACCTCTAAAGAGTTGCCGGCGCACCCTCCCACGGGAAAAAGCCGGCACAAGAGATCAATCCATTGATAAATAAAGACTTTCTCTTGTTATTTGGCCTACCTCTTAAGAGGTAGATGGGCCCAGCATAGGCCAAGAGCCCCCAGGTGGACGTTGATCTGGGTCAAGTTCCTGGAGGACGTCACCCCTAACCTGCGCTCATGGAATCACTTCTGGGAGCGCAAACCGTGACTCAACCCCGTGTAAGACAGGGCCTGGTGCTGGGCATGAGTACGCTGGCCTTCACCGTGTGCTTTATGGTCTGGATGATGTTCGCCGTGCTCGGCGTACCGATCAAAGAGCTGCTGCAACTCAACGAAACCCAGTTCGGCCTGCTGGCGGCCACCCCGGTCTTGACCGGCTCCCTGGTACGCCTGCCCCTGGGCCTGCTGACTGACCGCTTCGGCGGGCGCATCGTGTTCTTTGTCTTGATGCTCACCTGCGTGCTGCCGCTGTACCTGATCACCTACGCCACGGCCTTTTGGCAGTTCCTGGTGCTGGGGCTGTTTGTCGGCCTGGCCGGTGGCTCGTTCTCGGTAGGCATCGCCTATGTCGCCAAGTGGTTCGACAAAGACAACCAGGGCTTTGCCATGGGCGTGTTCGGTGCCGGCAACGCGGGGGCGGCGGTCACCAAGTTTCTGGCGCCGGCCCTGATTGCCCTGGGCACCTGGCACCTGGTGCCGAAGGTGTTCAGCGCGATCCTGTTTATCACCGCGCTGCTGTTCTGGTTCCTCACCAGCGAAAACAAGGCCCATCGCAGTGCCGGCGGCGCCACCTTGCGCGAACAACTGCTGTGCCTCAAGGACCCGGCCGTGTGGCGCTACTGCCAGTACTACTCGATTGTGTTCGGTGGCTACGTGGCCCTGGCGCTGTGGGCGACCAAGTACTACGTGCAGGAATACGGCTTCAGCCTGCAAAGCGCCGCGCTGTTGGCCGCGTGCTTTTCCCTGCCGGGCGGGGTGTTGCGCGCCGTGGGCGGCTGGATGTCCGACCGCTGGGGCGCCCAGAGCGTGACCTGGTGGGTGCTGTGGGTGAGCTGGATCTGCCTGTTCCTGCTCAGCTATCCGCAGACCCAGTTGCAGGTGCAGACCGTCAACGGTCCGCTGGATTTCCACATCGGCCTCAACGCCACCGTCTTCACCATCCTGCTGTTTGTGATGGGCATCGCCTTCGCCTTCGGCAAGGCCTCGGTGTTCAAGTACATCGCCAATGACTACCCGCAAAACATGGGCGCGGTGTCCGGCATCGTCGGCCTGGCGGGCGGCTTGGGTGGTTTTGTGCTGCCGATCATGTTCGGCGCCCTGGTGGACCTCACCGGCGTGCGCTCCTCCTGCTTCATGTTGATGTACGGCGTGGTCTGGGTATCCCTGACCTGGATGTACTTCAGCGAAATCCGCAAGCAACCGCTGCTTGGTAAAGCGGCGGCCCAGCCTCTCCAAGGAGAATCCGCATGACTATCGCGCAAAAGCCCAACTCGGGCCCGGTGATCCACGACTGGCGCCCTGAAGACCCGGCGTTCTGGGGTGCCAGCGGCAAACAGACCGCAACCCGTAACCTGTGGATCTCGATCCCGGCGCTGCTGTTGGCCTTCGCTGTGTGGATGGTGTGGAGCACGGTGATTGTGCGTCTGAATGCCATCGGCTTCAGCTTCACCACCGACCAGTTGTTCTGGCTGGCGGCGTTGCCGGGTCTGTCTGGCGCCACGTTGCGCGTGTTCTATTCGTTCATGGTGCCGATCTTCGGTGGCCGCCGCTGGACGGCCCTGAGCACCGCGTCGCTGCTGATTCCATCACTGTGGATGGGCTTTGCGGTGCAAGATCCCAGCACCTCCTACAGCGTATTTGTGCTGATCGCGCTGCTGTGCGGCTTCGGCGGCGGCAACTTCGCTTCAAGCATGTCCAACATCAGCTTCTTCTACCCCAAGTCCCAGCAAGGCACGGCCCTGGGCCTGAACGCCGGCCTGGGTAACCTGGGGGTGTCGGTGATGCAGTTCTGCGTGCCGCTGGTGATTACCTTCGGCGTGTTCGGCCTGCTCGGCGGCCAGCCGCAAACCCTGGAAGACGGCAGCCAGTTGTGGTTGCAGAACGCCGGGTTTATCTGGGTACCGTTCATTATCACCGTGACCCTGTTTGCCTGGTTCGGCATGAATGACCTGTCCAGCGCCCGTGCTTCGTTCAGCGAGCAGGCGGTGATCTTCAAGCGCAAGCACAACTGGCTGATGTGCTGGTTGTACCTGGCCACCTTCGGTTCCTTCATTGGCTTTTCGGCCGCCTTCCCGATGCTGATCAAGACCTCGTTCCCGGACGTCAACGCCCTGAAATTTGCCTTCCTCGGCCCGCTGGTAGGTGCCCTGGTGCGCCCTTTGGGCGGCTGGCTGGCCGACAAGCTGGGCGGTGCGCGGGTGACCTTGTGGAACTTCGTGCTGATGATCGCGATGGTGTTCGGCGTCCTGCACTTTTTGCCCCTGAACGGCGAGGGCGGCAGCTTCTACGGCTTCCTCGGCCTGTTCATGCTGCTGTTCATCACCACCGGCATCGGCAATGGCTCCACCTTCCGCATGATCCCGGTGATCTTCCGTACCCAGCATGAAAAAGCCAGCGCCGGCAAACCTGCCGCCGTGCGTGAGCAAGCCCTCAAGGACGCGAGCAAGGAATCGGCCGCCGTGCTGGGCTTCAGCTCGGCCATGGGCGCCTTCGGTGCGTTCTTCATTCCCAAGACCTTTGGCTCGTCCATGGCCTACACCGGCAGCCCGGCCATGGCGTTCTATATGTTTGTCGGCTTCTACCTGAGCTGCATCGTCGTGACCTGGTGGTGGTATGCGCGCAAAGGCGCCGAGACCCCCTGCTGAGTCGACCCCGAATTCAAACCTTGCGTGGGCGGGGCACAGAACCCCGCAGCAAGCCTCTGAGGAAAGCACCATGAGTCATCTACTGGATCAACTGCGGTTCTTCAATCGCAAGCAAGACGAATTCTCCGAAGGTCACGGCGAGACCCGCAAGGAGTCCCGCGACTGGGAGAACGTCTACCGTTCGCGCTGGCAGTACGACAAGATCGTGCGCTCCACCCACGGGGTGAACTGCACCGGCTCGTGCTCGTGGAAGATCTACGTGAAGAACGGCCTGATCACCTGGGAAACCCAGCAGACCGACTACCCGCGTACCCGCAACGACCTGCCCAACCATGAGCCGCGCGGCTGCCCCCGTGGCGCGAGCTACAGCTGGTACATCTACAGCGCCAACCGCCTGAAGTACCCGAAGATCCGCAAGCCCTTGCTCAAACTGTGGCGCGAGGCGCGCCTGACGCTGTCGCCGGTCGAGGCCTGGGCGAGCATTGTCGAGGACAAGGCCAAGGCCGACGCCTATAAAAGCAAGCGCGGCATGGGCGGCTTCATCCGCTCCAACTGGGATGAAGTCAACGAGATCATCGCCGCGTCCAACGTCTACACCATCAAGCAGTACGGCCCGGACCGCATCGTCGGCTTCTCGCCGATCCCGGCCATGTCCATGGTCAGCTACGCGGCAGGTTCGCGTTACCTGTCGTTGATCGGCGGCGTGTGCCTGAGTTTCTACGACTGGTACTGCGACCTGCCGCCAGCCTCGCCGATGGTCTGGGGCGAACAGACCGACGTGCCGGAATCGGCCGACTGGTACAACTCCAACTACATCATTGCCTGGGGTTCCAACGTCCCGCAGACCCGCACCCCGGATGCGCACTTCTTCACCGAGGTGCGCTACAAGGGCACCAAGACCGTGGCCATCACCCCCGATTATTCGGAAGTGGCCAAGCTCACCGACCTGTGGCTCAACCCCAAGCAGGGTACCGACGCCGCACTGGCCCAGGCCTTCAACCATGTGATCTTCAAGGAGTTTCACCTGGATAAACCGAGTGCCTATTTCACCGACTACGCCAAGCGCTACACCGACTTGCCGGTGCTGGTAATGCTCAAGCCCATGACCGGTTTTGCCCCGGGCGCAGGCTTCCAGCCGGACCGCTTCCTGCGTGCGTCGGACCTGGTGGACAACCTGGGCCAGGACAACAACCCGCAATGGAAAACCATCGCCCTCGACGAGAGCGGCGAACTGGTCTCACCACAAGGCGCCATTGGCTATCGCTGGGGCGAGAAGGGCAAGTGGAACATCCTCGCCAAAGAAGGCGGTGAAGGCCGCGAGATCGACCTCAAGCTGAGCCTGATCGGCGATGACGTCGCCGAAGTGGCATTCCCGTATTTTGCCGGTGAGGCCCACGACTACTTCCAGCACGTGGCCGGCGATGCCGTGCAGTTTCGCCGGGTGCCGGTACACAGCGTGACCCTGGCCGATGGCTCGGTGGCCAAAGTGGCGACGGTGTTCGACCTGTCGGCGGCCAACCTGGCCATCGACCGTGGCCTGGGCGGCAGCAACGTGGCCAAGGACTACAACGACGCCAGCGTACCGGGCACGCCAGCCTGGCAGGAGGCAATCACCGGGGTCAGCCGCGAAAAGGCGATCCAGATCGCCCGTGAGTTTGCCGACAACGCCGACAAGACCCGTGGGCGTTCGATGATCATCGTCGGCGCGGCGATGAACCACTGGTACCACATGGACATGAACTACCGCGGGCTGATCAATATGCTCATGCTCTGCGGTTGCGTCGGCCAGACCGGCGGTGGTTGGGCGCACTACGTGGGCCAGGAAAAACTGCGTCCGCAATGCGGCTGGCTGCCTCTGGCATTCGGCCTGGACTGGAACCGTCCGCCACGCCAGATGAACGGCACCAGTTTCTTCTACGGCCACAGCTCGCAATGGCGTCACGAGAAGATGAGCATGCACGACATCCTCTCGCCGCTGGCCGACAAGTCGCAGTTCCCCGAGCACGCCCTGGACTACAACATCCGTGCCGAACGCGCCGGCTGGTTGCCCAGCGCACCCCAGCTCAATACCAACCCGCTGCACATCTGCCGCGACGCGGCGGCAGCCGGCATGGACCCGAAAGACTACGTGGCCAAGTCCTGGCAGGACGGCAGCCTGCGCTTTGCCTGCGAGCAGCCGGACAGCCCGGTGAACTTCCCGCGCAACATGTTTATCTGGCGCTCCAACCTGCTGGGTTCGTCGGGCAAGGGCCACGAGTACATGCTCAAGTACCTGCTCGGCACCAAGAACGGGGTGATGAACGAAGACATCGGCCACAGCACCGAATGCAAGCCGACCGAGGCCGAATGGGTCGAAGACGGCGCCATTGGCAAGCTGGACCTGGTGACCACTCTGGACTTCCGCATGTCCTCGACCTGCGTCTACTCCGACATCGTGTTGCCAACGGCAACGTGGTACGAAAAAGACGACATGAACACCTCGGACATGCACCCGTTCATTCACCCGCTGTCGGCGGCGATTGATCCGGCGTGGGAGTCGCGTTCGGACTGGGAAATCTACAAAGGCATCGCCAAGGCGTTTTCGGCCATGTCGGTCGGCCACCTGGGCGTGGAGCAAGACCTGGTCACCGTGCCGTTGTTGCATGACAGCGTTGGCGAACTGGCCCAGCCGTTTGGCGGCACCGACTGGAAAAGCGCCGGCGTGGCGCCGGTACCGGGCAAGAATGCGCCGAACATGGCGGTGGTGGAACGGGACTACCCGAACATCTACAAGCAGTTTTCGTCCCTGGGCCCGCTGCTGGAAAAACTCGGCAATGGCGGCAAGGGCATCAACTGGAACACCGACGAAGAGGTCGAGTTCCTTGGCGAACTCAACCACCACGAAGGCGACGCGGGCATCAGCCACGGCCGGCCAAAAATCGACACGGCCATCGACGCCGCCGAGGTGATTCTGTCCCTGGCCCCGGAAACCAACGGCAAGGTCGCCTTGAAAGCCTGGGCCGCACTGTCGGAATTCACCGGTATCGACCACAGCCACCTGGCGATTTCCAAGGCCCACGAAGCGATCCGCTTCCGCGATATCCAGGCGCAGCCGCGCAAGATCATCTCCAGCCCCACCTGGTCGGGCCTGGAAGACGAGCACGTGAGCTACAACGCCGGCTATACCAACGTCCATGAAAACATCCCATGGCGCACCATCACCGGCCGCCAGCAGTTCTACCAGGATCACCCGTGGATGCAGGCGTTTGGCGAGCAGTTGATGAGCTACCGGCCACCGGTCAACACCCGCACCATCGAAGGGGTGAAGGGCAAGCGCAGCAATGGCCAGACCGAAATCGTCCTGAACTGGATCACCCCGCACCAGAAGTGGGGGATCCACAGCACCTACAGCGACAACCTGCTGATGCTCACCTTAAGCCGTGGCGGCCCGATTGTGTGGCTCTCGGAAATCGACGCCAAGCGCGCCGGGATCGAGGACAACGACTGGATCGAGTGCTTCAACGTCAACGGCGCCCTGACCGCCCGTGCGGTGGTCAGCCAGCGGGTCAAGGAAGGCATGGTGATGATGTACCACGCCCAGGAACGCATCGTGAACGTACCCGGTTCGGAAACCACCAAGACCCGTGGCGGCCACCACAACTCGGTGACCCGCGTGGTGCTCAAGCCGACCCATATGATCGGCGGCTATGCCCAGCAGGCCTACGGTTTCAACTATTACGGCACAGTCGGCTGCAACCGCGATGAATTCGTGGTGGTGCGCAAGATGGTCAAGGTCGATTGGCTCGATGGTTCCAGCGGTGATGATCTGCCGCGCCCATTGCCGACCGATATCGAGGAGAACTGAGATGAAGATCCGCTCACAAATCGGCATGGTCCTGAACCTGGACAAATGCATCGGCTGCCACACCTGCTCGATCACCTGCAAAAACGTGTGGACCAGCCGCGAAGGCATGGAGTACGCGTGGTTCAACAACGTCGAATCCAAGCCCGGTATCGGCTACCCCAAGGAGTGGGAAAACCAGGACAAGTGGAAGGGCGGCTGGATCCGCAACGCCAACGGCTCGATCAACCCACGCATCGGTGGCAAGTTCCGCGTGCTGGCGAACATCTTCGCCAACCCCGACCTGCCGAGCCTGGACGACTACTACGAGCCGTTCGACTTTGATTACCAGCACCTGCACACCGCGCCTTTGGGCGAGCATCAACCCACTGCGCGCCCGCGCTCGGTGGTGTCGGGCAAACGTATGGAAAAGATCGAGTGGGGCCCCAACTGGGAGGAAATCCTCGGCACCGAGTTCGCCAAGCGCCGCAAGGACAAGAACTTCGACCAGATCCAGGCCGATATTTATGGCGAGTACGAAAACACCTTCATGATGTACCTGCCGCGCCTGTGCGAGCACTGCCTGAACCCGGCGTGCGCGGCGTCGTGCCCCAGCGGCGCGATCTACAAGCGTGAAGAAGACGGCATCGTGCTGATCGACCAGGAAAAATGCCGCGGCTGGCGCATGTGCATCAGCGGCTGCCCGTACAAGAAAATCTACTTCAACTGGAAGAGCGGCAAGTCCGAGAAGTGCATCTTCTGCTATCCACGGATCGAAGCCGGCATGCCCACCGTTTGCGCGGAAACCTGCGTCGGACGTATCCGCTACCTCGGCGTGCTGCTGTATGACGCCGACCGCATCAGCGAAGTGGCCAGCACCGCCAACGAGCACGACCTGTACGAGAAACAGCTGGAAATCTTCCTCGACCCGAATGACCCGGCGGTGATCCGCCAGGCCCTGGCCGATGGTGTACCGCAGTCGGTGATCGACTCGGCCCAGCGTTCGCCGGTGTACAAAATGGCCGTGGACTGGAAGCTCGCCCTGCCGCTGCACCCGGAATACCGCACCTTGCCGATGGTCTGGTACGTGCCGCCCCTCTCGCCGATCCAGAACGCGGCCGCCGCTGGCACCGTGGGCATGAACGGGGTGATCCCGGATGTCGACAGCCTGCGTATCCCCCTGCGTTACCTGGCCAATATGCTCACCGCCGGTGACGAAAAGCCGGTCAAGCGTGCCCTGAAACGCCTGCTGGCCATGCGCGCCTTCAAGCGCTCGCAGCAAGTGGATGGCGTCGAGGACCTGCAAGTATTGGCCGACGTGGACCTGAATGTGGCCCAGGTGGAAGAGATGTACCGCTACCTGGCGATTGCCAACTACGAAGACCGCTTTGTGGTGCCCAGCGCCCACCGTGAAGATGCGATGAGCGATGCGTTTGCCGAGCGTTCCGGCTGTGGTTTCAGCTTCGGCAGCGGCTGCAGTGGCAGCTCCGACACCAATATGTTCGGGGCGAAAAAGGCCAACCGCCGCGACGTGCTAAAAACCGTCCAGATCTGGGAGGATTGAGCCATGCGCATTCTTAAAGTGATCTCGTTGCTGCTGGACTACCCCACCCAAACCCTGGTCGACGGCCACGATGAACTGGAGCAGGCGATTATCGAAGCGCGGGAAATCAGCCCCAAGCAACGCGGTGCGCTGTTCGAGTTGCTGGAACTGATCTGCAGCAATGACCTGATGGATGGCCAGGAGCATTACGGCGCACTGTTTGGCCGCGGCCGCTCGCTGTCGTTGCTGCTGTTCGAGCACGTGCATGGCGAGTCGCGGGACCGCGGCCAGGCCATGGTCGACATGATGGCCCAGTACCAGGAAGCCGGGTTTGCCATCGGCGTCAAGGAGCTGCCGGACTATATCCCGCTGTACCTGGAGTTTCTGTCCACCCGCGAAGACATCGAGGCCCGCGAGGGCCTGGCGGATGTGGCGCACCTGCTGGCCCTGCTGGCGGCGCGCCTGGATGAGCGTGAAAGCGCCTACGCCAGCTGCTTCCGTGCGCTGTTGCAGATCAGCGGCGCCGAGCCGCACCAGGCCATTGCCGAGTTGCGCGCCCAGGTCGCCGCCGAAGTGCGCGACGACTCCCTCGAAGCCCTGGACAAGGTCTGGGAAGAGGAGGCCGTGGACTTTATGCAGGCCGAGCAGCAGGACCGTTGCAGCTCGATGCCCAGCGCACCGGGCAAGGCCCGCGAAGAAAGTGCGGTGCCGTTGCACTGGGTGGATTTTCAGCACGAAGGGCTGGCCGCCGTGCCAGCCAAGGAGGTGGGTAATGTCTAAGTGGAATTTGCTGGTATTTGGCGTGTATCCGTATGTCGCCCTGGCCATTTGCCTGTTGGGCAGCTGGGCGCGGTTTGACCTGTCCCAGTACACCTGGAAGGCCGGTTCCAGCCAGATGCTCAATAACCGTGGCATGCGCGTGGCGAGCAACTTCTTCCATATCGGCGTGCTGTTCGTGCTGGCCGGGCATTTTGTCGGCCTGCTGACCCCGGCGTCGATCTACCACCATGTGATCAGCACCGAGCACAAGCAACTGCTGGCGATGGTCTCCGGTGGTTTCTTCGGCCTGCTGTGCCTGGTGGGTCTGCTGATGCTGGTCAAGCGACGCCTCACCGACCCACGGGTTCGGGCTACGTCGAGCCCCTCGGACATCCTGATCCTGCTGGTGTTACTGGCGCAGCTGGTGCTGGGCTTGCTGACCATTGTCGCCTCCACCGGGCATATGGACGGTTCGGTGATGGTGATGCTCGCGGACTGGGCACAGAACGTGGTGTTGCTGCGGCCCGTGGAAGCTGCGGCGGCGATTGCCCCGGTCAGCCTGATCTACAAGGCCCACGTGGCGTTGGGCCTGACCCTGTTTGTGCTGTTCCCGTTTACCCGGCTGGTGCATATGGTCAGCGCGCCGATCTGGTACTTGGGGCGTCGTTATCAAATCGTGCGGCAGAAGTGAGGAGAACGTCATGACGACAGGATGCGGATGTGGTGGCGGTGGCGGTTGCAGTTCTTCGGCCAAGGCGGTGGAAATCGTGGTGCCTGAGGTCGAGGTGGCGGTTGAGCCGCAACTGATCGCCAGCAGCGAGCAGGAATGGCCGATTGTCAGCGTCAACGGGGTGCTGATCAGCCCCGAGACGATGGCCCAGGAGCTGCAATATCACCCGGCGCAAAGCCGCGAGGAGGCGGTGTTCCTCGCCGCCCGCGCGCTGGTGATCCGTGAGCTGTTGCAGCAGCGGATTCGCGAGTTGGATGTGCAGCTGGAAGTGGGCGCCGGCGAGAACGAAGAGGAGGCGGCGACCCGTCTGTTGCTGGAGCGCGAAGTCAAGGTGCCGGACTGTGACGAGGCCACCTGTGTGCGCTACTTCGAGAGCAATCGCGGGCGCTTTCACAGCGCGCCGTTGCTGGCGGTGCGGCACATCCTGCTGGAGTGCGCGCCGGATGACGCCGAGGCGCGGCATGTGGCGCACTCCCAGGCCGAGGTGCTGTTGCTGAGCCTGGAGGAGACGCCCGACGCGTTTGCCGAACTGGCGCTGAAGTATTCGGCGTGCCCCTCCAAGGCCCAGGGCGGCTCGCTCGGGCAGGTCAGCAAGGGCCAGACCGTGCCGGAGCTGGAGCGCCAGTTGTTCACCCTGGCGCCAGGGCTGGCCAGTAAACCCCTGGAAAGCCGTTATGGCTGGCATGTCATCAGCGTCGATCAACGCATCGAAGGCCAGGCGCTGCCATACGAGGCGGTGGCTACGGCGATCCGCACCCAGTTGCAGCAAGGGGTGTGGCAGAAGGCCCTGGTGCAATACCTGCAAACCCTGATTGGCGCGGCCGATGTGCGTGGCATCGCGTTGCAGGGCGCCGACTCGCCGTTGGTGCAGTGACATGAGCCTGGTGGATGGTGTGGGCCGTTCCATTGACTACCTGCGGTTGTCGGTGACCGATCGTTGTGATTTTCGTTGTGTGTATTGCATGGCGAAAAACATGACCTTCCTGCCGCGCCAGCAGGTGCTGACCTTGGAGGAGCTGCAACGGCTGGCGACGGTGTTCGTCAGCCAGGGTGTGCGCAAGATCCGCCTGACCGGGGGCGAACCGCTGATCCGTCCGGGCATTGTCGAGCTGTGCCGCCATATCGCCGCGTTGCCTGGCCTGCGCGAACTGGTGATGACCAGCAACGGCTCGCAACTGGGGCGCCTGGCGCGGCCGCTGGTGGAGGCTGGGGTCAAACGCATGAACATCAGCCTCGACAGCCTCGACCCCGAACGCTTTCGCGCGATTACCCGCAACGGCGACCTGCGCCAGGTACTGGACGGCATCGAGGCGGCACGGGATGCCGGGTTCGAGCGGGTCAAGCTCAACTGCGTGGTGATGCAGGGGCGCAACTTCGATGAAGTCCCGGCGCTGGTGCAGTACGCCATCGACCAGGGCATCGATATCAGCTTTATCGAAGAGATGCCGCTGGGGGATGTGGGGCGCTCGCGGGGCGAATCCTTCTGCTCCAGCGAACAGGTGCGGGCGTTGATTGCTGAACATCACCCGCTGCTCGACAGCCCCGAAAACAGCGGCGGCCCGGCGCGCTATGTACGCCTGGCCCGGCATCCGCAGACGCGCATCGGCTTTATCTCGCCCAACTCCCATAACTTCTGCGCCAGCTGCAACCGGGTGCGGATGACGGTGGAAGGGCAGTTGCTGTTGTGCCTGGGGCAGGACAATGCGGTGGATTTTCGGGCGTTGGTACGCCGCTATCCACTGGATGACCAGCCGTTGGTGGAAGCGCTGCACAAGGCGTTGCGGGGCAAGCCATTGCGCCATGATTTCACCGGGCAGGGCGAGGTGCAGGTGGTGCGGTTTATGAATATGAGTGGGGGGTGAGGAGGTGCTGGAACCCTGTTGCATAGTAGTTCCCGTCATTTTGTATCAAGGGCATTCCGCTGGCCCGCGTGGCTTTTTTCCGTCGTTACCATTGCTGGTTTCTACAACGTGCAATATCGACAAGGAACTCGGAATGAATCGATCAGATGATGGCCTCACTACACCACCTGAGGGATATGGCGACTGGTTGAAGGAATTGAAAAAACGCATCCACTCTGCCCAGATTCGTGCATCCCTGGCGGTAAACCGCGAGCTTGTGCTGCTGTACTGGCAGATTGGCCAGGACATATTGACCCGACAGGCGCAGCAGGGGTGGGGAGCCAAAGTCATTGAGCGTCTGGCGCGGGATTTGCGTTCGGCTTTTCCTGATATGAAAGGTTTTTCGCCGCGTAACCTCAAGTATATGCGCGCATTTGCCGAGGCTTGGCCTGATGTTCAATTTGTGCAACAGGCTGCTGCACAATTGCCGTGGGGTCATAATTTGGTCCTGCTGGATAAACTGCCCGGCCCCGAAACCCGCCGCTGGTACGCCGCCCAAGCCATTGAACACAACTGGTCACGCAATATTCTGGTCATGCAAATCGAGACCCGTTTGCTGGAGCGTAGTGGCAATGCTGTCAGCAACTTTGAAAACCTGCTGCCCAAGCCCCAATCGGACTTGGCCCGCGAGTCGCTGAAAGATCCCTATCGTTTCGACTTTCTGGGGCTGACCCTGGACGCGCAGGAGCGTGAGATCGAAAGCGCACTGATCAAGCATGTCACCGACTTTCTACTGGAGTTGGGGGCAGGCTTTGCCTTCGTCGGCAAGCAGGTACTGCTGGATGTGGGCGGCGAGGAGTTCTTTATTGACCTGCTGTTTTACCACCTGAAATTGCGCTGTTACGTCGCTATTGAGCTCAAGGCCGGCAAGTTCAAGCCAGAGCATCTGGGGCAGTTGGGTTTTTACCTCGCCGCGGTGGACGCCCAACTCAAGCACCCACAAGACAGCCCCACCATTGGTTTGCTGCTGTGCAAAAGCAAAAACAAGATCGTGGCTGAATATGCCTTGCGCGACAGCGCTCGACCCATCGGGGTGGCGGAGTACCAGTTGGTCGGCTCCCTCCCGGCAGAACTGCAAACCAGCTTGCCCAGCATCGAACAGATTGAACGTGAACTGGCCTGTGACGATACCTCTGCGCAAACTTGACCCTGATCAATTGCAACCCACCTTTCACTGCGTACCATCACTGCATATTGTGTTTATACAAATTATTAAATCTATATGTAGTGTTTGGAGCCCTCAATGCAGATCACCTCAAGCCCGCTGGCCAGTACCCGCCTACACAAGCGCGATGGCACCCTTGTTGCCTTTGACGCCGAGAAAATCCGCCAGGCGATGATCGCCGCGGGCAACGCCACCGGTGAGTATCAGGATGCCGAGGTCGATCTGTTGTTGGGGGCGGTGCTTGCCCGGTTGCGCGGGATTGTTCGTCTGGATGTGGAGCAGATCCAGGACAGTGTTGAGCGGGTGCTGATGGATGCCGGGTACTTTCTGGCGATGCGCGCCTATATCGTCTACCGCGAGCAGCATGGGCGCCTGCGTCGGGATCGCAAGACCCTGGTGGAGGTCGCCACCTCGATGAACGAGTACCTCGACCGTGAAGACTGGCGCGTGCAGGCCAACGCCAACCAGGGCTATTCCCTGGGCGGGCTGGTGCTCAATGTGTCGGGCAAGGTTACCGCCAATTACTGGCTGGACGAGGTCTACAGCCAGGAGATCGGCCAGGCCCACCGCGAGGCGGATTTGCATATCCATGACCTGGACATGCTCGCCGGCTATTGCGCCGGCTGGTCCCTGCGCACGCTGCTGCACGAAGGCCTCAATGGCGTGCCGGGCCGCGTTGAAGCCGGGCCGCCCAAGCATCTGGGCAGCGCCCTGGGGCAGATGGTCAATTTCCTCGGCACCCTGCAGAACGAGTGGGCCGGCGCCCAGGCGTTCAGCTCGTTCGACACCTACCTGGCGCCCTTTGTGCGCAAGGACCAACTGACGTTCCCCGAGATCCGCCAGGCGGTGCAGGAGTTCATCTACAACCTCAACGTGCCATCGCGCTGGGGCACCCAGACGCCGTTTACCAACCTCACATTCGACTGGGTCTGCCCGGAGGACTTGCGCGAGCAGATCCCGATTATTGGCGGCGAAGAAATGCCGTTTGCCTACGGCGACCTGCAAGCGGAAATGGAGCTGATCAACCGTGCCTACATCGAAGTGATGCAGGCGGGCGACGCCAAGGGCCGGGTATTTACCTTCCCGATCCCCACCTACAACATCACCCATGACTTCCCGTGGGACAGCGAAAACGCCGACCGCCTGTTCGAGATGACGGCGCGCTACGGCCTGCCGTACTTCCAGAACTTCCTCAACTCCGATATGCAGCCCAACCAGGTGCGCTCGATGTGCTGCCGCTTGCAACTGGACGTACGCGAGTTGCTCAAGCGTGGCGGCGGGTTGTTCGGCTCGGCGGAGCAGACCGGTTCCTTGGGCGTGGTGACGATCAACTGCGCACGCCTGGGCTATCTGTTCAAGGGCGACACCAGTGGCCTGCTGCAACGCCTGGACCACTTGATGGAACTGGCGATGGAAAGCCTGGAGGTCAAGCGCAAAGTGATCCAGCACCACATGGATGCCGGCTTGTACCCCTACACCAAGCGCTACCTGGGCACCTTGCGCAATCACTTCTCCACCATTGGCCTTAACGGCATGCACGAAATGCTGCGCAACTTCACCGGGGACGAGGAGGGCACGCACACCGCCCGTGGCCGCGAGTTTGCGCTGCAGGTGCTGGACCATGTGCGCGCCACGTTGCTGCGCTTCCAGGAGGAAACCGGCCACCTGTACAACCTGGAAGCCACGCCGGCCGAAGGCACCACCTACCGGTTTGCCAAGGAAGACCTCAAGCGCTTCCCCGCCATCCTCCAGGCCGGCAGCCTTGACGCGCCGTACTACACCAACTCCTCGCAGCTGCCGGTGGGCTATACCGAGGACCCCTTCGAGGCCCTGGAGCTGCAAGACGAACTGCAATGCAAATACACCGGCGGCACCGTGCTGCACCTGTATATGGCCGAGCAGATCTCCTCGGCCCAGGCCTGCAAGCAACTGGTGCGCAAGGCCCTGGGGCGCTTCCGCCTGCCGTACCTGACGGTGACGCCGACGTTCTCCATCTGCCCAGTGCATGGCTACCTGGCGGGCGAACATGAGTTCTGCCCCAAGTGTGACGAAGCCCTGGGCATCGCCCTGTAGACGCCAACCCTATTCCAACCCCAAGGAGATTCACCATGCAAACCTCCCAGCCCCAACGCCAACGCTGTGAAGTCTGGACCCGTGTCATGGGCTACCACCGACCGGTTTCGGCCTTCAACCCCGGCAAACAATCGGAGCACCGTGAGCGCGCGCACTTTACCGAAAGTGCCGCTGCGGCCGGGCGCCAATGAGTCGAGCGCTACGGGTTGGGGGCCTGGTGCCCCTGACCACCCTCGACTACCCCGGCATGCTCGCCTGCGTGCTGTTTTGCCAGGGCTGTGCCTGGCGGTGTCGGTACTGCCATAACCCGGACCTGATCCCCCCTCGCGGCAGCGATGAGGTGGATTGGCGCCGGGTTTTGCTGTTTCTGCAACGGCGCCAGGACCTGTTGGACGCCGTGGTGTTCAGCGGTGGCGAACCGACCTTGCAGGAAGGCCTGCCCGCGGCCATGGACGAAGTACGCCAGATGGGTTTTCGCATCGGCCTGCACAGCGCCGGGATCAAGCCCACGGCGTTTGCCCATGCCCTGGCCCATGCCGATTGGGTCGGTTTCGACGTCAAGGCCCTGGCCGAGGACTGCCAGTTGATCACCCAGGTCAAGGGCAGCGGCGCCGCCAATTGGCGCAGCCTCGACCTGTTGCTGCACAGCGGTGTGGACTATGAGTGCCGCACCACCGTGCACTGGCACCTGATCGACCCACAGCGCCTCTTGCTGCTGGCCCAGCGTTTGCAGGAACGGGGCGTCAAGCGCTTCGCCGTACAACTGGTGCGTACTGCGCGCATGCTCGATGAGCAGTTGCCGAGCGTTTCGGCACAGGCCTTGCTGCCTGAACTATGGGAGAAAATGCGGGCACTGTTCCCGGCATTTGTTTTACGGGGCTGATCCCTTCGCGGACCCCTTTCAAGCGTGGCGATTGAACTCCCACCGGATTTTCAAAGATGCTGCCCCCTGGGGGCAGGTATTCATCAGGGAGCTTATGACATGACTCGATTAACCACCGCCCGCCGCATCGCGATCGGCTTTGCTATCGCACCCCTGGCCCTGGCCGGCATGGCGCTCTACGCCTTGCATGACCTGGGCACCCTCAAGCAACAATCGGAACTGATCGTGCAGCAGGACTGGCCGAAAATCGCCCCGATCATGGTGATTGCCACCGGCGTGCGCGACAACGGCCGTAATACCCGCGACTTGCTGATCGACCAGGACAACCAGGCCGCCCAGCAGGCGATTGGCGCCACGCGGCAACGCATCACCGAGGCCTTCACCCAGTTGGAACCGCTGTTCGTCACGCCCGCTGGCCAGGCCGCCTATGCCGACCTGAAGCAGCATCGCGAGTCCTATGTCGCCGCCTTTACCCAGGTGCAGGCGCTGATCCGCCAGGGCGCCCATGCCGAGGGCGTGACCCGGCTCAAGCAAAACGTGCAACCCGCCGAGCAGGCCGTATTCAAGAGCCTGGAGGCGATGATGGCCTTGCAGGGGCAGATCTTTACCCAGCGCGAACACGCGGCGCAGACCCTGTACAGCGAGGCGCGGCGCAATATGCTGGGGCTGTTCCTGCTGTGCGTGGCCCTGGTGGTGGCGGCAGCGGTGATCGTCACCCGCAGCGTGACCCGGCCCCTGGGCGGTGAGCCCGACGAGGCCGCCCGTGTGTTGAGCCAGATCGCCCAGGGCGACCTGACCACCGTGGTGCCAACGGCGGGCAGCGCCGATGGCAGTGTGATGAAAAACATGCAGCAGATGCAGCACAACCTCAACGAAATGGTGCGCCAGATCGCCGCGTCGGTGGACCGCGTGGCCAGTTCGTCCGAGGAGTTGAGCGCGGTCAGCAGCCAAACCAGCAGCAGCCTGCAGTCGCAAGGCATGGAGATCGAGCAGGCCGCCACGGCGGTCAATGAGATGACGGCAGCCGTGGATGAGGTGGCGCGCAATGCCGTGAGCACCAGCGAAGCCTCGCGTGTGTCGGCACAGACCGCCCAGCTTGGCCATGATCAGGTGCAGGAAACGGTCGCCTCGATCAGCACCCTGGCCGACGGGGTCAGCGGCACTTCGGTGCGTATCCAGCAACTGGCCGGGCGGGTGCAGGACATCAGCGGCGTGTTGGAGGTGATCCGCAGCATTGCCGACCAGACCAACCTGCTAGCGCTCAACGCCGCCATCGAAGCGGCACGGGCCGGGGACGCCGGGCGCGGGTTTGCGGTGGTGGCCGATGAGGTCCGGGCCCTGGCCCATCGCACCCAGGCCTCGACCCAGGAGATCGAGCAGATGATCGGCAATATCCGCCTGGACACCGAACAGGCCGTGACCGCGATGCAGGACAGCAGCGATCTGGTACGGACCACCTTGAGCGTGGCCCAGCGCTCGGGCCAGGCGCTGGAAGCGATTACCCAATCGATCTCGCAGATCAACGAACGCAACCTGATGATCGCCAGCGCCACCGAAGAGCAGGCGCTGGTGGCACGGGAGGTGGATCGTAACCTGGTGGGCATTCGCACCCTGTCCGAGCAGGTCTTGCTCGGGGCCCGGCATACCGATACGGCAGGGCATGAACTGGCACAGATGGCCGGGGAGCTGCACTTGATGGTTGCCAGGTTCCGCGTCTAGCGCTGGGCCTGTGGGAGCGGGCTTGCTCGCGATGGCGATGTGTCAGGTTAGGAATACTTGACTGACACACCGCCATCGCGGCATAGGTATCTACACAACTCTCTTCTGGATATGAGTACATATCCATTGCTGCGGTAACGGCCACTTAGGGTTCCGCCCTGACGGCGGGTCACTTTGGAAAAGCCGGAGTGCCGGCCCAGCCCAAAGTAACCAAAGGGCTCTTGCCCCACCACTCGGTGCCTCGCCTAGGCTCGGCATGCCCGCAGTCAGGCATTGCTCCGTGGGCCCGCCGCGATCGGCCATCCATGGCCGTGTCGCGGCTACCCCGGCATCCATGCCGGGGTGCCCACTACGCAATACCTGCCTGCGGCCATCGTGGTTTAACGGGGCGCCTAAGATCAAAAGCCAGATCAAAAGCAACAGCAGAGCCAGAGCCAGAGCCAGAGCGCGAAGCTACATTCCCTGTGGGAGCGGGCTTGCCCGCGATGGCGGTGTATCAGTCGATAAATACGTTGGCTGGCTGGCCGCCATCGCAACAATGGATATGTACACAGACCGAGAAGAGAGTTGCGTAGATACCTATGGCCATCGCGGGCAAGCCCTAATGCCAGTCAGTTAAGAAATTGACTTCTCCGCCAAGCAATAATAGAAACGGGCTCTGTTTTTATGAGTTCGTTTCATGCCCCTCCAAAACGATCTTCAAGAAGTTAC
>NZ_MNPU01000018.1 GCF_001983165.1 Pseudomonas gessardii | reverse complement strand
TCGGTTGATCAAGCAGGCAATCCTGCGCAAGCTGAGGCCTTGGGCATGACTAACTTGAATGGTGGCACGCTCTTCAACGCTGAGTTCGGAATAAGACATAGGGCAGCACCGTACCGGAAAGGTCAGGTGTTGCACTCAGTTTTTGCCGCCGCCAGGTTTTCAACCGGAGGGCACGTCCATTGCGCAGCATAGCTATTGCTCATCAGGGCTAGCAGCCCGATTGCCGTCAGCGAATAAAACTTCAAAATGCTTACGCCAGGAAAAGCCTTTGCTGTGTTGGCAGTGATCATTTTGCGTACTCCTTTACTGGGTTCGAGCCTTGATAGTGCAAGACTCAATCAAGTGGGAGCTACTGTGAGTTCTGACAGTTTTTTAGAAGGTTTCGGTATAACTTCTATTCCATTGCGCGACGCTTTAGGACAGAACCGCGACCCAGGGTCTCGACTTTCTTGTAGGACAATTCGAGTATGGCGCCGCGCACGCGCAATGCTTCCCTATAAGAAAGTCATGGAGACTCACAATGCCCTTCACTCGCACCCTACTCGCCCTGTCCATGGGCATGGTTCTGCTGCAAAACCCGGCCCTCGCTGCCCCGCCGCTGTCGATGACCGACGGGGTGGTCCAGGTCACTATCCAGGACAGCAACGCCTGGGTTGAGATCAGCAAAGCCGCGTTTGAACACAACATCCGCACCCTGCAAACCAGCCTCGCCGACAAGTCGAAAATCTGCGCGGTGCTCAAGGCCGACGCCTACGGCCACGGCATTGGCCTGCTGATGCCCTCGGTGATCAAGCTCGGCGTGCCCTGCGTGGGCGTGGCCAGCAATGAAGAGGCCCGCGTGGTACGCGAAAGCGGCTTCAAGGGCCAACTGATCCGCGTACGCACCGCCGCCCTGAGCGAGCTGGAAGCCGCCCTGCCGTACAACATCGAAGAACTGGTGGGCAACCTCGATTTCGCCGTGCGCGCCAGCCTGATCGCCGAGCATCATGGCCGCCCGCTGGTGGTGCACCTGGGCCTGAACTCCAGCGGCATGAGCCGCAATGGCGTGGAAATGACCACCGCCCAGGGCCGCCGCGACGCCGTCGCCATTACCCAGGTGCCAAACCTGGAGGTGAAGGCGATCATGACCCACTTCGCCGTCGAAGACGCCGCCGACGTGCGCACCGGCCTCAAGGCCTTCAACGAACAGGCCAACTGGCTGATCAACGTCGCCCAACTGGACCGCAGCAAAATCACCCTGCACGCCGCCAACTCCTTCGCCACCCTGGAAGTGCCCGAGTCGCGCCTGGACATGGTGCGCCCCGGCGGCCTGCTGTTCGGCGACACCGTGCCGTCGTTTACCGAATACAAACGGGTGATGCAGTTCAAATCCCACGTGGCCTCGGTCAACAGCTACCCCAAGGGCAACACCGTCGGCTACGACCGCACCTACACCCTGGCGCGGGACTCGAAACTGGCCAACGTTACCGTGGGCTATTCCGACGGCTATCGCCGGGCGTTCACCAATAAAGGCATCGTGCTGATCAATGGGCATCGCGTGCCCGTGGTGGGCAAAGTGTCGATGAACACCCTGATGGTGGATGTGACCGACGTGCCGACCGTGAAGAGCGGGGATGAGGTGGTGTTGTTTGGCAAGCAGGGCAATGTGCAGACGACCCAGGCGGAGGTAGAGGATATTAATGGGGCGTTGTTGGCGGACCTGTATACGGTTTGGGGGAATTCAAACCCCAAAATACTGGTCGATAAATAAGCCGAACACCCTCCAAATGTGAAAGCGGGCTTGTCGGGTCGCCGCATCGCCGCGATGGCGGTGTATCAGTCAGCATTTTTAGTGACTGACCCGCCGCTATCGCGGGCAAGCCCACACATAAATGTATGTTCAAAGCCCAGCCACAAAAAAACCGCATCTCTGCGGTTTTTTTATTAACACCTGAGGTTTAGTTAGCCTTATTACTCACTTTAAAAAGCCCTTCAAATTTACCACCCTTACACAACTTACATTTCTAAATAACAGTCATTCCAAAAAATTCTAAAAAACTGTCATTTCTTACAGATGAAAGTAACAATCACCGCCCCTATCATTTTCCTCGCACCACCCAGGAAGGGTGAAGCTGAAACCGGGAGTTATCTGATTCGCCCATCAACTTTCTCTAATAAAGGAATATGAAATGGCCATTTCAATCAACTATGCACAAAGCACTTCAACCGGGACCATTACCGTCGGCGGCACAGGCGCCGCACCAAATACTGTTCTAAACTTACAGCAAGCCAACACCGGATATCTCTATGGGCAAATGACCTCAAGTTACGATGGCAGTTTTGCTGGAACATTTGCAGGTATCCCTTCAGGAACACGACAAGATTTGACGATCTACGATATAACCATCAGTCGATACACGCCTTACTATTATGTAGACGTCCGATAGACCAAGATTAATAATCTGAGATACCCCTCTGAACACTACAAAAGCAACCGAAGGAAGTTTGCTCAAACATCGCCACAAAAAAGCCCGCATCGCTGCGGGCTTTTTCAGTTAACGCTTCAGGTTTAATCAACCTTGGCGTTCAACTCACCCTTCAAGTACCGCTGATACATCGCTTCCAGCGAAACCCGCTTGATCTTAGGGTTAGAGGGCTGAATCGATCCGCCCCGCTTACCCCCCCTCACAAATAACAAAACTTTTGTTTACAACAACTATCGCAAAAAAATATTAAAAACTGTGAATTATGACAGGTGCCCCACGCTCATTGAGGCTCTACTCTTTACACGAGCCCATATAACACCCTTATCTCTAAGATCGCACACTTATCTAACGGAGTAAAAATCATGAAAAACTTCACTCTTACGAAGCCACTTGACTTTAGAAAAACACTAACCACCGCTGCTCTCTTTGCATGCACACTTACCTTGCCACTATTAAGCTATGCAAAGGAGACAACATACATCTGCTATATTTCACTACCTCAAAACCCAACTCAAACTGTCACAGCCTCCTCGGCGAGTGAGGCAGCTGAAAAAGTAAAAAAAGACATAGCAGATACAGCCAAAAGAATCTATGGCATGACTTCCGTAGACGTTTCATGCATAGAGGAAAAGTGAAAAATTAACGTCCGATTTTCGCCATATCCAAATAGCCCTATTTATGAACCCTGTTCAAAAACATTCATCGACCCAAAGTAAAACTTTCAGATATAAAAAAACCCGCATCTCTGCGGGTTTTTTCAGTTAACGCTTCAGGCTTAGTTAACCTTGGCGTTCAACTCACCTTTCAAATACCGCTGATACATCGCTTCCAACGACACCGGCTTGATCTTCGACGCATTACCAGCAGTGCCGAACGCTTCGTAACGTGCAATACACACATCACGCATGGCCGTTACGGTGGCGCCGAAGAATTTACGCGGGTCGAACTCGCTCGGGTTGGTGGCCATCAGGCGACGCATCGCACCAGTGGAGGCCAGGCGCAGGTCGGTGTCGATGTTGACCTTGCGCACGCCGTGCTTGATGCCTTCGACGATTTCTTCAACCGGGACGCCGTAGGTTTCTTTGATGTCGCCGCCGTACTGGTTGATGATCGCCAGCCACTCTTGCGGTACCGAGGAAGAACCGTGCATCACCAGGTGGGTGTTGGGGATGCGTTTGTGGATTTCCTTGATCCGGTCGATGGCCAGTACGTCGCCGGTAGGCGGCTTGGTGAACTTGTAGGCGCCGTGGCTGGTGCCGATGGCGATGGCCAGGGCATCGACCTGGGTGCGCTTGACGAAGTCAGCGGCTTCTTCAGGGTCGGTCAGCATCTGGCTGTGATCCAGCACGCCTTCGGCGCCGATGCCGTCTTCTTCACCGGCCATGCCGGTTTCCAGGGAACCCAGGCAGCCCAGCTCGCCTTCTACCGAAACACCGCAGGCGTGAGCCAGGGCGACGGTTTGTTGGGTAACACGCACGTTGTAGTCGTAGTCGGTCGGGGTCTTGCCATCTTCGCCGAGGGAGCCGTCCATCATCACCGAGCTGAAGCCCAGTTGGATCGAGCGCTGGCACACGTCAGGGCTGGTGCCGTGGTCCTGGTGCATGCACACCGGGATGTGTGGGAATTCTTCGATCGCGGCGAGGATCAGGTGACGCAGGAACGGGGCGCCGGCGTATTTACGCGCACCGGCCGAAGCCTGGACGATCACTGGGGAGTCAGTCTTGTCAGCGGCTTCCATGATGGCGCGCATCTGCTCAAGGTTGTTGACGTTAAAGGCTGGGACGCCGTAGCCGAATTCGGCTGCGTGGTCCAGCATTTGACGCATGCTGATAAGTGCCATTGTGTTGTCTCTCCCGGTCGAGGGTCGTTAATCGTGCAAGCCTGCCGTAGCGGCGGCTGCTATTCAAGTTATTGCAGATCAAGGGGTTGAGCCTTGGCCTGCTGAATCGTTATTGCAGGGTGCGGTTCGCAATCTTTGTCGAATTGGAATCGGATCCCATGTGCTCTGTATTACTGGGCCTTGCAACCCCGGCCGATCAAATCATCGGTGGCAACCCAGTAAACCAGGCCTTCCTCACCTTTTGTGTGAAACGCCAGCTGCTCATTGCTGTACAGCGCGCCGGAGGCCGCCACGTCTTGCTTGAGGCGATACACCTGGTCGGAGCCGCCAAGGCGCACATCCACCTGCTTGCGGTCGCTGCCGACAAACCGCCAGTTCACCTGGGCCTGGCTGTCACAGACCCAGGTGGTCCAGGTGTCTTGCTGCGGCTGTGCCTTGTTGAACATGTTCAGGTTGGCACAACCGGCCAATAGAGCCAGTGCTGCCAGGGCGATAACGCCTTTCATTGCCAATCCTCGAACGGCGGCCTGGGGCCGCCATTGCTGTCGGTTAGTGAGTCAGACCCATCAAGGGCAACCCTGTTCCTTACCTTTGGGCGGGGAGTCGTATTTCTCCAGCCTGTCAGGCCCTATGCGCTTGCTGATCACCGGCATGGTCTCAGCCTGCCAGTCGGCCTGGTAGCAGCCCGTGTGCGGCGCAGCCCCTGGTGCCTCTGGCGACGCCTTGGGCGCGCTGCCGCAGCCGGCCAACAGGCCCGCGGCAATCACCAGCGCGAATGGCTTGATCATGGGAACGCTCCTTTTCCAGACCGAGGGGCTCAGCCCTTGGCTCGACTTTCCAGCACTTCAACGGCTGGTAGCACCTTGCCTTCGACAAACTCAAGGAACGCGCCGCCACCGGTAGAAATGTAGGAGATCTGCTCAGCAACGCCATATTTATCGATGGCCGCCAGGGTGTCGCCACCACCGGCAATGGAGAATGCCGAGCTTTCGGCAATCGCCTTGGCCAGCACTTGGGTGCCGTTGCCGAACTGGTCGAACTCGAACACGCCGACCGGGCCGTTCCACAGGATAGTGCGGGAGGCTTTCAGCAGTTCGGCGAAGTTGGCTGCAGTTTGCGGGCCGATATCCAGGATCATGTCGTCAACCGCCACATCGGCGATCAGCTTGACGGTGGCTTCGGCGCTTTCGGCAAACTCCTTGGCCACTACCACGTCCACCGGCAACGGCACGCTGACCTTGGCCGCAATGGCCCGGGCGGTATCCAGCAGGTCCGGCTCGTACAGGGACTTGCCTACCGGGTGGCCAGCAGCGGCCAGGAAGGTGTTGGCAATGCCGCCGCCAACGATCAGTTGGTTGCAGATCTGGCTCAGGCTGTTGAGCACGTCCAGCTTGGTCGACACCTTGGAGCCAGCCACAATGGCGGCCATTGGCTGGGCCGGTGCACCCAGGGCCTTGCCCAGGGCATCCAGCTCGGCAGCCAGCAACGGGCCCGCAGCGGCCACCTTGGCGAACTTGGCCACGCCATGGGTCGAACCCTCGGCGCGGTGCGCGGTGCCGAAGGCATCCATCACGAACACGTCGCACAGCGCCGCATATTGCTGGGCCAGTTCGTCGCTGTTCTTTTTCTCACCCTTGTTGAAGCGCACGTTTTCAAACAGCACGATGTCGCCGGCCTTGACGTCGACGCCGCCCAGGTAGTCAGCCACCAGCGGCACTTCGCGGCCCAGGGCCTTGCTTAGGTAATCGGCTACAGGCTTGAGGCTGTTTTCGGCGGAGAACTCACCTTCGGTCGGACGACCCAGGTGGGAGCAGACCATCACGGCCGCGCCTTTTTCCAGGGCCAGCTTGATGGTCGGCAGCGAGGCCAGGATTCGCGCATCGCTGGTGACTACACCGTCCTTGACTGGGACGTTGAGGTCTTCGCGGATCAGTACGCGCTTACCTTGCAGATCGAGGTCGGTCATCTTCAACACGGTCATGGGTCGCAGTTCCTGAATTACTGTTGAGGTTGTTTAGAGGCGATGTGCAGATAATGTTCCGCCACATCCAGCATGCGGTTGGCAAAGCCCCATTCGTTATCGAACCAGGCCAGGATATTCACCAGCCTTGGCCCGGAAACACGGGTCTGGCTGGCATCCACAATGGCCGAATGCGGGTCGTGGTTGAAATCACAACTGGCGTGCGGCAACTCGGTGTAGGCCAGCAAGGCCTTGAGCGGGCCGCTGGTGGCGGCGTCGCGCAGGATCCGGTTGACCTCGCCGGCGTCGGTGTCGCTGACGGTCTGCATGGTGATATCCAGGCACGACACGTTCACCGTCGGCACACGCACGGCTTTGGCCTGGATTCGCCCGGCAAGTTCCGGCAACAGGCGTTCGATACCACGGGCCAGGCCGGTGGACACCGGGATCACCGACTGGAACGCCGAGCGGGTGCGGCGCAGGTCTTCATGGTGGTAGGCATCGATCACCGGCTGGTCGTTCATCGCCGAGTGAATGGTGGTGATCGACACATACTCCAGGCCAATCGCCTGGTCCAGCAGGCGCAACAACGGCACGCCGCAGTTGGTGGTGCAGGAGGCGTTGGACACCAGCAACTCGTCACCGGTCAGGCAGTCCTGGTTGACGCCATAGACGATAGTGGCATCCACATCCGCCTCGCTGGCCATCGGCTGGGAAAACAGCACGCGCGGCGCACCGGCGTCGAGGAAGCGCTGGCCATCGGCACGGGTGTGGTAGGCACCGGAGCATTCCAGCACCAGGTCGACGCCCAGCGCCGCCCAGTCGATGCCCTCGGGCGTGGCACTGCGCAAAACCTTCACGCAGTTGCCATTGATATGCAGACAATCGCCGTCGATCCGCACTTCGCCGGGGAACCGGCCATGGGTGGAGTCGAAGCGTGTCAGGTATTCGATGCTGGCCATGTCGGCCAGATCGTTGATGGCGACGATTTCAAACCCGGCCGCCGCCCCTCGCTCGAACAGCGCACGCAAGACGCAACGACCAATCCGGCCGTAGCCGTTGAGTGCAACTTTGTAGGGACGGGGTTCAGGCATGGGGTTCTCGATCAATATGTTCCATCGCTATCGCGGGCAAGCCCGCTCCCACATTAGACCGCGATCCAAATGTGGGAGCGGGCTTGCCCGCGATGGCGCCAGTACAGACAACGCAGACTGACTTAGTCTTCCAGCAGCTCTTCAGCCTGACCCAGGATGTTTTCCAGGGTGAAACCGAACTCTTCGAACAACGCTGGCGCTGGCGCCGACTCACCGTAGGTGGTCATGCCGATCACGCGGCCTTCCAGGCCCACGTACTTGTACCAGTAGTCGGCGTGAGCCGCTTCGATGGCGATACGCGCACTGACCTGCAACGGCAGGACCGATTGCTTGTAGTCCGCGTCCTGGGCTTCAAACACGCTAGTGCACGGCATGGACACAACGCGCACGTTACGGCCTTGGGCGGTCAGCTTGTCGTAGGCCTGGACGGTCAGGCCCACTTCGGAACCGGTGGAGATCAGGATCAGCTCCGGCTCGCCGATGCAGTCCTTGAGCACGTAGCCACCACGGCTGATCGCGGCGATCTGCGCGTCGGTACGCACCTGGTGTTGCAGGTTCTGGCGGGAGAAGATCAGCGCCGATGGGCCATCCTTGCGCTCGATCGCGTGCTTCCAGGCCACGGCCGATTCGACCGCGTCCGCTGGGCGCCAGCAGTCCAGGTTCGGCGTGGTGCGCAGGCTGGTCAGTTGCTCGACCGGCTGGTGCGTCGGGCCGTCTTCGCCCAGGCCGATGGAGTCGTGGGTGTACACGTGGATCACGCGCTTCTTCATCAGCGCGGCCATGCGCACGGCATTGCGCGCGTATTCCATAAACATCAGGAAGGTCGCACCGTAAGGCACCAGGCCGCCGTGCAGGGCAACACCGTTCATGATGGCGCTCATGCCGAACTCGCGCACGCCGTAGTACATGTAGTTGCCGCTGGCGTCTTCAGCCGAGACACCTTTGCACCCTTTCCACAGGGTCAGGTTGGAACCGGCCAGGTCAGCCGAACCACCGAGCAACTCAGGCAGCAGTGGGCCGTAGGCATTCAGCGCATTCTGGCTGGCTTTGCGGCTGGCAATGGTTTCGCCTTTGGCGGCCACTTCGGCGATGTACTCGTCAGCCTTGGCCGAGAAGTCCAGCGGCAGATCGCCATTGAGGCGGCTCATCAGCTCATTGGCCAATGCCGGGAATTGGGCGGCGTAGGCTTCAAAACGCTGGTCCCACTCGGCTTCAGCGGCGCGGCCGGCTTCCTTGGCGTCCCACTCGGCGTAGATATCCGCCGGGATTTCAAACGGGCCATGGTTCCACTTCAGCGCTTCGCGGGTCAGGGCGATTTCCGCGTCACCCAACGGGGCGCCGTGGCTGTCTTCCTTGCCTTGCTTGTTCGGCGAACCGAAGCCGATGGTGGTCTTGCAGCAGATCAGGGTCGGCTGCTCGCTTTTACGCGCCGTTTCAATAGCAGTCTTGATCTCTTCTGGATCGTGGCCGTCGACATTGCGGATCACCTGCCAGTTATAGGCCTCGAAACGCTTGGGCGTATCGTCGGTGAACCAGCCTTCGACTTCGCCGTCGATGGAGATGCCGTTGTCATCGTAGAAAGCGATCAGCTTGCCCAGGCCCAGGGTGCCGGCCAGGGAGCTGACTTCGTGGGAAATGCCTTCCATCATGCAGCCATCACCCAGGAACACGTAGGTGTGGTGATCGACAACGTTGTGGCCGGGACGGTTGAACTGCGCCGCCAGGACTTTTTCCGCCAGGGCAAAGCCCACGGCATTGGCCAGACCCTGGCCCAGGGGACCGGTGGTGGTCTCCACGCCTGGGGTGTAGCCGAATTCCGGGTGGCCCGGGGTGCGGCTGTGCAGTTGGCGGAACTGCTTGAGATCGTCGATGGACAGGTCGTAGCCGGTCAGGTGCAGCAACGAATAGATCAACATCGAGCCATGGCCGTTGGACAGCACGAAGCGGTCGCGGTCGGCGAACGATGGGTTGCTCGGGTTGTGTTTCAGGTAGTCACGCCAAAGTACCTCGGCGATATCCGCCATGCCCATCGGGGCACCGGGATGGCCGCTGTTGGCTTTTTGCACGGCATCCATGCTGAGGGCACGAATGGCGTTGGCACGCTCACGACGGCTGGGCATCGCTGTTCTCCTGAGGGTTGAATAAAAGAAACGGAAAAAAGGACCGGCATTTTCCCTCAGCCAACGCCTTCGGGGCAATGACAGATACCGACTTATGTAGGTTTTTCCTGTGGTTTGGACTGCATTGGCGGCCAGAACACTTCCCGCCGTTCGTCTAAAGGTTATAGCGCCTGCTTATAACCACCGATTATCGACCAATATCAAAACTTTTTGATATTGGTCTTGCGAGGATTTGACCTCATCACTAGACTGCTGGCCTTATGAACTTACCTGCGCCTTCCATTCGCCCCGACGATTGCGATGAGCTGGCCGCCCTGTGCAAGGCCGGCGGCGATCCGCTACGCCTGAATGTACTGCGCGCCCTGGCCAACGATTCGTTTGGCGTGCTGGAACTGGCGCGGATCTTTGCCATTGGCCAGTCCGGCATGAGCCACCACTTGAAAGTGCTGGCCCAGGCCGACCTGGTGGCCACCCGCCGTGAAGGCAATGCGATTTTTTACCGTCGCGCCCTGCCCCACACCGATTTGCTGGGTGGCAAGCTGCACGCGGCCTTGCTGGAAGAAGTAGACAACCTGGCCCTGCCAGCTGACGTGCAGTCGCGGATCGCTCAGGTCCACGGGCAACGCGCCGCAGCCAGCCAGGATTTTTTCTCACGGGTGGCGGACAAGTTCCGCGCCCAGCAGGACCTGATTGCCGGGCTGCCCCAATACCGCGAAAGCGTGCTGGCGCTGCTCGACAAACTGGGCTTCGACCAAGGCGCCACGGCGCTGGAAGTCGGCCCGGGCGACGGCGGGTTCCTACCGGACCTGGCCCGCCGTTTCCACCAGGTGACGGCGCTGGACAACAGCCCGGCCATGCTGGAACTGGCGCGCCAGCTGTGCGAGCGCGAGCACTTGGGCAACGTCAGCCTGCGGCTGGCCGATGCCTTGAATGATGTAGGGCTACAAGCCGATTGCGTGGTGTTGAACATGGTCTTGCACCATTTCGCCGCTCCGGCCGACGCCCTCAAACAAATGGCCGGTTTGCTGCAACCGGGCGGCAGTCTTTTGGTAACTGATTTATGCAGCCACAACCAGAGTTGGGCCAGGGAGGCCTGCGGTGATCTCTGGTTGGGGTTTGAACAGGACGATCTGGCCCGTTGGGCCACTGCTGCGGGACTCGTTCCCGGGGAAAGCCTGTATGTAGGCTTACGTAATGGTTTCCAGATTCAGGTCCGCCACTTTCAGCGGCCAACTGGCGACACTCACCATCGGTAAATATCAGGAAAACATCGAGATGAGCGAATATTCCCTTTTCACCTCCGAGTCCGTGTCTGAAGGGCATCCGGACAAAATCGCCGACCAGATTTCTGATGCGGTGCTGGACGCCATCATTGCTGAAGACAAGTTCGCCCGCGTGGCGTGCGAGACGCTGGTGAAAACGGGCGTAGCGATCATCGCCGGTGAAGTCACCACCTCGGCCTGGGTCGACCTGGAGCAGATCGTCCGTGACGTGATCACCGACATCGGCTACACCAGCTCCGACGTCGGCTTCGACGGCGCGACCTGCGGCGTGATGAACATCATCGGCAAGCAGTCGCCCGACATCAACCAGGGGGTCGACCGCGCCAAGCCGGAAGACCAGGGCGCCGGCGACCAGGGCCTGATGTTCGGCTACGCCAGCAACGAAACCGACGTGCTGATGCCGGCGCCGATCACCTTCTCGCACCAGTTGGTCAAGCGCCAGGCCGAGGCCCGCAAATCCGGCCTGCTGCCTTGGCTGCGCCCGGATGCCAAGTCCCAGGTCACCTGCCGTTACGAAGGCGGCAAAGTGGTGGGGATCGACGCCGTGGTGCTGTCGACCCAGCACAACCCGGAAGTCTCCTACAAAGACCTGCGCGAAGGCGTGATGGAGCTGATCGTCAAGCACGTGCTGCCTGCCGAGCTGCTGACCAAGGACACCCAGTTCCACATCAACCCGACCGGCCAGTTCATCATTGGTGGCCCGGTGGGCGACTGCGGCCTGACCGGGCGCAAGATCATCGTCGACAGCTACGGCGGCATGGCCCGTCACGGCGGTGGCGCGTTCTCCGGCAAGGATCCATCCAAGGTTGACCGTTCGGCCGCCTACGCCGGTCGCTATGTGGCCAAGAACATCGTCGCGGCCGGCCTGGCCGAGCGTTGCGAGATCCAGGTGTCCTACGCCATTGGTGTGGCCCAGCCTACATCGATCTCGCTGAACACCTTCGGTACCGGCAAGATCAGCGATGACAAGATCGTCAAGCTGGTGCGTGAGATCTTCGACCTGCGTCCGTACGCAATCACCACCATGCTCGACCTGCTGCACCCGATGTACCAGGAAACCGCGGCCTACGGCCACTTCGGTCGTACCCCTGAACAGAAGACCGTCGGCGACGACACCTTCACCACGTTCACCTGGGAAAAAACCGACCGCGCCGACGACCTGCGTACCGCCGCCGGCCTGTAATCGCTGTATGCAACACCCAAGGCCCTGCCGGGTTTTCCCGGCGGGGCTTTTTGTTGCACTTTTTTGCCGGCCCGATTGGCTCGCGCTGGCGGGCTTGGCAAATAGTTCACATTTATTGGATCCAACCCTTGCAGGCCAAATGATGGCCCACTAAAATCCGCGCCCTCCCGAGCATTCACCCCACCTGGATATTGCATTGCGCCTGCTCGGGACAGCCAAGTGCGCAGGCAATCGAACATTGAGGTTTTTCATGCGTATTTCCACGCTCGCCCCTGCCGCCCTGCTGCTCAGCCTGTTCACCCTGTCCGCGCAAGCTGCTGACCTGAGCGGCCTGACTGGCGCCCTGACCTCCCAACTGGGCGGTGCTACCGGCAACTGCGAAAAACAGAGCCAGGAGCTGCAAGCCAAGGTCGATGCGGCCAAAGCCAATGGCGAAGACCTGAAAGTGAAAGCCATGCAGGCTGCACTGGACCAGGTAAACAAAGGTTGCAAAAAAGTCGGCGAGTCCCAGGGCAAGCTCGACGAAGCCTCGCAAAAGCAGCAAGCCAAGGCTGACAGCAATGACACCGTGAAAGCCCTGGGCGGTCTGTTCAAGTAAGCAGAAACACCCAGTAAAAAGCCTCGCGCCTGCGGGGCTTTTTTATGGGCGTTTGCTTGTTTTAGGCTGGGCGCCCCTTCAGAGCAAGGATGCTCATGATGACGCCACGCCTGCTGACCTACCTGCTGTTGATGCTCTTTCCCCTCGCCCCTTGGGCGCAGGGCTGCCCGGACTGGCCAGCCGACAAGGCCAGGGACGAAATCAGCGCCCTGCAACGGCAAATCAGCCTGTGGGACGACAGCTACCATCGCCTCGGCCAATCCCTGATCAGCGACGAACTCTACGACCAGGCCCGCTGGCGCCTGGAGCAATGGCGGGGCTGTTTTGCCCAGGCGCCGTCAGCGGCCGGCAATCCCCTGTCCAGCGCACGGGGCAGCGTCGCCCATCCAGTCCCGCACACGGGGCTTGAGAAGCGGGTCAATGACCGCGCCGTGGCAGACTGGATCCAGGCCCGCAGCGACCTGTGGATACAACCCAAGGTCGATGGCGTGGCCGTGACCCTGGTCTATCGCGCGGGGCGCCTGGCCCAGGTCATCAGCCGCGGCGATGGCCTGTTCGGCCAGGACTGGACCGCCTCGGCCCGCAAGATCCCCGGCATCGTGCAACAACTGCCCGAGGCCATCGACCTGCTCTTGCAAGGCGAGTTGTACTGGCGCCTGGAGGCCCATATCCAAGGGGAAACGGGCGGCCTGAATGCCCGCAGCAAAATCTCCGGGCTGATGAACCGCCAACAACTGAGTGATGCCGACGCCGCCGGTATCGGCCTGTTCATCTGGGCCTGGCCACAAGGGCCGGCGGACATCAGGCAGCAATTGGACAGCCTCGCTCACTGGGGCTTTGTCGACAGCCGGCGCTACAGCCAACCTATCGGCACCTTTGAACAGGCGCGTCACTGGCGCGCTTTCTGGCTTGGGCATCCATTGCCCTTCGCCACGGATGGCGTGGTGCTGCACCAAAGCCAACGTGCCCCGGCCAGTCGCTGGCAAGCCAGTGCGCCGTACTGGGCCGTCGCCTGGAAATACCCGGTCATCAAAGCCCTGGCCCATGTTCGCCAGGTGCGGTTCAAGATCGGCCGCACCGGTCGTATCACACCGATCCTGGAACTGGACCCGGTGCTGCTCGACGATCGCCAGATCAAACGCGTCAGCCTCGGCTCGTTGAAACGCTGGCAAGCCCTGGATATCCGCCCCGGCGACCAGGTGTCCATCAGCCTTGCCGGCCAGGTGATCCCACGGCTCGACCAGGTCATCCTGCGCAGCTATCCACGGGTCGATGTCGCGGTACCGCTAGCCAGCGATTTCCATCACCTGAGCTGCTGGCGGCTGGCCCCGGCCTGCGAGGAACAACTGCTGGCCCGGCTGACCTGGCTCAGTGGCAAGCAGGGCCTGGATCTGCCACACATTGGCCGCGAGACCTGGAGCAACTTGATCCAGGCCGGGCAAATCAACGGTTTGGTGGATTGGTTGAACCTTGATGAGACAGAGCTTGCTACCATTGACGGATTCGGCGACCGCAGCAGTGCACGCCTGCTTGCGAGCCTGCGCAGTGCGCGCCAGCGGCCGTTCGCCCAGTGGCTGACGGCGCTGGGCGTTCCACCCACTGCGCGCAACAACCTGGCCGGCGGTTGGCATGCCCTGGCCGCCCGAGACACGCAAGCATGGCAGGCCGAGGCGGGAATCGGCCCGGGGCGAGCGGCGCAGTTGAGCGCTTTTTTTCGCGACCCCCAGGTGGTGGCCATGAGCGAAACACTGCGGGCGGCCGGGATAGACGGCTTTTAGTCCCAACCCGCGACATTAACCGGTGCTGGCAGAAATCACCCTGCCCACCTGACAACGATCTTGTTGATTTTGGAGTTTTTATGAAGTTTCTTGCACCGCTTGCCCTGCTGACCCTCACCAGTTTCCTGGCCACGCCATTGCTGGCGACCGAGACAGCCGCGCAACTGACCGGTTGCGCCGCCAAGCGCCAGGCCATCAGCCAGCAGATCGAACAAGCCAAGGCCCACGGCAACAGCGAGCAACAAGCCGGCCTGGAAAAAGCCTTGAGCGAAGTCACCGAGCACTGCACCGACGCCGCCCTGAAAAAGGAACGCGAGAACAAGGTGCTGGATGCCAAGCACGAAGTCAGCCGCCGTCAGGCCGACCTCGATAAAGCCATGAAAAAGGGCGACTCCGAGAAGATCAACAAGCGTAAGGACAAGCTCGCCGAATCGCGCAAAGAACTGCAGCAAGCCCTCGACGATCTGGACAAGTAAGACCCATAAGACCGAACCTCAATGGTCGCGAAACTGCTTATGACAGGCGCTGCAGGCATCTTCGACTTTCTGCACGGCCGGCCCCAGGTTACTGGCCTTGTAAGGCTGCACCTGGCTGGCGATCACCAATTCACCGGTGGCCGCCTCAAGGTTGCGCGCCAGTTCCTGGAACTGGGCCTGTTTCTGCCATACGTCGTCCTTGGCGCTGGTGTGGTCTTCTTCGCGCACCGTTGGAAAGTGCTGCCACGGCTCATGGGACAGGGCGTCGAGCTTGACCGCACCCTCGGCAAATTTCGCCCCGTCGAACGGGATGCGACCACGCAGCATGCCACCCAGGTCTTCGCCGGTCTTGAGCATCTGCTTGAAAATGGCCTTGCGCTGGCCCAGCGGCGAGTTCGGGTCCACGCCACCGCAGGCGGTCAGCGTCAGGCAGGCCAGCAATACAACAGTCAGTTTTTTAAAAGTCATGGTGGCTCAGGGTCACGGGAAACGGCGGCCAGTATCCTCGCCCCACCCGTAAAGGCCAATAGCCCTATTAATAATATGGATGCTTGCGCGGTAACGTGCGTGGGCAATCGCCTTGGGAATTACTTGCATGAATAACCTGTTCAACCCCTGGAGCCGCCGGCTGGCCTGGGCTCTGCCGATGATCGCGCTGCTGGCCGGATGCGACGGCGGCAATGCTCCGGCCCCCAAGCCCGAGCCGGAAAAACCCCACGCCGTAGCGACCTATGTCAGCGCCACCTGGGAAGCCCTGCCGACGGTCTCGGACAACGACCTGCTAGCCGGCTTCGAGTCCTGGCGCAGTGCCTGCCAACGCCTGAAAAACGACCCGGTATGGGGCACCACCTGCGCTGCAGCCGCCAATGTGCCGGGCAACGCCAGCGATATCCGTGGCTTCCTCAAGCAACAGCTGGACGTGTATGGCTTGCGCTCGGCGGACAATACCCCCAATGGCCTGATCACCGGCTACTACGAACCGGTCTACCCGGGCAGCCTCACCGAGACCAAGACCGCCCATGTGCCCGTGTTTGGCGTGCCGGACGACCTGATCATCGTCAACCTGGAAAGCATCTACCCCGAACTCAAGGGCAAACGCCTGCGCGGGCGCCTGGAAGGCCGGGTGCTCAAACCCTATGACGATGCGGGCACCATCAACCAGCAAGGCTCCAGTGCCAAGCCCATCGCCTGGCTGACCCAGCCGATGGACCTGCAATTCCTGCAGATCCAGGGTTCGGGCCGTATCCAACTGGCGAACGGGCGCCAACTGCGCGTGGGCTATGCCGACCAGAACGGCTTCCCTTATCGCCCTATCGGCCGCTGGCTGGTGGAGCAAGGCGAGTTGAAGAAAGACGAAGTGAGCATGGGCGCGATCAGTGCCTGGGCCAAGGCCCATCCTGAACGGATCCCGGAACTGTTGGCGAGCAACCCAAGCTACGTCTTCTTCAGCACCCGCCCCGACAGCAATGAAGGCCCGCGCGGCTCGCTGAACGTGCCGCTGACCGCCGGCTACAGCGTGGCCGTGGACCGCAAGGTCATCCCACTGGGCAGCCTGTTGTGGTTGTCGACGACCCGTCCCGATGGCGCGCCGATCGTACGACCGGTAGCGGCCCAGGATACAGGGGGGGCGATTGTCGGTGAGGTGCGTGCGGACTTGTTCTGGGGCACGGGTGATGCAGCGGGCGAGTTGGCCGGGAATATGAAGCAGCAAGGCCAGATCTGGATGCTGTGGCCCAAGGGCGCGGCACTGCCTAAAGTGCCGGACGCCCCGACAGGAAGCTAAGATGCAAATGTAGGAGCGGGCCTGTGTGGGAGCGGGCTTGCCCGCGATTGCAGTGGGTCAGCCAACCAATCTGTCGCTGATACTCCGCTATCGCGAGCAAGCCCGCTCCCACACGGGATCTACGGTGGGCTTTACATCGAGACGAAGAAGAAGCTCGCAATCAACGCCATGCCCACGAACCACACCAGCGAACGCAAGATCGCCCAGTCCGCCAGGTAGCAGATGATGTACAGCAGGCGGCTGGTGATAAACAGCACCGCCAGTACGTTGATGGTCACCAGTTCCGCGTTGCCGGCCAGGTGGGCAATGATCACCGCAGCGGCAAACGCCGGGGTCACTTCAAAGCTGTTGAGCTGTGCACTATGGGCGCGTTTGGCGAAGCCTTCGAGGGTTTCGAGGAAGGCCCGGGGGTCATGGTTCTGCCGGGGGCCGAACTTGCCACCACTGAACTTGGCCACGCCGGTACACAGGTAAGGCAGAAAAATTGCGATCAACACACACCAGAAAGCGACAGTCATCACTCATTCCTTTTTTAGTTTTATCCGCTGGTTAGAGTTTCATCACGAACATGCCGATCAGCACCAACCCACAGGCTAAGAGCCGGGAGCGGCCGAAAGGTTCTTTCAGGTAACGCATACCGAACAACACCACCAGGATCACGCTGACTTCCCGCAGCGCGGCGGCCTCGGCAATCGAGCCCAACTGCATGGCCCAAAGTACCAGAGCGTAGCTCAACAACACGCACAATCCCACGCTCAACCCCAACCGCCACTGGGTGCGCCAGAACAGGCTGAACGCCGCGCGCTTGCGCACCATGGCCAGCAAGGGAAAGGGCCAGGCGCTAATCAGGGTCAGCCAGACCAGGTAGTCCAACGGGTGCGACCAGCGTCGCAGCGCCTGCCCATCAAGGAAGGTATAGCAGCCAATGCACAGGCCGATCAGCGCCACCACCGGTAACATCGACCAGGGCAACCGATCCCCGCCACCGCCTTGCCACAACAGGCACAACATGCCGAACGGGATCAGCAGGATGCCGACAATCTGCTGGGTACTGAGGACTTCCCCGGCAAACACCAGGGTCAACGCCAGCACCACCAGCGGCGACAAACCACGCATCAGTGGATACACCAAGCCCAGGTCGCCGACGCGGTAGGCCTGGATCAGCAGGTAACGGTAGAGCAACTCGAACAGGGCCGACGCGATGATCCACGGCCAGATTTCCAGGGGCGGCAGCGTCACAAACCCTACCGCCAATAGCACAAACAGCAGCGCAACGCTGTCCATGCAGGCGATCACCAACAGGCGTTCGCCGCTGAATTTGATCAAGGTGTTCCACGTCGCATGCAACAGTGCGGCTATCAGTACCAGGACTGTCGCAAGCAATGGAACCTCCTGTAAGTGATTCGTGATGTGTCAGCACATACATATACCAAATACCGCGCTGGCGCACCCTGGCCTCACTGATCCTTGTCGGTCCGCTGCGGATGCCTGGGGGCCGCCGCCTTTTTGCCCGGCAGGCTGCATTCGCTGCGAATCTGCGCATGGCTGATCAGCGCGAAGATAAAACTGCCGCCGATGATATTGCCGGCCAGGGTCGGCCCGGCAAACACCAGCCAGAAGTCCTTCCACGGCAGTTCGCCGGCAAATACCAGGTAGGACACCTCTGCCGAACCGACGACGATGTGGGTAAAGTCGCCCAGCGCCATCAGGTAGGTGATCAGGATAATGATCCACATCTTGGCGCTTTCCATGGACGGGATCATCCACACCATGGTGGCGATCATCCAGCCGGAAACGATGCCCTTGGCGAACATCTGGCCCGTGTCGTTTTCCATGATCTTACGCCCGATTTCGAGGAAGGCCTGGTCGGTCCTGGTGTCGAAGATCGGCAGGTGCAACATCACATAGGCCACCAGCAACGTGCCGCACAGGTTGCCCACCAGCACCACCGTCCACAGCCGCACCAAGCGCCCGGCATTGCCCAGGGTCGGCTTGCTCATCACCGGCAGCACGGCGGTCAGGGTGTTTTCGGTGAACAGTTGCTGGCGTGCGAGGATCACCGCGAGAAAGCCCGCGCAGTAGCCAAAGCTGGCGATCACCTTGAAGGCTTCGCCGTCGGGCAGACGGGAATTGAGCAACCCCATGGCCATCAATGACAGGCCCATGGTCAGGCCGGCGGCCAGCGCCGACCACCATAGCGCCGCGACGCTGCGCTCCAGCTCCTGGTCGCCCTGGGTGCGGATGATTTCATGCAACACCGCCGCCCGGGGTGGCTGGTTCTTGTCCACATCCTGCTGCTCTGCCTGCGACAGGTTGGGAGTCTTGCCGTCTTCTTGCGTGGCCATGGGCGTACCTGAACGTTGGGTGACGATGTTCAGGTACGACCTACCAGCCATCACCAGCGTTCAATGGCCACTTACTGACAAGGAAGGTTACTCGCTGTCGTCCTTGAACTGGTCTTTGACGTACTTGATCTCGGTACGACCATGGGGGGCCGGCAGGCCGTCTTCGCCGAGGTTGACGAAGACCATTTTTTCCACAGTCAGGATGCTCTTGCGCGTGATCTTGTTGCGCACTTCACAGGTCAGGGTGATGGAGGTGCGGCCAAACTCGGTGGCGGTGATGCCCAGTTCGATGATGTCGCCCTGGCGCGAAGCGCTGACAAAGTTGATCTCGGAGATGTACTTGGTCACCACCCGCTGGTTGCCCAGTTGAACGATGGCGTAGATCGCGGCCTCTTCGTCGATCCAGCGCAGCAGGCTGCCACCGAACAGGGTGCCGTTGGGGTTGAGGTCTTCGGGTTTTACCCATTTGCGGGTGTGGAAGTTCATGTTCACTCCAAAGCGTCTTGCCGAATGATGGCCGACATCATGGCAGAGCGCCGGCCCAAGCTCTACGAGCCATTACCTATCAGCGCCATGAGCGATCTTCATGAGCCCGACAGAAAGGCTTGGGAAGTCAGGCGCAGGCAGCTATAATCGCCACCGCTTCAAACGGTCATCGGTGATCGATACCGTTCTCCCGCCACCTGTCCGAGGGGCGCTGCAGCAGGCCCTGGCCTGTCAGGCTCGGATGGGGCGTTGCCCCGCCGGGTTGTCCTGGCTGGATACTAAACGCACAACGGCGCCCATTCGCACACTACGAATGGAGGCTCTTCATGAGCGCTGTAATCACGCCTGCAGGTTTTACCGACTACAAAGTCGCCGATATGTCCCTCGCTGCCTGGGGCCGTCGCGAAACCTTTATCGCCGAATCCGAAATGCCTGCCCTGATGGGTCTGCGCCGCAAGTACGCCGCCGAGCAGCCGCTCAAGGGCGCGAAGATCCTCGGCTGTATCCACATGACCATCCAGACTGCCGTGCTGATCGAGACCCTGGTTGCCCTGGGTGCCGAAGTGCGCTGGTCGTCCTGCAACATCTTCTCGACCCAGGACCAGGCCGCTGCCGCCATCGCCGCTGCCGGTATCCCGGTGTTCGCCTGGAAAGGCGAGACCGAAGAAGAGTACGAGTGGTGCCTGGAGCAAACCATCCTCAAGGATGGCGCGCCTTGGGATGCCAACATGATCCTCGACGACGGCGGCGACCTGACCGAGCTGCTGCACAAGAAGTACCCGGCCATCCTCGACCGTGTCCACGGCGTGACCGAAGAAACCACCACCGGCGTGCACCGCCTGCTGGACATGCTGGCCAAGGGCGAGCTGAAAATCCCGGCCATCAACGTCAACGACTCGGTGACCAAGAGCAAGAACGACAACAAGTACGGCTGCCGTCACAGCCTCAACGATGCGATCAAGCGCGGCACCGACCACCTGCTGTCGGGCAAGCAAGCCCTGGTGATCGGTTACGGTGACGTGGGCAAGGGTTCGTCCCAGTCCCTGCGCCAGGAAGGCATGATCGTCAAGGTTTCCGAAGTCGACCCGATCTGCGCCATGCAAGCGTGCATGGACGGTTTTGAAGTGGTCTCGCCGTTCATCGACGGCCAGAACGACGGCACCGAAGCCAGCATCGACAAGGCCCTGCTGGGCAAGATCGACCTGATCGTGACCACCACCGGTAACGTCAATGTCTGCGATGCCAACATGCTCAAGGCCCTGAAAAAACGCGCCGTGGTGTGCAACATCGGTCACTTCGACAACGAAATCGACACCGCTTTCATGCGCAAGCACTGGGCATGGGAAGAAGTCAAACCTCAGGTGCACAAGGTTCACCGTACCGGTGCTGGCAGCTTTGATCCGCAGAACGACGACTACCTGATCCTGCTGGCCGAAGGCCGCCTGGTTAACCTGGGCAACGCCACCGGCCACCCAAGCCGCATCATGGATGGCTCGTTCGCCAATCAGGTACTGGCGCAGATCTTCCTGTTCGGCCAAAAATACGCCGACCTGTCGCCTGCCCAGAAAGCCGAGCGCCTGACCGTGGAAGTACTGCCGAAGAAACTCGACGAAGAAGTGGCCCTGGAAATGGTCCGCGGCTTCGGCGGCGTGGTGACGCAACTGACCAAGACCCAGGCCGACTACATCGGCGTGACGGTTGAAGGCCCGTTCAAGCCGCACGCCTACCGCTACTGATCGGCCCTGCCGGCGCCGGCTCCTCTGTGGGAGCCGGGCTTGCCCGCGATGCAGGCACCACGGTATTCCAGCAATACCGCGCTGATGCTATCGCAGGCAAGCCAGCTCCCACAGAAAGCCCGGCACCCGCATCGATTGTGTATGCCTTCCAGGTTTTTGAGTTTCCAAGGGTATTACCATGTCCCAAGACCGTCGCTACAGCTTCGAGTTCTTCCCGACCAAGACCGATGCTGGGCATGAAAAACTAATGGCGACTGCCAAGCAGTTGGCCAGCTACAACCCCGATTTTTTCTCCTGCACCTACGGCGCAGGCGGCTCGACCCGTGATCGCACGATCAACACCGTGCTGCAACTGGAAAGCGAAGCCAAGGTGCCCGCCGCGCCGCACCTGTCGTGCGTGGGCGACAGCAAGGCCGACCTGCGTGGCCTGCTGAGCCAATACAAGGCCGCCGGCATCAAGCGTATCGTTGCCCTGCGTGGCGACCTGCCGTCCGGCATGGGCATGGCCAGCGGCGAATTGCGCTACGCCAATGACCTGGTGAGCTTCATTCGTGAGGAAACCGGTGATCACTTCCATATCGAAGTGGCCGCCTACCCGGAAATGCACCCGCAGGCACGCAACTTTGAGGACGATCTCAACAACTTCGTGCGCAAGGCCAATGCCGGCGCCAACAGTGCGATCACCCAGTACTTCTTCAACGCCGACAGCTACTTCTACTTTGTCGAGCGCGTGCAGGCCATGGGTGTGAATATCCCGATCGTGCCGGGCATCATGCCGATCACCAACTACAGCAAGCTGGCGCGCTTCTCTGACGCCTGCGGTGCAGAAATCCCACGCTGGGTACGCAAGCAGCTGGAAGCCTATGGCGATGACGTCAAGAGCATCCAGGCCTTTGGCGAGCAGGTCATCAGTGACATGTGCGAGACCTTGCTGCAAGGTGGCGCACCGGGGCTGCACTTCTACACCCTGAACCAGGCCGACCCGAGCCTGGCGATCTGGAACAACCTCAAGCTGCCACGCTGAGGCTGCCCTCCCGTACCGCCGACCCGGACTCCTTCCCGGCTCGGCGGCACAATAAAAGTTCAGGTTTGCGGCCTGAAGATCCCCGATCCAGAGCTTCTCTTTACCCTGAGACAGTCGTAACCTCAGGGTATGCCCGTCATTCTCCAGTTGTTGACCGCTGTCCTTTTCACTTGCCTGAGCCTGGCCGCCCACGGCGAGAAACTACGCATTGTCACCGAGCCCTGGGCACCTTACGTCTACGAAGAAAACGGCCAGATGCGCGGGCTCGACTACGAGACCACCGTCATCGTGTTCCAGCGCCTGGGGATCGAGGTGCAATGGCAGTTCCTGCCCTGGAAACGTTGCCTGGCCATGCTCGACCAGGGCCTGGCCGATGGCGCGCTGGATATTTTCCACAGCCACGAACGCGACGCTGCGCTGCTTTACCCCAGCGAACCGCTGTCCAAGGTTGAATTTGTGATGTTCTACGCCAACGAACGCCCGCATCCGTTCCAGACCCTGGAGGACCTCAAGGGGCTGACCATCGGCACCTCCCCTGGCTACCTGTATAGCGCCGGGTTCAGCGAATCCACCCTGTTTACCCGGGAACCGGCGCCCAGCCATGAGGCCAACTTCGGCAAGCTGGCCCGTGGTCGGATTGACCTGGTGATCACCGACCGCCGGGTTGGCCAGCATGTGCTCAAGGCGTTGGGCCTGGAGCACCAGGTCACACAGGCGCCACCGGTGATCAGCAGCCAGAAGCAATTCCTCGCCGTGCGCCGTGGCGCGGGCATGGACCTGCTGGTGCAGCGCTTCGCTGCCGAACTCAAGCGCTTCAAGCAAGAGCCGGCCTACGCAGCCCTGAGTGCGAAATATGCCGGTATCCATGCGAAAATAGCGCCCTCGCCGCGGCTGGACGACACCGTTGAGCAGCAGGAAAGCAGCGCGCAGTGATTGCTCTGTTATACTCCGGCCTTTCCGCCAGGCTTACGCCCGGCCGCTGTGGTCGTCTAACAGGCATCCAACCCCGCTACTGCGCAGCTTTGCAGCCCGCGCGAGCTGTTGGAGTGCGTGCCAGCCCCAGCAGGACCGGACGGGGTTGCGTTCCTCTAAACGCGATTCGCGCCCGGCAAGATTATCCCTTTGGGCCAAGCCCTAACTACAAACAGGATTACTCATGTCCTTTGCTTCCCTCGGTCTCTCCGAGGCTTTAGTCCGCGCCATCGAGGCAGCGGGCTATACCGAGCCTACTCCGGTGCAACAGCGGGCTATTCCCGCCGTGTTGCAAGGTCGCGACCTGATGGTCGCGGCTCAGACAGGTACTGGTAAAACCGGCGGCTTCGCCCTCCCGATTCTGGAGCGGTTGTTCCCCAACGGTCACCCGGACAAATCCCAACGTCACGGCCCGCGCCAACCCCGCGTACTGGTCCTGACCCCCACCCGCGAACTCGCCGCCCAAGTGCATGACAGCTTCAAGCTCTATGCCCGCGACCTGAAGTTCGTCAGCGCCTGCATCTTCGGCGGCGTCGGCATGAATCCTCAGGTTCAGGCCATGTCCCGCGGGGTTGACGTGCTGGTCGCCTGCCCAGGTCGCTTGCTCGACCTGTGCGGCCAAGGCAGCGTCGATCTGTCCCACGTGGAAATCCTCGTGCTGGACGAAGCCGACCGCATGCTCGACATGGGCTTTGTGCATGACGTGAAGAAAGTCCTCGCGCGCCTGCCGGCCAAACGCCAGAACCTGCTGTTCTCGGCAACGTTCTCCAACGACATCACCGCCCTGGCCGGCAAACTGCTGCACAACCCCGAGCGCATCGAAGTCACGCCGCCCAACACCACGGTCGAGCGTATCGAGCAACGGGTGTTCCGCCTGCCAGCCAGCCACAAGCGCTCGCTGTTGGCCCACCTGATCACCGCCGGTGCCTGGGAACAGGTCCTGGTGTTCACCCGCACCAAGCACGGCGCCAACCGCCTGGCCGAGTACCTGGACAAGCACGGCCTGACCGCCGTCGCCATCCACGGCAACAAGAGCCAGAACGCGCGGACCAAGGCCCTGGCCGACTTCAAGGCCGGCTCCGTACGGATCCTGGTCGCCACCGATATCGCCGCCCGCGGCCTGGATATCGACCAACTGCCGCACGTGGTCAACTTCGAGCTGCCAAATGTCGATGAAGACTACGTGCACCGTATCGGCCGTACGGGCCGGGCCGGTCGTTCGGGTGAGGCCATTTCCCTGGTCGCCCCGGATGAAGAAAAACTGCTGAAAAGCATCGAGCGCATGACCAAGCAGAAAATCGCCGACGGCGACCTGATGGGCTTCGATGCCAGCACCGTGGAAGCCGAGAAACCGGAAGTGCGCGAGCGCCCGGACGTGCGTAACCCGCGCAACCCACGTGGGCCCAAGGGCGATGGCCCGAACGGCGGCGGCGGTGGCGGTGGTCGTCGCGACAAAGGCAAGGACAAGGGCGGCAAAGACAAGGCGCCCACCAACGGCCGTGGCGAACGCCCAGCCCGTGAGCAAAAGCCCCGCGAAGGCACCCCGGCCCGCGAACAGCGCCAGCCGAGCCAGCCGCCACGCGCCGCAGCCGACCGCGCACCGGATGAGTTCCTCGACGATGACGTGGATAACTTCGGTAACCGCGTAGACTACGTGCCCCAGGCCAAACCGGCCCAGGGTCGTGGTCGTCGCCCGGGTGCCCCGGCACCGGGTGCAGGTGCTCCGCGCACCGGCGGCCAGCCACAGGGTCGCCAGAACGCTCCGCGCAGCAGCAACGGCGCCACCACCGGCACCCCACCGGCCAAGCGCAATGGTCCGCGTAACGGCGCACCACGTGACGGCCAGGCTCGTCGCGAAGAGTCGCGCAACCGCCGCCCCGCCCGTGATGAGCAGCCACGCTCCTCCGAGCCAGCCGTGCAGAACCCGCGCAGCGGAACCACGCCGAAGATCATCCACAAGGAGTCGAAAAGCGATCGCTTCCCGACACCTGAGCAGTTGGATCAACTGCCAGGCCGCCCTCGTGGTGAAAAACCAGCGTTGCTGACCCGCAACCGCTAAGTTGCTGGCATAAAAAACGCCCCGTATCTTGCGATACGGGGCGTTTTTTTATGCCTTCAAACTACTGTAGGAGCAAGCTTGCTCGCTCCTACAGACAAAGCATTACTTCGCTTTTACACCTTCAAAGGTGATGTACAGCTCAACCTTGTCGGACTGTGGACCTACATCCATACCATCCTTGTTGAACTCTTTGCGGCTGATGCTGGTGGTGCCTTCAAAGCCGGCACGGTAGCCACCCCATGGATCCTTGCCTTCACCCAGGAACGTAGCCTTGACCACGATTGGCTTGGTGACCCCGTGGAAAGTCAGGTCGCCAGTGACATCGGCAGTCAGCTTGCCATCGGCATTCTTGCCGGTTGGCTTGACGCTGGTGGAGACAAACTTGGCATCCGGGAATTTGCCCGACTCCAGGAAGTCCTTGCTGTTAACGTGCTTGTCGCGCTCGGCATGGTTGCTGAAGATACTGGCGGTGCGCACATTCACTTCGATCTTGGCATCTTCAGGCTTGGCAGCGTCAAAGCTGAACTTGCCGTCCAGGTCCTTGAAAGTACCGGTGATGAAGCTGTAGCCCAAGTGGCTGATCTTGAAATCGACGAAGGCGTGCTGGCCTTCTTTGTCGATCACGTAGTCAGCCGCCATCGCCGAACCAGCAGACAGCAGAGCAGAACCAATTGCCAGAGCGGCGAGAGTTTTTTTCAACATGCTTTCTATTCCTTGTGAGTCGAGGTTGAACATCAGGCTTTGCGCCCCAGCATACGGACCAGGGTTGCATCACGATCAATGAAGTGGTGTTTCAAGGCCGCCACGCCATGCAGGCCGGCAAAGACCACCAGCACCCAGGCCAGGTACAAATGCACCAGCCCGGCTACATCTGCCTGGTCCGGTAGACCGGAAACCACGGCAGGAATTTCAAACAAACCAAACACCGGGATCCCGACACCGTCTGCGGTGGAAATCAGATAGCCGGCAATCATCACCGCAAACAGCCCCAGATACAGGAACCCGTGGCCGAATGCGGCACCGATACGGGTCAGGCGGCTATAGCTGGCCAGCGCTGGCGGCGGCGGGCTGAGCAGGCGCCAGACAATGCGCACCAACATGACCGCAAACAACGTAAGGCCAATGCTTTTGTGCAAATCCGGCGCGTCTTTACGCCAGGCGCTGTAATAGTCGAGACCGACCATCCACAAGCCCAGCGCAAACAGACCGAACACCACCAGTGCCACGCCCCAATGAATCACAATGCTGACCCAGCCGTAGCGGGTCGATGAGTTTCGTAGTTGCATTAACCAAATCCCGTAAGAGCCGTGCTCAAGACTAGCGTTTTACTTATCGATATAAAGCGGAAAATTTCGCTATGAAACATCGAAAAAAACGATCTTAAAGAGTACACAGATTAAGTTAACGATGGATTAACGACTATTCCTAAGATACGTGACAGACCGTCCTGCATTTATCGCGAATTATCCTACAAACGCTCAATTGGGTTGTGACACCGCCCGCCATTGCATAGGCTTGCGCGATTGTTTTGCCTGCGCGGGTCACGGCAGCGCTTCGAGGAGACGAAAAGATGGGCTTGAATAACCAGTGGATGCAACGCGACCTGGCGGTGCTGTGGCATCCCTGCACCCAGATGAAAGACCACCAGCAGCTGCCGCTGGTGCCAATCAAGCGCGGTGAAGGCGTGTGGCTGGAAGACTTTGAAGGCAAGCGCTACCTCGATGCTGTCAGCTCCTGGTGGGTCAACGTGTTCGGCCACGCCAACCCGCGTATCAACCAGCGTATCAAGGATCAGGTGGACCAACTGGAGCACGTGATCCTCGCCGGCTTCAGCCACCAGCCGGTGATCGAGCTGTCCGAGCGCCTGGTCAAGCTCACCCCCGAAGGCCTGACCCGCTGCTTCTACGCCGACAATGGCTCGTCATGCATCGAAGTCGCGCTGAAAATGAGCTTTCACTATTGGCTCAACCGCGGCCAGCCGAACAAAAATCGCTTTGTCACCCTGACCAACAGCTACCACGGCGAAACCATCGCCGCGATGTCGGTTGGCGATGTGCCGCTGTTCACCGAGACCTACAAGGCCTTGCTGCTGGACACCCTCAAGGTGCCAAGCCCGGACTGCTACCTGCGCCCCGATGGCATGAGTTGGGAAGAACATTCGCGCAACATGTTCCAGGCCATGGAACAAACCCTGGCGGATAACCACGCCAGCGTCGCCGCCGTGATCGTCGAGCCGCTGATCCAGGGCGCCGGTGGCATGCGCATGTATCACCCGGTGTACCTCAAGCTGCTGCGCGAAGCCTGCGACCGGTATGGCGTGCACCTGATCCACGACGAAATCGCCGTGGGCTTCGGCCGCACCGGCAGCATGTTCGCCTGTGAACAGGCGGGTATCCGCCCGGACTTCCTGTGCCTGTCCAAGGCCCTGACCGGCGGCTACCTGCCCCTGGCCGCCGTGGTCACCACCGAGGATGTGTACAGCGCCTTCTACGACGACTACCCAACCCTGCGTGCCTTCCTGCATTCCCACAGCTACACCGGCAACCCGCTGGCGTGTGCGGCGGCCCTGGCGACCCTGGATATCTTTGAAGAAGACAACGTCATCGAACACAACAAGGCCCTGGCCCAGCGCATGGCCACCGCCACCGCACACCTGGTGGACCATCCCCATGTGTCGGAAGTGCGCCAGACTGGCATGGTGCTGGCCATCGAGATGGTCCAGGACAAGGCCACCAAGGCCGCCTACCCGTGGCAGGAACGGCGCGGCCTGAAAGTGTTCGAGCATGCCCTGGAGCGCGGCGCGTTGTTGCGGCCCTTGGGCAGCGTGGTGTATTTCCTGCCGCCGTATGTGATCACCCCGGAGCAGATCGACTTTTTGGCCGAAGTGGCCACTGAAGGCATTGATATCGCCACTAACAGCACAGTCAGCGTGGCCGTGCCCAAGGACTTCCACCCAGGCTTTCGCGACCCCGGCTGATTGAACCCAGCCTATTAATCTGGCGCCTGGCCTGCCGCATCGCGGGCAAGCCCGGCTCCCACAGGTTTTGCATTTTCCCGAGAACAGAAATGAGACTGTCGCGTTTTTTCACCGATACCCCGCTGAGCCTTGGCGACCACGAACTGCCCGAAGCCCAGGCGCATTACATCAGCCGCGTGCTGCGCATGAATGAAGGCGATGCCGTGCAACTGTTCGACGGTTCTGGCCAGGAATTTCGCGGCAGCCTGCTGGAAGTCGGGAAAAAACGCGTGACGGTGCAGCTCACCGAAGCCTTCGCCGGCCAGGTCGAATCACCGCTGCACATTCATCTGGGCCAGGGCCTGTCCCGGGGCGAGCGTATGGACTGGGCCATCCAGAAAGCCACCGAGCTTGGGGTCAACGCCATCACGCCGATCTTCAGCGAGCGTTGCGAAGTACGCCTCAAGGACGAACGCGCCGACAAGCGCCTGCTGCACTGGCGCCAGGTCGCAATCAGCGCCTGCGAGCAATGCGGGCGCTCCACGGTGCCGGTGATTCACCCACCGTTGTTGCTGGCCGATTGGTTGCAACAGGCCGAGGCGGATTTGAAGCTGGTGCTGCACCCGGTGGCCGAGCCACTGGTGAGCCATGCCAAACCGTCGAGCCTGGCGTTTTTGATCGGCCCGGAGGGAGGCTTGACCGATGGCGAAATCCAGACCGCGCAAGGCGCAGGCTTCCACGCCGCACGGCTGGGGCCGCGGGTGTTGCGCACCGAGACGGCGCCGGTGGTGGCACTGGCCGTCGCACAACAGCTATGGGGCGACTTCTAACCCCACCTTGCAAACCCAATCAAAAATGTGGGAACTGGCTTGCCTGCTCCCACATCGGGATGGGTGGGTTACTCCACCGGATCACTCACCGGCTTGGCAATAATCGCCTTCAGCTCGCTGGTCATGGGGAATTCCAGGTTCAAGCCCTTCGGCGGGATCGGCTGTTCAAACCAGCGCTGGTAGATCCCGTTGATTTCCCCCGAGCTGTACAGCTCGCCCAGGGTCTCGTTGACCACCGCCAGAAACTGCGGGTCGTCCTTGCGCACCATGCAGCTGTAGATTTCCCGCGACTGCTCCTCGCCCACCACCACCCACTTGTGCGGGTCTTGGGCCTTGGCGCGCTCGCCGTAGAGCAATGCGTCGTCCATATAGAACGCCACGGCCCGGCCCGATTGCAGCATCTGGAACGCCTCGCCGTGATCCTTGGCGCTGATCACCGACATATCCAGCTTGTGCTCATGGTTGTAGCTCTTGAGGAACCGTTCGTTGGTGGTGCCGGCGGTGGTCACCACGTTCTTGCCGCGCAGGTCGGCGAAGCGCTGGATGCCGCTGTCGTTGGCGGTAAGCAACTGGCCCTTCACATAGATAAAGCCATAGGAAAACGCCACCTGCTTCTGCCGCTCGGCCGTCACCCCGGTGGAGCCGCACTCCAGGTCCACGGTGCCGTTGATCACCAACGGGATGCGCGTCTGCGAGGTGACCAGGTTGTACTTCACGTTGAGCTGGGGCACGCCGGTCTTCTGCTGGATGCGCTCGACTATCTTGCTCGCCAGGTCCACCGAATAGCCCATGGGTTTGCCAGTGTGGTCACCGACATAGGAAAACGGCACCGATGCATCGCGATAGCCCAGGGTGATGCTCTTGGCATTCGCGATCTTGGCCAGGGTGCCTGTCAGCGGCGCTTCATTGGCCTGGGCCTGGGCCGCCAGTAACAGCCCGAGGGCCGTGCCGATCAACGTGATTTTTTGCATTGTTATTCTCCGTTGGTTTTCTTGTTATGGGCGGCGTACAGCGATAACGCTGATTTCCACCAGCACACCGGGGCGTGCCAGTTCCGCCTGCAGGGTGGTGCGGGTCGGTGCCTGGCCGGGCGTGAGCCAGGCGGACCAGACATCATTCATCGGCGCAAAGCCCTCCTGGATATTCTTCAGGTAAATGGTCGCGTTGAGCAGATGATCCTTGTCGCTGCCGGCTTCGGCCAGCAGCGCATCAATTTTGGCCAGCACCTCTTGGGTCTGGGTGGTGACGTCCTGGCCGTCGCCCGGCACCTGGCCAGACAGGAAGACCAGCTCCTGGAAGGTCACGGCGCCCGACAGGCGATTATTGCTGTTGATCCGGGTGATGGTCATTGCAGTGTCCTAAGCGGCGCGGGGCGCAAGGCCCTGCATATCAATGGAAGTGGTGTGCTGGCCGATCAACTCCGCCAACAGCTGGCCGCTGCCACAGGCCAGGGTAAAGCCCAGGGCGCCGTGGCCAAGGTTGAGCCACAGGTTGCGGTACACACTGGCGCCAATCAACGGCACACCACTGGGGGTGGCCGGGCGCATGCCGGCCCATTCGATGGCCTGGCTGTAGTCGCCGGCCAGGGGGAAGGTCTCACTGGCCTGGCGCTTGATCAGGGCCAGGCGCTTGGGCTCAAGGCCGGTATCAAAGCCGACGATGTCGACCATCGCCGCCACCCGCAATTGCTCGCCGATCCGTGCGTAAACGATCTTGCGGTCATAGTCGGTGATGCTGATTTTTGGCGCGGCGTGCTGCGCGCCAATCGGCACGCTCAGGCTGTAGCCCTTGAGCGGGTACAGCGGCAGCACGATGCCCGGCAAGGCCAGCTCGGGGCTGCGGACTCCGGCCGCCAGCACCAGATGCTGCACCGGCATCACCTCGCCGCCCAACTCAATCCCCTGCACCGTGCCGTTGGCCTGGCGGATACCCGTGACCTTGCGCCCCAGCACAAACCGGCAACGGCCCGACGCGGTAAGGCGTGCCGCCAATTGCTGGCAGAAGCCATGACAATCCGCCACTTCTTCATTGGGTGTGTAGATGCCCCCGACAAAATCCGTGGCCCCCAGGGTCGGCTCCAGGCGTGTGCAGTCGGCCGCCGACAGCACTTGCTGTTGCAGGCGATCGAGCACCTTATTGCGAGCGTGTTCAAAGCTGTGGTGGCTGCGAAACGTCACCAGCTTGCCGTTGCGTTTCCAGTCGAAGCCGTCCAGCCCGTCTTCTTCACGCCACCGCTGCAAGGTGCCCTGGCTCAAGGTGGCCAGGCGCAACAAGTGGCCGGCATTACGCTTGTTGACGGAGGCCCGGCAGGCACCGAGGAACGCGGCCATCCAGCGCCATTGCGCCGGGTCCAGGCGCGGGCGCAGCTTTAACGGCGAGTCGCCGCGCAACAGCCAGCCAATGGCTTGCAACGGCACGCCTTTGTCCGCCAGCGGCGCAACGTAGCGATAGGACAACTGGCCGCCATTGGCAAAACTGGTCTCGCTGCCCAGGCTGTCGCGGGCTTCGACCACCGTCACGTCCATGCCGGCGCGCACCAGGGCATAGGCGCTCGCCAGACCGATGACCCCACCGCCAATGATGCAAACCTGCTGAGCCATGTCGATTCCCGAGCGTTGTAATGAACACCAAGATTAGGGCCAGGTGACAGGCGCCGGACAATGAATAAAGATGGGCCACCTATAAACAAAGGTTATGGACTCGTCATGCGCTTGCGTCATATCGAAATCTTCCAGGCCATTCGCCAGACCGGCTCGGTCAGCGCCGCCGCGCAGTTGCTGCATGTCTCACAACCGGCGGTGACCAAGGTGCTGCAACATGCCGAGCTGCAACTGGGCTTCCCGCTGTTCCTGCGCATCCGCGGCAAGCTGCAGCCCACCCCGGAAGCCCTGGCCCTGGAGCGCGAAGTCGATAAGGTCAGCGAAAGCCTGCAAGGCGTGCGGCGCCTGGCCCAGAACCTACGGCGCGCACCCGGCCAAAGCCTGCGTATCGGCGCCACGCCAGCCCTGGCCTTGTCGCTGCTGCCGCCGGCGATTGGCGAATGGACCCAGCGCTACCCGGACATCGCCTGCGAACTGTCCAGCGCCCACAGCCGTGAGCTGGTGCAAAACCTGTTGATGCGCGAGATGGATGTGGCGCTGACCCTCAAGTCCCCGGACCATCCCGGGCTCAAGGCCCAGGCATTGGCCCACGGCGTGCTGGTGGCCCTGGCGCCACGGGGTTTCTGGCCGGCGGCGGAGCTGGGCAAACCTTTGCCGTTGATGGCCCTGGCGGGCGCGCCGTTGATTGGCCTGTCGAGTGCCGACCCACTGTCGGCGCGGCTCGACAGCTACCTGGAAGCGGTCGAGCCGCCGCCGCGCGTGCGGATCTCGGTGCAGACCTATTCCCTGGCCCGCGCCATGGTGGAATCCGGCGCCGGCCTGGCGGTGATCGACCCCTTCACGGCGCTGGGCGCGTCCACCGACAGCACCTGCATCCGCCCCCTGGCCCCGCCGCTGCCCATCACCTTATATGCCCTGACCCGTGCCGACGAGCCACCGCCGCATATGTTGGCGAGCCTGCTGGAGATCTTTGGCAGTCGTGCCCAAGAGCAGTTAGACCGTCTCTAAAACACCACAAAACCCATGTGGGACTGGCTTGTGTGGGAGCTGGCTTGCCTGCGATGCAGGCGCCTCGGTTTATCAGTTACACCGCAGTGATGCGATCGCAGGCAAGCCAGCTCCCACACAAGCCAGCTCCTCCTACAGTTTCAGAGCACATAACGCATGATCGCCACAAAATGCAGCAGGCTGCCGCCAATCACAAACAAGTGCCAGATCCCATGGGAATGCCTTAACCGGTGCTCCAGGGCAAAAAAGATAATCCCCACCGTGTACAACACCCCACCCGACGCCAACCAGATAAACCCATGCGTACCCAGCGCCGCGATCAGCGGCTTGACCGCCACCAACACAATCCAGCCCATCACCGCATAAATCACAATCGACAAAATCCGCGCCTCCGAGCGCGGCTTGATCTCCTGCAAGATGCCGATCACCGCCAGCCCCCAGACAATCCCGAACAGCGTCCAGCCCCACGCCCCGTTCAGGGTCACCAGGCAAAACGGCGTATAGCTGCCGGCGATCAGCAGGTAGATCGAAAAGTGGTCGACCTTCTGCATGATCGCTTTCTTGCGCCCGCGCACGCTGTGATACACCGTCGAGGCGCTGTACAGCACCAGCAGGGTAAAACCATAGATCGCCACGCTGACGATCTTCCACGGGCTGCCGTCCAGGCTCGCCACCACCAGCATCCACACCGCGCCGATAAAGGCCGCCACGGCGCCGAGCAAATGGCTCCAGGCGTTGAATCGTTCGCCGTGATACATACCTCATCCACCTCCAAAACGGCTGCACGTCCCCGTAAGGCTCATGCCTGACAGGCGAGAGTGCAAGACCGTTATGACGGTTGCGGCGCTTTAAGGGCACAATCGAGCGCATTCCAATAAGAGCCACCGCCATGCTGATCGACGAAGAATTCACCCTCAAGAAACTGGAAATCTTCCTGGCCTTCATGCGCACCGGCAACCTGGCCCGCGCCGCCGCCGAGTTGCACACCAGCAATGTCAGCGTGCACCGCGCCATCCACTCCCTGGAAAACGCCCTGCGCTGCCCGCTGTTCAAGCACGAAGGGCGCAACCTCACCCCGCTGGAAAGCGCCTACGTGCTCGAAGAACGCGCGCAAAAGCTGGTGCAAGACGTGGTCGACAGCGTGCGCCTGACCCGCGAAGCCGCCGGGTTCTCCGCCGAGCGCTTCAAGCTCGGCGCCCTGTATTCACTGACGGTCAAGACCGTGCCGCAACTGATCATGGGCCTGAAAATCAGGCGTAGCGAGCTCAATATCGACCTGATCCTGGGCTCCAACGTCGACCTGATGTACAAGCTCAAGAACATGGAAGTGGATGCGATCCTGATCTCCCTCGACGACCAGGCCGTCGAGCCGGACTGCGCGCAGATCCAGCTGTTTTGCGACGACATCTTCCTCGCCACCCCCGCCGACTCGCCCCTGGACCGCGAACAGGAAATCGACCTGGCCCAGGTGCGCGACGCCACCTTCATCACCCTGACCCAAGGCTTCGCCACCCACCAGGACGGCGCACGGGTGTTCAAACAGGCGGGTTTCGAGCCGAAGGTGGCGATGCAGGTCAACGACATCTTTACCCTGCTGAGCATGGTCAGCTCGGGGGTGGGCTATGCCTTGCTGCCAGGGCGGATTGCGGCGGTGTATGAGAACCGGGTCAAGCTGATCCCGTTGCAGCCACGCTACCGGTTGCAGCAGCACATAGGCGTGGTGTTCTTGAAAGCCAAGGAGCGCGATCCGAATTTGCTGGCGTTGTTGGCGGAGTGTCGGATGTATGCCAATCGGCAGGTTTGAAACCGCCATCGCAGGCAAGTCGAATCGTCGCACCGCCGCTCCCACATTTGAAATGCAGTCCACTGTGGGAGCGGCGGTGCGACGATTCGACTTGCCCGCGATGAGCATAGGTATCTACACAACTCTCTTCTCGGTCTGTGTACATATCCATTATTGCGATGGCGGCCAGTCAGCCAACGTATTTATCGACTGATACACCGCCATCGCGGGCAAGCCCGCTCCCACAGGGGTACGCGCACGCTTCAAGGATCAGGTCGGCTGTCAGGCCGCCTCGCTTTGCTTGTGATTTTGATCTTAGGCGCCCCGTTAAACCACGCTGGCCGTCATCCGATATTGATTTGGGGGGTAAACCGGCAGGACGCCGGTTTAGCCGCGCTGGGCCATGGATGGCCCATCGCGGCGGCCCCCCAAATCAATGTCGGATGACGGGCACACCGAGCCTAGGCGAGGTGCCGAGTGGTGGGGCAAGAGCGTTTTGCTTACTTTTGACTGGGCCGGCACTCCGGCTTTTCAAAAGTGAGCCGCCGTCAGGGCGGAACCCTAAGTGGCCGTTACCGCAGCAATGGATATGTACTCATACCCAAAAGAGAGTTGTGTAGATACTTATGCCGCGATGAGGCCCGACCATTCACTCGAAATTAGCGAATCAACCCACCAACCCCCGCATCACCAAAAACAACAACGAAGGCCCCAACAAACACCCCAGCGCCGTATAAAACGCCGCTGTCAGGCAACCATAAGGCACCAGCTTCGGGTCAGTCGCCGCCAACCCGCCCGCCACACCACTGGACGTGCCCATCAACCCGCCAAAGATCACCGCACTGCGCGGGCTGTTCAGGCCGATCAGCGGCGCGACGAACGGGGTCATGACCATCACCAAAATGGCCTTGATCAACCCCGCCGCAATCGACAGCGCCATCACCTCGGAACTGGCGCCAATCGCCGCGCCGGTCACTGGCCCGACGATGTAGGTCACAGCCCCGGCGCCGATGGTGGTCAGGCTCACTGCATCGGTATAACCAAACGCCATGGCCACCCCGACGCCGGCGATAAATGACGAGCCGACGCCGACAAACAATGCCAGCACCCCCACATACCCGGCGCGCTTGAGCTCATCGACACTCACCCCGAACGCGGTGGCGACGATGGCAAAGTCGCGCAGCATCGCACCGCCCAGCAGGCCGATGCCCGACAGCAGCGGGATATCCACCACGCCCTTGGCCCCGCCGGTAAACGCACCGCCCACATAGGACAGGAGCAGCCCCAGCAGGATTGCGATGGCCGAACCATGCAGGCGGCCTTTGGTGAAGGTGTCGCTGATCCAGTAGGACACCCACATGGTCAGGCCGATCACCGCAAAACCACTGATCAGGCCGTAGCCGGTGATGACTTTCATCAAGGATTCGTACATGGCGCTCACCCTGCCGACTTGGGAGTGACGACCGCATCCGGCTCACGCTTGCCGATGCGTACCAGCACCGGCACCAGGGCAAATGCCACCAGCACCGCGCAGGTGCCGGCAAGGATCGCCATGGGGCCGCCACTGATGGCGCCATACACGTTTTGCTGGGCGGCCATGGCCACCACAATCGGGATATACACCGCCGCCCAGAAGCTCACACCCTGCTCCGACTTGCCGGTAAACAGGCCACGCTTGCCCAGGTAGCTGCCCAGGCCGATCAGCAGCAACATCGCGATCCCCACCCCACCGACGTTGGCCGGGATGCCCATCCATTGGCCCAGCAGCTCGCCGACAAACAGGCCTGCCAGGGTACACAGGGCCAGAAACGCCACACCGTAAATAATCATGCTGGTAGTCCTCTTGATGCTTGATCGAAATTGTTGTTTTTGTGCTTCGAAAGCCAAGGTCATGCTTTATCGATGGTGGCGGCCCTCCTGTTCCAGCAAGGCCTGCAAGGTGTCCAGGCGCGCGCCCTCGAAGGCGATCACCGTGCCTTGCTCAAATACCCGCCGCGCAAGGCCGGTGAGGACCGCACCCGGGGGCAGTTCGATATGCAGGCGCACGCCGCGCTCATAAGCGCTTTGCACGGTGCCGCGCCAATCGACGAGGCGACACATGTTGAACGCCAGGTCGTCGCGCAACTGCGCGGGATCACGAATTGGCCGCGCCCGGGTGCTGCTCAGGTAGGTAATGGCCGGCGCCTTGAGCGTGACCTTGGCGAACGCCTCGGCCAGTGTTTGCGCAGGCGTATCCAGCAACGCGCAATGGGACGGCACGCTGACGGCCAGGCGCTTGGCCACGCCCTGGCCTTTGACGCGATCCGCGACCCGTTGCATGGCTGCGTCGCTGCCGGCAATCACGCACTGGTTGTCGGCATTGATATTGGCCAGGTACACCGGTGAACCGGGGGCATGGACTTCGGCCAGCACATTTTCGACGGTGGATAACTCCACGCCGATCAGCGCGGTCATGCCATAGCCCTGTGGATAAGCGCGCTGCATCAGCTCGCCGCGCAGGCTGACCAGCCGCAGCGCATCGGCAAACGCCAGGGCGCCGGCAATCACCGCCGCCGGATACGCGCCGATGGACAGGCCCGCCACGTAGTCCGGCGTGTGTTGCAACTGACGGGCATGGGCCACGCCGGTGATCAGCAGGCACAGTTGCACAGCGCGGGTGCTGGCCAGGGCCTGCGCCGAATCGAGCTGGCGCACATCTTCGGCCAACGCGTCACTGGCCTCATCCAGAACGCCCGCAGGCAGTTGCTGGAGCATGCCCGGGCGTTGGGCGCCCTGCCCCGGAAACACCAGGAGGCTGCTCATGCCACGGCCTGCCAAGGGTCGCTGACCAGTTGCGCACCGCTGGCGGTTTTCAGCAGCACCCGCCGCGCTGGGCCGGCCCATTCACGCAAGGCGACCGCGCCGTAAGGGGTTTGCAATTGCAGGTCCACGGCACACGGCGCGGTGTCCAGAATCGCCAGCAGAGCCTCGGCCTCGCCACGCTCAAGACGCTCGGGAGTGCGCAGCAGCAAATCCAGGTCGCTCTGGGCATGCAGTGCCTCAATGCCCGTGGCCAACTCGAAACCCGCGCTGCCGGTAACCCCCCAAACCTTGCACGCCAGCACCGGGCGCAATTGATCGAGGGCGCACAATGCCGGTAAATCCCGGGGCGAAATCACCCCGCGCAGCGCCTCCGGCGTCACCCGCCTTTGCACTGCCGCCTGGGGCATCACGGCCGCAAAACGCTGCTCACGCAAACGCCCGCGCACACCCACCGCCACATAGCCCGGTTCGGCCAGCGCCCGGCGCACCACCACCGGGTGTCCCGCAGCGATCACCGCCCGTACCCAGACCGGTGCGTCAGCCGGCAGGTGCGCCAGGGTCATGCCCCAGAGCAAGTCGTGGGCGTTCACCATTGTTCCCGCAGCAGCTGGCGTACATGGCTGGACGCGGCACGGTTGGCGGCGCCCAGGCGCCCGCGCAAATCCCGCACGCCGCTGTTCTGCACCTCCTCGATCGCATGCACCAGGCAACCCCTGACCTGCGCCAGGTCGGCGGCGGTTGGTTGTTCAATCTGGCTGACCGTCAGGGTTTCCCAGAGCAAGCCGAGGCTGGCATAGCTGTCGATGTCATAGGCCATGGGCGGCACGCTGGCGGCCAGGGCTTCCAGCTCTTCGACGCTGCGCAGGGTGACTCGCGCCGCCGAGGCCTTGCCCATGGCGTGCACCATCACCCCAGGGTCGCGCAGGGCAATCAGGCGATTGGCCTGGTAGCCATGGGCGAGAAACGCCCCGGACATGGCCTTGCCCACCAGCAACCCGATCACCGGGTGCCCGGCCAGGCGCGCACGGGCATAACTGTCCGCCGCCGCCGCCAGGGCCTGATGAATGCCCAGGGCTTCTTCGCGGCGCCCATAGGCCTGGCTCGGCACGTCGACGATGGCAATGATCGGGCGCTGATCGCCGCAGGCGATGGCTTCATCCACCGCCTTGGCCAGGCCCCAGCCTTCCAGCAGGCCGACTTCGCCCTGGCGAGCACGGGGGAAGCGGTTGGCGGCATCCGGCACCACCGCGATAAAGCGCACGGCCTGCTCGCCGAGCAGGCCATCGGCGACTTTCAACGATGCCGGCAAACCCGCCACAGGCGCTGTGCCGGCGCTTAATGCGTTGAACCACTGCAAGCCTCTCATGGGCGTTCTCCCTGATACAGGTCACGAACCGTAGCCGGCTCGATCTGCGGCTCGGTGTCCAGCGCAGCCAGGCGCGCCAGGTAATAGTCGGCCTGGCGGCTGCGTTGCGAGGCCGGCAAACCTTGCTGCAACAGTTCACTGATCTGCTGGCGGATCTGCGCCACATCGTCCGCCACATAGCGGTCGGCCAAACCCGTGTTGAAGCGCTGCTCGCCGCCGGTCAGGCTCCAGATAAAGGGCCGGTCGCGGGAGTCGTATTCTTCCAGGCCGGCTTCCTGCTCGATCACTTGCGGACCGTTCAGGCCCAGGCGCGCTTCGCGGGTCACCAACAGGTAGCTGCACAGGCCTGCGGCAATCGACATGCCGCCAAAACAGCCAACGCTACCGGCCACCACGCCGATCACCGGCTGGTACTGGCGCAGGTCGACAATCGCCGCGTGGATATCGGCAATCGCCGCCAGCCCGAGGTTGGCTTCCTGCAAGCGCACGCCGCCGGTTTCCAGCAGCAGCACCGCACGCGTCGGGATGCCGTTGCGGTTGTCCTCGGCGGCCAGTTCCAGGGCACCGGCGATTTTCGCCCCGCCCACTTCACCGAGGCTGCCGCCCTGGAAATTGCCTTCGATGGCGGCGATCACCAGCGCCAGGCCGTCGAGCGTGCCCTTGGCAATCACCACCCCATCGTCGGCCTGCGGCACCACGCCCTGGCGGCTCAACCACGGCGACATCACACGCTGGAACGGGTCGATCAGTTCGCGGTAGCTGCCGGCATCGAGCAAGGCCTTGGCCCGCTGGCGGGCGCCGAGTTCGACGAAGCTGTGCCGGTTGAGTAAATCAGTCATGGCCAAGCTCCTCGAAACCTTGCTCCAGGCGCAAACGCACCACGCCGGGGGTGGCGCCAAAATCGTGGATCTGGATGTTCAGCGCCGGTGGCGTCTGCTCCTGGAAGAGCCGCTGGAACAGATGCTGCCAGCGTTGCTCGGCGCCATTGACCGAGGTGTGCACCTGGATGCTCAAGGTGCCCGCCATGCCCGGCTCCAGCAGCACTTCAAGGTCGCCGGAACCGACGCAACCCACCAGCGCACGACCTTTGGGCGGCTGCCCGGCGGGGAATTCAAAGGATAGGATTTCCATCAAAACGCTCCGTCGCAAGACTCGATGCGGTCGATAAACAGGCAGGCGGCCAACAGGTCGGCGGCGCCACCGGGGGAGGCATTCAGCGCCAGCAGTTGCTGGTCCAGCTCATTGAGGCGACGCCGCCCGGCCAGGCTCGCGCTGCCGCCCGCATCCAGCACGGCCTGGGCGCCCCGTTGCATGGCCTGCAAGCCATCGGTGCCGGCGCGGTAGAGCACGCAGGTGTCGGCCAGTTGGGTCATGATCGCCAGCAGCGCATCGAGGCGCGCGTTCTGCTCGCCGTGTTGTTGCAAACGGCTTGCGCGCAGTTGCGGCAGGCCCCGTTGCAACACCGCGGGGAAGCCCAGTTGCGCCTCTTCGCGGGCGCCACGTACGCCATAGCGTTGCGCGACCTGCGCGCCATGGCTCAACGGTTGCGGGGCAAAACGGTCATTGAGCAGGGCCAGGCGCGCAGCCCTTAAAGTCAGCGCATTGGCCGTGCGCGAAGCAGGCGCCAGCGCGGCGGCGGCCACCAGCAGGCCAAGGGCCCAGATCGCACCACGGTGGGTATTCACGCCCTGGGTAGTGGCGAGCATCGCCTGCTCGCCTTCGCGGCCGATCCGGCCCAGGGCTTCGCGCAGCGGCAGGCCGATCTCGCCCAGGGCAATCGCCGCTTCGGCCATTTCCTTGAAGGCCGGCCACAAGGACAGCGCCGAGGCGTGCATCAGGCCCAGGTGCAAATCCTGATGGGCGCCATTGCCGCGCCGATCCACCAGCGCCGGCTTGGGCGACAGGTCCGCTTCGTCGATCAGTGCATCGACCGCCAGGTCCGCCAGTTGCTCGGCCAGGGTCAGTGTGTGCCGTTTGAGTGCGTGCATTTACCAGCTCCTGAACTTGGCAGGCGGGTTGTACAGGCCACCGGACCAGTCCACCAGGTCGGCCACGCTTTTGGCCGCCAGCAGTTCGCGGGTGGCGTCGGTGCGGCGGATCCCGAGGTCTTCGGGCCAGGCGATCAGGCCTTCGCGGCGCATGCGCGCGGTGTCCTTGGGGTTGTGGCGCAGGCCGATGGCGGTCACCCCGGCCACTGCGGCGATCATCGCCTGGCGCTCTTCCAGGGAGCGCGCCTTGTACAGGTAGGCAATGCCTTCTTCGGTGAGCAGGTGGGTCACGTCGTCGCCGTAGATCATGATCGGCGCCAGGGGCATCCCGCTTTTGCGCGCCACTTCCACCGCATCCAGGGTCTCGACGAAGGTCGGTTTGCCGCCCTCCTGGAAGGTCTCGACCATTTGCACGACGAGTTTTTTACCGCGTTCCAGCAGGGCTTCGGGGGCATCGTCATGGCGCATATCGAGCCAGGCCGGGGTGCCGTGGCGGCGCCCGCGTGGGTCGTGGCCCATGTTCGGCGCGCCGCCAAACCCGGCGAGCCGGCCACGGGTCACGGTGGACGAATGACCGTCGCCATCCACCTGCAACGTGGCGCCGATAAACAGGTCCACCGCGTATTGCCCCGCCAGTTGGCAGAACATCCGGTTGGAACGCAACGAGCCGTCGCGGCCGGTGAAGAACACATCCGGGCGCGCGGCGATGTAGTTTTCCATGCCCAGTTCGGTGCCGAAACAATGCACGCTTTCAACCCAGCCGCTTTCGATGGCGGGGATCAGCGTGGGGTGCGGGTTGAGGGTCCAGTTGCGGCAGATCTTGCCTTTAAGGCCCAGGGACTCACCGTAGGTCGGCAGGATCAGTTCAATCGCGGCGGTATTGAAACCAATGCCATGGTTCAGCGACTGCACGTTGTGTTTTTCGTAAATGCCACGGATCGCCATCATCGCCATCAACACATGCACCGGCTTGATATGCCGGGGGTCGCGGGTGAACAGCGGCTCGATATAGAAAGGCTTATCAGCCACCACCACGAAATCCACCCAACTGGCCGGGATATCCACCCGGGGCAAGTCGCTGACGTCGTCCACCAATTGGTTGACCTGCACGATGACGATGCCATCGCTGAAGGCCGCCGGCTCGATCAGCGCCGGGGTGTCTTCGGTACTGGGGCCGGTGTAGATATTGCCGGCGCGGTCGGCCATAAAGCCGGCGGACAGCACCACGTTGGGGATCAGGTCCACCACCAGCCGTGCATAGAGTTCGATGTAGGTGTGGATCGCGCCGACTTCCAGCAGGCCGTCTTCGAGCAACTGGCTGATGCGCAGGGATTGGGTGCCAGCAAACGAAAAATCGAGCTTGCGCGCGATGCCCTTTTCAAACAGGTCCAGGTGCTCGGCGCGCCCGACGCTGGGCATGATCATGTGCAAGTCGTGGAGCACGGCCGGGTCGGCCTTGGCCAGGGAGCGCGAGAGAAAGTCGGCCTGCTTCTGGTTATTGCCTTCCAGCACCACACGGTCGCCGGGCAGGATCAGGGCTTGCAGGGCCTCGACGATCCGGTCGCTGGGCAGCACGGCCCCGTCGGCAAACGCCTGGACCAGCCCAAGCCGCCGCTGCTTCTCGTCGCGGCGCCGCGTCCAGCGCGAGTCGGGGGTTATGGTTGTTGTCATGGTCGCTCCACGGGTTCGCTGTCGTGGGGCTCACCATAGGAGTGAATCGGGGGGGTATCAATCAAGCTCGGTGGTGGACTGTTACGGTTGGAGTAACGGTCCTACAACCATTCCATACGCTGGCGCCATACGGTCCAGCCCATGGCAATGCCTGCCACAGTATGAAACCCCAGCACCGCCGCCAGGCTCCAGCTCACCAGCCCGGCAATCGCCTGCACATAGATCGGCACAAGCAGCAGCATCCATCCAAACAACAGGCACGCACCACGCTGCTCCCACTTCTTCAACCTACGCAGGTAGGCGACGATGGCACAGCCCAACGCGGCGCCCAGGAACACAACCAGCAGGCTCGTCACTGCATATCCTGTCATCACCGGCCAGCCCAGAGACCACAAGGGCAGGCAGACGACCGACAGGCTGAGGGCGCACACCAGAATAAACACAAACACATATTCAAAGATCGTCAGGCCCAGGCCACGGACGAAGCTGCGTGCCTGCTCGCTTTCGTCCTTGGTCGGACCTTCCGAGATCGCCACCGCAAGCAGGCCCGAGCCCAGGCCTCCCAGGGTCATGACCACAAAATTGGTCACGATCTCTTTGATTTCCTTGCCGGTGTCGCTGAGCGTCAGCAGTTGCAGAAACCCCAGAATCAGCATCGCGCCCACCGACGTGATCCCGAACCCCACGAGCTTGCCGCGCCTGGTCGGGTATTGCATCGTCACGCTGGCGGTGATTACCAGCACCACAAACCACATCATTAAAGCGAAGGTAAACGGGTTGAGGTTATACAGCCGGGCAAATACGTCAAATAGCCACATTGGGTTGTTGCTTCCACCGAAAGACTCCTCGGGTTATCGGCGGGTTTACGTGAGGCTTTACCCGAGCAGGCATCAGTCCCAAAAAGGGAACGAACGGTCCCTTTCTGGGACTGATCAAGTTTTACGCAGCGACCGCAGGCGATATCTGCTCCAGCGCGCGTTCGACCAGCAGTTGGCCCAGTTCGGTCATTTGTTGGATGGCCAGGAGTACACCGCGCTGGGCGCCGTTCAGCTCAAAGGCCAGGCCGCAGGTCAGGGCGTTGAGGGAGGCGAGGGTTTCGCTGGCGTTGACCAGCAGGGTTTCGGTGTTCTGGTGCGGGTTGACGGTGAAGATACTGGATGAGGTAGGCGGGTTGGGGGTGGGTTTGATCATGGTGAACATCTCCGATATGTGAAGGAGACTGACACCGCTTGCTTGCACGCAAATCGGGTGGCAGCTGTGCGCAGGTGTGCAAGACCGGGCATATCGGACCCCGGCAGACCCGAAGGTCTCCCACGCACAGCCGCCATAACAAACACAGCAGGCATAAAAAACGCCCGTTGAATGGCTATGGGCGTTGGTGCGCCGATATGTAACCGGACTTGCACGTCCGTGTCACCGTTTTTTGCGATGACCGACCAAGCCTAGGGGCGAAGGCGGCGAGCGACAAGTTCATGGGCGGCGCGAAAACGTGCGGGAAAAATCTGAAGGCATCATGCCGCACGATCATTCCTACAGATTTTTAGGGTTGTTGCTCGGATGGCACCTCTCTAGCCTTTGGAATTTGAATCATCTCACCAGCAGAACATTATGAATCTGGCCCTAAAACCCGATACAAGGCCATTGCAGAGCGTGATGTCTCACATCACAATCCATCCATGATCGTCAGTTGGAAACACAAGGGGCTCCAGAGCTTTTATGAAACAGGATCAACCAAAGGCATCAACGCGGGTCATGCGAAACGCTTGCGTCGTGTGCTGCTGATTCTGGATAGCGCAGGACACCCGGGCGAATTGAATCTCCCAGGATGGCGTTTTCATCGACTCAAAGGCGATCTGCTCGACTACTGCTCCGTCAGCATTAGCGGTAACTGGCGCATCATTTTTCGTATGCTTGATGATCACGTCGAACTGGTTGATTACCTTGACTACCATTGAACAGGGGCACGTACATGGGTATGCACAACCCGCCACATCCCGGCGAAATCCTGCTTGAGGATGTGATGCCCAGCTTGGGCATCACCATTACCGAAATGGCCCGGCGGCTCGGCTTTGCCAGGGAAACATTCTCCAGGATCCTGCATGGTCACGCGCCAGTCAGCCCAGACCTTGCCGTGAGGTTGGAGCGGGCAGGCATCAGCAAAGCGCGGTTATGGTTGTCGATGCAAAGTACCTACGATCTTTGGCAAGCAGAGCACCGTGAACAACCGGTCATTGAGCGTTTTGCGCAGATTGAGTAAGGTTTGGCGCCAAGCGCAATCCAATGTGGGAGCTGGCTTGCCTGCGATGCAGACGCTTCGGTGTGTCAGTTAAACCGAGGGGATGCTATCGCAGGCAAGCCAGCTCCCACACAAGCCAGCTCCCACATTGGGTCTTCAGAGATGCTGAGTACGGGTGTTCAGGCCAACCCAGCCTCGACCAGTAGCGCTTCCAGCCCCATCAGGTCCGGCACTTTCGCCACATGCTCGCCGACCTGTACCGCCGCCAGTTCCAGCGGTGATAGGGGGACGTCCACATAGCTCAACTGGCTGTCGAGTTTGTACGAGCGGGGAATGCCCTGGATCACCAGCGCGATAAATTTCAACGTCGGCCGCCCGCCCAGGGCGTTGAGCACGACGATCCGTGCACGTTCGCTGACAACGCTGGTGCCACCGCAGGCGGCTTCAAAGCTGATCAGGGGCAGTTGCTGGTCGCGCCAGGTCACGGGCCGCAGGTACCACGGCGGGGCGTCGCTGGCCGGTTCGCCGCGCTGGAAGTCGATCAGTTCGGCCACCGCCACGTTGGGCAGCAGCAGGTGACGATCGGCCAAGGGCAGCAGCAAGCCGGTGAGTTGGCTGGTGCGGTGGTCAAGCATGTTTCGGGCTCCAGTAGGCGATGCTTTCGAGCAACACCGACTCTTGATAGGGCTTGCCAAGGTAGTCGTTGACGCCAATCGCCATGGCCCGGTCGCGGTGTTTCTGGCCGGTGCGCGAAGTGATCATGATGATCGGCAGGCGCGCAAGCCGTGGGTCGTTGCGCACCTGGATCGCCACTTCAAAGCCATCCATGCGCGGCATTTCGATATCCAGCAACATCAGGTCGGGGGTGTGTTCTTCCAGCAAGGTGATGGCGTCGATGCCGTCCTTGGCGGTCAGCACGTTCATGCCGTTGCGTTCCAGCAGGCGGCTGGTGACTTTGCGCACGGTCACCGAGTCGTCCACCACCAGCACCAGCAACCGCTGTTTTTTCTGCGGTTCGTTGACCGCCAATGCCGTGTCCGCCGCTTGGGCCGGCAAGGCCGGGGCCAGGGCGCGGATCTGCGCCAGCAGGTCGATGATCAACACCACGCGGCCATCGCCGAGGATGGTCGCCCCCGACAGCCCCTGCACCGCCGCAAACTGCGGGCCCAGGCCCTTGACCACGATTTCCCGGGTGCCGGCCATGTCATCCACCTGCACCGCAATATGCCGGTCGTTGCACTGCATCAGCAGCACCGGCAGCGGCTGGTTCTGCCCCAGCAGCTTGGGCCGGGCCACGGTGTGCAGCAGCTCGCCCAGGTAATACAACTCGTAGCGCTGACCGGCGTATTCATACACCGGCGGATCCAGTTGGTAATGCCCTTCCAGCTCGTTGGGCAATACGCGCACCAGACCCTGGATGGTGTTCAGCGGAATCGCGTATTGGTCATCAAAACACTGCACCATCAATGCCCGGTTGACCGACACGGTAAACGGCAGGCGAATGCGAAAGTGCACGCCCAGCCCCGGCATGGAGTCGATCACCATGCTGCCGCCCAACTGGCGCACTTCTTCATGCACCACGTCCATGCCCACGCCGCGCCCGGAGATCTGGGTGATTTTTTCGGCGGTGGAAAAACCCGGCTGCAAGATGAACTGCAACACGTCGCGGTCGCTGATCTCCGTAGCCGGGTCCAACAGGCCACGCTTGATCGCCTTACGCCGCACCGCATCCAATGGCACGCCGGCGCCGTCGTCGCGCATGTCGAAGATGATGTCGCCGCCTTCGTGGCTCAGGTCCAGGGTGATCCGACCTTTCTCCGGCTTGCCCGCCAACAGCCGTGCATCCCGCGATTCCAGGCCGTGGTCGACGGCGTTGCGCAGCATATGTTCCAGGGGCGCGGCCATGCGCTCCAGCACGTTGCGGTCCATCTCGCCCTCGGCATTGCCGACCACGAATTCCACATCCTTGCCCAGCTCACCGGCCACTTGCCGCACGATACGCTTGAGGCGCGGCAGCATGCGCTCGAAGGGCACCATGCGCGTGCGCATCAGGCCTTCTTGCAGCTCGGTGTTGATTCGCGCCTGTTGCTGCAACAGGTTTTGCGCGTCCTGGTTGCGCTGGTCGAGGGTTTCCTTGAGGTCCAACAGGTCCGAGGCCGACTCGGACAACGCGCGGGACAGCTGTTGCAACTGGGAATGGCGATCCATTTCCAGCGGGTCGAATTCTTCGTAGCCCAGGCGCTCGGTCTCGGCGTGCTGGCGGCTGAGGATGCGCCCCTGGGTTTCGGTATCGAGGCGCCGCAGTTGGTCGCGCATGCGCTCGATGGTGGTTTCCACCTCGCTGAGGGCGGCGCGGGCATCGTTGACCTGCTGCTCGATGCGCCCACGGAAAATCGAGGTTTCGCCGGCAAGGTTGACCAGGTCATCCAGCAGCTCGGCAGAGATCTTCACCATGTCCGCGCCCGGCTCGCTGGCGGCCGGCGCTTCGGGTTTGCCGGTGGCCATGGCGACCGGTGCGGCCTGCTCTTCGCTAGGCTGGACCAGGCTTTTGATGCGCTCGATCAGGCGTTCCACCGAACCGACCGGCAACCCCGCCGCCACCGCCTCGACCATCTGCGCCAGGCGGTCGTGACAGCCCTGTAGCAGCGCAAACAGTTCGCTGGTGGGCGCCAACAAGCCCGCCGACAAGCCTTCGTAGAGAAACTCCAGCTCATGGGCCAGGTCGCCGATGGGGCCGATTTCGACCATGCGCGCGCCGCCCTTGAGGGTGTGCAGGTCGCGCAGCAGGGTCTCGACTTCCTGGCGGCCCTGGGGCTCGGCCTGCCAGCGCAACAGCGCGGCGCCGGAGCTGTCGAGGATGTCGGCGGCTTCTTCAAGGAAGATATCCAGCAGCTCGGGATCACTGCCGGCCCCCTGCACCTCGGGCGGCGCAGGCGCCGCCAGGGGCACGGCGTTCTGGCGCACTTCGCGCAAGCGGCTGATCAGGGTGCTGGAGTCGCTCAACGGTTGCTGCTCTTGCAACTGTTCCAACTGCAGGGCCAGGTGTTCATGGCTGTCCATCAACACTTGGGCGATTTCAGCGCAGTAGCTGTAGCGTCGGTCCACCAGGCCTTCGTAAAGGTTTTCCAGTTCCTGGGCCAGGTCGCCCACCGGGCCGATTTCGGCCATGCGCGCGCCCCCGCGCAGGGTGTGCAGGTCGCGTTGCAGGGACGACAGTGGCGCCACACTGTCGGGCTCCAGCAACCAGCGCTTGAGGGCCTGCCCGGCGCTGTCGAGGATATCCACCGCTTCCTCAAGGAAGATCTCGACAATCTCATCGTCCACCGCCCAGTCCTGTTGCAACTGGGTGGTGGCCGCGCCCAGTTCGCCAATGCTCAGGGCGCGGCTGCCATCGGTCTTGATCAGGCCGGTGGCGCTGGGGTCGAGCCCTTCATCGAGCAACTCGCGCAAGGCCCTCATGCGCGCCGGCGCCGGGCTGACTTCCTGGCCGGCAGCCAGTTGGTCGAGCATGTTGATCAGGGCTTCATGGGCCTGTTCGGCCTCCTGGAAAAACCGCTCGCCGACCGCCAGGCTGCTCTCTTCCACCGCGCCATACAGGTCAAGCAAGGCTTCGCACAGCTCATCCATCGGGTGCAGGTCGGCCAGGTGCGCGTCCTCGCCCAGGGTGGTCAGTTCATCCAGCAACGCACTGAGTTCCTGGCGCTCGCCCGGGTGTTGCTGCCAGCGGCGCAAGAGGCTTTCGGCGTCGAGCAGGATGTCCATGCCCTGGGCCAGGAAGTTGCTGATCAACTGTGGATCGCGCTTGACCCGCAGACCCGTGCTCGGCGCATTGAGGAAGGCTTCGAGCTGGCTGTCGAGACGCGCCTGGGTGCGCTCGATCAAGGACGGCGCGCCGTCGATGGGCGCCAGGGGGTCATTGTCCAACTGGCGCAGGCCGCGCTGGAACAGGGCTTCGCCCTCCAGCAGCAGGTCGATTTCCTCCAGGTCCAGGGCCAGGCGATGGGCCTTGTACTCGCGGGTCAGGTGGTCCAGCGGCCGCGCCAGTTCGGCGATGGGCAAGACGCCCGCCATGTAGGCACTGCCCTTGAGGGTATGCAGGGCACGTTGCAGTTCATCGCTGACCGGCAGCGGTATCTGTTCGGTGGCCTGGTGCAAAAAGCGATTGAGGCTGTCCAGGTGGCTCAGCGCTTCGTTGCGGAAGATCTCCAGCAGCAGCGGGTCAAGCGCGCTGTCATCCTGGGCCGCGGCCGGCGGTAACGACGCGCCACTGGCCAGGGCATGGGCACGTGCGGCAAGGTGGTCGACATCATCGCGCTGGCGCTGGGTGTCGGCGGCGAATTCGGCGATCAAGGCCGGCAGCAGCACCAGCACGTCATCCAGCACCGCCTGGACCTCGGCGCCCGGCGCGACCACCCGCTCCAGCACGCGGTTGAGCAGGTTTTCCACGGCCCATGCCAGCTCCGCCAACACCAGGGCACGCACCATGCGCCCGCTGCCCTTGAGGGTATGGAAGGCGCGGCGCATGTCGCTCAGGGCGGCTTTATCTTCAAGGCTGGCGGCACCTTGGGGCACCAGGCGCTGCAACACTTCCAGCACTTCGGCGGTTTCCTCCAGGAACACTTCGCGCAGTTCATCATCCACCGACTCTTCATCGGCTGGCGGCGGCAGCAGGCTGCCCGGGCGTTGCAGGGCCGGTGGGTTGAGACGTGGGGTCGGGCTGGCCAGGGCCTGTGCCAGGGTCTGGGAATCGACCGGCAATTCATCGTGCGGTGCCGAGGGTTCCTGGCGCCAGGCTTGCTGCGCGGGCACTGGCGCATAACCTAGCGCCGCGAGCCCTTCAAAAGCGATATCCAACACCCGCTCGCCCGGTGCATCCGGGTCCTGCAGCATGCGCTCCAGGTAGTGTTCCAGGCTGGTGAGCACATCGGCGCAATGCTCCAGCTGCGCCGCCGGCGGCGCGGTGTCATGGCCCATCCACTGTTCATCGACGTAAATCTTGAAGCCCCGCACCAGGCTCGCCGCGCGCGGCAGCGGGATCATCGCCAGGGCGCCACGCACCTGGGTCAGCAATTGCGGCAGGGACTCCAGGCGCTGCGTATCCCATTGCGCCTCAAGGCAGTCAATCACCAGCTCCCGCGCCTGCTTGAGGCACTGGCATGACTCCTTGATCACCAACTGGTGGATCTGGGTCAGGTCGGTGGTGGGCAGGCGGCTGTCTTCACGGTTTTGCGGTTCGACGGTGCCGACCATCCCGGCCAGGGTCGCTTCGACATACAGCAACGCCCCGGCCACATCCATCAACACCGCATCATTGGGCTCGCGCTGCCCCTGGGCCAGGCCCTGGACCACCGCCAACTGGTCGATGATCACTTTGCGCGGCTGGCCAAAGCCCAATACCGCCAGGGTATCGGCGATCTGCCGCAACGGCGCCAGCAGGCTGTCCAGGCCGCCGATGTGCTGGCGGTCGCTGCGCACAAACAGGTCCAGGCGCTCCTTGACCCGCACCAACTCCTCACACAACGCACCGAGCACCGAGCCCATGGCGTTGCGGTCCGGCCCGGCCAGGCGCGCGCGCTCGGCATCGACCACGGTGCTGTCGGGCAAGGCTTCATCCAGGCCGTAGCGTTCCTTGAGGCTTTGCATGCGCGGCGTCGGCCGGGTGACTTTGGCGATGTAGAACAGCAGGCTCTTGAGCAACTGGTCCGGCGCCGGGGTATTGATCCCCTCGATGCCCTGGATTTGCAGGCGCTTGAGCACCTTGTCGCAGCTCTTGAGCAGGCTGCGTAACGCCGGGCTATTGGCGATGACGCCGGTGAGCATGCCTTCGGCCAGTGCCGAGGTGACTTGCCACAACGCCAGCAACGGCGCGCCATGGCACAGCGCTTCCAGTTGCGCGAAGACCCGCGCCATGTCTTCGAGGTTGCTCGGGCCGTGGTCTTCACGCAGTAGCCCGGCCAAGCCCTGTTGCAGCATTTGCCGCCATTGCTGCAGTTGCTCGGCAAAATCGGCCGGCGCTCGTTGGGCCAGGGCGTCCTCGGGCAGCGGTGCGATCACCAGCAGTTGCGGGCTGAACAGGCTGGTTTCCGAGAGCAGGCTTTTGCCATGCACGCTGCGCAGGTCGTTGAGCAGCGGCAACACCACCAGGGGCAGGTCGCGCCGCGCGCTGTGCACACGCTCCAGGTACAACGGCAGTTGCCCGAGGGCCTGTTGCAGCAGGCGGATGCCTTCTTCGCGCTGGCTGACCTGCCCGGCCTGCAGGGCCTGGGCCAGGTGCTCCATTTCTTCTGCGAGCAGTGCCGCGCCGTAGAATTCGACCATTTGCAGGGCGCCATGGACCTGGTGAATGCCTTCCAGGCACTGCGCCAGGGCTTGCTCGCGGGCGTCGTCGGCAAAGGCGTCCAGCGCCGCACGGGCCTGCTTCAGGGTTTCGGCGATCTCGCCCTTGACCCATTCGAGGGCGACGTAGTCGTGCCGGTCAACCATAACGACTCCCGAGTGAGTTAACACCGCAATGGAAAGGTGGGAGCTGGCTTGCCTGCGATAGCGGTGGGTCAGTCGATATACATTGCGACTGCCCCACCGCTATCGCAGGCAAGCCAGCTCCCACAGGGGGTTTGTGCAGGTTTTGGGGGGGCATGTCATTCATTGGTCTTGCGCACGGCCGGCAAGGTGAAGCCCGATACCGAGCGGCGCAACTGGCTGGCCATTTTGGCCAGGTTGCCAATGCTCTCGGCGGTGGCCGTGGAGCCCGATGAGGTCTGGCTGGTGATCTGCTGGATCACGTTCATGGTCAGGGAGATCTGCCCCGCCGACGAGGTTTGCTGCTGCGCCGCGTTGGAGATGCTCTGGATCAGCGCGGCCAGGGTCTTGGACACCCCCTCGATTTCTTCCAGGGCCACCCCGGCGTCCTGGGCCAGGCGTGCGCCACGCACCACTTCGGTGGTGGTCTGCTCCATGGAGATCACGGCTTCGTTGGTGTCGGTCTGGATCGCCCGCACCAGGTTCTCGATCTGCCGGGTGGCGGCCGATGAGCGTTCGGCCAGGCGCTGCACTTCGTCGGCCACCACCGCAAACCCGCGCCCGGCATCACCGGCCATGCTCGCCTGGATCGCCGCGTTGAGGGCGAGGATGTTGGTCTGCTCGGCAATGTCGTCGATCAGGCTGACAATATCGCCAATTTCCTGGGACGACTCCCCCAGGCGCTTGATGCGCTTGGCAGTGTCCTGGATCTGCTCGCGGATGTTATCCATGCCGTGGATGGTGTTGTGCACCACCTCGTTGCCCTTGTTGGCGATTTCCACCGAGCGCTCGGCCACCGCCGAAGACTCGGCGGCGTTGGCCGAAACCTGGTCGATGGACTGCGCCATCTGGTTGATCGCCGTCGAGGCTTCGGCGATCTGCTGGGCCTGGTGCTCCGAGGCCTGAGCCAGGTGCATGGCGGTGGCCTGGGTCTCCTGTACGGCGCCGGCCACTTCACCGGCAGTCAGGTTGATGGTCGCCACCAGGTCGCGCAACTGGTCCACCGAATAGTTGATGGAGTCGGCGATGGTGCCGGTAAAGTCTTCGGTCACCGAGGCGGTCACGGTGAGGTCGCCGTCGGCCAGGTCTTCGATCTCGTCGAGCAAGCGCATGATCGCGTTCTGGTTGCGTTCGTTTTTCTCGGCGGTTTCGCGCAACTGGCGATTGGTCTCGCGCACCATCACCAGGCCGATCAGGATGATTGACGCCAGCGCCAGCAAGCCCAGGACATAGCCGCCGATGGTGTCGAGGGTGCGCCCGCCGGCCAGGTTTTCAAAACCAGTGGCCAGGTGCGAGGCTTCATCGAGCAGGGTTTGCGACAGGCTGAAGATATGGCTCGCCGAGGCGCGCACCTGGAACAGTTGCGGTGAGGTTTCGAGAATCTCATCCACGGAGCCGGAAACAAACTCGAACAGCTCGGCAATCTCCGCCAGGCGCGCGCGGGCGTCCGGGTCTTGCACCTCGCTGATCGTCAAGCCAGCGCTGCCCTGGAGCATGCCGGCCAGGACCTGGCCAAAGCGGTTGGCATCGCGGCCAAAGGCGTCGGCGGCCTTGACCGCCGTGTCATCCCCCGCCAGCACGGTATTGACCGCCCCCAGGATGCGCTCGGCCAACAACGACTGACGCTGGGCCACTGCCACCTGGCTGGCGGGTGCGCCGCGTTGCAGCAGGATCTCGACGACTTTCTCCGACTCCAGCTGCAATTGCGGCACGGTTTCGGCCAGGGTCGCCGCCACTTGGTGCAGGGACAATACCGTCTGCTCGCTGGCCAGGATCACGTCGGTGTTCTTGAGCAAGGCTTCCCAGTCATGCTGCACCGCACGCATTTCGCTACGCACCGCGCTGGGCGCGGCGGGCAGGCCGGTGGCCGGGTCGCCTTTTTTCAGGTAGCTCCAGCGCTGGGCAAAATCATTGCGCGCCTCGCTCAGCAGCTTGAACGCGGCGGCCTTGCCGGCGGCGGCCTCGGTGGCGTTCTTGGCAATGCGCTGGGACAGCACCCGCAGCTCGCCGGCGTGGCCGATGTACTGCTTGTCGTAGGTGGACTGGGTGTTGAGGTACGCGAAGTTGGCGAACAGCAGCATGATGAAGATGATCAGCGCGATAAACAGCACGATGATCTGCGAACGGCTACGGGAGGCTTCCTGCGGTTTGACGGGGGTGGCGGTGCTCATGCGGCAACATCCAGAAAGCCCGGGGCCTGGGCCAGGGCGAAAGGGCTGAAGACCTGCCACGGCGGGTCGCCGCTGAACTGGCCTTGGATAAACGCGGCGCTGGCCGCGGGCACGCTGGCGGACACCGGGTGCAGCAGGTCCTGGGCAAAGTGCTGCAGGCCGACCACCTCATCCACCAGCAAGCCGACGAAGGTGTCTTCGTGCTCGATCACTAGCACCCGGCGCTGCTTGCGCGCCGCCGACAGCTCATAGCCGAAGAACCCACACAGGTTGATCACTGGCAGCAAGCGCCCGCGCAGGTTGGCCACGCCCCTGACCCAGGGCTTGACCCCGGGCATCAGGGTGCAGCGCGGCTCGTGCAGCACTTCGGCGACTTCGCCCATGGGCGCCACATACCAATGCCCGCCCAGGCGAAAGCCGATGCCGCTCCAACTGTGCGAGCGGGTTTCCTGGGACGGCAAATCAGCGGCCAGCAGACGGCAGCGGCGGTCGATGTCCAGCAGCAGCTCAAAGGCGGTTTGCGACTCGGTCATGGGAACGTGCCGTCAGGGCTTGAGCACCGAGTTCAGGACTTCGATCAGCTTGTCTTCTTCCACCGGCTTGGTCAGGTACGCCTTGGCGCCCTGGCGTGCGCCCCAGATCTTGTCGGTTTCCTGGTCCTTGGTGGTGACGATGATGATCGGGATACCGTTGGTTTCGGGCTCCTTGGACAACTGGCGCGTGGCCTGGAAGCCATTGAGGCCGGGCATGACGATATCCATCAGGACGGCATCGGGCTTTTCCTGGCGGGCCAGGGCCACGCCATCGGCGCCATTCTCGGCCTTGAGGACCTGGTGGCCGTGCTTTTCCAGCATGCCGGTCAGTTTGTACATTTCAGTCGGCGAATCGTCGACGATCAGAACACGTGCCATGGTTTTCCCCACTACATTGGTCGACGCAAGCCCCGGGGGGCTGGGTCAATGTGCTTGTTCTACTGCGGCGAAACCCGGCACATAGGCCTTGATCGCACTCAGCAGTTCTTCCTTGCTGAAAGGCTTGGTCAAAAATTGATCGACGCCGACAATGCGCCCCTTGGCCTTGTCGAACAGACCGTCCCTGGACGACAGCATGATCACCGGGATGGCCTTGAACGCCGGGTTGTTCTTGACCAGGGCGCAGGTCTGATAGCCATCCAGGCGCGGCATCATGATGTCGACAAAGATAATGTGCGGGTGATGGTCAACGATCCTGGCCAGGGCATCAAAACCGTCGATGGCCGTGATGACGTCGCACCCTACGTTCTTCAACAGCGTTTCAGCGGTGCGGCGAATCGTCTTCGAGTCGTCGATCACCATCACTTTCAAGGCGTTGGAATGCTGTTCCATATCTGCTCTACCATCGCCACAGCGAATCGGTTTTCGGTGTGTACTGCCGGGCACTGCCTGGGACGAGCGCCAAAACCCTTGCCGTGCAAGGGCCGACACGCCATGGCAGCCTTTTTAGCACAGACTGGGGAGGCAATCTATCGGCCGACCGGCAAGGTGGTTTTTCCTTGACCCACAACAGCCACAGCGCCACTCTGACGCCACTTTTATGCGCCCTTATTTGCTAGAGGAATTCCCCATGAGCGTTCGCGTCGGCATTGTCATGGACCCTATCGCCAGCATCTCCTATAAAAAGGACAGCTCCCTGGCCATGCTGCTGGCCGCCCAGGCCCGTGGCTGGACCCTGTTCTATATGGAACAGCGCGACCTGTACCAGGGCGACGGCGAGGCGCGGGCGCGGATGCGCCCCTTGCAGGTATTCGCCAACCCAGAGAAGTGGTTCGAGCTGCAAGACGAGGTCGACAGCCCCTTGAGCGACCTGGACGTGATCCTGATGCGCAAGGATCCGCCGTTCGACATGGAGTTCGTCTACTCCACCTACCTGCTGGAGCAGGCCGAGCGCGCCGGCGTGCTGATCGTCAACAAGCCGCAGAGCCTGCGCGACTGCAACGAAAAGCTGTTCGCCACGCTGTTCCCACAGTGCACGCCGCCCACCGTGGTCAGCCGCCGCGCCGACGTGCTGCGTGAATTTGCCGCCAAGCACGGCGATGTGATCCTCAAGCCACTGGACGGCATGGGCGGCACCTCGATCTTCCGTCACCGTGCGGGCGACCCGAACCTGTCGGTGATCCTGGAGACCCTGACCGCCCTGGGCACCCAGCAGATCATGGGCCAGGCCTACTTGCCGGCGATCAAGGACGGCGACAAGCGCATCCTGATGATCGACGGCGAGCCGGTGGACTACTGCCTGGCGCGTATCCCGGCGGCCGGCGAGACCCGTGGCAACCTCGCGGCCGGTGGCCGTGGCGAAGCCCGCCCGCTGAGCGACAAGGACCGCTGGATCGCCGCCCAGGTTGGCCCGACCCTGCGGGAAAAAGGCCTGCTGTTTGTAGGCCTTGACGTAATTGGCGAGCACCTGACCGAAATCAACGTGACCAGTCCCACCTGTATCCGCGAAATAGACAACGCGTTCGGCACCAATATCGGCGAAATGCTCATGGCGGCGATTGCCGACAAGCTACAAGCCAAGTGACATAGAACAGCCGGATGTAAACCAACATTGCGCTATCATGCGCCACCTGTGAAACGCGCGATGTTGGTTTTCCTGTTATGACGCTTCCGTCCGACCTGCCCCCCGAATTCCGCCACAGCAGCGTACGCCCGGCTGATCGGCTCGGGTTTACCCTGTTCCTGGCAGCGCTGATTCACTTGGCGTTGATCCTCGGCCTGGGCTTCACCTTCGTCGAACCCCAGCAAATCAGCAAAACCCTGGAAATCACCCTCGCCACCTTCAAAAGTGAGAAAAAGCCCGAAAAGGCCGACTTTCTGGCGCAGGACAATCAGCAGGGCAGCGGCACCCTGGATAAAAAGGCGGTGCCCAAGACCACCGAAGTGGCGCCCTTCCAGGACAACAAGATCAATAAGGTCACCCCGCCCCCAGTGGCCAGGCCCGAGATCAAGCAGGCCGCGCCCAAGGCCGCCGTCGCCACCGTCGCGCCAAAACCCCAGAAGGCCGTGACCCAGCGCGAAGCCGTGAAGACTGAGCCTGCGCCAAGCAAACCCGCCCCCACATTTGACAGCTCGCAGCTTTCCAGCGAAATCTCCAGCCTGGAGGCCGAACTGGCCAACGAGCAACAGCTGTACGCCAAGCGTCCGCGCATCTACCGGCTCAACGCCGCCTCCACCATGCGCGACAAAGGCGCCTGGTATAAGGACGAATGGCGCAAGAAGGTCGAACGCATCGGCAACCTGAACTACCCGGACGAGGCCCGGCGCCAGCAGATCTACGGCAATTTGCGCCTGCTGGTGTCGATCAACCGCGACGGTTCCCTGTATGAAGTGTTGGTGCTGGAGTCGTCCGGCCAGCCGTTGCTGGACCAGGCGGCGCAACGCATCGTGCGCCTGGCCGCCCCGTTTGCCCCGTTTACTGGCGACCTGGCCGATATCGACCGCCTGGAAATCATCCGCACCTGGCGTTTTGCCAAGGGCGACCGGCTTTCCAGCAACTGACCCGCGCCCTCGCTCCTACATGGGGAACATATCCGCTAACCGTATTCCTACACATCCCCAGCTTGTCAGTTCGCCCCTCCAACGCCACACTAGCGGACATGAAAAATGTCAGCCCGACTTACCTAAAGCACCAATTCCTGATCGCCATGCCCCATATGGCCGACCCGAACTTTGCGCACACCTTGACCTATATCGTCGAGCACACGGCCAATGGCGCCATGGGGCTGGTGGTCAACCGTCCGCAGGACCTGAACCTGGCGGATATCCTTGAGCAACTGCGCCCGGAGATCGAGCCACCGGCTAGTTGCCAGGCGGTGCCGATCTATTTCGGCGGCCCGGTGCAGACTGACCGGGGCTTCGTACTGCATCCCAGCGGCCCGACGTTCCAGGCCACTGTCGACCTGGAGGGCGTGTCCCTGTCCACCTCCCAGGACGTGCTATTTGCCATCGCCGATGGCGTCGGCCCGCAGCAGAGCCTGATTACCCTGGGCTACGCGGGCTGGGACGCCGGGCAACTGGAAGAAGAGCTGGCCAACAACGCGTGGCTGACTTGCCCGTTCGATGCCGACATTCTGTTCAATACCGCCAGCGAGCTGCGTCTTAACGCCGCGGCCAAGCAGTTGGGGGTCAACCTCAACCTGCTGACCAGCCAGGCGGGGCACGCCTGATGGCCTTGCGACTGATCCTCGGGTTTGACTACGGCACCAAACAGATCGGCGTGGCCGTGGGCCAGGTCATCACCGGCCAGGCCCGCGAGCTGTGTACCTTGAAGGCGCAGAACGGCATCCCGGACTGGAATCAGGTCGAAGCCCTGATCAAGGAATGGAAGCCCGACGCGGTAGTGGTCGGCCTGCCGCTGAACATGGACGGCACCCCCAGCGACATGTGCCTGCGCGCCGAAAAGTTCGCCCGCCGCCTCAATGGCCGCTACAACCTGCCCTTCTATACCCACGATGAACGCCTGACCACCTTCGAGGCCAAGGGTGAGCGTCGCGACCGTGGCGGGCAAAAAGGCAGCTACCGCGACAACCCAGTCGACGCCATTGCCGCCGCCTTGCTGCTGCAGGGCTGGCTGGATGAAAACACCGCTTTATTTGAATCCTGACTGACGCGGCTTGCCGCGTCTTCTTACGTTTGAGCCCGGACTTTGTCGGCACCACGCTGCCCAAGCCCCTGAAGGAGCCACCATGAGCCTGCCCAATCCCGCCGAACTGATCCGTCAGATGGCGACAAGCCTCACGACCCACCTGCAACAGCGCGCCATCAGCGAACCGCGTTTCATCGGCATCCGCACCGGTGGCGTGTGGGTCGCCCAGGCGTTGCTGCAAGAGCTGGGCAGTGACTCGCCCCTGGGCACCCTGGACGTGTCCTTCTACCGCGATGACTTCAGCCAGAACGGCCTGCACCCGCAAGTTCGCCCATCTGCCCTGCCCTTCGAGATCGAAGGCCAGCACCTGGTGCTGATCGATGACGTGCTGATGAGCGGCCGCACCATCCGTGCCGCCATGAACGAACTGTTCGACTACGGCCGCCCGGCCAGCATCACCCTGGTCTGTTTGCTCGACCTTGAGGCGGGCGAACTGCCGATCAGCCCGGATGTGGTGGGTGCCACCCTGTCGCTTTCAGCCCAACAGCGGGTAAAATTGTCCGGTCCCACGCCGCTCGAACTCGAACTGCAAGACCTCGCCCTTTAAACCGCCTTGTAAAGAGTCCCCGCGATGACGCCTCTAGATGCCAAGCGCCCGCTGCAGCTCAACGCTCAGGGCCAGCTGCAACACTTCCTGTCCCTCGACGGCCTGCCCCGCGAATTGCTCACCGAAATCCTCGACACGGCCGACTCGTTCCTTGAAGTCGGCGGCCGGGCGGTGAAAAAAGTCCCGCTGCTGCGCGGCAAAACCATTTGCAACGTGTTCTTCGAGAACTCGACGCGCACCCGCACCACCTTCGAGCTGGCGGCTCAGCGCCTGTCAGCCGACGTGATCACCCTGAACGTCTCCACCTCATCGGCGAGCAAGGGCGAAACCCTGCTCGACACCCTGCGCAACCTGGAGGCCATGGCCGCCGACATGTTCGTGGTGCGCCATGGCGACTCGGGCGCGGCGCACTTTATCGCCGAGCACGTGTGCCCGCAGGTGGCGATCATCAACGGCGGCGATGGCCGCCACGCCCACCCGACCCAGGGCATGCTCGACATGCTCACCATCCGCCGGCACAAGGGTGGCTTTGAAAACCTCTCGGTGGCCATCGTCGGCGATATCCTGCATTCGCGGGTAGCGCGCTCGAACATGCTGGCCCTGAAAACCCTGGGCTGCCCGGATATCCGCGTGATTGCGCCAAAAACCCTGCTGCCGGTGGGCATCGAGCAATACGGGGTGAAGGTCTACACCGACATGGCCCAAGGCCTGAAGGATGTCGACGTGGTGATCATGCTGCGCCTGCAACGCGAGCGCATGGCCGGTGGCCTGCTGCCCAGCGAAGGCGAGTTCTACCGCCTGTTCGGCCTGACCACCGCGCGCCTGGCCGGCGCCAAGCCGGATGCGATTGTCATGCACCCAGGCCCGATCAACCGGGGGGTGGAGATTGAGTCGGCGGTGGCCGACGGGCCGCATTCGGTGATTCTCAACCAGGTCACCTACGGTATCGCCGTACGCATGGCCGTGCTGTCCATGGCCATGAGCGGGCAAACGGCCCAACGTCAATTCGAGCAGGAGAACGCCCAGTGAAGCTCAGCATTCTCGGCGCCCGAGTCATCGATCCGGCCAGCGGCCTGGATCAAGTCACTGATCTGCACCTGGAAGCCGGCAAGATCATTGCCATCGGCGCCGCCCCCAGCGGTTTCAGCCCGGTTCAAAGCATCGACGCCAAAGGCCTGGTGGCCGCGCCCGGCCTGGTGGACCTGAACGTCGCCCTGCGCGAGCCGGGCTACAGCCGCAAAGGCAGCATCGCCAGCGAAACCCGCGCCGCGGCGGCTGGCGGTGTCACCAGCCTGTGCTGCCCGCCGCAGACCAAACCGGTGCTGGACACCTCGGCCGTGGCCGAGCTGATTCTCGACCGCGCCCGCGAGGCCGGCAATTGCAAAGTGTTCCCCATTGGCGCCCTGAGCAAAGGCCTGGATGGCGAGCAACTGGCCGAACTGATTGCCCTGCGCGACGCCGGTTGCGTGGCCTTCGGCAATGGCCTGGAGAGTTTTCGCAGCACCCGCACCCTGTGCCGTGCCCTGGAATATGCGGCCACCTTCGACCTGACGGTGATCTTCCATTCCCAGGACCACGACCTGGCCGAAGGCGGCCTGGCCCACGAAGGCCCCACCGCCAGTTTCCTCGGCCTGGCAGGCATCCCGGAAACCGCAGAAACCGTGGCCCTGGCCCGTGACCTGCTGCTGGTGGAACAAAGCGGCGTACGCGCGCACTTCAGCCAACTGACCAGCGCCCGCGGCGTGGCCCTGATCGCCCAGGCCCAGGCCCGTGGGTTGCCGGTGACCGCCGATGTGGCGTTGTACCAGTTGATCCTGACCGATGAGGCGCTGATCGACTTCTCCAGCCTGTACCACGTACAACCGCCACTGCGCACCCGCGCCGACCGTGACGGTTTGCGTGCGGCGGTGAAATCCGGGGTGGTGTCGGCAATCTCCAGCCATCACCAGCCCCACGAACGGGATGCCAAGTTGGCACCGTTTGGCGCGACAGAGCCTGGGATCAGCAGCGTCGAGCTGCTGCTGCCACTGGCAATGACCCTGGTGGAGGATGGGTTGCTGGACCTGCCAACGCTGCTGGCACGCCTGGGCTCAGGCCCGGCCGAGGCGCTACGCCTGCCCGCAGGCAAGCTGGCGGTGGGTGCGGCGGCGGACCTGGTGCTGTTTGATCCGGCCAGCTCCACCGTGGCGGGTGAGCAGTGGCTGTCTCGGGGTGAGAACTGCCCGTTCATCGGCCATAGTTTGCCGGCGACCGTGCGCTACACCCTGGTGGATGGGCGGATCAGCTACCAGGCCTGATCCGCTAAAGAGTGGGAACAGGCTTGTGTGGGAGCTGGCTTGCCTGCGATTGCATCACCTCAGTGTCACTGACATACCGAGGTGCCCGCATCGCAGGCAAGCCAGCTCCCACATGAACCTAGCTATGCTTACCGACCGCCCAACCGCTCGGCATTGCGAATCGAAACCTGCGTATTCAGTGTCCAGAAGTCATACAGCACACCCACCAGGAACAAGCCACCCGTCACCAGGTACAACAGGCCGGTGAGCCATTTGCCCTGGTACATGCGGTGCAAGCCAAACACCCCAAGAAACGTCAGAAGAATCCAGGCCACGTTGTATTCAATGGGCCCGGCGGTAAAGCGCAGGTCGGCTTCGCGGTCCATTGCCGGGATCAAAAACAGGTCGATCAGCCAGCCAATCCCCAGCAACCCGAAGGTAAAGAACCAGATCGTCCCGGTCACCGGCTTGCCGTAATAGAAGCGGTGCGCCCCGGTAAAACCGAAGATCCAGAGCAGGTAACCGATCACCTTGCTATGGGTGTCCTGTTGCGAAACATCCTGTCGATAGGTGTTCATGAATAACCTCTTTTGCCTCGATAGATAAATATTTCTGGTTTCTTTGTGACTTTTTTACAGGCACCCGACGTACGGCAAATGCTATCGTCGCTTCCCTCAAAGCCTTATGCCGCCTGACTTGTGTAGGACAATTGCGACAGTTCGTCGCGGATTTCCTGATTTTGACGTCAAGGTTCAGTCGACAAACGGCCTGAGAAAGACACTAAAAGCTGTTATAAAGTTGCGCGCAAACCAACAAGAGCCTGCCTAATGCGACCATTTTTAAAGACATGGCTAACCATTTGCCTATTAATGCCACTGGCCGCCCACGCCACCAATCGTGAGCAACGACTTCCGAACGTTAATGGTTTCACCCCTAAAGCCCACGCCACTACCAGCTCCGCCAAATCGGTAAAACTCACGGTCAAGCGCCCGACTCAACCGGGCAAGTCCAACGTTAAAGCAGTTCCCGGCCTGGTAGCGAGCAATAACCAGCAAAGCAGCAAAGTCTTGAGCCGTGCGGTCAACGTGCTCGGCACCCCTTATCGTTGGGGCGGCAGCAGCCCAAGTAAAGGCTTTGATTGCAGCGGCCTGGTGAAATACGCCTTCAATGATGTGGCCGCAGTGGATTTGCCACGCACCTCCAATGCCATGGCCAGCGGCCACGGGCAAAAGGTTGATCGCAAAGACCTGAAGCCTGGCGACCTGTTGTTCTTCAAGCTCAAGAGCCGCCAGGTCAACCATGTAGCCATTTACCTGGGCAACGACCGTTTTATCCACGCACCGCGCCGTGGCAAGTCGGTCAGCATCGACACCCTGAAAAAGCCGTTCTGGAACAAGAACTACGTGATTGCCAAGCGCGTGCTGCCTAAAGAGCAGAGCAACCTGCAGCTTGTGCAACGCTGACAGCGAATGCAAATGTGAATGCTGGCTTGTGTGGGAGCTGGCTTGCCTGCGATAGCATCACCTCAGTGTGACTGACACACCGGGTTGCCTGCATCGCAGGCAAGCCAGCTCCCACATCCTATATATCTGCTGGTACCCGCGCCTGCCCCCGCGCCTCTTCGCGATTAATCAGCCCCTGACCGACCAACCCCTTCAAGCTCATATCCAACGTTTTCATCCCCAACGCCCCACCCGTCTGGATCGCCGAGTACAACTGCGCCACCTTGTCCTCGCGGATCAGGTTACGGATCGCCGGTGTGCCGAGCATGATTTCATGGGCCGCCACGCGCCCGCCGCCCACCTTCTTCAACAACACCTGGGACACCACCGCCTGCAGCGATTGCGAGAGCATCGAGCGGATCATGGCCTTTTCCCCCGCCGGGAACACATCCACCAGCCGATCCACGGTTTTCGCCGCCGAACTGGTGTGCAGGGTGCCAAACACCAGGTGCCCGGTTTCTGCCGCCGTCAGGGCCAGGCGGATGGTGTCCAGGTCACGCAATTCGCCGACCAGGATCACATCCGGGTCCTCGCGCAGCGCCGAACGCAGGGCCGTCGGAAAGCTGTGGGTATCGCGATACACCTGGCGCTGGCTGATCAACGCCTTGCGCGGCTCATGGACAAACTCGATGGGGTCCTCAAGGGTCAGGATGTGTTGCTGGCGGGTGTTGTTGAGGTAATCGACCATCGCCGCCAGGGTGGTGGACTTGCCCGAGCCCGTGGCGCCGGTCACCAGCACCAGCCCCCTGGGTAGCTCGGCGATGCGCCGGAATATATCGCCCAGCCCCAGGGTTTCCAGGCTCTGGACCCGGGTGGGGATCACGCGAAACACCGCACCCATCCCCCGGTGCTGCTGGAACACATTGGCGCGAAAGCGCGCGACGCCAGGCAACTCGAAGGAAAAATCCGTTTCAAGAGATGTTTCGAAATCCTTTTGTTGATGCTGATTGAGGATCGGGCTGAGCAAGTCCGCTACTTGCGTAGCGCTCAGTACCGGCCAATCCAGTGGCAGTACTTCGCCATCGACGCGCATCCTCGGCGCCAGCCCTGCCGATAGATGCAGGTCGGAGGCGCCCTGGCTGACGCTTGCCGCCAGCAGTTCAGTGATGTCCATAGGGCTATCCATTTCCAGTAGAATGCCGCGGACTCCATATCCGCGGGCGCAACTTTAATGTCGAACATAGCAGACAATATCGGCCTGGTTACCGAGCGAATCCGTGCCGCAGCCCGGGCCGTGCAACGCAATGAAACCAGCGTGCACTTGCTGGCCGTGAGCAAGACCAAACCCGCGCAAGCCGTGCGCGAAGCCTATGCCGCCGGAATGCGCGACTTTGGCGAGAACTACTTGCAGGAAGCCCTCGGCAAACAGGCCGATTTAACCGACTTGCCCTTGAGTTGGCACTTTATCGGCCCCATTCAATCGAACAAGACGCGCGCTATCGCCGAAAACTTCGCCTGGGTGCACTCCGTGGACCGCCTGAAAATTGCCCAACGCCTGTCCGAGCAACGCCCGGCCGACCTGCCGCCGCTCAATATCTGCATTCAGGTCAATGTCAGTGGCGAAGCCAGCAAATCCGGCTGTACGCCCGCCGACTTGCCGGCGCTGGCCACGGCGATCCAGTCCCTGCCCCGCTTGACGCTGCGGGGCCTGATGGCGATCCCCGAGCCCACCGACGACCGTGCGGCGCAGGATGCGGCGTTTGCCGCCGTGCGTGACTTGCAGGCGGGCCTGGACCTTGGGCTCGACACACTGTCCATGGGCATGAGCCATGACCTTGAGTCGGCCATTGCCCAAGGGGCCACCTGGGTGCGGATCGGGACCGCCCTGTTTGGTGCCCGCGACTACGGCCAGCCATGAAAATCGCTGACTTCCATCTGAGTAAGGACCTGTCATGAGCAGCACGCGTATAGCCTTTATCGGCGCCGGTAACATGGCGGCCAGCCTGATCGGCGGCCTGCGGGCCAAGGGCCTGGAAGCCTCGCAGATTCGCGCCAGCGATCCGGGCGCCGAGACCCGCGCCCGGGTAAGCGCCGAGCACGGTATCCAAACCTTTGCCGACAACGCCGAGGCCATCCAGGGCGCCGACGTGATCGTGCTGGCGGTCAAGCCACAGGCCATGAAGGCCGTGTGCGAAGCCTTGCGCCCAAGCCTGGCGCCGCAGCAACTGGTGGTGTCGATTGCCGCCGGCATCAACTGCGCCAGCCTGAACGCCTGGCTCGGCGCCCAGCCCATCGTGCGCTGCATGCCCAACACGCCATCGCTGCTGCGCCAGGGTGTCAGCGGCCTGTATGCCACCGCCCAAGTGAGCGCCGCGCAGCGTGAGCAGGCCCAGGCGCTGTTGTCGGCCGTGGGCCTGGCCCTGTGGCTGGACGAAGAACAGCAACTGGACGCCGTCACGGCGGTATCCGGCAGTGGCCCGGCGTATTTCTTCCTGCTGGTCGAGGCCATGACCGCCGCCGGCGTGAAACTGGGCCTGCCTCGGGAAATCGCCGAGCAACTGACCCAGCAGACCGCCCTCGGCGCCGCGCATATGGTGGTGTCCAGCGATGTGGACGCGGCCGAGTTGCGTCGCCGCGTGACCTCGCCCAATGGCACCACACAGGCTGCCATCGAATCATTCCAGGCCGGGGGCTTTGAAGCCCTGGTCGAAAAAGCACTGGGTGCCGCCGCGCACCGCTCGGCGGAACTTGCCGAACAACTGGGTCAATAAGGAGCCAATATGATTGGTTTGAACACCGCAGCCGTCTACGTGCTGCAAACCCTCGGCAGCCTCTATCTGCTGATCGTGCTGTTGCGTTTTGTGTTGCAACTGGTACGCGCCAACTTCTACAACCCGCTCTGCCAATTCGCCGTGAAGGCCACCCAGCCGCTGCTCAAGCCGTTGCGCCGGGTGATCCCAAGCCTGTTCGGCCTGGACATGTCGTCGCTGGTGCTGGCGATCCTGGTCCAACTGGCGCTGATGGCCCTGACGCTGCTGCTGACCTACGGCACCATGGGCAACTTCCTGCAACTGCTGGTCTGGGCCGTGATTGGCGTGACCGCGCTGTTCCTGAAGATCTTCTTCTTTGCCCTGATTATCAGCGTGATCCTGTCCTGGGTCGCACCGGGCAGCCATAACCCTGGCGCCGAACTGGTCAACCAGATCTGCGAGCCGGCATTGGCGCCGTTTCGCAAGATCCTGCCGAACCTGGGTGGCCTGGATATCTCGCCGATCCTTGCGTTCATGGTGCTCAAGCTCCTGGACATGCTGGTGATCAACAACCTGGCGGCCATGACCATGATGCCGGACATCCTGCGCTTGCTGATCTGACCAGCCCCCTGCCTGGCACAGATGACCTGTGGGAGCTGGCTTGCCAGCTCCCACATTTTGGTAACTGTGTCTTGAAGTGAATCCATGCAGGCCTTTGCTTGCCGCTAGGCCCCCCTCTCTTTAGACTTACGCCTCATTTAAACGAGAGCAGGGTCGATGCCAGCTGCCTTCCCCCCCGATTCTGTTGGACTGGTCGTGCCCCAAGTGGCGCACTTCAGCGAACCCCTGGCCCTGGCCTGCGGTCGATCGCTGCCGGCCTATGACCTGATCTATGAAACCTACGGCGAGTTGAACGCCACGGCCAGCAATGCCGTGCTGATCTGCCACGCCCTGTCCGGCCATCACCACGCCGCTGGCTACCACAGCGTCGACGAGCGCAAGCCCGGCTGGTGGGACAGCTGCATCGGCCCCGGCAAGCCCATCGACACCAGCAAGTTCTTTGTGGTCAGCCTGAACAACCTCGGCGGCTGCAATGGTTCCACCGGCCCCAGCAGCCTCAACCCGGAAACCGGCAAGCCGTTTGGCGCCGACTTCCCGGTGCTGACCGTGGAAGACTGGGTGCACAGCCAGGCGCGCCTGGCCGACCTGCTGGGCATCCCGCAATGGGCCGCCGTGATCGGTGGCAGCCTGGGCGGCATGCAGGCCCTGCAATGGACCATCACCTACCCCGACCGCGTGCGCCATTGCCTGGCTATCGCCTCGGCCCCCAAGTTGTCGGCGCAGAACATCGCCTTCAACGAAGTGGCGCGCCAGGCGATCCTCACCGACCCCGAATTCCACGGCGGGTCGTTCCAGGAAGCCGGGGTGATTCCCAAGCGCGGCTTGATGCTGGCGCGGATGGTCGGGCACATCACCTACCTGTCGGATGACTCCATGGGCGAAAAATTCGGCCGTGGGCTCAAGAGCGAGAAACTCAACTACGACTTCCACAGCGTCGAATTCCAGGTCGAAAGCTACCTGCGTTACCAGGGCGAGGAGTTTTCCGGGCGTTTCGACGCCAATACCTACCTGCTGATGACCAAGGCTTTGGACTACTTCGACCCGGCGGCAAACTGTGACGACGACCTGGCGAAGACCTTCGAGGGTGCCAGCGCCAAGTTCTGCGTGATGTCGTTCACCACCGACTGGCGCTTTTCGCCGGCCCGCTCGCGGGAGCTGGTGGATGCGTTGATGGCCGCGCGCAAAGACGTCTGCTACCTGGAGATCGATGCACCGCAAGGCCACGACGCCTTCCTGATCCCGATCCCGCGCTACTTGCAGGCCTTCAGCAACTACATGAACCGCATAACTTTGTGAGAACGCCATGAGAGCCGACCTGGAAATCATCCAAGACTGGATCCCCGCCGGCAGCCGCGTGCTCGACCTGGGTTGCGGCGATGGCGAACTGCTGAGCTGGCTGCGCGACAACAAGCAAGTCACCGGCTATGGCCTGGAAAACGACCCGGATAACATCGCCCAGTGCGTGGCCAAGGGCATCAACGTGATCGAGCAGGACCTGGACAAGGGCCTGGGCAACTTTGCCAGCAACAGCTTCGATATCGTGGTGATGACCCAGGCCTTGCAAGCCGTGCACTACCCGGATCGGATCCTCGACGAGATGTTGCGCGTCGGTCGCCAGTGCATCATCACCTTCCCCAACTTCGGGCACTGGCGCTGCCGCTGGTACCTGGCCACCAAGGGCCGGATGCCGGTATCGGACTTCCTGCCGTACACCTGGTACAACACGCCCAACATTCACTTCTGCACCTTCGAGGACTTCGAGGCCCTGTGCCGCGGGCGCGAAGCCAAGGTGATCAACCGCCTTGCCGTCGATCAACAACATCGTCACGGCTGGGCAAGTAAGCTGTGGCCCAATCTTTTAGGTGAAATCGGGATTTATCGGGTCAGCAGTCCTGGCCTGACCGAGCATCAGATTGCCGTCTAACCATTTCCGAGGAGGACGATCATGAGTCGCCTGGCTATTTTTCTACTCACCGCCTGCCTGGGCGCCAGCGCCATGGCCGCCGGCCCTATCGACAGTAATCGGCAGAAGGCGTTTGGTGATATCACCGTGCACTACAGCACCTTCACCTCCAGCTTCCTGCAACCCGAGACGGCCCAGGCCGTGGGCGTGGTACGCAGCAAGAACAAGGGCATGATCAACATCACGGTGAAAAAAGGCGGGGAGGCGGTGGCGGCGCAAGTGACCGGCACGATCAAGGACTTGACCGGCAAGAGCGAAATGCTGACGTTCAAGCAAATCACCGAAAAAGGCGCAATCTACTACCTGGCCCCCTACTCGGTGCCGCAGCAGGAATTCCGCACCTTTACCATCAATGTTGAAACCGGCGGCAAGGCCCACGGTTTCAGTTTCACCCAAGAACTGTTCCCGGCCGAATAATGAACCTGACACAACTCGTACTGGCCAGCCATAACGCCGGCAAACTCAAGGAACTCCAGGCCATGCTCGGCGAATCGGTGCAATTGCGCTCGATTGGCGAGTTCAGCCAGGTGGAGCCGGAAGAGACCGGCCTGTCGTTCGTCGAGAACGCCATCCTCAAGGCCCGCAATGCCGCGCGCATTTCCGGCCTGCCGGCATTGGCCGACGATTCGGGCCTGGCCGTGGACTTCCTCGGCGGCGCTCCTGGCATCTACTCGGCGCGCTATGCCGACGGCAAAGGCGACGCGGCGAACAACGCCAAGCTGCTGGACGCCCTCAAAGACGTGCCGGACGCGATGCGCGGCGCGCAGTTTGTGTGCGTGCTGGCGCTGGTAAGGCATGCCGACGACCCGCTGCCGATCCTCTGCGAAGGCCTGTGGCACGGGCGCATCCTGCATGCCGCCAGCGGCGAGCACGGGTTTGGCTACGACCCGCTGTTCTGGGTGCCGGAGCGCAATGTGTCCAGCGCCGAACTGAGCCCGGCCGACAAGAACCAGATCAGCCACCGCGCCCGCGCCATGGCTTTGCTGCGCCAACGTCTGGGTTTGCAATGACCCAGGACACCTCCGCGCTGCCACTGATCCACGGTGGCGCGCAAACACCTCGGGCGGCCCTGCCGGTGCTGCCGCCCCTGGCGCTGTATATCCATATCCCGTGGTGCGTGCGCAAATGCCCCTATTGCGACTTCAACTCCCACACCGCCAGCCAGGTGCTGCCGGAACAAGAGTATGTCGACGCGTTGCTGGCGGACCTGGACCAGGACCTGCACGCGGTGTATGGCCGCGAGTTGAGTTCGATCTTCTTTGGCGGCGGCACGCCCAGCCTGTTCAGTGCGGCCGCGCTGGGCCGGTTGCTGGAAGGCGTGGAACAACGCATCCCGTTTGCCCGCGACATCGAGATCACCCTGGAAGCCAACCCCGGCACCTTCGAGCAAGAGAAGTTCGTCGCCTACCGCAAGCTGGGGATCAATCGCCTGTCCATCGGCATCCAGAGCTTCCAACAGGAAAAGCTCCAGGCCTTGGGCCGCATCCACAACGGCGACGAAGCCGTACGCGCCGCCGGCATGGCACGCCAGGCCGGGTTCGATAACTTCAACCTGGACCTGATGCACGGTTTGCCTGATCAATCCCTGGACGATGCCTTGAGCGACCTGCGCCAGGCCATCGCCCTCAAGCCGACCCATCTGTCGTGGTACCAACTGACCCTGGAACCCAACACCGTGTTCTGGAACCAGCCGCCGACGCTGCCAGAAGACGACACCCTGTGGGATATCCAGGAAGCCGGCCAGGCCCTGCTCGCCGAACACGGCTACGCGCAATATGAAGTCTCGGCCTACGCCCAACCGGGCCGACCTGCACGGCATAACCTCAATTACTGGAGCTTTGGCGACTTTATCGGCATTGGCGCCGGTGCCCACGGCAAGCTCAGTCATCCAGACGGGCGCATCGTGCGCACCTGGAAGACCCGCGCACCGAAGGACTACCTCAACCCGGCCAAAAGCTTTCAGGCAGGCATGAAAGAGCTGACCAACGAAGAATTGCCTTTCGAGTTCCTGATGAACGCCCTGCGCCTTACCGACGGCGTTGAAGCCAGGCTTTACGCCGAACGCACTGGCCTGGACCTGGCCAGCCTCAACGAGGCCCGTCGCGAGGCAGAACAAAGTGGCTTATTGCAGGTCGAACCGTCACGCCTGGCGGCCACGGACCGTGGGCAACTCTTTCTCAATGACCTGCTGCAGAAGTTTTTGAGCTGATCGCTCTTAAGGAAATCGAATGGATCTGGTACTCGACCTGCTCGCCACCGTATCCCGCTGGAGCCGTAGCAACCTGTCGGAAATCTCCCTGGCGCTGGTAGGCTGCCTATTGGTGCTGTTCGGCGCCGATATCAAGGGCTGGGTCGAAGCGCGCCTGGGCAACATCGCCGGCGCCTTGCGTGTGCCACTGATGGCCCTGCTGTGCATGATCGGCAGCGGTGCTGCGCTGATCTACGCCACGCCGTGGATTGTGCGGGGGTTGAGCCAGTTCAATAACTACAGCCTGGCACCGGTGCTGTTGGTGGTGCTGGTGTTGATTGGCGTGGTTGCCGACCGTCGCTGACTCAAAGCCCACCGCAAAACAACTGTGGGAGCTGGCTTGCCTGCGATAGCATCACCTCGGTGTATCAGTGATACCGAAGTGATGCTATCGCAGGCAAGCCAGCTCCCACAGTTGATCGCATTTCAGTCGTCTAGCTGATCAAGCCAGCTTTTCAAACTTCAAATCCCACACCCCATGCCCCAACCGCTCGCCACGGCGCTCGAACTTGGTGATCGGGCGCTCGGCCGGGCGTGGCACGCACTGGCCGTCTGCCGCCAGGTTGCGGTAGCCAGGGGCGACGTTCATCACTTCCAGCATGTACTGCGCATACGGTTCCCAGTCGGTGGCCATATGCAGGATGCCGCCCACTTTCAGCTTGCTGCGCACCAGCTCCGCAAAGGACGCCTGAACGATACGGCGCTTGTGGTGACGACTCTTGTGCCATGGGTCCGGGAAAAACAGCATCAGGCGGTCGAGGCTGTTGTCGGCGATGCAGCGGTTAAGCACTTCGATCGCGTCGCAGTCATAGACCCGCAGGTTTTTCAGGCCCTGGGTCAGCACGCCGTTAAGCAGCGCGCCCACGCCCGGACGGTGTACTTCCACACCGATAAAGTCTTGCTCGGGCGACGCGGCGGCCATTTCCAGCAGGGAATGACCCATGCCAAAGCCGATTTCCAGGGAGCGCGGGGCCGAACGGCCAAACACCTGGTCGAAGTCCACCGGCGCATCGGCCAGGGGCAGGACGAACAGCGGCGCGCCCTGGTCCAGGCCTTTTTGCTGGCCTTCGGTCATGCGCCCGGCACGCATCACAAAGCTCTTGATGCGGCGGTGCTTGGACTCGTCGCCTTCTTCCACGGGGTTCGGCGTTTCGTTTGATTCAGTCATCAATGGCTCTTACTTGATCAGACCATCCAGCGGCGAGGAGGCGCTGGCATAGAGTTTTTTCGGCATACGCCCGGCGAGGTACGCCAGGCGGCCGGCGACAATCGCGTGTTTCATGGCTTCGGCCATCATGATCGGCTGTTGCGCGTTGGCGATGGCCGAGTTCATCAGCACCGCTTCGCAGCCCAGCTCCATGGCGATGGTGGCATCGGACGCGGTGCCGACGCCGGCATCCACCAGCACCGGGATCTTGGCTTCTTCGAGGATGATCTGCAGGTTGTACGGGTTGCAGATCCCCAGGCCCGTGCCGATCAGGCCGGCCAGCGGCATAACGGCGATGCAGCCGATTTCGGCCAGTTGGCGGGCGATGATCGGGTCATCGCTGGTGTAGACCATCACGTCGAAACCTTCCTTGACCAGGGTCTCGGCGGCCTTGAGGGTTTCGATCACGTTGGGGAACAGGGTTTTCTGGTCCGCCAGCACTTCCAGCTTCACCAGGTTGTGGCCGTCGAGCAGTTCACGGGCCAGGCGGCAGGTGCGCACGGCTTCGATGGCATCGTAGCAACCGGCGGTGTTGGGCAGGATGGTGTAGCGGTCCGGCGGCAGGATATCCAGCAGGTTCGGTTCGCCCGGGTTCTGGCCGATATTGGTGCGGCGCACGGCCACCGTCACGATTTCGGCGCCCGAGGCTTCGATAGCCAGGCGGGTTTCTTCCATGTCGCGGTACTTGCCGGTGCCTACCAGCAAACGCGACTGGTAGGTACGACCGGCCAGGACGAAGGGCTTGTCGCTACGAACGATGCTCATGGGAAATCCTCGAGTAGGGGTGAGGTTCTGCAGAATTCGGGTAGTTACCCCAGGGCTAGCCGCCGCCGATGGCGTGGACCACTTCAACCTGATCGCCTTCGGTGAGGGCGGTTTCGGTGTGCAGGCTACGCGGGACGATATCCTGGTTGAGCTCCACTGCGACGCGACGTCCGGTCAGTTCCAGACGGGTCAGCAGGGCCGCGACGGTTTCACCGTCGGGCAGTTCATAGGATTCGCCGTTCAATTGAATGCGCATGCCACGGGCCGCCATCGTTTTTAGGGGCCAGTATTCTAGCCTGATCGTGACCTGAAGGTCAGCTACAAGCGTCAGGCGGTCAGTTGCAGGCGCCAGGCGGCGAGCCCCAGGCACAGCCAGCCAATCAGGAACGCCAGGCCGCCAAACGGCGTGATGATCCCCAGTTTGCCGATGCCAATGGTGGTCAGCAGGTACAGGCTGCCGGAGAACAACAAGATGCCGATGCTGAACGACACACCGGCCCAGAGCACCAGGCGCCCGGGCACATGCGCGGCCAGCAAGGCCACGCCAAACAACGCCAGGGCGTGCACCAGTTGGTAGGTCACGCCGGTGTGGAATATCGCCAGGTATTCAGCCGTCAGGCTTTTTTTCAGGCCATGGGCGGCGAACGCGCCGAGGGCAACACCGGTAAAGCCGAAAAAGGCCGCCAACATCAGAAAGCCACGCAGCATGGGGAACTCCAGTCAGACTCAAAGGGCCGGGTCTGTATAATGGCCCGCTCAACGGGTTCGGCCAAGCCATCTCTATGCTGCGTGTCCTCTTCAGTCGTTTTCTCAAAGTCGTGAAATGGTTTGTCATCGGCAGTGTTTTGCTGGTGCTGCTGTTTCGTGTCGTGCCACCACCGTTCACTGCGCTGATGATCGAGCGCAAGATCGAATCCTGGGTCGACGGCGAGCCCATCGACCTGCAACGCACCTGGGTGCCGTGGGATGAGATCGCCGATGACCTGAAAGTGGCGGTGATGGCCGGTGAGGACCAGCGTTTCCCGCAGCATTGGGGCTTTGACTTTGGTGCGATCCAGGCCGCCCTGCTGCATAACGAGCGCGGCGGTTCGATTCGCGGCGCCAGTACGCTGAGCCAGCAGGTGTCGAAGAACCTGTTTTTATGGGCCGGCCGCAGCTATGTGCGCAAGGGCCTGGAGGCCTGGTTTACCGGGCTGATCGAAATCCTCTGGCCCAAGCAGCGGATCCTTGAGGTGTACCTCAACAGCGTGGAATGGGATGAAGGGGTGTTTGGCGCAGAGGCGGCGGCGCGGCATCATTTTGGGGTGAGTGCCAAGGGGCTTTCGCGCCAGCAGGCCAGCTACCTGGCCGCTGTCCTGCCCAATCCACGGGTGTGGAGTGCCAGCCATCCAACGGCGTATGTGGCACGGCGGGCGGCGTGGATTCGCCAGCAGATGGGGCAGTTGGGGGGCGCAGGCTATTTGAACGCACTGGACAACACGCGCCAGGCGCCATGGGCCAACTGACCCACCACAGAACCTGTGGGGGCTGGCTTGAGGTTTTCAGGCACGAACAAAAATGCCCCGGTCTCTCGATCGGGGCATTTTTTTGCTCGTTCGCTGCGTATTAGGCGGCGATCGACAGTTTCAGCTTATTCATCGCGCTCTTCTCAAGCTGACGAATGCGCTCGGCCGACACGTTGTACTTTTGCGCCAGGTCGTGCAGCGTGGCTTTTTCTTCTGCCAGCCAGCGCTGGTAGAGGATGTCACGGCTGCGGTCGTCCAGCACTTCCAGTGCTTCGTGCAGGTTGTGGTTGGAGTTGTCGCTCCAATCGGCATCTTCCAGTTGACGCGCCGGGTCGTACCGGTGGTCTTCCAGGTAGTTGGCCGGCGATTGGAAGGCACTGTCGTCGTCCGCTTCGGCGGCCGGGTCGAAGGCCATGTCATGGCCGGTCAGGCGACTTTCCATCTCGCGCACTTCCCGGGGCTCCACGCCGAGGCTTTCGGCCACACGGTGGACTTCCTCGTTGTTCAGCCACGCCAGGCGTTTCTTCTGGCTGCGCAGGTTGAAGAACAGCTTGCGCTGGGCCTTGGTGGTCGCCACTTTCACGATGCGCCAGTTGCGCAGGATGAACTCGTGGATTTCCGCCTTGATCCAGTGCACGGCGAACGATACCAGGCGCACACCCATTTCCGGGTTGAAACGTTTCACCGCCTTCATCAGGCCGACGTTACCTTCCTGGATCAGGTCAGCCTGGGCCAGGCCGTAGCCGCTATAGCTACGGGCGATATGTACGACAAAACGCAGGTGGGCGAGCACCATCTGCCGAGCCGCCCCCAAATCCTGCTCATAGTAGAGACTCTCGGCCAGTTCACGCTCCTGCTCGGGCGTCAGCAAAGGAATGCTGTTGACCGTGTGCACATAGGCTTCCAGGTTCGCGCCTGGGACCAGAGCATAAGCAGGTTGCAAAGAAGTGGTCATACGAAAAAACCTCCGACTCACATAACTCGTGCAGTTCAGCACTGCGAAAATTGACCGGGAACCGTAGGACAAGTTCCCTAAACCACTGATACGGTCAATACAAACGAAACCACATTAATCTGACATTAACTACTTCGGCGCCAGCTCACGTAGATGCCGTGCGACCGCAATCCAAGCACCGATATACCCCAACAACACCGCGCCAAGCAAGAGTGATAGACCATCAGCAGCGGGTACGCCAGCCAGGGCAAAGTCACTGCCATACAAACCGGCCAGGCCGATTACCGCGTCGTTCAGCCAATCCAGGCCAAACGCCAATACGCCCCAGGACAGAATCCCCGCACCGAAGCCATAAAGCGCGCCCATATATAGAAAAGGACGACGCACATAGCTGTCTGTGCCGCCGACCAGTTTAATCACTTCTATCTCGGTGCGGCGGTTTTCAATATGAAGACGAATGGTATTGCCTATCACCAAAAGTAATGCAGAAACCAGCAACACCGTGAGGCCGAAGACAAACCGGTCGCCCAGCTTGAGAATCGCCGCCAGACGCTCGACCCACACCAGATCAAGCTGCGCCTGCTGTACCTTGGGCAATTCAGCCAATTTTTGCCTTAATGCTTCAAGGGCCGTCTTGTCGATTTCATTGGGCGTGACCAGCACCACACCCGGCAGCGGGTTCTGCGGCAGCTCCTTGAGCGCCTCACCCAGGCCGGACTGTTGCTGGAACTCTTCCAGCGCCTGGTCGCGGCTGATGTACTCGGCCTCCGCCACGCCCGGCAGGTTCTTGATCTGCTCGCGCAGGGCCTCGCCTTCGGTAGCGCTGGCATCCAGTTGCAGGTACAGGGAAATCTGCGCCGCGCGCTGCCAGGAACCGCCCAGGCGCTCGACATTATTAAGCAGCAACGACAACCCCATCGGCAGGCTCAACGCCACGGCCATCACCAGGCAGGTGAAGAAGCTGCCAATCGGCTGCTTGCCCAGGCGGCGCAGGCTGTCCACCAGGCTGGCGCGATGGCTTTCGACCCAGGCATGCAGCAAGGTGCTGAAGTCGGGGCCGTCATCATCGTCGCGTTTCTTTTTCTGCGGTTGCGGGTCGGCGGCTTTCGGCGCCACGCGCTCGGAAACTTTAGGGCTACGTGTGGCACTCATACGCCGGCCTCCCCATCACCAATCAGGCGGCCGCGCTGCAAGGTCAGCATGCGGTGGCGCATGCGCGCGATCAATGCCAGGTCGTGACTGGCAATCAGCACGCTGGTGCCCAGGCGGTTGATGTCTTCAAACACGCCCATGATTTCTGCGGCCAGGCGCGGGTCGAGGTTACCGGTGGGTTCGTCCGCCAGCAGCAAGGCCGGGCGATGGACGATGGCACGGGCAATGCCGACGCGCTGTTGCTGGCCGGTGGACAGGTCGCCGGGGTACAGGTCGGTCTTGTCCGACAGCGCCACGCGCTCCAGGGCCGAATCCACACGCTTGATGATCTCGGCCTTGGACAGCCCGAGAATCTGCAATGGCAGGGCGATGTTATTGAACACCGTGCGATCGAACAGCAACTGGTGGTTCTGGAACACCACGCCGATCTGCCGGCGCAGGAACGGGATCTGTGCATTGCTGATAGTGGCCAGGTCCTGGCCCGCCAGCAGCAATTTACCGGTAGTGGGGCGCTCCATGGCCAGCAGCAAGCGCAGCAAGGTACTTTTGCCGGCGCCGGAATGACCGGTGACAAACAAAAACTCGCCACGGCGCACCCGGAAACTCAGCTCATGCAAGCCGACATGCCCGTTGGCGTAGCGCTTGCCCACCTGTTCAAAACGAATCATGAACGCTCCCGCTCGGCAAACAGTGCCTGGACAAAGGGTTCGGCCTCAAACGTGCGCAGGTCATCAATACCTTCGCCGACACCGATATAACGAATCGGCAGCCCGAATTGTTTGGCCAGGGCAAAAATCACCCCACCCTTGGCCGTGCCATCGAGCTTAGTCAACGCCAGGCCAGTCAGCTGTACCGTCTGGTGGAATTGCTTGGCCTGGCTGATTGCGTTCTGCCCGGTCCCGGCGTCCAGCACCAACAACACCTCGTGCGGCGCGTCGGCGTCGAGCTTGCCCATCACCCGACGCACTTTCTTCAACTCTTCCATCAGGTTGTCTTTGGTGTGCAGGCGACCGGCGGTATCGGCAATCAGTACATCGATGTTACGGGCCTTGGCGGCCTGCACGGCATCGAAGATCACCGAGGCGGAATCGGCGCCGGTGTGCTGGGCGATCACCGGGATCTTGTTGCGCTCGCCCCACACCTGCAATTGCTCCACGGCAGCGGCGCGGAAGGTGTCACCGGCGGCAAGCATGACTTTCTTGCCTTCCAGTTGCAGCTTCTTCGCCAGCTTGCCGATGGTGGTGGTCTTGCCGGCACCGTTGACGCCGACCACCAGGATTACGAAGGGTTTTTTCTCGACAATCACCAGCGGCGCTTCCACGGGCTTGAGCATGGCGGCCAGTTCGGCCTGCAATGACTTGTAGAGCGCGTCGGCGTCGGTGAGCTGCTTGCGCGCGACCTTCTGGGTCAGGCTCTGGATAATCACGGCAGTGGCTTCGACGCCCACGTCAGCGGTCAGCAGGCGGGTCTCGATGTCTTCGAGCAACTCGTCATCGATGATCTTCTTGCCCAGGAACAGGCTGGCCATGCCTTCGCCAATGCTCGCGCTGGTCTTGCTCAGGCCTTGCTTGAGGCGGGCGAAGAAGCCGGTCTTGCTGGTTTCGGCAGGTGCGGCAACGACGGCAACGGGCTCGACCACCAGCGGCGCCGGCTCAACCACGACAGGCAGGGGCTCGACGGCGACCTGCACCGGCTCCACCACCACGGGGATCGGCGGTGTCACATGTTCGGCCTGCACATCCTCGACCAGCGCGACAGGCTCTTCAGCCACCGGCAATGGCGGCCACGGCTTGTGCTCTGGCTCTGGCTCTGGCTCTGGCTCTGGCGCAGCCTCCACCACCGGCTGCAGGACCGGCTCGGCGCTAGGCAGCACCACAGGCGCCTCGACGACAGGCTCGGCCACTGGTTCAATCGCCGGTTCCGCTTGCAGAACAGGCTCAGGTTGGACTTGCGGCTGTTCGACGACGGTTTCCTGCGGCTTTTTGCGCAGCCATCCGAACAGGCCTTTTTTCTCGCCAGCCGCAGCTGGGCTCTTCTTGTCGTCGTTGGAACCAAACATGGAGGACGGCTATCTCAAGGTAGCGACGCGCCAAGGAGGCGCCTCGGTAAATAATATTCAATGCGCAACAGACTGTTTTTTAGCCAGCTTGTTCATGCGCAGCATTGTGCGAGGCGTGAATACAGCCTCAACAAATCGATTCAATATAGGACTGAAGCGATAAAATCGGCGAAAAGCGGATGAAAATCGGGAAAACCCACGAATAATTCCATCTTCACGACGACTGGATCCGAAACGATATGACCGCCGCAGTGGCCGCCGCTAATACGGATCAGTATCCTAGCACCTCCTCGCCCGCCGACGCTAAGACCAAGCGGGCAGCCCAACAGGTTTAAAAACGAATGAATGCTCTAGCCCGCCGCGCCGCAGGCCTGCTGCTCAGCACAGTTTGTCTGCCCCTTTCAGCCTTGGCTGCCGACCCACAACCCACCCATGAATTCACCCTGGACAACGGCCTCAAGGTCGTCGTGCGCGAAGACCATCGTGCCCCGGTGGTGGTCTCGCAGGTCTGGTACAAGGTCGGCTCCAGCTATGAAACCCCTGGCCAGACCGGTTTGTCCCACGCCCTGGAACACATGATGTTCAAGGGCAGTTCCAAGACCGGCCCCGGCGAGGCCTCGTTGATCCTGCGCGACCTGGGCGCCGAAGAAAACGCCTTCACCAGCGACGACTACACCGCCTACTACCAAGTGCTGGCCCGCGACCGCCTGGGCGTTGCCCTGGAGCTGGAAGCCGACCGCATGGCCACCCTGCGCCTGCCGGCCGACGAGTTCAGCCGCGAGATCGAAGTGATCAAGGAAGAGCGCCGCCTGCGCACCGATGACAACCCGATGTCCAAGGCCTTCGAGCGCTTCAAGGCCATGGCCTACCCGGCCAGCGGCTACCACACGCCGACCATCGGCTGGATGGCCGACCTGGACCGCATGAAGGTCGAGGAACTGCGCCACTGGTACCAATCCTGGTACGTGCCGAACAACGCCACCCTGGTGGTGGTCGGCGACGTGACCCCGGACGAGGTGAAAACCCTGGCCCAGCGCTACTTCGGCCCGATCCCCAAGCGTGACGTACCACCGGCGAAAAAGCCCCTGGAACTGGCCGAACCAGGCGAACGCCTGCTGACTATGCATGTGCAGACGCAGCTACCGAGCGTCATCCTCGGCTTCAACGTACCGGGCCTGGCCACCGCCGAAGACAAGCGCTCGGTCAACGCCCTGCGCCTGATCTCGGCGCTGCTCGATGGCGGCTACAGCGCACGCATCCCGAGCCAGCTGGAGCGCGGTGAAGAACTGGTGTCCGGCGCCTCGACCAACTACGACGCCTACACCCGTGGCGACAGCCTGTTCACCTTGAGCGCCACGCCCAACCAGCAGAAGAAGAAAACCGTAGCCCAGGCCGAAGCCGGGCTCTGGCGCCTGCTGGACGAACTCAAGGCCAAGCCACCGACCGCCGAGGAACTGGAGCGTATTCGCGCCCAGGTCATTGCCGGCGTGGTCTACGAGCGCGACTCCATCACCAGCCAGGCCACGGCCATTGGCTCCCTGGAAACGGTCGGCCTGTCGTGGAAGCTCATGGACACTGAGCTGGCCGAGCTGCAAAGCGTGACGCCCGAGGATATCCAGAAGGCCGCGCGCACCTATTTCACCCGCGAACGCCTGAGTGTCGCCCATGTCCTGCCCGAGGAGACCACTCATGAGTGATCGCAAAAACAACCGCCTGGTGCTGCCCGGCCTGATCGTCGTGACCCTGGTGGCCGCGGTCGCGGTGTATATCGGTCGCCCGGACGACTCCATTGCCAGCCCGGCGCTGGAGCAGGCCAAGTCCAGCAAGACCCTGCAATCCCTGGCGGAGCTGGACGGCAAGAACCCGACCAACCGCACGCTCAACGTGCAGACCTGGAGTACCGCCGAAGGCGCCAAGGTGCTGTTCGTCGAAGCCCACGAACTGCCGATGTTCGACATGCGCATCCTGTTCGCCGCCGGCAGCAGCCAGGACGGCAACACGCAGGGCCTGGCGCTGCTGACCAACGCCATGCTCAACGAAGGCGTACCAGGCAAGGATGTGGGGCAGATTGCCGCCGGTTTTGAAGGCCTGGGCGCGGATTTCAGCAACGGTGCCTACCGCGATATGGCGCTGGTCTCGCTGCGCAGCCTCAGTGCCGCCGACAAGCGCGACGCCGCCCTCACGCTGTTCGACCAGGTGATCGGCCAGCCGACCTTCCCCGCCGACTCCCTGGCACGCATCAAAAACCAGTTGCTGGCCGGCTTCGAGTACCAGAAGCAGAACCCGGGCAAGCTGGCAAGCATCGAGCTATTCAAGCGCCTGTATGGCGACCATCCCTATGCGCACCCCAGCGAAGGCACGCCTGAAAGCGTTCCGGCCATTACCCTGGCACAGCTGAAGGCCTTCCACGCCAAGGCCTACGCCGCCGGCAACGCGGTGATCGCGATGGTTGGCGACCTGTCCCGCGCCGAGGCCGAGGCCATGGCGGCCAAGGTGTCCGCCTCCCTGCCCAAGGGCCCGGCACTGGCGAAGATCGCCGAGCCGAGCGAGCCCAAGGCCGGCCTGGGCCATATCGAATTCCCATCCAAGCAGACCCACCTGTTGTTCGCACAACTGGGCATCGACCGCGCCGACCCGGACTACGCCGCCCTGTCCCTGGGCAACCAGATCCTTGGCGGCGGTGGCTTTGGCACCCGCTTGATGAGCGAAGTACGCGAGAAGCGCGGCCTGACCTACGGCGTCTACTCGGGCTTCTCGCCGATGCAGGCCCGTGGCCCGTTCATGATCAACCTGCAGACCCGCGCCGAAATGAGCGGCGGCACCTTGCGCCTGGTCGAGCAAGTGTTGGCCGACTACCTCAAGACCGGCCCGACGCAAAAAGAACTGGATGACGCCAAGCGCGAGTTGGCCGGCAGCTTCCCGCTGTCCACCGCGAGCAACGCCGATATCGTCGGGCAACTGGGCGTCATGGGGTTCTACAACCTGCCGCTCAATTACCTGGAAGATTTCATGAAGCAATCCCAGGCCCTGACCACCGAACAGGTCAAGGCTGCACTGAACAAGCACTTGAGTAGCGATAAAATGGTGATCGTGACCGCAGGTCCCACCACCGCGCAAAAGCCACTACCGCCCCCCACTGATAAACCTGCCGAGCAGCCGCTCGGGGTTCCGGAGCATTAATGGCTAGTCCATCCCGTCCTAAAAAACCTGTCCATAACGTTCACAACGGTGTGGGCCAATTGCGCATCATTGGCGGCCAATGGCGCAGCCGCAAGCTGAGCTTCCCCGACGTAGTGGGCCTGCGTCCGACCCCGGACCGGGTCCGCGAGACCCTGTTCAACTGGCTCGCGCCGTACATCGAAGGGGCCAAGGTGCTGGACCCGTTCGCCGGCAGCGGCGCGTTGTTCCTCGAGTCCCTGTCCCGTGGCGCCGCCCTGGGCCAGGCCCTGGACGCGAGCAACGTGGCGGTGTCCAGCCTGCGCGAACACCTGGGCACCCTGCGTTGCACCACCGGTCACGTCCAAACCGCCGATGCCTTGCGCTACCTGGAAACCCAGCCGGCCAGTGCATTCGACGTGGTGTTCCTCGACCCGCCGTTCAACCAGAACCTGTTGCCGACCGTCTGCACGCTGCTGGAAGAGCGCCAATGGCTGGCCGATGATGCCTGGGTCTACACCGAAAGCGAAACCGCGCCGTCGACCCTGGGCCTGCCGGGCAACTGGCGCCTGCACCGCGAGCAAAAATCCGGGCGGGTGTATTACGCGTTGTGGCAACGTACGGCTCTGGCCCACTAAAAACACTGTAGGCGCGAGCTTGTCGGGCAAGCCTGCTAATGCCGTTCAGTTAAGCGCAGATCCCCTGTGGGAGCGGGCTTGCCCGCGATAGCGGTATGTCAGTTAACAACTGTGTTGGCTGATCCACCGCCATCACGGGCAAACCCGCTCCCACATTTGATCTGCGCTGCTTTGAGCATTGCGTTCGCTTAACTGATCGGCATTAGGGCAAACCCGCTCCTGCAGGACAGGTATTCATGACACCGCTAGCCAATCGCTTCACTCCCGCCTTCGGCCTCGGCAACCCCCATCTGCAAACGCTGTGGGGCCCGCTCTGGCGCCCCACCACCCACCTCGAACGCCAGCGCGAGCGCCTGTGGCTGGAGGATGGCGACTTTCTTGACCTTGACTGGCACGGCCCCCACGACCCGCACGCACCTTTGGTGCTGGTACTGCACGGGCTGACCGGCTCGTCCAATTCGCCCTACGTCGCCGGCCTGCAAAAAGCCCTGGCCAGCCAGGGCTGGGCCAGCGTCGCGCTGAATTGGCGGGGTTGTTCCGGCGAACCCAACCTGTTGGCCCGCAGTTACCACTCCGGCGCCAGTGAAGACCTGGCCGCCGCCATCGCGCACCTGCGGGCCAAGCGCCCCTTGGCGCCGCTGTATGCCGTGGGTTATTCCCTGGGCGGCAATGTGCTGCTCAAGCACCTGGGCGAAACCGGCGACAGCTCTGGCCTGCAAGGCGCGGCAGCGGTATCGGTGCCGTTTCGCCTGGACCAGTGCGCCGACCGCATCGGCCTGGGCTTTTCCCGGGTCTATCAGAAGCACTTCATGCGCGAGATGCTCGGCTATATCCGGGTCAAGCAGCGCCAGTTCCTGCAGGATGGGCGTGAAGACGCACTGAAAACCCTGGCGGAGCTGGGCTCACTGGAGAAAATGCGCACGTTCTGGGATTTTGATGGGCGCGTCACCGCACCGCTGCATGGCTACCTGAGCGCCGAGGACTATTATCGGCGGGCGTCGAGTCGTTACTTCCTCGGGGCGATCTGTACGCCGACGCTGATCATCCAGGCGGCGGATGATCCTTTTGTGTTTGCCCACAGCCTGCCTCAGGCCAGCGAACTGTCGGACTGCATCGAGTTTGAACTGCAGGCCAGGGGCGGGCATGTGGGGTTTGTCGAGGGTTCGCTGAAACAGCCGGGTTACTACCTGGAGCGGCGGATCCCGCAATGGCTGCTGTCTCAACTCGATCCATAAAGTGGGAGCTCAGTCGCCGGTTGCAATTTGTCGCTGCGGATCATTGATCCACTCACTCCACGACCCCGCATACAACTTGCCCAACGGATAACCCGCCAGGCTCAAGGCAAACAGGTTGTGGCACGCCGTCACACCCGAGCCGCAATACGCCACCAATTCCTGGGGCGAGCGGCCTTGCAGTTTTTCAGCAAACCGTTGCTTGAGCTGCGACACCGGCAAGAAGCGCCCGTCACTGCCCAGGTTCTCGCTGAACGCCGCACATTGCGCGCCGGGAATATGCCCGGCAATCGGGTCGATGGGTTCCACTTCACCGCGAAAACGCGGCAAGGCACGGGCATCGATCAGGGTCAGGCCCGGTTGGCCCAGGCGTTTTTGCAGGTGTTCAGCGTCCAGCAGCAGATGGTCGTCCGGGCTGCCAGCAAAGGTGCCCGGCTCGGTGCCAGGTGCATCCAGGCTCAGGGGGAAACCCGCGGCGTGCCAGGCCTTCAGGCCACCATCGAGGATCGACACACCGCTGCGCTTGCCCAGCCAGGCCAGCAGCCACCAGGCACGGGCGGCAAATGCGCCAGGGCCGTCGTCATACAGCACGATCTCACTGTCGGCATGGATGCCCCAGGCCTGCAACTGCCGAACCAGCACCTGGGCCGCCGGCAGCGGATGGCGGCCGGTCACGCCCTTGATCACCGGCCCGCTGAGGTGGCGCTCCAGGTCCGCATACTGCGCCCCTTCGATATGCCCCTCGGCATAGCTGCAACGCCCGTAATCCGGGTCTTCCAGGGCAAAGCGGCAGTCGAGGATGACTAAGCCGGCGCGCTGCTCGCGCTCGGCCAGTTGTTGCGGGCTGATCAGTTGTGCAAGCGGCATAACGGACTCCTGGAAATACGTTCGGGAAAGGGCCTACTTCACTTCTTCCAGTGCCTGACTTAACGGCACATAAAATTCCTTGAACAGCGCGTCCACGGCTTCTTTAGCCTGCGGCGTAATAAACCCTGCCTCCAGCACCAGCACCTGGTACACCCCGCGTTTGATCGCCTCGGCGCTCAGGTGCGCGGAGTTTTCATTGGTGGTGCACAAAAAGCGCACCCAGGAGGTGAGGATAATCCAGGCGTTGAGGGTCAGGGCTTCGGTCTGCACCGGGTCCATGTTCAGGATCCCGGCCTCGACAAACCCCCGGTAAATCGCGCCGCCCTGGATCAGGCAGCGCTGGGAAAAACGCCGGTAGCCGGTGGCCAGCTCCGGGTCGCTCTCCAGCAGATGCTCAAGGTCGCGGTGCAGAAAGCGGTAGCGCCACATGCCGGCCAGCACCGCCTGCAAGTAAAAACGCTTGTCTTCGACCACCATGGCGCGCCCCTGGGGTGGGCGCAGGAAGCTGTCCACCAGGGCTTCGTACTCGCGAAACAGCACCGCGATAATCGCCTGCTTGTTCGGGAAGTGGTAGTACAGGTTGCCCGGGGATATTTCCATGTGGGCGGCAATATGGTTGGTGCTGATGCTGCGCTCGCCCTGCTGGTTGAACAGCTCCAGGCTGGTTTGCACAATACGTTCGCTGGTCTTTACTCGTGGTGCCATGGGGTATCGGCTTCTTGAATCCTGATGCAAACATCTTACGGTCTATCCTTGCCAGGATAAAACTGCATGTTGATGCGATGCCATTTGACAAATTAGAGCAATAACTCTAAAAACGCAGGTAAACCAATAATATCCTGGAGCTGCGTCATGTCTGCCAACGTTGCTTACCTGCAAGACTCCCAGGCGCTGGGCCAACTCCAGAGCCTGTTCGACGCCCAGCGTCGCGCCTACGCGGCCAACCCGATGCCGCCAGCGGCGCAGCGCCAGCAGTGGCTCAAGGCGCTGCGCGACCTGCTCAGCGATGAGCGCCAGGCGCTGATCGAGGCCATCAGCAACGATTTCAGCCATCGCAGCGCCGATGAAACCCTGTTCGCCGAGCTGATGCCCAGCCTGCACGGCATCCATTACGCCAGCAAACACCTCAAGGGTTGGATGAAACCCTCGCGGCGTGCTGTAGGTATAGCCTTCCAGCCGGCGTCTGCCAAAGTGATCTATCAACCCCTGGGCGTTATCGGGGTGATCGTACCCTGGAACTACCCGTTATACCTGGCCATCGGCCCGCTGGTCGGTGCGTTGGCGGCGGGCAACCGGGTGATGCTCAAGCTCAGCGAGTCCACCCCGGCCACTGGCCAGTTACTCAAGACCCTACTGGCGCAAATTTTCCCCGAAGACCTAGTGTGCGTGGTGCTCGGCGAAGCGGAAGTGGGCATGGCGTTTTCCAAACTGCCGTTCGATCACCTGCTGTTCACCGGGGCCACCAGCATTGGCAAACATGTGATGCGCGCCGCCGCCGAACACCTGACCCCGGTCACCCTGGAGCTGGGCGGTAAATCCCCGGCGATTGTCTCGGCCGATGTGCCCCTCAAGGACGCTGCCGAACGGATCGCCTTCGGCAAGGCGCTGAATGCCGGGCAAACCTGTGTGGCGCCGGACTACGTGCTGGTTCCCGAAGACCGTGTGGAGGGCTTCGTCGAGGCCTACACCCAGGCGGTGCGTGGGTTTTATCCGACCCTGGCCGACAACCCGGACTACACCGCCATCATCAACGAGCGGCAACTCGCCCGGCTCAATGCCTACGTCAAGGACGCCACCGACAAGGGCGCGACCCTGGTGCCGCTCTATGACCAGGGCCAGGCCCGGCGCATGGCCCATAGCCTGCTGCTAAATGTCAGCGATGATATGACCGTGATGCAGGACGAGATTTTCGGCCCGGTGCTGCCCATCGTGCCCTATCGCGGCATCGACCAGGCCTTTGCCTACATCAACCAGCGCCCTCGCCCACTGGCGCTGTATTACTTCGGCTACAACAAGGCCGAACAGAATCGCGTCCTCCACGAAACCCATTCCGGTGGCGTGTGCCTGAACGACACCCTGTTGCATGTGGCCCAGGACGATATGCCCTTTGGCGGTATCGGCCCATCGGGCATGGGCCATTACCACGGCCATGAAGGCTTCCTCACCTTCAGCAAGGCCAAGGGCGTGCTGATCAAGCAGCGCCTGAATGCGGCCAAGCTGATTTACCCGCCGTATGGCAAAGCCATCCAGAAACTGATCCAGAAGCTGTTCGTGCGCTAACACCGTGACCACCGGGACCACAATAAAAATGAACCCTAGCCTGACTGAATCACCCGCACTGTCGCGGCGCGGCGTCTTGAAAATCGGCCTGTGCGCCAGCGCCTTCCTCGCCACCGCAGGCCTTGGCGCCAGCCTCAGCGGCTGCTCCAGCAGCACGCCGGCCAGCGGCTTTGCCATGCTACGCAACAGCGACCTGCCGTTTTTGCGCGCAGTGATCCCGGTGTTACTGGAAGGCGCGGCCAGCGCCGAGGTGGTGGCAGCGGGTATTGAAGACACCCTGAAAAAACTCGATTACAGCCTGCTGCACCTGTCACCGGAGATGTTCAAGCTGACCCAGCAGTTGTTCGACGTGCTGGGCATGGCCATCACCCGTGGCCCGCTGACCGGCATCTGGGGCAGTTGGGAAAATGCCAGCGGCGAGCAGATCCGCAACTTCCTGCATCGCTGGGAAAACAGCTTCCTCAACCTGTTGCGCATGGGCCAGGGCTCGCTGCTCAAGCTGGTGATCATGGCCTGGTACTTTCGGCCCGAGTCCTGGGCCCATTGCGGGTACCCCGGGCCACCGAAAATCTGACCGTGATAGCTCCTACACGTCATGACCGCTGATAAAAACAAGAGAACAAGCTGATGCCCGTACCTGATGTGTTCCGCGATGGCATGGCCCGCGGCTGGAAGACCCATAATGGCGCTGCCCTCGACCAGGACCTGACTCTGGAAGCCGATGTCGCGATCATCGGCAGCGGTGCAGGCGGCGGCACTACCGCAGAGATTCTCAGCGCCGCCGGCTACAAGGTGCTGCTGATCGAAGAAGGCCCGCTCAAGACCAGCAGCGATTTCACGCTGCTGGAAGACGAGGCCTACGCCAGCCTGTACCAGGAAGGCATCGGCCGCATGAGCAAGGACGGCGCCATCACCATCCTGCAGGGCCGCGCCGTGGGCGGCACCACGCTGATCAACTGGACGTCGAGCTTTCGCACACCCGACCCGACCCTGGCCCACTGGGCCAGCGAATACGCGGTCAAGGGCCACAGCAGTGCCGAGATGGCGCCATGGTTTACAAAGATGGAGCAACGCCTGGGCATCGCGCCCTGGGCCCTGCCGCCCAACGCCAACAACGATGTGATCCGCAAAGGCTGCGAAAAGCTCGGCTACAGCTGGCACGTGATCCCGCGCAACGTGCGCGGCTGTTTCAACCTGGGCTATTGCGGCATGGGCTGCCCGGTCAACGCCAAGCAGTCGATGCTGGTGACCACCATTCCCTCGACCCTGGAGCAAGGCGGCGAGTTGCTGTACCTGGCCCGCGCCGAGCGCCTGAAATTCAGCGGCGACACCATCACCAGCCTCGAATGCGTGGCCATGGATGCGCGCAGCGTAGCGCCCACCGGCCGCAAGGTCACGGTCAAGGCCAGGCATTACGTGCTGGCCGGCGGCGGGATCAACAGCCCGGCGCTGCTGATGCGCTCGGACGCACCCGACCCCCATTCGCGCCTGGGCAAGCGCACGTTCCTGCATCTGGTGAATTTTTCTGCGGGGTTGTTCGACGAGGTGATCAACCCGTTCTATGGCGCACCGCAGTCGATTTACTCCGACCACTTCCAATGGCAGGACGGCACCACCGGTAAAATGTCCTACAAACTCGAAGCCCCCCCCCTGCACCCGGCCCTGGCCAGCACGCTGTTCGGTGGCTATGGCACGCAGAACGCCCTGGACATGGGCCAGTTGCCCAACACCCACGCCATGCTGGCGCTGCTGCGCGACGGCTTCCACCCCGACAGCCAGGGCGGCAGCGTCGGCCTGCGCGGCGATGGCACGCCGGTGCTCGACTATGAAGTCTCGCCCTACGCCTGGGACGGCCTGCGCCGGGCGTTCCACAGCATGGCCGAGATCCAGTTTGCCGCCGGCGCCAAGTCGGTCAAGCCGCTGCACCACGATGCGCGCTACGTCAGCACACTGGCCGAGGCCCGCAGCCTGATCGACGGCCTGAACCTGGAACTGCATCGCACCTGCCTGGGCAGCGCCCATGTGATGGGCGGTTGCGCCATGGGCGAAGAGCCGAAAAATGCCGTGGCCGACAGCCTGGGGCGGCATCACCAGTTGCGCAATCTGTCGATCCACGATGGCTCGCTGTTCCCCACCAGTATTGGCGCCAACCCCCAGCTTTCGGTGTATGGCCTGACGGCGCAACTGGCGACAGCACTGGCCGAACGTCTGAAAACAGCATGAAAAAACCAGGTATTCGCGGTGTCTATAGTGCTTTCTTCTGCATAAGTTGACTTGGCCGACCGGGATGGCTGCGATACCATCCGGTTCCCCAACGGACTCCGCCAGGACGACGCGATGAACCGAGTGTTGTACCCAGGTACCTTCGACCCGATTACCAAAGGCCATGGCGATCTGGTCGAACGCGCCTCGCGCTTGTTCGACCATGTGATCATCGCGGTCGCGGCCAGCCCCAAGAAAAACCCGCTGTTTCCCCTGGAACAGCGTGTGGAGCTGGCCCGCGAGGTCACCAAGCACCTGCCCAACGTTGAAGTGGTGGGCTTTTCGACGCTGCTGGCGCATTTTGCCAAGGAGCAGAACGCCAATGTCTTCCTGCGCGGGCTGCGGGCGGTGTCGGACTTCGAGTATGAATTCCAGCTGGCCAATATGAACCGCCAACTGGCGCCGGATGTGGAGAGCCTGTTTCTTACACCGTCGGAACGTTATTCGTTCATTTCCTCGACCCTGGTGCGGGAAATCGCGGCATTGGGCGGGGATATCACCAAGTTTGTGCACCCTGCGGTCGCCGATGCGCTGACGCTGCGCTTCAAGAAGTAAGACCGCTCGACCGGCGCCCGCTCGCACTGCGGGCGCCAATGCGGCACAATTGCGCGCATTAGTTTTTCAGATGCCTTGGCAGAGTGCCCTGGCAGGAGTTTCCATGTCCCTGATCATCACCGACGATTGCATCAACTGCGACGTCTGCGAACCCGAGTGCCCGAACGCTGCCATTTCCCAGGGTGAAGAGATCTACGTGATCGACCCCAACCTGTGCACCCAGTGTGTCGGCCACTACGACGAACCCCAGTGCCAGCAAGTGTGCCCGGTCGATTGCATCCCGCTGGATGAGGCACACCCCGAGACTGAAGAGCAGTTGATGGAGAAGTACCGGTTGATTACCGGCAAGGCCTGAGACCTTGTGGTGGCTGGGCGGGCCTCATCGCAGGCAAGCCCGCTCCCACATTTTGACTTGTGAACCCCTTCAAATGTGGGAGCTGGCTTGCCTGCGATGAGGCCATTCGCAGCACCCGCGAACCTCAGCTCTGGCATTTGGGGCAAAACACACTCGCCCGCTGCCCCAGCATCACATTGCGCAGTTCAGTCCCGCAGACCTTGCACGCCTCGACGCCCCGGCCGTAGACGAACAGTTCCTGCTGGAAATACCCCGGCTGGCCATCGCCACCGATAAAGTCGCGCAAGGTCGTCCCGCCGCGCTCGATGGCGGCCGCGAGGATGCGTTTGATCTCGATCGCCAGTTTCAGGTAACGCCCACGGGAAATGCCCTTGGCCTCCCGGCGCGGGTCGATCCCGGCGGCAAACAGCGCCTCGGTCGCGTAGATATTGCCCACCCCCACCACCACCGCGTTGTCCATGATGAACGGCTTGACCGCCATGGAGCGCCCACGGGACAGCTGGAACAGGCGCTCGCCGTCAAACAGGTCGGTCAACGGCTCCGGCCCCAGGCGCAGCAGCAGTTCGTGGTTGTGCGGGTCCTGGCTCCAGAGCATCGCGCCAAAGCGCCGGGGGTCGGTGTAGCGCAGGGCCAGGCCCGATTCCAGCTCGATATCCACATGTTCATGCTTGGCCGCCGGTAAACCGACTTCCACCAGGCGCAAATTGCCCGACATGCCCAAGTGGCTGATCAAGGTGCCGACTTCGGCATTGATCAGCAGATACTTGGCCCGCCGCTCCACCAGCACGATGCGCTGCCCGGACAGGCGCACATCCAGGTCTTCGGGGATCGGCCAGCGCAGGCGCCGTTCACGTACGACGACCCGGCTGACCCGCTGGCCTTCCAGGTGCGGCGCAATCCCGCGCCGGGTGGTTTCGACTTCTGGCAGCTCAGGCATATTCGTCTCGCAATAGAAAGGTTAGTGCGCGCCCAACTCGCGGATCGACAACTTCAGGCTCTCGAAGTCGTAGTCTGACAGGCCCACGTAATCCAGCACCAGATGGCCGATGCTGTCCCATTCATGGTCAACCACCTGGTTGCCCAGTACCCGATAGGACGCGCAGATATGCTCGGCCATCTTCAAAATCGCCAGCAGGTTTTTCAACGGGCTGTTGCGCGCCGACTCATCGCTGAAAATCGCCAGGGCGTTGTGGTGGTTGGCGATGGCGTTGGTCACATGCTCCGGCAGGCGCCAGGACTTGGCGGTGTAATAACCCACCACCGCATGGTTGGTATGGAACGCGCTGTTCTCGGTGTCGACCACCCGGCATTCGGGCCCCGCCTTGGCGTAGGCATCCTCCAGCACGCTCATGTAGTCGGGGAAGCGCTTGAGCATCAGCGGCACGCCACAATCATGGAACAGGCCCAGGGCGTAGGCTTCGTCTACCGCCTGGGAGCCAGTGCGCTTGGCCAGGGTCAGGCAGGTCATTGCCACATCCTGGGCGGTGTCCCAGAAACGGTTGAGGGTGACGATGGTGTCATCGCTCATCTCGCCCTTGATCGACTGGGCATTGATCAGGTTGACGATGGAACGGCTGCCCAGCAGGTTGACTGCGCGTTGGATCGAGGCAATTTTGTTGCTCAGGCCGTAATACGGCGAGTTGACGATTTTCAGCAACGAACCGGACAGGCCCGGGTCTTGGGAGATCAGCCGGGCAATCACTTCCAGGTCTGGATCGGGCATGTACTGCTCCATCTGCAAATCCACCATGATTTGCGGTTGGGGCGGCACGCTGATGCCTTGCAGGGCCTGCTGGATCTGTTCGGCGGAAAGCTCTTGGGACATAGGTACACACTCTGGGCTAGGCGCGAATTCTAACCTCTAAGCAAAGCTGACCGACACCTCAAAAACCCGAACCGAACCGCGATCAAATGTGGGAGCTGGCTTGCCTGCGATTGCATCACCGCCGTACGTCAGATACACCGCGCCGTCTGCATCGCAGGCAAGCCAGCTCCCACATGAACCGGTGCGCAAAGGGTATACTCCCGCTCTTTTTTCCGGAGCGACGTCATGTCCCTGCCAAGCCTGCGTCTCAAAGCCAACGCCGATCGTCGTTTGCGCAACGGCCACCTGTGGGTCTACAGCAACGAAATCGACGTGGCCGCCACTCCACTCCACGGCTTCCAGGCAGGCGACCAGGCCATCCTCGAAGCGGCCGGCGGCAAGACCCTGGGCATCGTGGCCATGAGCCCGAACAACCTGATCTGCGCGCGCCTGCTGTCGCGCGACATCAAGTTGCCGTTGGACAAGTCGCTGCTGGTGCACCGCCTCAACGTCGCCCTGTCCCTGCGCGACCGCCTGTTCGACAAGCCGTTCTACCGCCTGGTCTACGGCGATTCCGACCTGTTGCCGGGCCTGGTGGTCGACCGTTTTGGCGATATCCTGGTGGTACAGATCGCCTCGGCGACCATGGAAGCCCATAAAGAAGACGTGATCGCGGCCCTGACCCAAGTGCTCAAGCCCAGCGGCATCCTGTTCAAGAACGATTCCGCCGCGCGTGATGCCGAAGGCCTCAACCGCTACGTCGAAACCGTATTCGGCCTGGTGCCAGAGTGGGTCGCCCTGGAAGAAAACGGCGTGCAATTCGAGGCCCCGGTGATCCAGGGCCAGAAGACCGGCTGGTTCTACGACCACCGCATGAACCGCGCCCGCCTGGCCCCGTATGCCAAGGGCAAGCGTGTTCTGGACCTGTACAGCTACATCGGCGGCTGGGGCGTGCAAGCCGCAGCGTTCGGTGCCAGTGAAGTGTTCTGCGTCGATGCCTCGGCCTTCGCCCTGGATGGCGTAGAGCGCAACGCCGCGCTGAACGGCGTTGCCGAGAAAATGACCTGCATCGAAGGCGACGTGTTTGAAGCGTTGAAAGAACTGAAAGCCAGCGAAGAACGCTTCGACGTGATCGTCGCCGACCCACCGGCCTTCATCAAGCGCAAGAAAGACATGAAGAATGGCGAAGGCGCCTACCGTCGCCTGAACGAGCAAGCCATGCGCCTGCTCAGCAAGGACGGCATCCTGGTCAGCGCCTCGTGCTCCATGCACCTGCCCGAAGACGACCTGCAAAACATCCTGCTGACCAGCGCCCGCCACCTGGACCGCAATATCCAGATGCTCGAACGCGGCGGCCAGGGCCCGGACCACCCGGTGCACCCGGCGATTGCCGAGACGCGGTATATCAAGAGCATTACGTGCCGGTTGTTGCCCAATAGCTAAGTAACACGCAGAGCAAAGGTGGGAGTGGGCTTGCTTGCGATAGCGGTGTATCAGTTACAGATTTTTAATCTGTTACGCCGCTATCGCAGGCAAGCCAGCTCCCACCTTTTTTGCGCCGTGCCAGAAAGATTTTTCCTACTGTCGCCAGCCACGCACCCCCAGGAAATTTCCCTCAAAGGTTTTGATTGAATTCCACTTTTTGCAGACTAGTATCGGTTTCTGGCTTCACTGCGGAAAACAAAAACAATGTCTGACTCCACCTGCTCGCCCGTCCTCGATGGCCCAGCCAAACGCCAGTATCTTTCCCGCTTCACCCTCATCACCTGCATTGCCCTGATCAGCTTCTTCCCGATCAATATCCTGCTGCCTTCATTTCCGGCCCTCGCCGCCAGGTTCGACACGCCCAGCGCCAATGTCGCGCTGTCCATCAGCCTGTTTACCCTGGTCTTTTCGATCTCCCAACTGATCGCCGGCCCACTCTCGGATAAATGGGGGCGCAAGGAAGTCCTGCTTGGTTGCATCACACTGGCGATCCTGGGGGCGATAGGGTGTGCGCTGGCACCGGACTACCTGACCTTCCTGCTGTTTCGCAGCGTGCAGGCCATGGGCTGTGGCTTCTTCGTGCTGGGCCACGCCCTGGTGGAGGACCTGTTCGAGGAGCAGGACCGGGCCCGCGTGCGCCTGTATTACATGACCCTGAGCGGCTCGTTCGTCGCTCTTTCACCGCTGATCGGCTCCTGGCTGCAAACCACCTTTGACTGGCAAGGCAGCTTCTACGGGTTCGCGGTGATGGCATTGGGCATGTTGATCCATGCGCTGTGCATCCTGCCCACCAAGTCCGCCAGCCCCCATCGCGCATCGGTGTCGATCATCGCCACCTTGAAAGCCGTGGCCGGCAATCGGGACTTCCTGCGCTACTGGTGGATCGCCGCACTGGTGTTCGCCTGCTACTTCGCCTTGATCAGCGTCACACCGCTGATGTTCATGGATGGGCTGAAACTGTCCGAATACCAGTACGCCCTGGTGCTGATGGTCTACGGCGTGGCCTATCTGCTGGGCGGCGTGGCGGCCTCGTTTCTGCAAAAACGCATCTCGCTGGCCCGGCAAATCAATATCGGCCTGGGGTTACTGCTGGTGGCCGGTGTGCTACTGATGCTGATCGTCAGCCTGGATGCCATCACCACCATAACCCTGCTGATCCCGATGCTGATCAGCGCCCTGGCCGTGACCCTGGTGCGCCCGGCGGCGATTTCGGCGGCGATGCTGCTGTTCTCAAGCAGCGCGGGCACGGCCGCCTCGGCAGGCAACAGCATCATGTTCCTGACGGCCGCCCTCAGCAGCGCCGCCCTTGCACAAACCGGAGCGCATTTGCTGATGACCATTGCTGCAAGCTTTATCGTCTTCAGCCTCTGGGGCTGGCTGACAAATACGCGGGTCGGGCGATAAAGCCCCGGGACATGTTTCTCGCCATTCCCTCCCGCCGCCAGCGGTGTAGAATCGACCCTATTCATCGCCAGTCATCCCCCGGCGGGTTTATGAGCTCAAGGCCAATGCGCACGGCGATCCCGTAGCGTTTGCGGCAACCTCCGGACACACGGCTATTTCTGAGTGTTCCAGACGTCAATAGAAGCTCACTCCCCTATTTAGTACCTGATTAGCCGCCCGGAGTGCTCCATGCCAGATTACCGCTCGAAAACATCCACCCATGGCCGCAACATGGCCGGCGCCCGCGCACTGTGGCGTGCCACGGGGATGAAAGATGACGACTTCAAGAAGCCGATCATCGCGATTGCCAACTCGTTCACCCAGTTCGTACCGGGCCACGTCCACCTCAAGGACCTGGGCCAACTGGTCGCCCGCGAGATCGAACGCGCCGGCGGCGTGGCCAAGGAATTCAACACCATCGCCGTGGATGACGGCATCGCCATGGGCCATGACGGCATGCTCTATTCCCTGCCGAGCCGCGAGATCATCGCCGACTCCGTGGAGTACATGGTCAACGCCCACTGCGCCGACGCCATCGTCTGCATCTCCAACTGCGACAAGATCACCCCTGGCATGCTGATGGCCGCCCTGCGCCTGAACATCCCGGTGATTTTCGTCTCCGGTGGCCCGATGGAAGCCGGCAAGACCAAGCTCGCCTCCCACGGCCTGGACCTGGTGGATGCCATGGTCATCGCCGCCGATTCCAGCGCTTCTGACGAGAAGGTCGCGGAATACGAGCGCAGCGCCTGCCCGACCTGCGGTTCGTGCTCCGGCATGTTCACCGCCAACTCGATGAACTGCCTGGTAGAAGCCCTGGGCCTGGCCTTGCCGGGCAACGGCTCCACACTGGCCACCCACAGCGACCGCGAACAGCTGTTTTTGCAGGCCGGCCGCACCATCGTCGAGCTGTGCAAGCGTTACTACACCGAGAACGACGAGTCGGTGTTGCCGCGCAATATCGCCAACTTCAAGGCCTTTGAAAACGCCATGACCCTGGATATCGCCATGGGCGGTTCCACCAACACCATCCTGCACTTGCTGGCCGCGGCGCAAGAAGCCGAGATCGACTTCGACCTGCGCGACATCGACCGCCTGTCCCGGCATGTGCCGCAGTTGTGCAAGGTCGCGCCGAACATCCAGAAGTACCACATGGAAGACGTGCACCGCGCCGGCGGGATCTTCTCGATCCTGGGCTCCCTGGCCCGTGGCGGCCTGTTGCACACCGACCTGCCGACCGTGCACAGCCCATCCCTGGCAGCAGGCATCGCCAAGTGGGACATCACCCAGACCAACGACGAAGCCGTGCACACCTTCTTCAAAGCGGGCCCGGCCGGCATTCCGACCCAGACGGCGTTCAGCCAGTCGACCCGTTGGGACACCCTGGACGACGACCGTGAAAACGGCTGCATCCGCAGTGTCGAACACGCCTACTCCAAGGAAGGCGGCCTGGCCGTGCTCTACGGCAACATCGCTCTCGACGGCTGCGTGGTGAAGACTGCCGGCGTGGATGAATCGATCCATGTGTTCGAGGGTCGCGCCAAGATCTACGAAAGCCAGGACAGCTCGGTGCGCGGCATCCTCGCCGACGAAGTGAAAGAAGGCGACATCGTGATCATCCGCTACGAAGGCCCGAAAGGCGGCCCGGGTATGCAGGAAATGCTCTATCCGACCTCGTACCTGAAATCCAAGGGCCTGGGCAAAGCCTGCGCACTGCTGACCGACGGGCGTTTCTCCGGCGGTACTTCGGGCCTGTCCATCGGCCATGCGTCGCCAGAAGCCGCTGCCGGTGGCGCGATTGGCCTGGTGCAAGATGGCGACAAGGTGCTGATCGACATTCCGAACCGCTCGATCAACCTGTTGATCAGCGATGAAGAACTGGCCGCACGCCGGGTCGAGCAGGACAAGAAAGGCTGGAAACCGGTGGAGAAGCGCCCGCGCAAAGTCACCACCGCCCTGAAGGCCTACGCCCTGCTGGCCACCAGCGCCGACAAGGGTGCGGTGCGCAACAAGGCCATGCTCGACGGCCTGTAATCCTCGCCCATAAAAATGCCCCGCCAAGTGCGGGGCTTTTTTTGCCTACCGAAGATCAATGTGGGAGCTGGCTTGCCTGCGATGCAGACACCACGGTGTTCCTGATACACCGAAGTCGATGCCATCGCTGGCAAGCCAGCTCCTACAGGGTTACTGGATTTCGTCAGGCTTGACGATCACCCAGTTCTTATCCGCCGTCACCGGTAACCCTTCCTTGGCCTGGGCCGCAGCATGTTTGACGATCATGCCGTTAAGCTGGGTCATGTACTTGTCTTTGCGGTTGATCCACAGGTGGATGCCGCCCTTGGCCACGTCCACATCGTGGAACAGCATGTAGCCGTCGCTGGTGGGGGTGTCGCCGCCGACCAGGACCGGTTTTTTCCATTCGTCGATGTAGGTGAGGATCGCCGCGTGCTTGCCGGCCATCCAGGTTGCCGGGGTCCACAGGTAGGGGGTCAGTTCCAGACCCAGGTTGGCTTTTTCGTCGTATTTGCCGGCGCTGATCTGCTTGCGGGCGGTGGTCAGCTCGCCGGTCTGGCGGTCCTTGAGCAAGGTGGTGACGCCAATCACGTTCTGCGGCTTGACGTTGTAGCCGTACTTCGGATCCGAGGCGACCATGCGCACCAGCTCTTCAGAGGCCGCCGTCATCACATACACGTCGATGCCGTTTTCCATCAGCCTGTTGTACAACTCGGTCTGGCCGGTGAAGATTTTCGGCAGTTGCACCTCCATGTTCTTCACCACATCGCCTTCAAAATAGGTGACCGGCACCGGCTTGCCGCTCGCCATCAGCTCATCGACGTAGCCCTTGAGTTCCTTGAGGGTAAAGCCTGAAAACACCTGGGCGACCCACGGGTAGCAGACCATGTCGTCCACTTCGCACAGGCGATAGTAGTAACTGAACAGACTTTCCTTATGGTCGGCGGTGTCTTTAAAGGGCATAAGCTTGAGCGAAGGATCGAGACTGTCGCGGGTGATCAGGCCTTTGTTTTCCATATACGGCAGCAGCGATTCTTCGAGGTCGAAGCGGTAGCTGGTGTTGTCCATGTCGAACACCGCGTAATTGCCCTGGTTGGCGTTGGCAGCGATCATTGCATTCAGTTGCTTGGCGGCGGGTGCCGGCCAGTGTTTCAACTCGGTGGCGGCCATGACCTGGCTGGCAAGCCCCAGGCATAGCGCGGCGGCAAACAGTCTCGGCGCAAGCTTCATGTGCGTTTTCTCCCTGAGTGAAAGGCCACAACGCTAGCAAATCCTTATGACTGTTTCCGGCACCAGCACGACGGTCTGCGTCCTGATACCGCCACCCATTTATCTCTAGACGCCGAACCCTTATTCCAAAAACGACAGTAGTCATTCCATAACGGTATTAAATCAATATATTTCAAGCTGTTAGGCTTTCCGGTTCGCAGTCGCACGCTCAGGCGACTGGCAGCCATTTAATTGGAGCTTCAATGAATCTGCCGCTGATTCTCAATTTGCTGGTGTTCCTGGCGTTATTGCTGGGCCTGGCCCAAACCCGTCACACCCACTGGAGCCTGGCCAAAAAGGTCCTGCTCGCACTGGTACTCGGGGTGGTGTTTGGTGGAGTGCTACACACCATTTACGGTGCCGGCCACCCGGTGCTCAAGGCCTCGATCAGTTGGTTCGACCTGGTGGGCAATGGTTATGTGCAACTGTTGCAGATGATCGTGATCCCGCTGGTGTTCGCCTCGATCCTCAGCGCCGTGGCCCGCCTGCATAACGCCGCGTCCCTGGGCAAGATCAGCTTCCTGACCATCGGCACGCTGCTGTTCACCACCGCCATCGCGGCGCTGATCGGTATCGGCCTGACCAACCTGTTCGGCCTCACCGCCGAAGGCCTGGTGGCCGGCACCCAAGAACTGGCGCGCCTGCAGGTGATCCAGAGTGACTATGCGGGCAAGGTCGCCGACCTGAATATCCCGCAGTTGCTGCTGTCGTTCATCCCGCAGAACCCGTTTGCCGACCTGGCCCGGGCCAAGCCGACGTCGATTATCAGTGTGGTGATCTTCGCGGCGTTCCTGGGGGTTGCCGCGCTGCAACTGCTCAAGGATGACGTGGAAAAAGGCCAGAAAGTGCTGAACGCCATCGACACCCTGCAAGCCTGGGTGATGCGCCTGGTGCGCCTGGTGATGAAGCTGACCCCCTACGGCGTGCTGGCGCTGATGACCAAAGTGGTCGCCAGCTCCAACCTGCAAGACATCATCAAGCTCGGCAGCTTTGTGCTGGTGTCCTACCTGGCGCTGGGGCTGATGTTTGTAGTCCACGGCCTGCTGCTGTCGCTGGCCGGGATCAACCCGCTGCGTTTCTTCCGCAAGGTATGGCCGGTGCTGACCTTTGCCTTCACCAGCCGCTCCAGCGCGGCGAGCATCCCGTTGAGCATCGAGGCGCAGACCCGCCGCCTGGGCATCCCGCAGTCCATCGCCAGCTTCGCCGCCTCGTTCGGCGCGACGATTGGCCAGAACGGCTGCGCCGGCCTGTACCCGGCGATGCTGGCCGTGATGGTGGCGCCGACCGTGGGCATCAACCCGCTCGACCCGCTATGGATCGCTACCCTGGTGGCAATCGTGACCCTGAGTTCGGCCGGTGTAGCCGGTGTGGGCGGCGGTGCGACGTTTGCCGCGCTGATCGTGCTGCCGGCCATGGGCCTGCCGGTGGCGTTGGTGGCGCTGCTGATTTCCGTGGAGCCGCTGATCGACATGGGCCGTACGGCGTTGAACGTGAATGGTTCGATGACGGCGGGGGCGATTACCAGCCAGATCATGCAGCAGACCGATAAAGAACGGCTCAATGCCGATGAGCACGCTGAGTTGGCGCAGGCCTGATAGAGCGCTATCGCGGGCAATCCCGCTCCCACAGTTGAGTCACCATGTGGGAGCGGGCTTGCCCGCGATGCTTTTAGGCTTTTTCCCAGACTTCAAAGTTATAGGCCGGCTTGTCGCCTTCAGCCGGGTTCTGCACATTCGACACCAGCTTCCAATGGTTGGTATCAAACTCTGGAAACCACGCATCCCCTTGCGGGCTCAGCCCCACCCGCGTCAAATACAGGCGATCCGCCTGCTCCAGCCCCTGCGCATACAGCTGCGCGCCGCCGATCAACATCAGCTCGTCCACGCCCTGTTCCAGTGCCCAAGCCTCGGCGCGCGCAACGGCTGCATCGAGGGACGGAAAAACTTCCGCACCTTCGAGCACCAGATCGGTCTGACGGCTGACCACAATGTTCAAGCGACCCGGCAACGGTCGTCCCAGGGAATCCCAGGTCTTGCGCCCCATGATGATCGGCTTGCCCAGGGTGGTGGCCTTGAAATATTTGAAATCCGCCGGCAAATGCCAGGGCATGCTGTTGTCGACGCCGATCACGCGGTTTTCACCGAGGGCTGCGATCAGGCTTAAAGGGAGAGTTTTTTTCATGGCGACGAGAATACCAGAGGCGCGGGCCAGAGGTTATGCTCCAGGCTCACTGACACAACAGGACGGCGCGTGACTGCTCTGACTCCCCTGCACACACTCTGGCTGACGGAAACCGTGCGCCTGCGTGAAGAACACGCCGGCCCCCTGGAAGACCAGGAAGCCAATCGACTGGCCCGCAGCAACGGCGGCGACCTGCCGACGCGCATTCAAAACCGCGCGTTGTGGCTGGCCGAGCGTGACGGCCTGCGCGCCGCCCTGCTCCACTGGCTGCAAGGCGCACGCCTGGCGCTGATCGTGCTGATGGTGCTGGCCATCGTCAGCGGCGCTGGCCTGGCCTTCGCCGCCCTGGGCAACGGCCTGGCCCCGGTCAATGTGTTCTGGGCCCTGGGCAGCCTACTGGGCTTGAACCTGATCCTGCTGCTGAGCTGGGCCCTGGGCCTGTTGTTTGCCGGAGAACACAGCGCCAGCTTGGGCCGCCTGTGGTTGTGGCTCAGCGAAAAACTTGCCCGAGATGCCAAGGCCGCACAACTGGCGCCGGCGCTGTTGTTGCTGCTGCAACGCCAGAAGCTCAACCGCTGGGCGGTGGGCGTGCTGGTCAATGGCCTGTGGCTGCTGGCGCTGTGCAGCGCGCTGGTGATCCTGCTGATCTTGATGGCCACCCGGCGCTACGGGTTTGTCTGGGAAACCACCCTTCTCGGCGCCGACACCTTTGTCAGCGTGACTCAGGCCCTGGGCAGCCTGCCTGCGCTGCTGGGTTTTAGCGTACCGACCGTGGAGATGATCCGCGCCAGCGGCGACTCGGCGCTGACTCTCGAAAGCGCCCGCCAGGCCTGGGCTGCGTGGTTGGTGGGGGTGTTGCTGGTCTATGGCCTGCTGCCCCGGCTGATCCTCGCGGTGCTGTCCCTATGGCGCTGGAAGCGCGGGCGCGCTGCCTTGGCCCTGGACCTCAACCTGCCCGGCTACGCCCACTTGCGCGAAGCCTTGATGCCCAGCAGCGAACGCCTGGGCGTCAACGATGCCGCGCCTGAGCAGTTGCACCACGTCAGCGGCGGCGCCAGCGAACTGCACAGCGATGGCGCCCTGCTGGTGGCCATCGAACTGGACGACCAGCGCCCCTGGCCGCCCAAGTTGCCGGCCACGGTCAGGGACGCCGGCATCCTCGACAGCCGCGAATCGCGCCACACACTGCTGGAGCAACTGACCCGCTTCCCGCCCGCGCGCCTGCTGATCGCCTGTGACCCACGCCGCTCGCCGGATCGCGGCAGCCTGGCGCTGATCGGCGAACTGGCCCGCAGCGCCAGCGCTACCCGGGTCTGGCTGCTGCAAGCACCGCCCGGCCAGGCACTGGATGCCGAGCGCCTCGGCGATTGGCACACGGCCTTGCAGCAACTGGATCTCCCCTTCGCCGATTGCGCGCCGCTCACCTGGCTGGAGACGGGTCATGACTAAACCCCTGAAACTGGCGGTGGTCGGCCACACCAACGTCGGCAAGACCTCGCTGCTGCGCACCCTGACCCGGGACGTGGGCTTTGGCGAGGTGTCCCACCGCCCCAGCACCACCCGGCATGTCGAAGGCGCGCGCCTGTCAGTCGACGGCGAGGCCTTGCTGGAGCTGTACGACACGCCGGGCCTGGAAGATGCCATCGCCCTGCTCGACTACCTCGAACACCTGGACCGCCCCGGCGAACGCCTCGACGGCCCGGCCCGCCTCGCCCGTTTCCTCGAAGGCAGCGAAGCCCGCCAGCGCTTTGAACAGGAGGCCAAGGTGCTGCGCCAGTTATTGGCGTCCGACGCCGGCCTGTACGTGATCGATGCGCGGGAGCCGGTACTGGCCAAATACCGCGACGAGCTGCAAGTGCTGGCCAGTTGTGGCAAGCCGCTGCTGCCGGTGCTCAACTTTGTCAGCAGCAGCGACCACCGCGAGCCGGACTGGCGCGAAGCCCTGGCCCGCCTGGGCCTGCATGCGCTGGTGCGCTTTGACAGCGTGGCGCCCCCCGAAGATGGCGAGCGGCGGTTGTATGAAAGCCTGGCCCTGTTGCTGGAAAGCGCACGACCACAGCTGGAACGGCTGATCCTCGACCAGCAGGCCCAGCGCCAGGCGCGCCAGCAAAGCGCCGCACGCCTGATCGCCGAGCTGCTGATCGATTGCGCCGCGTGCCGGCGCAGCGTGGTCACCGAGGATGAACAGCAAGCCATCAGCGATCTGCGCAAGGCCGTGCGCCAGCGCGAACAACGTTGCGTCGAGGCCCTGCTCAAACTCTACGGCTTCCGCCCGCAAGACGCCGCCGCCAGCGACCTGCCGTTGCTGGACGGGCGTTGGGGCGATGACTTGTTCAACCCCGAAACCCTCAAGCAACTGGGGGTGCGGGTCGGCGGCGGGATTGCCGCGGGGGCCGCCGCCGGGGCGGGTGTGGACTTGCTGGTCGGCGGCCTGACCCTGGGCGCCGCCGCCCTGGCTGGGGCGATTGCCGGCGGCGCGCTGCAAACCGCACGCAGCTACGGCAGCCGTTTGCTGGGCAAGATCAAGGGCCAGCGCGAGCTGACCGTGGATGACAGCGTGTTGCGCCTGTTGGCCCTGCGCCAGCGCCAGTTGCTCAAGGCCCTGAACCTGCGCGGGCATGCGGCGCTGCACAGCATCAAGGTCGACACCCCACAAGACAAGAGCTGGCGCGAAGGCAAGCTGCCCGACGCCCTGCACAAGGCGCGCGCCCATCCGCAATGGTCGTCCCTCAACCCTCACCCAAGGTTGAGCCAGGCCGAGCGCCAGGAACAGATCCAAGCCCTGGCCCAGCGCCTGGACGAGGCCTAAGCCGCCAGCAAGTGCCGGGCCTTGGCCTTTAACACCTCAAGGTCGAGCAGCGGCACGTGCATTGCCTTGGCCTGTTCATCCCAGTGGCGCATGCGCAGGCTTAGCGCACACAGCGGGTCCTGCTCGAACGCACGGGCCTCGTCGGCCGTCATCACCCCGCCCTGGTAGCCCAGGGTGCGGCGGCTGGCCTCGCTCAAGCGTGCGTAATAGTCCGGCTGGCTGAAGGTCAGGTAGCGCTTGGCCTGTACGTGGTACTCCACCAGTTTCGCCAGGCGCTCGCTGAACCCGGCACGCCGCAAGTAATCGGCGCCCAGGCGTTCGTGGCTGACCACGCCGTAGCCGCCCATATTCGCGCCACCCTGGCCGCAAAGATGCCCGATATCATGGAAGAACGCCGCCAGCACCACTTCGTCGTCGAAGCCCTCGGCCATGGCCAGTTGCGCGGCCTGGGACATATGCTCGATCTGCGACACCGGCTCGCCAATGTAATCGGCGGCACCATGCTGTTCGTACAGGCCGAAGACTTCGGCGACTACCTGCTCAGCGTTCATCACGCCTCCCCCCACAGTTCAGTGATAGCGCGTTCGGCCAGCGCCGGCCCCACGCTCATGCCCACGCCAGTGTGCATCAAGGCCACGCTGACCCCCTCGGCGGCGCGCAGGAACGAAAACGGCGCCGGCCCACGGGCACCATAGACGCCTTGCCAGCGCTCCACGACTTGGATCGGGCAGCCCAGGGTCTGTTCTGCCAGTTCGATCATCCAGTTGTCCACCTGTTCGGCATTGAACGGCGATGGATCGCTGCCGTAATGGTGGGAATCGCCGATGATCAACTCGCCATGGGGCGTCGGGCTGATCAACAGGTGGATGCCATGCTCATGCAGGTGCGGCGTGTCGCGCAGGATCTGCGCCTGCACGGGGGCCGCTTCCGGCAAGTCGGCAAAGGCGCCGTAGTGTACGCAACTCAGGCCGGTCAGCAGCGCGTGTTGCAGGTTCAAGTCGACCTTGGGCCGGGCACGGAGCATTTGCAGTTGGCAGATTTGCGGCTGGAGTTCGGCGATCTGCTCGGCCAGCAGGGTCTGGTAGTCGTGGCCGGAGCACACGATGATCTGCTTGCCACGAAAGCTGCCAGCGGTGCTGTGCAATTGGCCGGGCTCGATATCACGTACCAGGGTGGAGAAGTGGAACTCCACCTTGAGTTCGCGGTGCAGGTAGTTGATCAGTGCGGGGAGTGCTTGGCGTGAATACAGTTGCTGATCGTCCAGGCCATGCAGCGCGGCGCGATGATGGCGAAACTGGCCGCCATACAGATCATGCAGCGCGGCGCCTTGCAATAGGTTGACGCGGTAGCCGTATTCCTCGGCGCGACCGGCGCAAAACGCTTGCAGCAGGTGTTCTTCGGCTTCGGTGCGGGCAAACAGGTAGGAGCCATTGCGCTTGAGTTGCAGGTTTGCCAGTTGTGCCCATTGGCCCCAGATCTCACGGCTTTGCCGGGCCAGGTCGAGCATCTGCCCGGGCGGTTGGCCGGTGACCAGGGCCTGGCCGAAGTTACGCACCGAGGCGCCCAGGGGCGTGGCGGTGCGCTCGAACACCTTGACCCTGAGGCCGCGTTTGGCGGCGGCGTAGGCGTGGGACAGGCCGAGGATGCCGGCGCCGATGATCAGCAGGTCGCTGTGGTGTGTCATTTAAGTGATGTCCTGAATTTGAGGCCGCTATCGCCGGCAAGCCAGCTCCCACATTTGAATGTATTCACAGATCAACATGTGGGCGCTGGCTTGCCGGCGATGAGGCCATCAGCCCCAACGAATATTATTGACCTGCCACTTTCTCCGACTTGCCGTCATAGCGCTTGCGCCACTCAGCCAGGATGCTGTCGCGGTTCTTCGAGGCCCAGGCAAAGTCGTTTTTGATCAGGCGCTGCTCATAGTCCGCCGGCAATTCGGTCTGCGGCTTGGCAATGCCCGGCTGGGCCAGCACCGCGAAATTCTCCTTGTACAACTCCATCGCGGCGGGGCTGGCAGAGAAGTCGGCGAGTTTCTGCGCCGCGTCCTGGTGCGCCGTGCCCTTGATCAGCGCCGTGGCTTCGATATCCCAGCCCAGGCCTTCCTTGGGCAATACGATATCCAGTGGCGCGCCCTGGCGCTTCAACTGCACCGCCGGGTATTCAAAGGAGATACCGATCGGGAACTCCCCGGACGCCGCCAACTTGCACGGCTTGGAACCGGAGTGCACGTACTGGCCGATGTTCTGGTGCAGGTCATCCATGTACTGCCAGCCCTGCTTCTCGCCGAAGGTCTGCAACCAGGCGCTGACGTCAAGAAAGCCGGTGCCGGATGACGCCGGGTTCGGCATGACGATCTTGCCCTTGTACTCGGGCTTGGTCAGGTCCTGCCAACTGATCGGCTTGCTCAGGCCCTGTTTCTCGGCTTCGACGGTGTTGAAGCAGATGGTCGCGGCCCACACGTCCATGCCGACCCAGGCCGGTGGATTGGCGGCGTCGCGGTAGTTCTTGCCGATCTTGTCCAGATCCTTGGGCGCGTAGCTTTGCAGCATGCCCTGCTGATCGAGGATCGCCAGGCTGGACGCCGCCAGGCCCCACACGGCATCGGCTTGCGGGCGGGCTTTTTCCGCCAGCAGCTTGGCCGTGATGATCCCGGTGGAATCGCGCACCCACTTGATCTCGACGTCCGGGTTGGCCGCCTCGAAGGCTTTTTTGTAGGTCTTCAACTGCTCGGCCTCAAGGGCCGTGTACACGGTCAACTCGGTCTTGGCAGCAAAGGCATTGAGGCTGAACGCGGTAAGCACAGCAGCGGCGAGGGCCAGGGGCTTGAACATGGTGCGTGTCCTTGTGTGGGGCAGAGTTATTGACCAGGCGCGGTTTGGCGCCAGGCCTGGGAGCGGCGCAACAAGCCGCGTGAGGCCCACGCCAGCAGCAGCGAGACGCCGGCTGACGTGAACAGAATCAGGGTCGACATGGCCGCCGCGCCGCCCACGTTGCCGGCATCGTCCATATTCAGCACTGCCACCGCCGCCAGGATGGTGTCGGGGCTGTAGAGGAAGATCGCGGCCGATACGGTGGTCATCGCCGAGACAAATAGGTAGCGCAGGATATCCAACAGCGCCGGCAGGCAGATCGGCACCGTCACCCGCAAAAAGTGGCGGTACAGCGGCGCCTTGAGCGACAGCGCGGCGGCCTCGAACTCGGCGTCGAGTTGGCGCAGGGCGGTGGTGGCGGTCATCTGCGCAGTGGTCAAGTAGTGCGCAATGGTGCACACCACCAGCAGTGTCATGGTGCCGTAGAGCACATGCAGCGGGTTGCCGTTGAGGTTGAAAAAGAACACGTAGCCCAGGCCCAGCACCAGGCCCGGCACCGCCATCGGCACAAAGCTGAGCATGCGCAGCGCCAGGTTCAAGCCCTTCTGCCCCTTGGTCTTTTCCATCAGGTAAGCGCCGGTAAAGATCAGCACGCTGCCGATCAGGGCGGTGCAGATCGCCATGGTCAGGCTGTTGCGATAGGCCAGCCAGCCGCCGCCGGCGGTGTCGTCGAACTGATAGTGGTTGAGCGACAGCGACAGGTTGTACGGCCAGAACTTCACCAGCGACGAATACACCGCCATGCCGAACACCAACAGCAACACCGCGCAGATCAGCAGCACAATCGCCAGGTAGCAGCCATCCCGCAGGCGCGATGGCGCCGGCTGGAACACCTGGGCGCGGCCGCTCATGGCATCGCCATGGCGCCGGCGCAGCCAGGTATCCACCGCAAAACTGAGCAGCGCCGGCAGCAGCAACACCATGCCGATCAAGGCCCCGCGACCGAACTGCTGCTGGCCGACCACGGCCTTGTAGGCTTCCAGCGCCAGCACTTGATAGTCACCGCCCACCACCACCGGCACGCCGAAGTCGGTGATGGTCAGGGTGAACACCAGGCAGAACGCGGCGAACACGGCCTGGCGCGTCGCCGGCCAAGTGATGCTGCGAAACGCCCGGGCCGGGCTGGCGCCCATGCTCGACGCCGCGTCGAACAGCCGCGCATCCGCCAGGGACAGCGCCGACAGCAGGATCATCAGCGCATGGGGAAAGGTGTAGATCACTTCACCGAGGACAATCCCCCAGAAGCCATAGATGTTGTCGGACAGCAGGCCGCGCAACAGACCCTGGTTGCCGAACAGGTACACCAGGGCGATGCCCGGCAGCATCGACGGCGCCATCAGCGGCAGCAACGACAGGCCGCGCCAGAGGGGCTTGCCAGGGATCAGCGTGCGTTGCAGGGCGTAGGCAAACAGGTAGGCCAGGGGTACGACAATGATCGCAACGCTCAGGGAAACCTTCAGGCTATTGCCCAGCAGCCAGTGGAAGTTGGCGCTGGTCAGCAACTCACGCGCCGCCACCAGCCCGCCGCCCTGGCCGTCTTCGGCGCTGAAGCCGCGCCAGAAGATCGCCAGCAACGGCAGCAATACGGCGATGCCCAACAGGCACAGCAGCAGCAACTTGCCGCCCAGGACAAAAATACGGTCGCCGATTTGCGCACGGGAAACCTGACGGGCCACGCGGCCGGGTATCGGCAAGGTCATATCCGCGGCCATCTCAGGCAAACACCTGCAGGCTGCGCGGCGGCAGTGCCACCCAGATATCCTGGGCGCCCAGGCGCGGCATGGCTTCCGGCGCCAGTTCGGCCAGCAGCGGGTGGCCGGGCAACTGGTTCAGCTCAAAACTCATGCGGCAACGGTTGCCGAGGAAGGTGATCTCGCGGACCTTGGCCGGGAACAGGTTTTCCTCGTGCGCCGGCGGGTTGATGCTGATCGCTTCCGGGCGGCAGAACAGGCGGCCCGACGCCGCTTTACCACTGTCTTCGGCCAGGCGTACGTTCATCCCGCCGACCTGGGCGTGGCTGGCACTGTTGCGGCTGAACGGCAGCCAGTTGCCCTGGCCGACAAATTCGGCCACGAACGGTGTGGCCGGGCGGTCGTAGATTTCTTGCGGGGTGGCGTACTGCTCGACCTTGCCGTTGTTCATCACGGCGATGCGGTCGGCCATCAGCATGGCCTCGTCCTGGTTGTGGGTGACCATCAGGGTGGTGATGCCCAGGCGGCGTTGCAGTTGGCGCAGTTCGGTACACAGGTGCTCGCGCACCCGGGCATCGAGGGCTGACATCGGTTCGTCCAGCAGCAACAGCGACGGGGCCGGCGCCAGGGCACGGGCCAGGGCGACCCGTTGCTGCTGGCCGCCGGACAGTTGGCCGGGGTATTTCTTTTCGCTGCCGCTCAGACCCACCAGCTCCAGCATTTGCGCCACGCGCTTGCGCACTTCATCGCGGCCGCTGCCGCTCAGGCCGTAGCCGATATTGGCCTCGACGTTGAGGTTGGGAAACAGCGCGTAGGACTGGAACAGAATGCCGTAGTCCCGCGCCTGGGGCGCCAGTAGGGAAACATCGCGATCCCCCAGGTACAACTCGCCGCTGTCCTGGCGTTCCAGGCCGGCGATGCAGCGCAGCAAGGTGGTCTTGCCACAACCCGAGGGGCCGAGCAGGCACACCAGTTCACCGGCGGCGACGTCCAGGGACACATGGTCCAGGGCAGTAAAGGCGCCAAAGCGCTTCTGAATACCACGCACCTTCATCGGCGCGCCGGGGTTGAGCTGGGCTGTGTGCATGATGGCACCTCATCGAACGGATGAAGGCCATGCTAGGGAGCAAATGCGTCCCTGGTGTGGCAGGAAGGCAAAAGTGGGTGATAGTGGTATTGGTGGATTTGGGTAGGGGTATAGCCTTGGGGTGTTTGGTCTACCGCTATCGCAGGCAAGCCAGCTCCCACATTTGGAGCTGTGAATACCTTCAAGTGTGGGAGCTGGCTTGCCGGCGATGGCGATTTCAAAACCACCCAAAATCTTTCAGAGTGGCGACATTTCCTGCGCCAACCCCAGAAATGCCGCCGGCAACCGCGCACCTTTGCGCTCCTTGAGGCAGTACAGGTACTCAGGAATCTGCGGCGCGTTCTCGATGGTCAGCACCCGCAGCTGCGGGTCATGGGGCACTTCCTGGCGGGCGATGATGCTGATGCCGATATTGCGCAGCACCGCCTCGCGAATCGATTCGCGGCTGCCGATTTCCAGCAGCGGCCCATAACGCACACCGCTGCCCTTAAGCATCTCTTCGGTCAGGCGCCGGGTGGTGGACCCTGCCTCGCGCATCAACAGGGTATGCCCCGCCAGTGCACTGAGCGGCACATGTTCCAGCACGGCCAACGGGTGATTGCGATGCACTGCCAGCACCAGCGGGTCGCTGCCCAGCACCCGGCGGATCAGGCGCGGGTCTTCCAGCAGCTGCGAGGAGGCGGCGACGTCCACCCGGTAATCATCCAGAGCTTCGAGGACCTGCTGGGAGTTGCCGATTTCCACCGCCACCTCGACGTGCGGCAGGCGTTCGCGGAAGGTTTTTACCAGGTCGAGGATGTAATACGGCGCAGTCGCGGCGATCCGCAACGTGCCCTGGAGCTGGCCACTGTTGCGCAGGAAAAACTCAATATCCGCTTCCTGTTGCAACAACGCCTTGACCATCGGCAGCAGCCGCGCCCCTTCGTCGCTGACGGTGAGGCGGCGGCCACCGCGATAGAACAGCTCAACTGCGTACTGGCTTTCCAGATGGCGGATCTGGGTGGTCACCGTGGGTTGGCTCAGGCCGAGCTTTTTCGCCGCCTGGGTAATGCTGCCCAGGCGGGCGACCATGTAAAACGCCTTCAGCTCGGCACTCAGCACACCACCCTCTCATCGACTATTTGCGCAACAGGCGCAGACCATTGAACACCACCAGCAAGCTCACGCCCATATCGGCAAACACCGCCATCCACATGGTGGCCATGCCCATGAAGGTGACGACCAGGAAGATCGCCTTGATCACCAACGCCAGGCCGATGTTTTGCTTGAGGATACTCGACGTTTGACGCGACAAGCGTATGAATGCCGGAATCTTGCGCAAATCATCGTCCATCAGCGCCACGTCGGCGGTCTCGATGGCCGTGTCGGTGCCCGCGGCGGCCATGGCAAAACCAATCTCGGCGCGGGCCAGGGCCGGGGCGTCGTTGATGCCGTCGCCGACCATGCCGACCCGGTGGTTTTTCCCGTACAGGTCCTCGATAGCCTTGAGCTTGTCGGTGGGCAACAGATCGCCCTGGGCCTCGTCGATGCCCACTTGGGCAGCAATCGCCCGGGCGGTGTGAACGTTGTCGCCGGTGAGCATCAGGGTCTTGATGCCCAGGTCGTGCAACTGCTGGATGGCTTCGCGGCTGCTGTCCTTGACCGTATCGGCCACGGCAAACAGCGCCATTGGGCCGGATTTGTCGAGCAGCAACACCACGGACTTGCCTTGTTTTTCCAGGGCGAAGAGTTTTTCTTCAAGGGCCGGCGAGCACAGGCCCAGCTCCTCCACCAGGCGGTGGTTGCCCAAGTGGTAGACCTCACCGTTGATCTCGCCGCGTACCCCGCGCCCAGCCAGGGCCTCGAAGTTATCCACAACCCGCAGCGGCAGGTTTTTATCCACCGCAGCATTGGCGATCGCCAGCGACACCGGGTGGTCGGAACGCGCGGCCAGGCTGGCGGCCAAGGCCGGTGCGTGGTCTTCTACGTTGGGGAACAACGCCAGGTAGTCGGTTTGCACCGGCTTGCCATGGGTGATAGTGCCGGTCTTGTCCAGGGCCAGGTAGTCCAGCTTGTAGCCGGCCTCCAGGTACACGCCGCCCTTGATCAGGATACCTTTGCGCGCGGCAGCCGCCAGGCCGCTGACGATGGTGACCGGGGTGGAAATCACCAGGGCACAAGGGCAGGCGACCACCAACAGCACCAGGGCACGATAGATCCAGTCGAACCACACGCCCCCCATGAACAGCGGCGGGATCACGGCCACGGCCAGGGCAAACAGGAATATCACCGGGGTATAGATTTTCGAGAAGCTGTCCACAAAGCGCTGGGTCGGTGCCCGCGAGCCCTGGGCCTGTTCCACGGCATGGATGATGCGCGCCAGGGTGGAGTTGTTGGCGGCAGCGGTCACCCGGTATTCCAGGGAACCGGCCTGGTTGATGGTGCCGGCGAAGACTTTATCGCCCACGGTTTTCTCGATCGGCAGGCTTTCGCCGGTGATTGGCGCCTGGTCGATGGTGGACTGGCCGGCGCTGACTTCGCCGTCCAGGCCAATACGCTCGCCGGGGCGTACCCGCACGATCGCACCCAACTCAATGTTCTTGACCTCCTGTTCGACCCAGCTACCGTCAGCCTGGCGCACCGTGGCCCGTTCCGGGGTCATCTGCATCAAGCCACTGATGGCATTGCGCGCACGGTCCAGGGACTTGGCCTCGATCAACTCGGCCACGGTAAACAGGAACATCACCATCGCCGCTTCCGGCCACTGGCCGATCAGGATCGCACCGGTCACGGCGATGCTCATCAGCGCGTTGATGTTCAGGTTGAGGTTTTTCAGGGCAATCCAGCCCTTTTTGTAGGTGGTGAGGCCGCCACTGAGGATCGACACCAGCGCCACCAGCGCCACCACCCAGGTCGGGGCCGCGTCGGTGAAATGGATCACCTCCGCCGCCAGGGCGCAAAAGCCAGACAGGGCCAGCGGCCACCAATGCTTCTTGGCCGGTGGTGCGGCGGCCGGCACGCCCTCTTCGATCGGATCGGCCTGCATGCCCAGGGACTTGATGGCCTCGACGATCGGTGCGGTGCTCGGCAGGTCGTGGGTGACACCGAGGATGCGGTTGATCAGGTTGAATTCCAGTTGCTGCACACCGGCCATCTTGCCCAGTTTGTTCTGGATCAGCGTCTGCTCGGTGGGGCAGTCCATGGCTTCGATGCGGAAAGTGCTCAGGCGCGCGTTGGCGCTGGTGGCTTGCGTCAACGTCACCAACGACGGGGCCGCCGCGCCGGAGCAGCAGGAATCGCCGCCGTGATCATGCTTTTTCACAGGCGCAAGCTTTTGCGCGTGATCATGGTGGCTATGATCATGGCTGTGGTCGTGATGGCTATGGTCATGATCATGACCGTGGTCGTGATCGTGGCTGTGGTCGTGCTTGTGTGGGGTGCGCAGGGAATCGCTCATTGTGTCGCGTCCATAGAGGTGCCTGTTGCCAAGTAAAGACCCTGTAGCCACTATAGGGTCAAGCCCCCTTTTGGAGATTGCTGCGATGAAGATCGGTGAACTGGCAAAACTGACCGAATGCCCGGTGGAAACCATCCGTTATTACGAGAAGGAAGGCCTGCTGCCGCCGCCGGCTCGCAGCGAGGGCAACTACCGCCTGTACACCCAGGCCCACACCGAGCGCCTGACGTTTATCCGCAACTGCCGCAGCCTGGACATGACCCTGGAAGAGATCCGCAGCCTGCTGGGCCTGCGCGACAGCCCCCAGGACCAGTGCGAAAGCGTCAATGCACTGATCGACGAGCATATCCATCACGTCAAGGCGCGGATTGATGGGTTGTTGGCCTTGCAGAAGCAATTGCTCGACCTGCGCCAGCGTTGTGGCGAAGGGCCGGAGATTGAGCAGTGCGGGATCTTGCAGCGCCTGGAGGTCAGTGGGAGTGTGGCGGCCAGTGAGGCGGAGCATTCCCATGTGGGCAGAAGCCACGGCCACTAACTCATGTGAACACCAACTAAATGTGGGAGCGGGCTTGCTCGCGATAGCGGTGGGCCAGTCGATTAAGATGTCGACTGATACCCCGCTATCGCGAGCAAGCCCGCTCCCACATTTTTTGACCGCGTTTAGATCAGACCGCCATCGGCGCCGTCATCGGCGCATGGTGCTCATAGCCTTCCAGCGAGAAATCGCCCGGCTCGATCAGCTCCAGCCACTCCGGCTGGTACACCCCGGTCTTGGCAAACTCCGGCACGCGCTCGCTGATCACCAGTTTCGGCGCGGCGAATGGCTCGCGCTTGAGCTGTTCGTTGAGCATGTCCAGGTGGTTTTCGTAGACGTGGGCATCACCAATGAAATAGGTGAACCAGCGCGGCGTGTAGCCGGTCAGGCGCCCGATCAGGCTCAGCAGCGCGGCGCCTTCGGTGAGGTTGAACGGCGTGCCCAGGCCCAGGTCGTTGGAACGGATGTAGAGGGTCAGGGAGATTTCCTTGGTCTGCACATTCGGGTGGAACTGGTACAGCAGGTGGCACGGCGGCAAGGCCATTTCATCGAGCTGGGCGCAGTTCCAGCCGTGGAACAGGATGCGCCGGCTGCCCGGATCCTTGATGATGGTGTCGACACACTGGCGGATCTGGTCGATGGCCTTGTACAGCACCACGTAGGCCTGGCCGTCTTCCTCACCTTCGGCGATCTGGCGATAGCCCTGGGCCAGGGTCTGCTCGATGGCCGCCTGGTTGCTCAGCGGGATCTGCTTGTACGCCGGCCATTTGCGCCATTGCACGCCGTAGATCTCGCCCAGGTCGTCCTCGCCCTGGCGGAACGGGTTGGCCAGCCACTGCGCGTTTTCGTTGGCATTCTGGTCCCAGACCTTGCAGCCCAGGGCGCGGAATTCGGCGGCGTTATTCACCCCACGCAAAAAGCCACACATCTCGCCAATCGCCGATTTGAAGGCCATTTTGCGGGTGGTGATGGCCGGGAAACCTTCCTGCAGGTCAAAACGCAACATCGCACCGGGGAAGCTGATGGTGTTCACGCCCGTGCGGTTGGCCTGCTTGGTGCCGTTGTTGATGACGTGGGAAACCAGCTCGAGATATTGCTTCATGACATTACCTGTATCGGTGAAGCCGAGGCCCCAAGGCCCCGGCGTTCAAATTTATAGCGCGGTGTTCTTGATCGCCTGCGGACGGTTGTAAGCCCACCAGAGCATGCCCAGGCCGGCGAGAATCATCGGAATGCTCAGCACCTGCCCCATGGTCAGCCAGCCAAAGGCCAGGTAACCCAGTTGCGCATCCGGCACCCGCACGAACTCGACGATAAAGCGGAAGATCCCGTAGAACAGGGCGAACATCCCCGAAACCGCCATGGTGGGGCGCGGTTTACGCGAGAAGATATAGAGAATCAGGAACAGCGCCACGCCTTCGAGGGCGAACTGGTACAACTGCGACGGATGGCGCGGCAGTTGCGCCGGGTCGCTGAACGGCGGGAACACCATGGCCCACGGCACGTCGGTCGGCTTGCCCCACAATTCGGCGTTGATAAAGTTGCCGATACGCCCGGCCCCCAGGCCAATCGGCACCATCGGTGCGACGAAGTCCATCAACTGGAAGAATGACTTGCCATTGCGCCGGCCAAACCACCAGGCCGCGAGCATCACGCCGATAAAGCCGCCATGGAACGCCATGCCGCCCTTCCACACCTCGAAGATCAGGGTCGGGTTGGCCAGGTACGCGCTCAGGTCGTAGAACAGCACGTAGCCCAGGCGCCCGCCGACGATCACGCCCATCGACATCCAGAACACCATGTCGGAGAGCTTCTCCTTGGTCCAGGTCGGGTCGAAGCGGTTCAGGCGTCGGGAAGCCAACAGCCAGGCGCCGCCGATGCCGATCAGGTACATCAACCCGTACCAGTGGATTTTCAGCGGACCGATGGCCAGGGCCACCGGGTCGATCTGCGGGTAAGGCAGCATTGCGACTCCTCGTTAAATCATTGGTTATTGCGCACGGACCATGCCGGTGGGCGATTAAGCCTGCGTTACAGCAGTTCGATCAAATGAAGAAGTACGCCCCCCACGCCAAGCAGCCTGGCATGTTAACGGATGGGAGGCCTGTGGCCCAACTTCGATACGATGGATAGCCGGCGGTTCTATGGGTAGAGTGGGCAAAACACAAAGGGATCGCCTTATGTGCCTGATTGTTTTCGCCTGGCGGCCGGGCCATGCCCAGCCGCTGATCGTCGCGGCCAACCGTGACGAATTCTACGCCCGGCCCAGCCTGCCCCTGGCCCAGTGGCTGGATGCACCGCAGGTGTATGCCGGCCGCGACCAGGAAGCCGGAGGCACCTGGCTGGGGATCGGCGCCGACGGACGGTTTGCCGCGCTGACCAATATCCGTGACCCGCACCAGCCACCGGCGCGCAAGTCCCGGGGCGAGTTGGTGGCACGCTTTCTCAACGGTTCGCTGCCGGTTAGCGACTATTTAGCCGATGTTAACGGCAGATCCATTGAATATGCCGGCTTCAACCTGCTGATTGGCACGCCTCAAGAGCTATGGCACTACAACGCCCATGAGTCGACGCCTACCCAACTGACGGCCGGGATCTATGGCTTATCCAATGCCGGGCTGGACACGCCATGGCCGAAACTGCTCAAGGCCAAGGCGGCACTGGCCCACGTGCTGGATGATCCGCAACCGGAAGCCTTGCTGGGTATTTTGAACGACCCGCAGACCGCGCCCTTTGCCGAACTGCCGGATACCGGGGTGGGGTTGGCCACGGAGAGTTTATTGTCGAGTGTGTTTATCGCCAGCCCCAGTTACGGGACGCGGGCGAGTACCGCGCTGATTGTGCATGCCGATGGCATGCGGCATATGGTCGAGCGCAGTTTTGGGCCTCATGGTGGGCGGCTGGGTGAGGTGGAACTGAGGATTTAACAGCGCCGCAGGTCAACGGTGGGAGCGGGCTTGCCCTAATGCCAGTCAGTTAAGAAATTGACTTCTCCGCCAAGCAATAATAGAAACGGGCTCTGTTTTTATGAGTTCGTTTCATGCCCCTCCAAAACGATCTTCAAGAAGTTACCAAGCTCAATCCAA
>NZ_MNPU01000017.1 GCF_001983165.1 Pseudomonas gessardii | reverse complement strand
CTGACCGTCGAAGCCGTCAATCGGACAGTAGCGAGGATCAATCTACGCCCGCGCAAGCGCTTGGGCTGGAAGACGCCGTACGAAGTGCATACAGGGGTGAGCGTTGCACTTATGTGTTGAATTCAGGCTTTCATAACTCCCCCGCGTTACCTGAAAAAGCACCAACTCCTCGCAACTTCCCATTACATGCCCGGGCGTGTGCAATTTCGTGCCATATAAGAACCAACGTTTTATATATGAAACATTAAAACTTTATCAAATTAAACCTAACCCACTAATAACAAAGAATATTTTCTGAAAGCCCGTAGGAAATAAGTCACTGGCATTGTTCATGCACTAAACGTCGTATCACCTATAAAACAGACCAGAGTACCTTCCTGATGGCTGTGAAAGAGATGTACGCCGTAACGCCCCAATGGAATAACCAAGCTCTCAGGGAAGAGCTGGAGCCGACTGAAATTGAATTTCGCAATGTCGGTAAATGTTTCCCGGCCAAGGGTAAAGCGCACGCGCCCTTCGCCATTCGCGAGGTGAACTTCAAGATTCGCCGGGGTGAAGTGGTGTCGATCATCGGCCCTTCCGGTTGCGGCAAAAGCACCATTCTCAATATGGGCTCGGGCTTGTACCGCCCCAGCGAAGGGGAAGTGTTCGTCGGTGGCAAGCCGGTCACCGGGCCGGTGCCGCAGGTTGCGTTCATGCTGCAAAAGGACCTGTTGATGCCCTGGCGCAGCATCCGCCGCAACGTCGAACTGGGCCTGGAGATCCAGGGCGTGGCGGCCGCCACCCGGCAGAAGGTGGCCCTGGACCTGCTCGAGCGCTGCCACCTCAATGGCTACGCCGATCACTACCCGTTCCAGTTGTCTGGCGGCATGCGCCAGCGCGCCGCCCTGGCCCGCACCCTGGCCATCGATCCGCAGGTGCTGTTCCTCGACGAGCCGTTCTCGGCCCTCGATGCCCAAACCAAGATGATCCTGCAACAGGACATGGCGCGGATGCTGTTCGACGAAAAGAAGACCGCGCTGTTTATCACTCACGACCTGATCGAAGGCATCGCCATGTCCGACCGCTTGCTGGTCATGAGCGCCCGCCCCGGCACGATCATCGAGGAAATCAGTATCGACCTGCCGTTTCGCGACAACCCCCTGGAGCGCCGCAAGCTGCCGGAAATCGGCCCGCTGGTCGGCCGCCTGATGGAGTTGCTCCAGGTCGGCGCCGACACCGAACTGCACTGATCACCGCCCTTGCGGCCCCCAACCGATTCCGGAGTCCCCATGCTCAAGTCTCTGTTTCAACGTCTTTGCGCCCTCAGCCTGGGCCTCGGCATGGCCTGTGCCGCCCAGGCGCAGCCGACCAAGGTCACCTACCTGCTGCCGGCGCCGCCCAACTCGCCTGCGTTCGCACCGTGGATCATCGCCAAGGAAAAGGGCTACTACACCGCCCAGGACCTGGACCTGACCTTTATCGCCGCCAAAGGTGGCGTGGATGTGGCCAAGCAGATCGGCGCCGGTAACGCATTGATCGGCGGGGCCATCGGCGACACGCCGATTGTGGTGCGGGCCAATGGCATCCCGGTGCGCGCCGTGGCGGTGCTGGGCGATGGCGGAGTGACGATGATCGCCACCAACGCCAAGGACAACATCAACAGCATCAGCGACCTCAAGGGCAAGACCCTGACGGTGATGTCGTACTCCGACACCACCTACTACGCCCTGCTCGCCTCGCTGCGCAAAGCCGGGCTGGGCAAGAACGACGTGAACATCCAGGCCGCCGGCCCGGCCGGGGTCTGGCAGTTGTTCTCCGCCAACAAGGCCCAGGCCATGGCGGGCGTGCCGGACTGGGTGATCAATGCCGAGGAAGCCGGGGTGCAGATCAAGCTGATCCCCCAGGACCAGATCTTCGAGAGCATGGCCCAGGCGATTCTCGCCTCGGACGCCGCGATCAAGAACCAGCCACAGATTGTGCGTGGCGTGGTGCAGGGCACCCTGCAAGGCATGCGCGACATCATCCAGGACCCGCGCGCCGCCGCCGTGACCTTCGCCAAGGCGGTGCCGGCCTATGCCGGCAAGGAAGACTCGCTGGAGAAGATCTTCAAGCTCTACATCGAACACGTCTACGCCAGGCAGGCCGTGCTCGGGCGCATCGACCCACAGCACCTGGACAAGGTCCGCCAGTTCTATGTCAGCGAAGGCATCGTCACCCAGGCGACCGCGCTTGAGGAGCTCTTTACCAACCAATTCGTCGACAGCCCGGTCGGGGACATTGAGGAACGCACACAATGAAAAACAACAACTCCGTGCTCGGTAGCGTCGCGCTGCTGATCCTGTTCCTGGTGCTGTGGCAATGGGGCCCCGGCCTGCTCGGCATGCCCGAGTTCGTCATGCCCAAACTCAGCCGTGTGGCCCAGGAAGGCCTGGTGATGTGGCAAACCGGCGGCCTGCTGCAACACACCCTGATCACCGCCCTGGAGATCGTCGTCGGCTTCGCCCTCGGCGCCCTGCTGGGGGTGATGATCGGCGTGTCCCTGGGCCTGTCGCCGGCGGCCGAAGCCATGTTGTCGCCGTACATCCTGGCCTTGCAGATTGCCCCCAAAGTCGCCTTCGCGCCGCTGTTCGTGATGTGGCTGGGCTACACCATCTACCCGAAGATTTTGATCGCGATCCTGATCGTGTTCTTCCCGGTGATGATCAACGTGCTCTCGGCGATCCGCACCGTCGACCCGGACATGATCAACCTGGTCCGCACCATGAACGCCAGCCGCTGGCAGATCTTCCGCCTGGTGGAGTTCCCGTCGGCCATGGCCGCGCTGTTTTCCGGCCTGCGCATCGCCTCGACCCTGGCCGTGATCGGCGTCACCGTCGGTGAGCTGGTCGGTGGCAACCAGGGCCTGGGCTTCTTGCTGGTAGACGCCGAGGGCCAGGGCAATACCGCCGGGGTGTTCGTCGCCATTGTGGCGCTGACCCTGATTGGGGTGATCGCCTACGGCGCAGTGGTGTGGGCAGAAAAACGCGTCCTGCACTACATGCCCAAAGCCATGTTGAGCACCCAATGATGAGCCGCCATGACCTTTTGCTTGCAGGCCGCCGCGTGCTGGTCACCGGTGGCGCCCGGGGCCTGGGCTATGCCTTTGCCCAGGCCATCGGCCAGGCCGGTGCGCGGGTGGTGATTGCCGATGTGCTGCACGAACGTGTGCAGCAGGCCGCCGGTGAACTGCGGGCGCTGGGCCTGGACGTGCAGGCCGTGGCTGTCGACCTGGCGCAACCCGCGTCGATCCAGGCCTGTGTCGACGCGACGATCGGCCTGCTGGGCGGCCTCGATGGCCTGGTGAACAACGCCTCGATCACCAACTCCGGGGGCAAGGGCTGCGAAGAGCTGAGCATCGACACCTGGGACCAGGTGATGCAGGTCAACGTGCGCGGCACCTGGCTGATGACCACCGCCTGCCTGCCGGCCCTGCGCGCCAGCGGCCAGGGCGCCATCGTCAACCTGGCCTCGGACACCCCGCTGTGGGGCGCGCCGAACCTGTTGGCCTACGTGGCCAGCAAGGGCGCGATCATCGCCATGACCCGCAGCCTGGCGCGGGAACTGGGCAGCAGCAACATCACCGTCAACGCCATCGCCCCCGGCCTGGTGCTGGTGGAAGCCACCGCCTACGTGCCCGAGGCGCGCCACCGTTTGTACAACGACCAACGGGCCCTGCAACGCCCGCAATTGCCCGAAGACGTCAGCGGCGCCGTGCTGTTCGCGCTGTCCGACCTTGCCCGCTTTATCACTGGACAAACCCTGCCGGTCAACGGCGGGTTCGTCATGCCTTGATCTGGAGACTGTCATGACTGATCTATCTGCCCAAAACGACACCCCCAAAAGCTGGGACCGCCCTGCCGGCGCCAGCCTGGAAAGCTGGATGAGCACGCGCATCGCCCGCTACGAGACGCGCAAGTACGACTGGGATGCCCTGAAGTTCCAGGCCGACTACGACCCCAAGTTCCGCCGCGCGCAAATGCGCTACATCGGCACTGGCGGCACCGGCATCAGCACCGACATGAACACCATCCCGTCGGAGCACTTCACCTTTTCCACCATGGTTATCCCCGCCGGTCACGAAGGCCCGCCGCACCTGCACATTGACGTCGAAGAAGTGTTTTTCGTGCTGCGCGGCAAACTCAAGGTGGTACTGGAAAAGGACGGCGAGCGTTTTGAAACCATCCTCACCGACCGCGACGTGATTTCCGTGCCGCCGGGGGTGTACCGCGAAGAGATCAACATCGGCGACGAAGACGCGCTGATGTGCGTGATGCTCGGCGCGAAAAAGCCGATCACCCCGACCTATCCGCCAGAGCACCCTCTGGCCTCGATCAAGCGCGGGTAAGCCCATGTTGCCAGGACTCACGCAAGCCGCGCCGACGGCCGACCTGCAAGCCCAACTGCAGCGCGATTTCCCCCAGCAATGGGTCGCGTCAGCGGGTGGCCAGCAGGCCCTGCGCGAATGCGGCACCGGGCCGGCGGTGGTGCTGCTGCACGGCATCGGCTCCGGGGCGGCGTCCTGGCTGCAGGTGGCACAGCACCTGGCGGCCCAGGCGCGGATTATCGCCTGGGACGCCCCCGGCTATGGCGACTCCAGCCCCCTGGAATCGCAAGTACCCAAGGCCGAGCAATACGCCGCGCGCCTGGTGCAGATGCTCGATGCGCTGCAGGTGAATGAGTGCGTGCTGGTCGGCCATTCCCTGGGCGCGCTGACCGCCCTGGCCTTGGCCCGCAGTGCCCAGGCCCAGCGCGTAAGCCGCCTGGTGCTGATCAGCCCGGCCCGCGGCTATGGCGCACCTGAGCGCAGCCAGCAGCGCCAGCAAGTGCGCCAGCAACGCCTGGACAACCTGCAACGCCTGGGCATCGCCGGCCTGGCCGCACAACGCAGCGCCCATATGCTCTCGCCCCATGCCCAGCCCGAAGCCTTGGCCTGGGTGCACTGGAACATGGCACGCCTGAACCCGCTGGGTTATCGCCAGGCCATCGAATTGCTGTGCGGCGACGACTTGCTGCGCCACGGCCAACCGGCAATGCCCTGCGAGGTGCATTGCGGCGAAGCCGACGCCATCACCACGCCCGACACCTGCCTGGGCGTAGCCAAGGCCCTGGGTGCCAGCTTCAACCTGATCGCCGACGCCGGCCATGCCAGCCCCATCGAACAACCGCTGGTGGTTGCCGGTCGCCTGGCCTACGCCCTCAAACAATCCCTGACAGGTAGAACCCTATGAACGACTCAGATCTGCTGAAGGACGCCCAGGATAAATACATCGTGCCGGGCCTGGAGCGCGGCTTGCTGCTGCTGTGCGAGTTCAGCCGGCGCAACCGCACCCTGACCGCGCCGGAACTGGCACGGCGCCTGGCGCTGCCGCGCTCGACCATTTTCCGCCTGCTGACCACCCTGGAAACCATGGGCTTCGTCACCCGCAGCGGCAACGAATACCGCCTGGGCATGTCGGTGCTGCGCCTGGGCTTCGAGTACCTGGCGTCGCTGGAGCTGACCGAACTCGGCCAGCCACTGCTGGCCCGTTTGTGCGACCGGGTTAACTACCCCAGCAACCTGGTGGTGCGCGACGGGCGTTCCATCGTGTACGTGGCCAAGGTCTCGCCGCCTTCGGTGTTCTCCAACGCGGTCAACGTCGGCACCCGTTTGCCGGCCCATGCCACGGTGCTGGGGCGCATCCTCCTCGAAGAGCTGTCACTGGCCGAACTGCGCGAGCTGTACCCCGAAGAGCACCTGGAACAGCACTCCCACTGCACGCCAAAAACCGTGATGGAGCTGTTCGACATGCTCCAGGCCGATCGCCAGCGCGGCTTTGTCAGCGGCGAAGGGTTCTTTGAGTCGGCGATTTCCACAGTGGCCGCGCCCGTGCGCGACCAGAGCGGCGGCATCGTGGCGGCCCTTGGCGTGACTATCCCCACCACGCAGATCGGTCATGTGAATTTTGAAGAGCTGCTGAACCAAGTGCGGCGCAGCGCAGACGAGCTGTCGCGCCTGCTCAATTACAACGGCGGCGCCCACAGCGGCCAGCCTCGCGTCACTGCCTTGATGAGAGATTGAGATGAGCCTTTATTCATTGCAGGGCCGCACCGCAATCGTCACCGGAGGCTCCTCGGGCATTGGCCTGGCGTGCGTCGAGCTGCTGCTGGAAGCCGGCGCCGCCGTTGCGTTCTGCGGCCGCGATGCAGAGCGCCTGCGCCGTGCCGAAAGCGACCTGCGCCAGCGTTTCCCCCAAGGCCGGCTGCTGGCCCAGGTGTGCGATGTGCTCGATGGCGAAGCGGTCAACGCCTTTGCCAGCGCCAGCCAGGCCGCGCTGGGCGCCGCCAGCGTGCTGATCAACAACGCCGGGCAAGGCCGGGTCTCGACCTTTGCCGACACCACCGACAGCGCCTGGACCGCAGAGTTGAACCTGAAGTTTTTTTCGGTGATCAACCCGGTCCGCGCCTTCAAGCCGCAACTGCAACACCAGGCCGATGCCGCCATCGTCTGCGTCAACTCGCTGCTGGCCAGCCAGCCGGAACCGCACATGGTCGCCACTTCGGCCGCCCGCGCCGGGGTCAAGAACCTGGTGAGCTCGATGGCCACCGAATTCGCCCCGCAAGGCATCCGCGTCAACGGCATCCTGATTGGCCTGGTGGAGTCCGGGCAATGGCGCCGCCGCTTCGAGGCGCGTGAAGAACGCGACCTCGACTGGGCGCAATGGACCGCCCGCCTGGCCCAACAAAAACATATTCCCCTGGGGCGCCTGGGCCTGCCGATTGAAGCGGCCCGCGCGATCCTGTTTCTGGCCTCGCCTCTGTCGGCTTACACCACAGGCAGCCATATCGATGTCTCTGGAGGCCTGTCCCGCCATGCGTAATGAAAACACTGTCACCGTGGGCGCTGCCATCACCGCCTTTCTCGAACAATGCGACGTCAAGGCCGTGTTTGGCGTGATCTCGATCCACAACATGCCGATCCTCGATGCCTTCGCCGTGCGCGGCAATATCCGCTTCGTCATGGCCCGGGGTGAAGCCGGCGCCGCCAACATGGCCGACGCCTATGCCCGCACCACCGGCGGTCTGGGCGTGTGCCTGACCTCCACCGGCACCGCCGCCGGCAATGCCGCGGGCGCCATGGTTGAAGCACAGACCGCCGGCACCCCGCTGCTGCACATCACCGGGCAGATCGAGACGCCATACCTGGACCAGGAACTGGCGTATATCCACGAAGCCCGCGACCAGTTGAACATGCTCAAGGCCGTGTCCAAGGCCGCCTTCCGCGTGCGCAGCGTCGAGACCGCCATCAGCACCCTGAAGCTCGCGGTGCAGACCGCCCTCACCGCGCCCACCGGCCCGGTCAGCGTCGAGATCCCGATCGATATCCAGTCGACCTTTATCCCCATGCCCACCGACCTGTCGCCACTGCCGATCCCGGTGGCCGTGCCGCCGCCGGAAGCCCTGGACTTGGTAGCCGAACGCCTGGCCAGTGCCAAGCGCCCGATGCTCTGGCTCGGTGGCGGCGCACGGCATGCCGGGGCGCAGGTCAAGCGCCTGCTGGCGATGGGCGTGGGGGTAATCACCTCGACCCAGGGCCGTGGCGTGGTCAATGAAGACGACGAGCGTTGCCTGGGGGCCTTTTCGCAAAACAAGCGGGTCGAGCAGTTCCTGCAAACTTGCGATGCCCTGCTGATCGCCGGGTCGCGCCTGCGCAGCAACGAGACCTTCAAGTACGCACTCAAGCTGCCGCAGAACACCCTGCGCATCGACGCCAACCCGGCCATCGAAGGCCGCAGCTATGCCAGCGAGCTGTTTATCTGCGGCGATACGGCCCTGGCCCTGGACGGCCTGGCTGACCGCCTGGAAGGCCGCCTGCACACCGATCCGCAGTTCCTCAGCGAACTCAAGGCCGTGCGCGAGCAATCGCGCAACCAACTGGTGGCGGACCTGGGCCCGTACTCGGCGATGGTCGAACAATTGCAGGCCAGCACCGGGCGCAACTTCTCCTGGGTGCGCGATGTGACCCTGTCCAACAGCATCTGGGGCAACCGTCTGCTCAACCTGTACCACCCACGCGCCGGGGTTCACGCCTTGGGCGGCGGTATTGGCCAAGGCCTGGCGATGGGCATCGGGGCAGCGGTGGCAGCCGCTGAAACCGCGCCCGAGCGCAAAGTGTTCGCCCTGGCGGGCGATGGCGGTTTCATCCTCAACCTGGGTGAGCTGGCGACCCTGGTCCAGGAGCGCGCCAACCTGGTGATCCTGCTGATGAACGACCAGCGCTATGGGGTCATCCGCAATATCCAGGACGCGGTCTACGGCAGCCGGCATTGCTATGTCGACCTGCACACCCCGGACTACACCAAGCTCGCCGAATCCATGGGCCTGCGCCATGGCCTGGTCACCGACCTCAAGGATTTCGGCAAGGTGGTCGACAGCGCCTTGAGCCAGCCCGGCCCGTTCCTGCTGGAAGTGGACATGCTCAGCGTGGGCAATTTCGCCACCCAGTTCGCCGGCCCGCCCAACAGCGAAACCAAAGCCCAGAAGGCCACCGCCTGAGGATCGTCGCATGCTGCATATCACCATGATCGGCTGCGGCGCCATTGGCGTCGGCGTGCTGGAGTTGCTGGAGAACGATCCACAGTTATGCGTGGATTACGTCATTGCCTCCGAGGGCTCCGAAGCCCTGGTGCGCCAGCGCCTGGCCAGTTTCAAGCAACCGCCGCAGGTGCTCACCGCCTTGCCCGCCGACGCCCGCCCGGATTTGCTGGTGGAGTGCGCCGGTCACCGCGCTATCGAGGAACATGTGCTGCCGGCCCTGGAGCGTGGGATTGCCTGCCTGATTGTCTCGGTCGGCGCCTTGTCTGAAGTGGGTCTGGTCGAGCGCCTGGAAGCAGCCGCCGAGCGCGGCAAGACCCGCATCGAGCTGCTGCCCGGGGCCATTGGCGGTATTGATGCGTTGTCGGCGGCCAAGGTCGGCGGCCTGGACTCGGTCAACTACACCGGGCGCAAGCCGGCCCGGGCCTGGAAGAACACCCCCGGCGAGCAGGCCTGCGATCTGGATTCCATCAGCCAAGCCACGGTGATCTTCCAGGGCAGCGCCCGCGAAGCGGCGCGGCTGTACCCGAAAAATGCCAACGTCGCCGCCACCCTGTCCCTGGCCGGGCTGGGCCTGGATCGCACCCACGTCACGCTGATCGCCGACCCCCACAGCGACGAAAACGTCCACCACTTTGAAGCCTGCGGCGCCTTTGGCCGTTTCGAGTTGAGCCTGCGCGGCAAGCCGCTGTTGGCCAACCCCAAGACCTCGGCGCTGACCGTGTACAGCGTGGTGCGTGCGCTGGGCAACCACGCCCATGCCATCTCAATTTAGGAGCCCGTCGATGACTCTCGAACAGACTTTACCGATCTGCATCGCCGGCCACTGGCGCCTGGGCCGTGGCGAGCGCTATGCCAGCCGCTACCCGGCCACCGGCGAGGCCGTGGCCTGGCTCAATGCCGCCGACTTGCAGGATGTGGAAGACGCCATCCAGGGCGCGCACCAGGCCTTCCTGCACAGCGGCTGGGCCCAGCGCAAACCCCATGAGCGGGCCGGTGTGCTGTACCGCATCGCCGAGCTGATCCGCCGGCACAGTGAAGAACTGGCGCAGCTGCAACGCCAGGACAACGGCAAGCCGATCAATGAAACCCGCGCGCTGGTGGCCAGTGCGGCCGGCACCTTCCAGTTCTTCGCCGCCGCCTGCGAAACCCTGGAAGAAACCATCACCCCCTCGCGCGGCGATTTCGTCAGCATGAGCGTGTATGAGCCGATGGGCGTGGTCGCCGCGATCACCCCGTGGAACTCGCCGATTGCCAGCGAGGCGCAGAAGGTCGCGCCAGCCCTGGCCGCGGGCAATGCGGTGGTGATCAAGCCCGCGGAAATCACCCCGCTGCTGGCCCTGCGCCTGGCGCGTCTGTGCGAAGAGGCCGGCCTGCCCAAGGGCCTGATCAGCGTGCTGCCGGGCAAGGGCTCGCTGCTCGGTGATGCGCTGACCCGCCACCCGCTGGTCAAGCGCGTGTCGTTCACCGGCGGCACCCGCACTGGCAAGCACATCGCCCATATCGCCGCCGACAAGATGATGCCGGTGTCTTTGGAGCTGGGCGGCAAGTCGCCGACCATCGTCCTGGATGACGCCGACCTCGACCACGCGGTGGCGGGCGTGCTCTACGGCATCTTCAGCTCTTCTGGCGAGGCCTGTATTGCCGGCTCGCGGCTGTTTGTGGCGCGCGCCCTGTACGAACCCTTTATGCAGCGCCTGGTGGCCGCCGCCGCGAACCTGCACCTGGGCGACCCGGCCGACGAAAACACCCAGATGGGCCCGCTGATCAGCGCCAGCCATCGTGAATCGGTGGAGCGCTACGTTGCCCTCGGCCTGGCCGAAGGCGGGCGCCTGCGCCTGGGCGGGCAGCGCCCCAGCGGTGGTCTGTATGACCAGGGCTACTTCTACCCGCCGACCATCCTCGAAGGCCTGCACAACCAACAACAGGTGTGCCAGGAAGAAATCTTCGGCCCGGTGCTGGTGGCCATGCCCTTCGACGACGAAGCGCAATTGCTGGAGCAGGCCAACGACAGCCTGTACGCCCTCGCGGCTGGCATCTGGAGCCGTGACTACAAGCGCGCCTGGGCCCTGGGCCGGCGCTTGCAGGCCGGCACGGTGTGGATCAACACCTACAAACAGTTCTCGATTTCCACGCCGTTCGGCGGTTGGCGCGACAGCGGCCTGGGCCGCGAAAAAGGCCGCCTGGGGATCCTGCAATACATGGAACAAAAGAGCCTCTACTGGGGCATGAACCAACAGCCACTGGCCTGGGCCGGTGTGCCACACGAGGTAGCGTGATGAGCGTTTTAGGTATTGATGAAGTCACCTATGGCGTCGAGGACCTCGACACCTGCGTGCGTTTTTTCAGCGACTGGGGCCTGACCCAGGTCAGCGCGCAACCCGATGAGGTGATCTTCGAGACCCTCAACGGCTGCCGCGTAGTGCTCGCCGACCTGAACAAACCTAGCCTGCCGCCCGCCATCGAGGCCGGCTCGACCGTGCGCGAAGTGGTGTGGGGCGTGGCCGACGCGGCCGACCTTGCGCTGTACGCCGAACGCATCGCCAACGACCCGGGGTTTGTCGAGGGCAACGGGCGCATCGGCTGCACCGACCCCAACGGCTTGGCGATCCGCCTGCAAGTGACGCGCAAGCGTGAGCTGGAGATTGAATGCAGCGGCCACAACACCTGGCAGACCAAGGGCCGGATCAACAAAGCGGCGCCGATCTACGAACGCGCCACGCCGATTGAAGTCGGCCACGTGGTGTTTTTCGTCAAGGACGTGAACGCTTGCGAGGCCTTCTACCACGAGCGTTTCGGCTTCCAGGCCTCGGACCGCTACCCGGATCGCGGCGCGTTCTTGCGCACCGCCGAGGAAGGCGGCCACCACGACCTGTTCATGCTGCAACTGCCGGCGCCACGGGCCGGCCTGAACCATGTGGCCTTTACCGTGCGCGATGTACACGAGGTGTTTGGCGGCGGCATGCATGTGTCCCGCAGCGGCTGGCCGACCGAGATCGGCCCGGGGCGCCACCCGGTGTCGTCGGCGTTTTTCTGGTACTTCAAAAACCCGGCCGGCGCGCTGGTGGAGTACTACGCCGACGAAGACCAACTGACCGGCGAATGGCAGCCACGCACCTTTGAACCGGGGCCCACGGTGTTCGCCGAATGGGCGATTGCCGGCGGTATCGACGGCAATACCCGGCGCCAGCAACACGTCGAGGCGCCGCAAGGCAAGTTCCTCACCGACAAACCGAAACCTTGAGCAGGAGTCGCCCATGCCTTCCTTAAATATTGCTATCGCCGGCGCCGGCATCGGCGGCCTGACCGCCGCGATCGCCCTGCACCGCGCCGGTCACCAGGTCACCGTGTTTGAACAGTCCAAGGCCTTTTTGCGGGTCGGTGCCGACATCAACCTCACCCCCAACGCGGTACGGGCGCTGGATGGCCTGGGCATTGGCGCCGCCGTGCGCATCCCGGCCGCGCGGCCGACCCACCGTATCAGCCGGATGTGGGACAGCGGCGAAGAGACGTCACGCCTGGAAATGTCCGACGCCGCCGAGCAGAAGTACGGCGCCCCGCAACTGACCATCCACCGCGCCGACCTGCTGGCGGCCCTGGCCGAAGTGTTCCCGCTGGAGCAGGTGCAGTTCGCCAAGCGTGCCGAACGGGTCGAGCACACTGACGACGGCATCTGCCTGCATTTCAAGGATGGCAGCCAGCACCACTGTGACGTGCTGATCGGCGCCGACGGTATCCACTCGGTGGTGCGCAACGCACTGTTCGGCGAAGAGCACCCGCGCTTTACCGGGGTGGTGGCGTACCGCGCGGTGGTGCCGGCCGAGCGGGTGGCCCATGTACCGAATATCCAGGCCTTCACCAAATGGTGGGGCCCCAACCCGCAGAGCCAGATCGTTACGTTCCCGCTGAACCAGGGCAAAGATATTTTTATCTTCGCCACCACCGCCCAGGACAGTTGGCACGAAGAGTCGTGGACCAGCGCCGGCGATGCCGACGAGCTGCGCAGCCACTATCAGGCGTTCCACCCCGACGCCCGTGCCCTGCTGGATGCGTGCAGTGATGTGCTCAAGACCGCGTTGTATGAGCGCGACCCGCTGCCGTTCTGGTCCAAGGGCGCGATCACCCTGCTGGGCGATGCGTGCCACCCGATGATGCCGTTCATGGCCCAGGGTGCCGGCCAGGCCATCGAGGATGCGGTGGTGCTCGCCCGTTACCTGCAAGACCTCGACAGCCCGTCCCAGGTCGCAGCTGCCTTGCAGGGCTATCAGCAGGCGCGCCTGGAACGCACCAGCCAGATCCAGATCGGCTCGCGCGGCAACCAGTGGCTCAAGGACGGCGGCAATGCCGATTGGGTCTACGGCTACGACGCCTGGGCCGTGCCCACCGAACGTGCGGCCTGAACATGAACGAGACCTTGCTGGTGACGGTGCTGCTCAAGCACGACCAATCGAAGAACCTGGAAGACATTCAGCGCCATATGAAGCAGCAGGACTGGTGGGAGCGTTTTCCGCCCCAAGGCGTGGAACTGGTGAGCTGGACCGTGGCCATGGGCCTGGGCCAGATCGTCACCCTGCGCTTGCCGCCGAGCCTGCTGCCGGCCCTTAACGTCGAGCTTGAGCGCTCGGCGTGGGGCGTGTTCAGCACTGAAGTTTTCCCGACATACGACTTTATCCCGGTGCGCGAAACCATCCGCGAACGGGTACGCAACGGAGGCCAATGACATGAGCACTACCGAACGTTTCCTCGAACCCCATCAGGCGCGCAAACGGCCCAATACCCAGTTTGAAGAGCTGCTGGGCGACTCCATCGAGCGCGCCTTCGGCAACGGCGTGACTGAGCTTGCGGCGCTGCTCGCCCACCTCAACCTGGCCGGCCCGCCCTGCCCGCTGACCAGCGGCGAGTGGACGGCAGATGCCTATCAAACCCTGATGGCCCGGCTGGGCGAATGACCCGGCAGAAGGAATAGAACAATGACTATGCAAGTGACCGTCGACCCTGTTGAAAACCATCTGGCCAATGGCCTCAAAGACCTGTGGTTCCCGGTATTACCCTCGGACCTGCTGGGTGAAAAGCCAGTATCGGTGCGCCGCCTGGGCTACAAGATCGCCCTGTGGCGCGATAACGATGGCCGCGTACACGCCCTGGAAGACCATTGCCCTCATCGCGGTGCGCCGCTGTCCCAGGGCCCGGTGTTGGGTGATCGCCTGCAATGCCCGTATCACGGCATCGAAGTGCGCTGTGACGGCACCGTGACCAAGGTGCCCGGCAGCCCCGGCTGCAAACTCGAAGGCAGCCGCCCGACCCGCATGTTCCATACCCGCGAAGCGGCAGGCGCGATCTTTTTGTTCAATGCCACCGACCCGCATTTAGCGACCCCGCCGGAACTGGTGCTGCCCGAGCAACTGACCTCGCCGGAGTGGAGCAGCTTCGTCTGCTACACCGAGTGGCAAGGCGACTACCGCTACGTGATCGACAACGTCATGGACCCGATGCACGGCACCTACCTGCACAAGATGTCGCACTCGATGAGTGAAGGCGAAGCCACCGCCAGGTTCGTCACCCGCGACACCGACAACGGGTTCTTCTTCGAGAAGGAAGGCCAGCGCGGGGTGAACTTCGACTGGACCGAATTCATGGACAACGGCTGCCATTGGCTGCGCCTGGAAATCCCCTACCCGAAAACCGGCGGCCCGGGCGGCAACTTCACCATTATCGGCAGCTACACCCCAAGCAGCCGCGCGCTGTCGGCGGTGTTCCACTGGCGTTGCCGGCCGCTGACCGGCTGGCAGCGCGACACCTGGCGCTTCCTCTACAAGAACCGCCTGGAAGCGCGGCACTGGGCCGTGCTGGAGCAGGATCGGGTGCTGCTGGAGTTTATGGAACCGGACGCCAACCAGCGCGAAAACCTCTACCAGCACGACCTGGGCGTGGTGCGTATGCGCCGTTACCTGAAGAACGCGGCCAAGGCCCAGCTTGAACTGATCGACGCGAAGCAACTGCCATGAACCCGGTCGTGGTGGCGCCCGCCGGGGCCAGTTGGTCGAATGCGCTGCTGATCGGCCGCGAGGTGGTGATGTCGGGGATGACCGCACACCCCGCCAGCCGCGAGGCGACCCTGGATTGCTACGCCCAGACCCTGGTGGTGCTGGGCAAGATTCAGGCGCTGGTGACGGCGGCCGGTGGGCATGTGGGCAATATCTACCGGCTGACGGTGTACCTCACCGACATCGCCGACAAGGACCAGGTGGGCCAAGCCCGGCGGGATTTTTTCGCCGGGCAGGCCGTGTTGCCCACGTCCACCCTGGTGGCCGTCAGCGCGCTGGTGTTTCCTGAACTTCGGGTCGAGATCGAGGCCAGTGCCCGGCTCGATGTCGACCTGCGTACCGTCACAGAGGTGAATGATGTCTAAGCCCTCCCTGCTCAACGCCCGCGTGCACACCCTGCGCTATGAAGCCGAAGGCATCATCAGCGTGGAGTTCCGGCCGTTGGGCGATACCGTGTTCCCGCCGTTCGAGGCCGGCTCGCACATCGACCTGCACCTGGCCAACGGCCTGGTGCGCAGTTACTCGCTGCTCAACTCCCCCAGCGACCAGGGGCGCTACACCGTGGGTATCCTGCGCGACCGCAACAGCCGCGGCGGCTCGGAATATGTGCACAGCCAACTGCGGGTCGGCATGGCGCTATCGATCTCGGCGCCGCGCAACAACTTCGCGCTGGACCTGAGCGCCAGCCACAGTGTGCTGGTGGCCGGTGGCATCGGCATTACCCCGATCTACTGCATGTTCCGCCAGTTGCTGGCCCAGGGAAAATCCGCCGAGCTGATCTATTGCGCACGCTCACGCCAGGAAGCGGCGCTGGTGGAGGCCTTGAACGGCCTGGATGCGCGGGTGGTGTACCACTTCAACGACGAAAAAGGCGTACCGCCGGACCTCGCCGCCTACCTCGCCGGCCAGCCTGCGGACACGCACTTCTACTGCTGCGGCCCAACGCCGATGCTGGATGCGTTCGAGGGCACCTGTGAGCGCCTGGGGTATCCCCATGCGCATATCGAGCGCTTTACCGCCGCCGAACTGCCGCCCAGCACAGACGCCCAGAGCCGCTATAGCGTAGAGCTGAAAAAGTCCGGCAAGACGCTGTCGGTGGAGCCCGGCCTGAGCCTGTTGGATGTACTGCTCGAAGCCGGCTGCGACATCGATCACAGCTGCCGCGAGGGGGTGTGCGGCTCCTGTGAAACCCGGGTGGTGGAAGGCCAGATCGACCACCGCGACGGGGTGCTGACCAAGGCCGAGCGCGCGGCGAACACCTCGATGATGGTGTGTGTGTCGGGCTGCAAGAGCCAACGGTTGGTGCTGGACCTCTAGCCCCAATCCTATGTAGGAGCGAGCTTGCTCGCTCCTACAGCGATCTTCGTAAAACACACAAGTGCCCGTTTAATTGGCAGCGTGCAATAAATTCGCACCTATCACGGGCAACTTTGTTACCGCACTTGCGGGTTGTTTCATGGGTTATACAAAATGCTTTGTTTCCCATATAAACAATTGTTTTTAAGCGACTTTTTATTAAATACCAGTAAATAATCCGCCTGGCACACTTCCTGCTCAACTCCTGCGCATCCACTGGTTAAACGGTGTTTCGCCGATAAAACAATAATAGCCAACACTTAAACCCGGTAAGACCCGCTCCCTCCTTAGTTGCCTTTAATGGCAAGCGGGCGAGTGTTGCCGATCACCCGGTATAGAGGTCTCTATGAAGCGTGTCTTGTGTGCAGGATTGATACTTACCAGTTTCAGCAGTTTTGCCGTAGAGCCGGTTCCTTCGGAGCCGGTGCGGGCCAACGCCGCCAATAAACCTTTCCCGCATATTGCCTGGCGCAGTGAGGCCGGCGACAGCAGCCTGGATATCGGCGGCGCGCTGCGCACCAACTATCGCGACGAGCATTGGGACACCACCGAGAACAATGGCCGCTTCCTCTTCGACACGTTCCGCCTGGACGTGCAGGCCACCTACAAGAACCTCTATAGCGATCTCGGCTATTGGTTCCAGGACGACGGCAAGCGCTCCATCGACCGTGGCTTCGTTGGTTATCGGCTCAATGCCCATTCCAACCTGCAACTGGGCGCACCGTTCAAGCCCTTTGGCCTGGAGCCGTATCCGCAATTTGGCTGGAGTTACCACCTGCCGTTTTTCATGGGCTATGCCTCCAGTGCCGGCACCGGCCTCAAGTACAGCTACAAGGACCAGGACTGGGATGTGCAGCTGGGTTTCTTCCCGCGCATGTTGCCCAGCGACATTCGCTATTCGCCTGAGGTCGGGCGCTACGCCGACCTGAAGGGCAATGCGATTGCCGCGATCCAGTCGCGCCAGGACAACGAGAAACGCAACCAGCTCAACGCCCGCGTGGCGCGCACCTTCAACAGCGATGGCTGGAAGACCGAGATCGGCGCCTCGCTGGTCACCGCCCAGCTGTACAACGCTACCACCAGGGACGATGGCGACTATTGGGCCGCTGGCGTACACGCCATCATCAACAAGGGGCTGTGGACCGTTACCAGCCAGGCCATCCGCTACGAGTACGACCCTGAAAACCCCACCGGCGTCAGCAAGGATTCGGTGCTGATGGGCGGCAACGGCCTGACCCCGGCGTACCTGATCGCGTCCAAGGCCAGCCTGGCATCGGTCAACCTCGGCTACGACGTCTACACGCCGACGCTGGGGCAGTTGAAGAAGGTCAAGCTGTACACCGATTACAGTCGGATGATGAAAGACAAGAGTGGCTGGGATGACTCGCAGATGTTCACCGTGGGCGCACAGTTCCTGGCGATGCCGGTGATGGCCTGGGTCGACTTTACCTGGGCGCGCAACGCCAACCCCTACGGCGGCGCGGAGAATGGCAGCGGTTTTACCAACACCCGTTCGGTGGGCAGCAACGAGTGGTATTACCGCACCAACGTGAATATCGGTTACTACTTCTAGCCAGGTGGGAGCTGTCGAGCTTTAGCGAGGCTGCGATGCAGCAAATTCGGTTTCCCAGGTGTACCGAGTTGATCCTATCGCAGCCTCGCTAAAGCTCAACAGCTCCCACATTAGGTCAGTGTGACGCTCGACCATTCCTCGGTCAGTTGCGCTGCTTGCAGACGGCTGGCGCGCAGCTAGGTATAGTGCCGCCCCTCTTCGCATGCACGATCGTCTGCCGCATGCGAACGCCGAACTAATAACAACCCGCGACTTGGAGCCGGGACGAGCCCTCGCCCCACCTATCGTGCTGTCTGCGAAATGGTGTGGCGTCGAGCCGTCCGGCTTTTGCCTTTACAAAAAAACAGCGAGGAATACTCCATGCTAGAAGTCATCAACGACTTCCTCTCAGGAAAAGTACTGATCGTGCTCATTGTCGGGCTCGGTGGTTACTTCACGATCCGCTCGCGTTTCGTTCAGTTTCGTCACTTCTTTCATATGTTCGCGGTGTTTCGCGACAGCCTCAAAAGCAGCGCCGGCCAACTCAGTTCGTTCCAGGCGCTGATGCTCAGCCTGGCCGGACGGGTGGGCGCCGGTAATATCGCCGGGGTCGGCATTGCCGTGACCCTGGGTGGCCCGGGGGCGGTGTTCTGGATGTGGGTCACCGCGCTGGTGGGCATGTCGTCGAGCTTTATCGAGTGCTCCCTGGGCCAGCTCTACAAACGCACCGACGCCGAAGGCACCTACCGTGGCGGCCCGGCCTATTACATCCAGCACGGCCTGCAAAAACGCTGGCTGGGCATGGTCATGGCGTTCCTGCTGCTGGTGACCTTCGGGTTCGCCTTCAACGGCCTGCAAGCCCATGCCGTGACCCACTCGCTGAACAACGCCTTTGGTTTCGACACCACCTACACCGGCCTGGCGCTGGCGGTGTTGCTGGGCCTGGTGTTTATCGGCGGGATCAAGCGCATTGCCTCGATTGCCGACCTGCTGGTGCCGGTCAAGACCCTGGTCTATATCGCCGTGACGATCTACGTGATCGTGCTGCAATTCGACCAGGTGCCGGCCATGCTCGCGACCATCGTCAGGAGCGCCTTTGGCCTCGACCAGGCGTTTGGTGGCCTGGTGGGCAGCGCGATCATCATGGGTGTGAAACGGGGCGTGTTCGCCAACGAAGCAGGCCTGGGCAGCGCGCCCAACGTAGCGGCCGTGGCCTCGGTGGAACACCCGGTCGCCCAGGGTGTGGTGCAGGCGTTCAGCGTGTTCCTCGACACCTTTATCATCTGCACCTGCACGGCGTTGCTGATCCTGCTTTCGGGCTTCTACACCCCGGGCTTTGAAGGCGACGGCATTGCCCTGACCCAGAACTCCCTGGCGGCGGTGGTCGGTGACTGGGGCCGGATGTTTATCTCGGTGGCCCTGGCGTTGTTCGTGTTTACGTCGATCATGTACAACTACTACCTGGGCGAGAGCAACCTGCGCTTTTTGGTGGGCAACAACCGCAAGGTGCTGATCGGTTACCGCGCACTGGTGCTGGTCCTGATTTTCTGGGGTTCGATCGAGAACCTGAGCACGGTGTTCGCCTTCGCCGACATCACCATGACCATGCTGGCGTTCGTCAACCTGTTCGCCCTGGCGTTCCTGTTCAAGATCGCCATGCGCATCCTCAACGACTACGACAACCAGCGCGCGGCGGGCATCAAGACCCCGGTGTTCGACTCCAGCCAGTTCCCGGACCTGGACCTGGACCGCAAGGCCTGGCCGGCCAACCCGGTAAAGCCTGAACCCAGCACTCAAGCCAGCGTAAAACTGAACGCCCAAGTGCAACGCTGAGCGTAGACAGATGACACGCCGCCCGGCCTTGGGCATGCTCTGGGCCCGGCGGCGTTTTTCGTTCAGGAGATTCTTCGATGTCCAAAGCCAATAACATCATGGTGCTCTACACCGGCGGCACCATCGGCATGCAGGCCAGCGCCAACGGCCTGGCGCCCGCTTCGGGTTTTGAAGCGCGCATGCGCGAGCAACTGGCCCACCTGCCGGCGCCAGCCTGGCGCTTTCGGGAAATGTCGCCACTGATCGACAGCGCCAACATGACCCCCGCCTACTGGCAGCGCCTGCGCAGTGCCGTGGTCGAGGCCGTGGACGAGGGCTGCGACGCCGTGCTGATTCTGCATGGCACCGACACCCTGGCCTACAGCGCGGCGGCCATGAGTTTCCAACTGCTGGGCCTACCGGCGCCCGTGGTGTTCACCGGTTCGATGCTGCCGGCCGGGGTGCCCGACAGCGATGCCTGGGAAAACGTCAGCGGCGCCCTGGCGGCGTTGGGCGAAGGCCTGGCAGCGGGGGTGCACCTGTACTTCCACGGCGCACTGATGGCGCCGACCCGTTGTGCGAAGGTCCGCAGTTTTGGCCGCCATCCGTTTGCCGCCTTGCAGCGCAACGGTGGCGTGGCCAAGGCCCAGGCGCTGCCTGCCGCCCTGGACTACCGCCAGCCCAAGGCCCTGGCCAATATCGGTGTACTGCCCCTGGTGCCGGGCATGGGCGCCGGGCAACTGGATGCCCTGCTCGACAGCGGCATCCAGGCGCTGGTGCTCGAATGCTTTGGCAGCGGCACCGGGCCCAGCGATAACCCGGCGTTCCTCGCCAGCCTGCAGCGGGCGCAGGAGCAGGACATCGTGGTGGTGGCAATCACCCAGTGCCATGAAGGCGGAGTGGAACTGGACGTGTATGAAGCGGGCAGCCGCCTGCGGGGTGTTGGGGTGTTGTCGGGGGGAGGGATGACCCGCGAAGCGGCATTCGGCAAGCTCAACGCCTTGCTCGGCGCAGGCCTGGCCAACGCCGAGGTGCGCCGGCTGGTGGAGCTGGACCTGTGCGGCGAGCTGGGCTGAGCCCCCTGCGCCCTACATAATCACCCCCGCCCCTGACTGGCCGGCCCCTAGCATGGAACACCCGAGTGGATACCTCGGGCCGTTTCCATCTACCGGCAAGACAGGGATGCCCCATGACCACGCCTCACTCAACCGCCTCATCATCGCCCGCCCAAGCCGCCAACCTGCAGCAGGCACTGCTTGCGCAGCTGTACGCGGGCCCCTCATTCAGAGAAGTGGCGGCGGTGCTATTGCGCCAAAGGCTACAGGAACAGCACCCGACACTGGACCTTGACCCCGACACCACCCTGCTGGGCACGCCCACCTGGGAGATCGTCGATGAACAGATCGTGCGCGGCCCAACCACCTACCAGCCGCTGAGCGATATCCTGGCCGAACAGGCCGTATTGGCCCGGCCGACCGAGTGTATCGAAGGCGAGCATTTCCTCACCCGGCACCCCCTCACCGAGCCGCCAACGCACCTGCCGGTGCGGATTGTCGACATTGCCCATACCCTCAACATCCTGGCGCCGGTCATGCTGCGCGCCTTCCAGGCGCAGCAGGTGGACTACTGGAACAAGAGCGATGGCAATGGCCCCCATTGGCACGAGCTGTCCAATACCTTGCGTACCGCGTGGAACGTGCATCAGGTCGAGGGCTGGAGTGACCGCGACTGCGCCATGGCCCGCCTGCTGTTCCACGCCCCGGCCCGCCTGGGACGGCTCAACGATCCCTACAACATCCGCGCCTGCCTGATCGATATTGACCAGGTCGATGGCACGCAGGTGACCCATCTCAATGAGTTCTCCATGGCCGTGTTGATCAGCCAGCAGGCCGGCCAGGACGTCATCCTCACCCACTCCCTGCTCAGGGGCTATGAGAAGTTCACCTCCCTGGCACAACTGGGCCAGACCCTGCCCGAGCGCCTGACCCCTTCAGCGACACGCCGACAGCTCCAGTGGCGCCTGTTCGAGCCCGATGGCAATTTTTTCGATCATCAGGCCATCAACCTGATCGCGTTGCAGGTTGCGGTCATCGGCGCACTGGATTTTTCCGATCTCCAGTCGCCTGACGCCCCACCCGCCCCCATCCTCAGTGAACTGTCCGGTGATCACGAGATGGACCGGGCCTGGTACCAGAGATCGCTGCCCGACTGGTTGCGGGAAGCCTCCACCTCAGACCTGAACTTCTATGCGCGGCACTTGAAGGATTTGGCCGTGCAGCAAAGCCTCAACGGCGCAGCCTCCTATCAGGACGATATTCCGTCCATCGAGCCCTATGCGCTGAGTGTGCTGAAAGCCGAAATGCTCAAGCAGCATCCCGAAGCCGCCCACCTGCCGTTGGAGCAGCTCACCCTGCGGGTCCAGAGCCCGGTGGTCTGGGGCGCGTTCATCGTCCCCGGCAGGACCGACACCACACTCTTGAGCCTTAGCGAGCTGGCCCTGCAGAACCTGATCGCGGTGCCTGTCGGCAACAAGACATTGCAGTGGAAAAGTGTCCAGCCACTACCGGCATGGCTGACTGTCGATTACCTCGAAGGGCTCATCACTCAAGCCAATATCGGCCAGGCTTACCCGGCGCTGATCAAGAGCAAACTGCTGGAGAACCCCAGCGAAGCCTCACGGCGCAAAACCCTGTATGAGCAACAGATGCGTACGCAACTACCGCTGTTGGCCCTGCAAAACAAGATCCGCCAGGAACACGGGCTGGACGAGCAAGGCTACCGCTACGTGTCTGCACTGATGCAAGCGCAAGCCACAGACCGCCGGGTGGATGGGCAGCCGATTGTCATCCGGCCGCTGGCCTTCATCCCCGAACGCCGTGCGCTCTCCACGCCGGATACGGTCGCCAACATGTATGTGATCGGCCCCCGGGACCCGTCCGCCGGCCCCTGCCTGCTGTATCGGCCGTTGTTTACCCCCACACTTGCCCAATACCCATCCCCGACCAACCTGCTGTATGCCATTGCCCAGTCCCCCAGCCTGCGCAGCTCGGTGCTGGCCTGGTTGCCCGACCCGGTGCGCAACGAATACGCCAACTATGTGTTCCCCGGCGACCTGCCATCGCCCTGGGCCGTCGCGGACTTCCTGGTGGATACCTCGACACTGTGGACCATGAGCGGGCCCATGCGCCTGGACGACAGGGCTCTGGACGGTGAGTGGTTCAGTACCCTGTACGAAGCCAACGCCCGCGCACTGACCACGCTGGCTGACCGCCAGTCGGTTTCCAATGCCGAAAACCGCTGGGCCACCTTCAAGCAAGCCGGCTGGCTGATCCTCAATACCCTGCTGCCCTTTACCAGCCCTGCAGTGGCCACCGGCACCTGGATCTGGCAGGTCGTCGAGCAATTGCAGCAGTTCGTCGATGCCCGCGAGCAGGGCGATAAACCCGCACAGTGGGCGGCCTTCACCGATGCCCTGCTGAACCTGGCAATGGCGATCACCCTGCATATCAGCACGCGCTTGCACCCCGGCGCCCATAAAACCGAGCCCGAGCCAGGCACACCTGCGGTAGAACATCAGGTCAAGGTCAAGCAACTGGATACCCTGGCTACCCACGAACTGCCGCCAAACCATGCTCAACTGCTGCACACCAGTGGCGCGGTGAATCGTGCGCCAGCAACCCTGGGCAAGGTGCTGGACAGCTTCAAGGTCAGCCAGCCACAAGGTCTGGGCACCCCGCAAACCCAAGCGGGCCCGTACCAATACCTCTCTCGCCTTGGCGAAAAACACTACGCCCAGGTGGGCGAGCGCTGGTTTGAAGTAACGACGGACGAGGACGATACCGTGCTGATCATCGACCCCCGGCAACCCGCGCGAACCGGGCCGCCGCTACTGCACAACGCCGCCGGCCAGTGGTTCGTCGACACTCGCCTGCGCCTGCGCGGGGGTGGCCCCAAGCGCATGATCAATAAAGCTGAGGCCGATGCAACGCTCAAGGCGACCGAGGTGCGACGCAAACTGACCGCCTTCGAGAACGCCAAAAAGACGGCCCAGCATGAGCTGCAACAAGCGCGCCTGGCGATGAGCGACGTTGTTGGCACCTCCGCCGGCGCCACCAGGCGCCAGGCCTACCTGGACAAACTCGACAGCCAGAGTGCGGACTATGAAGCGGCGCTGCAACAGCTCAAAAGCCTGAATGTGTTTACCCCGCTCCCCGATTACCCGCAAAGGGCACTCAGTTATGTCAAGGCTCAACTGGACCTCACCGATGCCGGCATCCGGGAAGCACAGACCACTTTCACGCCCAAGCTCAGAACCGTGCTCGATCACATTGAACTCCAGGCCCACACCCCCCAGAGCCGGCAGATAGAAGACGCCCGGCAGATGACGCAGATGAGCGAGGACATGATCGAACGCCTGGAGTACACGCAAACACGCTTCAGCCAACTCCAGACCCTCGCCCAGGACGGCCTGCGCCTGATTCAGGACGCCAAGAAAAAATTGCCCTCCTACACCAGTACCGACCTCAAGAGCCTGCAAGTGACCCTGGCCCGCAATCTGTGCCTGAAAGAAGACACCACCGAGCCCACCGCCTGGGCCGCCCTCGACGATATTGTCGACAGCGCCGACCTGTCGGTGCAGGCCTTGCGCGATACCGTGCAGGAGCGCAGCGAGTCCCGGCTGGACGAGCGTATCGACAGCCTGGGCAGCCTGATCGAGCAGTTCAAGGTCATCGACGAACGCCTGGAGGATTTCCCCCAGGAGTTTTCCCGGCAGGCCCTGCCCGGCCCCGTCGAACGCCTGCGGGAACGGCTGCGCGGGTTTGCCCGCGACGCCCTGAGCCACCTTGCCATACTGCATGCTGAACGCGACATGCTGAGAAACCGGCCCACGCCTCCCGCCACACCCCCCAAGCCCCGCAAGCGGTTTATCCATACCCGCTACAACGGCGTGATCATTGGCGAGACGCGCCTGACAGCCCTGGGGCTGGAAACGGACCTGGTGGACGTCAAGTCACCGCTGACCCAGCAGATCATCGCCACGTTCCACGAGAAAAGCCCGAACGTGTGGGTACAGCGCGTTACCTCAACGCCAAGCAAGGCCGCCGTACCCGATCTGTCGACCAGCCTGGCACAGGGCCGAGCCCTGCTGGACGGCTTGGGCGCGTTCAAGCACAGGGCCAGCGAGCAGGCGAGCAAGCCGGATCGCACGGCGGTGGGCATCGAATACTTGTACCACCGCCATGCGTTGCTGCTGGAAGAAACCAATCAACATATCGAAGAGGCGCTGACCCGCAGTAACGTCACGGACAGCCAAGCGCACCCGGCAACCGTCCTCGGCAAACAACTCGAGAAGGCCGCGAGCGATCTCTACGATCAGGCCAGCCGTTACATGACACGCATGATCAAACAGCATCCGCCGACCACCGCCGGGGTTGAATGGCTCAAGGACCGCAACCTCATCGCCATCAAGCAATCCATCAAGCGCCGCCGCCTCAAGAGCCGCGAGCCAGACTACCTGGACGAATACATCATCACCGAGCGCAGCACCCACGAAGTCCTCTGGTATGCGCATTTTCATTATTCGGCCAACTGGACACCCGCCAAGTCATTCCTGTCCGCGCGCTTGAAAACAACCCACGAGTATCGCCAGGGCCCGGCGGCCGACTCCATCAAAGGGCTCGACGAACAGCAGCAAATTGCCTACTACCGGAGCGAGATCAACCTGGAGACCGCCAAGCGCTTATTTTTTGACCACAAGTAGGCGGCACACTCCTTGCTGGCTCTTGCCCAACCCTGGCAGGACTCACCGATGCTGCACTCGCACCTGACAACGCTCAATGCCGTCTCGCTGATACTCGATACCTTCAAGGCCGAAGGCGTCGCGAGCGACCTGTTGCTGGCCGGCAGCGGCATCTGTAGCGCCGACCTGAGCCGGCCCGACCCGCGCATCACCACCAACCAGGAGATGCGCGTGTGTGCCAACGCCGTGGCCTTGCGCCGGGATATCGGCCTGGAACTGGGCCAGCGCATGCATGTGTCGTCCTACGGCATGCTCGGCTACGCGCTACTGACCAGTGCCACCTTCGGTGACGCTTTGCGCCTGGCCCTGCGCTACCCGGCGCTGTTGGGAACACTTTTTGCGTTGAACCTGGAGCAAGACGGCCAGCACCTCTGGTTTACCGCCAGCGATTACCGGGAAAACCCGGCGCTGGCCGCCTTCAATGTCGAATTCTGCCTGGTCTCGTTGAAAGTCATCTGCGACGACCTGCTGGGCCACGCCCTGCCGTTGCTCGGCGCCCGCTTTGAATACACCGCGCCTGACTACCGGGCGCGTTATGCCGAGCGCTTCGATTGCCCGCTGCAGTTCGACGCCAGCACCAATGCCTTTGCCTTCGACCGCCATTGGCTCGATCAACCGCTGCCGCTGGCCGATGCCATCACCCACCGCGCCATGGCCGAGCGCTGCCGCAAGCAAAACACCGAGTTTACCGGGCGCCAGGCGTGGCTGGGGCGGGTGCGCCTGTTGCTGGCGGCGCAATTGAACGTCGCACCGGGCATCGATGGCCTGGCCGCGCAGATGAATTGTTCGCCGCGCACCTTGCGCCGCCACCTGCACGACCTGGGCTGTAGCTATCAGGAACTGCTGGATGAACTACGCTTCGAGCGAGCCAAACAGTTGCTGGGGGAGGATGAACTGCCGATCTACTGCATTGCCGAGCAGTTGGGCTTTAGCGAAACCGCGAGTTTCCGCCATGCCTTCGTGCGCTGGAGTGGCGTGGCGCCGAGTCAGTTTCGCCCTTGAGCCTCGCGCAGTGCGCCTGCATGGGGCGAATAACGGACACATTCTTTGGCCATATTTATCCCCTTTTGGCCGCTCCTGCCGTTCTCCAAACCTGCCCGCCCCGCAACACTGCAAGGCATCTCAACCCGCCTGCGGAGAACAATAACCATGCTGACGATCTATTCAGACGATCATCACCTGCACCACGGCCGTTGCGAATTGATGGACGGGCAACTGATGCCCTGCTTTGAAATGCCCTCGCGCGCCGACCATGTGCTGCAACGGGTCAAGGACCGTGAGCTGGGCCCGGTGCAAGCGCCGCAGGACTTTGGCCTGGCGCCGCTGCAACGCATCCACAGCCGCGACTACCTGGATTTTTTCAAAGGCGCCTGGCAACGCTGGACGGCCTTTGGCCAGGACGGCGACCTGCTGCCCTACACCTGGCCCGCCCGCACCCTGCGCCGGGTGTTGCCCACCAGCCTGCATGGCCAGTTGGGTTACTACAGTTTCGACGGCGGCGCACCGATCACCGCCGGCACCTGGCAAGCGGCCTACAGCGCGGCGCAGGTCGCGCTGACGGCACAACAGGCGATCCAACACGGCGCCCCTGGCGCCTTCGCCCTGTGCCGGCCACCGGGGCACCATGCCGCCAGCGACTTGATGGGCGGCTATTGCTACCTCAACAACGCTGCCATCGCCGCCCAGGCCTTTATCGACCAGGGCCACAGCCGGGTTGCGATTCTCGATGTGGATTACCACCACGGCAACGGCACCCAGTCGATCTTTTATGCCCGCGACGACGTGCTCTTCACCTCGATCCACGGGCACCCGGAAGCGGAGTTTCCGTTTTTTCTCGGTTATGCCGATGAGCGGGGCGAGGGGGCCGGCGAAGGCTTCAATTTCAATTACCCGCTGCCGGCCGGCTCTGGCTGGGCCCAGTGGAGCGCGGCGCTGGAGCAGGCCTGCGAGGAAATCGAGCGCTATGGGGCCGACATCCTCGTGGTCTCCCTGGGGGTGGACACGTTCAAGGACGACCCCATTTCCCAGTTCAAGCTCGACAGCCCGGACTACCTGGCCATGGGCAAGCGTATCGCCAGGCTCGGCAAGCCGACGCTGTTTGTGATGGAGGGCGGCTATGCCGTGGAGGAAATCGGCATCAACGCCGTCAATGTTCTTGAAGGTTTTGAGGGGGCAGCTAAATGAATAGGCTCAAGTCTCTGCTGCTCTGCGCTGCGATATTGAGCAGCGCCGCCCAGGCCGAAGAAAAAACCCTGCGGGTCTACAACTGGTTCGACTACATCACCCCCAAGGCCCTGGAAGACTTCAAGGCGCAGAACCCGGCGATCAAACTGGTCTATGACATCTTCGATACCAATGAAGCCCTGGAGGCCAAGCTGCTCACCGGCAACTCCGGCTATGACGTGGTGGTGCCCTCCAATGTGTTCCTGGCCAAGCAGATCGAGGCCGGGGTGTTCCAGGCGCTGGACCGCAGCCAGTTGCCCAACTGGAACCACCTCGACCCCAAGCTGATGAAGCTGATCGAGGCCAACGATCCCGGTAACAACCATGCGGTGCCCTACATGTACGGCACTATCCTGATCGGCTTCAACCCGGACAAGGTCAAGGCCGCCCTGGGCGCCGATGCACCGGTGGACAGCTGGGACCTGATCTTCAACGAACAGCACATCAAAAAGCTCAAGCAGTGCGGCGTGGCGCTGCTGGATTCACCCTCGGAAATCCTGCCCCTGGCCCTGCAGCACCTGGGCCTTGACCCCAACAGCAGCCACCCCGGTGACTATGAAAAGGCCGAAGCGCTGCTGCTGAAAATCCGCCCGTACATCACCTACTTCCACTCCTCCAAATACATGGCCGATATTGCCAACGGCGACATCTGCGTGGCCGTCGGCTACTCCGGCAGCTTTTCCCAGGCCGCCAACCGGGCCAGGGAAGCCAGGAACGGGGTGGTCGTCGATATGCGCCTGCCCAAGGAGGGCGCACCGATCTGGTTCGACATGCTGGCCATCCCCAAGGGGGCAAAAAACCCGCAGGACGCCTACACCTTTATCAACTACTTGCTGCAACCCCAGGTGATCGCGCCCATCAGTGATTTTGTCGGTTACCCCAACCCCAACAAAGACGCGACCGAACACGTCGACGTGGCGATCCGCAACAACCCCAACCTGTACCCCACCGACGCGGCGATGGCCACGCTCTATACGCTCAAGCCCCTGGGCCGCGATGCCGAGCGGGCCAGGACGCGCGCCTGGACCAAGATCAAGTCCGGGACCTGACCGGGGATGGCCGGGGGCAAATCCCCGGCCAGGCTTATTTATCTACCGTCTTCCCGATCACACCAGAAACTACTGTGCAGCTCTTCACGCCTTACACCGGCCAAGGAGCTGCACATGCCCGACAACTCGACCCAGGACAACCACCACGCCCCCAGTACCTACGAACTGCTGACACAGTTGAGCACCGGCCCCACCATCCGGGAAGTCGCCGCCAACCTGTTGCGTTCAGCCCTCAGGGAGCAATACCCGACACTCATGATCGACCCGGACCTGGCCATGGTCATCACGCCCCATTGGCGTATCGCCCCCTATCTCATCCAACCGGCACCGCCGTCTGCCCAGTCGCTGACCAGCGTCCTGGCTCGCCAGGCCCTGTCGCCTGAGCCGGTGATCTACATCGATGGCGAGCATTACCTCACGCTGCAACCAGACGTACGTCCGGCCCTGCATCTACCGGTCAAGATCGATGCCATCGCCCGCCTGATCAATGAGCTGTCGCCGTTGATATTCGTGGCGTTCCAGGAACAGCAACTGGACCACTGGAATGCATCCAATGACACCACAGGCCCTCGCTGGCAGCGGCTCTCCCAGTCCCTGCGCAACATGTGGAACCTCACCGCCCTGGAGGGCTGGGATGAACACGACTGCGCCATGGCCAGGATGCTGTTCCACTTTCCCGACCCGCTCAGGCGCCCGGGATTCGACCCCTATCGGCTCCGGGCCTACCTGGTGGACATCGATGCCTTGCACGACAACCGCTTAACCCATGTCGGCCTCACAGACATGGCGGTGTTGATTGGCGAGCATGAGCGGCGCCAGCGGATCCTCACGTATTCGCTGGCCGACGGGTACCGGAAATTCGAGTCCCTGGAGCGCCTCGGCGCAGCGCTACCTTCCAGTGTGGTGCAGTACCGTCCAGACGTGACGCTGCAGTGGCGGCTGTACGAGCCCGCCGGCAACTTCTTCGACAGCACGGCCTGTGCCCTGATCGCCCTGCAACTGCAGGCCATCGGCTCACTGGGCTCCTCCGACCTTGAAAAACCGCCGGCGCAGACCATGCCCGTGCAGGCCGTCACACGGGTCTTGCCGGTGCTTGAAGACCTCAGCGATCAATCGTTGTCGAACATGCACCAGATCCATGAACGGCTGCCCGACTGGCTGGCCAATGCGTCGGACCTGGACGTGACGACCTACAGCCGGTACATGACCGAACTGGCCCAATTGCATACCCAGTCCCGTGGGCGCTCCTTTCGCGACGGTATCTTGCCGATCCGCGACTACGCCCGCGAACACCTGCAAAACCGTCTTCGCGAGCACCCCCAAGGCGCTGGCCTGAATGTGGACAAGATCCAGGTCAGTATCGAAAGCCCGGTGCTCTGGGGCACATTCATCCTGCCCGGCGCCAGCGATACCACCCAGCACAGCCTGATCGACCTGGCCCTGGCAAACCTGACCGGGCTGCCCACCGGCCAGGCCAGCGTACGCTACAACGGTGGCCCGGCCCCCGAATGGCTGTCGTACAACTACCTTAAAGAGCTGATCGAAACCCTGGACATCGGCGAGCACTACCCGGCGCTGATCAAACGCACCCTCCTGGACAACCCGGCCGAAGCCCAAGACCGCCAATTGCTCTACACCCGGCACTTACGGCTGCAGCTGCCATTACTGGCCTTGCAGTGGAAGATCCAGGGCCGCAACGGCCTTGACGAGCGCGGCTACCGCATGGTCGCCGCCGCCGTACAGGCCCAGGACCATGACCGGCAAGCCGACGGGCAAGAGATCGTCATCCGGCGCCTGGCGTTTATCCCGACCCTGCGCCCCGGCCAGGAACAGGACGTGGTTGCCAACATGTTCGTGATCGGCCCCCGCGACCACACCCAAGGCCCCTGCCTGCTGTATAGCCCGCTGCTGGACCCGGTGCTGGCGCAATACCCGTCGCGGCAAAACCTGCTCTATGCCATCAAACACCACCGCACCTTGCGCGATGCCGTACTGGCCTGGCTGCCCGAAGACATACGCTTCAACTACGAACAGTATGTCTTCCCTGGCAAACTGCCTTCACCGTGGACCGTCGTGCAGGGGTTGGTGGAGCCGCAGGTGGCGGTGCAAATGAGCGGGCCCATCGCCCTGAGCGATGAAGTGCTCGGTAACGATACCCTGGCCACATTGTTCCAGGCCCACGCCCATGCCCTGGTTGAACTGGCGACCCGGCAGTCGGTGTCCAACGTGCAGAAACGTTGGGCAAGCTACCGGCAGATCGGCTGGCAGCTCTTCAGTGCGACATTGCCCTTTATGGGCCGCACCGTCGGCATCGCCGCCTGGATCTGGCAAATCATGGATGACCTGCAAACAGTGGCGCACAGCGAGCCCAGCGCTGACGAGCAACCGGCCTGGACCGCCCAGGTCGACCTGCTGCTCAACCTGGGCATGGCGCTGCTACTGCACGTGGCGCTACGACACCCCGACCCGGTAGACACCACCAAGGTCCGTCCCTTAGAACCTGGCCTCAGCCTGGTAGAGGAACCTGAAAGCCTGCCCCCGGTAAAAAAAATCCTTGTGGTGCGACAACCCGATCTGCCCACCGTCGAACTCCCTGCACACCATCAAGGCCCCCTGCACATCAGCGGTGCGCTGAACCGCACGCCCTCCAGCCTGGGTGCAACCCTGGACCGCTTCAAAGTCAGTCAACCTGCCGGGCTGGGCGAACAGGTCAAAGAGCCCGGGCCGCACCTGCACCTCTATGCCCTTGCACATAAATGGTACGCAAACGTCGGGGAGCGCTGGTTCGAGGTCAAGGTGGATAGCAACGACAATGTGATCATCATCGACCCCACCCACCCCTCGCACACCGGCCCCTTGCTGGTGAGTAATCTGGCCGGCCAGTGGTTTGTCGATACCCGCCTGCGCCTGCGCGGTGCCGGTTTCAGGAACCGCCGGCAATCGGCCCGAGACAAGGCGCCCTCGCGCATCAGTGACCTACGGGAAAAACTCAACAAATTCGACGCCGACGAAAAACGCGGGCAAACGGAAGTGTCCCAGGCACGGGCGGCGATCGACCCGGTGCCCGGGCCGTCCAGCAACCGGCAGCGCCAAGCGTTCCTCGATAAGGTGGACAGCCGCCTGGCGGACTATGACGTGCCCATCCGGCAGTTGCGGTCGCTGAACATCATCGACACGGTGCCCAACTACCAGAGCAGCATGATCGACTATCTGCGCAAGCAACTGCTGCTGACACGCTCTGCCATCGCCGAGCGTCTACCGATATTTCGCGACAAACTGGTGGGGACCGTGGAAGACATCGAAGCCATGACCAGCCTGGATATAAAAAAGCGCACCGAGGTCGCACAGACCATGGCTGAACTGAACCTGGATATGATCAAGCGCATGGAGTACACGCAAACCCGCTACCGTGAGCTTGAAAGCCTTGGTGTAGAAGGGGCGAAGGTGATTCAGGCCACCATACGGGCCTTGCCCGATTTCAGGATTCACGACCTCAAGGCCCTGCAACTGACCCTTAGTCGCTACCTGTGCATAGGGGAAGGCAGTGGGGAAGCCTTCACCGATACCTATATCCAGCTCAATGACATCATCAATATCGCCGACCTCAACGTGCAAACGTGGATCGAGACCCTGACCGAAACCCATATCAGCAACCGGGACGAGCGCATTGAGGTACTCAACAGCCTGGTCGAGCAGTTTGCACTCGTCGATCAACGCCTGCTGGACCTGCATGCCGAACACCCGGAGTACGTGCTGCGCGAACCCCTGGAAACCCTTCGCCAGCAAGTCGAGCAATTCAACCAGCCCGCCGTGCGGGAACTGGCGCTGCTGCTCAGAGAAAGAAAAGCCCAGGTGCCCAAGCCCGGCACTTCAAGAACACCGCAGACACCCAGGCGCAAAGTCATCAAGACGCGCTTCAATGGTGTGATGGTGGGCGAACCGCGGGCGGCCCAAAGCGATCTGGTCGACATCAAGGCACCGGTGACCGGCAAGGTCATTGCGACCTTTCACGAAAAAAGCCCGGGGGTCTGGGTCGAGCGCCAGAGCCCGTCTTCAAGCCGGCGCGAGCCACAGACCCGCGACCTGGCGACCAGCATGGAGGCTGGGCAGACACTGCTCAATGAAGAACCCACCTCCACCCTGCGCACCTTGGAACATGCAAAAAAAGCCGGACGCATCCCGGTGGAAATCGAAGAAATGCTCCATCAGTACGCCGCACGCCTGGAGCACGCAGCGAGCGCCATTGAAGAAGCGCTGACCCGGCTCAACCTCACAGACAGCGACAACCCATCGGCCGCCACCCTCAACCGCAAACTCAACGACACAGCCCAGCGGCTCTACGAGCAGGGCACAACCACCCGCATCCGCATGACCAAACAGCAACCGCCCACCGCCGCACGGGTGGAGTGGCTGCATGCCAAGGGGTTGGTAAAAATTGCCAAGGTCGTCACCCGCCGGCGCCTCAAGGGCCCCGGCAAAAACTACCTGGACGAATACGAAGTGCGCGATCACCAGACTCACGCCGTGCTGTGGTATGCCCACTTTCACTATGAATCGCCCACCGCCGCCCCCGAACACTTTAGCGCCGGCCACCTGAAAACCCGCGACCAGCAAAAACTCGGCGGCGCGATCCACCGTACAGGCTTGAGCGACCGCGACCAGATCGCCATTTATCGCAGTGAAATCAGCCCGCAATTGGCCCGGTCACTGTTCTTCCAAAGCTGACCGTCAACCGACCTGCCATGCCCGACGCAGCCTGGCCAGGGCCTGGGCGATGGCGGCTTCGGGCACGGCGGCAAACCCCAGCACCAGGCCGGCACGCGGGTTGCCCGTAGGGCTGGCGTCGGGCAACCAATAGCTGCTCAGGCCATTGATCTCGACACCCGCCCCATGGGCCTGGGCCAGCAATTGCGCTTCACGGGCCAGGCCCTCTACCCGCACCGTGAGGTGCAACCCCGCCGCGACGCCGGGCAGGCTGCCCATGCCCGGCACGTCAGCCGGCCAGCCGGCGAGCAAAGCATTGCGCCGACTCAAGGCAGCGCGGCGCATGCGGCGGATATGCCGCTGGAAGTGCCCGGCCGCCATGAACTCGGCCATCACCGCCTGGGTGCTGACTTCCGAGTGCCGCACATCCACGGCGCGGCGCCGGGTGAAGGCGTCCACCCACCCGTGTGGCAGTACCAGGTAGCCCAGGCGCAACGCCGGGAACGCCACCTTGCCGAACGTCCCCACATAGAGCACCCGGCCACTGCGGTCGAGGGCGGCCAGCGGGGCCAGGGGCGCGCCGCTGTAGCGGTACTCGCCGTCGTAGTCGTCCTCGATGATCCAGCCGCCCGTGCGCTCGGCCCAGGCCAGCAACTCCAGGCGCCGGGGCAGGCTCATGACCACCCCAGTCGGGTACTGGTGCGAAGGCGTGACATAAGCCAGGCGGCAGTCGTGGAGCGCGTTCAATGCCTGGCAGTCGATGCCTTCGGCGTCTACCGCCACGCCCTCCAGTTTCGCCCCGGCAATGGCGAACGCATGCCCTGCCGCCCGATAGCCGGGATTTTCAAGCGCCACGCGATCCCCGGGCGCCACCAGCAGCTGTGCACAAAGGCTGATTCCCTGCTGTGCGCCGCTGGTGATCACTATTTGCTCAGCGCTGCACTGCAGGCCTCGCGAACTGCGCAGGTAGGCGGCGATCAGCCCGCGCAGGCGCTCGTCCCCCGCCGGATCGCCGTAGCACAGTTGCTGCAGGTCCGGTTTGCGCCAAAAAGCCGCATTGAGCTTGGCCCACACGTCAAACGGGAACAGGTCAAAGGCTGGTACACCTACGCGAAAAGCCCGGGGCGGGCCCGTGGGTGGCAAGGGTAAATGGTTGGTTTCCAGGCGCCCCAAGGCGGGGCTGTGGATAACTTTCCTGGGGGAAATTCCAGGCGGATTGGCGTGAATTGTGGATAAGGTTGGGGATAAGCCTGTTGATAACCCTGTGGACAGTTTTGTGGATAATTTTTCTGCCAGTTGCGCCACATAGGTCCCATCGCCGACCCGTCCCTGGATAAAGCCCTCGGCATACAGCTGGTCGTAGGCCCGTACCACACTGTTGCGGGAAATCGACAACGCCGCCGCCAGATCCCGGCTGGCCGGCAACCGGGTGCCGCTGACCAGCCGCCCATCCAGCACCCGCTGGCGCAGCGCTTCGTATAACTGCCGCGTCAGGCCCTGACGGCGGTCCAGTTCGATTCCGGCCGGGTTGAACGACAGCGGGGGCGCTAACGGGGGCATGGCATGGACTCCGCACATTGGACCCATGAAATGGATCAAAGATGGCTCTTACAACGAACCATTAGCCTGCCTAGGATGCTGCCATTCGCCAAGGAAAATATTCATGTACACACCCCGCGCCTTTGCCCTCGACGACTTGCCCGAAATACAGCAACTGATCCGGCACACGCGCCTGGCGCAGTTGGTGACCTTTGGCGAACACGGCCTGCAAGCCAGCCACTTGCCGCTGCTGCTCAACCCGGATGAAGGACCCAACGGTACGCTCTATGGGCATATGGCCAAAGCCAATCGCCAGTGGCAGGACCTGCAGAACGGCAGCCAGGCCCTGGTGATTTTTGCCGGTGCCGAGGCCTATATCAGCCCGGCGTTTTACCCGACCAAGGCCGAGCACGGCAAAGTGGTGCCCACCTGGAATTACCTGGCGGTCCATGCCTATGGCCAGGCCGAGGTGTTCACCGAAGCCGAGCGCCTGCTCACACTGGTCAGCGCCCTGACCGACCGCCACGAACGCGGCCGCGCCCAGCCCTGGCAAGTCAGCGACGCACCCGCGGACTACATGGATGGCATGCTCAAGGCCATCGTCGGTTTCGCCCTGCCGATCCAGCGCCTGCAAGGCAAACGCAAGCTCAGCCAGAACCGCAGCGCAGCGGATATCGCCGGCGTGCGCCAAGGGCTGGCTGCCAGCCCTGACGTGCGCGACCAAACCCTCGCCCGATTCATTCCCAAGGAGCCCACATGAGCCCGATCGCAATCCGCCGGGTAAGCGCCGCCGACCACGCTGCCTGGTTGCCGCTGTGGCAGGCCTACCTGCGCTTCTACAACACCGAGCTGCCGGACGCGGTCAGCACCAGTACCTGGCAACGCCTGCTCGACCCCAACGAGCCGACCCATTCGGCCCTGGCCTGGCAGGACGGCAAGGCGCTGGGCCTGGTCAACTTTATCTACCATCGCTCCAACTGGAGCATCGAAAGCGCCTGTTACCTGCAAGACCTGTTCGTGGAGGCCGCCCAACGCAGCACCGGGGTCGGTCGCACACTGATCGAGTTCGTCTACACCACCGCCAAGGCCGAGGGGTGTTGCAAAGTCCACTGGCTGACCCATGAGAGCAATGCCACTGCGATTGCGTTATACGAGCGCATCGCCGAACGTCCCGGCTTTATCCAATTTCTCCACGGCCTTTAAGGAGCAACGCATGTCGACCTCACTCGCAGACTGGAAAGGTGCCCCGGCGCCCACCGCCCAATTGATCGAAGGGCGTTTTATCCGCCTGGAAAAACTCGACCCGGCCCGCCACGCCGATGGCCTGTGGCAGGCCCTCCAGGGCCCCGGCGCCGATCCCAAGCTGTGGGACTATTTGCCCTACGGCCCATTTCCCGAGCGCGCCGCGTTCGACGCGTGGCTGGACAACCACGCGGCCAACAGCGACCCGTACTTTTTCAGCGTGCTCGACCGCGCCAGCGGCGATGTGCAGGGCCTCCTCAGCCTGATGTCGATCGTCCCGGCCCAGGGCCGCATCGAAATCGGCCACGTCACCTTCGGCGCGCCGATGCAGCGCTCGCCCAAAAGCACCGAGGCCGTATACCTGCTGGCCCGGCACGCGTTTGAGCTGGGCTACCGGCGCCTGGAATGGAAGTGCAACAACGCCAACGCCCGCTCCAAATACGCGGCCGAGCGCCTGGGCTTCAGTTTTGAAGGGGTGTTCCGCCAGCATATGGTGGTCAAGGGGCAAAACCGCGATACGGCGTGGTATTCGATCCTCGATGGGGAATGGGCCAAGGTGGGCGCGGGGTTTGAGGCGTGGCTGGGCGAGGCTAACCAGACGGCGGATGGGCAGGTGAAAAGCCTGACGCAATGCCGGGGCTGACACTCAGCTCAACGACCGCCGAACCTTGACCACGCCCATCTGCAAGCCGAACGGCCGGAACACCGCGTTCAACGACTTGAGCGTCTGATTGCCCTCGCCGTGCTCGATATGCACCAGGGTGCGCAGGGAAATCTTGCACATCCTGGCGAATTGGCTCTGGTGCAGGCCGGTGACTTCCACCCGTAGCCGGCGCACGGCTTCGCCGATCTGCAGGGTGCCCTCGGCCAGGCCCTGTTCCACGCTCTGGATCAACAAGGCGCGGGTATCCATGCTGACAGTCATCTGAGCCCCCATTGCTGTAGACGTTGGTCCAGTTTGCCGAGCGCAATGGCCGGGTGATTGAGGGTGACCGCAGGCAAACCATTGGCCACCAGGATGTCGGGCAATGCCCGCAAGTGATCGGCATCCGCTCGCAACCGTTCAAAAGCCTGCTCGGGATCAACCAGATCGGCCAGCGCCGTGCAGACCCCGCGCCAGTTGATTTCCCCGGCCACTTCCAACGCCTTGGGCCATTTGGTGGTGCGGGTAATACCTTCGGCATCCATGACCATGGGCGCCAAGTCATAGATCGGTGCCAGGCGCACCGAAGCACGTTCGCGGATAATCGAGGTGTTACGCCCGTGGTTATCCGAGTTGCCGAGGATTTTGTTGAGCAGGTCCCGTCGCAGGTATTCGGCAATCAGATCCGCAACACCATCAGCCTGGCCTACCGCTGCCCATTGATTGGCCAGCAGTTGCACAACCTCCAGGTGATCCATGTAACTGCCCGGCGTAATCACACCCGCCAATGAATAGATTGACTCGACGGCCAGCCGCTCGACACCCGCCGGCGTCACGTTGCGATCAAAGCGGTGCATCCACAGGCTGGGTTTGGTCGCTTCTTCCAATGCCAGCCCTTGGGCGGCGACGGTTTCGATGCCTAGTGCCTGCAGAGCCTTGTAATAGTGGAACTCGCTCCTGAGAATCGCTTGATCGTTGAGGCTCGCACCATGGCGGGCGAACTTGATAAACCAGTGCTGGACGACGTCGGCGTCATCGAGAATCGCGTCCGGGTACAGCAGACCTTCGCGGTTCTGCACCATCAACAACTTCGGCGCCTCGCCACCCGCGCCAGTCGCTCCACCAATGGCCGCGCCTTGCTCGTAGGCGTATTCCAGAAAACCGTTATCGCGAGTAATGACTTCCTGCCGGGCAAAGCCAATCGGCGAACGGGTATCCAATGCCTCGAAGGACTCCTTGATACGCAGATTGCCAATGGGCGCCGGGGTGCAGAGACCGAGTAAAAACAAGTCCATACTGACATTGTCCGGCTTGCTCTGACCTACTCGCTTGAGCAAAAAGCGCTTCGCCGCACCTGCCGGCGCAATATCGTGCAAGAACGCGGGGGCCATCTTCAAGAAACTGATATCCCACTCCAAAGGGAACCGGCCACTCACGGCGTTGGAGAATGCCCGTTGAATGTCATCGAGGTTCTCGACCAGATAATCCTGGCGATAATGAAACCGACAAGGCCCATCGAAGCCTTGCTGCGGCTCGGAAAACTCCAGCCGCATGGCGTCATGCCAATGGCCCTCCTTGAAGATCTGTAGCATGAATGTGTAAGGCGTTTCCATTTGCAATTTAATGCATCCTCAAGAGCTTATGCACAGCTTACTCTGCAATATAGTGCATTTATCTCGACGCGACGAACTCAATTAACGCATTAAAATGCATTTATCACGGATGACTTCGGTCAAATACGCAATAAAATACACACCCCTCCAGACCACAACCCCTACGCCTTGATTCTTCTGGCACCGAAGACCTCTCCCGCAAACCGCAAACGCTCACCCTGACAGTTATCCCTCCAGCGCCTCGATAAATTCCCCGCCTCACATATCAGAGGTCGGACCCTATGCCCCGCACATCCAAGCGACTCGCCCTTGTCATCACCTTCACGCTGAGTCTTTTCAGCATTCAATTGGCCGTGGCACGCGGGGATATGGAGCCGCCGAGCGACCATGACCCTGCCTACCCAGAACCGGCCACGCCGTTCTATTTTGTCGATTACGCCACCACCGGCAATGGCCGGGGCGTGGCCCAGGTGCTGGACCGTGCAGTGGATGCTTTGCTGGAGTCAGACAACCTGAGCGTGCGCGAGCAGTATCTGATTGCAGATGACGCCCGTTATATGGGCAACCTGGCCCCCGGAAGAATCGGCGCGGTGCTTGAGCAACTGGCCGCCAGCCAGAACGCCAACCTGGGCAGCGCCACCCATAACAGCCTCAAGCCTGTGCAGGCCAGCCTGCTGTCAGCCATGGGCGACGTGAACAGCGACGCCGCTGGCCGCTTCTGGCTGCAAGGCCTGGGCAACGCCGGCAGCCTGGACGGCCAGCACGGCGCGGCCGATTTGCAGCAGCGCACCCAAGGCCTGGTGCTGGGCGCCGATTGGGCCGTGGACCACGCCTGGCGCGCAGGGGTCATGGGGGCCAAGACCACCAGCGACCTCAGCGCCAAACGCTTCAAGGCTGCACTGGACAGCTGGCACCTGGGGGCTTATGCGGTGCGCCAGGACGGGCCGCTGGCGCTGCGCCTGGGGGCGATCTACAGCAACCACGCCGGGCTGAACAAGCGCAGTGTCGATTTTGATTTCATCGATTATCGAGAGCAGCTCAAGGGCAAGTACACCGCCCAGAGCCAGAATGTCTTCAGCGAACTGGGCTATCGCGTGGACTCCGGCAGTTTCGCCGTCGAACCATTCGCCGGCGTGGGTTTTCAGCGCTACCACCGCGAACGCTTCAAGGAGAAAGGCGGCCTCAGCGCCCTTAACGTCGGCGAACAGACCCAACAAAACCTCAGCAGCACCTTGGGCCTGCGCCTGAGCAGCCTCTATACCCTGGACAACCAGATGACCCTCAAGCCCCACCTCAGTGCAAGCTGGAAGCACCTGTACGGCAATGTCGGCAGCCGTGTGCGCCAGTCCTCGGCCTGGGTGGACAGGTCGGTGTTCAACAGCGACTTCACCATCGAAGGCACGGCCCTGGACCGCAATAGCCTGGCCCTGCAAGCCGGGCTGGGGCTCGGTATGTCGACCACGCAAAGCGTGGGCCTGACCTATACCGGCGACTTTGGCGCCCGCAGCAGCAACCAGGCCGTGATGGGCCAATGGACCCTGGCCTTCTGATTTCGCACGTTTTGCAGGCGAAAAAAAGGGGGCAACATTGCCCCCCGAGGATTAAACGGTAGTGTCGAAGGCTGGGGATCAGCCTTCGATTTCGATCAGGATTTCGCCCGGGTTGACCCGGTCGCCCTTGGCCACGTGAACGGCGCTGACCTTGCCGGCGATGGCCGCCTGTACTTCGGTCTCCATCTTCATCGCTTCGGTGATCAGCACGGCCTGACCGGCCTTGACCACATCGCCTTCCTTGACCAGCACATCGACGATATTGCCCGGCATCGCCGTGCTGACATGGCCCGGCGCGCTGGCTTGCTTACGCTTGCTGGTGCCGCCGCCGACGAATTCGTTGAGCGGCTCGAACACCACTTCTTCCGGCATGCCGTCGATGGACAGGTAGAAGTGGCGCTTGCCTTCGGCCTTGACGCCGACACCGGTGATATCCACGCGGTAGCTTTCGCCATGCACGTCGATAACGAACTCGGTCGGTACACCTTCGCCACCGGCACGGGCCACGCCGCCGGCTTCGGGGATCGGCAGCAGCACTTCCGGGCTCAGGGTGCCGGCTTCACGCTCTTCGAGGAACTTGCGCCCGATGTCCGGGAACATCGCATAAGTCAGCACATCTTCTTCGGACTTGGCCAAGGTGCCGATTTCACCACGCAGCTTGGTCATTTCCGGCTTGAGCAGGTCGGCCGGGCGCACGTCGATCACGTCTTCGCTGCCGATGGCCTGGCGCCGCAGTTTCTCGTCCACCGTGCCTGGTGCCTTGCCGTAGCCGCCTTGCAGATACAGCTTCACTTCGTTGGTGATGGTCTTGTAGCGCTCGCCGGCCAGCACGTTGAAGAACGCCTGGGTGCCGACGATCTGCGAGGTTGGCGTCACCAGCGGCGGGAAGCCGAGGTCTTCACGCACCCGCGGGATTTCCGCCAGCACTTCGCTCATGCGGTTGAGGGCGCCCTGCTCTTTCAACTGGTTGGCCAGGTTGGAAATCATCCCGCCCGGCACCTGGTTGACTTGCACGCGGGTGTCGACCGCAGTGAATTCGCTTTCAAACTGGTGGTACTTCTTGCGCACGGCGTAGAAGTACAGGCCGATTTCCTGCAGCAGTTCCAGGTCCAGGCCGGTGTCGAATTCGCTGCCTTTGAGGGCGGCGACCATCGACTCGGTGCCCGGGTGGCTGGTGCCCCAGGCGAAGCTGGAGATGGCGGTGTCGATATGGTCGGCACCGTTTTCGATGGCCTTGAGTTGGCACATCGCGGCCAAACCCGCTGTGTCATGGGAGTGGATAAAGATCGGCAGGCTCTGCTCGGCCTTCAACGCCTTGACCAGCTCGCCGGTGGCGTACGGGGTCAGCAGGCCGGCCATGTCCTTGATCGCCACCGAGTCGCAACCCATGGCCTCCATTTGCTTGGCCTGGGCCACAAACGCCTCGATGGTGTGCACCGGGCTGGTGGTGTAGGCGATGGTGCCCTGGGCGTGCTTGCCCGCCGCTTTCACCGCTTCGATGGCCACCCGCAGGTTACGCACGTCGTTCATCGCATCGAAGATGCGGAACACGTCGATGCCATTCACCGCCGCCTTGGCCACGAAGGCCTTGACCACGTCGTCGCTGTAATGGCGGTAGCCCAGCAGGTTCTGCCCACGCAGGAGCATTTGCAGGCGCGTGTTGGGCAACGCGGCGCGCAGTTTGCGCAGGCGCTCCCACGGGTCTTCTTTCAAGAAGCGTACGCAGGCGTCGAAGGTCGCGCCGCCCCAGACTTCCAGGGACCAGTAGCCGACTTTGTCGAGCTTGTCGCAGATCGGCAGCATGTCGTCGGTGCGCATGCGGGTAGCCAGCAACGATTGGTGGGCGTCTCGCAGGATGGTGTCGGTAACGAAGATCTTCTTGCTCATTGTTATATTCCTCACAGGCCTGCGTGGGCGGCGATGGCGGCGGCGATGGCCAGGGCCAGCTCTTCGGGTTTGCGCTTGATCGAGTAGTTGGTCAGCTCAGGGTGGCTTTCCACAAAACTGGTGTTGAACTGGCCGCTGCGGAATTCCGGGTTGCGCAGGATTTCCTGGTAGTAAGCGGCGGTGGTTTTCACGCCTTGCAGGCGCATATCGTCCAGGGCACGCAGGCCGCGGTCCATGGCTTCTTCCCAGGTCAACGCCCAGACCACCAGTTTCAGGCACATGGAGTCGTAGAACGGCGGGATGGTGTAGCCGGTGTAGATCGCCGTGTCGGTCCGCACGCCAGGGCCGCCGGGGGCGTAGTAGCGGGTGATCTTGCCGAAGCTGGGGAGGAAGTTGTTCTTCGGGTCTTCGGCGTTGATACGGAACTGCAACGCAAAGCCACGGTGCTGGATATCTTCCTGTTTTACCGACAGCGGCAGGCCGGACGCGATGCGGATCTGCTCGCGAACGATATCAATGCCGGTAATTTCTTCGGTGATGGTGTGCTCCACCTGCACCCGGGTGTTCATTTCCATGAAGTACACCTCGCCCTCGGCGAGCAGGAACTCCACGGTGCCGGCGTTCTCATAGCCCACGGCCTTGGCCGCGCGCACCGACAGGTCGCCGATATAGGCGCGCTGCTCGGGGGTCAGTTGGGGGCTGGGGGCGATTTCGATGAGTTTCTGGTTACGACGCTGGATCGAGCAATCGCGCTCGAACAGATGCACCACGTTGCCAAAGCTGTCGCCGAGGATCTGCGCCTCGATGTGCTTGGGGTTGACGATGCATTTTTCCAGGAACACTTCCGCCGAACCAAAGGCCTTGGTGGCCTCGGAGATCACGCGGGGGAAGGCTTGTTCGAGTTCTTCACGGCTGTTGCAGCGACGAATGCCGCGACCGCCACCACCGGAGGTGGCCTTGAGCATCACCGGGTAGCCGATGCGGTCGCCTTCGGTCAGCGCTTCGGCGATGTCAGCGACGTTGCCTTCGGTGCCGGGGGTGACCGGCACGCCGGCCTTGATCATGCTGCGGCGCGCTTCGGTCTTGTCGCCCATGCGGCGAATCACTTCGGCCGATGGACCAATGAACTTGATCCCACGTTCGGCGCAGATATCCGCCAGTTCGGCGTTTTCCGACAGGAAGCCGTAGCCAGGGTGCAGCGCGTCGCAGCCGGTTTCCACGGCCAGGTTCACCAGCTTGCGCGGGTTCAGGTAACCGGCCAGGGGCTCGGCACCAATGCTGTGGGCCTCATCGGCACGCTTGACGTGCAAGGCATGCCGGTCTGCGTCGGAATAGACCGCCACCGAACGGATCCCCATTTCGGCACAGGCCCGCACAATGCGGACGGCAATCTCACCACGGTTGGCGATCAGGATCTTTGTTATCACTTGGAAATTCCCTTGAGCCGATTGCTGCGTTCTTCGACCTGCTAGACCAGGTCGGCGCGTGACCAAATGTTTCAGGCCAGTCGCCAGACACACACTATGCGCACTTAGGGATTAACAAAAATCAATAATTATTGGGCCGTGTATAAGTAAAGCCTTATAGTTGACCCTACAGCCCCGGCGAGTTGCTTTGAACTATGCGTAAGTCATTGATGCGCCTGACATTACGGCAATTGCAGATCTTCAATGAGGTCTGTGATTTGCGCTCCTACAGCCGCGCCGCCGAGGAAATGTCCCTTACGCAGCCCGCCGTCAGCCTACAAATTCGCCAGCTCGAAGAGCTGATCGGCCAACCGCTGTTCGACTATGTGGGCAAAAAACTCTACATGACCGAAGCCGCCGAAGCCCTGCAACGGGCCAGCCGGGACATTTTCGGGCGCCTGGAAAACCTCGATATGCAGCTCTCGGACATGCAGGGCTCGCTGCAGGGGCAATTGAAGCTGGCGGTGGAGTCCAGCGCCAAATACTTCGTGCCGCACTTGTTCGCGGCCTTCAAGCGCCAGCACCCGGAGGTGCAGTTGCACCTGACGGTGGTCAACCGCGCCCAGGTGATCCGCCGGCTCTCAGACAATCGTGATGACCTGGTGATCATGTCCATGGTGCCCCAGGACATGGGCCTGGAGTTCCTGCCGTTTCTTAATAACCCGATTGTGGCGGTGGCCCCGCCGGACCATCCACTGAGCCTGCAAGGCCCATTGCGCCTGCAGGACCTGGAACCTTATACGTTGCTGCTGCGCGAGCCGGGTTCCGGGACGCGGTTGGCCTGCGAGGAGTATTTCAAGGAAAAACGCGTGCACTTCACCCAGACGGTGGAAGTGGCGTCGGCCGAGGCGCAACGTGAGTGCGTGGTGGCGGGGTTGGGCGTGGCGCTGCTGACGCGCCACGCCCTGAACCTGGAACTGGCCACCGGCGGGCTCAAGGAGCTGCCGGTGGAAGAGCTGCCGCTGTACCGCAGTTGGTGCCTGGTGCAGGCCAAGGCCAAGCGCCTGTCACCGGTGGCCCATGCGTTCCTGGGCTTTATCCGCAGCGAGCGGGTGCAGATCAGCGCGCTGGCTGAACGCTTCGCTGGGCAGCCGCGGATGCCTGCCAGTGCAGCTCCGGGTAGTCACTGATGCTTTGCTGTAATTGGCGCTGTTCGCAGCGATCTTCAATTGCACGCCGGAACGCCATGCGGCGCTGGTCTTCCTGCTGACGACGGGTCTTGACGGTGCTGGTGCTGTCTTCGTAGTGCCGGGCCATTTCGAGTCTCCCAATGCGAGTACGGGGAGTTCAGGATGGGCGCGGGGGATGACGGTTTGGCGGCGTGGGGGTTACAGGACGATGAATCTTCTTAATATGCGCAAGATCTAAATGTGGGAGCGGGCTTGCTCGCGATAGCAGTGGGCCAGACGCCTGATATGTCGACTGATCCACCGCTATCGCGAGCAAGCCCGCTCCCACATTTTTGACTGTGTGTAACCTTCAGTCGTCGAGGGCTTTGACCGATTTGGGCGAGAGACGCAGGCTGCGCAAGCTGCGTTTGACGCTTTTGAGGTGGTTGACCAGGCTCGGCCCGCGCGCCATGGCCACGCCCATTGCCAGTACGTCGATCACCACCAGGTGGGCGATGCGCGAGGTCAACGGGGTGTAGATCTCGGTGTCTTCGTGCACATCGATCGCCAGGTTGACCGTGGACAGTTCCGCCAAGGGCGTCTGGCTCGGGCACAAGGTGATCAGCGACGCGCCGCTTTCACGTACCAGATTGGCGGTGATCAGCAAGTCCTTGGAGCGGCCCGACTGGGAAATACAGATCGCCACGTCGGTGGGCTTCAACGTCACCGCCGACATCGCCTGCATGTGCGGGTCGCTGTAGGCCGCCGCCGTCAGCAGCAGGCGGAAGAATTTGTGCTGGGCATCCGCCGCCACCGCGCCGGAGGCACCAAAGCCATAAAACTCCACGCGCTGGGCCTGGGACATGGCCGTCACGGCTTTTTGCAGCTCGATCGGGTCGAGCTTTTCCCGCACTTCCATCAGGGTGTGCAGGGTGGTATCGAAAATTTTCAGGCTGTAGTCGGCGACGGAGTCGTCTTCGTGGATCGCAAACTGCCCGAAGCTGGCACCGGCCGCCAGGCTCTGGGCCAGTTTCAGCTTCAAGTCCTGGAACCCCGAGCAACCGATAGCGCGGCAGAAGCGCACGATGGTCGGCTCGCTGATCCCCACGCTGTGGGCCAGATCAGCCATGGAGCTGTGCATCACGGCCGCAGGGTCAAGCAGCACGTGATCGGCAACCTTGAGTTCCGATTTGCGTAACAGGTGGCGCGACTGGGCGATATGTTGCAACAGGTTCAAAGGGCAGGACTCTTGTTATTGGCAGGCGCCAGGGATGTAGCAAGCTTGTAGTTATACTACAAGAATTGCCGATTTGCCCGTTCGATGCATCACTAAATCACCCTGTTGCCCCCTGAATCAGCGGGCAAGCGCAATGTAGCCCTGGATGCGGCCTTGGATACACTAAGGAAAATCTGCATTTTTCCGTAACAAATCTGCCAGCCCTTCGGCCTCCATCGGACGACTGATCAAGTAGCCCTGCACCTCGTCACACTGTTCGGCCCTGAGGAAATCCAGCTGCTGCTGATCCTCCACGCCCTCGGCCACCACTTTGAGCGCCAAGCCATGGGCCATGGCGATGATCGCCCGGGTAATCGCCAGGTCTTCACGCCCCTGGCCCAGGCCACGGATAAAGGTCTGGTCGATCTTCACGTAATCCACTGGGATGCGCTTGAGGTAGCTGAGGGACGAATAGCCGGTGCCAAAGTCGTCGATGGCCAGCTTCACCCCCAAGTCCCGCAATTGCTGGAAGGTGGCGATGATGTGCTCGACGCTGTCGAGCAACTGGCTTTCGGTCAGTTCCAGCTCCAGGTATTGCGGCGCCAGCCCGGTTTCGCCCAGCACCTGGCGCACCAGGCTCACCAGCTTGCCCTGGCGCAGTTGATGCACCGACAGGTTGACCGAGACCCGGATCGGCGCCAGGCCCTGGCGCTGCCATTCACACGCCTGCCAGCAGGCCTGGCGCAGCACGAACTCGCCCAATGGCACGATCAGCCCGGTCTCTTCCGCCAGCCCGATAAAATCACCGGGCGGCACGCTGCCCCATTGCGGATGATCCCAACGCACCAGTGCCTCGGCGCCGGTCATCTTGCCGGTGACCAGGCACAGCTTGGGTTGGTAGAACACTTTCAATTGCCGCTCATCAATGGCTTTGCGCAGTTGGTTTTCCAGCTGCAAACGCTCAAGGGTGCTGGCCTGAAGGCTGTCGGTGTAAAACTGGAAGTTATTGCCGCCCAGGTGCTTGGCATGCTGCATGGCCATGTTCGACTGGCTGACCAGTGCGGAAATTTCCCGGGCGTTATCCGGTAACAGGCTGACACCCATTGAGGCGCTGACCACCAACTCATGCCCGTCCACCGTCATCGGCACGCGCAGTTTGGCCAACAGCCGGGTGGCCACCCGCGCCAGGCTCGACAAGCTGCCATAGGCGTCGAACAACACCGCGAATTCGTCGCCGGACAGCCGCGCAATGGTGTCGGCTTCCGGTAAGGCATTGATCAGGCGCCGGGCCATTTTCTGCAACAACTGGTCGGCGACTTCATGGCCCAGGCTGTCATTGAGCAGCTTGAAGCGGTCCAGGTTGATATGCAGCAACGCCAGGCTGCGGCCGCCCTGGCGCACCCGTTGATGGGCCTCGCGCAGGCGCTCGCGGAACAACGAGCGGTTGGCCAGGCCCGTCAGTTCGTCGTAATGAGTGAGGTAGCGCATGCGCTCCTCCGATTCGCGGCGGGCCGACAGATCGGCGAAAAAGCCTACGATATGGCTGACATTTCCCCGAACATCGCGCACCACGCTCAATTGCAGCCACTGGGGGTAGAGCTCGCCGTTCTTGCGCGCTTCCACCAGCTCGCCCTGCCAACTGCCGTGGCTCAACAAGGCCTGGCGAATTACCGGGAAGTGTCGGCGCGCGTCGCGGCTGCACGGCAACTCCACGACATTGCGCCCGAGCATGTCGTCGATATCAAAACCGGTGACGCGGCTAAAGGCCTGGTTGACGGCAATCAACACGTACTCCGGGTCCAGGATCACAATGCCTTCGCTGGCCGCCTCGAACACCGTCGACGCCAGCCGCAGTTGCTCTTCCAGCGCCTTGCCGACGCTGATATCGCGCCGGGTGCCGAGCATGCGCGTCACGCGCCCGCTGGCGGTACGCTCCACGGCACGCCCACGGTCCTCGATCCACACCCAGCGCCCGTCGCCATGGCGCACGCGGTACTCCACCTGATAGTCCTCGCTGCGCCCCTTCAAGTGCCCCACCAGCGCGCGCTTGAGCAGCGGCAAGTCGTCCGGGTGCAGGCGTGGCTTGAGGTCGCGCAGCATCGCCGTGACGTACTCCGGCTCCAGGCCAAACAGTTCCTTGAGCCGGGTGTGGTGGACTTCATCGGTTTGCAGGTTCCAGTCCCACAAGCCCAGCTCGCTGGCCTGCAACGCCATGGCCAGGCGCGCCTCGCTTTTGCTCAGGGCCAGGCTGGCGGCGTCCAATTGCTGGCCGCGCTGCTCGACGCGCTGCTGCAGGCCGACCTGGGCCTGACGCAGTTCCTGCTCGACCTCGCGCCGCTGCTCGACCTCGCGCACCAGGTCCTGATTCAACTGCTCGCTGCGCTGGCGCGCCTGCTGCAAGTGCTCGATCAAGGCCTGGTTCTGGAACCGGCGCAGCAAACCGCGCTGGATCAGGCGGTTGACCTGCCATGCCACCAGGCTCAGGGACGCCAGCAGGATCAAGCCCAGGTAACTCCAGCCCTGTAATTGCGGTTCGCCGCTCCAGAACAGATAGAGGATGGTGGGCACCAGGCAGGGCAAGGCAAACGACAAAAACGCCGGGACGCTGACGGCATAGGCCACGCTGGCCGACAGGGTGGCCACGCCAATCAGGCCGAAGATCCAGGCCTGTTGCACAAAGCTGTCCAGTGGCACCAGGGCAATGGCCGCGCTCGCCAGGGTCAGGCCGCTGGCCGCCGAGCCCAGCATAAACATGCGCCGCCAGATCGGCTGGGCCTGCCGGCTGGGCAGGGCGCTATCGAAGGCCGCTACCTGGATCACGCGCAGCGCCACCAGGGCCAGCAACCACACCAACCAACTGCCGACCAGCACATAGCGCTGCGGGCTCCAGAGCAACCAGGCGCAGACCAGACCGTTAAGCAACATCAATAAAGTGGGGAGCAGCGACCCCTGGTACAACAGACGCGTACGCTCGACCGCCATCTCCATGGCGTAATGCTTGCGGATAACCTGCGCCGGCACGACAGAGGGGCCAGACAAGTCGGTGCTGAGGGTCATAGGCAGTGTTCTTATAATGGTGAGCCCGAAACGTCGACGGAGCATACACAAGCAGACGGGCAGACCAAACTGCTCTGGATCATAAAAATTCGCGAATAAACCTGCGCAAACCTTCGGGCCAGAGGGGCTTAACAAGACAGGGCGCGGGCTACAGGCGATGACTTACCGGTCATCACTATGGCTCCAACAGTGACCAATTGAAGATCGCCGGCGGTTTTTTGTGCCGACCACCGGGCAATGGGATTTGCCCCCCTCCCCCCGGCACCCTAGAATGCGTCGATGCGCGATGATCTCTCCCTTTTGCTGAACTCCCTCAACGATGCCCAACGCCAGGCCGTAGCCGCCCCCGTTGGCCGTCAGTTGGTCCTGGCCGGTGCTGGCTCCGGTAAAACCCGAGTGCTGGTGCACCGTATCGCCTGGTTGATCCAGGTCGAGAACGCGTCCCCGCATTCCATCCTGTCGGTGACGTTCACCAACAAGGCCGCTGCCGAGATGCGCCACCGCATCGAGCAGTTGATGGGCATCAGCCCGGCCGGAATGTGGGTCGGGACCTTCCACGGCCTGGCGCACCGCTTGTTGCGGGCCCACTGGCAGGAGGCGGGCCTGGCCCAGACCTTCCAGATTCTCGACAGCGATGACCAGCAACGCCTGGTCAAGCGGGTGATCCGCGAGCTGGGCCTGGATGAACAACGCTGGCCGGTGCGCCAGGCCCAGTGGTTTATCAACGGCCAGAAAGACGAAGGCCTGCGCCCGCAACATATCCAGGCCAGTGGCGACCTGTTCCTGGCCACCATGCGCAGCATTTATGAAGCCTATGAAGTGGCCTGCCAGCGTGCCGGCGTCATCGACTTCTCCGAACTGCTGCTGCGGGCCCTCGACCTGTGGCGCGACAACCCCGGCTTGCTGGCCCATTACCAGAAGCGCTTCCGGCACATTTTGGTGGACGAGTTCCAGGACACCAACGCCGTGCAGTACGCCTGGTTGCGCCTGCTGGCCAAGGGCGGCGACAGCCTGATGGTGGTGGGCGACGACGATCAGTCGATCTACGGCTGGCGTGGCGCGAAAATCGAGAACATCTACCAGTATTCCGACGACTTCCCCGACGCCGAGACCATTCGCCTGGAGCAGAACTATCGCTCCACCGCCGGGATCCTCAAGGCCGCCAACGCCTTGATCGCCAATAATACCGGGCGCCTGGGCAAGGAATTGTGGACCGACGGCGGCGAAGGCGAGGCGATCAACCTCTACGCGGCCTTCAACGAGCACGACGAAGCGCGCTACGTGGTGGAAACCATTGAAAGCGCCCTGAAAACCGGGCTGGCACGCAGCGATATCGCCATTTTGTACCGTTCCAACGCCCAGTCGCGGGTGCTGGAAGAGGCCTTGCTGCGCGAGCGTATCCCGTACCGTATCTACGGCGGCCAGCGCTTCTTCGAGCGCGCAGAAATCAAGAACGCCATGGCCTACCTGCGTTTGCTGGAAGGTCGCGGCAATGACGCCGCGCTGGAACGGGTGATCAACGTACCGGCGCGGGGCATCGGCGAGAAAACCGTCGAGGCGATCCGCGAGCATGCGCGTCACAGCGATGTGTCGATGTGGGAGGCCATGCGCCTGCTGATCGCCAATAAAGGCCTGACCGGCCGTGCTGCCGGGGCCTTGGGGGCGTTTGTCGAGCTGATCGACAACCTCGCCGCCAAGTGCCTGGAAATGCCGCTGCACCTGATGACCCAGACCGTGATCGAGCAATCCGGCCTGATCGCTTATCACGAAGCGGAAAAAGGCGAGAAAGGCCAGGCCCGGGTAGAAAACCTTGAGGAACTGGTCAGCGCCGCCCGCGCCTTCGAGAACAGCGAGGAAGATGCCGACCTGTCGCCACTGGCGGCGTTCCTCGGCCACGCCTCCCTGGAAGCCGGCGATACCCAGGCCGACGAACACGAAGACAGCGTGCAACTGATGACCCTGCACAGTGCCAAGGGCCTGGAATTCCCCTACGTGTTCCTGGTGGGCATGGAAGAAGGCCTGTTCCCGCACAAGATGAGCCTGGAAGAGCCCGGCCGCCTTGAAGAAGAGCGCCGCCTGGCCTATGTGGGCATCACCCGGGCCATGCAGAACCTGGTGATGACCTACGCCGAGACACGGCGCCTGTATGGCAGCGAGACCTACAACAAAGTGTCGCGTTTCGTACGGGAAGTGCCGAAAGGGCTGATTCAGGAAGTGCGCTTGTCCAATAGCGTCAGCCGGCCGTTTGGCGGGGGCCAGCAGCAGAGCTCCAGCAGCCTGTTTGCCGGTTCGGAAATTCCCGAGACCCCGTTCAGCCTTGGCCAGCAGGTCCGGCATGCGATCTTTGGCGAAGGGGTGATCCTTAACTTCGAAGGCGCCGGGGCCCAGGCTCGGGTGCAGGTGAACTTCGCCGAAGGCAGCAAGTGGCTGATGATGGGTTACGCCAAGCTCGAAGCAGTCTGATCGTTCCCACGCTCTGCGTGGGAACGCTGCCCTGGACGCTCTGCGTCCGCTCTTGAAGGCGCCCTGCCCTTGTTTTTAGCAAGTACGGGCCAATATCTGTAATTAGTCCTACAGACCATTCGCAAAGGTCTTACGCAAAAGCCCGAAACATTATGCCGCTAGCCACTGCCTCTGCACCTGTGCAACATGGCGCGCGTGCAATCCACAAATGGGAATTCCCTTTATGAAACGTTTTCTTAGCATCGCCATGGCGTTGTGCATCGGCCTGACGATGAGCCTCGACGCCAACGCCAAACGCTTCGGTGGCGGTAAAAGCTCCGGCGCAGCACCGAGCCACCAGACCAGCCAAATGGCCCCCGCCGCTGGCGGCATGGGCGGAGCGGCGGCCACCGCAGGTGCGGCCGGTGCCGCGGGCGCTGCTGCCAAGGCCGGCGGTGCTTCGCGCTGGTTGGGCCCGCTGGCCGGTATCGCTGCCGGCGGCCTGCTCGCTTCCATGTTCATGGGCGGCGGCTTCCAGGGCATGCAGATCTTCGACATCCTGATCATGGCGGTCATCGCCTTTGTGATCTTCCGCTTTATCGCCGCCCGTCGCCGCAAGCAGCAGGAGCACCTGGCTCCAGCCGGCGCGCCGATGCAGCGTGAAGTGTTCGAGCAAAAGCCTGCCATGGGTTCGATCTTCGGCGGCTCGGCAGCACCTGCTGCCGCTCGTCCGGTGATCAACGCGCCAGCCTGGTTCAACGAAGAGCGTTTCGTCGAAGCGGCCCGCAACCACTTCCAGTCCCTGCAGCAACACTGGGACGCCAACGAAATGGACAAGATCGCCGAGTTCGTGACCCCGCAACTGCTGGAGTTCCTCAAGCGCGAACGCGCCGAGTTGGGCGACGCGTTCCAGTCGACCTATATCGACGACCTGCGCGTGCAACTGGAAGGTGTGGATGACCGCGCCGACAAGACCATCGCCACCCTGACCTTCAGCGGTGTGTCGAAGACTTCGCGCTTCGACCAGGGCGAAGTGTTCAGCGAAAGCTGGAACATGGAACGTCCGCAGGGCGAAAACCAGCTTTGGCTGGTCGCCGGTATCCGCCAGAACGGCTGATCCGCAAAGGCACACAGCCTGCTGTAACACACACCCCGGTCGTGTGCAGTGCTCTTGGGAGCCTGCACAACCGGGGTGTTTTTTTGCCTGTGGAAAAGTCAGTGCGCAGTTTCGCTGGATTAATGAGAACGACTCTCATTATACTCGCCCTCCCCGGTTCTGCCCGAGCATAGGAAAGTGCCGCCGTGCTGGAAAAACTGTTCACTCAACATGCACCTGCCTTGCATCGTTACCTGTTGCGCAAGAAATGCTCCCCAAGCCTGGCCTCGGACCTGGTGCAGGACACCTTCCTGCGCATCGCTCAGTTGGAGAGCCTGGAGCGCGTGCTGTGCGCACCGTCCTACCTGTTTCGGGTGGCGCACAACCTGATGATCGATCATCACCGCCGTTATGGTGAAAAGCGCTACGACAATGACCCCACCGCCTTCTTCGCCACCCTGGTCGATGAGACCAGTTGCCCCGAAGAACAGGCCCTCGGCGCACTGGAGCTGGAGCACCTGGAAAGCCTGCTGGAGCGCATGCCACCGCGTACCCGCGATGTGTTCATGCTGTGCCGGGTGGAGGGCATGACGCACAAAGAGACCGCGCGCTATTTACGGATATCCACAAGCTCTGTACAAAAACACATGGCAATGGCCCTGGCCAGGATTGGTCGGGCGCTGGAGCCAGGCCAAGAGGGCTGAGCCTTGTGTACGACAAAGAGCCAAAAGGTAAATAGACCGAACCGTGAACGCCTCCCCACACACTATCGACCCGGTAGAGCGCAAAGCTGCCGATTGGGTGATGCGCCATCGCCAAGGACAGCTTTCGGCACGTGAACTCGAGGCTTTTCAGCGCTGGCTGGCCGCCGACCCGTTGCACGCCGCCGCCGCCGAGCGCGCCAACCGTGCGTGGCAGGCCACCGCCCAGCTTAAGCAACGCCCCGGTTATATAAAACCCCAGCGCCCGCCGCGTGCCGCCTGGCTGCGTATGCCGGTGGTCGGCGGCAGCGCCGTGGCTGCGCTGGCGCTGGGCTGCTGGATGCTGCTGGCGCCACCTTTCTGGGTCCAAGCCCTGAACAGCGACTATCACACCGGGTTTGGCGAAGTGCGCCAGATCACCCTGGCCGACGGCAGCCAGGTGCAACTGGGGAGCCACAGCATCCTGAACCTGGCCTACGACGACCAGACCCGCCGGGTGCGCTTGAGCCAGGGCGAGGCGGTCTTCACCCCTGCGCCAATGAATGAACAGGAGCGGCGGCCCTTCACCGTACAAGCGCCCGGGGCCGATATCACCGCGCGAGGCACACGTTACCTGGTCGGTGTCGGCAAGGATCGCGAAGGCTGGGTGGGTGTGCTGCAGCATCGGGTCGAGGTCAACCTGACCCAGCACGGGCGCGATGAAGCCGCAGGTTCCGCGCTGCTGGAACAGGGCAACAGCCTGCACTTCAGCCCCAAGACGGGCCTGGTACCGCTGAACACCAGCCCCGAGGAACTGGCCAGTTGGCAGGAAGGCCGGCTGGTCTTCCAGCGCGAATCCCTGGCCGACGTCGCAGCCCACATCAACCGTTACCGACCCGGGCGGGTGCTGGTCAAGGGCGAGGCCCTGCGCAACGTACGGGTCAGCGCGGTAATGCGCCTGGATAACCTCGACGCCGCGCTTGAACGCCTGGTGGCGCAAGTCCACGGGCGCATGGTTAACCTGCCTGGGTTGACGCTGATCTACTGAGCGGCCTCACGCCGCGACAACTTCAAAATCAGATAAAAAACAATATTAATAGATCATAACGATCTATCGCGTTTTTGCAGCTGGGCCGTTTCTACTACATGTGAATAAATCTTATTTACTTTAGTGAGGCCGGTTTTGCAGACGCAAGAAAACAACAAAAAGCGCAAGGCAACAAAACGCACCCGACTGAGCCTGGGGATTCAGTTGGCCGCCATTGCGCTGGTCGCCGATGCCACGACCATCAGCCCGGTGCTGGCAGCGCCAGCCGCAAGCGCCAACCACGCCCCGGCCACTGACGTACACAACTTCGACGTGCCCACCCTGGCGCTGGATCAAGCCTTGGTCCTGCTGGCGCGCCAGGCCGGTGTCGAGCTGTATCTGGGCAGCAACGACTTCACCAACAGCTACGGCAACCCGGTCAAGGGTCGCCTGTCCCTGGACGCTGCGCTGCAAACACTGCTGGCCAACCAAGGGGTCAGCTACAGCCTCACCGGCTCAGCCGAGCGCCCGATCATCCAGGTGCAATCGGCACCCAATTCGACGGGGATCCAGGCCGGCGACCTGCATCCGACCTACGTCATGGGCATGGAAGGCAAGCAGTCCCGCGACGAAAAGGGCTACAACGATATCTACGATCAGGACATCTCCTCGGTGTATGCCGGCAAGGAGCAGATCGAACGCTACAAAGGCGCGGCCCCCGCCGATATGTTCAAGGGCATGCTCAACGTGTACAGCGGCGATTCGCGCAACAGCGGCGCACTGGATCCGAACATCCGCGGCATCCAGGGCCCTGGCCGCGTGCCCCTGACCATCGACGGCACCGAACAGGCAATCACCGCTTATCGCGGCTACATGGGCGCCAACAACCGTAACTATATCGACCCCAACCTGATCGGCAGTATCAAGGTGCTCAAGGGGCCGAACCTGGAGCGTAACGTCTACAGCGGCATTGGCGGCGCGGTGGTGGCCAGCACCCTAAACGTCGACGACGTGCTCAAGCAGGACCAGGAATATGGTGGCGAACTTAAAATCGAAGGCAGCAACAACTCGGTGTCGCCCAAACTGCCGACGCTGATGACCGGGCAAATGCCCAGCCCCGGCTATGAGTACTCACCCATCAGGGGCTATTACGATCACTCGCTGTACAAACACCCACGCACCAGCAGCAGTAACAAACTGCTGTCCAGCGATGACTCCGCCTACCGCCTGGCACTGGCCACGCGCCAGGAAAAATTCGAACTGCTGGCAGCCTACGCCTTGCGTGAAAAAGGCAACCACTACGCGGGTAAGAACAAGAGCGGCTTCTATTCCAGCGGCAAGCAAGTCAACGGCGAGTTTGACTACATTCCCAACCTCGCCACTATCTACAAACCGGGCGATGAAGTGCCCAACACCTCCAGCAAGATGGAGTCCTGGCTGGGCAAGGCCAAACTCAAGATTGATGAAAACCAGTCCCTGGAATTCGGCTATCGCGACACCGATGCGCTGTACGGCGAGATCCTGCCATCACGGATCTCGTTCTTTAAACCCGGCACGACTTACGACGCCGCCACCAACGGCGTGCCGCAATGGCCGTTGAGCCATGTGCAAAGCAAAGCCTACAACCTGGAATACAACCTCAAGCCCGAAGGCAACCCGTGGGTGGATTTCTATTCCAACCTGTGGATGACCAACACCCGTAGCGATACCTACAGCAGCGGTGGCGTGCCCAATCAAACCACCATCACCGACCCGGTGTACCGTAATACCGCCCTGGCCAACGCCAAGCATGATCGGGTCGGCCTGACCGCAAGCAATAAGTTTAAGTTGCTTGATAGCCTCGATCTGACCCTGGGTGGTAGTTATCAGCATGAAAAGTTGGGCTCGAACGACAACTATTACGACCCTATCATCAGCGACACGTTGCGCATGTACCCTCGGGCCGGACGCCGCGAGGAACAGGAATACAACTTCAAATTCGACTGGCGGCCCGTGAGTTTTGCCAAGTTTGAGGCGGGGATGCGTTATTCGTCTTATTGGGCATTTGATGACTACTTGAAAAGTGCCCAAGACAAGAGTGGGGTCACAACACAACTTGAAGAAACCGGGCGGCAGGTGGATTACACCACGCGAAAGACGCTGACCGAGTCCGAGTGGCAAGCCGACATTGATCGACAAATTGCAAACAACAAAGTTTTCTGGGATATGTTTGATACCCCGGAGTCGGAGCGTCAGGAGATAATTGACGTAATCAAACAACAAACACCACGTGTGCAAGACACTCAGCACAAGGCGGATTGGGCGAGTGACGCAAAAGGTCGTTATTCACGCGATAACAATCCATGCATTAATGGATTGAGTGCAGGCGAAAATATCATTTCCTGCAGCGCTTCCGGAAACGGCGAGGGCTACGAAAAAGATATCAAAGCCAAACACCAGAAAGACAGTGGCTGGACACCTTCGCTTTCTGCAACGTTCTATACCTCGGAAAATGGCCGGGTCTACCTGCGCTACAGCGAGGCCATCCGTTACCCAAGCATGTTTGAAAGCACCATTGGCTTTTCCTCATCGGTCAACCCCTGGGGGCTTGAGCCAGAACATGCGCATAACTACGAAGCCGCCTACATCCATAACCTGGCCGGCTGGGGTGGCAGTGAAAGCGCTGACATCAAGCTGAGCTATTACTACAACACTACAAAAAACGTGATCGAACGCGACCCACAACTGCGCTTCAGTAACCTTGAGAAGCAAGTCACTTCCGGCGTGGAGTTCCAGGGTCGCTACGATAACGGACGTTTTTTCACCGATATGAGTATCGGCCATGTCCTGAAAAACAGAGTCTGCGATGAAAACTCGGCGGTCTCCGTCAGCACCGATGGCAGTACCCCCAACTGCGTGGATGACGGTTTTGTAGGTGGATACCTGGTGAGCATGGCAATGCCGGAGTGGACTGCCAACCTCGGGTTAGGTGCGCGCTTCCTTGATCGCAAACTGGAAGTGGGCGGACGGGCTATTTATTACCGCCAACATGAAAACAAGTTCTATGACAACTACCCCAACAGCGCCATGGTCAGTTATTACCTGAATACGCCCATGTCATGGGACAAGATCATCACGTATGACGCCTACGTTAACTACAAATTGACCGATGACGCATCCATCGAGTTAACCGGCACCAACTTGAGCAACCTTTATTACATCGACCCACTGACGCGTTCGGCCATGCCCGCGCCCGGTCGAACGTTAAAACTCGCTTTCACCACTACTTTTTAAGTTTGGAGGTACTGCATGGGAGGCTAAAGAAGAAATTGGCAAACGCTTGACGTGTTGACTTAATTTAAATCACTCAATGGATGATGAAATGAAATCTTTCAACTACACAGTATTGGCAGTGGCACTTCTGGGTCTAGCCGGCGTTGCCCAGGCAGACACTTCTTCCGCGCAAAGTTACACCGGTACTATCGTCGTCGGCGGCACGGGCGCCACATCGCCTAACCACCCAAGCTCGCCAGGCCAGCCCGCCGTGGGCGTCCTCGCGTTCTACGGTGGCGCAAAAGTGCCGTTTAGCGGCCTCAAAGGCATGGTGGCCACTGACACCAATGGGGTGACAACCATTACCCCGGCGATGATGCCAGCCTCTCACTCCGCCCTTGGCAACTTCGACTTCAAACAAGTCGCCAACCAGCAGGTGTACTACGGCGAATGGTCGCAGACCGGCGCCACCAACGACCCGACCCGTGTCGTGTACTACTCCGGCGACACCACCGGCCGTGTATTGCCAACAGCCAACGTGACCTATGCAGTACAGGGCATCAACAACTACTCCGGGGCGAATGTGCTGTCTGGCGACCTGACCGCCTCGTTCGGCAACGCGACACCCACCTTGACCGGCTCGCTGAGCAACAGCGCGCTTAAAGTTCAAGTCACCGCAGCCATCGACACCGCCACCGCAGGCTTCGCCGGTACTGCCCAGGCGCGTAATACCGCAACCAACGCATTGCTTTCGTCCGGCACCTCACAAGGCAGCTTCTTCGGCGCAGGCTCTACCGCGTCGCTGGCCGGTATCGCCAAGTTCACCGACCGCAACTACGACACCGCCTTCGGTGGCGTCGCCAAGTAATCGCCCGTTGAACCTGTTGTAGCACCACCCAAGCAAGTGCCTGCCCCCAGGCACTTGCTTTTGGCGTTTTGAAGCGATCCCGAGAGCCCGGTAATGCCCCAGCCCTACTGCATGCGATCCCTTACGCTCCACGTTCTGCCCTTTTTTCTGCTGCTGTCCATGGCCCCGAGGGTTTTTGCCGCCGACCAGGACACCCGCCTGCGCCTGAACCAGACCATCGAATACCGCGCCAACCAGCAAGAGCGCGAGCTGCTCAAGGATGAACTGCCCAGCGACGGCGCACCGCCGCTGTTGAATATCGATGGGCAGACCTACAGCGTGGGCAACAACCTCGATGAACTGGGGCGCGCGGTGTACCTGTCCATCGAGCGCCAGCAATGGCCGCAAGCCAGGGATTACCTTAGGCGCTACACCGCCCTGCCCGGCCACGACCCGATGCTCACCGCCTATGCCAAGGGCGGCCTGGCCCGCGCCGATGGCGATCTTGAACAGGCCGAAAGCCAATACCGCCAGTTGCTGGCATTGCAGGCCGACTTCCTGCCCGGGCGCCTGGAACTGGCGCGGGTGTTGTTCGAGAACCGCAAGGATGGCGAGTCCAACAGCGTATTCCAGCAGATCAGCAGCAGCCTCAGCCCAGCTGACGCGCAAGCCATGGGCGTGGGCAAGACCGTCGACAGTTTTATCCAGGCCCTGGACCACCGTGAAGACTGGCAGGGCTCCCTGGCTATCGGCCCGACCTGGGGCTACAACCTCAACCAGTCCCCGGAAAGCGAGGTGACTTATCGCTACGTCACCCCCGACGAAACCATCTACGTCAAACGCTCACTGCCCAAGGCCGTGTCTGCCCACGGCGCGGACTACGAGGCCACGCTCAACAAACGCGTGGCCATCAGCGGCCATCACGGGGTGTTCATGCGCTCGCTGCTCTATGGCCAGGCCTATGAAAAACAGAGCAAGTACAACGAAGGCACCCTCATCAATAACGCCGGCTATAGCTACCACGACGCCAAAAACCAGTACGCCCTCGGGCCGTCGTTTGAATTCAATACGATTGGTGACAACGCCATGTACAGCGCCTGGGGGCTGCGCGGCGAATGGACTCATACACTGTCGGCCACGCGTATGTTCAAGCTGGAAGGCGAATACAAGGACATGGCCTACAAACACGAGATCAATAGCAACCTCGACGGCGGCATCAGTTCGGTCTACGCCACCCTGTGGCAGGCCCTGCCCCAGCGGTGGACGCTGTTCGGCGGCGTAGACCTGAGCGACCGCAACACCCAGGACCGCACGGCGGCCTACCTGCAAAAGGGCGTGCGGCTAGGGGTGGCGAAGGATTTCGAGGTGGGCGTCAGCGCCGTGCTGTTCGCCTCGTACCGCAAACGCCAATACGATGCCTACAGCGCTATCGTCGATGACCGACGCAATGAGAAAGAACAAGGCTACACCTTTATCCTACGTGCCCCACGCCTGGCGGTGCTGGATGCGGTGCCCAGCCTGACGGTCAAGTACAACAAGGTTGTCAGTAATGTGGATTGGCTTTATTCCTACGACAAAAACAGCATCAGCCTAAAGCTAGAAAAGCAGTTTTAACCGGCTTCACCGGGTTTTCTATTTCGCGGTTGCACTTATAGCGAGCTACTGTATAAAACGCCCCTATAAACCGCGCCATCTAGCATGAGGATCCCGGCCGTGGAAGAAGTCATCGAACAATTGCGTGAAGCCAACGAACCGGTACCGGTTCCTCTGGAACTGCCCGACGAAGACCAGTTGGTGGAAGTCGAAGAACAGCTGTTTATCAACATCCCGTTTGTATTCAAGGAATTCCTGCTGACCGTCAGCGATGTGGTGTATGGCAGCCTGGAGCCGGTGACCATCACCGACCCCCAGTCCCACACCTATCTGCCGGAAGTCGCCGCCAATGCCTGGGATATTGGCGTGCCTCGCGAGCTGATCCCGATTTGCCAGGACGGCGACGACTACTACTGCGTCGAAGAAGACGGCACGGTGGTGTTGTGGTCCGGTGAAGAGGAACTGGTGACCGAAGAGTCCTGGGAGTCGGTGTGGCACTGGGCACGGGACGTGTGGCTGGAAAGCTGATCCCAAGCCTGTGACAGGCCGGTTTACGTGGCGATGGGCTTGCCCCCTCGCCACATACGGTCAGTGCTCCGGCGTGTCCTTGTGATTGTCCAGGGTCTCCAGCAAGGCTACCTGCATACGCGTATGGATGCGGATGAACCAGCGCCAGAGCACGGCGGCCACTGCCGCCGCCACCACGGCAATCAACACCAGCAACTTGTTGGTCGGCAGGATACTGGCCGACAAGGCTGCCAATAGCAGGAAAATCACCAACAGCGAGAGGATCGGGATCAGTTCGGCAATCACTCGCCGCACGCGCTGGGTATGGCGCCCGGCCATTTCCGGCTTCACACTCATCTCCGCCAGCAACATCGACAGCGCCTTGAGCTTGCGATACGCGGCGATCAAAAATGGCAGCGACAGCAACAACGCAGCGCCCCAGATCAATGCCTTCTGCCAACTTGGATCACTGATCCAGCCTTGCAGATACCCGCCAATCCGCGCGGCGAAAAAGCTACCGGTAAAGAAGATTGCCACCACCAGCGCCAGGTTCACCCCCACCTGCAGGATGATCTTGCGGATCATCGACGCCAGCATCGCGCCTTCGCCCTGGGGTTGGATGCTGCGCAGCCATTCGCCATACAGGCCAAACACCCGGCTCAGGCGCTGCGGCATCACCGCCGCGATCTTCAAGGACAACGGGTCGGCACCACGAATCAGGTACGGCGTGAGCAAGGTGGTAATCGCCGACACGGCCACCGCCACCGGGTAGAGAAAGTCGCTGGTGACCTGCAAGGTCATCCCCAGCGCCGCAATGATGAAAGAAAACTCGCCAATCTGTGACAGCCCCATGCCCACCCGCAACGAGGTGCGGCCGTCGTTACCGGCGATAAACGCGCCAAGGCCACAGGACAGCATCTTGCCCAGCACCACGGCCACGGTAATCACCGCAATCGGCCACGCGTATTGCAGCAGGATCTGCGGGTCGATCATCAAGCCGATGGCCACAAAGAAGATCGCGCTGAACATGTCGCGAACCGGCTCGATCAGGCGCTCGATTTTCAGCAACTGCCGGGATTCAGCCATGATCGCACCGATCAGGAAGGCGCCCAGCACCATGCTGTACTCCAGCTTGACCACCAGCAGGCAAAAACCGAAACACAGGCCCAGGACGGTGATCAGCAACATCTCGTTGCTTTCAAACTTGGCCACGTAGGCCAGCAGCCGTGGCACCAGCAAGATGCCGATCACCAGGGCCACGATCATGAACAGCGAGAGCTTGCCGACCGTGGAAAACACCTCGCCGGAACTGACCGTGCCACTGACGGCGATACTCGACAGCAGGGCGATGATGCCAATGCCCAGAATGTCTTCGACGATCAGCACGCCAAAGATCAGTTGGGCAAAGCGCTGGTTTTTCATCTTCAGGTCGTTGAGGGCCTTGACGATGATGGTGGTCGAGGAAATCGCCAGAATCGCGCCGAGGAACAGCGAGTCCATGGTGTTCCAGTCGAACCATTGGCCAATTTCGTAGCCAATCCAGATCATCAGGATGATTTCCAGGAAGGCCGCGATAAACGCCGTGGCGCCCACCTTGAACAGCTTGCGCAGGCTGAACTCCAGGCCCAGGCAGAACATCAGGAAGATCACCCCCAGCTCAGCCAGGGTCTTGATGGTGTCTTCGTCGTGGATCAGGCCGAATGGCGGGGTGTGCGGGCCGATGATAAAGCCGGCGACGATGTACCCCAGGACGACCGGCTGCTTGAGACGGTGGAACAGGATGGTCACCACCCCTGCCACGAGCATGATCACCGCCAAGTCCTGGATAAAGCTGATGGCGTGCATGGCGAGGGGCTCCTTGAGGGTACTGGCACGTTCCCAGGTTCCACGCAGCCGCCACAACGGCGCGCAATGTGCGGAAGGAAAAGTCTGTGTTATTCGTAAGAAATGCCCTTGAAATGAGCTTTTCAAGGGTAACACCGCGACTTGCGGCAGAAAGCCGGTGCAATATATGGAAACAGATCGACCCGGGCGTGACGGCAAGCCCCGCCCCGGCGTCCCGTAAGGGATGGCGCTGTAATGATTCCAGCATCCGCAGAGGTGCCCCCCAACCAATGCCTACAACCGTGAGTGTGCTATGGAACCCGGAAACGCCCAGCTGTCGATGACGGTATTGATGACCCCTGATATGGCCAATTTTTCAGGCAATGTCCACGGTGGCACCCTGCTCAAATACCTCGACGAAGTGGCCTACGCCTGCGCCAGCCGTTATGCCGGCCGCTACGTAGTCACACTGTCGGTGGACCAGGTGACTTTTCGCGAGCCGATCCATGTGGGCGAGCTCGTGACATTCCTGGCTTCGGTCAACTACACCGGCAATACGTCGATGGAAGTGGGGGTCAAGGTCGTCACCGAGAACATCCGCGAGCGTTCGGTACGCCATACCAACAGTTGCTTCTTCACCATGGTCGCCGTCGACGACGACCGCAAACCGACCGCCGTGCCCACGTTGCAGCCACAGAGCAGTGAAGACAAGCGCCGGTTTATCCAGGCCAAACAGCGCCGGCAGGTTCGCCAGGAGCTGGAGAAGCGCTACCAGGAGATCAAGGCTGACACTCTCTGATCCCAGGCTGTGGACCCCACATTGGGCTGGTGGTGTTAGAGGCTGATCGGCGTGGCTTCAAAGCGCACACGCGGATGGGCGATGCGGTCCTGGGCCCGCACCAATTCCAACTCGTAGCTGGCGCACGCCTGGGTTTCCAGCAGTACTTCGTGCACGGCTGCGGCGGTGAACTCGAAGGCCGCCAGCAGGCTGTCGCCCAGCAACACCCGCGCCAGGAACAGGCCCGACGTCAGGTCGCCGACCCCCACCGGCTGGCGCGCAAAGGCCAGCAATGGCCGACGCAGGTGCCAACTGCCTTCAGCCGTCACCAGCAGCATCTCGAAACCCTCTGCCAGCTTGCCTGGATAATCCAAGTGCTTGACCAGCACCGCTTTCGGTCCACGGGCCAGCAGGGCCCGCGCCATGCCCAGGCAATCGAACAGCGACTGCGGTTTACGCCCGCAAAAACTGTCCAGCTCCAATTGGTTGGGGCACAAGAAGTCAGCCATGGCCAGCGCTTCGTCCAGCAAAAAATCACTGACTTCCTGGGGCACGATGCAGCCTTTTTCCGGGTGGCCCATTACCGGGTCGCACAGGTACAGGGCCTTGGGGTTGATCGCCTTGATCCGTGCCACACCGCTCAGGATCGCCCGGCCCTGGGCGGCGCTGCCCAAGTAGCCGGACAGCACTGCATCGCAGTTGCCCAGCTCGCCAATCGCCGCAATCCCCTCCACCAGCGCAGGAATTTGCTGCGGCGCCAACACTTCTCCCGCCCACTGGCCATACTGGGTATGGTTGGAGAACTGCACAGTGTTGAGCGGCCAGACATTCACCCCCACCCGCTGCATGGGAAACACGGCGGCGCTGTTGCCGGCATGGCCGAAGACCACATGGGACTGGATCGCAAGCAGATGAGGAGTACGTTTCATGCAGGAAACTTCCGTAAAACCGTTAAATTCTGGCCGCGCAGTATGCGACTAAAAGCAGCCTGTACGACAGACCGGAGACACAGTTAAGCTGGCCTTACTTTGTTGGAGCAAATCGCATGCTGACCCTGGGAAATATCTTTGTGCTGATGCTGCTGGCGGCGGCTGCCGCCTGGGTGTGGCACAACCACGGCTTGCGCGAGCGCGCGCTGGAGAGGGTCAAACAGCATTGCGCCAAGCTCGACATCGAACTGCTCGATGGTGCCGTGGCCTTGAAACGCATCGGTTTCGTCAAGGACGCCAGCGGCCGACGGCGTTTGGCGCGGGTCTACAACTTTGAATTCACCGTGACCGGCGAAGCCCGTCATCCCGGCACCATCACCCAGTTTGGGGCCCACAGTGCGCAGATCGAACTGGCGCCCTACCCGTTTGAAATAAAGACACCACAGCCCAGCGCCGAAGTGATTGAACTGAGCCAGTGGCGCCAGGAGCACGGCAAGGGCCGTCACTGACGGCAAGCGGCCAGGGCTTTTTGCAGTGCTGTCACGTCCTGCTCTTCGCGAAAGATCAGCTCGATGCGCGAGTCCCGGCGCCATTCGCTGGGCTGCCAGGTGAGCGTGGTGTTATCCACAGCGTTGGCCGAGACCCAACCCGCGGCGCTGTGGATAACCAATTTGGCACGACGCCAGTCCAGGCCCTGCAAGCATTGCCGCAGCAGCGTGGGGGCGAACTGCTGGCTCGGGTGCCAGCGCCAACCGATGCTCCAGCCCCCCTCCTGGGCCTGATGCAGGCAAATCGGCACACACGGATCGCTCCAGATTGCCGGGATTTGCGCCACTCCCTTGGGCACTTGAAAGTTATCCACAGCCGCCCCGGCCTGTGCACCAAACCCCGGTAGCCGAGCCAATGGCAACTGCGCCTGCCGCGCCCAGTAAACCTCGCAGGCCGGCAGTGCCCTTTCGATCGCGGTTCGTTGCGCGGGGTCCAGCCCTTCTTCCTTGTTCAGCACCAGCAACCCGGCGCTGGCCAATGCCTCGCGTTGCGCGTCGGGCAACGGTCTGCCCGCCGCCAGTGCCTGGGCGTCGAGTACCAGCACACAAGGCTGGACGGCAAGCACGGTTTGCCAGGGCGCCTGGCGCAACTGCGCAAGCAATTGCGCCGGGTGCCCCAACCCAGAGGGCTCGATAAACAGCCGGTCCGGCTTGGCCTTACGCAGTAGGCGGCCCAGCCCTACCTGGAACGGCGCACCGTTCACACAACACAAACAGCCACCGGCCACTTCGCCAAGGGCAATGCCGTCGTCATCCAGGGTCAGCAGCGCGGCATCCAGGCCGATCTGCCCGAACTCATTGATCAACACGGCCCAGCGCTCGTTGGCCGGACGCTGGGTGAACAGGTGTTTGATCAAACTGGTCTTGCCGGCCCCCAATGGGCCGGCAATCACATGCGTGGGAATATTCTGCAGCATCGTGGACATTATTCAGGCCGTGTAGAGACGCTTGATCCTACCCGGTTATGCCAGCCAATCCAGCGTCAGAATCAGCCGTCGCTCGTTGGCGGCCAGCGTCGGCGAGCGGTGAATCAAGCCATAGCCTTCATTGCCGCGCCACTTTTCGCCCTTGAGCAGGGCGACTTCGCCACAGTGGATCTGCTCGATACGCTCGCGGGGTTCCGCGTCTGCCTGGCTCAACTGGCGCCGGTCCATCACCCCTTCGCGCAGCCATTGGCTGCCGATGCCAGCATAGGTGGTGATCAAACGCACGGGCACGTGATCGACGTGAAAGCGCGGGCACATGGCCTTGTCCAGCAGCCTCAGCCGCACGCCAATACGCTTGGCGCCCAACAGGCAGGCAAAAGCGCTGATCAGCCAGGCAACATCAGCGATAAAGCCTTCGTAGCCCTCAAGGTCACGACAGCCTGCGGCCAGCCCCTGCAAGTTGGGTTCGGCGTCTTCGCTGTCCAACTCCACCACCAGCGACTCGGCGAGCGGCTCGTCCAGCGAGACCAGCAACGCGCCAAACTCGGCGATGTGCAGCGGCAACTGGCGCTGCCACAGCGCCAGGTTGACGCCGTTATCCAGGATGTCGGCGAGGGCCAACGGGGTTTCCCCACGGGTCTGGCGAATCACCGGGCGCAGTTGAATCACAGGTGCCAGCATCAGGCGGCTGCCTCCTCGTACCAAGGGCCAAAAGGATCGGCCAGCAGGCCCCAACCTTCGGCGCCCAGGGCCATTTCTTCATCCGTCAGCAGACACGCGTCCAGTTCCATACGCATCTGCACAAAATCGATGTTCTGCCCGATAAACACCAGTTCCTGGCGGCAATCGCCGGTGCTCAGTTGCCAGTTACCCATGATTGCCGCGACGCTTTCCTGGTCCTCGGGCCATTGGCTTTTCGGCACAAAGCGCCACCAGCGACCGGCAAAACCATGGCGCATCAGGCCACCGGCCTGGGACCAACTGCCAGCGTCGCGGTGCTTGCTGGCCAGCCAAAAAAACCCCTTGGAGCGCAGCAGCTTGCCATTGCTCCACGGGCGGTCGATAAAGTCGAAAAAGCGCTGGGGATGGAATGGCCGGCGCGCCCGATAAGCCGTGGAGGCGATGCCATATTCCTCGGTTTCCGGCACATGTTCGCCGCGCAGCTCCTGCAACCAGCCCGGCGCCTGGGCCGCGCGCTCAAAATCAAAACGCCCGGTATTGAGGATCTCGGCCAGCGGCACCTCGCCCATCACCATGGGGATAATGCGCGCCTGGGCATTCAGGCGCTCCAGGATGGCCACCAGTTCTTCACGTTCGTGGCGGCTGATCAGGTCGATCTTGCTGATCAGAATGACGTCGGCGAACTCGATCTGTTCAATCAGCAGGTCGGTGATGGAGCGTTCATCGTCCTCACCCAACGTTTCGCCGCGGGACGCCAGGCTTTCGGCCGCCTGGTAATCGAGCAGGAAGTTCATGCCGTCGACCACGGTGACCATGGTGTCGAGCCGCGCAATATCCGCCAGGCTCTGGCCGTTTTCATCGCGAAAGGTGAAGGTTTCCGCCACCGGCAGCGGCTCGGAAATGCCGGTGGATTCGATCAGCAGGTAATCGAACCGACCCTCCCTGGCGAGCTTTCCTACCTCGACCAGCAAGTCTTCGCGCAAGGTGCAGCAGATGCAGCCGTTGCTCATCTCCACCAGTTTTTCTTCGGCGCGATTGAGGCTGACGTCGCGCTGGACTGCGGCGCCATCAATGTTGATTTCGCTCATATCGTTGACGATCACCGCCACCCGCAGATTTTCGCGGTTGCGCAGGACGTAATTGAGCAGCGTGCTTTTACCGGCGCCGAGAAAGCCGGAGAGCACGGTAACGGGTAGACGGTCGGTCATCGGGTGTTCCTCATCAGGGTGGCCGGTCAAATCGCCCGTTGATGGCGTTCGCGCAGCTCTTCACGTTCTTTGGCTTCGATACACAGGGTGGCGGTGGGCCGCAGCAACAGACGCTGGAGGCCAATCGGCTCGCCCGTCTCGCGGCACCAGCCGTATTCACCACGCGCCAGGAGCTCAAGGGCTTCGTCGATCTTGTCCAGCAGCTTCTTTTCCCGCTCCAGCAGGCGCAATTGCCACTGGCGCTGTTCTTCGGCACTGCCGATATCGGCGAGGTCGCTGTTGGGCTCTTGCTCGCGCAGCACGATAAATTCGGCTTCGATGCGCGCTTGCAGGTCATCGCGCTGGTCCAATAGCCGCTCGCGGAAAAAGGCTTGCTGGGCCTCATTCATGTAATCCGCAGGCGGTTGGGCAAGCAGGTCTTGTTCAGTCATCGGGACGGTTCACGGGTCAGGCTGTGCTTTTATGTTATAGTATAACAATACAAATAAGCCAATCCCCTCTTGCCCGTCACGACGAAGGGCGCAATCCTTGAGCCCCTCCATGCCCCGAGAACCGCGATGAGATACCTGTTATGCAGCGTGTTGCTGCTGGCGGCGACCCAGGCCGGCGCCCAAGTGCCCGGCCCGCTGGCCACCTGCACCCGCAGTGCCACCCTGTTGGCCTGCGTCGATGCCCAGGGCAATGCCTACAGTGTCGCGACCGCAGGCAACACCACGTATTTGCGCGGGTTCGAGGTGATCGGCAAGCGCTACTGGGCGCAGACTAATAGCCGCTATGGCCAATTGACGTTCTTTACCGGGCTGGCCTCCGACGGTGAGGCGTGGGTCGGCTACACACGGCGTGTGGGCTGGACCACGATCAACCGGTTTTCCAGTTCGGGGGGTTCCAGCGCCAAGTTCACCTGCAGCCGGATCAGTGGGTGCTAGGCCTGTCGTAGAAAAATAATCGTCGATTCAATTGTTATAATATAACATGTCGGATTATTTTCAACGACGGACCTGCTCATGAATGCGCTGACTCTGCCGGATATCGCCGCGCAGGCTTCTCGCCAAGCCTTGCCTCTCGACTGGGTGGGCATGTGCGGCATTGCCCTTCCTATCCTGATCGACGGCCAACGCTTGAGCGCCAAGGCCGATGCGGGCGTGAGCCTGGATGACGGCGCGGCGCGCGGCATTCATATGTCGCGCCTGTACCTGGCGCTGGCAATGCTTGAGCAACAAGACCTGCGGCCGGCGCTGTTGCGCCAGGTGTTGCAGCAATTCCTCGATAGCCACGAAGGGTTATCGAGCAGCGCCTACCTGCGGATTCATAGCGACTTGCTGCTTAAACGCCCGGCATTGGTCAGCCCGCTATCAGGCTGGAAGACCTACCCAGTGACCATCGAAGCGCGTCTGGAAAAACAGATGTTCCACGTGGAACTAAAAATTGACGTGAGCTACTCCTCAACCTGTCCGTGCTCAGCCGCCCTCGCCAGGCAGTTGATTCAACAGCAATTTGTCGATGATTTCGCCAACACCTCATTGCAACACGAAGAGGTATTGGCCTGGCTGGGCAGCCCCAACGGCATCGTCGCCACCCCCCACAGCCAACGCAGCAGTGCGCTGTTGCAGGTCCATCTGCAACCCGGCGTTCAAGCCTTGCCCCTGACTGACGTGATTGACCAGGCTGAAGCAGCCCTCGGCACCGCCGTACAGACCGCCGTAAAACGCGCCGATGAACAAGCCTTCGCCTTGGCCAATGGCCAGAACCTGATGTTCTGCGAGGACGCCGCTCGCCGTCTGAATCTGGCGCTAAAACGTTTGGATACGGTGCAAGCCTTTCACCTGAAGGTCATCCACGCCGAAAGCCTGCACGCCCATGACGCGGTGGCCGAAAGCCGTTGGACGAGGGCGGCCTTGGGCACACCATGAAGCTGACAATGCTCGACCTGGAAGCCGCCGCCGTGGGCAGCCGCTTTCCCCTGGCCCCGGTGCTGGAGGCCTTGCCGTGGAACCGTGACGGACTGATCGCCGCCATTGCCCAGCAACACGGCAGCGGCGAGGTGTTGATGCTGGCCTGGATGAACCGCCGGGCCCTCGACGAAACCCTCACCAGCGGCCAGGTTTGCTACTGGTCACGCTCACGCCAGCAGTTGTGGCGCAAAGGCGAAAGCTCCGGCCACTGGCAGCAATTGATCGAAGCACGCCTGGACTGCGACGGCGATGCCATCTTGCTGATCGTCGACCAACAAGGCCCGGCCTGCCATACCGGCCGCCCCACCTGCTTTTACAACGCCATCGAAGACGACCAAGTGCATATCCTCACCGCGCCCCTCAAGGAACCTGCTGCATGATCCGCAAGAACCCTTCCGGCGATCTGCCGGTGATTGCCGAATCGGCCTACGTGGATAAAACCGCGATCATCTGCGGCAAGGTGATCATCGGCGAGAACGTATTTGTCGGCCCCTATGCGGTGATCCGCGCCGACGAAGTCAACGCCGACGGCGCCATGGACCCGATCACCATCGGCGCCAACTCCAATATTCAGGACGGCGTGGTGATCCACTCCAAATCCGGGGCGGCGGTGACCATCGGCGAATTCACCTCCATCGCCCATCGCTCGATTGTCCACGGCCCCTGCACCGTCGGCGACCGGGTGTTTATCGGCTTCAACAGCGTGCTGTTCAACTGCGTGGTCGGCGATGGCTGCGTGGTGCGGCACAACTCGGTGGTCGATGGCCGCGACTTGCCGGCCGCCTTCTACGTGCCGTCCACCACCCGTATCGGGCCCAATACCGACCTGTCGCAGTTCCCGCCCGTCAGCGTCAGCGCGTCGGAGTTTTCCGAAGACGTGGCGCGCACCAATGTCGACCTGGTGCGCGGCTACAAAGCCCTGCAAAACGAGTTCTGAACATGAGCCGCCTGCTGATCCGCAACGCCCGCCTGGTGAATGAGGGCCGGGAATTCGACGCCGACGTGCTGGTCGCCAACGGCCGTATCGAAAACATCGCCAGTAGTCTCCAGGGGCAAACGGCCGAGATCGAGATCGATGCCCAAGGCCAATGGTTGCTGCCGGGCATGATCGACGACCAGGTGCATTTCCGCGAACCGGGGGCATCGGATAAAGGCAGTTTCTACAGCGAGTCCCGCGCCGCGGTGGCCGGTGGCATCACCAGTTTCATGGACATGCCCAATACCCAACCGGCGACCCTGACCCTGGAAGCCCTGGCCGACAAGAAACGCCGCGCCGCGCTGCACTCGGTGGCCAATTATGGGTTTCACTTTGGCGTCAGCAACGACAACCTCGACACCGTGGCCGCCCTTGATCCGCGGCAGGTCGCCGGGGTCAAAGTCTTCATGGGCGCCTCCACCGGCAATATGCTGGTGGATGATCCAAGGGTTCTGGAGCGCCTGTTTGCCGAGGTGCCGACCATTCTCCTGGCCCATTGCGAACACACGCCGAGCATCCAGGCCAATGAGCAACGTTTGCGAAACCGGTTTGGCGAGGCAATCCCCGCCGTCGCCCACCCACTGATTCGCGACGCCGAAGCCTGCTATCGCTCCTCGTCCCTGGCCGTGGAATTGGCGCGCCGCCACGGTACGCGCCTGCATGTGTTGCACCTGACCAGCGCCCGGGAACTGCCACTGTTTGAAGACAAACCGCTGGCAGAAAAACGCATCACTGCAGAAGTGTGCGTGCATCACCTGCTGTTCGATGACCGCGACTACGCCCGCCTCGGGCACCAGATCAAATGCAACCCGGCGATCAAGACCCGCGCCGACCGCAATGCCCTGCGCCTGGCACTGCTGAGCGATCGCCTGGATGTGATCGGCACCGACCATGCGCCTCATACCTGGGAGCAAAAACAACGGGCGTACCGCGAAGCGCCTGCGGGATTGCCCCTGGTGCAACATGCGCTACCGGCATTGCTGGAGTTGGTGGCTGACGGCCTGTTGCCCCTGACCACCCTGGTGGCGAAAACCAGTCATCGCGTCGCCGACCTGTTCGCCATTCCTGACCGGGGTTATCTACGCGAGGGCTACTGGGCCGACCTGGTACTGATCAAGCCCGAGCCCGCAGGCAAGCCGGTGAGCAGCCAGCCGATCCTCGCCCGCTGCGGCTGGACACCCTTTGCCGGGCGCAGCTTTCGCCATAGCGTCAGCACTACCCTGGTGTCAGGCCATGTGGCCTGGCACCAGGGGCAGGTCATTGACAGTTGCCAGGGGCTGCCCCTGCATTTTCTGCGCTAAAACCCAGGAGCCGTTCAGGCGCGGGGCTTGACCGTGCCGCAGTCGTTACCCAGCCACTGTGCCTGGGTGTCGAGGCTGCCGTTCTGCTGCACGCCGGTGGCATTGAAGGTGCCGTTGACCGTGGTGGTGAATGCCTTCTGGCTCTGGAATGTGGCCACGCCCGTGCCCTGGGCTTTCGGGCAACTGAAGCGGAATTTCCACTGGTTGCCAGTCTTGTCGGTGACCTCTTGCTTGCAACCCGATTGCGGGTCGGTCAGCGGGATGGTATCGGAGGCTACCTGGGCCGGCGTCAGGCAGACCTGCACACCTTTGCCGGCCATGGTGATGCCCTGTTTTTCCAGCATCGCGCGCTGTTCCGGGGTCATCTGTTGTTTCAGTTGGCCGAGGATCAACGACAAGTCCGGCAGGTTCTGGTTATCGACTTTCATATTGCTGGTGGTCAATTCCCACAAGCCCGGCGCCAACATCTGCGCCTGCGCTGCCACAGGCAGCGTCAACCCTACAACCATGGCCAAACCAAGCAGACGAGCATTCATCGGGTAACTCCTGGGTAATTGTCGGCGTTAGACGTCGCAAAGCGCTCGGCGTTGCATGCTCAATAAAATAGCGACAATCGCCGTCGAACATGGTCTGTTACGCATTGGATCGTCAGGAGTATCGTTGTCCATGGATTTCTTCGGCCCGCATTTGCTTGGCTACTTTATCGCCACCCTGCATTTTCTCGGCTCCCTGGCCGCCCTGCACGCGGTGCTGACCGTGCGTACCGCCCAAGGCTCGATTGCCTGGGCACTGTCGCTGATGTTCATGCCGTACCTGACGCTGATCCCCTACCTGATCTTTGGCCGCAGCAGCTTCGATGCCTATATCCAGGCCCGGCGCCAGGCCAACCAGGAAATGCACAAGGCCATCACCGAATTGAACTGGCGCCCCTGGGTCGAAGAAGCCCTGGCCGCGCGCAACTCCCACGCCTATGCCTCGCTGCGCGCCATGCCCAAGCTGGGACGCATGCCGTGCCTGGCCAATAACCAGGTGCGTTTACTGGTCAATGGCGACGCCACCTTCAGCGCCATCTTCGACGCCATCGGTGCCGCCAAGACTGCGGTGCTGGTGCAGTTTTTCATCATTCATGACGATCAACTGGGGCGCCAGCTGCACAGCCTGCTCAAGGCCAAGGCCGCCGAGGGTGTGGCCATCTATGTGCTGTATGACCGCATCGGCAGCCATTCCCTGCCCCACGGTTATGTGCAATCGCTGCGTGACGCCGGGGTGCAGATCAAGGCGTTTGCCACCCGCAGCGGCTGGTTCAATCGTTTCCAGGTAAATTTCCGCAATCACCGCAAGATTGTCGTGGTCGATGGCCTGACCGGGTTTGTCGGCGGGCATAACGTCGGCGACGAATACATGGGCAAGAAACCACCGCTGGCCCCCTGGCGCGACACCCATGTGCAAGTCAGCGGCCCGGTGGTGGCGTGCCTGCAGGAGTCGTTTGCCGAAGACTGGTTCTGGGCCGCGCGTGAACTGCCGCCGCTGATCCTGCCCGACACCTATGCCGATGACGGCGTGCTCTGCCAATTGCTGGCCAGCGGTCCGGCGGACCCGTATGAGACCTGCTCGCTGTTTTTCGTCGAAGCCATTCATGCGGCGACTGAGCGGGTGTGGATCACCAGCCCGTATTTCATCCCTGACGAAGCCGTATTCGCCGCACTGCGCTTGGCGGTGTTGCGCGGCGTGGACGTGCGCCTGCTGCTGCCGTCACGCCCCGACCACCGCATTGTCTACGCCGCCTCCAGCCTGTACGCGATTGAGGCGGTGCGCGCCGGCGTGCGGGTATTCCGCTACAAGCCGGGGTTCTTGCATCAGAAAGTGGTGCTGGTAGACCGCGAAATCAGCGCCATCGGCAGTGCGAACCTGGACAACCGTTCGTTCCGCCTCAACTTTGAAGTGATGTTGCTGACCGTCGATAAAGCCTTCGCCAGCGAAGTGGAACATATGCTGCTGGACGACTTCGCCCAGGCCCACGAAACCAGCCAGGAAGAAAGCCAGCAGACTCGCCGCCTGCAGCAACTGGGGATGCGCGTGGCGCGGTTGATTTCCCCCATCTTATAAATTGCACCGGACAAAATGTGGGAGCTGGCTTGCCTGCGATTGCATCACTGCGTTGTAACTGAAAAAACGCGGTGTCTGCATCGCAGGCAAGCCAGCTCCCACACAAGCTCAGCTCCCACATTTAGTATTTCAACGTAGCCAAAGATCTCAGCGGTAGAGATCTTCCCGCGTCCACGGCAACTCATGGCTGCCATCGGCATGGGGCTTGACCGCCAGGATCTGGTGCAGGTTGATCCAGCCCCGGGCAAACGCATATGCGCAACCCGCCAGGTACAGGCGCCAGATACGCAGCGCCTGGGCCGGGACCATGTTTGCCGCCGCCTCCAGGTTGTCTTCCAGGCGCTCGCTCCAGTGGTCCAGGGTGCGCGCGTAATGCAGGCGCAGGCTTTCCACGTCGACCACTTCCAGGCCGACTTCGCTGATTTCGGCGCTGATCATCACCAGGTGCGGCAGCTCGCCATTGGGGAACACGTAACGCTCGATAAAGTCCCCGGCACCACGCCCCACCGGGCGGCCATCGGTATGTTTGGCCGTGATGCCATGGTTGAGCACCAGGCCACCTTCACGCACGGCGCTAAACAGGGTCTGGCAGTACTGCGCCAGGTTGGCGTGGCCGACATGTTCAAACATACCGACGCTGACCACTTTGTCGAACCGCCCGTCCTGTGGCAAGTCGCGGTAGTCGAGCAACGCCAGCTCCACCCGGTCTTCCAGGCCCTCGGCGAGCACCCGCTCCCTGGCCAATGCCAGTTGTTCCTTGCTCAGGGTGATGCCGAACACCTTGACCCCGAACTCACGCGCCGCATAACGCGCCAACCCGCCCCAGCCGCAACCGACATCCAGCAGATACTCCCCAGGCTGCAGGCGCAGCTTGCGGCACAGGTGGCGGAATTTGTCTTGTTGGGCCTGGTCGAGGGATTCGCTGCCGGTCTCGAAGTAACCGCAGGAATAGGCCATGTCACGGTCCAGCCAGAGCTGGTAGAACTCGTTCGACAGGTCGTAGTGGTAGGAAATCGCGGCGGCGTCCGTGGCCTTGTCGTGGATCGAGCGCACCGCTCCGGTGTGCTCAGCCTCCTCGACCAGGGCATGGCTCAATTCGTCACACACCCGGATAACATCACTGATGGAGCCTTCCAGCTCCAGTTTGCCTTCCACGAAGGCAGACCCCAGGGAGTCGAGCGTGGGATGGCTCAGTTGCGTCACCATCACCGGGTCCTTGACCACGATGGTGACGCTGGGCTCCGGGCCCAGGTTGAATTCATGGCCATCCCAGAGTCGCAGACGCAGCGGAAGCTGAAGATTCTGTAAGGCCGGTGGAAGTTGCGCAAACATGAGTAGTCCCCCTCGTTTCAGACGTCTGAAATGAGGGTAGACCATCCATAAAAAAGTAGCAGGCTATCGATTTAATAGCCCCATTCTATGGTGCCCGACATTGCAGCAAACCGTCCTGAACCCACTGTTTCAACCAGGTAACAGCTTGCAGCGGCGCGCCCTCTTGATAAGTGACTGCCAATTCGGCGCACAGTTCTGAAAACGTCCACCCCTTGTCGACCATCCCGGCCAGGGCATATGCCTCGGCGGGCTCCAGGCTGCGGTAGCGGCACACCTGCTGGTCACGCCAGATCAGGCACACCTCGGCCAGCGGCAACGGCTGGCTGCCGGGAAACCCAGCCTGTGCCTTGACCGCACGCCAAATCTGCAGGCTGTTGAAGCGACACAACACCTGCTGCACTGCCGGCACCCACTCAACCTGCAACAATGGCCAGGCCTCGGGCGCCAGCCGGGCCATGTCCGGCAGGCTCAGGGGTTGGCCCGCAGGCGCATCAAACGCCAGGGTAAAGGCCCATTCCAGGCGCGCCAGCTCCACTAGGGGGGCGGCTTGTTCGGCGACCAGATGCTCGTCGATAAAGTCTGCAAACCGTTGCCCCAGCCAGCGCAAGCTGAAATGCGCCGATGGATAGCGCTGCACATAGGCCGCCACCAACCCGGCAAATTCATCATCCCCCAGCCAATGCCACACGGCCGGGAAATCCCCCTGCATCACTTCCAGCAAACGGGCCCGATAGGCGTTGTGATAGATCGCCAGGCCCGTCTCGACACCCAGGGTCGGGCCACCGATCAAGGTGCTGGCAAAACCACAGTTGCCAGCCTCTGCCAAGAGATGCCGTTCAAATGCCAGCTGCCAGTCGATCAGGCGCATAGCGACCTCCGGGCCAAGGCGCCAGCCCCCAACTCACGGGCCTTGCCCAGCTCATCGAGCAACTCGGCGAACGGCGGGAAGTGGTCATCACGCTCCAGCAAAGTGGCCACCGGCCCCAGGTGTTCCAGGGTCTGTTGAAACAGTTGCCACACCGGATCGCACACCGGATGGTCATGGGTATCAACCACATAGTCGCCGTAGTCCATATGTCCGGCCAAATGCAGTTGGCGGATGCTCTGCGGCGGCAGGTTGCGAATAAAGGTCCAGGGGTCGAAGCCATGGTTGCGCGAGCTGACATACACGTTGTTGACGTCCAACAGCAGCTCGCAACCGCTGAGGTGGCTCAAGGCGCTGAGGAATTCCCACTCGGTGAATTCATCGTCCTTGGATCGCACATAACTGGAGACGTTTTCCAGCACCAATGGCCGCTGCAACACATCTTGTACCTGCCGCACACGGGCCGCGACGTGGCGCAGGCTTTCCCCGGTATAGGGCAGCGGCAACAAGTCATGCAGTTGATGGGCGTTGCCACGGCTCCAGCACAGGTGATCGGACACCCACGCCGGCTTGACCCGGTCGGCCAATTGCTTGAGTTGCTTGAGGTAATCCCTATCGAGGGCATGGGGCCCGCCGATCGACAGGGACACCCCATGCATCACCAACGGATAACGCTCGGCGATGGCGTCCAGGTAGTACAGGGCCTTGCCGCCCGGCACCAGATAATTCTCGGAGACGATTTCAAACCAGTCCACATCCGGCGACTGCTCGATAATCTGTTGATAGTAAGTGCTGCGTAATCCCAGGCCGTAGCCCAGGCAAGGAACCGATAGCGACATGACGAACTCCTGGAAAGTGTCCGCAGCGACGTGCACACCGCTGCGGGATCACGTATTCGCGGTTATTCGCCGACTTTGCCACCCGCCGCATCGCAGGCGGCCTTGGTCATGGCCTTGAAGCCATGGCCCTTGCAGACAGCCTGGCCTTTACAGGCGTTTTCGGCGGTCTTGCAGTCGTTCATGCCTTTGCAGGAGGTCACGCCATAGCAATGCACGTTCGCTTCATCGGCCGCCTGGACCTGGGTCGCGACACCGGCAAACATCGTGGCGGCAGCAATGGCCAGGGCAGCACCGGAAACGGCATTCTTGATATTCATTGTGGTATTCCTCATGGGTCTGTAGGGGGTCGGCTGAACGGTTTGTTCAGTCCCGACACAGCACTAGAGTGAGGTGCCTGAGAGGCGTTACAACGCTGTGAGAATTTTCGTGGTTTCCTGAATCCTTGTAGGAACCATCACTAGTGCCCACCGCGATTTATCGTCACACTCACACCAGATTTTTCGCGGGATCACGGACAAGGAAGCGTCACTCTCATGATTTCGATCTATCAGCTCAAACCGCGTTTTCAAAACCTGCTGCGGCCCCTGGTGCAGCGCCTGTATGACAACGGCACCACCGCCAACCAGATCACCGTGCTGGCCGGGGTCGTGTCGTTGCTGGTGGGCCTGCTGGTCGCGGGTTTCGCCCAGCACGCCTGGGTGTTCATATTGATCCCGTTGTGGATGATCCTGCGCATGGCCCTCAATGCCATCGACGGCATGCTCGCCCGGGAGTTCGGCCAGCAATCACGCCTGGGCGCCTACCTCAATGAACTGTGCGATGTGATCGCCGACAGTGCGCTGATCCTGCCGTTTGCGCTGATCCCCGGGGCCAGCCTGGCGCCGGTGTTGCTGGTGACGCTGCTGGCGGTGTTCAGCGAATACGCCGGCGTGCTCGGGCCCATGGTCGGTGCCTCGCGGCGTTATGACGGCCCCATGGGCAAGAGTGATCGTGCATTTGTCCTCGGTGTGCTGGCCACCGGCGTGGCCCTGGGCTGGCTCGGCGCAGGCTGGGTCGATGGGGTGATGTGGCTGGTGGCTGCACTGCTCGCCTATACCCTGGTCAATCGAGTGCGCCAGGGCCTTAAAGAACAACCCGACATCTCCCCGACGGCATAAGGATCTTGCGATGCGCGAACAGCAACAGCACACCTTCAGCACCCATGATGGCGTAGAGCTTTTCTATCGGCATTGGCCCGCGACCACCGCCACCGGGCCCGAGCCACGCCAGGCGATCCTGCTGTTCCATCGGGGCCACGAGCATTCCGGGCGCATTGCACACCTGGTGGATGAACTGGACCTGCCGCACTTCGATTTCTTCGCCTGGGACGCCCGTGGCCACGGCCAGTCCCCCGGCGAGCGTGGCGACAGCCCAAGCTTTGCCACCAGCGCGCGGGATGTGCAGACCTTCTGCGACCATATCGGCAGCGCCTATGGCATCGCGCCAGACAACCTCGCCGTCATCGCCCAAAGCGTCGGCGCGGTGATCGCCGCCACCTGGGTCCATGACTACGCGCCGAACATCCGCGCCCTGGTGCTTGCCTCCCCGGCCTTCAAGGTCAAGCTCTACGTGCCCTTCGCCCGCCCGGGCCTGGCGTTGATGCGGCGCTTTCGCGGCAACTTTTTCGTCAACAGCTACGTCAAGGCCAAGTTCCTCAGCCATGACCCCGAGCGTGTCGCGTCCTATGACACTGACCCGCTGATCACCAAGGCGATCTCGGTGAATGTGCTGCTGGGCCTGTACGAAGCGGCCGACCGCGTAGTCGCCGATGCCCAGGCCATCCAGGTGCCGACCCAACTGCTGATCTCCGGCTCGGACTTTGTGGTGCATCGCAAACCCCAGCAACAGTTCTTTGAGCGCCTTGGCAGCCTGAAAAAGGAACTGCACATCCTCCCCGGCTTTTTCCACGACACCCTCGGCGAACGTGACCGCGCCGTGGCGTTGGCCAGCGCCAGGCGTTTTATCCTGCAAAACTTTGCCCACCCACTGGACCGCGCCAGCCTGCTGGATGCCGACAAGCTCGGCGCGACCTGCGCCGAATCCGAAGCCCTCGCCGCGCCGCTGCCGCGCAACTCGTTGCGCGACCTGTACTGGCGCATGACCCGCGCCAGCATGGGCCTGGGCCGCCAATTGTCCGAGGGGGTGAAGCTGGGCTTCGACACCGGTTTCGACTCGGGCAGCACCCTGGACTACGTGTACCGCAATACCCCCACCGGTAAGGGCGCGCTAGGGCGGATGATCGATACCAACTACCTGAACTCAATTGGCTGGCGCGGGATCCGCCAGCGCAAGCTGCATGCCGAAGAGTTGCTGCGCCTGGCCATGACCCAGCTGCGGGACGACGGGCGCGAGGTGCGTATCGTCGACATCGCCGCAGGGCACGGTCGGTACATTCTGGAAGCCTTGCAGGGCGTTTCCCCACTGCCGGAATCGATCCTGTTGCGCGACTACAGCGATATCAACGTGCGCGACGGTGGCGCGCTGATTCGCGAGAAAGGCCTGGGGGATATTGCGCAGTTCGTCAAAGGCGATGCCTTCGACCGGGCCGACCTGGCGGCACTGGCGCCCAAGCCGACGCTGGCGGTGGTGTCCGGGCTGTATGAGCTGTTTGCCGACAACGCTATGGTCGCAGGTTCCCTCGCTGGCCTGGCCGAAGCCGTGGAGCCCGGTGGCTACCTGGTGTACACCGGCCAACCGTGGCACCCGCAACTGGAACTGATCGCCCGTGCCCTGACCAGCCATCGCCAGGGCCAGGCCTGGGTGATGCGCCGTCGCAGCCAGGCGGAAATGGATCAACTGGTGGCAGCGGCGGGCTTTCGCAAGATCACCCAGCGTGTGGATGAGTGGGGCATTTTCAGCGTATCGCTGGCGCAGAAGATCTGACCATGCGCGAACCGGGCCTCTTCAAACCCGCGTTGCTGTGGCTGCTGCTGTTGGCGCCGCTGTTTTTCAGCACCTACGGCTTTGCCACCTGGGTCACCAGCCAGCGCAGCGATGTCGGCACGTTGGTGTTCGGCTGGGAAACCCATATGCCGTTCTGGGCCTGGACCATCGTGCCCTATTGGTCGATCGACCTGCTCTACGGTTTCTCCCTGTTGCTGCCCAACAGCCGCCATGAGCTCAAGCAACATGCCCTGCGCCTGCTCAGTGCCCAGGTGATTGCCGTGAGCTGCTTCCTGCTCTGGCCGTTGCGCTTCACCTTTGAACGCCCGGAAATGGACGGCGTGTTCGGCTGGCTGTTCGCGGTGCTGGCGGGGTTCGACAAACCGTTCAACCAGGCGCCGTCGCTGCATATCGCTTTGCTGGTGATCCTGTGGGTCATGTACCAGCGGCATAGCCAAGGCCTGTGGCGCTGGCTGGTGCATGGCTGGTTTGCGCTGATTGGTATCTCGGTGCTGACCACTTACCAGCATCACTTTATCGACTTACCCACAGGTGCCCTGGCCGGCTGGCTGTGTGTGTGGCTCTGGCCGGTGGATCATCCAAGCCCGCTGCTGAATGCGCGGCTGGCCAAAGACCCGAAACGCTGGCGCCTGGGGTTGCGTTACGCACTGGGCGCCCTGGGGCTGGCGATAGCCGCCTTTACCGGGGGCGGCGCCTGGTTATGGCTGCTGTGGCCTGCCGTCGCGGTGTTGCTGGTGGCACTCAACTATTGGCTGCTGGGCGCCGCAGGCTTTCAGAAACGCGCCGATGGCCGCCTCAGCCCGGCAGCACGCTGGCTGTATGCGCCTTATCTCGCGGCGGCGTGGCTCAACTCGCGGCTATGGACGCGCAAGCATCCGCAGCCAGACCGGGTTGTGGATAACGTGTGGCTGGGGCGGATTCCGACGCCAGCGCAGCTGAATTCATTCAGTGCCGTGGTCGATCTGTGTGCCGAACTGCCTATTTATCCACAGGGCCGCGCATACCATGCCCTGCCCGTCCTCGACCTGACCGCCCCTACACCTGCGCAGTGCCTGGAAGCGGCCCAAGCCATTGAGCGCTTGCGCGAACACGGGCCGTTGCTGGTGTGCTGCGCCCTTGGCTACTCCCGCAGCGCCAGCGCCGTGGCGGCCTGGCTGCTGCACAGCGGGCGCGCCAGCACAGTGGATGAAGCGCTGGCTATTATTCGTACAGCACGACCGGATGTGGTCCTGCACGCCAATCATCGTCAAGCCTTGGGAGCACTGCCTTATGCCCGCTGATATGCAACTCCAGGTGGTCGCCAGCCTGCTACGCCGAGGCCGCTCCCTGGATCAGTTATCCACAGGCCTGACCCTGCTCGGGGTGCTGTTTGGCCTGGCGCAATGGTTGATGGTCAGCATCACGCCGATCTGCCTGCTGCTGAGCCTGTGGATGATTATCCTCGGACTGCTGCAAAAGTACTGGGCACTACGGGTGGCCTTCGACGCCGATCTGTTTGCGCTGATGGCCAAGGACATAGAACGTACCGGCGAGCTGGACCAGACCCTACAGACCCTGGGCCTGCAACCCGCCAACCGCCCCAGCCGGCCCTGGACCGAACGCCGGCGTGGCGCCCTCAAGTTACTGCGCAAACAGGCTTACCTGCTGGGCGCGCAAGTGTTACTGACATTGGCCGTCATCCTGGCCAGCCCGTGGCTGCCCTTCGCCGGATAAAGAATCCTCATGCTCGAACCCCTGGTCGCGACCCTGATTACCTCCATGGCCCGCACAGTAACCGGCGCCCGCAGCCTGTGGCTGGGCTGCGCCCCGGAACCGGTGCAGCGCATCTATTTTGCCAACCACAGCAGCCACGGCGACTTCGTGCTGCTGTGGGCGTCGTTGCCGCAAAACCTGCGCAAAGCCACGCGCCCGGTGGCCGGCACCGACTACTGGAACAAGAGTGCACTGCGCCGCTACATCATCAACCGGGTGTTCAACGGCGTGCTGATCGACCGCGAACGCAAAGACCCTGTGGACAACCCGTTGCAACCGATGCTCGAAGCCCTGGAGCACGGCGACTCGCTGATCATATTCCCCGAAGGCACGCGCAACCTGGAAGATGGCCTGTTGCCTTTCAAGAGTGGCCTGTATCACCTGGCAAAAAGTTACCCACAGGCGCAACTGATCCCGGTGTGGATCGCCAACCTCAACCGTGTGATGCCCAAGGGCCGTGTGCTGCCGCTGCCGCTGTTGTGCACCACCAGTTTTGGCGCACCGCTGCAGCTTGCAGACGGTGAAGACAAAACCCTGTTTCTCGCCCGCAGCCGCGACGCCCTGCTCGCCCTCGCCCCGGAGCCTTCCTGACATGGATAGCCAAACCCTGATGTTGTTCGGCGGCATCGGCCTGATCCTGGTGCTCGCCTCGTTGATCGGCCTGATCCTCAAGCTGCGCACCCGTGGCACACCCAACGCGGTGATCGACAACCTCAACGCTCGCATCAATGCCTGGTGGGTGATGGTGGTGATGATCGGCATCGCCTTCTGGCTCGGCACCGGCGCGGTAATCCTGCTGTTCTACGCCGTATCGTTCTACGCCCTGCGCGAATTCCTCACCCTCACACCCACTCGCCGCAGCGACTACCCGGCACTGGTCGCCGCGTTCTACCTGGCGCTGCCCCTGCAATACCTGCTGATCTACTTTGACTGGTACGGCCTGTTCTCGATCTTTATCCCGGTCTACGTGTTCCTGCTGCTGCCCATCCTGGCCTCGCTGGGCGGCGACAGCACGCACTTCCTGGAACGAGCGTCGAAAGTGCAGTGGGGGCTGATGATCGCGGTGTTCTGCGTGTCCTTCGTGCCAGCGCTGCTGACCCTCGATATCGTCGGCTACGAGGGCCGCAACCTGCTGCTGATCGCCTACCTAGTGATCGTGGTGCAGCTCTCGGATGTATTGCAGTACGTGTGCGGCAAACTGTTCGGCAAACACAAGATCGCGCCCAACCTGTCACCGTCGAAAACCGTCGAAGGCTTTGTCGGCGGGATCCTGCTGTCCTCCCTGATCGGCGCAGCGCTGTGGTGGACCACCCCGTTCAACCCCTGGCAGTCCTTCCTGATTGCACTGCTGATCAACCTGCTGGGTTTTGCCGGCGGGATTGTGATGTCGGCGATTAAGCGCGACCGAGGCGTGAAGGACTGGGGACATATGATCGAAGGACACGGCGGGATGCTGGATCGGCTGGATTCGGTGTGTTTTGCGGCGCCGATTTTCTTTCATTTGGTGCGGTATTGGTGGACCTGAGTCACACCTGTCTAAAGGCTAACGGCGATCGAATGTGCGGGCTTGCTCACGAAAACGTAATGTCAGGCGCCATCTGTTCCAGGCTGTTCGGCATTACCCGCGTTATGTCTTAACATAGCCGGTTGCCGAAAGAACCGTCATGGCCATAGCCATGACAGGCTTCCATCCTTTTCGACTACAAATAAGTGTGCTGAAGATGAACAAGCCTTTCATTTCGCTGTGCCCTGAAATTACTCGGGCGCACGCGCTGACGCTGATGGATTGGTTGGAGGATGAGCGCGTCACCTGCTATCTGAGCGATTCGCGTCATGTCTCCCGCTCCATCGAGCAAGCCATCGATCGGACTCAATTGCCGATCCTGACCCATCTATTCAACCGGGGCGGTCGATTCTTCATGGCCTATGACCGGCATGACGCCCCGGTGGGCTTTGTCCGTCTAATCAAGACCGGCTCAGATTGCGAGATCGTCCTGGTCATCGGAGACAGCGACAAATGGGGCCGCAACCTTGGCGCCCGCACGATCCGCGAAGGCATGAAACTGGCGTTCCTCGACATGCGGGCCAAGAAGCTCATCGCCAAGATCCACCCGGACAACGCGCGCTCGCTGAAAGCCTTTCTGCGCAGCGGCTTTGTGCTTGAGAGCGAAACGCCGACATTGAAATCATTTTCCATGACGGCGGGGCGCTACCTCCAGTTCTTGCGCGAAGGCGCCTTTGGCGACTCCACCAGGATCTACATCACTGAAATCGACAAGGCCAGGCTCGAGAGCCTGATCGCGCTCGAGCAAGGCCCAGCCGTTATTGACCTCGAACATGAGCTTGAGCGTGCCATTGTCGTCAAGCCGCAGCAGGTGGCGTGCAATGTCGTCACGATGAACTCTAGGACTTTGCTGCAGCTGGACGAAGAAGAGATCGAAGTGGCCTTGGTCTACCCTGAAGACGCCGACAGCAATGCAGGGAAGCATTCCGTGTATTCCGACATCGGCGCCGCCATCCTCGGCTATCAGGAAGGGGACGCCATCGACTGGCGGATTTCTGATCGGACCCGCCGGATTGAGATCAGGAAAGTGCTTTACCAGCCGGAGGCTGCGGGCGATTTCCACCTGTAGCTCAGTGTTCGTCCATCAGGCGCGAGGTGCCCCCAAAGGACGGTGCCTCGCTTTCCGTGCCTGATGCGGACCGTCTGGGGCGACTGGCACAACGGCTATTCCTGCGGCCAGGCGCGCATCGCAGTATCGACCACCGAATACAGTTGTTCCCGGGGAACCTGGTCTCGAGCCTGGATGCTCAGGCCAAACAGGACAGTGGAATAGAACACCGCCAACTCTTCGATCCGCTCGACCGGCAATTCGCCATCAGTTGCCCCTTGTTCCAGGCGCTGTCGAAACAACCGGACGGACTCCTTGCGCTGCTGGCACAGGGCATCTCGTACGGCCTTGCTCTCCGGGTTTCCGGACAAGGCTGCCAGCACAATCAGGCAGCCACGGGATTGCTGGTGGGTACAAAGCATGTCCACCGTTTCACGCAATAACCCGGCTATGCCTTCCCGGGCGGTGGCGGCGTTGCCCAGGGAGCCCTGGTGGTCCGGGCCATGCAAGAACAGGTAATGCGCCAGCGCCTCGCGAAACAGAACTTCCTTGTTGCCAAATGCCGAGTACAAGCTGGGAGTGCTGATGCCCATGGCGCCGGTCAGCAGTGTCAGGGATGCGCCGTCGTAGCCGTACTCCCAAAAAACCTCCATGGCCAAGGCCAGGGCCTTCTCCCTGTCAAAGGTCCGAGGTCTTCCGCGTATAGCCATCAGTAGCGCCCTCTAAATATATAAATATCGATCGATACAAATATACTTGACGAGGATCTTTTTTCAATTAGCATAGCGATCACTACGTAAATCGGCGATGCCCCGCCTTGCGCTAACCGCTCCAGGGGGCACTGGATTCCATCGAGGGTATTATCGTGTTGCTACCCATTTCATTGCTCGCCTCGGCAGCCTTTACCATTGTCACCACCGAATTCCTGATCATCGGCCTGCTTCCGCCGATGGCACGAGACCTGGGGATCAGCATTTCCCAGGCTGGGTTGCTGGTAAGCCTTTTCGCTTTTTCCGTCGCCATTTTTGGTCCTTTCCTCACCGCTGCCTTGAGCCATGTCGAACGCAAGCGATTATTCGTCGGTTGCCTGCTGATCTTTGCGGTGTCGAATGCAGTAGCCGCGTCAGCCAATAACCTTTGGGTCATGGCGCTCGCGCGTTTTTTCCCGGCCCTGGCGTTGCCGGTGTTCTGGGCCATGGCCAGTGAAGCGGCAGCCCAACTGGCCGGGCCAGCGAAGGCGGGAAGGGCCGTATCGTGGGTGTTTTTTGGTGTGGTAGCGGCCACTGTGCTGGGCATACCTCTCGGCACCTTGATCTCGGATGCCTGGGGTTGGCGGACTGCGTTCGCGATCCTGGCAGTGATGTCCTTCGCCAAGGCCATTCTGTTGCTGTTGCTGCCACGCATGGAGGGGCATGCCGTCCTGTCGATGCGTCAGCAGGTCCGGGTGTTGCGCAGTCCCTCGGTGCTTGGGCATCTGCTGCTATCGCTGCTGGTTTTTACCGCGATGTTCACCACCTACACCTATCTGGCCGACATTCTCGAACGCCTCGCCGGATTCAATGGTGCGCTTGTCGGCTGGACGCTCATGGGGTTTGGCCTGGTGGGGCTGATAGGCAACTGGTTGGGAGGCAAGTTCGTGGACCATAGCCCGTTGGGCGCGACGCTGGTGTTTGCTCTGATGATGGCGGTCGGCTTGAGTTCATTGACGCTGGTCATCCATGACGCCTGGATGCTGATGGCCAGCCTGGTGGTATGGGGCGTTGCCCAGGCGGCCCTGTTTATCGTCGGGCAAGTAAGGGTCATGAAGTCCGCGCCACAAGCGCCGGCCTTCGCGGCCTCCCTGAATGTATCGGCTTGCAATGTGGGGATCGGTCTAGGGGCCGTGGCCGGGGGGCTGGTGATAAAGAGTGGCGGGTTGTCTCTGCTCGGTTGGGTAGGGGCTGCACTGAGCCTGGTGGCCGCGGTGGTTGCGCTGCTGCTTTTCGTCCTGTCGGATGACAAAAAGCCTGGTGTATCGACGGTTACTGTCAATATCGGACATTGATAAAAGAGTCATTGACTGGAACCCGTCAAGTTGTCGGTTCGATAAGGCAATAAATATAGGGAGCGACAAGTGTCTGTTGCAGCATTGGTCGGTCGTGTCGTTGGCGCTACAAACTTTCTGATACTGAAAGTTTTCAATTAAACACTAAAGAGGAAGTTCCATGAAAACATCTATTAAGGGTGTGCTGGCTGCTGTCGCCTTGAGTTTTTCAGGATGGGCCCTGGCGGAAACCGAGTTTCCGCTGCCGCCGGGATTTAAAAGTGAGTACAAGGAAGTCGATGGCGTGAAGATGCATTACGTTACCGGTGGCAGTGGCCCCCTGGTCATGCTGGTGCATGGCTTTGGCCAGACCTGGTACGAATGGCATCAATTGATGCCTGAACTGGCGCGCAATTTCACCGTGGTCGCTCCCGATCTTCCCGGGCTAGGGCAGTCCGAGCCGCCCAAGGCTTACTCCGGGGAGGACGTAGCACCCTATTTGTACAAGCTCGCTAAAAACTTCAGCCCGGATAAGCCTTTTAATCTTGTCGCCCATGACATTGGTATCTGGAACACGTATCCGATGGTGGTCAAGAACCAGGCAGATATTGCCAAACTGGTCTATATGGAAGCCCCCATTCCAGATGCCAAAGCCTATGACTTTCCGGCCTTCACGCCCGAAGGCGAGTCGCTGGTCTGGCACTTCAGCTTCTTCGCGGCCAATGGGAAGCTGGCTGAAACCCTGATCACCGGCAAGGAAAAGTTCTTTCTCAGTCATTTCATCAAGTCCCACGGTACGAATACGAGTGTGTTCACCGAGAAGTTGCTGGACCTGTATGCCAAGTCTTATTCCAAGCCACATAGCCTGAATGCCTCCTTTGAATACTATCGGGCCCTGAACAAGAGCATTGAACAAAACATCAAGTTGTCGAAAACCAAGTTGACGATGCCGACCATGGCGCTAAGCGGTGGTGGCCACGGTGGTATGGGGCAGTTTCAGATCGATCAGATGAAAGAATATGCAAATGATGTAGAGGGCCACATTCTTCCTGGCTGTGGCCACTGGTTGCCAGAAGAGTGCGCGGCGCCCATGAATGAGTTGGTGGTGAAGTTTCTTAATAAGAAATAAACAATCTATTCGTTCGCCGCAAAGTTTTATCCAAGAGAAGGCTGTTGTTGCTTCGGGAGATGTATTCAGCATGAAAAAGTTGATCTCAATAACTGGAGAGTTCCCATGAGTAAAAAATTGACCGGTAAGCGAGTCCTGGTCACGGGGGGTAGTCGTGGTATTGGAGCCGCCATTGTGCTGCGGCTTGCCGAAGAAGGTGCCGATGTAGCATTGACCTATGTGAGTCAACGCGAAAGCGCGGAAAAGACGGCCACGCTTGCCCGTGAACGGGGTGTCAGGGCCGTGGTCATCCAGGCCGACAGCGCCGAGCCGCAGAGTGTCATCGCGGCGGTCGAACAGACGGTCGCTGCCCTGGGCGGTATCGATATCCTGGTGAACAACGCCGGGGTGGCTGTGATAGCACCTATCGAGCATCTTTCCCTGGAGAGTTTCGATCAGGTCTTGGCGGTCAATGTCCGCGCGGTCTTCGTCGCCACTCAGGCGGCAATCAAGCACATGCCCGAGGGTGGCCGTGTGATCAATATCGGCAGTTGCAATGCCGAGCGCATGCCTTTCCAGGGGGGTGCGGCTTATGCCATGAGCAAGTCCGCCCTGGTCGGCCTGGTCAAAGGACTGGCCCGCGACCTGGGGCCCCGAGGTATTACGATCAACAACGTCCAGCCCGGTCCGGTGGCTACGGACATGAACCCCGAGGATGGCGAGTTCTCAGGGTTCATGAGAGAGCAAATGGCCTTGGATCGTTTCAGTCGCCCAGAGGAAATAGCGGCGTTTGTGGCATACCTGGCAGGCGAGGAGTCCGGTTTTATCACTGGAGCAAGCCTGACCATCGATGGTGGGTTCACCGCTTGATCGAGGGTGTCGTCCTGGTCCCTGCGATGCGCAGGCGGCTCTCGCCTCCGTAGCAGGGGGAGCTTAACGGCGCCGCCACGTTTGCGGCGCCTTCAACGTTCCCTGCGAAGGCGCCAGCGACAGATTCGTAGTTTCAGCCCTTGGTTGCCAACAACATAGTTTGACACAGCCCTTCTCGTAAATCGGGGCCTGTAGGATGACCCGGGATCCACACAACAGCAACATAGACTGACACAGACGGGTCGCACTTCAAATACGGGGCCCGATTGGTAACAACATAGATTGACACAACAGCGAGCGTTCATTCAGGCACGAAATATTATGTGAGCGCGACCGGTCACTCACCTGTGCGGAAATAGTCTTTTTTCAACACAGGCTCAGTGCGATGTCTAAATCCGTGCGCAACCTTCGACCGGTCCCCATCAGCACATAAACTGTGTTTTTTGTTCGAAATAAGCAGCCATGGGTGAAGGAAACACCCAGCGTTGTTCGGACCCAACCACCAGGCGGGAAGCGGCCTTTACTGTCTTGGATAACGGTCAAAGCGTAAACGAGAGCAGGTATTAGCTGTCTATCCGTAATGGCTTTTCGCTGACGTGTTGTAATGTCGAGATCCAATATTGCCCAATCAGCAACAAGACAATAGGCACGGGAAGGAAAATGCAGACTGGCGAGGGCCACAGCATCTGAGGTGGTGAGTTGGCACCCGTCTATTTTCTCACCCGCAGAAAGCACTGAGACAAAATCTGCCAGGTTCATTTGTACCTCCGGCCGATCAAAAAAAACTGATTCGAACGAGAAGCATCATTCAGCTTAGCTCCCCGCGACACACGAGGTTCCTATGCCGACCACTGGGCCATTTTACAGCTGGTCCGCCTTCTCCCCTCATCCCACTGAACGGGATGATTTCTATCTAGCTGTCACCAGATAAAGTGGTTTACGCCAGTACCCGGCTATGCCATTGCCGTGCTTGAACCTTACCTCGCGGTAGGTTCCGATGTGGGTGAAACCTAGTGCTTCATGGATGCCCGTGCATGCCGTATTCGGCAAGGCGACGCGGGCATAGGCGCATGAAATCCATGTTACTCAAGGAGCGGTAGAAGCCGTTTGGCTGCGACTGAATCAAAATGACATGCCCTCAGACACTTGAATCAGCATTTCTTCGACTAGATGTGTGCCAAAGGTTGTAGTGGCCACCGCCGATGGGCTTTCTCCTAAAAAACGGGCTTTGGGTTTGGAAAGCCATTGTTTGGCCTTCCCTTTGTCACCGAAGATCACCTCGGCCATGGCGCTAATATGTGCAAACCGGAACAGGCGATCGCTCTCATGCAACGTTAAAAGCTGATTGGCTGACAGTTTTGTTTTAAGCGTTTTGGGTTGAATGATTCTGTCGCGTTCTTCGTCGCTGAGGGTTCCATCATCACAAAGCATTTTTATCAGGCTGACCGAGAAGCCAGCTACTATCATGTCGTGAACGTCCAGATCCGAAGCATTGACAGAGATATGAAGAAGCGTCTCCAGACGCATGCGGTAAGCATGATAGACATCCTGACTCAGGACGCCAGCAAACATGGGCCGCACTGATATTGTGTTGTGCACGGGCGTCAGCACTAATGTGCCATTCGCTACCGTTAGCTCCAGGTCGTCCCCAACACCTAACCTCATTTGGTCAAGCAACTCTTGAGGCAGATCAATGATGATGTCGCCAGTTCCGTCCTCAGTTTTCTGGGATTTTACTATCCAACGCTCAGTTTCACTCATGATCGTCCGGCCCTCATCCGCCATCAGAGAATGACACACATCATCATGGTTGGGCCCAGAGCTGACCAAAGGAACGCGCAATCCGCTGGTAGACAGGCACTGCCGCTGCTCGAACGCCGGATAGCGAGTGAAACAGCAAAAAATGGGGCAATGGATATACCTGCCTTTCCACCTTCACATGGCTAAGAGCCTGAGCGTGATCAGTTAACTACACGAAAGGATATGACATGCACCCTGATGAGCTTTATGTTTCCGTCGACGTCGAGACTTCTGGGCCTATACCAGGCGAATACAGTCTGCTTTCCATTGGAGCTTGTCTTGTAGCCCAACCTGAAACGTCCATCTATCTTGAACTACGGCCTGACAGTCCGAAACACGACCCCGAAGCGCTGGCAGTATCGGGGCTGAGTCTGGAGAAGCTGGAGCGCGAGGGTCTCGCTCCGCAACAGGCGATGCTGACATTTGATCAGTGGCTGAGATCGTCCTGCCAAACGGGGCAAAAGGTCATTTTCGTAGGACTCAATGCACCGTTTGACTGGTCATTCGTCAATTACTACTTCCACAAATACCTAGAAACCAACCCCTTTGGTTTTACCGCTATCGACATGAAGGCCTACTTTATGGGCGCTGTAGGTTGCAGCTGGAAGGAAACAAAATCATCCAAAATGACCGCTGTGCTGAAGCCACTCAGCGAACCGAACCATAACGCATTGGATGATGCCCGCTTTCAGGCAGAGCTCTTCGCCCTAATGCTGGCGGGTAACTATAAACGCTGACCTGCCTTCCACCGCACTGACTTGAAGTTCATCTGACCCAGGTTGCCTCAACATATCTGCCGTCCCTGAACGACCACGCCTTGATACCTTCTGGTTTTTCGGACTTGCCGACAATAATGGCTATTGGGTGCGGCAGATCCTGCGTGTAACGTGCAGCAAATTTGGAGAAACTACCGATGTCTGCCGGAGAGATCACCGGAACGGATTGGGGATGCGTATGCCAATAGCCCACCAGGCGTAACCCTTGTTCGTTGGCAGCCTGGATCTCCTGACGGCACCGCGCCGCATCCAACTCTAGCCAAGACCAGCCTGACCGATCGGCGCGATGAGGCAACGTGGCCAAGGCCAGCAGCAAACCTTTCGGATCAACAGGGTTGACGAATAACTGTCCACCTCGCTCCACGCCAAAAAGGCCCTGCCGATGACTATCCAAGATGTCCGCGACCGCCTGGGACACCAATAGCTCGGAGTCCACCTCCGGCCATCGCCAGCGCCATGCGATATCCGTCATACCATTTCGTCCTTATCTTCCGGCCATCCGCGTTCGAGTAGGATTTGCTGCGTCCCCTCTGGCAGTTTGGGCCCATGGTATTGGCCTCCTAGGCTCAGCACATCTTCAGGCCTATAAATGCTGCTGACCCAAGATGCAGTGGCGATCTTGCCGGTCAATGCGCGTAAGGCCGTGTGCGACACCATAGAGGCGATATTGGTCATTCCCAGCGAGCCGCCTGGGATAAAGCTCTCGCCACACGCGGGCAGTGGAACAACACCGCCTCCCGGCCACTCTGTAAATCTATGCAAAAAATCGCCGACGTCCGTGAACAACTGACGGCCATCAAAGGTGCCGCCTGGTGCGAATAGAGCATGGCCGACCTGGGTATACGGTTCGCTCCAGGCTTGTAAAAGCCCCCAAGGAGCGCCGCTGGATTTGGTTCGCCATACAGTGACCTCCGACTGCCAGTCTGCTGTCGTGATCACCACCAGATCTGCGTTATCGAACACTTCTGGTTTGCTACTCATCACTACTTCGGCAAAAGTCGAATAAGCGGTGCATTCTGTCGTCGGAAGATCTAACAGAATCTTGTCCCTCAACGCTGAGGCTTTCAGCCTCCCTAGGCTATCCGCTCCCAGAACGTGCCTCCCCAGATTGGCTGACACCAAAGTGTCAGGATCGATGAGGGTAAGGTGGCCGACACCGGATCGTGCCAATTGTATTGCCACCGTACTGCCTAATGAGCCAACGCCAACACAAACGACTCGAGCATTTTCAAGGTGCTGTGCAGTGCCGCTTATATCGCGGGACAGGATGGACGCTCGATCAAGCACATCCAGGGCAGTTGCTCGGACGAGCGCCGGAGGATGAGCATTTGCGATAGCTGGCCGCCGGCGAGCTGTACGCAAGCCAAACTTTGCCCCCCGCTCCTGCTGTACACCGAGCGAACGCACATTGAGACAATATGTTGGAGCATCTGCGCCTCCTGGAAGCTCCAGAACAATCCATCGACTCGCCAACGTTCCATGCAGCTCAAACCATGCCAGCAATTGCTCGGCATCGTCTGGTTGAAGGTGTGGCTTTAGCCACAGCAATAAATCTTCTGGATCCGGGGTGCGGATATCCGGATAAGTCTGAAGCTTGACGTAAAAACCGGGAGTTTCGGCCGCACGAATGACAGCAGAGCGCCCGACGACCCGTCGGTAATGCCCTTTGAGTGCAGCTACATTCGATGCTAACCAAACCGTTTCCTGACCGGATGGCACAGCTCGGCGCGGATCGCTGAGCGCAAACAACTGCGAGGCAGCCTGAGGTCGATCCAACAGTAAGAGGTTCTGGAATGACTGCCCGTGCTGAAACGACCAGTAGGTAGTGATCTCATTCTGAAATTCGATATCGCGTGTTGCCTGGTTTGATCCCATCTTGGACAACGAAACGATCTGGGCCAAGCGAGCAAGGCTGTCCTCTACCACGACCTCCGGGGAGCCCATGATGGGGCGTTCCTGAAAGCCATGAAGGCAAAGCCCCGACTTAGTGGCATGCGGCCAAACCAGCCATGGAGAGGGTTCGACGTTCAGCCGCAAGAGCCCGCGGGGAAAGTTGGAGGGGAAACCTATACGCAGTCGCCGCTCCTGCCCCGTGTAATCGATGGGCAAGGGGAAGTGAAAGCACGCCGCTTCGTCAGCCCGCATGGGTGCGGGCTGGAGCAATGCATCGGCAGCATCCTGACCTAGGGTGTTACGCAGTGCGGCGATTCCGCGCTGCAATGGTGTCTTAATAGGATCAGCCAAGGCGTCCAACTGGCTTTACGCTCGACTGAGAGGTTCCGCCACCGCTGGCCCCTCCGAAGAGCGAACCCATCGAAGCAGAGTTTCGAGTAGTGCCATCCGGTCGACCGGGCATCGTCCAATTCGCAGGGATTTCATTGTTCACTGCCGTGATGAACGCCGGCGCAATACCGAAGTTCTTTTTCACTGCCTCGGCAAAGGAGTCATTGGATTCAAAACTTTCCAAACCTAATGACACAGATGCACTGGCGTCCGCATGCCACTTGGCGAATGCCTGACGGTAGCCTTGCCCCTCGCCCGGTCGATTCCACTTCTCTGCAAAGTTTTCGCCGTTATCGGCAGGGTTGCAGACATAGCAGTCGCTACCTCTATGCGCGATGTGCTGCGGCATTCTGCGAACGATTTCCAAAATTGCATCGAGCGGTGCCAGAGGCTTCGACTGCGACTCCTTTACGACATCCAGGTATGCGTGCGTGGCTAGAGTGGTGATGACCGCAGATATTGGGCGAGTATCAGCGCTCCTTGTCTTGATGGCCCATTCATCGCGATGCCGCTTGAGCAGCTTAATGGTCGCACGCAGGGGATCTTGATCGATGTAATCCTGATAATGCGGCAAAGGATCTTGGGTCGCGGCATCAAGCATCCGCTGGCTTTTGGCAACCACTAAGCTTTCCAGAGAGATTTCCTGGGCGGAAGCGACCTGCAACCAATTCGAGTAAGGAATAGGGCTGCTCGCTTTCCATCCTGTGACTCGATCCGGAACCTCAAGCTTACCCTCGCCGTTTGCTTCGCCATTTCCGTTGATCGCCCGGGCAGGTGTGACATCGATGTGGAAACCTGGATTTTCGTCTGCATAAACGATTCGAATACCACGACGTAGTTGCTTAACTTCTTCCTGAACGCGGGAGCCTTCCCTAAAACGCTGCTCAATCGCCTCTAGAACTTCCTTCGCACCAGCGCCTTGAGCGTGAGGGAGCCAGATAATCGCGTCCGCATCAATGGTGTCCAGATCCGCAGGCGCGCCGGGAATTGGCTTAATGGTCGTTTTCAGCCGCATTGAGCCCTGAACGAAAATATGAGCCTCAGCGAGCAACGGATTGTCGGAAGCCGAGAGGATTTTTTCCAGTTGGGAGTAGCGGTCATTGATTTTTTCGTACTGCGCTTCCGACAGCGAGATCTCCCGCGCGGCGCGAAGCAGAAAATATTCCCAACTGCTGCGCTTGGTCTGTTCGTTGCTCAAAAGCATTACATAGCCTCCTGGGCCACGGGACCCAATTGCAGTGTTTGCGTAAACCGATCTTGGTTTTCTTTGTCCCGATCGAAGATCAGGTATGTATGTTGATGCTGTGTTGTGAGCAACGCGCCAAACTCGATGGCCAATGCCGCAGGAATGGCGGCGAAGACGTGGATGGGGTCAGGAGTCAGAGCCTCAAGCTGGCTCAGTCGTATTTGAAGTGCGTCGCGAAAAGCATGAATCACCCGACGGTTCTGTACCATCGCGTAGCTTGGTTCTGGGATCGACAGCTCTGCAATACGTGCACCGGGTAGAGCGTCGGTCACGTCGCGTACTGGAACTTGCGCAGAAATGGAGAGCACCAACGCCAGTGGGCCATCGCCGTTGGGTGGAGGCGTAAACAGAAAACTAGGCGGCTCAGCAGACTGATCGGGCCAGCGCAAAAGATGCTCGCGATGAAAAGAGAAGATCAAGCGTTTGGAACGGTCGCCGATACTCTGGCCCAACATCATCAAGGCCGGAATGTCGGCCAAGCCGACTACTGCTAGCGCGGGCGAATCGCCATAAGTGCCGCCGCGACGCTTGAGTTGCTGCTCCAGCTCATACTGGACGCTGTCTTTGACGTTCTGCCAATAGGTAGTGTCCCTGCCACGTGGTCCGGGCGCAGCGAAGGCGATTTTGATGCCTTGATCGAAGGCGGTTAATCCCTCGGCGGACATCGCAGTCAACAGATCGCGAACGGGGATATCGTTGATCGTCTGAAAGTGCTGACTCTGGACGATGAGAGGAATGGCTCTGCCACCATCGGGGGTCGTTGCGGCGAGTCGGATGCGTTCAAGGTACGCTTGGTGCAAACCGCTCAGATCATTTTCAGGGTAGCCATCTGCGTCACGATCAATTTTGTCATGACAGCCTGGGCACAGGAGCATCAGGTTAGCAGTATCGTTAGTGTGCGCCTCAGCATCATGATCCGCGCGTCCCCGAGGCCCCTTGGGACTGGCGGGTAAGATATGCGCCACTTCGCCCCATTTCATTGGCTTGCCGGCACGATAGTCGAACGTTAGATCCGTACCGCACAGTTCACAATGACCAGCGGTCTGTGTCCATACGATCCGCTTCGTCTCATCATTCGTGTTAAAGCGCCCGCTCGCGGGCTTAGCGTCTTCTTTTTCTGCCATTTCGACCGACCCCCGAAAAACATCCATGATTGAAAACGATGATGGCAAGATAAGATCATATTAGGGTCATTCGTCCCGATTTCAAGAGAGATCTGAGGGTGACGAATGCTGAGTCGCCTTTTAGCAGGATGCTTTTTTGGCTCATCGAAAGGCGGTGGTGGCGGCGTTCGTTTTCTGGCAAGTGCTGGTGGGTAATGGCACTGACCACAGCGTATGTAGGACTGATGAAAACGAGCTGCGCAGCTCAAACGAGGCTGCAAGCGCAGCCCCTTTCGTATGCGTTTTTACGCGTCAGTGCTTGCCAGGCTCAACGGACAAGTGTCGACGACGCATGAGGTGATAGGCCGCCGGGATCACAAACAGCGATAGCAAGGGTGCCGTAACCATACCGCCAATCATCGGGGCGGCAATGCGGCTCATAACCTCGCTACCGGAACCGCCTCCCAAAAGTATAGGTAACAAACCAGCGATAACCACTGCCACGGTCATAGCCTTAGGTCGAACGCGCTGGACAGCGCCTTCACAAATCGCGGCCATCAACCCGCGTTCTGTGTTGTCACCGAGGTCTTGACGCTCGGTCCATGCATTTTTCAGGTAGAGCAGCATGATCACGCCAAATTCGGCAGAAACACCGGCCAAGGCGATAAAGCCGACCCCGGTGGCAACCGACAGGTTGAATCCCAACAGATAGAGAAACCATGCCCCGCCCGTGAGAGCGAATGGCAGCGTGGCCATAATCAGCAAAGCCTCATCAAGGCGTGCAAATGTCAGGTAGAGCAACACGAAGATGATCAACAGCGTGGCAGGCACCACCAGTTTGAGTCGTGCGTTGGCCCTTTCGAGAAACTCGAACTGACCTGAGTAGCTCAGGCTCATGCCGGGCTGCAACTTGACCTGCTCACTGACGACCCGGCGTAGATCGGCGACTACGGAGGCAATGTCCCGGCCACGCACATCGATGTACACCCAGCCTGAAGGCCGTGCGTTCTCACTCTTGAGCATTGGCGGCCCGTCGTTGACCTTGATCTTCGCCACGGTGCCAAGGGTGATCTGGCTGCCTAGCGGGGTGTAGATCGGCAACTGCTCCAAAGCGCCGAGCGAATCCCGCCACTCACGAGGGTAACGTACGTTAATTGGGAAACGAGCCAACCCTTCAATCGTCTCCCCGACGTTTTCACCGCCGATTGCGCCGGCCACGATTGATTGCACATCGGCAATATTTAACCCATAGCGTGCCGCAGCTTTGCGATCGATATCCACATCAATATAGCGGCCACCGGTCAGTCGTTCGGCTAACGCTGAACTGACACCTGAGACGTCCTTGGCAACACGCTCGATGGCTTGGGTGACGGCATCGATCTCCGTCAGGTTGGTACCGGCAACCTTCACGCCAATCGGGCTTTTTATGCCGGTGGCCAGCATGTCGATACGGTTACGAATAGGCGGTATCCAGATGTTGGTTAATCCTGGGACACGCACCACTTGTTCTAGCTCCTCAACGAGCTTTTCCTGGGTCATGCCTGGGCGCCACTGTTCGCGTGGTTTGAATTGAATGGTGGTCTCGAACATTTCCAACGGTGCCGGGTCAGTCGCGGTTTCAGCGCGGCCGGCTTTTCCGAAAACATGTTCGACCTCTGGAACTGTCTTTATCAGACGGTCAGTCTGCTGAAGCAGTTGCGCGGCCTTCTGCGCCGATAATCCAGGCAGAGCTGACGGCATATAGAGCAGGTCCCCTTCGTCCAACGGGGGAAGAAACTCACCACCCAGACGAGAGATCGGCCACAACGCGCTGACAAAGACTAGCAATGCAACCAGCAGCGTTACTTTAGGTCGACGTAATACGGCGTCCAGAGCGGGCTCGTAGATCCGGATCAACCAGCGATTTAGCGGATTCTGTTGCTCATTAGGAATTCGTCCGCGAATCCAATACCCCATCAACACCGGAACTAGAGTTACCGACAGTCCAGCCGCTGCGGCCATAGCGTAGGTTTTGGTGAACGCCAATGGACCGAATAGACGTCCTTCCTGAGCCTCCAGCGTGAACACCGGAATGAACGACAGGGTGATGATCAGCAGACAGTAGAACAATGCGGGTCCTACCTCGGCAGCCGCTTCAGTCATCACGTGCCAATGACGTTCACCTTTCAGTTCCTCCCCAGGATTAGCCACGTGCCAAGCCTCGACCTTCTTGTGGGCGTTTTCAATCATCACCACGGCAGCGTCGACCATGGCGCCGATGGCGATGGCAATCCCGCCAAGGGACATGATGTTGGCGTTGATACCCTGATAGCGCATTACGATGAAGGCGATCAGCACCCCAACCGGCAGGGAGATGATTGCCACCAGAGATGAACGCAGGTGCCAGAGAAAGATTCCGCAGACCAACGCGACGACGATGAACTCTTCGATCAGCTTGTGGCTGAGGTTTTCCACGGCACGATCAATCAACTTGCTGCGGTCGTAGGTGGTGACGATTTCTACCCCCGCCGGCAGACTGCTTTTCAGCTCGTCGAGTTTGGTCTTGACCGCCGCAATGGTTTCTCGAGCATTCTTACCGCTGCGCAGAATTACAACGCCGCCGACGGTCTCACCTTCGCCATCGAGTTCGGTGATGCCTCGACGCATCTCAGGCCCCATCTGAATCGTGGCAACATCGCCCAGAGTGACCGGCACACCACCCGTGCCCAGTTTGAGTGGGATAGCACGAAAGTCATTGAGGGTCTTCAAGTACCCGGAAGCCCGCACAATAAACTCGGTCTCCGCCATCTCCAGCACCGCCCCACCAGTTTCCTGATTGGCCTTGCCGATCGCCTCGGTCACTTCAGACTGCGTGATACCCAAGCTGGCCAGCTTCACCGGATCAAGCTGCACCTGGTACTGCTTTACCATGCCACCCACCGTGGCCACTTCCGCAACGTTCGGTAGGGTCTTAAGCTCGAATTTAAGGAACCAGTCCTGCAAGGCACGTAACTGCGCCAAGTCATGCCCGCCGCTTCGGTCTACCAGGGCGTACTGGAAAATCCAGCCAACCCCAGTGGCATCAGGTCCTAAAGCGGGCTTGGCACTGGCCGGAAGCCGGCTTTGTATCTGGCTCAGATATTCCAATACGCGCGAGCGAGCCCAGTACAAGTCAGTTCCGTCTTCGAATAGTACGTAAACGAAACTGTCGCCAAAGAAGGAATAACCGCGCACAGTCTTGGCACCAGGCACAGAGAGCATGGTGGTTGCCAATGGATAGGTGACCTGGTTCTCTACGATCTGTGGGGCTTGGCCTGGATAAGGTGTACGGATAATTACCTGAACATCCGACAGGTCTGGCAGTGCGTCAATGGGCGTACTTTGAACCGCCCAGATCCCCCATGCCGTGACAAACAGCGTCGCCAGCAACACAAGAAAGCGGTTAGCCACCGACCAGCGAATAAGGGCCGCGATCATGGCTGGGTCCCAGAGCGTTCCAGACGCTCAACGCGCAGACCATCTTCCGTCTGGCTGACAGCGATCCGAACCTTGTCGCCCGTTTTAAGATCCTTCATCAGAGCTGGAGCGGCGAGAGGGAAAGTCATCGTCATGCCTGACATACCCAATGTTCTGAAGGGACCGTGGGCGAGCGTGACTTCTTTGTCGTTGATCTCAACGATCTGACCATCGGCCTCATGCAAAGCGCCTGCGGTTACAGTAGATGGCGAAACGTCCAGTGAGCTTGCGACAACGCCCTTGAGACTGGCCTCCGAGTCGAGAAGGAACTGGCCAGAAGTCACCACTTTTTGCCCCTCTTCCAAGCCTTTCAATATCAGCGTTTTGCCATCGTTATCTTGGCCTAACTGCACCTCCACCGGGCGATATCGACCAGCGTCTTCAGAGAGCATGACCAACGTACGTCGACCGGTACGAATGACGGCCTCGCTCGGCACCCACAAAACACTTTGCTCCGTCGAACGATTGAGACTTACCTGCGCGGTCAAACCTGGCCTGAGTCGGCCATCCGGATTGGGTAACTCAACTCGAACGCGAAGTGTGCGACTGTCCGAACTGGTTTCCGGAAGAATCGCACTGACGACGCCCTTGAGCACAACTCCAGGGAGCGCGGACAAACGCGCTTCGGCTGCTTGCCCTACAACGATTGACCCAGCCTCCGACTCTGGTACCGCCACGGCCAGCCAGACACTGCTCAAACCATTAACACGCGCGAGCGTCTCGCCTGCGGCCACCGTCATACCTTCACGCACACTCAGCTCTTGAAGCACACCACCAATAGGGCTGGTCAGAGTCAGGTTCGGTTGAACTTTGCCACTGCGCTCAACTTGAGCAATTAACTTAGTTGGCATTCCGGTGAGCCTCAATCGCTGGCGGGCCGCTGTCAGCAAGTCAGCATCGCCACTACGCTTGAGGGCGAGAAATTCCTCTTGAGCAGCTGCCCAATCCGGCACCAAGATATCTGCCAAGGCGGCATTCACTTTCAGCACATCACCAGGTGCATGGGCGTACACGCGCTCGACAAAACCCGCCGTACGGGCCTGAATGACTGCAACGTCCCGTTCGTTGAAGGCCAGAACACCTACCACGTTCAGTGTCGAGGCAAATACCCCTCGACTGACACTAGCCAGTCGCACACCAAGGTTCTGAGTCAGGCTTGGATCAATTCGAATGCCGCCGCTGTCCCCCTTGGTATCTGCGTATTGGGGGATCATCTGCATGTCCATGAAGGGTGACTTACCCGGTTTATCGAATTTCTGTTGTGGGTACATGGGGTCATACCAATACAGAACCTTTCGATCAGGAGAGGCTTTGGCTTCCTGATCCGGCTCGACACCAGCTACTTCGCTCATTCGCGGTTGGGCTAACCAGTAACCTCCGGCAACACCCAAGGCAATCGAGATGCCGACAACTAAAGTCCCTTTCCATACTTTGAAATTCATTGAGCGGGCTCCCCGTAAGAGAAATACAGGCGAGCGCTGGTGAGAGCACGTTGCTCTTCAACGTCAATCTGCTTGAGACGGGCTTCGATGAGTTCGCGTCGGGCGGCCACAACCGAGTTCAAATCACCTTTGCCGGAACGGTAGCTAGCCATGGTGAGTTCAACCTTTTCTTTAGCCAGCGGCAACAAGCTTTCCTGATTACGGTTGACTGCACGATTGAGTCGCTCGTAGTCGGCCAACTCATCCTCCAGTTGCTGGGTATGCTCGCGCGACAGAGCTTCCCGCTCAGCCTCAAGCTGGTTGAGTTCGGCGTGCTTTGCCGCAATTTTGGGGTTTTGCCGAGAGTCAGGAAACAGCGGGAGATCCCATGAAAACTGGACGCTAACCATGTCACCGAATTGTTTGCCTCGATGCTGATAGTCGAATTCCCAGCTCCAGTCAGATTGCTTTTCCGCCTCAGCTTCACGGATCTTGGCTTGTGCTTCACGGGTCATCGGCACATACGCCGCCAATTCAGGGTGATGTTGCAGCTTATGGGAGTATCCAGAGGTTTCAATGGGCCAATCAGGCAAGCTGCCCGCCGGTTTGTCATTGGCAGCTGGGCCAATCCAGCGCTTGAGGGCCGCCCGGGCCTGTGCACGTTGGCGAACTAAATCATCCTGCTGCTCCGCCAGTTGGGCAGCTTCCTGTTTAGGTGTCACCGCATCGGCGGGTTGGGCGCGGCCACCCGCAATCTGAGATCTGACGGTATCGGTCAGAAGACGGTTTTCTTTGTAGAAGTCCTGGAACATCGCATCTTTACGCTCAACCGAGTAGCTACTGATCCAGGCCAATGCCGTGGACTGTCGGACGTTCAGACGCGCCACTCGACGCTCAGCGGACGCTCGATCAACAGCCGCATCCGCGACCTCGATACGTGCTTTGCGCTTATCGCTGTTGGGCATCTCCTGTCTGACCCCGACCATTTGCATGGTCATGAAGTCCTGGTCGATGCTCCATCTGTCGGCACCACCAATGGGGTAGTTCTGCACGCCCAGCAGTAGCTTGGGATCGGGTAGTTCGCCAGCGGGAATGGCCGCACTGGTGGCTGCTTGAATTTTGGCGTCTTGTGCGGTCAACGACGGTGCATTGTTTTCGGCCAGCCGCAGCGCTTCATCGAGTGTCAATGCACCAGCAAGGCTCGGCAATGCCAGTACGCTTGCCGCCAGGCCGGCCACGAGGGACCAACCTGTGCAAAAGCAGTTGGAGTTCATGTTCACGATTCCTGTGATGATCCACCGCGCGCTTCATAAGACATGCGCGCAGATATGCCATCCCGCTAACGCGGAATGAGGCTCAGTGTGGTACAGGAATCAAGTACGGGGCGGTCGCCATAACCCAGAAGGGGTTTGTACGAGTGGGAAATGGCTGGAGAAGGGCGGAACGATTGGACTGGACAAGGTAATAGGAGGCTTGATGATCGAGACTTGCAGCATGCCGCCCGTTTTGCATTCCTGGCCCGACTTACAAGGTTTGCCATGCTCAGCGGTACTTTTCATGTCGTGACAGCAGTCTTGACCCATACCATCCTTCATCGCTATATCCATGGTTTTCATCGGGCATGGTTCAGTCGATGCCTGAACACCCGCCATCCCGCTAAGGGGAAGCGCCAAGCTAATTAGGAAAATCAGGCAAAACCGCACATAGCGTTTCATGGGCTAAAGTGTAGACGGTGCAAATGGCCCTTACAATTCACCCTTAAGACTCCTGTATTGGCTGTTACCAACGTCTATGCTGCGCTCATTTCCATGACAGGGCTTAAAGTACCTAACCATGCGACAAGACAGATAATGATGACCGCCATTGAAAACTCAAGTTTCATGCTACGGCGCAAGGCATTCACCGCGACAGCGTATTCGCCATTGCGAACTGATCGCTCCAATAAGGGGCTTAGATGAAAACGGTTAAGCGTGGCTAATACGATCATCCCTGCAAATAGCAGGATTTTCAAAAATAGTAACTGGCCATAAGTGCTGAGCATCACCTCATCGAGGCTTGGTCCTACGATAAATAGGTAATTCACCACGCCCGTTATACTGATGATTACTACAATCACCGCGCCGGCCGATTCAAACCCTGTCAGTACCCGAGCAAGAACTCGTACTTCCTGATCACCTTTCAGCGATTTTAAACGCAGCAGCAGTGCAAATGCTGCCAACGCACCCAACCAACCGCCTGCGGCCAAGAGATGGAAGATGTCGCTAGTAAAATGCCAGTAACGACGGCTCCCTTCGTCCATCGCACCATGCCCTGTCCATGCCAGCGTCGCTAGCGCAATGGCGCCACATACACTGACAATCCAAAGACTAAGTGTCGGAAAGCGCTTACTCAGAGCAACGCCGACAACAGCCGTCAGCAACGCCACTATCCGGACCATCCAGGTCAAACCGACGTCCGTCCCCATGAGAACCATTTGAAAAATATGGTGATGTAGCTCCATGAAGCCCGACACACCACTCATAGCTTTCGCAAGCAACAACATGGCTGCTAGAGACAGAGCTACACCTAAAACAGATGTACTGTAAAGAAGCGACTCAAAATTTAAAACTGCTCCCGATACTCTCTCTTTTCCTCTCAGGCTATAAAGACCAAATATTGCCAGTCCAAATAACAGCATCAGATCAAAATATAGAGCAAAGCGAACAGCTATATTTATTGAGTCGCTCATGAATCATTTCACTTTGAAAGAAAAATTGCCGGTAATTGGATGAGTGTCAGACGAGACGGCACGCCACTCAACTTTATAAGTACCTGTGGTCAATGGCGATGCAGGCGTAATAACCATCGTCTTAGGATCTCCACCGCCTGCAACAGCTGCTTTAACGCCCATTGGGGAGTTAGGCATGCCAGGCATATCGGTCATGATCAGCTTAGCACCGGAAAACTGAGTCGTTAGATTCTCAGAAAATTGCAGTTCAATTTTCGCAGGAGCAGCAACATCCGACCCTTCTGCTGGAGTGGAAGAAAGCAGCTTTGGATGTGCCTGAGCAACTGCACTCAAAAGCAAACCCGCTGTCAGTGCTACAGCTACGGTGGTGGTTTTAAGGAATGACATGCAAGACTCCTCACAGCAAAAGCTGTTGATTCTAGGTTTTTGATGAGTATCTAGTTATTACTTTTACGCTTATTAAAAACACTGGCGAGCTACCTAGCAAATTCCTTGTTCTAGGGCGGGCTGGACAGGAATAATCACAAGAATTCCAACGTCACAGCGCAAGTACACGATGCCACACGAACGCAAACTATTCGATTACATTTCAGTCAGCTTGGACCTGCTTTGGGACGCTGAATTTCTTGAAAAAATGGTTAAAACGGGCTTCCGTTTTGCGACGTGCACACCGTGAAAACCGTTCGCAAGACCACATAGCTGCTCGGGTGTATATGGTGTCGTTGACTATGCATTTTCTGCACTCGCACATGGGAGTTGTATATGAAAGGCTGTTTTTCCATCTGACGACGTGCACCATATCTTGCCGCCATGCGACTCGATAATGGATCGAGTGATTGATAAGCCTAGCCCCGCATTACTTGGGTTTCCTTCTCTACGAGCGGGGTCCACTCGATAAAATCGATCAAACAGTTTTTCAAGGTGCTCAGGAGCGATAGGTTCTCCAGGGTTTTCCACGGAGACTGAGATTGACGTCCCTTCCTGCCTTATATCGACGCTAATACATTTCCCTGCGGGGGTGTACCGGAGCGCATTTGAGAGCAGATTAGAGATAGCCCTGTCGAGCATAAGAACGTCACCTCGGACGCTGCCTCTCCCTGTCACTTTGAGGTCGATGCCTTGCTCATCAGCCAGCAAGCGGTAGTACTCGAGTAATTTTTCTACTAGTGCTACCAAGTCTATCGGTTTGTTTTCATGAGAAATCAGACCATTGTCAGATTTCGCTAGAAAAAGCATGTCATCGATCATCCGGCCCATACGCTTCAGGTCATCAAGATTCGAGTACAAGTTGTCTTCGTAGTCCTCAATATTCCTTTTTCTAGATAAAACCACTTCGGTGTGAGTCATCAAATTGCTGACAGGTGTTCGTAGTTCGTGAGCAATGTCCGCAGAGAAGTTTGATAAGCGAACAAATGCATCGTCCAGTCTAGATAACATTGCATTGAAAGAAAGCACCATCTGCTGAAGCTCTTTAGGAACGGCCGCTAAAGGAATTCGTTCTTTGAGCGATTTAGCAGACATTGACGCAGCGACTTGAGTAACCTGGCGAATAGGCCTTAGTCCACTGCTCGCGACCATCCAGCCCAGCGCCGCACTGACCAGCGCGCTTATAAACAACCCTATCAAAAACCAGCGTTCAAGCGTCTCAAAGAACGCCATATGTTGCGTAACGTCAAAGATTAACAGTACGGTCAGCGGTTTTTCTTGTCCCGTCACAATCGCTTGCGCCGTTATTCCCCGGAACGTTTGCTCATCATCACGCCACTCCCAAACATTGTTGTTTGAGGTCGTGCGAAAGTCTTCAGGAATATCGATTGGACCTGGATCAGCAAAAAGGGTCTTGCCGTGACCATCGAAGATCAGGGCTGTCAAATCTCGGTGAGCACCCAGCAGCGCCTCCAACTCAGGCTTAACATCACTGAACTGGTCAATGCTACTCAATCCCGTCAAAATTCTTTGGGTCGAGTGTAGCTTCTCGTTTAGCGCCTGCTGATCTAGCATTTTGAAATGATGCCGGCTAAGGCTGTTAAAACTGAGTCCAGCGACGGTGAGCACCGCCGTTACAGCTAGCATGAACATCAGGCTCATGCGGGTAGTCAGAGACATTCGCTTCATTCCAGCCCCGTCCCAGAATCCGGCGCATCTAGCATGTAGCCCATGCCTCGGGAGGTGTGGATAAGCTTGACCTCAAAATCATCATCAATCTTTGCTCTGAGCCGCCTTACGGCGACCTCGATGACGTTAGTATCGCTGTCGAAGTTCATGTCCCACACCTGGGAAGCGATAAGCGACTTAGGCAGCACCTCACCTCGACGACGGAGCAGCAATTCGAGTAACGCAAACTCTTTGGCCGTGAGATCTATACGTTTGCCTCCACGGACAACCCTGCGCTTGAGCAGGTCAACCTCAAGATCAGCCAATTTCATATGAGTTTGGGAGGGGGCTGTACTCCCTCTTCGCAGCAGCGTTCTGACGCGGGCCAGCAATTCAGAAAAAGCGAAGGGTTTTATGAGGTAATCGTCTGCCCCCAGCTCAAGTCCTTTGACGCGATCCTCGACGCGGTCTCGCGCCGTGAGAAAAAGCACGGGGACATTTTTTCCGGATGCCCGCACCTTCTGAAGTACTTCCCATCCGTCCAGCCCAGGCATCATCACATCGAGAATCAGCAGGTCATAAGCCTCGCTCAACGCGTGTTGAAGCGCCTCCTTACCATTGGTAAAGCGATCAACATTGAACCCTGCCTCAGCAAGACCTTGCTGCAAATAAATGCCTATTTTGGGTTCGTCTTCCGCAACCAGAAGTCTCATGGGGGTGGCTCTCGAATGATTGTGATGATGAGTCTGCAAGGAAATGCTTCTGCCAACCAGCAACTGACAGAAAAGTAATATTGGCTTCAGGTAGATGTCAGCGAGTGCTGTCTAGGGTTCGAGCATGAGTACTCCCTAGTACTCGACCGACGCCGCCGCATGAAACCTTGTGGGAGCCGGAAAACAGATCAAAAAGGAGCTTCCTCATGAATCATCTAAAAATCCTTTTCTTTGTGGGTTCGATACTCATCTCAGCGTCTGCTTTGGCTGAAGGTGGCGCAGATCGGATTGCGGAGCGTATGGAAAGCCTACGCGACAAAGCAGAAGCGACCTTGGTACAAGCTGAAAAAGCCCCAGAGGGAGAGCGCCATGTACACATGGCCGAGCATATGAAACTGCTGGGCGAGATCATGAACCAACTCCATCAGGATCACCCAAAAGCATCAATGTCGCCTCAGGAACATCTTTCCTGGATGGAAAAGCACGACGCTATGGTTGATGACGTTTTGAACCAAATGCAGCGCGAACACAAACTGATGCTTTCTGAGAGCCATCAGTAACCGGGTACCTCCGATGGGCTGTTTGATCCGCTCGGTTGGTACGGCGTCATAAGCGCGCCGCACTACTCTTGGAAACTGACAGAAATGTAGTGTTCACGTCAGTTAGCTGGCAGCTCTATCCGTTTAGCATAGCTAGTGTTTTCCATTTGCTCTTGAGGTCATCATGAAAGCTAAGCTCGTTACCCCAGTTATTGCGGCGATCACCTTATTCCTCGGTGCGACGGCCATGGCAGACGTAGGTCATGGCAAAGAGGACATCGGCCAGCCTGGCGTCGCTTCTGCGGTGACCCGTACGGTAGATGTGGAGATGGGTGATATTTTCTTCATGCCTAAAAACATCGATGTGAAGCCTGGTGAGACTATTCGTTTTGTCCTTCGTAATAAGGGCGCACTGCTGCACGAATTCAATATCGGCCAAGCCGCCGCTCATGCGGCGCACCAAAAAGAAATGGCGAGCATGTTCCAGAATGGAACGCTTACACCCACCGGGTCAGGGAAAATGACGGGCAGCATGGGTCACAGCATGGGAGGGATGAAGATGGTTGGAATGGAACACAACGACCCGAACAGCATGCTGATCGAGCCCGGAGCAACAAAGGAATTGATCTGGACCTTCAACAATACAACTGGACTTCAATTTGCCTGCAACGTACCAGGTCATTACCAGTCTGGGATGGTCGGTCAATTTGACCTGAAGTGAGCCCGAACTGACCGCTAAACCCGCGTCTCCTCAAGAGTTGGCTACGCTCTGAGGCAGACATCAGAGCAACTCGCTCAAACACTGGGGTCTAGATCATGAATAACCATCAGCATCCGGCTGGAAGCATCACCACCCCATTTTGGACGCGCAAAACAGGCGTTGTACTGATTATGTTCATTGTGATCGGCGCCTTCTACGTGGTGCGGGAGCATTTCAGCCACGTCTATACATACTTGCCCTATCTCATTCTGTTGATCTGTCCATTGATGCATTTTTTTGGGCATGGACATGGCGCACATGACCATGGCAATCAGGCGCAAGCCAACAAGGAAGAGAAATAGCTATGCCCAATAAACCGAGCCACCACGATCACGGTCCTACCCACGCAGCTTCGCCCCCTGACGCTGATCTACGTGACCCGGTGTGCGGCATGACGATTACGCCTCCAAGTAAATTTGGCGAGTCTTATCAGGGACAGATTTATCAGTTTTGCAGCCAGAAATGCCAAGAGAAATTTCGGGCAGCTCCAGAGCACTACAGTGGTATTCATCCCAGCACTGAACCCAGCATCGCGGCTACAGAACCCGCGCTCCAAGTAGCCACTGAATTTACCTGCCCGATGCACCCGGAAGTAAAACAGCCAGGGCCCGGCAATTGCCCAAAATGTGGCATGACATTAGAACCTGTCATTCCGGCGCTAGATGACGATGACAAAACCGAGCTCCGTGATTTCGCGCGCCGCTTTTGGTGGTCTCTGCCTTTAACCGTGATAGTGACCGTTCTAGCCATGGCGGGCCATTCATTACAACTCTTCCATGGTTCGGTTCAAAACTGGATCGAGTTTGCTCTTGCGACACCGGTTACCTTATGGGCAGGGTGGCCCTTTTTTGTAAGGGGCATAGCATCTGTTAGAAATCGCAGTCCAAATATGTGGACTCTGATAGGTTTGGGTACTTCCGCAGCTTATCTTTACAGCGTCGCAGCAACCCTCTTTCCCCAAAGTTTTCCCACCACCTTCATGCAAGATGGACGCATCGGCGTTTACTTCGAAGCCGCTGCGGTCATCATCTCGCTCACCTTGCTTGGGCAGATTCTTGAGCTAAAAGCACGGTCACAAACCTCCGCAGCAATTAAGTCCCTTCTAGGCCTATCTCCCAAAACTGCACGCAAGATCAACGCCGATGGTCAGGAGGAAGACATTCCTCTTACCCATGTTCACTTGGGCGACCATTTGCGGGTCAGACCTGGTGAAAAGGTGCCAGTTGATGGCTCTGTGCTCGAGGGAGAAAGTGCGGTGGATGAGTCCATGCTCACTGGTGAGCCTGTGCCGGTAATGAAAAGACCAGGGGATAGTTTGATCGGCGCCACGCTTAATACTCACGGGAGCTTGGTGATGGAGGCGCAAAAGGTCGGCGCCGACACCATGCTATCGCAGATAGTGCAAATGGTTGCTCTAGCCCAACGCTCCAAAGCGCCAATGCAAAGAATGGCAGACTCGATCGCCGGCTACTTTGTGATGGGAGTTATCGCGATTGCGTTGCTGACATTCTTAGGTTGGGGACTATTCGGCCCGGAGCCCAGCTGGGTCTTCGGCCTGATCAACGCTGTCGCCGTACTTATCATCGCTTGCCCCTGTGCACTTGGTCTCGCAACGCCAATGTCGATCATGGTTTCGACGGGTAAAGCGGCCAGTATGGGTGTGCTGTTCAGGGACGCCAGTGCTATTGAAAACCTTTGCAAGATCGACACGCTGATTGTCGATAAAACGGGGACCCTTACAGAGGGACGGCCGGTATTTCACAGTGTGGACGCCACACCAGATTTCAACCCACACGATGTTCTTCAACTGGCCGCTAGCCTTGATCAAGGCAGCGAACATCCTTTGGCGCGCGCCATCGTCGACCATGCCCGAACTGAAAATATCGTGCTCACCAAACCTGAATCGTTTGAGTCCGGGTCTGGGATTGGAGTCAGTGGCCTTGTTGATGGCAAGAAGGTACAGCTGGGCAACACAGCACTGATGGACGCTGCCGGTGTAAGCACTAAGGTCTTACAGTACCGTGCAGAGTTGTTGCGCCTTGAAGGCATCAGCATCATCTATCTAGCAGTTGACGGGGTTCTGGCAGGATTACTGGCGGTCTCAGATCCGATAAAACCGACCTCCAAAGAAGCAGTCACCAAGCTTAAAGCTGATAACGTAAAAATCATCATGGCCACCGGAGACGGGCTCACCACCGCACGTGCTGTCGCCAAGGAGATGGGTATTGAAGAGGTTCATGGAGAAGTTAAACCTCAGGACAAAGAGCGCCTGGTGGCGGACCTCCAGCGATACGGTCGAAAGGTTGCCATGGCCGGCGACGGTATCAACGACGCACCGGCCTTAGCGCGTGCAGATGTGGGCATTGCCATGGGTACAGGGACTGATGTCGCGATGAATAGCGCTCAGCTCACGCTGGTAAAAGGCGACCTGATGGGGATTCTACGGGCACGGGCACTTTCGGTTGCGACAGTAAAAAACATGCGGCAAAACTTGGGTTTCGCCTTCCTTTACAACTCAATGGGTATTCCCTTGGCCGCAGGCCTACTCTATCCGCTGACGGGGCACCTTCTGTCGCCGATGATCGCTGCGTTAGCCATGAGCGTCAGTTCTGCGTCAGTAGTTTTCAATGCTTTGAGACTGAGGAATACCCATATAGCTTGAGCGCAACCGTTGCTCGCTCCCCACAAAACATAACTCTTGACCTTACCGCGGTGTCAACGTTGATGCTGTCATCGCGGTGAAAAGAGACCGCTCAGCACAAGAGGTATAACCATGTTCGTCTTAAACGTATCAGGCATTGGTTGCGGTAGCTGCGTCAGCAAAATCACTAAAGCGATTCAATCGTTGGACAGCGAGGCTAAAGTTTCCGTGGATCGCGCGGCAGGTAAGGTAAGCGTTGAAAGTAGCGAAAACCCAGAGCAAGTTCGTAAAGCTGTCGAATCACTCGGTTTCCCATCGCAAATCAGCGCTTAAGGCGCCGATTTCATTGTTGGGTAAATTTTACTAATCACCTCGCAGAGCTTTAAGCAGCCCCTTAAATGCTCCGTTCAATCTATTAAAAGCGCTTTCAAAATGAATTTCGTTATCAGTAAACTTTGCCACTTCAAGCTGTGCATCCACAGTATTTTGATCAAGTGACGGTTGGTAAGGCGTGCTGTAAAACAAACCATCACCTTGACCATCACTTGCTAATTCGTTTGCGGCAATATGTTTTAGGTTTGTTGTTTTCAAAGAGAACGGAGAATCCAAGCCTCGTTTTGTCTGGCTGGCGAGCACAGCAGAAAACTCCAAATCTCTAGCCTTAAAGTTAGGAGTATCAGCGTTAGCGATATTATTGCTAAGTACCTCAGCTCTTTGGCTGCGATAAACTAACGCTCTTTCTGCGGAGCCAAGCGCTTTTTCAAAATTAATGCTCACAAGCGGCCACCTTCCGTCACGCTACTATTTCCCATTTTCACCTATATCAAACACTTATGTGTTGAATGTGGTGCGTCTGAGTCGGCTTATAACTCCGGTGCAAATTCAAAAAACGTCAAGCCCTGTGAAAGTGACCGAAAGCACAGAACACCGAACGGCTAAATTTTAGGAGCTTGATTTCAGCGAATTCCGACAATGGATAGACCATACGGATTAAGTACATCGCAGCTCAAGAGAAATATCGGAACCTGACACAACTGTAATATTGGCCTAAGCTGCCTGACAGGGAATCAGTCTTATAGTCCTATTGAGCCTTAAGCTCTTCCCTGAGCATCAACAACTTTGTTGTGGATTCAGGGGCTACCATCTATCAGAGGAAACCCAAATGAACCCTATCAAAACCTTGTTCGTCATCGCTGCTCTGACCGTATCTTCTTTTGCTATGGCTGAAGGCGGAGGTGACCGCACTTTCGAACGTATGGAAGCGGCCAGGAGTAACTCGATGGAATCGTACCAAGTAGCCCAAACGAAAAATGCCCAGCCTCCTGTCGCGGAAAGCAAAGCCAGGGCGATGGACCACAAAAATTGCTAAATATTTGAGCTACGCTCACAAGCTGACAGAAATGTAATCACTGTGGTGGTTTAAATGTGGCAATTTCTGAGCTCGCTTACCGTTTGAGTTCGTCTTTTGTAACGGTGAGTGAGTCTCATCCAGACAATTCATTTGTTGTTTCGCGCGGCTTCCCTTTTGACTGATTGGACATAACGGCATGCACTCCAAAACCTCTAGGCGGACATTCGTGAAAGGCTTGGCCGCTGGTGGCATTCTCGGCGGCCTTGGCCTTTGGCGCACTCCTGTATGGGCGGTGACAAGTCCTGGTATGCCGAGCGTACTCTCCGGTAACGAATTTGATCTGTTTATTGGTGAAAGCCCTGTAAACATCACAGGCTCGCCTCGCACAGCTATGACCATCAACGGATCATTGCCCGGACCGTTGCTGCGTTGGCGTGAGGGGGAGACCGTCACTCTGCGTGTAAAAAACCGTCTAGACCAAGACACATCAATCCATTGGCACGGGATCATCTTACCCGCCAACATGGACGGTGTGCCTGGCTTGAGCTTCCATGGCATCGCACCCGATGGCATGTACGAATACAAATTCAAGCTTCATCAGAACGGAACCTACTGGTATCACAGCCACTCGGGTTTGCAGGAGCAGGCAGGCGTTTACGGTCCAATCGTCATCGATTCGAAAGAACCTGAACCGTTTCAATACGATCGCGACTACGTGGTGATGTTGACTGACTGGACCGACGAAGATCCCAGTCGCGTTATGGCGAAGCTCAAGAAACAATCGGGCTATTACAACCATCACAAGCGCACCGTCGGAGACTTCATAGACGATGTCAGCAGCAAAGGTTGGTCTTCGACGGTAGCAGATCGAAAGATGTGGGCTGAGATGAACATGAGTCCTACTGACCTCGGCGATGTCAGCGCGGATACCTATACCTATCTCATGAATGGCCAGGCACCCAACGGTAACTGGACTGGTATTTTCAAACCGGGTGAGAAACTCCGTCTGCGCTTTATCAACGGCTCCGCCATGAGCTATTTCGACGTCCGCATTCCTGGGTTGAAGATGACCGTGGTTGCCGCAGACGGTCAACATGTCAAGCCGGTGAGCGTCGACGAGTTTCGTATTGCGGTAGCTGAAACATATGACGTTATTGTGGAGACTGCTACTGATGAGGCTTACACCATCTTCGCTCAGTCTATGGATCGCACAGGTTACGCCAGCGGAACACTTGCAGTGCGTGACGGCCTAAAGGCACCGATACCTGCGATTGACCCACGTCCTATAGTAACTATGGATGACATGGGGATGGGCGGTATGGCTGGTATGGACCATGGCAGCTCGGGTGGAATGGCCGGCATGGATCACAGCAAGATGGCAGGGATGAACCAAGGTGACATGACCGGGATGACCGGCATGGACAGCGGTGACATGACTAACATGGCTGGCATGGACCACAGCAAGATGGCTGGCATGGACAAAGGCGACATGTCCAACATGGCTGGCATGGACCACAGCAAGATGGCAGGAATGGGCAGTGGCGATATGTCAGGGATGGCTGGCATGGGCGGTATGGGTGGAGAAATGCAGACTCACCCAGCCTCTGAAACCAACAATCCCTTGGTTGACATGCAAGCCATGAGTCCAACGCCAAAGCTGAACGATCCTGGCATAGGCTTGCGGAACAATGGTCGTCGAGTGCTCACTTACTCCGACTTGAAAAGCACTTTCCAAGATCCTGACGGCCGCGAGCCAAATCGCACCATCGAGCTTCACCTGACCGGTCACATGGAGAAGTTTTCGTGGTCGTTCAACGGCATCAAATTCTCTGACGCCGAACCGCTGCGCCTGAAGTATGGCGAGCGTCTGCGCATCACCTTGGTGAACGACACCATGATGACCCACCCCATCCACCTTCACGGCATGTGGAGTGACCTCGAGGATGAGAACGGCAAGTTCATGGTGCGCAAGCACACGATTGATATGCCACCTGGTACCAAACGCAGCTATCGAGTCACCGCTGATGCCTTAGGCCGCTGGGCATATCACTGCCACCTGCTTTTCCATATGGAAATGGGCATGTTCCGTGAAGTACGGGTTGATGAGTAAAGGAGACGATCTGTGAGCACATACCTAAATCGTAATTCCCTCGTGGGTTGCCTCTTTGCCGCTGTCCTGCTGAGTGGACTCTCGTCCACGGTGCTGGCAGAGGAAAATGGCAGCGATCATTCAACCACTGTTCCTGCTACAGCAACGGACAAGCCAGCAGCGGCAAACGATTCGAAGCTAGATCACGGGTCAATGGACCATAGCAAGATGAGCCATGAGTCGATGGATCATGACCAAAAAACCAAAAAGGCAGATTGAGATCATGACCAGTAAGTTTTTACGCCCAACGCTGATGGCACTTGCAGTCTCCACCGGTCCAGCATTCTTTTTTATGGCTCAAGCCGCTGAAGAGATGGATCCGTCGATGGCGATGCCATCAAGTGCGGACGCAAAGCCTTCAACTGCACAAAAATCCAAACCAGCCAAAGCGAAAGATGCCGCGATGGATCACTCCAAGATGGACCACGGCTCAATGGGAGCCATGGACCATAGCAAGATGGGGGCGATGGATCACAGCAAGATGAGCATGGATAACGGGCAAATGGACGGTATGGAAAGCATGGATGGAGGGGCGACTACCACAAGCCGAACCCCGATCCCCGTACTTACCGACGCTGACCGGGCCGCCGCTTTTCCAGACGTACCAGGCCATGGTGTGCACGATAAAAAAATTAACTCGTTCATCCTCCTGGATAAATTTGAGTACCAAGACGCTGACAACGGCAGTGCGCTGGCTTGGGATGCAAAAGGGTGGATCGGCGGTGACGTCGACCGCCTCTGGTTGCGTTCGGAAGGTGAACGTACAAATGGCGTAACCGAAAACGCTGAACTTCAGGCTCTGTGGGGACACGCCATCGGTCCATGGTGGGATGTCGTCACCGGCATTCGACAAGACTTCAAACCTGGGTCACCTCAAACCTGGGGAGCGCTCGGTATTCAGGGCATGGCCCTCTATAACTTTGAAGCTGAAGCGACTGCTTATATTGGTGAGAACGGTCAAACCGCTGCTCGATTTGAAGGCGATTACGACATCCTGTTGACCAATCGCCTGATCTTGCAGCCGACCGCCGAAGTAAACTTGTACGGGAAAAATGATCCTCAGCGCGGCATAGGATCTGGATTGGCCAACACCGAACTAGGCCTGCGGTTGCGCTACGAAATTACTCGTCAATTCGCACCCTACATTGGAGTTAGCTGGAATCGCTCATACGGTAAGACGGCTGACCTTGCCAGCGATGAAGGGGAAAAAACAAACGAGGCCCGATTTGTAGCTGGTATTCGGATGTGGTTCTAAGCGATTTGAGCACTAGCCCTACGAATTCTAATGATCGGGGAGTTAGCTCCCCGACTCTAGAGTAGATCCTTCAATGCAACCTTTGCAGCGGCATGAACGCTTGAGTGGGGTTCTATTGCTTCGTAGAACATCTCGCCGTCTCCAAGGGAAAAGGAAATATTCATGACAGGTAGCTTCCGACTTTCAAGTCGATCTCTGCGTATCGCAACATTCGCCGCGCTGTTCATTGGCTCAACGGCTCAAGCGGCGCAGGCCCTCACCATCGATGTGCATCGTGATGCAAACTGCGGATGTTGCAAAAAATGGATTCAGCATCTTGAGGCTAATGGCTTCACCGTCATCGATCATGAAGAAACCAACATGAGTGCTCTCAAACAAGATCTGGGTGTCGCTCCACGACTCTCGTCTTGTCACACCGCGATGATCAACGGGAAGTTTGTTGAAGGCCACGTGCCAGCTGAGCAAATAATTGCGATGAGTAAACGCGACGACCTTCTCGGGATCGCTGCTCCTGGCATGCCACCTGGTTCTCCAGGAATGGAAGTCGACGGAGTGCATGAGGCCTACCAGATAATCGGCCTGACCAAAGCTGGCACAGATCAGGTCATTGCTGAGTACCCTCAAAACTAATCCCACCACATCCCTCCCGTCACAGCATGGTCAGCGTTCATGACCATGCAGCGGGACATGCTCCTTCGATTTCATTCTCAAGCCATGGCTAAAGACGATCAACAGCCGTCGTAAAGGCATGCTTGTGCCTAATCAGATAACCCCGAACAGCAGTCCTCAATAAGAATTTGAGATGACCCCATCCTCCGCATGCTGACAAGCACTGCGCAGTTGATCGCGATAGTGTTAAGTTCGGAGATGGCGTTGCACCCTCAGCGCACCTTCCCGAATCAGGACATCTGTCTCGGCTGAAACAGTAGAAAACGTAAATGACGGTGGCTTAAGAGTTCTTTTTTTGAAGGCTCTTCAGACGCAGGGCCGCGCGTTGTACAGCGGCCATTTTTTCTGGACGCTTCATTCGTTTCCATTTTCTGATGTCTTCCTTGGTGCGACCGCAGCTAACGCACAGTTCGCTGTTCAGCTGGCAAACAGAAATACAGGGATTTTCGATGTCCTTGGCCATTGTTCAATTCCTCGTCGAACTTATGCGTGCTGCGGGTTCATTGCTAAGCCAGAACGATCTGATCAGGTGAGTCAGCGCCCAACTTGGTGCGGTACTCAACTGTCAGATGAGTGATCTCATGAACCGTCGCAAGGTATGCGTCCGGCCAACACACCTTCCTGACCCCGACGCCAAAGGCGATGGTGTCCACCTAATTTAAGTGGACACCATTTCTAGCCTTTTAAGCGGGTCTTTCCATGCAGCCACAACGCCGTTCCTAC
>NZ_MNPU01000016.1 GCF_001983165.1 Pseudomonas gessardii | reverse complement strand
ACATCGTTGGGTTTTACAACAACGAGCGGCTGCACTCGAAACTGGGATATCTGCCACCGACCGTTTACGAGCGGGCGATGGCGTCGAAACCACCTATCGAGGTGTCCGGAATTAGTTGACCACTACAATATAGCGCTTCCAAACACTTGGATTCAGCGGAAAAACTCAACTCCATTCCTTCCTCTGGCTCAATATCAAGCCAGTTCCTCCCTTTATAAAGCTCTCGCAAAGGCATATTGGGAATGATGCCCTCTGAGACCAGGGACTCATAAGGGCGCCCCAAGCTTTTGATCCACAGCGCAATCGTTGTGGCGTCCATTTAGTACCACCCTTGTTGTTGATTCAGTTGATGTAACTGCTCTCGGGCCACCTCAATTTCAGCATCAGAATAGCCTTCCTCCAGCAATCCGCGCTTGATCGAATCGACATTGCTATTAACTGCCCCCCGTAGCGGTAAGACCTTAACCCAATACTCAGCACACCCTTCCTGCGCTTTGGCATGGCAAGAGTAGAAGCCTTCCAACTTTTGCTTGAGGATCACCGGTGATCGGTTGTGCCAGGGCCTAGAGCGGCCTGGCGCTGGCTGCCTGTTTGCCTTTTGGGCCCTCGACAACCTCATATTCCACCTGTCGTTGAACCACTTCACTGTGCCAATTGCCATTACCCCTCTCCCGAACCGTGCATTTTCCGGCCTATCAGAGCGCGCTGCACGGGAGCTGGATACCGTCAAAGTCGACAGGCTTGAAGGGATTTTGACGGACGGTATGTGGCCACCTGGGCGATCAGGTCGCCAGTTCCGACGCCATCGCGGGCAAGCCCGACTCCCACAACAAACGGTAGGAGCCGGCTTGCCGGCGATGAGGCCGGTGCAGGCCACAACCAAACTCAAGAATCGCGGCGCAAATCCGGCGGAATCGGCAAATCCTTGAGCGGATCCGGGCGTTTGCCCTTGCCCGCGCGGTATTGGCGAATCTGATAGACATAGGCCAGCACCTGCGCCACTGCCAGATACAACCCGGCGGGGATTTCCTGGTCCAGGTCGGTGGAGTAGAAAATCGAACGCGCCAGCGCTGGCGACTCCAGCAGCAGGATGTCGTTGGCCACCGCAATTTCACGGATTTTCAACGCGGTGAAGTCACTGCCCTTGGCCAGCAGCATCGGCGCACCGCCCTTCTCCGGGTCGTACTTGAGGGCCACGGCGTAGTGAGTCGGGTTGGTGATGACCACATCGGCATCGGGCACCGAAGCCATCATCTTGCGCTGGGACATTTCGCGTTGCAGCTGGCGAATGCGCTGCTTCACTTCCGGCTTGCCTTCCTGGTCCTTGTGTTCGTCGCGCACTTCCTGCTTGGTCATCAGCAGTTTCTTGTGGCTTTCCCACAACTGGATCGGCGCATCCACCGCCGCAATCAGGATCAGGCCACAGGCCATCCACAAGGCACTCCAGCCCACCAACTGCACACTATGGATGATTGCCAGTTCCAGCGGTTCATGGGCGATGCGCAGCAAGTCGTCGATGTCTGACTTCAACACCACCAACGCCACGAACAGGATGATGAAGAACTTCGCCAGGGCATTGAGCAGTTCCACCACGGCCTTGGCCGAGAACATGCGCTTGATCCCGGCGCCGGGGTTCATCCGACTGAATTTGGGTGCCATGCTGCCAGCAGCGAACAGCCAGCCGCCGAGGGAGATCGGGCCGATGATCGCCGCCAGGAGCAAGGTGATCAATACCGGCTGCGAGGCCAGGATCGCGATTTTCCCCGAATGCAGCAGGTAGATGCCCATGGCGCGCGGGTCCAGCAACACGTCCCGGGGCAGGGAGAAGCTGTGCTTCATGATCTCCATCAGGTCCTGTGCCAGGCCGCCGCCGTAGATCAGCAGGCCGCCGGCACCGGCGAGCATCACCGCCAGGGTGTTGAGCTCTTTGGAACGGGCAATCTCGCCCTTTTCCCGGGAGTCCTTTTTACGTTTCTCCGTGGGGTCTTCTGTTTTGTCCTGACCACTCTCGCTCTCGGCCATGGCTCAGCGCGCCCGTGCCAGATCACGTAAGAACTGCAAGGCATCACTGGCCAGCGGTTGATACTGATTGAGAATGTCGGCCAGGCCGATCCAGAAAATCCCCAGGCCCAACACCAGGGTCAGTGGGAAACCAATGGCGAAGATGTTCAATTGCGGCGCGGCACGGGTCATCACGCCAAAGGCAATGTTGACCACCAGCAATGCTGTGATCGCCGGCAACACCAGAAGCAACGCCGCGCCCAGCACCCAACTGAGGCGCCCGACCACTTCCCAGAAGTGATTGACGATCAGGCCCTCGCCCACCGGCAAGGTGGTGAAGCTTTCAGTGAGAATTTCAAAGGCCACCAGGTGACCGTTCATGGCCAGGAACAGCAGGGTCACCAGCATGGTCAGGAACTGCCCGATGACCGCCACCGATACGCCGTTGGTGGGGTCGACCATGGAGGCGAAGCCCATGCCCATCTGGATCGAGACGATTTGCCCGGCAATCACGAAGGCCTGGAAGAACAAGGTCAGGGAGAAGCCCATCAAGGCGCCGATCAGGATCTGTTCGGCAATCAACAGCAGCGCACTGAGGTCCAGGGCGTTGACCGGCGGCATCGCTGGCAACGTGGGCACGATAACCACGGTAATCGCTACCGTGAAAAACAGGCGTACACGCTTGGGGACCAGGGTCGTGCCGATCACCGGCATGGTCATCAGCAAGGCGCCCACACGAAACAGCGGCAGGATGAACGCGGCCACCCAGGTACTGATCTGGGTGTCGGTCAACGCCAGCAAGGACTGCATCAGGTCAGCCGATCAACTGCGGAATACTGCCGTACAACTGCAGGATGTATTCCATGAAGGTCTGCACCAGCCAGGGGCCGGCAACGATCAGCGTGACCAGCATCACCAGCAAGCGCGGGAGAAAGCTCAAGGTCTGTTCGTTGATCTGCGTGGCGGCCTGGAACATCGCCACCAGCAAACCCACCAGGAGGCTGGGCACCACCAGCACGGCAACTATCAGGGTGGTCAGCCAGAGTGCTTCACGAAACAGGTCGACGGCGACTTCCGGGGTCATGGCGCTATACCCCTCCGAAGCTGCCGGCCAGGGTGCCGATAATCAGCGCCCAACCATCCACCAAGACAAACAGCATGATCTTGAAGGGCAACGAGATAATCAGCGGCGACAGCATCATCATACCCATGGCCATCAGCACACTGGCCACCACCAGGTCGATGATCAGGAACGGGATAAAGATCATGAAGCCGATCTGAAACGCCGTCTTCAACTCCGAGGTGACGAACGCCGGTACCAGGATCGTCAACGGTGCCTGGTCCGGGCTGAGGATATCGGTACGCTTGGACAGGCGCACAAACAGTTCCAGGTCACTGGAGCGGGTCTGCGACAGCATGAAGTCCTTGATCGGGCCCTGGGCCTTTTGCACCGCGTCCTGGGCCGTCATTTTCTCTGCCAGGTAGGGCTGCAGGGCCTGCTGGTTCACCTTGTCGAACACCGGCGCCATGATGAACAGCGTCAGAAACAGCGCCATGCCGGTCAGGATCTGGTTCGACGGTGTCTGCTGCAGGCCCAGGGCCTGGCGCAGGATCGAGAACACAATGATGATCCGGGTGAAGCTGGTCATGAGCATGACGAACGCCGGGATAAAACTCAGCGCAGTCATGATCAGCAGGATCTGCAGGCTGACCGAATACTCCTGGGCCCCGGCCGCGTTGGTGCCCAGGGTGATCGCCGGGATCGACAACGGGTCCGCGCCGAACGCCAGGGGCGCTGCCAGCAACAGCATGAGCGTCAATAGAACGCGCATTACTTCTTATCCTTCTGGTCCTTGCCCATCAATTCCAGCAGGCGCTGGGCGAATTCCGGCGTGGCGGCCTCGGTCTGGGCCACGCTCACCGGATGCTTGAGCACGTGCAACGGGGTAATCCGGCCTGGGGTCAGGCCGAGCAGGATCTGCTCCTCACCCACCTGCACCAGCACCAGGCGATCACGCGGCCCAAGGGCTCGCGAACCGATCAGTTCGATGACCTGGGCATTGCCCGGGCCGATCCGCTGCACCCGACGCAATAACCAGGCGAGGACAAAGATCAACCCCACCACCAGCAGCAGGCCAAGCACCAACTGGGTCAGTTGCCCGGCCACGTTGCCGCCGGCAGCTGGGGCTGCGGCCTGGGCCAGCGGTTCAGCGGCGAATGCGCCCAGCGGCAGCGCCCACAAGAGTCCCAGCCAGCGACGCCCCATCTCAGCGCAGCTTCTTGATACGTTCGCTAGGGCTGATCACATCAGTCAGGCGGATGCCGAACTTCTCGTTGACCACCACCACTTCGCCATGGGCGATCAGCGTCCCGTTGACCAGCACATCCAGCGGCTCGCCGGCCAGGCGGTCGAGCTCGATCACCGACCCCTGGTTAAGCTGCAGCAGGTTACGGATATTGATTTCAGTGCTGCCCACTTCCATGGAAATCGATACTGGGATATCGAGGATCACGTCCAGGTTGGGACCATCGAGCGAGACCGGCTCATGGTTCTTCGGCACGCTGCCGAACTCTTCCATGGGCAAGCGGTTGCCCACCGGCGCAGTGGCGGCATCGGCGGCCAGCAAGGCGTCGATATCGTCCTGGCCCGCATCGCCGGTTTCTTCCAGGGCAGCCGCCCATTCATCAGCCAGGGCCTGGTCTTCGGCGGAAGTGTTTTCGTGTTCGGTAGCCATTACATGTCCTCGGTGCAGCAAAAATCATGAATTAGGAATGCATCATCGGGGTGAGTCAGCGACGGTTGATCGGCTCGACCACCTGCAACGCCAGGTTGCCCTTGTGGGAGCCGAGCTTGACCTTGAACGACGGCACGCCGTTGGCGCGCATGATCAATTCGTCCGGCAGTTCGACGGGAATCACATCCCCCGGCTGCATGTGCAAAATGTCCCGCAGGCGCAACTGGCGGCGCGCCACAGTGGCACTCAGCGGCACATCGACATCCAGCAGGTCTTCGCGCAGGGCCTTGACCCAGCGCTCGTCCTGGTCGTCGAGGTCGGACTGAAAGCCCGCGTCGAGCATCTCGCGCACCGGCTCGATCATCGAGTACGGCATGGTCACGTGCAGGTCGCCGCCGCCGCCATCGAGTTCGATATGGAAAGTGGAGACCACAATGGCTTCGCTGGGCCCGACGATGTTGGCCATGGCCGGGTTCACTTCCGAGTTGATGTACTCGAAATTGACTTCCATGATCGCCTGCCAGGCTTCCTTCAAGTCGATAAAGGCCTGTTCCAGCACCATGCGCACCACACGCAGTTCGGTGGGCGTGAATTCTCGACCTTCGATCTTGGCGTGCCGGCCGTCGCCGCCAAAGAAGTTGTCCACCAGCTTGAACACCAGCTTGGCATCGAGAATGAACAGCGCGGTGCCGCGCAATGGCTTGATCTTGACCAGGTTGAGGCTGGTGGGCACGTACAGCGAATGCACGTACTCGCCAAACTTCATCACCTGCACGCCGCCCACCGCCACGTCCGCCGAGCGGCGCAGCATGTTGAACATGCTGATACGGGTGTAGCGGGCAAACCGTTCGTTGATCATCTCCAGGGTCGGCATGCGTCCGCGGACGATGCGATCCTGGCTGGTCAGGTCATAACTTTTGACGCTGCCGGGCTCGGCAGCCATTTCGGTCTGTACCAGACCATCGTCGACACCATGCAACAGGGCATCGATTTCATCCTGGGACAGCAGGTCTTGCACGGCCATGTCGTGATCCTACTGCAATACGAAATTAGTGAAGAGCGCCTGCTCGACCACGACTTTGCCCAGTTCTTTCTGGGCCACTTCCTGCACGCTGGCAGTGACTTTCTGGCGCAGCATTTCCTGGCCCACAGGGGTGGCCAGGCTGTCGAAACTCTGCCCGGAGAACAGCATCACCAGGTTGTTGCGGATCACCGGCATATGCACCTTGAGGGCATCCAGGTCCGCCTGGTTGCGCGCCAGCAGGGAAATACTCACCTGCAGGTAGCGTTGCCGGCCGTTCTGGTTGTAGTTGGCGACAAAGGCCGGGAGCATCTGCTCGAAGATTGCCGGTTGCTTGACGTTGGTGACGGGATCGCTGGCGGGCACCGGCTTGTTCTGGGCACTGTGCATGAAGTACCAGGTAGCCCCCACCGACACGCCGATAGCCAATAACAAGGCCACGACAATCAGCAGGATCATCTTGAGCTTGCCTTTGCCTGCTACAGGTACTGTTGCTGCGTCGTCACTCTTCGCCATGCCAATAATCCGTCACTATTCGGGGTTTCATAGATCCACGGGAAGGCAAGAGCAAGTGTTATGCCAGAGTTGTCGGCAAGGGCGATGAGATCAACGGTAGGAGCCGGCTTGCCGGCTCCTACATGGGCGGCGTCGGTTTCGGGTCAGGCGTAGTAGTCCACGGCACTGGAGCCGATCACCGATTGCACGAGCGGAGCGGCCACTTCGCTCACGTCGCCAGCGATGCCGCCATCATGCCCGTCGCTGTGTCCACCCGTGCCACTGACACCACGCGCCTGGTTCTGCTGCTCCTGGCCCTGACCCTGCCAGCCACGGGACTGGTCGGACACGTTAACGTCGACCTGGCCCATGCCCTGCTGGGCGAACATTTCCCGCAGGCGTGCGGACTGACTTTCCAGCGCCTCGCGCACGATGGCATGGCCGCTCATGAAGTTGACCTGGGCCTGCTGGTCGGCCGTCATGCTCACCCGAATATCCAGGCGTCCCAGCTCAGCAGGCTGCAATTGGATATCGGCAGACTTGAGGTTGGCGCTGGACAGGTACATGACCCGGTTCACCACTTCCTCGGTCCAGCCGCTCTGGTGCATGGCCAGTGGCTGGTTGTTCAGTGGCAAAGCGTTGGCGGTCTTGGGCGTGGCCGCCTGGGTCAGGGCGGCCAGGCGATTGGCAAAGTCATCGACGCGCGTGTCGCTGCTCGCGCCCTTCAAATCCTTGAGGCCCTCTTCGATCAGGCCGCTGAAAGCCTTTTCGCCCCCCTGGTCAGTGCTGTCCTTGGCCGCTTGCTGATCGACCATCGCGGCCAGGCCGTTGGTGAAGCTCTGCGCGGCGGTAGGTTCAGCCTGGGTCGGCAGGCTCTTTTGCGCCGCCTGGCTGCTGGCAGACACATGACCGCCCTGCTCCATCGCCAGGCGCACGGCCGGCAACGCATCCAATGGATCGGCCTCAGGATCGAAGGCTGGCGCCACTTCTTCAGCGAGCGGCGGCGTGGTCACCAACAGCGGCGTGGTGGCGTCATCCACCACGCCAGCCTGGACCGCCGCGGGCGCGGGTGTCACCGCCGCGATCAAGGCCGGATCGGCCAACGGATCGACGGCCGGCGGCTGGGCTTGCGCCAGGTCCTTGTCCGCACTTTTATCGTCATCGCTGCCGGCTGCCGCGTCAGCCTTTGAGGGCGGCGTGGCAGGCAAAGTCTTGCCGCTATCGGCAACCGCTGGAGTACCAGCGGCAGGCTTGTCGTTGCCGGTATCCTTCTTGACGCTGGCATCAGCCGGCTTGTCGCGGCTCGGCTTGGGCGCCATCTCCACAGCCTTGGTGGGTGCCGCCTTGGACTCCTTGGCGAACACCTGCGCAAAGCCTGGCGCTTTGGCCCGCGCATCCGCGGCCGTTGCCTGGGCATTGGCGGGGGAAGCCTGAGGCTTGACCGCAGGGGCGGCCTGCAGGAGCGAGTTGGGGGCTAGAGGCATAAGTCAGGTCTCCGCTGCGCAGGGTCGAGGGCGCAGGCAGGAGATAGAGAGCAAAAGTCGGGCCAGCTTTTTCGACCCGACCGATCAACCCTAGAACCGCTGGCGCTCCGACTCGTACAGCGGCTTGACCAGGGCAAACTCGTGATCGATCTGGTCGACCAGCTTGCCCAGGTCGGCCACCTGCGCCTTGGCCGATTCGGCTTCCAGGCGCTGGCACAGCCGCGCCAGGCGTACCGCCCCGAGGTTGCCGCTGCTGCCCTTGAAGCTGTGGGCGATACGCCCCAGGGCCTTGGCATCATCGCGCGCCTTGCGCAGCGCTTCGACGCGTTTTTGCGAATCGTCGAGGAACGTGTCGAGCAAATGGGGGTATTCGCCCTCCATCACTTCCTGCAAACCTACCAATACTTCAGGGTCCATATGTATCTGCGTCACTTGTTCGCTCCTTGATCAAGAATCGGCGGATTATGCCAGAGCCTCCCAGCAAAACTCCACGCACACACTGCGCCCGCCATCCGCCCAGCGTACATGGCTGCACAGTTGCCGGACCAGGTTCAGCCCGCGCCCGGACAGACGGTCGATATCCAGTGGCCGCGCCAGGACGCTTTCCACATCAAAACCCGGGCCACTGTCCTCGATACGCAGGCTCAGGCGGCCACCCGCCTGCGTCGGCAATACATCCACATGCACACGTATGTAGCCATTGCTCAACAGCGCCAGGCGTTCATTGCGCTGGCGATAATAGTCGGTGAAGCCCTGCACATCGCGCTTGAGCCGTGAGTCCAGGCCCAGTACGCCATGTTCGAGGGCGTTGGAATACAGCTCGGCCATCACGCTGTACAACGCTGCGCTCTGGTCACGCAGGCCGTGGATCTCCAGGAGCAGTTGCAGCAAATACGGTAACGGGTTGTAACGCTTGAGGGTCTCGGCCCGAAACTCGAAGCTCACCGACCAGTCCAGCGGGCATGACTGACCGCTATCGGTGTACTGCATGGCCGAGGAATGCAGAGCCTGCTCGGGCAGCAGGCTGATTTCCACCAGGCTGACATCATCACGCACCTGCCCACGAAACCCGGCCAGGGCTTGTTCGATTTCCTCAAACAGGCATCCCGGCTCACGATTGGCAGCGAACACCTGCAGCAAGCGCTCTACCCCAAACAACTGTTCGTTGGCATCGGCCGTATCAATCACCCCATCGGACAGCAGGAACACCCGGTCACCCAGGGCCATCGGCCAGACTTCAGTACCATCATCAAAGACTTCGGGCGCCAGCACGCCCAACGGCAAATGCCGCGACACCAGCGGCGTGCGCCTTCCCGTGGCGACTTCATGCACATAACCATCAGGCATCCCGCCGTTCCACACTTCCACCACCCGCCGCTGCACACTGAGGCACAACAGCGTGGCGCAACAGAACATATCCACCGGCAGGATGCGCTTGAGCTTGGCGTTCATTTCCCGCAGGGTCTGCGCCAGGCCATAGCCCTTGGCGGTCATGCCGTAGAACACCTCAGCCAGGGGCATCGCACCGACCGCCGCCGGCAAGCCATGGCCGGTGAAATCGCCCAGCAACACATGCATATCGCCCGACGGCGTGTAGGCCGCCAGCAGCAAGTCGCCATTGAACAGCGCATAGGGCGATTGCAGGTAACGGATGTTGCGCGCAGCGTTCAGGCAGCCGGAATGGGCAACCTTATCGAACACCGCCTTGGCCACCCGCTGCTCATGCAGCAGGTAGTCATGGTGCCGGGCAATCAGGTCGCGCTGCTGCAGCACCGTGGCCTGCAGCCGGCGCAGACGGTCCATGGCGTTGATCTTCGCCGCGAGGATGATCCGGTTGTAGGGCTTGGCCAGGAAGTCATCGCCACCGGCATCCAGGCAACGGGCCAGGGCCTGGCTGCCACTCAGGGACGTCAAAAAGATGATCGGCACCAACGCCTCGCCCGCCAGTTGCTTGATCTGCCGGGCGGCTTCAAAGCCGTCCATCACAGGCATCAACGCATCCATCAAGACCAACTGCGGGCGCTCGCGGGCGAACAACTCCACCGCTTCCTGGCCGTGACTGGCGGTGATCACCCGATGGCCCTGGCGCCGCACGATGCTCGATAGCAGCAGCAGATCGGCGGCGCTGTCTTCGGCGATCAGCACAGTCAGGGTTTCAAGAGCCTGGGCGCTCAAGTGATATCGAACAGCTTTTCGAAGTTGGAGATAGCGAGGATCTTGCGCACGTCAGAGCTGCTGTTGATCACACGCACATCGCCGCCCTCGCCACCGGCATGGTCACGCAGTAACAGCAGCATGCCCAGGGCAGAACTGTCGAGGTAGGTGGCCTCTTTCAGGTCCACGATGTAGGTCTCGGGGACCTTGTAGAACCGTTCGTAGGCATCGCGAAAAGCCTGGTGACTGCCGAAATCGAACCGGCCTTTGACGGCAATCGTCAACTGCTTCCCATCCAGGGACACTTCTGAGGTGACTGACATACGACTGCTTCCTTGTCGTGGGATGTGCAACAAGGTTTAGCAGCAGATCAGGGCACAGGCAAACTCACCCCGGCTCCTGCGGGCGTGATGAGAGGTGTGGCTAGGATTGATCCTGGCGCGGCAGGCGCTGGGACAGTTCATCGAGCAGCTTTTGCTCGCGCTTGTCTTCCAGCGCCCGAGCCTCGTCGATGTAGCGCTGCACCAGCTTGCGCAGGCCTTCGACCCGGGCGTAGGCCTGTTGCCAGCCTTCGCGGGCCTTGTCGAGGTTGTTCTGGTGCCAGACCAGACTCTGGCGCTGCTGGCCGACGGCGCTTTCCAGTTGGTTGAGAAAGTGCTGATAGTTCATCAGCCATTGCCCGGAGACGCCCTGACTACCGCGATCGATCCATTGTTGCTGGTATTCGCCCCGAAAGCGCTCCAGGTCGCCCAGCTTGCTCTCGGCCAGGCGCACCTGGCCCTGGAAATGCCCCAGGCGTTGGGCGGCGGTGCGCTCGGCACTTTCGGCCATCTCCACCACGGGAGCAAGGCGCGCGGCGCGACTGTTGGCCATGGCCGCTTAACCGCCAGGCGCAGGCGCAAACACCGACGCCAGGTGTGCTTCGCTTTCAACCATGCTGATGTTGTCGTTCAGCCCCTGGCGCAGGTAGCTCACCAGTTGCGGTTGCAGGGCAATCGCCAGGTCGGTCTCACGGTCACCACCGGCCACATAGGCGCCGACGCTGATCAGGTCGCGGCTCTGCTGGTAGCGCGACCACAACTGCTTGAACTGCTGGGCGCGAGTCATATGCTCGGCGCTGACCACCGACGGCATCACCCGGCTGATGGACGCCTCGATATCGATGGCCGGATAGTGCCCTTCCTCGGCCAGGCGCCGCGACAGCACGATATGCCCATCGAGCACGCCCCGCGCCGAGTCGGCAATCGGGTCCTGCTGGTCATCGCCTTCGGACAGCACGGTGTAGAACGCAGTGATCGAGCCACCACCGGCCTCGGCATTCCCCGCGCGCTCCACCAGCTTGGGCAGCTTGGCGAACACCGACGGCGGATAGCCCTTGGTCGCTGGCGGCTCGCCAATGGCCAGGGCGATTTCCCGCTGGGCCTGGGCGAAACGCGTGAGGGAGTCCATCAGCAACAGGACGTTCTTGCCCTTGTCGCGAAAATATTCGGCAATCCGCGTGCAGTACATGGCGGCGCGCAGGCGCATCAGCGGCGCATCATCCGCCGGGGACGCCACCACCACCGAGCGTTTGAGGCCTTCTTCACCAAGGATATGCTCGATGAACTCCTTCACCTCACGGCCCCGCTCACCGATCAGCCCGACCACGATGATGTCGGCCTCGGTAAAGCGCGTCATCATGCCCAGCAGCACACTCTTGCCCACGCCGGTACCGGCAAACAGGCCCAGGCGCTGGCCGCGGCCGACCGTCAATAATCCGTTGATACAGCGAATGCCCACGTCCAGCGGCTGGCTGATGGGGTTGCGCTTGAGCGGGTTGATGGTCGGGCCGTCCATCGGTACCCAGTCCTCGGCCTTCATCCCGCCTTTGCCGTCCAGCGCACGACCGGCGCCGTCCAGCACGCGACCGAGCATGCTCATGCCCATCGGCAGGCGCCCGGTGTCGGCCAGCGGTACGACCCGCGCGCCCGGCGCAATGCCGGCGAGGCTGCCCACCGGCATCAGGAAGATCTTACTGCCGGAAAAGCCCATGACTTCCGCCTCCACCTGCACCGGGTGGTAGCTGTCATCGTTGATCACCAGGCAGCGGCTGCCCATGGCGGCGCGCAGGCCTTCGGCTTCAAGGGTCAGGCCGACCATGCGCAGCAGGCGACCCTCAAGGATGGGCTGGCCGGGCAATTCGGTGGCTTCGATATAACCGCCCAGGCGCTTGGCGAAACTGGTGCGGTCAAGGCGCATCAGGCGCGTCCAGGTCGATGTTCAGGTCAGGCGCCGCCGGGTGCAGGGCCTGTTCGTGCAACTGGTCGAACAGCTTGGCCATGATCTGCGCGATACGTGTCTCGACCGTGGCATCGATGCGGCTGTGTTCGGTCTCGACCCGGCAACCACCGGGCTGCAATGCGGCATCCTCGACAATCCGCCAGGTTTCCTCATGGCGCTCGCGCAGGGCTTTGACCTGCTCGAAATCCTGGGGGTTGATGTACAGCCGCACATTGCCCACGCCCAGGGGCAGCAGCTTGAGGGCTTCGCGCATCACGCTTTCGATATGGCTGGAGTCCAGCACCAGTTCACGCTGGATAACCTGGCGAGTGATGTGTTCCACCAGGCCGACCATGGCTTTTTCCAACTGCGAGTCCTGCTCGGCAATCGGCGCAAACAGGTTGCCCATCAGGCGTTCGAGGCTGGCCAGCTTTACCTGGAGGGCCGCGTCGGCTTCCTGGCGGACCTTGAGGGTGGTGCTATGGAAACCCTCTTTTTCGCCGGTGGCAAAGCCTTCGTTGTATGCCTCCTGGCGGATGCTTTCGAGCTCTTCGAGGGTCAGTGGCTGGACTTCTTCCAGCGGCACTTCTTCCATTTCCACCGGCACTTCTTGCACCGGCTCGGGTTCGGGTTCGGGCTTGTGCGGATCGAAGCTGGGCAGCGACCAGACGTCGAACCCGCCGACGTCCCGGGCGCGAATCAGGTCGCTGGGCGTCTCATCATTGTTCGACATGCGCTGGGCCTTAGATCATTTCTTCGCCGCCCTTCCCGCCGAGGACGATTTCTCCGGCTTCGGCCATACGGCGGGCAATGGTGAGGATTTCTTTCTGTGCAGTTTCCACGTCGCTGACGCGCACCGGGCCCTTGGCTTCGAGGTCGTCGCGCAACAGTTCGGAGGCGCGCTTGGACATGTTCTTGAAGATTTTCTCCTTGACGCCTTCATCCGACCCCTTGAGGGCCAGCACCAGCACATCGGAGGACACTTCGCGCAGCAATGCCTGGATGCCACGGTCGTCGACATCGGAGAGGTTGTTGAACACGAACATCAGGTCTTCGATCTGTACCGACAGGGTATCGTCGATCTCGCGGATCGAGTCCATCAACTGACCTTCCACCGAACTGTCGAGGAAGTTCATGATGTCGGCCGCGCGCTTGATACCCCCCAGGGTGGTGCGTGCCGCGTTGGAGTTGCCGGAGAACTGCTTCTCCAGGATCGTGTTCAGCTCTTTCAGGGCCGCCGGTTGCACGGTGTTCAACGACGAGACACGCAGGATGATATCCAGGCGCACTTTATGATCGAAATGGCCAAGCACTTCGCCGGCCTGGTCCGGGTCCAGATAGGCCACGACAATCGCCTGGATCTGCGGGTGCTCGTAACGGATCACGTCCGCCACCGCCCGCGGCTCCATCCATTTGAGGCTGTCCAGGCCGCTGGTGTTGCCGCCCAGCAGGATACGGTCGATCAAGCCGTTGGCTTTGTCTTCGCCCAGGGCCGAGGTGAGCATCTTGCGGATGTAGCTGTCGGAGCCGACGCCCAGGCTGGTCTGGTCGCCGACGATCTCGACGAACTCGCTCATCACCTGCTCGACTTGCTCGCGGTGCACATTGCGCATCTGCGCCATGGCCACGCCGACCCGTTGCACTTCCTTGGGGCCCATATGGCGCAGCACTTGGGCCGCGTCGGTCTCACCCAGGGACAGCAACAGCACGGCGGCTTTGTCGACCCGGGTCAGCTTGGCAACAGAGGCTCGATTATCACTCATCTGCGTTGATCCACTCTTTCACGACCTGGGCCACACGGCCCGGGTCTTCTGCCACCAGACTTTTGATTGCATTCAACTGCGCGTCATACCCTTCGCTCGGGCTTGGCAGCAGAATGCTCTGCGGCCCGCCGAGGCTGACGCGGTCGTTGGCCAGTTCGCCATCCAGGCCGCCCATGCCACCCAACTCCACATCACCGAACGGCGCCAGTTGCTTCTTGCCGTGGCCGGTAATGTTGTTGAGCACAGGGCGCAGCACGCCAAACACCAGCACCAGGATGAACAACACCCCCAGCACTTGCTTGACGATGTCCCAGAACCAGGGTTGAGAGTAGAACGGAATATCGGCAATCACCTCACCGCGCTCCAGGGAGAACGGCATGTTGATCACGCTGACGCTGTCGCCACGGCTGGCATCGAAGCCTACGGCGTCCTGCACCAGGCGGGTGAAACGTGCCAATTCATCGGCACTCCACGGGGCCCGGGTGGTTTCACCGTTGGCGGCGTTGATCTTGACCTGGTCGTCCACCACCACCGACACCGACAGGCGGTTCAAGCGCCCTTGCTGTTGCTTGGTGTGGCTGATGGAGCGGTCCAGCTCGAAGTTCTTCGTGGACTGCTGGCGCTTGTCGGCCGGGTACGGCGCAAGCATCGGCTGGCCGGTGGCCGGGTCCATGATCTGCTGGCCGTTGGCATCCAGCAGCGGCTGACCTGGTTGCACGGCGCCGGCGGTCGCGGCGGCGCCACCGGTGGTTTGCGGGGCGCTGGCCGGCGCTGGCGGCTGGTTGCTCAGGGCGCCAGGCACCCCTTGCGGGCCATTGGCGGCGGTGCGTTGTTCGCTGGTCGATTGCTCGCTGCGCAGGGCCGGCTGGTCGGGGTTGAACTGTTCGGACGTCGACTCGACGGCGCTGAAGTCCACGTCGGCAGACACTTCAGCCTTGTAGCGGTCGTTGCCCAGTACCGGTTGCAGGATGTTGTGTACGCGCTGGGTCAGCATGCTTTCCATGCGGCGGCTGTAGTCGAACTGCTTGCCGGCCATGGTCAGTGCGGAGTTTTCCGCCTGGTCGGAGAGCAGGTTGCCCTTCTGGTCGACCACGGTAATTTGCGACTTGCTCAACTCAGGAACGCTGGTCGCCACCAGATTGACGATGGCCAGGACCTGACCCGGCTCCAGGGAACGCCCGGCAAACAACTCGACCAATACCGAAGCGCTGGGCTTGCGCTCGTCGCGCACAAATACCGAGCTTTTCGGGATGGCCAGGTGCACACGGGCACCCTTGACGTTGTTCAAGCTGGCGATGGTGCGCGCCAGCTCGCCTTCCAGGCCGCGACGGTAGCGGGTGGCTTCCATGAACTGGCTGGTGCCCAGGCCCTGGTCTTTATCGAGGATCTCAAAACCAATGTTGCCGTCGGTAGGCGCCACGCCGGCGCCGGCCAGCTTCAAGCGCGCACGGGCGACATCGTCAGCCTTGACCAGCAAGGCGCCGGAGTTGGGCTCGACGGTGTAGGCGATATCGGCGGCGGCCAGGGTTTCCATGACCTGCTTGGCGTCCATCCCCGCCAGGCTGCCATAGAGTGGCCGGTAATCGGGCTGCTGGGACCACAACACCACGGCAAAACCAATCGCCACGCTGGCAGCCAGGCCGACCATCAGGCCCACCTGACGCAACATGGTCATTTCGGAGAGGTTTTCCAGGAACGACAGGCCAAACAGCGGCGGCTTGCCGTCTGCCTTGGCGGGTGCGTTATCCACGACTGCTTCTGCCATGACTTAAATCTCGTCCTTAAACCGGCATCTGCATGATGTCTTGATAAGCCTGAACCAGCTTGTTACGCACCTGGGTCAAGGCCTGGAAGGAAACGCTGGCTTTCTGCGAAGCGATCATCACGTCGGTGAGGTCCACGCCGCTCTTGCCGATTTCAAAGGCGCTCGCCAGTTGGCTGGAGGCCTGCTGGGTATCGCTGACTTTGTTGATGGCTTGACCGAGCATGTCGGCAAAGCTGCTTTGGCCCAATTCCGGCACGTGCGCGACGGATTTCGGCTGGGACATGGCGTCCATTTGCATGGAACGCATATCCAACATCAACCGATTGAACTCAACACCTTGGCTCATGAACTTCTCTCTCCGACGACCCGCAATTTTTTGACACTACGCAGCGGTTAGTACGGGTGGTAGCAACAAGGGTGCCAGCTCCATGGCAAGTCGTAAGAAAAGCCGACAAACCTTGTCAGCTGATGTGTATCTCAGCTGGCGAAAAGGAACGCTTCCACGTCCATCCCGGCATCGCGCATTTGCGCCAGCTTGTAGCGCAGGGTGCGCGGGCTGATACCCAGGCGCTCGGCCGCCTCTTTGCGGCGGCCACGCTCGGCACGCAGGGTGTCGATGATCATCTGGAATTCGCGGCGACGCAGGTCGTCGCCCAGGCCGCCAGCGGCCTCGGCCGGGGCACTTTCCAGCGGGGCCGGGGCCAGGCTCGGGGTCGGCGCAGTACCCGCGCCGACCGCCAGGCAGAAGTCCTGGGGCTGGATCAGGCCGCCCTGCTGCAAAATCAGCGCGCGCTGGATCGCATTGTCCAGCTCGCGCACGTTGCCAGGCCATGGGTAGCTGATCAGACACGCCTGGGCTTCGGCCGACAGGCGCGCCTGGGCGTGCTTCATTTTATTGACGTGCTTGCTCAGCAGGCGCTCGGCCAGCGGCACGATATCGGCCGGGCGTTCACGCAGCGGGCGCCAGGCCAACGGGAAGACCGAGAGCCGGTAGAACAGATCTTCACGAAAACGCCCCGCCGCCACTTCGCCGGCGAGGTCGCGGTTGGTGGTGGCGACCACGCGGATATCCAGCTGGATCGGCTTGCGCGCGCCGACCCGCTCCACTTCACGCTCCTGCAGCACCCGCAGCAGTTTGGCTTGCAGACCCAGGGGCATTTCCGAAATTTCGTCGAGCAGGATGGTACCGCCGTCGGCCTGCTCGAACTTGCCCGCCTGGGCCGCGATGGCGCCGGTGAAGGAGCCCTTTTCGTGGCCGAACAGCGTGGCTTCGAGCATGTTGTCGGGGATCGCCGCGCAATTGATCGCGATAAAGGGCTGCTGGGCGCGCCCTGATTGCTGGTGGATATAGCGCGCCAGCACTTCTTTGCCGGTGCCCGACTCGCCGGAAATCAACACGGTGGAGTCACTGCGCGCCACGCGGGCCGCGAGCTCCAGCAATTGTGCGCTGGCCGGCTCAAAAGCAATCGGGCCGTCTGCCTCGCCGGCTGGAATCACCCCCAGGGCATGCCGCGCCACCAGTTCGATCAACGCCTTGGGCTCGAACGGTTTGACCAGGTAATCCGCCGCGCCCTGGCGCATGGCATCCACTGCGCGCTCGACGGCGCCATGGGCGGTCATCAGCAGCACCGGCAACTGCGGCTGGCGTGCGCGCAGCAGCGCGAGCAACTGATGGCCGTCCATGCCAGGCATGTTCACGTCGCTGACCACCAGGCTGAAGGCTTCTTGCTCCACCGCCGCCAAGGCGTCCTCGGCAGAACCGACCGCCCGATAGTCATGGCCCGCCAGCAGCAGCGTGTCAGCCAATGCCTCACGCAGGGCACGATCGTCTTCCACCAACAGAACCTTGATAGCCATAGCCTTTTACTCCGCGCTTGCCGCGCATGAAAACAGCGGCAAGGTCATCAATGCACAAGTGCCACGCCCCAAGCGGGAACGCAGTTGCAATTCTCCCTGATGGGCGCGCGCCACGGCCTTGACCACCGTCAGGCCGAGGCCCGTACCGTTGGTCTTGGTGGTGAAAAACGGTTCGCCCAGGCGCTGCAGCACTTGCGGCTCGATACCGCTGCCGCTGTCGCTGATGCACAGGCGCAGGGTTTGCGCACGGGCGTACACATGCACCTTGAGCCGCGCACCGGGGCCGCTGGCCTGGGTCGCGTTTTCGATCAGGTTGAGCAGCGCGCCCACCAGGGTGTCGCGGTTGCACAGCAATTCGCCTTGGTGGCTGTCGCACTGCCAGCGCACATTGGCGTCCTGCACATGGGTGGCGGCCGCCGCTTGCAACGCCTGCATCAGGCCGGACGGCGTGATGCGGTCGGTCAGCGGCAATTCGCCGCGGGCAAACACCAGCATGTCGCGCACCTGGTGCTCCAACTCATGCAAGCGCTCCTTGAGGCGTCCGGCAAAACGCTGGTGGGTGTCGGCGGGCAATTGCTCATCAGTCAAATGACTGGCGTAGATCAACGCTGCCGACAACGGCGTGCGGATCTGATGCGCCAAAGAAGCGACCATCCTACCCAGCGACGACAAGCGCTCATGGCGCGCCAGTTGGTCTTGCAGGTGACGGGTTTCAGTCAGATCGTTGAGCAGCACCAGTTGACCGGGCTCCGCGTCGAGGGAGCGAGTGGCGATGGACAAGCGGCGCCCATCCTTGAGGGAGATTTCATGGCCGTCATCTTCACGCGGCGCGAAGCAGCGGCTGATCACATGGCGCCACAGTTCGCCCTCCAACGGCAGCCCGAGCAGGTCGCAGGCGGCCGGGTTGGCTTCGCGCACACGGCCCTGGTCGTCGATGACGATCACACCGCCAGGCAACAGATCGAGCAGGTTCTGCAGACGGTTGGCCAGGCGCTCTTTCTCGGCCAGCTCTTCCATGCGCTGGGCACTGACCACCGCCAACTCGCCCTTGAGCTCGGAGACCCGCGCTTCCAGCAGGCTGTAGGAGTCAGTCAACTGGCTGGACATCTGACTGAACAGCGAGAACGCCTGCTCAAGGCCATGCCGGCTGAGCTGTTCGGCGGACGGGACAGGCCCCTGGAGTTCAGGGGCCAAAGGTAGTTGGGCGGCGTGGGGCATCATGCTCTCTCGCTTGGCTGACCGTCAGTTAAACGGAACGTTGCGAGGGCTGTAGCAATACCCGTGCCTAAAAAAATACGCTTATTTTTCAGTTAGTTGAAAAACAGGCGTCAATCATCTGCCTGTTCATCACCGTCTCGGCGGCTCATCCCGTACTTGCGCATCTTTTCCACCAGGGTGGTTCGACGGATACGCAGGCGCTCGGCCGCACGGGCGACGATGCCGTTGGCGTCGTCCAGGGCCTGCTGGATCAACCCTTGCTCGAGGTTGCCGAGGTAGTCTTTGAGGTCCAGGCCTTCCGGCGGCAGCATCGCGTTGGCACCGAAGTCCGGGGTATGGCCGTTGAAGGCAATCCGCTCTTCCATGTCGCTGCGCAGGCTGTCCACCAGATGCTCGTCTTCTTCGTCGACGTAGCGGAATTTCTTCGGCAGCTCGACCACGCCGATCACACCGTAGGGATGCATGATCGCCATGCGCTCCACCAGGTTGGCCAGCTCGCGGACGTTGCCCGGCCAGCCGTGACGACACAGGGACATGATCGCTGCCGAATTGAAGCGGATCGAACCGCGCTTTTCGTGCTCCATGCGCGAGATCAGTTCGTTCATCAGCAGCGGGATGTCTTCCACGCGCTCACGCAGCGGGGCCATCTCGATCGGGAACACGTTGAGGCGGTAATAGAGGTCTTCGCGGAAGCTGCCGACCTCGATCATGCTTTCGAGGTTCTTGTGGGTGGCCGCAATGATCCGCACGTCAACGCTCTGGGTCTTGTTGCTGCCCACGCGTTCGAAGGTGCGCTCCTGCAACACGCGCAACAGCTTGACCTGCATCGGCAGCGGCATGTCGCCGATTTCGTCGAGGAACAGGGTGCCGCCGTTGGCCAGCTCGAAACGCCCGGCACGGCTGGTGATCGCCCCGGTAAAGGCGCCCTTCTCGTGGCCGAACAGTTCGCTTTCGAGCAGCTCTGCCGGGATCGCCCCGCAATTGACCGGCACAAAGGGCCCGTCGCGGCGCTTGGAGTGATAGTGCAGGTTGCGCGCGACCACTTCCTTGCCGGTGCCCGACTCGCCGAGGATCAGCACACTGGCGTCGGTATCGGCCACTTGCTGCATCATCTGGCGCACGTGCTGGATCGCCCGGCTGGTGCCGACGAGGCTGCGGAACAGGTTGGGTTCGCGGTGACGACCGCGCTCACGGGCCTGGTCGTACATCTCGCGATAGACCTGGGCGCGGTGCAGGGAGTCGAGCAATTTGCTGTAGCTGGGCGGCATTTCCAGGGCGGACAACACCCGGCGGCGCTGATCTTCCGGCAGGTCGAGCGAAGAAATATCGCCCATCAGCAACACCGGAAGGAACTCATCCCAGGTTGACAGTGTCTTTAACAAGCCCAGAACTGCGCCAGGAGCGTTTACCGTCCCGATCAGTACACAAATGATTTCACGGCTCGAGGACAACGAGCTGACCGCCTGCTGCCAATCATGGCTACCGCAGGGCAGATTTTCTTCGCCAAGAAAATTTAAAATCACCGCTAAATCGCGGCGGCGGACGCTATCGTCATCAATCAGCAGAATTTTGGTTTCACGCCACATGCAATAGCAACTTCCCTAGTAAAACGCTCTGCCCAGAGTGCGGGCTATCTAGATGCCTGTAAGACTTCTTACCTTACTAGACGTCTGAAATCTGAAAACAGCACTAGTTAAGTCAAAAATGCTGGCACAGTCAAATATATGACGCGCCGGTCGGATTAACTGCGCCCGTTCAACCGAACAGATGGTAAACCTTTGACGCACTTTTCGCTTGGTTGATCTGCGACATCTCTTCGAAAATCGCCTGGCGCTCGCCCGTCGTCACTTCGAGCAATTGCTGATAAACCACCAGCAGGCTCTCCAACTTTTCACGCAACGCATCTTCATCCACCGGCGCCTCATTGAGCACCTGCTCGATCACGTCGCGACAGCCCATATCGAGTTCGCCAATGGCATCCCAGTTACGGTCTGCCAACGCGCCCATCAGCGCCTCACGGGTTTCATCAATGCGTTGCAGTGCATGGCTCATGACATATTCCTCAAGGCCGTCAGGCCCTTCTCTGCTGCGCCTTATTCGGTGACAGCTTGTGGCGCGGCGATAGCATCCCAGCCTTCTTTCACGGTAATCAGCAAACGAGCGACTTCGTCGATCATGTCGGCATCGTTGTGCAGGTTCGCTTCCATCAGACGGTTGGTCATGTATGCATACAGGCTTTCCAACTGCTGGACATAAGCCGGGTTATCGCTCTTTTGCGCATCCAGGCCGTCACGCAAGCCGATCACGATGTCGATGGCCTTGCCGAGCATCAAGCCCTTCTGGGCGATGTCGCCACGCGCCAGTGCGCCCTTGGCTTGGGCCATACGGTCAAGCCCGCCCTCCATCAGCATCTGCACCAGACGATGTGGGCTGGCTTCGGAGATCTGAGCATGGGAATTGACCTTCTGATATTGGCGAAGGGCTCTCATGGGATTCATGTTTCTACCTCGTGACAGGCGACAGCAAAAAGGATTTCAGTAACCAATATGTCGACTGGGTCGCAAAAAGCTTTAGCCCCAGTCATCCCGCGATAAAAAAGCCAGGCAGGTTGCCTGGCCCTTTCTATCACATAGGGATCAACTATCGGACTTGACGTTGTTCAACGCATTGAGCGTGGTCATGACACTGGTGCTTTGCTGGCGCAATTGAGCGACCAGAGTATCCATGGCGTTGTATTTGGCCGACAGGCTATTGGTGAGCAGAGTCATGCGCTCATCCAGGGAAGACTGTTGCTTGGTCAGGTCCTTCAACGTGTCGGACAGCGTGGTGGAACGCGTCGCCAGAATACCGGTGCTCGCCTTGGCGTAATCATCAGTGGCGTTTTTCATGCGCGCCAATATGCCCTTGTCACCGGTAAACATGCTGTTGATATCGGCCGAGTTGGTTTTGACCGCGGCATCCCACTTCTTGTCATTGATCGACAGCAGACCGGTGGAGGAGTCGGTGGTGACACCAAACTGAGCAAGGGACTTGAATGTGCCGGTACCCGACAGGGCGTTGAACTCATTACGGATCGCGCTTTGCAGCGAACGCATAGTCGAGTCACTGGTCAGTGCCGCCGCAGTGATGGAGCCGTCAGCGTTGGTCGTTACCTTTGTCTCGGCGTTCATCGCAGTGATCAAGGCGTTGTAGGTGTCGACAAACCCCTTCACGCCCGACTTGAGCGCGGTGTTGTTGGTACTGACCGTAATGAGCGTGGCGCTTCTCTCGGGGTTGGTGCTGGTATCGCCAGCCGTCTTGAGCGCCGAGACCGATACCAGCTTGATATCTACACCACTGAGGGCGCCGGTAATCGTGTTGGACTTGGAGACCGCAGCAATACCGTCGATGCTGTATTTCGCATCCTGAGGCGTGTCGACCACCGTGGCGCCGACATCCAGCCCGGACGTACCCGATAGCGTCAAGTCGGAGCCTACGCCCATCGTGGTGGACGTCAGAATCAAACGCGAGCCATTGGAGTCGGTCAGGATGTTGGCGCTGAGCCCGGAGGTTGAAAACTGCGTGTTGATCGAATCACGCACCTGCTGCAGCGTCGCGCCGGAAGGAATGCTTACATCGTAGTTCTTGCCGGACTGACTGATGGTCAGCGTGGTGGGCTTGTCCGTGGTATTCACCACGGTCGACGTGCCACCCGCGAACGTTGCGCTCGACAACTTCGACGGTTGGGCCAATTGGTTGACCACCAGACGGAAGCTGCCATTGGAAGCCGTGTTACTGGCGGTCATGGTGGCGACTTTTTCATCCGAAGACGAACCGGTGAGACCGGTGAAACTGCTGCCTGCGGACATACTGTCCAGCGCGCCGCGAAAGGCATCCAGCGCCGCCTGAATCTTGCCGATCGAAGACAGCGTGGTGGTCGCCTTCTGGGACGCGGTATTGATCTGCGTTTGCTTGGGCACCTTCTCGGCGTTGACCAAGGATGTCACGATCGATTGCGTATCGATGTTTGAACCGATACCACTTACCGTTGAACCCGCCATCATCTATCTCCTGTTCGGTGGCTGCCGTTATCTTGACTGGTTACGCTTCAAGTCATGACAGCAACAAGTTTCATGCCAGCTCAGGCCTTGTCGTCAAACAATACGTGACTTGCGCTGGATAGGCTCTGAGCCAGTTTCAATGCCGTTTCCGACGGAATCTGGCGAATCACTTCACCATTGTCGGTATTGATGACCTTGACCACCACGCGATGGGTGGAGTCATCAATGGAAAAATCCAGGCTGCGCTGGGCAGCTTGTACGAATTCGCGAATATCGGTTACCGCTTTTTCCAGGTCCGCACGCTCAGGCTGCTTGCCTATGGCCGGGGTTTCCTGGACTTTGGTGGCGCTTTTGTCGGTCGCCACTTGAGCAGGTGCGCTTTGAGGTGCAACCGGCGGATAAGACTGGTTCAGCTTTACACTCAGGTCCATGTCCAATCTCCTCGAAACCGAAAAACGGAAGGGCACGTAAACGCGCCCTTCCGTTAGTTACCAAGCGCGCTGATTACTGAAGCAGTTTCAGTACAGCGGATGGCAGTTGGTTAGCCTGCGACAGGATCGCAGTGGAAGCCGACTGCAGGGTTTGTTGCTTGGTCAGTTCGGCGGTTTCGGAAGCGAAGTCGACGTCCTGAACGATGGAACGTGCAGCGGTGGAGTTCTTCTGAATGTTCTGCAGGTTGTCTGCAGTGGTAGTCAGACGGTTCTGGGTAGCACCCAGGCCCGAACGAACGCTGTCGATGGTGCCGATAGCCTTGTCGATTACAGCCAGGGCGTTCTGGGCAGAAGAGGCGTCGGTCACGGTGGTGTCAGAGATGTTGGTCTTCTCTGCCACAACGCTGGCTTTACCGAACAGACCAGTTACACCATCAGCAGTACCGGCAGCCAGGGAGTAGCCTTTAGCCGAATCAAGCGATACTTGACCGGTAACGGTAGATGCTACGGTAGTAGACAGATCGGTGAACTTCTCAGCAGGTGGAGTAGCGGCATCGAATGTGTACTCGCCCTTGCCGTTTTTGGCGTTAACCGAAACAGCGTCAGCGCCGGTACCAGCACCAAATACCAGGTTCTCGCCAGAGTCGGACTTGATTTCCAGGGTGTCGTTAACTTCATCGTAGTTGACGCTGATACCCAGTTTAGCGGAGTTGGATTTCAGCTGGTCAGCCAGGCCGGCGTTATTAGTAACACCGATGAAGCTTACTTCTTTGCCATCACCAACGGTGAGCTTGAAGTTGGCAGAAGCAGGAGGTGTAGCACCAGTGGTCTTAGTGGTATCAACCTTCAGTTTGACTTCGGTGCTGGCGCTTGCAGTCAGGCCACCGATCGAACCATTGAGCTGGGCAGCGATGCTTTTTGCAGAAGCGCCTTCAAGGTAGCTTACGGTTTTGGTCTGGCCGTTACCTGTTACAGTAATGTCGCCTGCAGCCAAACCTTTCTCGGTGATAGCAACGTCAGTACTTTTAACCTGCTGCGAACCAATTTTGTTGGCAGCAACGTTTTCCAGGCTCAGGTTGATGGTTTCGTTGGCGTTGGCGCCAACCTGGATAGCTTTGGTACCGTACGAACCGTCCAGCAACTTCTGGCCACCGAAGGTGGTGGTGTTGGAGATACGGGTCAGTTCCGAAGTCAGAGCCTGGTATTCGTCGTTGTTCGACTTACGGTCGTCAGCGCTGAGGGAGCCAGTAGCGGAAGACAGAGCCAGGGTACGCATTTTTTGCAGGATGTCGGTCGAAGCCTGCATCGCGCCTTCAGCGGTCTGAGCGATGGAGATACCGTCGTTCACGTTCTTGACTGCTTGGCCCAGGCCGTTGATTTGGCTGGTCAGGCGGTTGGCGATCTGCAGGCCAGCAGCGTCGTCTTTAGCGCTGTTGATACGCAGGCCGGAAGACAGGCGCTGCATGGAAGTTGCCAGGGCGCCGCCGGCTTTGTTCAGGTTGCCCTGAGTAGTGATCGAAGCAATGTTGGTGTTTACTGTTAAAGCCATGACGAAATCCTCGTTGGATGGATACTGCGGCTTCCGGCCCTGGCAACCGCCGGGTGTGGCCTGAGAACCTACGTAATAGTTATCGTCGTGGTCGCCGGTTGCTTGAGGATTTTTTTTGATTTTTTTAATGGCGCCGTGCCACCCCTTGGATTTCAAGGGTTTGCGGCACCGTAAAGGCTTGTTTTTTTGGGGAGAGAGGCAGAAGGTCGCCGCGCAGTCCAACGCGAGGGCAAGCACGCTCTCCACAATGCAAAACGCCGGTGATCGTTCGATCATCGGCGTTTTGTTTTGCTGGCTATCGAAGCGTCACGGGCGATAGAGAATCGCCGACCCCCAAGACAGCCCCACACCGAAGCCGCTGATGGCCACACGAGTCCAGGCGGTGCCCATCACGTGCTTTTCCAGTAGCAACGGAATGCTCGACGACACGGTGTTGCCGGTCTCGACCATGTCCTTGAGAAACTTGTCCACCGGCGCGTCTTCGAAACGACGGGCCACGGCATCGACAATCGCCGCACTGCCCTGGTGGATGCAAAACGCATCGATATCGTCGGCGTTGAGATCCGACTCATTGAGCAGTTCGTGCAAATGCGCCGGCACCTTGAGCAAGGCGAAGTTGAACACCTGACGACCGTTCATAAAGAACACACCGTTGCTGACCTTCAGGTGCGGCGCGCCGGAACCATCGGTGCCAAACTTGGATTTACCCAGCAACCACGATGCGTCCTCACCCATCCAGGTGGCTGTGGCGGCGTCGCCGAACAGCATAGTGGTGTTGCGGTCTTCCGGATCGACGATCTTTGAATACGGGTCGGCGGTGACCAGCAGACCGTTCTTCAGGCCGGTGGCTTCCATGAAGCCCTTCATCGCGTAGATGCCGTAGACGTAACCGGAACACCCCAGAGAAATATCGAACGCCGCCACATGGGTAGGCAGACCCAGTTTGTCCTGGACGATCGCAGCGGTGTGGGGCAAACCCTCTTCATCGCCGTTCTGGGTGACGACGATCAGCGCGTCGATGGATTCGCGCTTCAAGTCCGGGTTGTTGGCAAACAAAGCGTTGACCGCCTCGACACACAAATCGGAAGTTTCCTGCGCGGCTTCCTTGCGCGGCAGGAACGCCGAACCGATCTTGCCAATGATGAATTCTTCATCCTTGGCGAATTTGGCACCCTGGGCGTAGTTATCGATCCCGTCTGCCGGCACGTAACTGGCGATGCTTTTTATGCCAATCATTGTGGCTTCCCAATACTAAATAGCTGGAGAACACCCTGCGGACAATGCCCGGGGCGCTGACAATAAAGGGGGTAACCCCATAAAAATCTCGCTGAAAGCCGCCTCGCAAGGACCCTGTGACGACTTATCCTTTTCACACGATACAGTGAAGATGCGCTTTATGACTCACAGGTCACCTAATTTTGTGTGCTTTGTGCAAAACCTTCAAACAATTAAGCCTCAGAAACGATAACGGCCCAGCCTGTTTCCAGGATGGGCCGCTTGACACCAGGCTGCTTACATCTTGTTGAACAGGCTCAACTGTGAAACTTTCACGAACGCCAGCTGTGAGGCTTCCAGCATGGTTTGCTGCAAGGTCAGGTTGATCGCCGCCTCGCCCATGTCGATGTTTGCCAGGGCGCTCATGGTGCTGGTGTTGGCCAGACCGACACTGGTGTTTTCGCTCTCCTGCACTTCCAGAGCGTTCTGCCGCGCACCGATGGAGCCTCGCACATTGTCGACTTGGGTAAGCGAGTTGGTAAGGTTGCTGACCGCGGCATTCAGCGCGTCCTGAAGCTTGCCCCGTGCGCCCGGGATACCGTCCGCCGGCTGCTCCAAGGCCTGGCGCAGCTGACTCAGGGTGTCAAGGGCATTCTGGGTTTTCTGGGTCGTATTGCCGACCGAAAACTGATCGCCGACTTGTGGAGTGCCGCTCAGTTCAAAAGTGACCCCCGCCGAGGTGATCGTATTCGGCGTGGTGCTGCTGTCGATCACACCATTGTCGACAATCGGCTTGCTGTTGGCGGTATACGGCTGGGCGTACACCTTGTAAGCCGTCGGGTCGGTGTCGTCGAACTTGATCAATATCCCGCTGTTGCCCGGAAAGGTGCTGGCATAGTCGGCTGAACTGCTGACCTGGGCATTGGTCAATTGCGCCGTCGATGTGTTGCTCGCGGTTCGGGCAACATTGAACGAGTCCGGCTTGGTGGTCAGGTTGAACTCGCGCCCCTTGACCAGCGCATCGGCGTCAGGCCCGGTGGCGGTGTTGGTGAGGTCGACCGTGATATCGAACTTGACCCCGCGCAGGTTGACGCTGGCGCTGCCCTCCTTGGTGGAATCGAACGTCCCGTTACCTGCAATTTCCGAGGTGATGTCGTTGTTGTTTTTATCCGTCACGACGTACTGGGTGCTGCTGGTGAAGGTCAGCTTGTACGGCTGGCCATCGGAAAACTGCTTGGTGTAATCGGTGCCCGAGGTCACGAGGCCGGCCGAGAGGGCGACCTTGTTGTCATCGACCAGCGGCGGAGAAATCGCAGGCGGCACAGGCGCAACTGTCGGCGCGATATAGGTCGACTGGGTACGGCTGGTGTTGACCGCACCTTCCAGGATGCTCTTGGCCGTATCGCCGGCACTGACGTTCAGTGTTTCGGACACCTGCAGGCTCAGGGCATTTTCGTCACCCTGGTAGCTGTAAGTGCCATCGCTGTTGCGCGAATACGGTGGCGTCTGGGTCTTGGAACCGGAGAACAAATAGTTGCCTGCCGCATCCTTGCTGTTGAGCAGCCCCATTAATTGCTCCTCAAGAGCGCCGACCTCGACCGCGATGGACTTGCGGTCGGCATCACTGGTCACACCACCGGCGCGCAACGCCAACTGACTGCCGGCCTGCACCGCCGCACTGATCGATTGCAGGATGCTTTCTTCGTTGGTCAGCGAGCTTTTCAGGCTGGTGATGTTGCCACTGTACTGGGACAGCATGTCTTTCTGCTGTTGCAGCATCAGCAAACGCTGAGCGGCCACAGGATCATCGGCGGCGGTCTGCACACGCACACCGGAACTGGCCTGCTGCTGGGCCTGTACCACGCTGGAATAGTTGCTCTGATACTTGCTGGAGCTGGTGTCGAAATATTGCTGTGTAGAAATGCGCATCGGCCCAGACTCCCTTAAAGACTATTGATCAGCGTACTGAAGGTTTCTTGCGCAGCCTTGATGATCTGCGACGACGCAGTGTAGTACTGCTGGAACTTGATCATGTCGCCCGCCTCTTCATCCAGGTTGACCTGGGACACCGAGTTGCGCGCGTTCTTGTTGGCCGTCAACAGCGCGTTGGTGGCCGTGGTGTCGGTCGTGGCCGCTGCGGCCTTGGCGCCGACGGTCGAGACCAGCTTGCTGTTGGCCCCGACCAGGCTGGTGCCGCCCGTGCCGTCTGAAGCCACGCCCACGGTTGCCTTGGTCTGCAGGCTCAGCAGTTGCTGGGCGTTACGGTTGTCGGACACGCCGGTGGCATTGAACGAAAACGAGGTGCTGTCGCCATCGGATGGCGAACCCGCCACCGTGGTGTCGAAACTGAAGCTCTTGGCCGGAACCACCAGCGCACCGCTGGCATCGCGCATCGGCACATTGATGGTGATCTTGTTGTCCTGCCCCGGGATGATGCTGCCGGAACCGAGCGACTCACCCTTGGCATTATTGAGGGTGTAGGTCTGGGTACCATCGGCCGCTGGCGCGCCAAACACCATTTTCACCGGCAAGGAGTTCTGAATCCCGGCACGCAGTTGGGCGGTGTCGGCGCCGCCCTGGATATCGATGGGCACCGTCAAGGTTGGCGGCGTGAACGTACCGGTCCCCTGATTGGTCTTGCCGGCTTCGCCCTGCAATGGCGCGGCGAAGGCGACCTTGCTCGGGTCGGCGAGCACGGTGCCGATCTCTTTGGCGCCGTTGGCGGTCGGGCTGACCTTGAAGCTGTCCCCTGCCTGCATCGGGCCGCCAGTGAGGGCCAGGGTGAAACCGTCGATCACCGACGGCGGCGTGGCCGTGATGTCGAAGGCGCCCATGGCCTTGCCGTCGGAACGCAGCACGGTCACTTTGCTCGGGTCGGTGGCGTCGCTGAAGGTCACCTTGTAATCGAAGCTGGTCAGTTGGCTGCTGTCCTCGATCGTCACCCCCAAGCTGCCGGAGCCCTGGTTGCCTTGCGCGGCCAGGCTGCGCAGCGCGACGGAAGCTGCACTGTTGATGTCCTTGAACATCGAGGCACCGAACTCGCCGTTCAGGTCGATACCCTGACCCAGCTGGCTGTTGATCGTGTCGGCGGTGACAATGGCAATGCGCCCCAAATCGTTGATCGCCGGCATCAATACATCGCTGCGATAACGCAACAGCCCACCGATGCTGCCACCGCTGACCACATTGCCGATGTCCACCGCGGTGTTGCCGGGCATGTTGATCTGGATGGTGTACTGGCTGGTGTCGGCCTTGCTCGGCACAGCGGAAATAGTGTTGGACTGATCCCCCAGCACCAGGGATTGACCAGTACCGGTGCTGACGCTGAACACGCCGTTTTTCTCGACGGCGGTCACACCGATCAACTCGTTGAGCGAGCGCACGGCTTCGGCACGCGAGTCCAGCAGGTTGGCCGGGGTGGTGTTGGTGGAACCCTGCACCTGGGCAATCTGCTTGTTGAGGGACGCAATCGACGAGGTCAGTTGGTTGACCTGATCACTCATGGAGGTCAACTGGCTGTTGATGGTTTCTTTCTGCTGGCTCAACTGCGTGGAGATCGCATTGAACCGGTTACTCAACGTCTGGGCGCTGGTGAGCAGGATCTGGCGAGCCGACGTGTCGCTCGGCGTGGCCGACGCGGTCTGCACGGCGGCGAAAAACGAACTGAGTACAGCCGACATGCCGGTGGTCTTATCCGACAGAGTCTTGTCGACGGCGCTGACCTGGTCCAGATACGCCGCCGCATCGCTGTTGAGCGAGGTGCTGTTCTGGTAAGCCGTGTCCAGGTACTCGTTGTACACCCGGCGCACGTCGGCCAGGGTCGTGCCGCTGCCGATGAACACGCCGCCGTACTGGTTCGACGCGTTCGCGCTCTGAGTGGTCTGCTGACGCGAGTAGCCTGCGGTATTGGCGTTGGCGATGTTGTTACTTAAGACCGACAACGATCCTTGAGCGGCGTTTAGCCCCGACATCCCGATATTGAGCAAACTCATGGTTCAGACCTTATAAATGAGTGGTCGCGCCCGCGACAGCGTAGTTCTGGTAACTGTTCATCGTTTTTGCGATCTGCGAAATCTTGCTGGCGTAATCCGGATCGGTGGCATACCCGGCTTTTTGCAACTCGCGCACAAACTGTTCCGGGTTGTCGGCTGACTTCACAACTTCTTTATAGCGATCATTGCTTTGCAACAACGTCACCAGGTCATGGAAGCTGTCCTGGTAGGAATCGTAGGAACGGAACTGCGCCGTTTCCTTGACCATCGCGCCATCGCGAAACTCGCTGGTGATCGCGCGGGCCTGGCCGCCCTGCCAGCTCTGGCCGGCCTTGATACCGAACAGGTTGTGGCTGCTGCTGCCGTCGTCGGCGCGCATCACCGACTTGCCCCAACCGGTTTCCAGGGCGGCCTGGGCCACCAGGTACTTCGGATCGACACCAATACGCGCCGCGGCAGCCTTGGCCATCGGCAACATGGTGGCGACAAATTCGTCCTGGGAACTGAAGGCTTTCTTCGCCGGGGCCAACGGCGGCTGGGCCACGGCGCGGCCGTAGACCTGCATGCGGCCGCTGGGCACGGCAAAACTGCGTGCACTGCTGTTGATCACGTTGTCATCGGCGACGCTGTTACGCAGTGGCGCGCGATTGGCATCGATCGCGACCGGCGCGCTCGGCACGATGCCGGCGAGCAGTCGATCGGTCAGTTTGCTCGGCAAGGCGAGACGGCGCTGGTTCATCAGAGCCACGTCGTTGGTGTGAGCGCTGGCGCCTTCGGGGACTGCCACGCGGTAGGCCCACAGCGGGCGCTGGCCATTGGAGCGGCCCAGCGGCCCGGTCGCCTGGGTGCCGGCGGCGATTTCCGTCGGTACGTCGACTTTCTTCACCGGCTCAGCCGCCGCCGGGCCCTGCAAGGTGGCCGCCTGGGCGTCCACCGGCTTGTTCTTCTGCATCTGACGCATCAGCACGTCGGCCAGGCCGATACCACCGCCTTCGCGGGACATCGAGACAGCCAACTGCTGGTCGTACATTTCCTGGTACTGCTTGGCGGCCGGAGTGTTCAGCGGATTGCCCTTACCCAGGGCGTCGGTGGCCGAGCGCATCGACTTGAGCATCTCGCTGAGGAACAGCGACTCGAACTCCTGCGCCACTTTGCGCATGTTGCCGTCGCTGTTCTTGTCGGCGCCGACCTTGAGCTGGTTAAGCCGGTTCAGGTCGGAATAAGACCCCGAGTCCGCCGTGCTGCTGATCCCGCTGTTGCGCATATCCATGGCCATGGCCTCAGATCACAATCAGGTCGGCTTGCAAGGCGCCGGCCTGTTTCAAAGCTTCGAGGATCGCCATCAAGTCGCCGGGCGCCGCGCCCACCTGGTTCACCGCGCGGACAATCTCGTCCAGGGTGGTGCCGGGGCCGAACTTGAACATTGGCTTGGCTTCTTGCTGGGCGTTCACCCGCGAGCGCGGTACCACGGCGGTCTGGCCATTGGACAATGGCCCAGGCTGGCTGACGATCGGGTCTTCGGTAATGGTCACGGTCAGGCTGCCGTGGGTCACCGCGGCCGGCGACACTTTGACGTTCTGGCCGATCACGATAGTGCCGGTGCGCGAGTTGATAATGACTTTGGCCACTGCCTGGCCGGGGTCGACCTCGAGGTTTTCCAGGATCGACAGGTAATCCACGCGCTGGCTTGGGTCCAGCGGCGCGGTGACCCGGACCGAGCCACCGTCGATAGCCTGGGCGACGCCAGGGCCGAGCATGTCGTTGATCTTGTCGACCACACGCTTGGCGGTGGTGAAGTCGGAACGGTTGAGGTTCAGGGTCAGGCTGTTGCCCTGGTTGAAGCCGCTGGGCACGGTGCGTTCAACCGTGGCGCCGCCAGGGATGCGTCCGGCCGATGGCACGTTCACCGTAATCTTCGAACCGTCGCGGCCTTCAGCGTCAAACCCGCCCACCACCAGGTTGCCCTGGGCGATGGCGTAGACGTTGCCGTCAATACCTTTGAGCGGCGTCATCAACAGGGTACCGCCGCGCAGGCTTTTCGAGTTACCGATGGACGACACGGTAATGTCCACCACCTGACCCGGCTTGGAGAACGCCGGCAAGTCGGCACTGATGGACACGGCCGCGACGTTTTTCAGCTGCACGGTGCCCGAGCCCGACGGCACCTTGATGCCGAACTGCGAGAGCATGTTGTTGAAGGTCTGCAGGGTGAACGGGGTCTGGGTGGTCTGGTCACCCGTACCGTTAAGCCCGACCACCAGGCCGTAGCCGATCAACTGGTTAGAACGCACGCCGGAAATGCTGGCGATGTCTTTCAGGCGTTCAGCCTGGGCGACTGCGCTCAGGGACAGCAACAGTGCCGCCGCCATCAGCTGTTTGAATTTCAAAGTGGCCACCTAGAAAGGGAACAGCGGGCTAAGGAAGAAACGGTCGAACCAGCCCGGCTGACTCGCATCAGCAAACGAACCCGTACCCGAGTAGGTAATGCGCGCATCGGCAATACGCGTCGAAGGCACCGTGTTGTCGGTGGCAATGTCATCGGCACGGACCATGCCGGCGATGCGTACCAGCTCGTCACCACTGTTGAGGGTCATCCACTTCTCACCGCGCACGGCGATGATGCCGTTGGGTAATACATCGGCCACCGTCACGGTGATCGAACCGGTCAGGCTGTTGTTCTGCCCAGCGGAGCTCTTGCCGTTGGTGGCGCGGTCACCGCTGTAGCCTGCGCTCAAACTCAAGTCGCCACTGCCCAAGGGGTTGTTGGTGTTCGGCACGGCACCAAACAACGAGGTCAGGCCAATGCCGGTCTTGCTGGTCTTGTCCACCTGGGAGTTGGCGTTCTTGCTGGCCGTGGTCTTCTCGTTGAGGGTGATGGTGATGATGTCACCGACCCGGAACGCCTTGCGGTCGCTGTACAGGTTCTGTTCGAAACCGGCCTGGTAGATCGAGCCATTGTTGGCCGCCGCCGGCAGCGGCGTGCGTGGCAACACCGGCGCGTAGTACGGGTCATTGGGTTTTGGCGTCGGGGCGACACAGCCCGCGAGCACGGCAATCCCACTCAATGCCAGAACGGAAACATAGCGATTCATGACCCTAACCTCACGGTGTTGCAGGCGCCCTCAGGAGCGCCCCATAGACTTGATTACAGATTCTGCGTAACGAACGAAAGCATCTGGTCGGCGGTGGAAATCACCTTGGAGTTCATCTCGTAGGCGCGCTGAGTGGTGATCATGTTGACCATTTCTTCCACGGTGCTGACGTTGGAGGTTTCCAGGGTGCTTTGCAGGGTGGTGCCAAACCCGTTGAGACCCGGGGTGCCGACTTGCGGCGCGCCGCTGGCGGCGGTTTCCAGGAACAGGTTGTTGCCGGTGGCTTGCAGGCCTGCCGGATTGATGAAGTCGGCGGTCTGCAGGTTACCGATCACTTGGGAGGCCGGGTTGCCGGCAATGGTGATGGATACGGTACCGTCGGCGCCGACCGTAAAGGTCTGGGCATCGTTGGGCACGACAATCGCCGGCTCCAGGGCAAAGCCGTTGGCCGTCACGACCTGGCCGTTGGAGTCCAGGTGGAAAGTACCGTCACGGGTGTAGGAAGTAGTGCCATCCGGTTGCAGGATCTGGAAGAAGCCACGGCCGTTGATCGCCATGTCCAGCGGCTGTCCGGTCTGTTGCAGGTTGCCGGCGGTGAAGTTCTTCTGGGTACCGACGATGGACACACCGGTACCCACTTGCAGGCCCGACGGCAACTCGCTGTCCTGGGTCGACTGGGCACCCGGCTGACGCTTGATCTGATAGAGCAGGTCCTGGAACTCGGCGCGATCACGTTTGAAGCCCGTGGTCGAAACGTTCGCCAGGTTGTTGGAAATAACGGTCAGGTTGGTGTCCTGGGCGGACAGACCGGTTTTGGCAACCCATAGAGCCGGAAGCATGCTGTTCTCCTTCGTGCGCCTGTTTGTTGGCGCCGCGTTACGAAATTGGTAATCAGTGGTGCTGCAATCAGCTCATCTGCATGACGCGGGTCATGGCCTGGTCGTCTTCTTTGGCGCTGTTCATCATTTTCACGTGCAGCTCGAACTGCTTGGACAGGGCCAGCACGGCGGTCATTTCTTCGACGGCGTTGACGTTGCTCGACTGCAGGAAGCCCGAGTTCACCTTGACGCTGGCATCGGCCACTGCCGGCTGGCCGTCCTTGGTGTGGATCGCGCCGTCCAGGCCCTTGGTCATGTTGGCCAGGTCCGGCTTGACCAGCTTGATACGGTCCACTACAGCCATCACCCGCGGGCCTTCACCCATGGCGCGGATACTGATGGTGCCGTCTTCGCCGACCTCGACCTTCTGCTCGGGCGGCACCGAAATCGGCCCGCCATTGCCCATGATCGGCATGCCGTTGCCGGCCCGCAGCACGCCGAGTGCATCGATATTCATGCTGGCGGTGCGCACGTAGGCTTCGCCGCCATCTGGGGTTTGCACCGCGATCCAGCCATCACCACCGACGGCAACGTCCAGGTCACGACCGGTCTCGACCATCGAGCCAGGGGAAAAATCAGTGCCTGGGCGCTCGGTCAGGGCAAAGGCCCGCGCCGGAAAGCTGTCACCAAACACCGGCATCGAGCGGGCCTGTTCCAGGTCACGCTGAAAACCGTTGGTGGAAATGTTCGCCAGGTTGTTGGCATGGGCCTTTTGCGCCAGCGCATTCTGGCTGGCGCCGGTCATTGCCACATAAAGGTACTTGTCCACGCTCATTCCTCTTACTGACGGACGCTTGCCGCCCACCGATGTACTGAGGAGTCTTTAGCAATTTGCGCACCAACTTTTTAAAAGTGGGGGAAAGCCAGGTGGGGCAAGGGGTTGCGTAGGATTGAAGGTGGATGAGGGGATGGCAGGGAGTCGGAAAAACGGCGGAGTTCTGCCGCTTGCGGCAAGCACCGGTCTTGGCCTTGACACAGGTCCATTGTGGGAGCGGGCTTGCTTGCTCCCACATTTTTACCGTGTTGGGCCAGGGGCTTATTTGTCGGCCTTGAGCACTTCGTAATCACGCAACTTATTGGCGATAGTGGTGTGGGACACCCCCAGGCGCTTGCCCAGCAGCCGACTGCTGGGGTGCTCGGCATACAAACTCTCCAGCACCGCCTTTTCAAACCGCCCGACAATCTCTTCCAAGCCGCCCTCCAGGGAAAAATCACCCAGCGGCTGGCGCACGCCGTAATCCGGCAAGCGAATATGCTCAGCCTTGACCGTGCCACCCTCACACAGCGACACCGCCTGGAACAGCACGTTTTCCAACTGCCGCACATTGCCCGGCCAATGGTAGTGACTGAGCCGTTCCATGGCCGCCGGTGCCAGCTTGGGCAACGGGCAACCAATCAAGCGGCTGGCCTGGTCGATAAAGTGCTCGACCAGCGGCGGCAAACCGTCGAGGCACTCGCGCAGCGGCGGGATATGCAACGACAACACATTGAGCCGGTGATACAGGTCCTGACGAAACTCCCCGCGGGCACACAGTTCCGACAAGTCCACCTGGGTCGCGCAGATCACCCGCACATCCAAGTAGACCTCTTCATCGCTGCCTACGCGACGAAAGCAACCGTCCTGCAGAAAGCGCAGCAACTTGACCTGCAACCGCGCGCTCATTTCGCCCACGCCATCGAGAAACAACGTACCGCCCGCCGTCAGCTCCAACAGCCCCAGCTTGCCCTCCGCCCGTGCCCCTTCAAACGCGCCTGGACCATAGCCAAACAGCTCGGTCTCGGCCATCGACTCCGGCAGCCCCGCGCAGTTGAGCGCCATCAGCGGCGACTGCCCGCGCGGGCTGGCCAGGTGACAGGCGCGCGCCAGCAGCTCCTTGCCGGTGCCGGTCTCGCCTTCTATTAATAGGGGCGCATCGAGGGGCGCCATACGCCGCGCTTCACGCACCACAGCAGCCATGACTCTGGAGCTTTGGAAAATGCTGTCAAAGCCCCGCAGCTCCTGCTTGCGCACATTGTAGATCCGCTCACCGACGCGGTCGGCACGGTGCAGGGTCAGCACGGCGCCGGCCATGGCTTCGCTGTCGTCATGCTCGGAAGATTGCAACGGGGCGATGTCGGCCAGGAACACATCGCCCTTGACCTTGACCCGCAAGCCATTGATCCGCGACTTGCTCGCGCGCACCAGCTCCGGCAGGTCGAAATCCTCGGCGTAGCGCGACAAGGGAATGCCTGGCACTTCGTCCACCCGCACCCCGAGCAACTGCGCCGCCGCGCGGTTGGCCGCGACAATCGAGCCGCCCATGTCGATGGACAGCACCGGGAACTCCAACGCCCCGAGCAAGGCGTTGAGTTCCATATGCCGACGCTCGCTGGGCATCAGCCCTACCCGCTTGACGCCAAACACTCCGGCAATCGCCTCGAACTGCGGGCGCAAGGCCTGGAACTGCATGTTCACCAGGTTCGGGCAATACAGGTAAATGGCATTGCCGTGCTCACCGCCAACCTCGCCCTTGGCCACGTTGACGCCGTATTCCACCAACAGGTTGAGGATGTCCCGCAGGATGCCGATGCGGTTCTGGCAATGCACTTTAATACGCATGTAAAGGCCCGGTTTGTTGTAGGAGGGCTGATCGGGCTGCGTCTTTTTGTCGCCGGACGCAGATAGTCGTCAAGATTATGTGACAGCCAACCGCCTTTTCAAACCCGAAAATCCCAATGCCAGGTGCGCAACGGCCAAATCGTAACGAATACTTTACGAAAAATACCGATTTTTCCTACATCCATCCCTTAGAACCAGGTGGAATCCACGGCCAGGCGGAGTATCAATAAGCCCATAGCAGGACATAACAAGAACGAATGCCTAGCAGGAGAGCCGTATGAAGCAGACGCAATACGTGGCCCGCGAGCCCGATGCGCAAGGTTTTATCCACTACCCGCCCGAAGAACATGCGGTGTGGAACACCCTGATCACTCGCCAGCTGAAAGTGATCGAGGGTCGCGCCTGCCAGGAATACCTGGACGGCATCGACAAACTCGGCCTGCCCCATGACCGCATTCCGCAACTGGCGCAAATCAACAAAGTGCTGGCCGAAACCACCGGCTGGCAAGTGGCGCGGGTGCCGGCACTGATCCCCTTCCAGACCTTCTTTGAATTGCTTGCCAGCAAGCAGTTTCCGGTGGCGACCTTTATTCGCACCCGTGAAGAGCTGGACTACCTGCAAGAACCGGATATTTTCCACGAGATTTTCGGCCACTGCCCACTGCTGACCAACCCCTGGTTCGCCGAATTCACCCACACCTACGGCAAGCTCGGCCTCGCGGCCACCAAGGAGCAACGGGTGTACCTGGCGCGCCTGTACTGGATGACCATCGAGTTCGGCCTGGTGGACACGCCTGAAGGTCGGCGCATCTACGGTGGCGGCATCCTGTCGTCGCCCAAGGAGACGGTGTACTGCCTCTCGGATGAGCCCAAGCACCAGGCCTTCGACCCGCTGGAAGCCATGCGCACGCCGTATCGCATCGACATCCTGCAGCCGCTGTATTTCGTCCTGCCCAGCCTCAAGCGCCTGTTTGAAGTGGCCCAGGAAGACATCATGGGCATGGTCGAGCGCGGTATGCAGTTGGGTCTGCACGCGCCGCTGTTCCCGCCCAAGCCCAAGGCGGCTTGAACTGATGCTTTAAAGGCCAGGTGAGCCTGTTCCCTGGCCGCGTGTTGCTTTAGGGTGACGCGACTGGCAACCGAATTCCACATACTCGATTTCAGGAACACCTTTATGACCACCTTGAACCAAGCCCATTGCGAAGCCTGCCGCGCCGACGCCCCGCAAGTCAGCGACGAAGAACTGCCGGTACTGATCAAGCAGATCCCTGACTGGAACATCGAAGTGCGCGACGGCGTGATGCAGCTGGAAAAAGTCTTCCTGTTCAAGAACTTCAAATTCGCCCTGGCCTTCACCAACGCCATGGGCGAGATCTCCGAAGCCGAAGGCCATCACCCAGGCCTGCTGACCGAATGGGGCAAAGTCACCGTGACCTGGTGGAGCCACTCCATCAAGGGCCTGCACCGCAACGACTTCATCATGGCCGCCCGCACCGACGAAGTGGCCAAGGATGCCGAGGGCCGCAAGTGATGCATTTCGCCGCGATTGGCCGGGTGCCTGGTGATCCGATCCTGGGGCTGATGGAGTCCTATGCCAAGGACACCAACCCGCAAAAATTCGACCTCGGCGTGGGCGTCTACAAAGATGCCCAGGGCCTGACCCCGATCCTGCAGGCGGTAAAACGTGCCGAGCAGCGCCTGGTCGAGCAGCAAACCACCAAGACCTACATCGGCGGGCATGGCGACCCGGCTTTCGGTCGCCTGGTCAGTGAACTGGTGCTCGGCGCCGGCTCGGCGCTGCTCAAGGCACAACGCGCCGGCGCCACGCAAACCCCGGGGGGCACCGGTGCCCTGCGCCTTGGCGCCGACTTTATCGCCCACAGCCTGCCCGGCCGTGGCGTGTGGTTGAGCAACCCGACGTGGCCGATCCACGAAACCATCTTCGCCAAGGCCGGGCTCAAGGTCAGCCATTACCCCTACGTGGGCAGTGACAACCGCCTGGACGTGCCAGCCATGCTCGCCACCCTGGCCACCGTGCCCGATGGCGACGTGGTGGTGCTGCACGCCTGCTGCCATAACCCCACCGGTTTCGACCTGTCCCAGGACGACTGGCGCCAGGTGCTGCAGATTGTGCGCGAGCGCCAACTGCTGCCGCTGATCGACTTTGCCTACCAGGGTTTTGGCGATGGCCTGGAGCAGGACGCATGGGCGGTGCGTTTGTTTGCCGAGGAGCTGCCTGAGGTGCTGATCACCAGTTCCTGCTCGAAGAATTTCGGCTTGTACAGCGACCGTGTCGGCGCGCTGATCGTATGCGCCAACGATGCGCAGAAGTTGCTGGATGTACGCAGCCAACTGGCGTTTATCGCACGCAACCTGTGGTCGACACCACCGGATCACGGGGCCGCCGTGGTCGCGACCATTCTCGGGGATACCGCGCTCAAACAACTCTGGAGTGCAGAAGTCGAAGGCATGCGCTCGCGCATCGCGCAACTGCGTTCGGGCCTGGTCGAAGCACTGGTGCCCCATGGGCTGTCCGAACGGTTTGCCCATGTGGGCGTGCAGCGCGGGATGTTTTCCTATACCGGCCTGAGCGCCGAACAGGTCAAACAACTGCGGGAAAAACACAGCGTGTACATGGTCAGTTCCGGCCGGGCCAACGTGGCCGGGATTGATGAGACGCGCCTGGGGCTGCTGGCCGAGGCCATTGCAGACGTTTGTAAGCCCTAAGGCAAAACACCATCCAACATGTGGGAGCGGGCTTGCTCGCGAATGCGGCGGATCAGTGCTGGATATGCTGACTGATACACCGCATTCGCGAGCAAGCCCGCTCCCACATTTTTGACCGAGGCGATCTTCAGCCTGCAACCATCTCGGCCTTGACCTGCGCCTCTTTGGCCTGGGCGTCGGCCAGCCGATACAGCTCGATATGCCCATCCCAGTGCTCGATCAACGCCGTGCACGACTCCACCCAATCCCCGCAATTGAGGTAATCCACCTCGCCCACCTTGCGAATCTCGGCGTGATGGATATGCCCGCACACCACGCCATGCAACTCGCGCTTGGTCACTTCATGGGCGATGGCTTCCTCGAAATCGCTGATAAAGCTCACCGCCGTCTTCACCTTGTGCTTGAGGTACGCCGACAGCGACCAGTAGCCATACCCGTAGCGCGCCCGCCAGTGGTTCAGCCAACGGTTGAGGGTCAGGGTGAATTCGTAGGCCCAATCCCCCAGAAACGCCAGCCAGCGGTGATAGCGGGTGATCACGTCGAACTGGTCGCCATGAATCACCAGCAAATGCCGGCCATCGGCGGTCACATGCACCGCTTCGTCCACCAACTGGATATTGCCCAGGATCAGCTTTGAGTAGCGGCGCAGGAACTCGTCGTGGTTGCCGGTGACGTAGATCACCTCGGTGCCGCGCTTGCTCATGGTCAGCAGGCGACGGATCACGTTGGTGTGGGCCTGGGGCCAATACATGCCGCCGCGCATTTTCCAGCCGTCGATGATATCGCCCACCAGGTAGACCTTGTCGGCGTGGTAGCCCTTGAGGAACTGCGACAGATGTTCGGCCTGGCAGTCCCGGGTGCCCAGGTGCACGTCGGAGATCCACAGGGTACGGACACGTTGCTTGCGGCTGGGTTTGGCGAGCTCGGCGCTGGTCATGGCATACCTCAAGGGTGTTTTCGCCAGCTTGCTCCCGGGCAATTAACAGCCCATGACACTCTTGCGTCAGTCAGATGACAGCGCCCACCGCCCGTCGGGCGGTGTAAACTGCCGGCCTGCCCGGGAGATTGCGATGAGACCGACCCTCACGCTGCGCCATTACACCCACGACCTGATCGCCCATAGCCATGACCACGCGCAACTGGTGTTTGGCCTGGCCGGCCGCCTGGATTTCGAGGTGGAAGGCATCGGCGGCGAAGTTTGCCCGCAAGGGGTGATGGTCCTGCCTTTCTCCACCCATCACAGCTGTGGCAGCCCCCGGGGCAGCCAGTGCCTGGTGCTGGATGTGCCCGACGAACAGTGGGTGATGCACTCGCTGGGCGAGCACGCAGAGTCCAGTCGCCGCCTGCTGGACCAGCCGGCACGGGTGAACCTGGATGCCCGCCAGGGCCAATTGGTCAACTGGCTGGCGAGCAGCGCACTGGATGACCCGCTGATCGCCCAGCAAGGTGCGGTGCTGTTATTGGCGACCCTCAATGGCCAGTCGCCAGCGCACGCGGGCCCGCGGCGCCTGCCTTATGGTGCATTCAATGCACATATCGACCAGCATGCGGCCTACCCGCTGCAAGTCGCTGATCTGGCGCGGCTGGCAGATATGTCCGTCGCCCGCCTGCACGCACGCTTTGTCACCGAATGCGGGCTGACACCCATGGACTACATCCGCAACCGGCGCCTGCACATGGCCCGCGGGTTATTGCGCGACAGCCTCCTGCCCATTGGCGAGATTGCCGCGCGGGTCGGCTATGGTTCACAAAGTGCGTTTGCTGCAGCGATGCTGCGCGAGTTCGGCCGCTCGCCCGGGGCCCTGCGCCGGCTCGACAATGGGCGCTAGTCTTGCGCTAAAACCGGCGATTCGCGCGACAGACACCCCCGCGCACTGCGCTCTAGACTGGATGCCTGCCTGCTGACTGCTTTAAGGACTGTCATGACTCCCCGCACTGCCCTCGGCGCCCTGCACATCGGTGCATTGATGTTTGGCCTTACCGGCGTCTTCGGCAAGCTTGCCGTTGCATCGCCGAGCATTATCGTGTTTGGGCGTGCCGCTTTCGCGGTACTCGCCCTGGTGCTGTTTGCCCGTTTTGCCAGCAACACACCTTGGCAAAAACTGTACCGCGCCGACCTGCGCCGCCTGCTGCTCAGCGGCTTGCTGCTGGCCGGGCACTGGGTGAGCTTCTTTATTGCGGTGAAAGTGGCAGGCGTGGCGATTGCGACGCTGGGATTTGCCACGTTCCCGGCGTTCACGGTGATCCTCGAAGGCCTGATCTTCCGCGAGCGGATTCGCGCCAATGAAATGGTGCTGGTGGTACTCGTCAGCGTCGGCCTGGTGCTGGTCACCCCGGACTTCGACCTCGCCAGCCAGGCCACCAGCGGCCTGATCTGGGCCGTGCTCTCGGGCCTGTTGTTCTCGCTGCTCTCGTTGAACAACCGGGCCAGCGCCAGCATTCCCCCGGTGCAGGCAGCCCTGTGCCAGAACGTGGTGGTCGCCCTGTGCCTGCTGCCCGTCGCAGCTGAAGGCCTCGGCGAAGTGCGCGCCCTCGACTGGCTATGGATCGGCCTGCTGGGGGTGTTCTGTACCGGCCTGGCCCACAGTCTGTTTGTCGCCAGCCTCAAGGTGCTCAAGGCGCGGACCGCCGCGGTGGTGTTCGCCATGGAGCCGGTCTACGGCATCACCGTGGCCTGGCTGCTATTCAGCGAAACCCCGACCCTGCGTATGCTGCTGGGCGGCTCGCTGATCATTGCCGCCATCGTCGTCTCCGGCCTGATGAGCCGCCCCGCCAAGGCCCGACAGCCGGCGGCTGCGGCCTGATCTATACTTTTTTGTATCCGCAACAGTCAGCAGTCGTTCAACGGATACAGACTCCTCGACGACAGCCGTGATCCTTGAAGTTGCTGCATGCGAGTGGTCGCTCCCCTAACGCAATGCAGGAGTTTCACCATGGACATGTTCATCACCCTGATCATTCAGATCATCAGTGGCGCGGTCGGCGGCAACATCGCCGGCCTGAGCAAGCAAGGCCTGGGCTCCGGGCTCAATACGGTACTCGGCGGCGTCGGCGGCCTGGTGCTGGGGCAGATCATCACAGCCATCAGCGGCATGCCCGCCGGCGGGGCGCTGGACGTTGCCGCCGTCGGCAGCAATATTGTCGGCGGTGGCGTGGGCGGCCTGGTTTTGACGCTCGTCGTCGGCTGGATCAAAAACAAGATGGCGGCCAAGTAAACCGCCCGTCACTGCCGGCTCCGCGCCGGCAGTGCCTTTTACTGCACCCGATCGTTGTGCCCCAGGTCGCGCTGTGGATCGATCTGGTCGCGCACCCGCTGCTTGAGCACCTTGGCCTCCGGGAAACCGCCATCGACCTTGCGCTCCCAGATCTGCACACCCTCGCAGGTGATGCGAAACACCCCGCCTGTCGCCGGCTCCAGGGCCACTTTGCCAAGGTCGTCGGCAAACGTGCTCAGCAACTCCTGGGCCAGCCACGCCGCGCGCAGCAACCACTGGCACTGGGTGCAATAGGTGATAACAATCTCGGGCTTGGACGCAGACATAAAATGAAGAACTCCTGAGATGACGAGACCGGTGGATCGGATGGCTATAATACCGGCCTTTGCCGCCCAGCCCCGAGATTGATGATGCGCCGCCTGCTGTCCTGCCTGTTGCTGTGCCTGCTCCCTGTCCTTGCCCAAGCCGTTGAAGCGCCACGCCCGAAGATCGGCCTGGTGCTCTCCGGCGGTGCCGCCCGTGGCCTGGCGCACATTGGCGTGCTCAAGGCCCTGGAAGAGCAAGGCATTCACATCGACGCCATTGCCGGTACCAGCATGGGCGCGGTGATTGGCGGGCTGTACGCCTCGGGCTACAAGATCGACGAGTTGGAAAAGCTGGCACTGAGCATCGACTGGCAGTTGGCGCTGTCCGACGCCCCGCCCAGGGAAGACGTACCGTTCCGGCGCAAGCAGGATGACCGGGACTTCCTGATCAAGCAGAAACTGAGCTTTCGCGATGACGGCAGCCTCGGCCTGCCCCTGGGCGTGATCCAGGGCCAGAATCTGGCACTGCTGCTGGAGAGCATGTTTGCCCACAGCAGCAACACCCGCGACTTCGACAAGCTGCCGATTCCATTCCGCGCCGTGGCCACCGATATCACCAGCGGCGAGAAAGTAGTGTTTCGCAAGGGCCACCTGCCCCTGGTGATTCGCGCCAGCATGTCGATCCCGGCGGTATTCGCCCCGGTGGAACTGGACGGCCGGCTGCTGGTGGATGGCGGCATGACCGATAACATCCCGCTGGATGTGGCGCGTGAGATGGGGGTCGATATGGCCATCGTGGTGGATATCGGCACACCGTTGCGCGGCCGCAAGCAACTGGCGACGGTGGTGGATGTACTCAACCAGTCCATCACCTTGATGACCCGCCGAAACTCGGAGGAGCAACTCAAGGCCCTGCATCCCGGCGACGTGCTGATCCAGCCACCGCTGGCCGCCTATGGCGTGACGGATTTTGGCCGTGCCAAAGACATGATCTACGCAGGCTACCGCGCCACCCGTGCACTGGATGCCCGTATGGCACTCCTGCGCCCGACAGGCTCAGTAGACGCCGAATTGACTGCCGCCCGCACACCGGGCCAGCGCAATCCGACGATCACCGCCATCAAGGTCGAGAACGACTCGAAAGTCGGCGACGACGTGATCCGCTACTACATCCGCCAACCCATCGGCGAACCGCTGAACCTGGCACGCCTGCAATCCGACATGGGCACCCTGTACGGCCTGGATTACTTCGAGCAGGTGCAATACCGCGTGGTGAAAAAAGGCCCGGACAACACCCTGGTCATCAGCGCGCGCGGCAAACGCAGCGGCACCGACTACCTGCGCCTGGGGCTCAACCTGTCCGACGACATGCGCGGCGACAGTGCCTTCAACCTCGGCGCCAGCTACCGCGTCAACGGCATCAACCACCTCGGCGCCGAATGGCTCACAAGGGTGCAGATCGGAGATCGCCAGGAACTGTACAGCGAGTTCTACCAGCCGATGGATACCGGCTCACGTTATTTCGTCGCGCCCTACATCAGGGCGCAGGCGCAGAACGTCGAACTGATCATGGATAACGACCCCATCTCCGAATACCGCCTGGAGCGCTATGGTTTTGGCCTGAACGTCGGCCGGCAGATTGGCAACAGTGGCGAAATCCGCTTCGGCGTCGGCGAAGCCTGGGGCAAGGCCGATGTGCGCATTGGCGATCGCGACTTGCCAAGCGTGAGCTTCAGCGAGGGCTTCTACGAATTGAAGTACTCGTTCGACTCCCTGGACAACGTGTACTTCCCTCACACCGGTGAAGATATCGGCCTGGCCTACCGGGAATTCGAACCCGGCCTGGGCTCCGACCAGCGCTACCGCCAATGGGAGTTCAAGCTGGACAAGGCCATGAGCCACGGCCCGGACACCCTGGTGCTGGGTGGGCGCTACGGACGTACCCTGGATGATTCCGACGTGGTGATTTCCAGCTTCCTGCTGGGCGGTGCGCGGCAGCTGTCAGGGTTCCGCCAGGATGCGATTTCCGGGCAGAACATCAGCCTGATGCGCGCGGTGTACTACCGCCGCCTGACCCCACGCTCGTACTTGCCGCTGGACTTCCCACTGTACCTGGGTGCCTCCCTGGAACGGGGGCGAGCATGGAACAACGACAATGAGTTCGACAGTGGCTACATCAACGCCGCGAGCATCTTCCTCGGGTTTGATACGCCGCTGGGGCCGTTGAACTTCAGCTATGGGTTTAATGATGACAATCAGAAGGCGGTGTACCTGAACCTCGGCCAGACCTTCTAAGAACAACACTTGGCCGAAGTGGAGCAGGCTTGTGTGGGAGCGGGCTTGCCCGCGAAGACGGTGTATCAGTCAAGTATTTATCAATTGACCCTCCGCCATCGCGGGCAAGCCCGCTCCCACATGTTGATCAGCGGCGCAACCGGGTCAGGTCTTTTCCAGATTAGCCAGAATATGCCCATGCACGCGCATGCACACCCGCATATCTTCTTCATCGACCCCCACAAACAGCTCCTGGCGCAAGGCTGTGGCAATGGTCTCGATCTGCTCGATCAATGGCCTGGCGGTATCGCACAGCAGGATGCGTTTGGCACGACGGTCTTCCACCACAGCCTGGCGTTGCACCAGGCCCTGGCTTTCCAGGCTATCGAGCAAGCGCGCCAATGTGGGCCCTTCTACCCCGACACTCTGGGCCAGTTCGCGTTGGGTGGGTGCTTCTTCAAAACGGGCCAGATGCAGCAGCACCAGCCAGCGCGCCTGGGACAACCCCAGCCCCGCCAGGCGGCGATCCAGTTCGGCGCGCCAGCCACGGGACATTTGCGCCAACTGCATGCCAAAGCGGTGTTGATCGGTTAACGGCATAAAAAACTCATGGGTTAGACTGAAAATTAAGTGTGGCTAATTATTAGTCAGCTAAGCATGACCCATGACAGTAGGCAAGGCTTGCAATGTACTGATTCGTTACATTGTCGTAATTGACACATCAAATCTCGAATTCCGACTGCAAAGCGGCCCGTACACAGTACAAAACCCCCTCTGGCACCCGGCCGGTAAACAACGGGGCTATGTCGCTAACCGGTGGCAACTCGCCTTCGCCGTCGAGAAATGCATCCTGGATTTCACCGAGCAAGTCCTCCGGCAAATCAAGGGCCTGCTCCAGGGACAATTGCTGCTTGCCAATGGACTCGGCCAGCAACGTGTAGACGTTCTTTTCTGAACACTGCAATTGCCCCGCGATCTGGATCGGCGTCATGCCTGCGCGGGCCAGGCTGATGAGCTCGTGACGGATATCGGCGACTTCCTTCGGTGCCTCGGCCTGGCCGCCAAGGACTTCCAGGAACGCCTGGCCATAACGCTCCAGCTTGCGCGCGCCGACGCCTCCAACCCTGGCCATTTCCGCCAGAGTGGTGGGCTGCTCACGCAGCATTTCCAGCAAGGTGGAGTCGGGGAATATGACGTAGGGCGGCACGCTGTGCTCTTGTGCCAACTTGCGACGCAAGGCACGCAGGGCTTCCCACTGTTCGCGCTCTTCGCCACGCACCAGTTGGCTGGCCTGGCTGGTGCTGCTGGACTTGGCAGTGGTCTGCGGCTTGAGGTCGCGGCGCAGTTCCAGGCTGACCTCACCCTTGAGCAGCGGCCGGCAACTGTCATTCAGGCGTAAGCCGCCATAGCCTTCCAGGTCGATATCCACTAGGCCGCGGGCGACCATCTGGCGGAACAGCGAACGCCATTCGCCTTCAGCCCGCGCCTTGCCCACGCCATACACCGAGAGGTGCTGATGACCAAAGCTGCGGACTTTTTCGTTGTCCTTGCCCAGCAATACATCCACCAGATGACCGACGCCATAACGCTGGCCAGTCCGGAAGATCGCCGACAGCCCCTGGCGTGCTGGCTCAGTGGCATCCCAGGTCTGCACGCCATCCACGCAGTTGTCGCAATGCCCACAGGGCTGGGGCATGTCTTCGTCGAAATAAGCGAGCAAGGTCTGGCGGCGGCAGCGGGTTTCTTCACACAGCGACAGCATGGCATCGAGCTTGTGCTGCTCCAGGCGCTTGTGACGCTCATCGCCCTCGGAGTTCTGCAGCATCTGCTTGAGCATCACCACATCCTGCAGGCCATAGACCATCCAGGCATCCGCCGGCAGGCCATCGCGGCCGGCACGTCCGGTTTCCTGGTAGTACGCCTCCAGGGACTTGGGCAGGTCCATATGGGCCACGAAGCGCACGTTGGACTTGTCGATGCCCATGCCAAACGCAATGGTCGCCACCATGATCAGGCCTTCCTCGTTGAGGAAGCGCTTCTGGTGATAAGCCCGCAACTCGTTGGGCAGGCCGGCGTGGTAAGGCAGTGCGGGGTAACCCTGCTCGCACAGGAACGCCGCCACTTCATCGACCTTCTTGCGTGACAGGCAGTAGACAATCCCGGCATCGCTGCGCCGCTCGGAGAGGAATGCGAGCAACTGCTTGCGCGGCTGTTCCTTGGGCACGATGCGATAAAAGATATTGGGGCGGTCGAAACTGGAAAGAAAACGCTCGGCGTTCTGCAGGTGCAGGCGCTCGACGATTTCTTCGCGGGTGCGCTTGTCGGCCGTGGCCGTCAGGGCAATGCGCGGCACATTGGGGAACAGCTCGGCCAGTTGCCCCAATTGCAGGTATTCACGCCGAAAATCGTGGCCCCACTGGGAGACGCAGTGGGCCTCGTCGATGGCAAACAGGGAGATATCCAGGCTTTGCAGGAACGCCAGCATCCGCGGCTGGACCAAACGCTCGGGCGCCAGGTAGAGCATCTTCACTTCGCCACGGCGGATCCGCGCCGCCAGGTCGCGTTGCTGTTCGGCGCTCAGGGTGGAGTTCAAGGCGGCGGCGGCAACGCCCAACTCTTCCAGGGTAGCCACTTGATCGTCCATCAGCGCGATCAGCGGCGAGACCACCACCGCCAGCCCTTCACGCAGCAGTGCCGGCACCTGGAAGCACAATGACTTGCCGCCGCCGGTAGGCATCAGGACCAGCGCATCACCGCCGCTGGCCACGCGCTCAATGATCGCACCCTGGCGGCCACGAAAGCTGTCGTAGCCGAAGATGTCCTTGAGGACGCGTTGAGCCTGTTCAAGCATGAAAAACTCCAAATTCCACCGAAATCCCTCTGTACAGGCTGGCTGAAAAAGCGCGCCTGCCCGGAAAATAATCCGTAAGCGAACTTTTCCCGCAACCGCCTCCGGCCTGTAGGGGCATCACAAAACGCGGCAGTATACCCGAGCACTCCTCGGCAAAGGGTGCCACTGACGAATAGCGGCCCATCTGAAAACCTTGCAAATATGCCGTGCGGCTGGCCTGTGCGCTCAAGAAGGCCTAGAATTCAGCATCGTTTATTCCCAAGGTAGTCTTTCAATGTCCTTCGCTGAGCAACTAAACCGCCTGCAAGCCTTCCTCGATGCCGATGAGCTGCATGACGAGGCGCTGGACTACGTGGCCGCCCACGGCTACCTGACCGCCCTGTCGATCTGCTCTGAACCGGTGCCTGATCGCGAATGGATCGACGCCCTGTTCGCCGAAGAGCCGCACTACAAGGACGAGGCCCAGCGCACCGAAATCGAAGAAACCCTGCTCCAGCTCAAGGCCCACATCTCCCGCCAACTGGCGTCCGATGAAGAGTTCGAGCTGCCTTGCGAGCTCGACCTGGGCGAAGAGCCGGATGACTCCGACCTGCGCGGCTGGTGCATTGGCTTTATGGAAGGGGTGTTCCTGCGTGAAGCGGCCTGGTTTGAAACCGCCGAGGAAGAAGTCAGCGAAATGCTGCTGCCGATCATGGTCGGTTCCGGCCTGTTCGACGACCAGCCTGAGTTCGCCGATATCGCCAGCGACGCCAACCTGATGGACGACATGATCGTACAGATCCCGGAAGCCCTGACCGCCCTGTACCTGCTGTGCAACGCCCCCGACGAAAAACCGGCGATCCTCAAGCCTCGCCATCACTAAGTCCCCCGCCCGTGGCGCCCATGGGCAACCGCTCCCCGATTGTGCGCTACGTTCTATTGGCCATTGGCTGGTTGAGCGTGGTGCTCGGGGTGATCGGGATTTTCCTGCCGGTCTTGCCGACCACCCCTTTCCTGCTCTTGGCTGCCGGCTGCTTTGCCCGTAGCTCCCCGCGTTTCTACCACTGGCTGGTGAATCACCCGCGCCTTGGCCCGTGGATCTGTGATTACCTGGATGGCAACGGTATTCCATTAAAAGGCAAGGTGTATGCCATCGGCCTGATGTGGTTGAGCATCGGCCTGTCCTGCTACCTGGTGCCACTGCCCTGGGCACGTGGCTTCATGTTGACCAGTGCAGTGCTGGTGACAATCTACCTCTTGCGCCAGAAAACCCTGCCTCCGCGCTCGTAGGAACCGCCCCTACACGACCTTCGTCGACACTGACTAACCCCGGCCAGCATGCGAGACTGTCGTCCCGGGCCTGGAATGCCTGGGTGTTCTTATGCCTGGAGTACTCATGACGCTGTCCAGCGGGCTGATCGCCGCCGTTGCCCTGGCCTATATGGCCATTATGTTTGCCATCGCCTTCTACGGTGACCGTCGCCACGCGCCGCTGCCGCCACGGGTGCGTGCCTGGGTGTATAGCCTGTCGCTGGCGGTGTATTGCACCAGTTGGACCTTCTTCGGCGCTGTAGGCCAGGCCGCCGAACAGTTGTGGGCATTTTTACCGATCTACCTGGGACCGGTCCTGCTTCTAGTACTGGCGCCCTGGGTCCTGCAAAAGATGGTGCTGATCAGCAAGCAGGAAAACATCACCTCCATCGCCGACTTTATCGCTGCACGCTATGGCAAGTCCCAGTCCCTGGCGGTGGTGGTGGCGCTGATCTGCCTGGTGGGCGTGCTGCCTTATATTGCCCTGCAACTCAAAGGCATCGTGCTGGGGGTCAACCTGCTGATTGGCGCTGGCGCCGATGCCACCGGCACCCGGGCCCAGGACACCGCCTTGATCGTGTCCCTGGTGCTGGCGCTGTTCACCATCGTGTTCGGCACGCGCAACCTCGACGCCACGGAGCACCACCGCGGCATGGTGCTGGCGATTGCCTTCGAGTCCCTGGTCAAGCTGTTCGCCTTTCTTGCCGTGGGTGCGTTTGTGACCTACGGCCTGTACGACGGTTTCAACGATCTGTTCAGCCAGGCGATGCTCGCGCCGAGGCTGGAGGAATACTGGAAAGAGACCGTCAACTGGCCATCGATGGTGGTGCAGACCGGCGTGGCGATGATGGCGATCATCTGCCTGCCCCGTCAGTTCCACGTCACCGTGGTCGAGAACATCGAGCCTCAGGACCTGCGCCTGGCCAAGTGGGTGTTCCCGGCGTACCTGGTGCTGGCGGCGCTGTTTGTGGTGCCGATTGCCCTGGGCGGCAAGATGTTGCTGCCCAGCTCGGTACTGCCGGATTCCTACGTGATCAGCCTGCCCCTGGCCGAAGCCCATCCGGCCCTGGCGTTGCTGGCGTTTATCGGTGGCGCATCGGCGGCGACCGGCATGGTCATCGTCGCGAGCGTAGCGTTGTCGACCATGGTTTCCAACGATATGTTGCTGCCGTGGCTGCTGCGCCGCACCAACGCCGAGCGCCCGTTTGAAGTCTTCCGCCACTGGATGCTCTCGGTACGCCGGGTGAGCATCGTGATTATTCTGCTGCTGGCCTATGTCAGTTATCGCCTGCTCGGCTCCACCGCCAGCCTGGCAACCATCGGCCAGATCGCCTTTGCCGCGGTGACCCAACTGGCACCGGCGATGCTCGGCGCGCTGTACTGGAAGCAGGCCAACCGGCGCGGCGTGTTTGCCGGCCTGGCGGCGGGCACCTTCCTGTGGTTCTACACCCTGGTGTTGCCGATTGCCGCCCATAGCCTGGGCTGGTCGCTGAATATCTTCCCGGGCCTGGCCTGGCTGCACGGCAACCCGCTGGGGCTGCCGATCACCCCGCTGACCCAGGGTGTGGTGCTGTCTTTGGCCGGTAACTTCACCCTGTTTGCCTGGGTCTCGGTGCTGTCGCGTACACGGGTGTCGGAGCATTGGCAGGCCGGGCGCTTTATCGGCCAGGAAACCAGCCAGCGCGCCAGCGCCCGCTCCATGCTGTCGGTGCAGATCAATGACCTGCTGAGCCTGGCAGCGCGCTTTGTCGGCGAAGAACGCGCGCAACAGAGCTTCATCCGCTTCGCCTACCGCCAGGGCAAGGGCTTTAACCCCAACCAGAATGCCGACAACGACTGGATCGCCCACACCGAGCGGCTGCTGGCTGGCGTGCTGGGGGCATCCTCGACGCGGGCGGTGGTGAAAGCGGCGATTGAAGGCCGGGAAATGCAACTGGAGGACGTCGTCCGTATCGCTGACGAAGCCTCCGAAGTGCTGCAATTCAACCGCGCGCTGTTGCAGGGCGCGATCGAGAACATCACCCAGGGCATCAGCGTGGTGGACCAGTCCCTCAAGCTGGTGGCCTGGAACCGCCGCTACCTGGAGCTGTTCAACTACCCCGACGGCCTGATCAGCGTCGGCCGGCCGATTGCCGACATTATTCGCTACAACGCCGAGCGCGGGCTGTGCGGCCCGGGCGAGGCCGAAGTCCATGTGGCGCGGCGCCTGCACTGGATGCGCCAGGGCCGGGCACATACGTCGGAACGGCTGTTCCCCAACGGTCGGGTGATCGAGCTGATCGGCAACCCGATGCCCGGTGGCGGGTTTGTCATGAGTTTCACCGACATCACCGCGTTCCGCGAGGCCGAACAGGCCCTGACCGAGGCCAATGAGGGCCTGGAACAGCGGGTCACCGAGCGGACCCATGAACTGTCGCAACTGAACGTGGCCCTGACCGATGCCAAAGGCGTGGCCGAATCGGCCAACCAGTCGAAAACCCGCTTCCTCGCCGCGGTCAGCCATGACCTGATGCAGCCGCTGAACGCGGCGCGACTGTTCTCCGCCGCCCTCTCCCACCAGAGCGAAGGTTTGTCCGGCGAGGCCCGGCAACTGGTGCAGCACCTGGACAGTTCGCTGCGCTCGGCCGAAGACCTGATCAGCGACCTACTGGATATCTCCCGCCTGGAAAACGGCAAGATCAACCCCCAGCGCCAGCCGTTCGCCTTAAATGAACTGTTCGACGCCCTGGGCGCGGAGTTCAAGGTGCTGGCCCAGGAACAAGGCTTGCGTTTCCGCCTGCGCGGCAGCCGCTTGCGCGTCGACAGTGATATCAAGCTGCTGCGGCGAATCCTGCAGAACTTCCTGACCAACGCCTTCCGCTATGCCCACGGCCCGGTACTGCTGGGTGTGCGACGGCGGCGTGGCGAACTGCGCCTGGAGGTGTGGGACCGTGGCCCGGGCATACCGCTGGATAAACAGAAAGTCATCTTTGAAGAGTTCAAGCGCCTGGACAGCCACCAGACCCGTGCCGAGAAGGGCCTGGGGCTGGGCCTGGCCATCGCCGACGGCCTGTGCCGGGTGCTCGGGCACCGCTTGCGGGTGCGTTCGTGGCCGGGCAAGGGCAGCGTCTTCAGTGTCAGCGTGCCGCTGGCCAAGGCGCAAACCAGCGTGCAGGTGCCGGCCACCCCAGAAAAAGGCCTGCCACTGAGCGGTGCCCAGGTGCTGTGCGTGGACAACGAAGACAGCATCCTGATTGGCATGCGCAGCCTGTTGAGCCGTTGGGGCTGCCAGGTCTGGACCGCCCGCGACCAGGCGCAATGCGCGGCGTTGCTGGCCGAGGGCATGCGCCCGCAACTGGCCCTGGTGGATTACCACCTGGACCATGGCGAGACAGGCACCGAGTTGATGGGCTGGCTGCGCGCGCAACTGGCGGAGCCGATTCCCGGGGTGGTAATCAGCGCCGATGGCCGGCCGGAAATGGTGGCCCAGGTGCATGCGGCGGGGTTGGATTACCTGGCCAAGCCGGTCAAGCCGGCGGCATTGCGGGCGCTGTTGAACCGGCATCTGCCTTTGTAATCAGCCGCGTATCCGATCAAATGTGGGAGCGGGCTTGCTCACGATAGCGGAGTGTCAGCCACCGAATAAATCGACTGGTTCACCGCTATCGCGAGCAAGCCCACTCCCACATTTGGGTTCTGCGTTTAGTCAGGGAGTTGGGCGACGCCATCTTCATCGGTCATCGCTTTTTCCAACAGATCGGCAGGCAAGCCTTTGCTGGCCCGTGCGCCCAGCAGCTTCAACTGCTCGACCCGACTGACCAGATTTCCGCGACCATCTGTAAGCTTATTGCGCGCCGCACTGTAGGCGTTATCCAACTGCTGTAATCGATTACCCACTTCATCCAGATCTTGGATAAACAATACGAACTTGTCGTACAGCCAGCCGGCGCGTTCGGCGATTTCCCGGGCGTTCTGGCTTTGCCGCTCCTGCTTCCACAGGCTGTCGATCACCCGCAGGGTCGCCAGCAACGTGGTAGGGCTGACGATCACGATATGGCGGTCGAAGGCTTCCTGGAACAGGTTCGGCTCAGCCTGCAAGGCCGCCGCAAACGCAGCTTCGATGGGCACGAACAGCAACACGAAATCCAGGCTGTGCAGGCCTTCCAGACGTTTATAGTCCTTGCCGGCCAAGCCTTTGACATGATTGCGCAACGACAGCACATGCTGCTTGAGGGCGGCCTGGCCGATCACCTCGTCATCAGCCGCCACATACTGCTGATAGGCGGTCAGGCTGACCTTGGAATCCACCACCACCTGCTTGTCGCCCGGCAACATGATCAGCACGTCCGGCTGGAAACGCTCGCCATCCGGGCCCTTGAGGCTGACCTGGGTCTGGTACTCACGGCCTTTCTCCAGGCCGGCATGTTCCAGCACCCGCTCCAGAATCAACTCGCCCCAGTTGCCCTGGGTCTTCTGCCCCTTGAGGGCACGGGTGAGGTTGGTGGCCTCGTCCGACAGGCGCAGGTTCAATTGCTGTAGGCGCTCCAGCTCCTTGGCCAGGGAAAAGCGCTCACGTGCCTCATTCTGATAGCTTTCTTCCACACGTTTTTCAAACGACTGGATGCGTTCCTTCAATGGGTCGAGCAATTGCCCCAGGCGCTGCTGGCTGGTTTCGGCAAACCGCTGCTCGCGCTCGTCGAAGATTTTCCCGGCCAGCTCGGCGAACTGCGCACGCAGCTCATCCCGCGAGCCTTGCAGGTCGTTGAGGCGTTGTTGATGGCTGTCCTGCTGCTCGCGCAGTTCGGCGCGCAGGGCGGCCGACAAGGCATCCAGGCGGCGCAGTTCGCCTTCCTTGGCAGAGCGTTCGATATTCCAGGCGTGGGCCGCATCACGGGCGTTATCACGGTCGATTTGCAGCAGTTCGACTTCCCGGCGTACCGCCGCCAGATCCGCCTGTTTGGCGGCATTGGCCTGGCTCAGGTCGCTGATCTCGTCGCGGCTGGCGTCCAGTTGCGCGGCCAGCCCTTCCTGGGCCAATTGCGCGGTGGCCAGGCGTTCTTCCAGCAGTTCCCAACCGGCGCTGCGGGCGTTCAGGCGGCGCTGGATCTGCCAGCACAGGACCAACAGAGGCAACGCCGCAGCGGCGAGACCCAATGCCACACTGGTCCAGTCAAAAGCCATAGCCATTCCCGCCATTACGGTAAAAGAGGAAGGTTAACCAAGCGAGTGCTTTGTGGACAGCTCAGTCTTTGATCTGGCCCAGTGCACGCTGGGCGCCAGGGTCGCCGGCACGGGCGGCCTGGCGCAGGAGGTCGTGGCCGATGCGGCGGTCCCGGGCATTGCCGCACTCGCGACACATCAACAGGCCCAGGCGGCTCTGTGCCGCGACCACGCCTTCACGGGCCGGCTGCTTGAGCAAACGCCCGGCGAAATGCTTGATATTGGGGTTATCGCCAATGCGCGGGTTATCCAGCAGCCACAGGGCGACTTTCAAGGAGAAGCGCTTGGGTGGGGTAACACTCGGAGGATTGTCGGTAACAGAGGGTGATACTGAGCGAAACTTCATAAAGCACTGTAGGGCAGAACGGAAGGCGCGCCACTCTACTCCTTTTTTCGTACGGGTAAAGCTGAAAAAACCCTGCACGCCCGTTCTAGAGCAAGCGCTTGGGACAATCCACAGAAGCTGTGGATAACTCAGTGGACAACCGTGCTTTAACTCGCGCAAAGGCCCATGGAATGGGGGCCGCGCTTAAACTGACGATTTTTTCACCAATAAAAAAAAGCCAGATTTTTCATTGACTTAAATTTTTGATGCAGGCATTCGTGGGCTCATCCGGCAGCGCGTCGACCCGGTGACACACGGCGCAACCAATGTGCACAACTACCTGCCGGGTGGTTATATCCCCATCGCTTTGCGGTCCAAAACGTTACAGCCCAGACACAAACGCGGGCGGGGCCAGAGGGGGCGGGTAAAGTATTTTGGCTAACACACTTGCTTTACTGGTTTCAAGCCATTACTATCTGCGGCGTTAGTACCAAGCTGAAAGTCAATTCTGGTCGAACAAATCCCCGCGACGTAGCTTCCCTAAAGAGAGGTTCTGTCAATCTTGATGGGATCGACCACCTCGATGGTTTCCAGGTATCACTTGCGACGACACGGCCTTTGAACAATGCAAAGGGTGTCGCGAAGTTTCCATACTCTGACCGAACCAACCTGCAAATTGATCAGGATCTTCACCCTGGGCCCAGAACCTTTGCCCCTGTTGTGTTGCCTGCCCTCCTAAGTACCTACCTGCCAGCCCAAGCGCGCCAAACTATTCAGCGCTTCAAACTGGCTGCTTTGTTCCAGTCGGGTTCTTCGCATGATCAATGGTGATCAGCGTCACTGGAACGTTTTAACGTTGCACGGTTCTTATCCGTGTCATTTGTAGGAACACCCATAATATGTCCACTCAAATCCATACTCAGGATGCCATTCGCACCCTCACCAATGCTTTTGCTCCAATGAACTGCCTGATCATGGCCGCTCGCAAAGGCTGCTTCAGCTTCACCCTGGTCAACGAACACGGCATCGCTCGTCACAGCGAACGCCTGTACCCCGATCAATACTCCAGCGCAGAGCCGCTGCAGGCCGTGATCGAGCGTACCCGTCAGGCCCTGGTTGCCTGATTGACCCGACGCTGAACATCGAAAACCCTGCCCGCAAGGCAGGGTTTTTTATTGCCCGCGATTTGGTTTTTTGTCGGTTTGCTTTAGGTCAAACAGATATAACGCTTATAACCACAAGCTAGAAATATTTTAAAAACAGGCCTTTACGTCGTAAATCTGACACTAAACTTCAAGTCAGGCGGCTGGTTCCGCCTCCGACGAGCCTGAGATCCGATCCACCGCTGCCAAGCCCCCACCGTCTCAGGCCTCGTCGACCACTTTCAAGGTTTCGAGGGTTTTATGGGCATTGCCGCCAGCGAATTGTGTCGTTATGTGATCCGACCCACGCTGATTTACCTGGGTTGCCACAGCCACACTGCCGAATCCCTGCTGCTGGGGGTTGCCGCCAGCCAATCGGGACTGGGCTCGGCCTTGCACGACCGGCGTGGCCACGGCCTGTATCGCATTACCGAGCCGCGCCACCGGGCCCTGTGGGACGACTACCTGGCCCTCGACCCGGAACGTGCCAGCCTGGTGCGCGGCCTCGCCAGCCAGCATGCCTTCCTCAGCGGGCCGCAGTTGGAGCTGGCGGTCAATTTGCGTTACGCCACTGCCATCGCCTGGTTGCTGGTGGAACAACAACGCCCCGAACTGCCTCGCCCCGACGACCTGCTGGGCATGGCGCGTATCTGGAAAGAAATATTTCATCCCCAGGGCCGGCTGCGCGATTACACCCAGGCCTGGCAAACCTGTGTATCCCCCATGAAACAGGTCGCCTGCTGATCGGGCACTTTGCAAGATTCGGCTAAAAGCAGCAATTTTGGTCGGATTGTCCTACAAAACAGCTCTATCTCCTACATTACAGCCTATAGCGCTAAGTGAATTTTATTGTTACTTTCCGCAGCGGTGATCACCACGGAGTTCTAATAATGAAAAAAGTAATGCTCAAGACCACACTTAGCCTCGCCGTTGCCATGGCCTCTTCCCAACTGTTCGCAAGCGGCTTTGCCCTCAACGAACAAAGCGTCAGCGGGATGGGTACCGGTTTCGCGGGCCGTTCCTCTTCTGCCGATGATGCAAGCACTGTTTTTGGCAACCCTGCCGGTATGGCTCGCCTTGAAGGCCAGCAAGTCACTGGCGGTGTTGCAGTGATTGATGCCTCCACCGATATCAAAGATGTCAGCGGTCGCTCCCGCGGCACCAACAAAGGCGACATGGTCCCCTTCACGGCGGTACCGTTCGGCTTCTACACCAACAAACTCAATGACCAGTGGGCTGTCGGCTTCGGTGTGTATGCACCGTTCGGCCTGATTACCGACTACGAGAGCAAATATCAGGGCCGCGGCTTCGGCAGCAAAAGCGAAGTGCAGGTCATCACGTTCCAGCCAACGGTCAGCTACGCCTTCAACGACCGGGTTTCCATCGGTTTTGGTCCAACCTTCAACCGCATTGCCGGCACCCTGGAATCAGAGCTGACACTGAACCCTGCCGCGCCTGACACCCGGATCAAGATCAAGGGCGACGATACCGCCATTGGCTTCAACGCCGGCGTGCTGGTCCAGGCAACCGACACCACCCGTGTGGGCCTGACCTACCACTCGAAGGTCAAGTACAAGCTGGAAGGCCACACCGAAGTCAACGCGCCTGCGGCGACCTCCGGTGCCCTGGCTACCGGGCGCTATGATGCATCGCTGAAAATCGACACGCCTGAATCCTGGGACCTGTCGGTGACCCAGGACATGAACGACGCCTGGAAGCTGTATGCCGGTGCAACCTGGACGCGCTGGAGCCGTCTGAAAGACATCACCGTCGACAACAAAGGCGTGACAAGCGCCGGTGGCGGCCTGGCACCCGGCTTGGTGGGCACCATCAAGGAAGAGCAGAACTGGCACGATACCTGGGCCTATGCCGTGGGCACCTCGTACCAGCTGACCAAGCAGGTTGTGCTGCGTACCGGCTTGACCTTCGACCAGTCGCCCACCAACAACACGGATCGTTCGCCGCGTATTCCTACCGGCGACCGGACCATCTTCAGTGTTGGCCTGGGCTACGCCGTCATGGATAACATGACCATCGACCTGGCCTACTCCTACCTCAAGGAAGAAGAAGTCAGCGTCAACCGCTCCAACGCTCTGGCAAGCTACAACGCCAAGTACAAAAACAGCGCCAACGGTTTTGGCCTGGGCATGACGTACAAGTTCTGATCCAACGCCGTATAAAAAAGCCCCGCTCTCCTGCACAGGAGGCGGGGCTTTTTAGTGGCCGCCAATCAGGGCTTGGAAGCCAGCGCCTGCTCCACAGCCTTGATCAGCTCCGGGCTGTCAGGCTTGGTCAGGCTGGAGAAGCTGGCGATCACCCGGCCCTGGCGATCCACCACGTACTTGTAGAAATTCCACTTCGGCGCATTGCTCTGCTCGGCCAGGACCTTGAACAGGTGCACGGCATCCGCCCCCCTGACCTTCTGTGGCTCGGTCATGGTGAAGGTCACGCCGTAGTTCACATAGCAGACCTTGGCCGTCTCCTCGCCCGTCTTGGCTTCCTGCTTGAAGTCGTCGGAAGGCACGCCAATCACTTCCAGGCCGTCGCCCTTGTAACGCTGATACAGCGCCTCCAGGCCCTTGAACTGCGGAGCGAACCCACAAAAACTGGCGGTGTTGACGATCACCAGGGGCTTGCCGGCAAACCGCTGGCACAGCGCGATGGATTCCTTGGCGCGCAACTTCGGCAATTGGCCTTCGAGCAACGGCGGGCAATCGGCGGCCATGGCCACACCGCCAAAAGCCACCGCCAGGGCGGGTACTGCGAGCCAGCGCATCAACATGTCGGATGTCCTTGGGCAAAGTCAGGCAAGCAACTTAACAGATCGCCATACCCAGTTGCATCAACGCCAGCCCGCTGCGCTGCCAGCCCCACCAGGCCAGTAGCAACAGCGCCAACAGGCCGGCGGCGCCTAACCAGTACCCGATTGAGTTCATGCGACCCCCATCTGCGCCTGCAACCTGGCCACCGGCCGCTCACGCACGGGCCAGTTAAGGGCGGCTGCGAGCAGGCTCAAGACAATCGCCACCTGCCAGATCAAATCGTAGTTGCCGGTTCGATCATAGACCACGCCCCCCAGCCAACCGCCGAGGAACGAGCCTAACTGATGGAACAGGAACACGATCCCACCCAGCATCGACAGGTTTCTCACGCCAAACAAGGTCGCCACCGTACCGTTGGTCAGGGGCACGGTCGACAGCCACAAAAAGCCCATGGCCATGCCAAACAGATAGGCGCTCATCTGCGTCACCGGCGCCCACAGGAACAACACGATCACCACCGCCCGCAACAGGTACAACGCGGTGAGCAAGCGTGGCTTGGACATCCGCCCGCCGAGCCAGCCGGCGGTGTAGGTGCCGACGATATTGAACAGGCCGATCAGCGCCAGCACCGTGGTGCCGACAGTCGCCGGCAGATGCTGATCCACCAGGTACGCCGGCAGGTGCACGCCGATAAACACCACCTGGAACCCGCAGACAAAAAAACCGAAGGCCAGCAACCAGAAGCCGGAATGGGAACAGGCTTCCTGCAAGGCTTCGCGCAGGGTTTGCTGGCCGGCCATGACCGGCAGCGGGCGATCCTTGATCATCGTCACCAGCGGCACGATCAGCGCCACCAGCAGGCCCAGCACCAGCAAGGCGGCGGACCAGCCCAGCCAGCCAATCAGGCCCAGGGTGCCCGGCAACATGGCGAACTGGCCGAAAGAGCCGGCGGCACTGGCAATGCCCATGGCCATGCTGCGTTTTTCCGGGGCCACGGCACGCCCGACCACGCCGAGGATCACCGAAAACGAGGTGCCCGACAGGCCGATACCGATCAGCAAACCAGCACTCAGGGACAACGACCACGCCGAATCCGACAAGCCCATGAACACCAGGCCCAAGGCATACAGCACGCCGCCGATCATCACCACTTTGGCCGCACCAAAGCGGTCGGCCAGGGCCCCGGTAAACGGCTGTGCCAGGCCCCAGATCAGGTTTTGCAGGGCGATGGCAAAGGCAAAGGTTTCACGCCCCCAGCCGAACTCGGCGCTCATCGGCGCCAGGAACAGGCCAAAGCCATGCCGCACGCCCAGGGAAAGGGCCAGGATCAGCGCACTTCCGACAAGAATCCAGCCACTGGTACGCCACATCGAGGTCATTATTATTCTCCGCTTGCGGGTATATACCCGCTTGTAGTCGAACAAGCCCGCGTTTAAGCGAGTTCGTCCAGCAAGGCCAACAGGGTTTCGCGTTTTTGCACGCCCAACTTATCGATCAGTTTCTGCTGCGCCGCTTCCCAGGCCGGCAACGCAGCCGCCAGGCGCTGTTTGCCTTCTTCCGTGAGCACCACCAGGCGATTGCGCAGGTCATTGCCCTCGACCCAGCGCACCAGGCCTTCACCCTCCAGCACCCGCAGGTTACGCCCCAGGGTGCTGCGGTCCAGGCCCATGGCATCGGCCAGGCTGGAAATGCTCGGTTGATTCAGACGCTGCAGGTTACACAGCAAGGAATACTGGGCGACGTTGATCCCGAAGCCATCGAGGGCGCCGTCATAGTGCCTGCTGACGCCACGGGCGGCACGACGCAGGTTGATACATAAACATTGGGAGGCAAGCATGGAGCGTGTATATACCCGCGATTAAGGAAATGCAAGAAAGTGTTACAGAACCAGGCCAATCAACACCGCCACTTCCAGCAGTTCCAACAAGGCGCCGGCCGTGTCACCGGTGGTGCCGCCCAGTCGATTGATCATCACCTGCCGCAAGCCCACAAAGCAGATGGCCGCCAGCAACACCGCAATCCCGCCGCTGAAACCGCCGATCAACACACACGCCAGGCCACTGAGGATCAGCACCTGCTGCCCGACAATCCGTGGCAAATGGTCAGCCAGCGCCTGGCCCAGGCCCCCGGTGCGCACGTAACGGGTGGTGAGAAACAGTGCCAGCAGCGAGCTGCGACCGATCAACGGCGCGAGGATCAATGCGGCGCCATTGTGTTGCTCAATCAGGGCCACCAGGGCGCTGAATTTGAGCAGCAGCACCAAGCCCAGGGTGACCACGGCAATCGGGCCGCTGCGCGGGTCCTTCATGATGCTCAGGGTGCGTTCGCGGTCGCCAAAGCCACCCAGCCAGGCGTCAGCGCTGTCCGCCAGGCCATCCAGGTGCAGGCCACCGCTGAGCAACACCCAGGCCGTCAGCAGCAGGGCCGCGTGCAACAGCAACGGTGCGCCCATCAACAGCGTGTTCAGGCCCCATAGCAGCAGGCCGAACAACAACCCCACCAGCGGATAAAACAGCAGCGAGCGCCCCAGTTCCTGGGGTTGCGGCATGCCTGGCAAGCGAATCGGCAGGCTGCTGAGAAACTGCAGGGCAATCCAGAACGGCAGCATTCAGGCGCCCTCGCTCAACACACCATCGGCCTCGACCCGCAGGCTGAACAAGCCGCCGTGGCCCACCTCGACATTCAGCAACTGTTCACGGGGCAAGCCACGGGCCTCGGCCAGCAGTAAACGCATGACGCCACCATGACTGATCAACAGCACCCGTTGACCGGCATACAGTTGATGCAAGCGTAGGACTGCACCGCGTACGCGCTGGGAAAACGCCGCGACAGGCTCGCCATCCGGTGGAGTAAAGCGATAGGGATCGGCCCAGAACAGGCCCAATGCCTCGGCATCGGTTTCCATCAACTGCGCCGCACTCTGCCCTTCCCAAGCGCCGAAATGCAGCTCCTGTAGAGCCTGTTCCAGGCTCACCGGCAGGTTCAGGCGTGCGCCCAACTCTTCAGCGAAACGTGCACAGCGTTGCAGCGGTGAGCTGACCAGGCGATCCCACGGCCCGTGCTCCCGCACGGCCTCGCGCATCTGCGCCCAACCCTTGGCCGTCAGCGCATCATCCAGGCTGCCGCGCAAGCCGCCGCCCAGTTCGGTTTCGCCATGGCGCAGCAGGTCCAGGTGCAAGGTCATGCCGGGCGATCCGCCACGGCGGCTTCTGCGAACGTGGCCATCTGCCCGTGCAACGCACAGGCCAGGCGCAACAGGGGCACTGCCAGCGCCGCGCCACTGCCCTCGCCCAGGCGCAGGCCCAGTTCCAGCAGCGGCTCGGCGCCAAGGCTTTGCAACACATGGCGATGGCCCGGCTCGGCGCCCCGGTGGCCAAACAACAGCCAAGGCCGGCACGACGGATTGAGGCGCGTGGCAACCAGGGCCGCGACGGTGCAGATAAACCCGTCGACCAGCACCACCACCCCCGCCTGGGCGCAGGCCAGATACGCCCCCACCAACCCGGCAATCTCCAGGCCACCAAGATTGAACAAGGTCTGCAACGGGTCGCCGCGCTGCCCAGCATGCACTGCCAGGGCGCGCTCGATCACCGCCACTTTATGGCTCACGCCCTGGGCATTCAGGCCGGTGCCGGGACCGGTCAGGTCGCTGACCGGGCAATCGAGCAAGGCACAGGCCAGCGCACTGGCGGCGGTGGTATTGCCGATGCCCATCTCGCCGCCAATAAACAACTGCGCACCGGCGTTGAGTGCGCGCTGCACACTGGCACGTCCCGCCGCCAGGGCCAGCCGGCCCTGGGCCTCGGTCATGGCCGCGCCCAGCACGAAATTGGCCGTGCCCGGGGCGATATTCAGGTGACGCACGCCCGGCAGGTCGAGCGCTGGGGTCACGGTGCCCAGGTCCACCACTTCCAGTTGTGCATCCAGTTGCCGGGCCAGCACGCTGATCGCCGCACCGCCGCTGACAAAGTTGTGCAGCATCTGCGCGGTGACTTCCTGGGGATAGGCCGAGACCCCTTCGGCGACCACGCCGTGATCGCCGGCAAAGATAGCGATCCACACCTGCTCGACCGTCGGCTTGAGCCGGCCCTGCAAGCCGGCCAGTTGCACCGCCAGCGCCTCCAGTTGCCCCAGGGACCCGGCGGGCTTGGTCAGTTGCTGCTGGCGGGCCAGGGCTTGTTCATAGGCCGCGGCGTCCAGCGCCTTGCACGGGTCCAGCCACCAGGATGGGCTCATAACGCAGTACCTTTCAAAGTCAGGGGCAGGCCCGCAACAGTCAGCACAACACGCTGACAGCGCTCGGCCAGGGCTTGATGCAGCCAACCGGCTTCATCCACATAGCGGCGAGTCAATTCGCCCAGCGGTACGACACCCAGTCCGGTCTCGTTGCTGACAAAAATGATTTCCCCCGGCAGCGACGCCAGGCAGTCCAGCAAGTGTTCGCGCTCGCCCCCCAGGCGCTGCGGGTCGTCCAGCATCAGCAGGTTGGTAAGCCACAGGGTCAGGCAATCGACCAGCAGGCAATGCCCAGGGGCGGCGTTTTCACGCAGAACCCGCGCCAGTTCCAGCGGCTCCTCGACCAGCCCCCACTCACGTGGGCGACGCTGGCGATGCAGGGCCACGCGCGCGTTCATTTCACCATCCTGGGGCTGGCTGGTGGCGATATAGGTGACGGGCATGGCGCTGTCGCTGGCGAGTTTTTCCGCCAGGCGGCTTTTACCGGAGCGGGCGCCGCCGAGGATCAATTGCAACATGGTCAAGCCCTCAAATCCCACATAACTGGCGCAGCAACCGGGTATCCAAATGCTGCTCCACCAAATCCGCCAAGCGCTCGATATCGCGCTCGCGCAGGCCGTGGTAATCGACGTCCTGCACCTCCTGCAAACCGGCCCAGCGCAACAAGGCGCTGCAGGCGGCGGGCGTCTCGAACAGGCCATGCAGATAAGTGCCGAGGATCTGCCCGTCATCGCTACAAGCACCGTCGCTGCGGCCATCATCCAGACGCACCGCTGGCTGCTCCAGGGCGGCACCTCGGGTCACGCCCGCATGGATCTCATAACCGCTGACCGGTGCCTCTTCCAACGCCAAGCGGCCCCGCACATTGCGCAATTGTTTCTCGGCCTCCAGGGTGGTGCTCAAGGCCAGCAGGCCCAGGCCAGCACTGGAACCCGGCATGCCTTCCAGGCCCAGCGGGTCGTGGACCTGCTCGCCCAGCATTTGCAGGCCGCCGCAGATGCCCAGCACCTTGCCGCCGTAACGCAGGTGCCGGGCAATGGCAGTGTCCCAGCCATTGGCGCGCAGGTAGGCCAGGTCGCTGCGCACGCTTTTTGAACCGGGCAGGATGATCAGGTCGGCGGCGGGGATTGCCTGGCCCGGGCCGACAAACTGCAAATCCACCTGGGGATGCAGGCGCAGCGGGTCGAAGTCGGTGTGGTTGCTGATGCGTGGCAACACCGGCACCACCACTTTGAGCACCTGCGCCGCCTTGTCGATCTGGCGCTGGTCGATGCCATCCTCGGCTTCCAGGTGCAGGTCCATCACGTAAGGCAACACGCCCACCACCGGTTTGCCGGTGCGTGCCTCAAGCCAGTCGAGGCCCGGTTGCAGCAGGGCGATATCGCCACGGAAGCGATTGATGATAAAACCCTTGACCCGCGCTTGTTCCGACGGCGACAGCAACTCCAACGTACCCACCAGATGGGCGAACACCCCGCCGCGATTGATATCGGCGATCAGCAGCACCGGGCAATCCACCGCTTCGGCAAACCCCATGTTGGCGATGTCATTGGCCCGCAGGTTGATCTCGGCCGGCGAGCCTGCGCCTTCGACCATCACCACCGGGTAGGCCGCGCTCAAGCGCCCGTGGGACGCCAGTACCGCCTGCATGGCGATGGCCTTGTAGTCGTGATAGGCCACGGCATTCATGCTGGTCACGGCGTGGCCATGGATGATGACCTGGGAGCCGGTGTCACTGTTGGGCTTGAGCAGCACCGGGTTCATATCGGTGTGCGGCGCCAGGTTGGCGGCCTGGGCCTGCACGGCCTGGGCGCGGCCGATCTCGCCACCTTCGGCCGTGACTGCGCTGTTGAGCGCCATGTTCTGCGGCTTGAACGGCACCACCGGCACGCCCTGGCGCACGACCCAACGGCATAGCGCGGTCACCAGGGTGCTTTTGCCCGCGTCAGAGGTGGTGCCTTGCACCATCAGGGTGGTCATGAGGCTTGCTTCCAGGCAATCAGCGCTTGTTCAAAGCGCGCCCAATCGGCGTCCGTCCCGGGCAGGCCAAAGCGCAGGCTGCTGTCGTGGGCAAACAGGCGCAACAGGATGCCGCGCTGGGCCATGAACTCATGTAGCTGCTCAGCGCGCTCGGTGATCAGCCACTGGAACAGCGCGCAACCGCCTTGCGGGCGCAGGCCGTAGTGCTCCAGCAGCCCGAACAGGCGCTGGCTGGCCTGATCACAGCGCCGGCGTTGCTGTGTATGGCCAGCAGGGTCTTTCAGGCAGGCCTGCCCCAACACCCGCGTCGGCCCACTGACCGCCCATGGCCCGACCTGTTCAGCCAGCAGCTTGAGCAGTTTGCGTTCGGCCAGCACAAAGCCCAGGCGAACCCCGGCCAAGCCAAAAAACTTGCCGAACGAACGCAACACAATCAACCCCACCTGATGGCTCTGGCTCGCCAGGCTCAACTGCGGGGTGTTGTCCATAAAGGCTTCATCCACCACCAGCCAGCCACCGCGCTGGGCCAGCCGCGCATGCCAATCCAGCAGGCGCTGGGGCGCAAGGCTCAGGCCGGTGGGGTTGTTGGGGTTGACCACCACCAGCACGTCGAGGCTGTCGAGGAAGAAGTCGACTTCCTGCTCCAGCACTTCACGCACGATATAACCGGCGCGGCGCCAGGCTTCGGCATGCTCGGCATAGCATGGCGACAACACGCCGACCTTGCCCGTGCGGCGCAGGCGCGGCAGCAACTGGATGGCCGCCTGGGATCCCGGCACCGGCAATACCTGGGCTGCGCCGTAGTAGTGGCAGGCCGCCTGCTCCAGGCCGTCATCGGTCTCGGGCAGACGTGCCCAGGCCCGTAGTGGGATGGGCGGGATGGGCCAGGGCCAGGGCGCGAGGCCACTGGACAGGTCCAGCCAGTCTTCCTGGGCGATGCCGTACCGCATCGCCGCCTTGCGCAGCCGTCCACCGTGTTCAAGCATAAAATTGCGCCCCCGCACACAGGATCAACACCCACAACCACACGCCGCGCTGCACCAGTTGCCAGCCACGCTCGATGGAATCGGCATCGGCCACGGGCCCTTCGCCGAGGGGTGGACGCTGGTGCAACTCACCGTGATAAATCGCCGCCCCGCCCAGCTCGACACCCAGGGCGCCCGCACCTGCGGCCATCACCGGCCCGGCATTCGGGCTGTCCCAGGTCGGGCCCTGGCGGCGCCAGCAGGTGAGTGCCAGGCGTGTCTTGCCCAGCACAGCGTAGGTCAAGGCGACCAGGCGGGCGGGGATGTAATTGAGTACGTCGTCAATCTTCGCCGCCGCCCAGCCAAAGCGTTCAAAGCGTTCGTTGCGATAGCCCCACATGGCATCCAGGGTATTGCTCAGGCGGTACAGCACCACGCCCGGCACGCCGGCCACGACAAACCAGAACAGCGCGGCGAACACCGCGTCGCTGCCGTTTTCCAGCACCGATTCGGTGGCGGCCCGCGCCACTTCAGTGCTGTCCAGTTCACGGGTTTCGCGGCTGACCAGGTAACTGACGCGCGTGCGCGCCTCGTCCAGGTCACCACTGCGCAGGGCCCGGGCCACCGGCAACACATGCTCACCCAGGCTGCGCATACCCAGGGCCAGGTACAACGCGAGGATCTCGATCACCCAGCCGAAATAAGGCGCCCAGGACAAGGCCGTGGCCAGCAAGGTCAGGGGTATCACGCAGATAAACCACGCGGTCACGCCATGGCTGCGCCAGCCGCGCCCTGCGGAGTTGAAACGTTGCTCGATGCGCCCGGCAAAATTGCCGAACGCCACCAGCGGATGCCAGCGCCTGGGCTCGCCCAGCAGCGCATCCAGCGCCACTGCAGCGACACTCAGCAAGGCCACACTCATTGACTCACTCCCCAATAATTTTCATACAGCATGTCACTCAGCGGACGCGGTTGGGTCCAGCCTTCGAGTTGCAACATCGGTGCCGGGTAGAACTCGGTCACCGGGCCCAGGCACAGCACGGCCAGGGGCTTGGCGCCGGGCGGCAGGCCCAGCAGGTCGGCCAGGTCCCGGGGCTCGAACAACGACACCCAGCCCAGGCCCAGGCCTTCGGCGCGGGACGCCAGCCATAGATTCTGGATCGCGCAGGACAGCGAGGCCAGGTCCATTTCCGGCAAGGTCCGGCGCCCGAAAATATGCCGCTCGCGGTCATCCATCAACGCCGCCACCAGCACCTCGGCGCAGTCGTGGATGCCTTCGACCTTGAGCCTCATGAAATCGTCCGAGCGCTCGCCCAGGGCTTGCGCGGTGCGGATGCGTTCGGCTTCCACCAACTGCTGGATCTGCCCGCGCAGGTTGCGGTCGCTGATGCGGATAAAGCGCCAGGGCTGCATCAGGCCGACGCTGGGGGCCTGGTGCGCGGCTTGCAGCAGGCGCTGCAGCAGCTCCGGGGCGACGGTGCCGCCGCTGAAGTGGCGCATGTCACGACGTTCGGCGATGGCGCGGTAGATCGCGTCGCGCTCGGCCTGGGGGTAGGCGTGGTCGGTCATGGCCCTATCGCGGGCAAGCCCGCTCCCACATTTGCACCGTGGTGGTCTGCGATAACGGCTTGCCGGTCTGGCGCAAACAACGCGGCCACTGCAACCGGGTTCGACGGGAAATAAAAGTGCACATAGGAGGCCGTCATCCGCCCCTGGCGATACACCGCCTCGGCGCCACGCCCGCCATTGGGGCTCAGGCCACGGGCAATCGGCTGCCACTGCGTGCTGGTCAGGGAGTGATGATAGGTATGGCCGCGCAGCACGCCTTCTGGCAGCTCGACCGTTTGCAGGGCCAGGGCCGCCAGGCGTTTCTGCATGACCGCATCGCCTTGCAGCAGGCCCAGTAGTTCGGCGCGGGAGCCCTCGACATCGGTCAAGGAGTCGAGCAGGTAGAGCATGCCCCCGCATTCGGCCAGCAACGGTTTGCCGGCAGCGTGATGGGCGCGGATCGCCTGCAGCATCGCGGTGTTTTGCGACAGCGCCTGGTGATGCAGCTCCGGGTAGCCCCCGGGCAGATAAAGGCTGTGGGCATCGGGCAACACGCGGTCATGGATCGGCGAGAAGAAGTGCAACTGCGCGCCCATCGCCCGCAACAAGTCGAGGCTGGCGCCGTAGGTGAAGGCAAAGGCTTCGTCACGGGCTACGGCAATCCGCACCCCGGCCAGCAAGGGCTGGGCCTCGATTACCTCGGGCGCGGCGAATGCCACCGGCGGTGGCAGCGCTACCTCGCAACTGCTGGCCAGGGCGGCAGCGGCGGCATCCAGGCGCAGGTCCAGGTCATTCAACTCGCTGGCCTGCACCAGGCCCAGGTGGCGGCTGGGTAACTCAATGCCGGTTTCCCGGGACAGCGCGCCGTACCAGCGCAGGCCTTCGGTCAGGCTGCCTTCGAGCAACTGCGCATGGCGCACGGTGCCGACGCGGTTGGCCAAGACCCCGGCGAACGGCAGGTCCGCCTGGTAACGCGCCAGCCCCAGCGCCAGGGCGCCGAAGGTCTGGGCCATGGCGGTGCCGTCGATCACCGCCAGCACGGGCACGCCAAAATGGCGGGCCAGGTCGGCGCTGGAGGGGGTGCCGTCGAACAGGCCCATCACGCCCTCGATCAGGATCAGGTCCGCCTCCCCCGCGGCTTCCCACAGCAGGCGGCGACTTTCCTGCTCGCCGACCATCCACATGTCCAATTGATAGACCGGCGCACCGCTGGCGCGCTCATGGATCATCGGGTCGAGAAAGTCCGGGCCGCACTTGAACACCCGGACCTTGCGCCCCAGGTTGCGGTGCAAGCGGGCCAGGGCGGCGGTGACGGTGGTCTTGCCCTGGCCTGACGCCGGCGCGGCGATCAGCACGGCAGGGCAATGGCGCGGCGGGTTCAAAGTTCGATGCCTTTCTGTGCCTTGATACCGGCCTGGAACGCGTGCTTGAGCATGCCCATTTCGGTGACGGTATCGGCCATTTCCATCAGCTCCGGCTTGGCGCCACGCCCGGTGACCAGCACGTGCTGCATCGGTGGGCGGGCTTGCAGGTCGCCAAGCACCTGGTCCAGGTCAAGATAGCCGTGCTTGAGCGCGATGTTCAGCTCATCGAGCACCACCAGGCCGATGGACGGGTCCTGCAACATTTCCCGGGAGACTTGCCAGGCCGCTTCGGCGGCGGCGATATCGCGCTGGCGGTCCTGGGTTTCCCAGGTAAAGCCCTCGCCCATCACATGAAAGCGTACCTGCTCGGGGAAGCGCCGGAAGAACAGCTCCTCACCGGTGCTGTTACGGCCCTTGATAAATTGCACGACGCCGCATTGCATACCGTGCCCCATGGCCCGGGCCAGCATGCCAAACGCCGAGCTGCTCTTGCCTTTGCCATTGCCGGTCAATACCAGCAGCAAACCGCATTCATTCGGTGAATTGGCAATGCGCTCGTCAATCACCGCTTTTTTACGCAGCATGCGCGCCAGGTGGCGTTCGTCACGATCAGGGGAATCAGTCATGGCAGCTCTCCGTTGGGGCTGGACAAAAACGGCGGGCAGGAAAAGACAACAACATGAAGCCAAGCATCGCCCACCGTGATGCTGTTGGATGGATCAGGCCGGTCTCCGGGCTCATGAGGGGTGCCCTGTTGACCAGGGCAAACCGACGATGCACCTTCCCATATCGCGGGCGATACAGTGGCAAAAGCAGCGTCTTGACTCATTTACCGTTGCGGGGGCAGCGCCGGGATCGTGGCCGCACTGTAGAAAAGTGCGCGCACTCACCGGCTTCCCTGTTTCACTCGGTCGACGCGTACGTCACCGAGCACCTGAAACAAGCGGCGAAGGTTAGTGGGTTGGGGGTACAGCGTCAATTAAAGCCGGCCATACACTTGAACCATCGCCACGCGCCAGGCCTCTATGGCTACAGGCTTTGAGGATAAAAACATGCACAAGACCCGATGCGCCGGACTATGCCGTAGGGCCGCACACCGCATCGCTGGGCCTGACCTTCGCTGAAGGCAACACGCTGCCGGCGCAATTTGCCCAGGGGGCGTTTATTGGCCAACACGGCTCGTGGAATCGCAAGCCACACAGTGGTTACAAGGTGATCTTTGTGCCGTTCGAGGGCGGCAAGCCGAAGGGGCAACCGGTGGATGTGCTGACCGGGTTTCTCAACAGTGACCAGAAAGCCATGGGCCGGCCGGTGGGCGTGGTGATCGACCAGCAAGGCGGGTTGCTGGTGGCGGACGATGTGGGGAATAAGGTGTGGCGGGTGTCTTCGGCCCAATAACCGGACCCAACAACACCACAAAACCAATGTGGGAGCGGGCTTGCTCGCGATAGCGGTGGGTCAGTTTGCACATCTGATACCTGATACACCGCTATCGCGAGCAAGCCCGCTCCCACATTTTTTGATCGGTACAGGTCTTAGGGGTTACGCGCCAGGTGCTCGGCCGGCAACACGCGCTTGGCACTCAGGTAGGCATTCTGCCAATAGGCCTTGGACAAGGTATCCAGCTTCACCGTACCGCCGGTTTGCGGGGCATGGACAAAGCGCCCTTCCCCCACATAAATGCCGGCATGGCTGACCTGCGAACCGCCACCCGTGGCGAAGAACAGCAGGTCGCCGGTCTGCAGCGCATCTTCACGCACGTCCTGGGCCCGCATCACGATCAGCTCGCGGGTGGTGCGCGGTAGGGAGATGCCAGCGGCATCGCGGTAGACAAAACCAATCAGGCCACTGCAATCAAACCCGGAGTCCGGGGTATTGCCGCCCCAGCGGTAAGGCGTGCCGACCAGGCCCAGGGCGCGAAACAGCACGTCTTCGGCAGCAGGCGAAAAATTCTGGGTGGCGTAGTTGAAGACCGGCTTGGGCTTGGCCGCCACAGGCGCGGGTGCAGGACGGCTGGCGCAGGCACTGAGCAGTGCGGCGCAAACAACAAGAATTAGGCGGGCCGAGGTCGACATGGGCAGAACAATCCTGATCTGGATGCGGCTTTCGCTGCCGAACGCTGAAAACTAGACCGCGCAAGCAAGCTTGCGCGGTCAGGTTCGCAACAATATCTCAGGATTCTAGCGCTTACGCGTCAAACTTCAAGTATCACTTTAACTTTACTTGCGAGCGGTAACGGTAGTCGGGGCCATCGCCAAAGCGCGTTTGGCTTCGATGAAGGTTTTGCTCCAATAGCTGTCGCCCAGCTTATCGACCCGCACCCCGCCGCTGCGGCGGCTGCTGGAGTGGATGAACTGGTCATCGCCCAGGTAGATACCGGCGTGGCTGACGCGGCCACGGCCATTGGTACTGAAGAAAAGCAGATCGCCGGGCTTGAGGTTGTTTCGTGCGACCAACGGTGCATTCACGTTGATCATTTCGCGGGTGGAGCGCGGCAGGTTCATGCCGGCTTCTTCACGAAACAGGTAACCGATAAAACCACTGCAGTCGAAGCCGGCTTCAGAGGTACCGCCGAAACGGTAGCGGGTCCCGATCAAGGACATGCCGCGCTCAAGAATGCTGTCGGCCAGCAAAGGCAGCTGATAAGGCTTGCTATCGGAGAATTCGGCCAGTTCCTTCTCGGTTGCGAGCTCTTCCTCGTAAACAGAAGAAGACTGCGTTGCAACGAATTTGGCCTGGTGCTGTTGTTGTGGTTGTGGTTTTTGCTGCTCTGCCACTTGTTGAGGGTGGGTGGCGCAACCAAACAACAGGGTAACGAGTGCGAGAGGCACGAGGGGTGCGAAGCGATTTAGCATGGGCACGACCGTGGCTGATAGGTAAAGAAGCCGAGACTATGCCCTCTATCACATCGATTTGCAAATTCAATCGTGATCTATGTGACTTCTTGTTTGACCTATGTCATCTAAGCCCTTAATCCCCATTTAGACCCTTTTGCGTGGCCAGAGCGGCCCAAACGCAGGTTTTCTGGCGCCTGGAATTTGCCAGGAGCCCCGGTTTCAAAGGGCTGGCTACCAGCCGAGGGTTTCTTTGAGGAAGGGGATGGTGAGCTTGCGCTGGGCCTGCAAGGAGGCCTGGTCGAGCTGTTCGAGCAAGTCGAACAACGCACTCATGCTGCGGGTGCCACGGGTGAGGATAAAATGCCCGACTTCATCGGTCAGGTGCAGGCCACGGCGCGAGGCGCGCAGCTGCAAGGCCCGCAATTTGTCTTCATCGGACAAGGGGCGCATCTGGAAGATCAGCGCCAGGGTCAGCCGCGACTTGAGGTCGGCCAGCTTGACCGGCAATTCCCGAGGCGAAGTGGAGGCGGCAATCAACAGGCGCCGGCCACTGTCGCGCAAGCGGTTGAACAGATGGAACAGCGCTTCTTCCCAGTCCGCCCGGCCGGCGACCGCTTGCAGGTCATCCAGGCACACCAGTTCGTATTGCTCAAGGTTGTCGAGGATACCGATGCCGCGGTCCAGCAGCTCGGCCAACGGTAGGTACACCGCCGGCTCGCCCAACTGCTCAAAGCGCAGGCAGGCGGCCTGCAACAGGTGGGTGCGCCCCACGCCGTCCTTGCCCCAGAGGTAGATCAGGCTTTCCGTCCACCCGGCGTCGGCTTCGCAGAGCCGCTCGACATAGCCGAGTGCAGCGGCATTGGCGCCTGGGTAGTAATTGATGAAGGTGGCATCGTCACGCAGACGCACACCTAGGGGCAGCTGAATCGGTTTCATGCTGACTGAACGGTTCCAATCGAACCGTTAGTGGCCTCTGTGAAAAGTTTGCAAAGTTTATACCCGTGACGCCGGGCGCACAATGCAACAGACCACAAGCAAAATCAAAGGTTTGCGTTAACTCATTGGATTTTTTGGAGATTGTTTGACGCGATGGCTAAATGCCAAGCCCCACAGGCAACAAACCCGGCCTTGAGCCGGGTTTGTGATGAGCCTTACGGCTGGGGGTCATCGGCGCCCGTATAGACGTCCGAATCCTTGTACACATCATGCACATGGCGCACCAGCACCATGATCACCGCCGCGACCGGCAGCGCCAGCAGGATCCCGGTAAAGCCGAACAACTCGCCGCCGGCCAGGATCGCAAAGATCACGGCCACCGGATGCAGGCCGATGCGGTCGCCCACCAGCAACGGCGTCAGCACCATGCCTTCCAGGGCCTGGCCGACCATGAACACCGCGACAATCCCCAGCATCGGGTACAGGTCGCCGCCAAACTGGAACAGGCCGGCCACCAGCGCCGCGCCAATCCCGATGACAAAGCCCATGTACGGCACAATCGCCGCCAGGCCGGCAATCATGCCGATCAACAGGCCCAGCTCCAGGCCAATCGCCATTAGCCCGCCGGCATAGATAATCCCCAACGCCACCATCACCAGCAATTGCCCGCGAACAAAGGCGCCCAGCACCTCATGGCACTCCTCGGCCAGGGACACAATGCGCTCCTCGCTCTCACGGGGCAGCAGGCTGCGGATCTTGGCCATCATGATGTCCCAGTCACGCAGCAGGTAGAACGCCACCACCGGGATCAACACCAGGTTGGTCAGCCAGCCGATCAGCGCCAGGCTGGAGGCCGTGGCCTGGCTGAGGATCACCCCGACGATATCGGTGGTCTGGCCCATGTGCTCGCTGATCGCGGCCTTGACCTTGTCGAACTTCCAGAAGCCATCGGCCAGGCCGAGCTTGGACTGTGCCCATGGCATGGCCGTGTGTTGCAGCCAATCGAGCATCTGCGGCGCCAGTTCGTACAGGCGAAACATTTGCTTGGCCAGCATCGGCACCAGCACCAGCAACAGCGCCATGACGATCAGGGTAAACAGCGCAAACACCGCCACCACCCCCCAGGTGCGCGACAGCCCGGCCTTTTCCAGGCGATCCACCACCGGATCGAACAGATAGGCCAGCAGCAAGGCGACCAGGAACGGCGTCAGGATCGAATGCAGCAAGAACACAAAGACGCACAGCAGGACAATCCCGCCAAGCCACACCCAACGACGCGTATCCGCCATAAACCACTCCATCTGTTATTTGCTTCTATATAAGGAAGAACATTTACCAACGGAAACGCAGTTGCGGCTCGGGCTCAGCCGGCGGCACAGGCGCAGGTGATGCGCCTTCGGCCACGGGCGGCGGCACAGGTTGTGGCGCAAGCGCTTCACCGGCCGGCACTTCCTGCAACCTGGCCAGGCTCAACTGGCTGCGCAACTGCTCGCTGCTGCCATTAACCCGATAGACGATCCGATCGCCATCCACCCGCTGCAACTGCGCGCCAAACGGCTCCAGCAAATGACCAAGGGCGGCGTAGCGCTCCAGGGTCATGCCCTGCACTTGCAGCAACTGCTCGCTGGACACCCCGGCTTTTACGGCAAAACGGGGCGCCAGACGCTCACTGACCGCCAGCAAGACGGCATCGGCCAACGCGGCGGGGTCGGCGCCCTGTGCGGTGCCCTGCTCGGCCTTGTCCCCCAGCCACAGGCGCCATTTGGCTTGCCATTGGCCCGCGTCTTCACGGGCATGCACCGCCAGCAGGGCATCGGCGCCATAACGCTCGGAGGCCGAACGCAGGGGCGCGGGATCTGCACTTTCAAGATTAGGGCCGGTGGCAACGATCTGTTCATCGAGGTCGCCCAGCGGCAGGCGCAACGGCAAGCCACGATGCTGGGCCGCACGGCGCAGCGGCTCGGCGGCGGCCTGGCCATCACCGACCAGGCTGCTGCCTTCGGTGGAATCGCTCAGCCACCAGCCAAGGATCGACGGCCGATTGCTGCCCCACAGCGCCAGGCCGGCATCGCGCAGGGCGCGGTCGGTGCTGACCGGGTCGAAATCCACTTGCAGGCTTTCCGGTGGGCCGGCGTCGTAGCCGTATTGGCTGATGATCTGTTGCGGATCCTTGCGGATCGCCGCCAGGCCAGGGCCCTGGGCGGCCTTGGCATCGCCGGTGAGGCGGATCACCAGGGTTTCCAGGGCGCGCTGGGTGGCTTGCGCGCGCTCCTCCGGCGCCTGGTTGCTGACCGGCTCCAGCACTTGATAGAGACCATTGAGGGTTTCGGCATGACTCGCCAGGCTGATACACGACAAACAGCCGACCAAAAAGTATCTACTCAGACCCATGAAAAAAGATTCCCGAACGACAAAAAAGCGGCTGGAACAGACCGCGTGAAGAAGGTTAGGCAAGGCTGTGACCACAGCGACCGGCAAAACATTCACAAGGCCCCGGTAAGTTTTCGTACTGTCATAACGATAGCGGGTTAAAGGCTATACCTTAATACAGGCGATCGCGGCGCCGATTAAGGTTTTTTTAGCAGCATATGCCCCTGCCCGTCGGCCCGAGGATGGCCGCTGCCCCTCAAGCCTGATAAAATCGCGCGCCTTCGCAGACCGTCAACGGCTGGGCGTCCTGAAGTATTCGACTTCCGTACCCCCACCGCATCGGTCGTTACCCCTGAATCCCCCCCTAAAGGCCTGGATCATGAGCAAGCAACCCTCCCTGAGCTACAAGGACGCCGGTGTAGACATCGACGCCGGTGAAGCATTGGTCGAACGCATCAAGAGCGTCGCCAAGCGCACTGCGCGCCCCGAAGTCATGGGCGGCCTGGGCGGTTTCGGCGCCCTCTGCGAGATCCCGGCCGGCTACAAGCAGCCTGTGCTGGTCTCCGGCACCGACGGTGTGGGCACCAAGCTGCGCCTGGCGCTGAACCTGAACAAGCACGACACCATCGGTATCGACCTGGTCGCCATGTGCGTCAACGACCTGGTGGTGTGCGGCGCCGAGCCGCTGTTCTTCCTCGACTACTACGCCACCGGCAAGCTGAACGTGGAGACCGCTGCACAAGTGGTCACCGGTATCGGCGCTGGCTGCGAACTGTCGGGTTGCTCCCTGGTCGGCGGCGAAACCGCTGAAATGCCGGGCATGTACGAAGGCGAAGACTACGACCTGGCGGGCTTCTGCGTCGGCGTCGTGGAAAAAGCCGAGATCATCGACGGCTCCAAGGTAGCGGCCGGTGACGCCCTGCTGGCCCTGCCATCGTCCGGCCCGCATTCCAACGGCTACTCGCTGATCCGCAAGATTATCGAAGTGTCCGGTGCCGACATCGAGAACACCCAGCTCGACGGCAAGCCTTTGACCGACCTGCTGATGGCCCCGACCCGCATCTACGTCAAGCCGTTGCTCAAGCTGATCAAGGACACTGGCACAGTCAAGGCCATGGCCCACATCACCGGTGGCGGCCTGCTGGACAATATCCCGCGCGTGCTGCCAAAAGGCGCCCAGGCCATCGTCGACGTGGCCAGCTGGCAGCGCCCGGCGGTCTTCGACTGGCTGCAAGAGAAAGGCAACGTCAACGAGACCGAAATGCACCGCGTGCTGAACTGCGGCGTGGGCATGGTCATCTGCGTGGCTCAAGAGCACGTGGAAACCGCGCTGAATGTACTGCGTGAAGCCGGCGAACAGCCCTGGGTGATCGGCCAGATCGCCACGGCTGCCGAAGGTGCGGCCCAGGTTGAACTGAAGAACCTCAAGGCTCACTGATGCCCGCAACCTGTGATGTGGTGGTGCTGCTCTCCGGCACCGGCAGTAACTTGCAGGCCCTGATCGACAGCACGCGCGCCGGCGACAGCCCGGTGCGCATCGCTGCGGTGATTTCCAACCGCAGCGACGCCTACGGCCTGCAACGTGCCCAGGACGCGGGTATCGATACCCGCGCCCTGGATCACAAGGCGTTCGACGGTCGCGAGGCCTTCGATGCAGCCTTGATCGAACTGATCGACGCCTTCAATCCCAAACTCGTGGTCCTCGCCGGTTTCATGCGCATTCTCAGCGCTGATTTCGTACGCCATTACCAGGGGCGCCTGCTGAATATCCACCCTTCCCTACTGCCCAAATACAAAGGGTTACACACCCACCAACGGGCCCTGGAGGCCGGCGATACGGAGCACGGCTGCAGCGTGCACTTTGTTACCGAGGAACTCGATGGCGGGCCTCTGGTCGTACAGGCAGTAGTTCCGGTAGAGTCTACGGACTCAGCGCAGAGCCTTGCGCAACGGGTTCACACCCAGGAACACAGGATTTACCCGCTGGCGGTTCGCTGGTTTGCCGAAGGACGCTTGGTTCTCGGTGACCAGGGTGCAGTGTTGGACGGCCAGTTACTTGCGGCCAGCGGCCACTTGATTCGTACCTAGGAGATTTTATGCGTCGCGCCCTGCTCTTCGCTTTTGCTCTGTTTGCCCTGCCTGCCGTGCACGCGGCAGACCTTCAGCCTTTCTCCGCCAGCTACACCGCCGACTGGAAGCAGTTGCCCATGAGCGGCACCGCGGAACGCAGCCTGGAAAAAAACGCCGACGGTACCTGGAAGCTCAGCTTCAAGGCCTCGATGATGATCGCCAGCCTGACCGAAACCAGCACCTTGACCCTGGACAAGGATACTTTGCTGCCACAGTCCTACCACTTTGAACGGGGTGGGCTGGGTAAAGCCAAGAAAGCCGACCTGGACTTCGATTGGACCGCCAAGATGGTCACCGGCACCGATCGCGGTGATGCGGTGAAGATCCCGCTGAACCGCGGCATGGTCGACAAATCCACCTACCAGTTGGCCCTGCAGCATGATGTGGCCGCCGGCAAGAAAACCATGAGCTACCAGGTGGTGGATGATGGTGAAGTCGACACCTATGACTTCCGCGTGCTGGGTGCCGAGAAAGTCGATACCAAGGCCGGCAAGATCGACGCCATCAAGGTTGAACGCGTGCGCGACCCGACACAAAGCAAACGTACCACCGTGATGTGGTTTGCCAAGGACTGGGACTACCTGCTGGTTCGCCTGCAGCAAGTCGAAACCGACGGCAAGGAATACAACATCATGCTGTTGGACGGCACGGTCAACGGCAAGGTTGTGAAAGGCAGCTGATCGTTAGCTGATTGAAAGAGCCTCGCTGAATGCGGGGCTTTTTTTCGCCTGAAGTTTGTGGTGAGACGACTGGCGCTATCGCAGGCAAGCCAGCTCCCACAAGTGAGCGCACTCCAAGGTGGGAGGCCCGGCACAAGGCCAAAGCCTTGCTCGAATATGAAACATTTTTCATAAAATCCCAGCCCCTGTGGCGCAATGTCGCGGCTTACGTGGCCTGGAGCATTGTTGCGTTTACTGCAATGAATTGTTGCACGCAAAGTCAGTTTACTTAGCAAGCTAACAAAATATATAACAAAGGCCTGCGACGCCTTGCCGCAGATCAACCAGAGACTGGAGCAAGCAGATGACTGTAAAAGTAACTGAACGCGACGATGCCCATATGTCCCACGAGGCCCTGGGCCATGGGATTCATATCTGGGATGTGCATCAGCAAGACCTACTGGTCGGCATGTTTCACAATGAGTGCGACGCTCATAATTATAAAAACGAGCTCGAAACCCTTGAAACGAGACGCCAGGCATCAAGTTCCTGAACAGCTGAAATCCCATAGCCACCCGGCCCACGCAGCCGCAGTGTCTATAAACACAAACCCCGCCTTTTGAGCGGGGTTTGTTGTTTTTAACGCCTTACCACATCAGATCGTCAGGGATCTGATAAGCGGCGTACGGATCATCTTCATCCGGCACCTGGGCCTCGGTGAGGATGTTCATCTGCACGATACGCTCAGGCGCGCGCTCCTGGATTTTCAGCGCGGCCTCCCGTGGGATGACTTCGTAACCGCCGCCGTGATGGACAATCGCCAACGAGCCGTTGCTCAGCTTGTTGCGCATCAAGGTATTGACCGACAGGCGCTTGACCTTCTTGTCGTCCACGAAGTTGTAGTAGTCCTCGGTGGTCAACTTGGGCAGGCGCGAGGTTTCGATCAATTGCTTGACCTGCGCGGCACGGGCCTTGGCCTCGACCTTTTCCTGCTGCTGGCGGTTGAGCTCCTGGTCGCGCTTGACCTTCTCGGCCTGCGCTTCCAGGGCCAGGCGCTGCTGGGTGTCATCGGCCTGGGCCTGGCCTTTGTGAACCAGGCGCTGCTGCTTCTGCTTGTCTTTGCCGACCTGCTTGGCCTGCTTCTGATTGACCAGGCCTGCTTTGAGCAACTGGTCGCGAAGGGAAATGCTCATGGTGCTTACTCACTTAGGCAACTGCTCAACCGCAGTTGGACACATTCTTTTCCTGGCGTTTGGCTTCGCCCCACAGGGCGTCCAACTCTTCGAGGGTGCAATCTTCCATGGGACGGTGGGTGTCGCGCAATGCCTGTTCGATAAATCGGAATCGCCTTTCGAATTTGGCATTGGCACCGCGCAGGGCGGTTTCCGGGTCCACCTTGAGGTGCCGAGCCAGGTTGACCGCTGCAAACAGCAGGTCACCGACCTCTTCAGCGATGGCCACCGAATCGTTATCGGCCATCGCTTCGAGCACCTCATCGAGCTCTTCACGCACGTTATCCACCACCGGCAACGCCGCTGGCCAGTCGAAACCGACCTGGCTCGCGCGTTTTTGCAACTTGGCGGCGCGGGACAGGGACGGCAAGGCGTTGGGCACGTCATCGAGCAGGGACAGTTGCTGTGGGGCGTCGGATTTTTCTGCGCGCTCCTCTGCCTTGATGGCTTCCCAGCGTTCCTTGACCTGTTCTTCGCTCAGTTGCGGGATATCCAGCGGCGCATACAGGTCGCCAGTGGGAAACACATGGGGATGGCGGCGAATCAGCTTGCGGGTGATGCTGTCGACCACCCCGGCGAACTCGAAGCGCCCTTCTTCCCGGGCCAGTTGGCTGTAATACACCACCTGGAACAACAGGTCGCCCAACTCGCCTTGCAGATGGTCGAAATCCCCACGCTCGATGGCGTCGGCGACTTCGTAGGCTTCTTCCAGGGTGTGGGGCACGATACTGGCGTAGGTTTGCTTGATGTCCCACGGGCAACCGTACTGCGGGTCACGCAGGCGGTTCATCAGGTGTAGCAGGTCTTCAAGTGAATACATCGGTCAATCTCTGTTCGGGGAGCGCTGAAGATCAAATGTGGGAGCGGGCTTGCTCGCGATGCAGGCAACTCGGTCTATCTGGTATACCGAGGTGATGCTATCGCGAGCAAGCCCGCTCCCACACAAGCCCGCTCCCACATTTTAAACTGCGCTGATCCAGCGCTTCATGGCGTGCGGTTACGCCGGGTCTCGATGATGTTCGGCAACTGGGAGATACGCCCCAGCAACCGCCCCAATGCGTCCAGCCCCGGGATCTCGATGGTCAGGGACATCAGCGCCGTGTTGTCCTCCTTGTTCGAGCGGGTGTTGACCGCCAGGACGTTGATCCGCTCGTTGAGCAGCACCTGCGAGACATCCCGCAGCAACCCCGAGCGGTCGTAGGCGCGGATGATGATGTCCACCGGGTAGGTGAGCACCGGCACCGGGCCCCAACTGACCTGGATGATCCGCTCCGGCTCGCGCCCGCCCAGTTGCAACACCGAGGCACAATCCTGGCGGTGAATGCTCACCCCACGGCCCTGGGTGATGTAGCCGACAATGGCGTCGCCCGGCAACGGCTGGCAGCAGCCGGCCATCTGGGTCATCAGGTTGCCCACGCCCTGGATCTGGATATCGCCGCGCTTGCCCGGCTTGTAGCCGGTGGCCTTGCGTGGGATCAGCTCCAGTTGCTCGCTGCCGCGCTCCGGCTCCACCAACTGCTGGGCCAGGTTGACCAGTTGCGCCAGGCGCAGGTCGCCGGCACCAAGGGCGGCGAACATGTCTTCGGCAATCTTCATATTGGCTTTTTCGGCCAACTTGTCGAAGTCCACCTGGGGCAGGCCCAGGCGCCCCAGTTCGCGTTCGAGCAAGGTCTTGCCGGCGGCGACGTTCTGGTCCCGCGCCTGCAGCTTGAACCAGTGGACAATCTTCGCCCGCGCCCGCGACGTGGTGATGTAGCCCAGGTTCGGGTTCAGCCAATCGCGGCTCGGCGTGCCGTGCTTGCTGGTGATGATCTCGACCTGTTCACCGGTCTGCAGGCTGTAGTTGAGCGGCACGATGCGCCCGTTGATCTTGGCGCCACGGCAGTTGTGGCCGATCTCGGTGTGCACGCGGTAGGCGAAGTCCAGCGGCGTCGCGCCCTTGGGCAAGTCGATGGCGTGGCCGTCGGGGGTGAAGATATAGACCCGGTCGGGCTCGATATCCACCCGCAACTGTTCGGCCAGGCCGCCGATATCGCCCAGTTCTTCGTGCCACTCCAGTACCTGGCGCAGCCAGGAGATTTTCTCTTCGTACTGGTTGGAACCGGCCTTGACGTCGGTGCCCTTGTAGCGCCAGTGCGCGCAAACGCCCAGCTCGGCTTCCTCGTGCATGGCATGGGTGCGGATCTGCACTTCCAGCACCTTGCCCTCGGGGCCGATCACCGCGGTGTGCAGCGAGCGGTAGCCGTTTTCCTTGGGGTTGGCGATGTAGTCGTCGAATTCCTTGGGAATATGCCGCCACAGGGTGTGGACGATGCCCAGCGCGGTGTAGCAATCGCGCATTTCCGGCACCAGCACACGCACGGCGCGCACGTCGTAGATCTGGCTGAAGGCCAGGCCCTTGCGCTGCATTTTGCGCCAGATCGAATAGATGTGCTTGGCCCGGCCGCTGATATCGGCTTCGACACCGGTGGCCTGCAACTCCGAGCGCAACTGGCCCATCACATCGCTGATAAAGCGCTCACGGTCCAGCCGCCGCTCATGCAGCAGGGTGGCGATCTGTTTGTATTGATCGGGTTCCAGGTAGCGGAAGGACAGGTCCTCCAGCTCCCACTTGATATGGCCAATCCCCAGGCGGTGGGCCAGGGGCGCGTAGATATCGAAGACCTCGCGGGCGACGCGGTTGCGCTTTTCGTCATCGGCGGTTTTCACCGCACGGATCGCACAGGTGCGTTCGGCCAGCTTGATCAGCGCCACGCGTACGTCGTCGACCATCGCCACCAGCATCTTGCGCAGGTTTTCCACCTGGCCCTGGGTGCCCAGCACCATCGACTGGCGCGGGCTGAGGCTGGCGCTGATGGCCGCCATGCGCAGCACGCCGTCGATCAGCTTGGCCACCACCGCGCCGAACCGCTGGCTGACCAGGGGCAACGCAATATGCCCTTCGCGCACGCCGCGATAGAGCACCGCGGCGATCAGCGAGTCCTGATCCAGCTTGAGGTCGGCGAGGATCTCGGCGATTTCAAGCCCGGTGCGAAAACTGGAGGTGCCTTCGGCCCACAGGTTCTTGGCCGCATTGTCTTGCTGTTCTGCCTCGCGAGCGAACTCGCAGGCGGCTTTCAAGGCTTCACGGTCCAGTGCCGGATCGACACTGACGGCATGATCCAGCCATGCCTCGAGATTGATACTGCCGTCGGTGTTGATCGGCTGGTGTGCTCTCACCTGTACCATCTTGCTTACCTTCCCTACGACGCGCCTGTAGCGCGTCAAAATCGCTGACCCTTGTAACGCGAACTCCCTGGCAGGTCACAGGCCCTGGAGAACGCAGGCCAGTCGGACTAAACGAGCATCCTAGCTCGCCTCAAATAACGCCATCGCCTCGACATGCGCAGTTTGCGGAAACATATCGAGGATCCCGGCACGTTTTAGCCGGTAGCCTTGCTTGACCAACTCGACAGTGTCCCGCGCCAGCGTGGCAGGGTTGCAGGACACATACACCAGGCGCTCAGCCCCCAGAGTGGCCAGCTTGCGCACAACCTCCAGGGCACCGTCGCGAGGTGGGTCCAAGAGTACCGCACAAAAGCCTGCTTTGGCCCATGGCGCATCACTCAAAGGCTGGGACAAATCAGCCTGAAAAAACTGCACATTATGCAGATTATTGCTGAGGGCGTTGACGGCCGCGCGATCCACCATGGCCTGCACGCCTTCTACCGCCACCACTTCACGCACCTGGCCCGCCAGGGGCAAGGCAAAGTTGCCCAGGCCGCAGAACAGGTCCAGCACCCGTTCGTCGGCGCGCGGTGCCAGCCAGTCCAGGGCCTGGGCCACCATCGCCTCGTTGACCCCGGCATTGACCTGCACAAAATCCCCTGGCCGGTAAGCCAGTTCCAGGTCCCACTGCTCAAGACGATAGCCCAAGGCCTGCCCGGCCGCGAACGGCTGCGGCTCGCCTTCGCCATGCAGCCACAGCTGGGCGTCATGGAATGCGCAGAATTCTTGCAGCACCACCAGGTCGGCGTCCGACAGCGGCGCCATATGCCGCAGCAACACGGCAATCGACGAGCCACTGAACAACTCGACATGCCCCAGGGCCTGAGGCTTGCTCAGGCGCCGCAGCATGTTGGGCAGGCGCTGCATGATCGGTTGCAAGGCCTGTACCAGCACCGGGCAATCGTCGATGGCCACGATGTCCTGGCTGGCCACGGCGCGAAAGCCCACATCCAGGCGCTTGGCCTTGGCGTCCCAGCGCACGGCGACCCGCGCCCGGCGGCGGTAGCCGAACTCGGGGCCGCTCAACGGCGCCGCCCATTCCTGGGGCTCGACCCCGGCGACACGGGACAATTGCTCGGCGAGCATGCGCTGTTTCAGGGCAAGCTGTTCGGCATGGGGCAGGTGTTGCAGGCTGCAACCGCCACAACGGCCGGCATGGGCGCACGGCGCCGGGCGGCGCAGTTCGCTGGCCTGGAACACCCGTTCGGTGCGGGCCTCGACCACTTTGCCATGGGCCCCCAGCACCCGCGCCTCGACCTCTTCGCCGGCCAGGGCGCCCACCACAAACCAGGTGCGACCTTCAAAAAACACGATCCCCCGGCCATCGTTGGCCAGGCGCTCGATGGTCAGGCGTTGCTTCTTGCCGACCGGGACTTGGGGCGCCCGGCTGCCGCCCGTAGGCTGGAAACGCAGGCCTCGCTCTTGCTTGGCCATCAGTTGGGCGCGTCGAAAATGCCGGTCGACAGGTAGCGGTCGCCTCGGTCACAGATGATCGCGACGATCACCGCGTTTTCCAGTTCTGCAGACAGGCGCAACATGCCGGCCACGGCACCACCGGAGGACACGCCACAGAAGATGCCTTCTTCACGGGCCAGGCGGCGGGTGGTGTCTTCGGCTTCGCGCTGGGCCATGTCGATGATGCGATCGACGCGGGCGGCGTTATAGATCTTGGGCAGATACTCTTCGGGCCAGCGACGGATCCCCGGGATCGCCGCGCCGTCCATCGGTTGCAGGCCAACGATCTGGATCGCCGGGTTCTGCTCCTTGAGGTAGCGCGAGTTGCCCATGATGGTGCCGGTGGTGCCCATGGAGCTGACGAAATGGGTGATGGTGCCCTGGGTCTGGCGCCAGATCTCCGGGCCGGTGCTGGTGTAGTGCGACTCGGGGTTGTCCGCGTTGGCGAACTGGTCCAGGACCTGGCCACGGCCTTCGGCGGCCATGCGCTCGGCCAGATCGCGCGCGCCTTCCATGCCCTCTTGCTGGGTCACCAGCACCAGCTCGGCGCCATAGGCGGTCATCGCCGCCTTGCGCTCGGCGCTGCCGCTGTCGGGCATGATCAGGATCATTTTGTAGCCCTTGATCGCGGCAGCCATGGCCAGGGCAATCCCGGTATTGCCGGAAGTGGCTTCGATCAGGGTGTCACCCGGCTTGATCTGCCCACGCAGCTCGGCGCGGGCGATCATCGACAGCGCCGGGCGATCCTTGACCGAGCCTGCCGGGTTATTACCCTCAAGCTTGAGCAGCAAGGTATTGCTGGTGTTACCCGCCATGCGTTGCAAGCGGACCAGGGGGGTGTTGCCGACGCAATCGGCGATGGTGGGGTATTGCAAGGTCATGGCGTATTCGCAATCCAGGCTGCGGGGGCGCCTATCATACCGGCAAACGCTGGCGGGCCATATCACGCAATTCGCGGTTCTTATAGCTGCAAGTTATAAGCTGCAAGCGGCAAGCTTGACGCTGACAACTTGCAGCTTGCCGCTGTCATCAGACCGTATCCACCTTCAACGAATGGTCATTCAACATCCCATTGATGATCGTCGCCGTATCCGCCCCACCCGCAATCAACCCACCCACGCCCGGTGTCACACCGTAGTGGGTCGCCAGGTTGACCCCGGCCAGGTCGAGGGTCTGGGTCGGCGTGGCACCGGCCACGGCGCTGATGTCGATAGTGGTCATACCGCCCAGCACCTTGAAGTGCAGATAGTCATCCAGGGACGCCGATGTCGCGTTCTCCCCCAGCAGCAACTGCGAGAGGTCCAGCTTGTCGCTGCCCACCGTAAAGTCGGTAATGACGTCGTGCCCACTATTGCCGGCCAGGTACTGGAAGGTATCGGCGCCAGGGCCGCCAGTCAGGGTGTTGGTGCCCGGGCCGCCGACCAGGAGGTCATCGCCGCCCTCGCCCTTGAGGGTGTCATTGCCCAGCCCGCCGGAGATCAGGTTGTTATTGCCGTCGCCGGTGAGCACATCATTGAAGTTGGAGCCGATCAGGTTTTCCAGGGCCTGCAAGGTATCGGTGCCGGCGCCGCCGGTGACTTGCGCGCCCCCCAGGCCAAGGTTGACGGTCACGCCTGCCGTGGCATGGGCATAGCTGACGGTATCGATGCCCGCCCCGCCATCGAGCAGGTCGTTGCCGATCCCGCTGAACAGCAGGTCATTGCCATTGCCGCCGTGCATCTGGTTATTGCCGGTGCCGGCGCTCAGTACATCGTTGCCATCCCCGCCATTGAGGAGGTTGCTGCCCGGCCCGGCCATGAGGATGTCATCGCCATTGGTGCCGGTCAGGGTGCTGCCGGCCTGGTAGCTGATGTCCACGGCGGCGCTGTCACTGCCACCGTGGTTGTCGCTGACCGCGTAATTGCCGTGGTATTGCGGCGTGTAGTCCTGGGCGCCGGCGTAGTTGATGGTCATGGTCAACTGGTAGTTTTCGACGGCATTGGCATTCCCGGTGGGGTTGGGGACGTTGGTGAGATGGATCTGGTACTCGCCCGTCGCCCCTGCCGTAAAGGTGCCGTTATCGAGGATCGGGGTTTCGCTGCCACCATTGAAGGAGTACGCCATGACCATGCGCGTGTCCGTCAGGTTATGGTTCAGGTTCAGGGTTTCCCCCTGATGCAGGGTGACGATGATGCGGTCTTCATCGTTAGCATTGCTGCCACTGACCATGCCCAGATAGCCGGTGACCAGCAGCGTAGCGGTCATGCCCGTGGCGCCCATGAAGGCTGTGCGCACATCCGCCAGGTTCTGGTTGGCGAAATTATCCGGTTGGCCGTTGAACGTGCGGCTGCCCGTCCCGGTAAAGCTGCCCCCCTTGACCATCCAGCCCGTTGCAAAACTGGTGGGCACAGGCGTCAGGGTGTCATGGTTGGCATCGCTGTCATTGGCCAGCAACAACTCGGCAGGCACCACAATATTGCCCGCCAGGATATTGGTGATCACATGATCATCACCGGCCACCGGTGCCACGTTCGGGTTGACCTTGACCACCAGGCTGGAGGTGGCGAGATCGCCGTCGTTGTCGCTGACGGTCACGCCGAAGGTTTCGGTGATCAGCGACCCCGTCAGCGTCGGCGGGGTGTAGCGGAACTCGCCGTTGTCCATGTCCACCACCAGCGTGCCGCCCTGGTTGGTGGTGATGGTGACACTGTTGCTCAGCGTATCGAACGTACCGTGGCCGCCCGGCAGGTTGGCACTCATCGAGCCCCCCGCCGCCGGGTTGTAGGTGTAGACGATCCCATCCACCGCAAGGGATTTGACGAAGCCGCCATCGGCGCCAAATGTGCCGTCCGTCAGCAGACTGCCGGTGACCGGTGCGCCCTGTACCGTGCCGGCCAGCACCGCGTCCAGGCCCGCCAAGTTGGCCACCACCACCGCGTTGGTGTTGGTGTGGGTGCTGCCGTCGTAGGCCACCGGGTCCAGGTAAATGCTGTTGACCCCCGCGCCCAGGCCAATGGCATAGGCCTTGATGCCGTTGGCGTCGAGGAAGGCCCGCCATACACCTTCTTCAGTAACGTCGATCCCGTCGCCGTATTCCGGGTTGACCACGTTGCCGGGGTTGTTCGGGTTATTGGTGTTGGACGTGGTGGGGTTACCGTCCGAGAAGAAATACGCCACGTTCTGCGCGCCCTCCAGCTTGCCGGCGGTGCCATAGGCGGTCTGTGCGGTGCCGAGGGCCGAATCGTAGTTGGTGCCGTTGAACGCGGTAAGGCCGTTGACCAGGGTCTTGGCCGTGGCGACGCTGACCCATTGGCTGCTCAATTGCTGGGAGCTGTCATTGAAGGTCACGATCTGCACCTTCACATCGCCCATGTCGTCATAACGGTTGAGCAACTCGGTGATGGAGGCCTTGGCCAGGTCGAGCCGCGTACCGCCGGCCCCTGACGCGTCGTTCATGCTGCCGGAGATATCGATGATCAGCAGCAGGTTGGAATCCACCTCCGTCGCCGTGACCTCACGCGCGCTGGACACCACGTTGGGCACGTCATCGACAATGCTCACCACGATGCTGCTGTTGGCGGTATTGCCCAACAGGTCCGTGACCTTGTAGGTGAAGGTCTCGGTCAGCACATTCGGCCCATCGTTGCTATTGGGCAAGGTCTTGGGTGCCGAGGTCAGGGTGTAGGTGTAGGTGCCGTTGGGGTTGAGCAGGATCTGCCCGTAGGTGCCAGTAGCACTGCCCACCAGACTGAAACTTAGCGGGCCACTGCCGCCGGTTACCGAATCTGCGAGGTTGCCGCTGGCGGTTTCCGTGGTGGCCGTCGGGTCGCTGCCGACCACCGTGCCAGGCGCCAGGTCCTGGCCGTCCAGGTTAAGGTCCAGGGCTTTTTCGTAGACCGTGACATCGCCATCGGTCAGCGCTTTCAGGCCACTGTCGGTCAGCGTAATGGTCAGGGTCGTGGTGCTGATATCTCCGTCGGCATCACGCACGGTATACACGAATGTATCCGTCGCGCCTGGTGGCGTCACCGAGTTGGGGTTGCTGTGGTACACGGCGTTGCCGTTCGCATCCAGGGTCAGGTAACCGAAAGCCCCGTTGATATTGCTGCCCAGGCCACCACTGGCCGGGGTGCCGGTATTGCTCCCCGCCCGCACCCCGACCACCGCGCCGGCCAACGTGGGGCTATCGGCGCCGCCCACGTCATTGCCCAGCACATTGGCGCTGACCACACCGCCTTCTACCACCGAGCGCACGTCAGGGTTGGCGGTGGGCAGGTCATCGATGATGTTGATATCGATCGTGCCCGTGGCCGTATGGGTGTCGTAATCGCTGGCCGTGACCGTAATGTGCTCGGACAGGCTGTTGTCGCCGTTGGCATTGGGGTGTGCTTCATTGTCGAGCAAGGTGTAGCGGTAACTGACCACCCCGGTGTTGGGGTCGTAGCCGGTAACAACAAAGTTATTGCCCAGCAGGGTGCCTTCCGACAGCGGGAAGGTGGCAACCACGCCGTTGGTCACCACGTTCAAGCCGCCGACCGTGAGGTTTTTCAAACCGTCCAGGGCGGTGACCGTGAAGGTGCCGGTCTGGGTCAGTGCGGGGATATTCGGGTTGCTGCCGTCGAACAGGTTTTTTTCATAGACGGTCAACTCGCCGCCGGTGAGATCCAGGCCGGTCAGCACTACCGGGTCGTTGTTGTTGTGTACCTGTAGCACCAGCTTGGCGGTGCTGGTATCGCCGTCGCTGTCGTTCAACTGATAGGTGAAGGTCTCGGTACCGTTACCCCCGCCGTGAAGGGCGATAAATTGTGGATCAGTCTTGTCCAGGGTGTAGATGTAGCTGCCATCGGCAAACAGTTGCAGGGTGCCATAGGTGCCGATGATGGTGTTCGGCGTGACCGGGCCTGTGGCGATGCGGTCGGCGCCTTGCACATCGTTGCCCAGCACGCTGCCGCTCAGGGTCAGCAAGCTTTCAGAGGCCACTTGTCCATTGCTGTCATCGACTGCGGTCGGTACATCGTCGACCACATTCACGTCCAGCGAGCCATTGGCGCTGCTGTTGTCGTTGTCGGTGGCGACCACCGTGAACGACTCGCTGATGCTATTGGTGCCCGCGCCCGATGGATGGCTATCGGTGCCATTGAGGGTATAGCTGTAGCTGATTACACCGGTGCTGGCGTTGTAGCCGGTGATGGTCAGGGTGTTGCCCAAGCCAGTGGGTTCCGACTGCGGAAACGTAGCGGCGACGCCGTTGCTGACGACGCTGATACCACCCACAGTCAGGTTTTTCAGGCCGTCCAAGGCGGTCACAGTAAAGGTGCTGGATTGGGTTAATGCAGCCCCGTCGATAGCACTGCCCAGCGGCAGGTTTTTCTCGTAGACCGTGACCTCGCCGCCATTCACCTCAAGGCCCGTCAACACCACCGGGTCGTCGTTGTTATGCACCTGCAAGACAAGGTTGGCGGTGCTGGTATCCCCATCGCTGTCGTTCAGTTGATAGGTGAAGGTTTCAGTCCCGCTGCCACCGCCATTCAGGGCCATAAACTGCGGATCAGTCTTATCCAGGGTGTAGACATAGCTGCCATCGGCAAATAACTGCAATGTGCCGTAGGTGCCGATGATGGTGTTCGGCGTGACCGGCCCGGATACCACCCGATCCGCACCTTGCACATCATTGGCCAACACCGTGCCGCTCAGGGTCAGCAAGCTTTCAGACGCCACTTGTCCATTGCTGTCATCGACTGCAGTCGGTACATCGTCGACCACATTCACGTCCAAAGAACCGCTGGCGGTGCTGTTGTCGTTGTCGGTGGCGACCACCGTGAACGACTCGCTGATGCTATTGGTGCCTGCGCCCGATGGATGGCTGTCGGTGCCATTGAGGGTATAGCTGTAGCTGATTACGCTGGTGCTGGCGTTGTAGCCGGTGATGGTCAGGGTGTTGCCCAAGCCAGTAGGTTCCGACTGCGGAAAAGTGGCGGCGACGCCGTTGCTGACGACGTTGATGCCGCCCACAGTCAGGTTTTTCAGGCCATCCAGTGCGGTTACGATGAAGGTGCTGGATTGGGTTAATGCAGCCCCGTCGATAGCACTGCCCAGCGGCAGGTTTTTCTCGTAGACCGTGACCTCGCCACCATTCACTTCAAGGCCCGTCAACACCACCGGGTCGTCGTTGTTATGCACCTGCAAGACAAGGTTGGCGGTGCTGGTATCGCCGTCGCTGTCGTTCAGTTGATAGGTGAAGGTTTCAGTGCCGCTGCCACCGCCATTCAGGGCCATGAACTGCGGATCAGTCTTATCCAGGGTGTAGATGTAGCTGCCATCGGTGAACAGTTGCAGGGTGCCGTAGGTGCCGATGATGGTGTTCGGCGTGACCGGCCCGGATACCACCCGATCCGCGCCTTGCACGTCATTGCCCAGGACGCTGCCGCTCAGGGTCAGCAGGCTTTCAGACGCCACTTGTCCATTGCTGTCATCGACTGCGGTCGGTACATCGTCGACCACGTTCACGTCCAGTGAACCGCTGGCGGTGCTGTTGTCGTTGTCGATAGCGGTCACCGTGAACGACTCGCCGATGCTATTGGTGCCCGCGCCCGCTGGATGGCTGTCGGTGCCATTGAGGGTATAGCTGTAGCTGATTACGCCGGTGCTGGCGTTGTAGCCGGTGATGGTCAGGGTGTTGCCCAAGCCAGTGGGTTCCGACTGCGGAAACGTAGCGGCGACGCCGTTGCTGACGACGCTGATACCACCCACAGTCAGGTTTTTCAGGCCGTCCAGTGCGGTTACGATGAAGGTGCCGGATTGGGTTAATGCAGGCCCGTCGATAGCACTGCCCAGCGGCAGGTTTTTCTCGTAGACCGTGACCTCGCCACCATTCACCTCAAGGCCCGTCAACACCACCGGGTCGTCGTTGTTATGCACCTGCAAGACAAGGTTGGCGGTGCTGGTATCCCCATCGCTGTCGTTCAGTTGATAGGTGAAGGTTTCAGTGCCGCTGCCACCGCCATTCAGGGCGACAAATTGTGGGTCGGTCTTGTCCAGGGTGTAGATGTAGCTGCCATCGGTGAACAGTTGCAGGGTGCCGTAGGTACCGACAATAGTGCTCGGCGTTACCGGGCCCGTGGCAATGCGGTCGGCGCCTTGCACGTCATTGCCCAGGACGCTGCCGCTGAGGATGAGCAGACTTTCGGAGGCAGTACCAGCAGGATTGTCATCGACGGCTTTTGGCACATCGTCGACCACATTCACGTCCAAAGAACCGCTGGCGGTGCTGTTGTCGTTGTCAGTAGCGGTCACCGTGAACGACTCGCTGATGCTATTGGTGCCCGCGCCCGATGGATGGCTATCGGTGCCATTGAGGGTATAGCTGTAGCTGATCACGCCGGTGCTGGCGTTGTAGCCGGTGATGGTCAGGGTGTTGCCCAAGCCAGTGGGTTCCGACTGCGGAAAAGTGGCGGCGACGCCGTTGCTGACGACGTTGATGCCGCCCACAGTCAGGTTTTTCAAGCCATCCAAGGCAGTCACGGTAAAGGTGCCGGATTGGGTTAACGCAGGCCCATCGATAGCGCTGCCCAACGGTAGGTTTTTCTCGTAGACGGTGACTTCCCCACCATTCACTTCAAGACCCGTCAATACCACCGGGTCGTCGTTGTTATGCACCTGCAAGATGAGGTTGGCGGTGCTGGTATCGCCATCACTGTCATTCAATTGATAAGTGAAAGTCTCAGTGCCGTTGCCACCGCCATTCAGGGCCATGAACTGCGGATCAGTCTTGTCCAGGGTGTAGACATAGCTGCCATCGGCAAATAACTGCAATGTGCCGTAGGTGCCGATGATGGTGTTCGGCGTGACCGGCCCGGATACCACCCGATCCGCACCTTGCACATCATTGGCCAACACCGTGCCGCTCAGGGTCAGCAGGCTTTCAGACGCCACTTGTCCATTGCTGTCATCGACTGCGGTCGGTACATCGTCGACCACGTTCACGTCCAGTGAACCGCTGGTGGTGCTGTTGTCGTTGTCAGTAGCGGTCACCGTGAACGACTCGCCGATGCTATTGGTGCCCGCGCCCGCTGGATGGCTGTCGGTGCCATTGAGGGTATAGCTGTAGCTGATTACGCCGGTGCTGGCGTTATAGCCGGTGATGGTCAGGGTGTTGCCCAAGCCAGTGGGTTCCGACTGTGGGAAGGTCGCGGCGACGCCGTTGCTGACGACGCTGATACCGCCCACAGTCAGGTTTTTCAAGCCGTCCAAGGCAGTCACGGTGAAGGTGCCGGATTGGGTTAATGCAGGCCCGTCGATAGCACTGCCCAGCGGCAGGTTTTTCTCGTAGACCGTGACCTCGCCACCATTCACTTCAAGGCCCGTCAACACTACCGGATCGTCGTTGTTATGCACCTGCAAGACGAGGTTGGCGGTGCTGGTATCGCCGTCGCTGTCGTTCAGTTGATAGGTGAAGGTTTCAGTGCCGCTGCCACCGCCATTCAGGGCCATGAACTGCGGATCAGTCTTATCCAGGGTGTAGACATAGCTGCCATCGGCAAATAACTGCAATGTGCCGTAGGTGCCGATGATGGTGTTCGGCGTGACCGGCCCGGATACCACCCGATCCGCACCTTGCACGTCATTGCCCAGGACGCTGCCGCTCAGGGTCAGCAGGCTTTCAGACGCCACTTGCCCATTGCTGTCATCGGCGGCTGCCGGAACATCGTCCACCACGCTGATATGCAGCGTGCCAGTGGCCGTGCTGTTGTTGGTATCGCTGGCGATCACATTGAAGCTTTCGGTCAGCGCATTTACCCCACCCGCCGCGGGATGCGCCTCGGTGCCGGTCAGGGTGTAGCTGTAGCCGACCACCCCGGTGGCCGGGTCAAAGCCGGTGATGGTCAGGGTATTGCCCAGGCCGGTGGCGATCGATTGCGGGAAGCCGACGACAACACCGCCGGACATCACGCTGATACCGCCCACGGACAGGTTCTGCAAACCGTCCACGGCCGACACGCTCAGGCTGCCGGTGCGGGTCAGTGCGCCAGCGTCGGGGCTGCTGCCATCCACCAGGTTTTTTTCATAGAGGGTCAGGTCGGCACCATTCACGCTGATGCCACCGATCACCACCGGGTCGTCGTTGTTGTGCACGTGCAGCACCAGGTTGGCGGTGCTGCTGTCGCCATCGGCGTCGGTCAGGGTGTAGGTGAAGGTTTCGCTGCCATTGCCGCCGCCGTGCAGCGCGACAAAATCAGGGTCGGCGGAGTTCAGCGTGTAGGTGTAGCTGCCATCGGCCGCCAGCACCAGGGTGCCGTATTGGCCGGTGAATGTACCACCGGTGATCGGGCCACTGGCGACGCGGTCGGCGCCCTGGGTGTCGTTGTCCAGGACGTTGCCGACAAGGCTCAGCAGGCTTTCCGATGCGCTGCCTTCATGGCTGTCAGCCACCGCCTTGGGGACATCGTCGATAACCGTGATATCCAGCGAACCCGTGGCGGTATCGTTGTCGCTATCGGTGGCAACCACCGCAAAATTTTCGCCGAGGCTGTTGGTGCCGGCACCCGACGGATGGGCCTCATTGCCCGTCAATGTGTAGCTGTAGCTGATCACCCCGGTGGTCGCGTTATACCCGGTAATACTCAAGGTATTGCCCAACCCGGTGGTAATGCTTTGCGGGAAGCTGCTGGCCACCCCGCCGCTGACCACGTTGATGCCGCCCACCGTCAGGCTTTGCAGGCCATCGGGCGCCGAGACGTTGAAGGTGCCGCTTTGCACCAGTGCCACCGGGTTGCTGGCCGAACCTTGGGCAAGATGGGCCTCGTTGAGCGTCAGTTCGCCGCCTTCGACCTCCAGCCCGCCCAGGCTCACCGGGTTGTCGGGGGGCACCACCACGGGCTGGTCGTTGCCGGTATCTGGCTGGCCGGCGACCTGGAACAACGGAAACTCAGGAATCGCGCCAAACCCTGCCGTGGGAAAGCCGATAACCGGCTCCACCCGCCCGGCGACTTCAGTCAGCAGCACAAAGGAGTGCCCACCGCCCAATTCACCCGCCGCCGTGCTGCCGGCCTGGCCGGCGGCCGTGGCTTCGGCGGTCTGGGTTGGGTCGGCCCCTGCGGCAATGGCTTTTTGCAGTTGCTGCACATCGGTCAACTGCGCCTGGCTCGCGGCGAGATCTTCCGAGGCATGAATCTGCGGCGCCTGGCCGGCCAGCAGTTGCGGGGAAAGACCCAGGCTGCTGTCGCGCCCCAAGGTCAGCTCCTGGCCGTTGGTCAATTGCACCGCTACCGCACCGGCTGCGCCGGTCTGCAGTTGCTCGCCGGCAAACAGTCGGTCGCCTTCGATCAGGCTACGGCGGCTGCCATCCCCGGCCACGGCAAAGACTTCCCCAACCACCTTGCTGACAACACCGATTAACTTGGCCATGTGCTTATCTCCCTGTCCGACCCCAGTAGTCGGCACCTCGGTTACGTGCACAAGTGCAGTGGATCAGATGCCCGGCCGGTCATTGAACGTGGCACAAAACCGATTCAAATCAGTTACCCATCCACGCCTCGACCCGGTTACAGAGAGCCTCCCAAGGGGGCAAGCGACAAAAAACCGTCACCTGTAAATTCCCCTTTTTTCCGCTCCCCCTTCCTCCGCCTGCACTTGCGATTGAACTTTCCCCGAGCCGAAAAACGCGCCAAAGCGCACATAACTCAAGGCTTACGCTTTGAACAATGTATTGCTTCGCGCCGAACGCATAAGTTTTTTTGGACATAAATATTATGAGAAATCCTTCTTAGCTCCTCTCGCAAATGTTCTTAGCTCTGTTGTTACAAGCCTGAGACGGTTTGACCCCATAAATTCGTCAAATAAATGGCGACAGACCAGTAACACTGACTACAGGGAGAAGTACCCATGCGCGTCTTGACCCCCCTCTGCAGCGCGATTCTGATCGCCATGGCATGCGCCAATACCCAAGCGATGTCGTTGACCCAAGCGATCCAAAGCACGCTGGACACTCACCCGGAACTCAATGCCAGCCGTAACAGCCGGCTTTCGGCCGATGAAGATGTAAAAGTCGCCAAAGGCGGCTTCTACCCCAGCCTCGATCTCAATGCCGCCTACGGCCGCGGCTACAGCGACAACAGCAGCACCCGCGCCCGGGGCGGCAACCACCACACCGAGACCGACAACTACACCCAGTCGGAACTGCGCCTGCGCCAGATGCTGTTCGACGGTTTCAACACCTCCAACGAAGTGCAGCGCACCGGGGCGGTGGTCAACTCCCGTGCCTACTACACCCGTGGCACCGCCGAAAGCCTGGCCCTGCGCACCGTCGAGGTGTACCTGGAAGTGCTCAAGCGCCGCGACCTGCTGACCCTGGCCAAGAACAACCTGCAGGCGCACCTGCGCGTCACCGACCAGATCGGCCTGCGTACCGAGCGCGGCATCGGCAGCACCGCCGACCGCGACCAGTCCACCGCCCGTCGGGCCCTGGCAGATAACAACTACCAGACCGCCATGGTCGACCTGCAAGACGCCGAATCGAACTTCTACAGCGTGGTCGGGCGCATGCCGGACGAACTGGAAAGCCCGGCCTCGATCAAGGGCGAGCTGCCCAGCGACCAACTCGGCGCCCGGCGCAGCATGCTGGAGAACAACCCCTACCTGAAATCCGCGCAATCGGATGTGATGGCCGCCGAGAGCCAATACGAAGTGGCCAAGTCGCCGTTCTATCCACGCTTCGATGCCGAGGCGGCGGTGGGCGCCAATAACAATGTGCAGGGCGACCTTGGCCACGACAACGAATGGCGGGTGGGTGTGGTAATGAACTACAACCTGTTCCGTGGCGGCAGCGACAAAGCCCGCCTGGCGTCGGACTCGCACAAGATCAACCAGGCCATGGACATCCGCAACAACGCCCTGCGCATGCTCAACGAGAACCTCAACCTGGCCTGGCACGCCATGGACAACGCGCGCATCCAGACCCCCACCGCCCGCGAATACGCCGAGACCACCCAACGCGTACGTGCGGCCTACCAGGACCAGTTCGGCCTGGGCCAACGCACCCTGCTGGACCTTTTGGACAGTGAAAACGAGCTGTACAACGCCAATCGGCGCTACACCGAAGTGCGCTACACCGAAGAGTTCTCCATGTACCGCGTGCTGGCCAACATGGGCGAGCTGCTGAACAAGGAGCGCGTGGTGGTGCCGGCCGAAGCCATTGCCCAGTCGGAAGTCAAAAGCGAAGCCCACCTGCCTGACCTGAAGTAGCCACGACCTGGAGCCGATCGCCGTGAGCCAGATGGAACCGCTGAACCCGGGTGTCGACCCGCGCCAGAGCTTTGATGACCCATTGCTCGACGGCCTGCTGATCCTGTGCAAGCTGCACGGCCGTACCGTCAGCCGTTCCAGCCTGAGCGCCGGCCTGCCCTTGGCAGAGCAACGCCTGGGCCTGGACTTGCTGCCACGGGCAGCGGCCCGGGCCAGCTTGCAGGCGCGGGTCTTGCGCCGGGACTTAAAGGCCATCTCGGCGCTGAACCTGCCGGTACTGCTGCTGCTCAACGCCGGCCGCTGCGCGGTGCTGCGGCGCTGGGGCGAGGATGGCCAGGCGCTGATCCTGCCCAGCGAAGCCGAAGGCGGCGAACAGTGGGTCAGCCGCGAGGAGCTCGAAGCGGCCTACAGCGGCCAGGCCCTGTTCGCCCGGCCCCGCCACGAGATCGAAGACCTGCGTGCGCCGCTGGTGCCGCGGGTCGAGGCGTGGTTTCGCGACACCCTGAAGCTGTCGCGCTGGCTGTACAGCGACGCGATTCTCGCCAGTTTACTGATCAACCTGCTGGGCCTGATGGTGCCGCTGTTCGTCATGCAGACCTACGACCGCGTGGTGCCGAACCAGGCCATCTCGACCTTGTGGGTACTGGTGATCGGCCTGCTGATCGGCACGGGCTTCGAGCTGGTGCTGCGGGTGGTGCGTGCCCATCTGCTGGACACCGCCGGCAAGAAGACCGACGTGATCCTGTCGGCGACCCTGTTTGAGCGCATCACCGGTATGTCGATGAAAGCACGCCCCGCGACCATCGGCGGTTTTGCCCAGAGCATCCATGACTTCCAGGGCCTGCGCGAATTCCTCACCGCCGTGACCCTCACCAGCCTGATCGATCTGCCCTTCGCCGTGCTGATGCTGGTGGTGATCGGCCTGCTCGGCGGCTGGCTGGTGATCATCCCTTTGTGTGCGTTCCCGCTGACCATCGGCTTTGCGATGCTGATCCAGGCGCGCCTGCGCGACACCGTGCAAAAAAGCCTGAGCCTGGGCGCCGAACGCCAGGCGCTATTGATCGAAACCCTCAGCGGCCTGGAAACCCTCAAGGCCTGCAGCGCCGAAAGCGAGCGCCAGCACCAGTGGGAAAGCACCCATGGCGCCCTCACCCGCCTCGACAGCCATGCGCGCAACCTCTCGGCGCTGGCCACCAATGGCACGCTGTTCATCCAGCAGTTTTCCGGGATGGCGACCATTGTTGCCGGGGTGTACAGCATCATCGCCGGCAGCCTCAGTGTCGGCGCGCTGGTGGCCACCTACATGCTCGGCAGCCGGGTATTAGCGCCGCTGGGGCAGATCGCCGGGTTGATCACCCGCTACCAGCAGGCGCAATTGACCATGCGCAGCACCGATGCGCTGATGGCCCTGCCCCAGGAGCGCGACCCGCAGCAGCGCCCACTGGAACGCACACAACTGAGCGGCGCCCTGGAAGTCAGCCAGGTCACCTTCCGCTACGCCGGGCAAAACGCCCCGGCCCTGAGCCAGGTCAGTTTCCAGCTCAAGGCCGGCGAGCGCGTGGGGATTATCGGCCGCAGCGGCTCGGGCAAAAGCACCCTGGGCCGGCTGGTGATGGGCTTTTACGCGCCAGAAGAAGGCCAGCTGCTGCTTGATGGCCTCGACCTGCGCCAACTGGATGTGGCCGACCTGCGCCAGCAAGTGGGTTATGTGGCCCATGATCTGCCGCTGTTGGCCGGCAGCCTGCGCGATAACCTGACCCTGGGCGCGCGCTATATCAGCGATGCGCGGATGCTCGAAGTGGCCGAACTGACTGGCGTCAGCGAACTGGCCCGCCAGCACCCCCAAGGCTTCGACCGGCCGGTGGGCGAGCGCGGGCAACTGCTTTCCGGCGGCCAGCGCCAGGCGGTGTTGCTGGCCCGCGCGCTGCTGCTCGACCCGCCGATCCTGTTGCTGGACGAGCCCACCAGCGCCATGGACAACAGCAGCGAAGAAACCCTGCGCCAGCGCCTGGAGCTATGGGTCAGGGGCAAGACATTGCTGCTGGTCACGCACCGCACCTCGATGCTCAGCCTGGTCGACCGCCTGATCGTGCTGGACAACGGCCGCATCGTGGCCGACGGCCCCAAAGAAAGTGTGATCGATGCTCTGCGCAAGGGCCGTGTCGGCTCGGCCGCCGTCTAGGAGCCCCACCATGTCAGGCACTCCCGCGTCATCGGGTTATTTCAAGAGTTTTGGCAAAACCGCCGACAGCGAATTCATGCCCGAACTGGCGGGCGCTGCGCTGCAGGACTCGCCGCGCCGTTCACGGATTATCGTGTGGCTGACCGCCGGCCTGATCATCTGCGCCCTGCTGTGGGCCAACTTTGCCGTGCTCGATGAAGTGACCATGGGCGAAGGCAAGGCCATCCCGTCGAGCAAAGTGCAGGTGATCCAGAACCTGGAGGGCGGCATCGTCACCCAGATCTACGTGCGCGAAGGGCAAATGGTGGACAAGGGCGACAAACTGCTGCAACTGGACGACACGCGGTTCCGCTCGAACAAGGGCGAAAGCGAAGTCGACCGGTATGCCCTCACCGCCCAGGTCGAACGCCTGTCGGCCGAGGCCGAGGGGCGGCCGTTCAAACTGTCCGATGAAGTCATCGCCAAGGCTCCGCAAGTGGCTGAAGACGAGCGCTCACTGTTTGAACAACGCCAGCGGCGCTTGAGCAGCGAGCAACGGACCTTGAGTGAACAATTGCGGCAGAAAACCCAGGAGCTGGCGGAGTTCCGTTCCAAGCAGGGCCAATTCAGCTCCAGCCTGGCGCTGCTGCAACAAGAGATGAACATGTCGGCGCCGCTGGTGGGCACCGGCGCGGTGTCGCCGGTGGAAATCCTGCGCCTCAAACGCAGCGCCGTGGAGATCCGTGGCTCGCTGAACGCCACCACCCTGGCGATCCCCCGGGCGGAATCGGCGATCAATGAGATCAAGAGCAAAATCGACGAGTCGGTGCAAAGCTTCCGCTCGGAAGCGGCCAAGGAACTCAACGAAAAACGCACCGACCTGTCAAAAATCACCGCCTCGAGCATCGCCATCGATGACCGCGTCAGCCGCACCACCGTGGTCTCCCCGGTGCACGGGGTGATCAAGCAATTGAAGGTCAACACCATCGGCGGCGTGGTCCAGCCGGGCAGCGACATGGTGGAAATCGTTCCGCTGGAAGACAACCTGCTGATCGAGGCCAAAGTACGGCCCCAGGACGTGGCGTTCTTGCATCCGGGGCAAAAGGCGATGGTCAAGTTCAGTGCCTATGACTACACCATCTACGGCGGGCTGGCGGCGAAACTGGAGCTGATCGGTGCCGATACGATTACCGACGACAAGGGCAACAGCTTCTACCTGATCCAGGTGCGCACCGATAAGAACCATCTGGGCGGGGAGAAAAAACCGCTGCTGATCATCCCGGGGATGGTGGCGACGGTGGATATTATTACCGGGGAGAAAAGCGTGTTGGATTACTTGCTCAAGCCGGTGTTGAAGGCACGGACGGAGGCGATGCGTGAGCGTTAGCGGTGTTTGGGCGGGCGCCATCGCCGGCAAGCCGGCTCCCACATTTGACCGCACATGTCTTGAGCGGCGCGGTCAATGGGGGAGCTGGACCTCGGTGAACCGGCTAATCACCCCCATGATTACGCTGAAAAACCGCCTCCCCCATCGCCGCAATCTGCCCCTCGATCAACGCCTCGAACGGCCGCAACAACGGCTCGAATGACTGCGGCGCCTCCAGCACCTGCAACGCCTGCACAATCGCCTCTACTGTCGATAAAGCCCCCGGCCCCGGCGCCTTGCGCAGCCGGTAGCGAGACACCGCGCCCGCCGCCAGCGTCACCCGGGGCAACGCCGCCAGCAGCGGGTTGAGGTGCAGCAGCTTGCGCGCCTTGCGCCAGGTGCCGTCGGGCACTACCAACAACAAGGGTTCGTCGGATGGGCTGTAGGCCTGCAGCGGTTGCGCCTCTTCGGCGGGAAACAGCAGCCGCGCCTGATACCCCGGCGGGTTGAGCAAGGTGGGCAAGTCCTCGAAGACTTCACCCACCACCAGTTGCGCATTCATCAGGCCCAGCGCAGCCAGGCGCGCGGTATTGAGTGCATGGTTGACCTCGCTGGGATGCTGCAACAGCAACACCCGGGTGCGGCTGTCCAGGCTCGGGATCAGGGCACACAGGCAGTGAGTGGTCGGCCGCAGGCAGCGGGGGCATTGGGGTCTGGACATATTCAGGCCTGATTGAGCTGTGCTTTGAGTAAATCGCGGAAGGTCTGGATCAACGGCTCGCGGCTGCGCCCACGGCGCATGATCAGCGAAAACGGCGCCTGGTAGCCAAAGGTCGCCGGCAATAGCACCCGCAAGTCGCCTTTGTCGACCCAGGCCTGGGCGTAGTGTTCGGGCAAGTAGCCGATGTAGGCGCCGGACAGCACCAGGATCAACTGCGCCTCCATGCTTTCCACGGTGGCGGCGCTGTGTTTGAAGCCGTGGCGCGCCAGTTCCGCCTGGCTCCAGTAACCGCGCCCGACCATGCGTTGCTGGGTAATCACCGGTTCCGGGATGCGCCGCTCGCTGAACAGCGGGTGGCGCGAGCTGCAATAGAGCCAGTGCTGTTCGCGGTACAGCGGCATGTAGAGCAAGCCGCTCATGCGGTTGGAGAAGGCACCGATGGCCAGGTCCAGGCGATTGTCCTGCACCCCCAGTTGCAGTTCGTAGGGGCTCATCACCGACAAGTGCAAATGCACCGCCGGGTGCTCAAGGCTGTAGGCGCCGATGACTTCGGCGAATGGCAGGGCCTTGTCGCTGACGGTCGAATCAAGCACGCCCAGTTTGAGTGTGCCGCGCAGTTCGCCCTTGAGCGCCGCCGCGTATTGCTCGAAGCCCTCCAGTTCGCCCAGCAGGCGCAAGGTTTCCTGGTGAAACAACTCACCCTTGCTGGTCAGGCTGAAGCCGCCACGCCCGCGATGGCACAGCACCAGGCCCAACGCGCCTTCCAGCTGGCTCATATAAGTGCTGATGGCCGAGGTCGACAGGTTGAGCTCGTGCTGGGCACTGGCAAACCCTTGGTGGCGCACCACGCTTGCGAAGATGCGCAGCAGTTTCAGGTCGGGCAAGGCATTAGCCATGGGCGCTCCAGGCAAAAAATCAGCTGACAGGTCGGTGGAGTCTACCCCAGGCATTAGTTCAGAAAAATCTGAACTAAGTATTTCCCCACAGCGATTCTTCCCTTGCCTGGCATTTCGCAGAATCGGCCTCTGATAACCACAACAACGATGAGGCACTGCCGTGGACAAGATTTTTCACCAACCACTGGGCGGCAACGAAATGCCGCGCTTTGCCGGCATCGCCACGATGATGCGCCTGCCCCACCTGCAAACCGCCGCCGGCCTGGATGCGGCCTTTGTCGGCGTGCCCCTGGATATCGGCACCTCGCTGCGCGCCGGCACCCGCTTCGGGCCGCGTGAAATCCGTGCCGAGTCGGTGATGATCCGCCCCTACAACATGGCCACCGGCGCCGCGCCGTTCGACTCGCTGTCGGTGGCCGATATCGGCGATGTGGCGATCAACACCTTCAACCTGCTGGATGCCGTGCGCATCATCGAAGAGTCCTACGATGAAATCCTCAAGCACGACGTGATCCCGCTGACCCTGGGCGGCGACCACACCATCACCCTGCCGATCCTGCGGGCGATCCACAAGAAGCACGGCAAGGTCGGGCTGGTGCATATCGATGCCCATGCCGACGTCAACGACCATATGTTCGGCGAGAAAATCGCCCACGGCACCACCTTCCGCCGGGCCGTCGAAGAGGGCCTGCTCGATTGCGACCGCGTGGTGCAAATCGGCCTGCGCGCCCAGGGCTATACCGCCGAAGACTTCAACTGGAGCCGCAAACAGGGGTTCCGCGTGGTCCAGGCCGAAGAGTGCTGGCACCACTCCCTCGCGCCGTTGATGGCCGAAGTGCGGGAAAAGGTCGGCGGCGGCCCGGTGTACCTGAGTTTCGACATCGACGGCATCGACCCAGCCTGGGCGCCCGGCACCGGCACCCCGGAAATCGGCGGGCTGACCACCATCCAGGCGATCGAGATCATCCGTGGCTGCCAGGGCCTGGAGCTGATTGGTTGTGACCTGGTGGAAGTTTCGCCGCCCTACGACACCACCGGCAATACCTCGTTGCTGGGTGCCAACCTGCTGTACGAAATGCTCTGCGTGCTGCCTGGCGTCACGCACCGTTGATGTAGTGCGCCACCTGATCAGTCAATAAAAACAATAACTGGAGAGCGCCACCATGGCCCTGGATCTATTCATCGTATTTATCTACGCCGCCGGCATGCTCGTGCTCGGCTATTTCGGCATGCGCCGCGCCAAGACCCATGAAGACTATCTGGTCGCCGGGCGCAACCTGGGGCCGACGCTGTACATGGGCACCATGGCTGCGACGGTACTGGGCGGCGCGTCCACGGTGGGCAGCGTGCGCCTGGGTTATGTACATGGCATTTCCGGTTTCTGGCTCTGCGCAGCGCTAGGTACGGGGATCATTGCGCTGAACCTGTTTCTCGCCAAACCCTTGCTCAAGCTGAAAATTTTCACCGTGACCCAGGTCCTGGAGCAACGCTACAACCCCACGGCCCGCCAGGCCAGCGGGCTGATCATGCTGGCCTATGCGCTGATGCTGGCGGTGACCTCGATCCTGGGGATCGGCACCGTACTGCAAGTGATGTTCGACCTGCCGTTCTGGGCCGCCATCCTGCTGGGCGGTGGCGTGGTGCTGGTGTATTCGACCATCGGTGGCATGTGGTCGCTGACCTTGACCGATATCGTGCAGTTCGTGATCAAGACCGTCGGCCTGATGTTTATCCTGCTGCCGATCTGCCTGTACCGCGTGGGCGGCTGGGATGAACTGGTGGCCAAGCTGCCGGCAGCCAGTTTCAGCTTTACCAGCATCGGCTGGGACACCATCATCACCTACTTCATGATCTACTTTTTCGGCATCCTGATCGGCCAGGACATCTGGCAACGGGTGTTTACCGCCCGTGACGCAAAGGTCGCCCAGTATGCGGGGACCTTCGCCGGGTTCTACTGCATCCTCTACGGCCTGGCCTGTGCCCTGATCGGTATGGCCGCCCATGTGCTGATCCCGGACCTGGACAACGTCAACAACGCCTTCGCCGCCATCGTCAAACTGTCGTTGCCCGACGGCTTGCGTGGCCTGGTGATCGCGGCGGCGCTGGCGGCCATGATGTCCACCGCCAGCGCCGGCCTGCTCGCCGCCTCCACCGTGCTGACCGAAGACCTGCTGCCACGCCTGCGCGGCGGCAAGCAGTCGAGCCTGAACATCAACCGCCTGTTCACCCTGCTGACCGGCATCGCTGTACTGGGTATCGCCCTGGTGGTCACCGATGTGATCAGCGCCTTGACCCTGGCCTACAACCTGCTGGTCGGCGGCATGCTGATCCCATTGATCGGGGCGATCTACTGGAAACGCGCCACCACCTCGGGCGCGATCAGCGCCATGGCATTGGGGTTTGTCACGTCCCTGGTGTTTATGATCAAGGATGGTTTGGAGGCCAACACCCCGATCTACTACAGCCTGGGCGTGAGTGTGGTGAGTTTTGTGCTGGTGAGTGTGCTGTCGCGGCGGCCAGAGGCCACGACGGCCGACGTGGCTTGAGTCAAGCTTGCTTGAGCGGGTGCGACGAGGGGCGTCGCATCCGTTTTTTGTTTAACTCCCAGGGCTTTCAAACAGGTCACCGCACTCGTCACAAGCAAAGTACTGCTCTGCCGCCGAACACCGGATGACCCCAGTGGCTCCCGCCCTCACCTGCCATGTACATATATGCCCGTTGTACTTCAGGTTGCCCTCCAGATAACAAGGCGCCCACTCGTAACGGTCATGCAGGGCGCGGCTATCAATCTTCGACGCCCGTTGGAAAAACGCCTGCACATGGCTTGGGTCGAGGGGCACGTCAGAAGACCGGCAACTCTCGGGCTCCTGGGATTGGAAGCTTGAGATAACAATATTTTCAAGGTTGGGGGCGTGCAGATCCGTACATCCCGCAAGAACCAGTAATGCACCTATCGGCCACGCTTTGATGGTTATCATTCCCACACCGCACTACTGGCTTCACCCGGGTTTTTATAGGATATCTGCGGGTGCCTGTAGACATCACCCGAGGACAGGTTGAAATGAACATATAACTCGTTGACGAGCCATTGAAGGGATTGGTTTTGCACGAGGGTAACGGTCTCATACCGAGAGGTATCCAAGTGTTTGCCCACCAATTCGATGCCAATAGAGTCGGAGTTCACAGGATAGCGTTCAGGGTAGCTTTTTGCTCGCTCATATGCGTCCAACGCCTTGATCTGCGCAGTCCACGATAACGCTTGAATGCGGGCCATCTGAGCGCTGTCACATGATTTTTTATCAATTGCCAGACACTTCGAGCGAATGAGCTTTCCAACGTGGTAGCAGCGTTTTTTCAAGCTAGCCGTTTGGTAAATAAAGCCATTTTTATCAATCAGAAAGTGCGCACCGCTGCCTTTGGCGAGGTAGCCGTTGAACGTATGTTGCGCCGTAGGTGCATCCGTCTGGTGGACAACTAAAGCATGTACCGTCTGCAAATCCCCATGTTCAATCGCGTAAAACCGACGCAGTACCACTTTGTCGGAAACCAGCATTCCATCACTGTTAACAAACGACATAGCCCTGTCTTCCTTCCTTGAAGAGAGCAGGAATATAAAGCGTCCAAATACGAAAAAGGTCGGGGGAGCAGACAAAAGGAAACGTCCGACCAGAATACTTCCAGGGTCAGACAAAGCGAGCGCAACTTAATTTAGAAACCGGGTCTTCGACTGGTGCGCAGCTATCACATACAAGCGCGCCCACCTACCGTGTTCCCGGGACAGTGTGACGAGTAATCGCGCCCAAACACCAATGCCTGAGCGCTTTTCCGGGCTTACCTGCGACGCGGGCGGCGCTGTTCGTCATCGGTGCGGATAGGCACCGGTTGCAGCGGTGGCTCGATCAAGCCGAGTGCGACGCCGAGGTCGTGCAGCCAGTTTTGCAGTTTCTCTTTCATGGTGCCCCCTTTGAGGGTAGTGCCGAGCAGCTGGAATTCTGTGGCTGCTTCCTACAGATAGTAGTACTAAGTCCCACGTAATGCTTGCCTGAAACCGCAACGAACCATTACTGAATTGATACAAATCCTGACGGGGCGGTCAGGCAAGCGCCCGGGTCTCTTGTACAGGCCGCGTCTTGCCCGCTTGCTGCCGCTCAATCCATGCATTGAGATTAGCCCCAAGCCTGCCTTTGCGCCACATCAGCCAGGGGGCATGGGCAACAATCGACATGCAGTCCGATAGTAGCGGGCTTACGGCAAGGGGCAATCAGCTCAGTTCAATGCGGTCGGCATGAATCACAATCTGACCCTGCTTGTACAGCGCACCAATAGCCTTCTTGAAGTTACCCTTGCTCACGCCAAACAAGTTGCTGATCACGCTCGGGTCGCTCTTGTCGCTGACCGGCAAGCTGCCGTTGTTTTCCCGCAACTTGGCGAGGATCTTCGAGTTCAGGCTGGACGCCGCTTGCTCGCCGACCGGTTGCAGGCTCAGGCTGATATTGCCGTCGGCGCGGATTTCCTTGATGAAACCCTTCTCTTCCTTGCCCGGACGCAGGAACTTGAACACTTCGTTCTTGTGGATCAGGCCCCAGTGCTTGTTATTGATGATCGCCTTGAACCCCATGTCGGTGGCTTCGGCAACCAGCAGGTCGACTTCCTGGCCCACGGTGTAGTTGGCTGGCGTCTTGTCCAGGTAACGGTCCAGGCGCGCCGTGGCGGTGATGCGTTTGGTGTGTTTGTCGAGGTAGACGTGCACCACGCAGTACTCACCGGCGGTCAGTTGGCGCTTTTCCTCGGAGTAAGGCAACAACAGGTCCTTGGGCAGGCCCCAGTCGAGGAAGACCCCGATGCTGTTGACTTCAACCACTTTCAGGCTGGCAAACTCGCCCACCTGCACTTTTGGTTTTTCAGTGGTGGCGATAAGTTTGTCATCGCTGTCCAGATAAATAAAAACGTTAAGCCAGTCTTCATCTTCACTGGGAATATCTTTGGGAATATAACGATTGGGCAAAAGGATTTCACCTTCTTGCTCACCGTCCAGATACAAACCAAAGTTAGTGTGTTTAACCACTTGCAAACTGTTGTAGCGCCCGACTAAAGCCATTTCCAATACCCTCATTGCGTGGGCGGCATTCTACCCGAGTTGAAGGCGGCGGTCCCGTGTCCGGGCGCGCAACCCTGAAAAAACGCGGGTTTGCCGGGCAGTGGTCGGCAATTGCCCCGCTCGTCAGGTCGAGCCCCTGCCGTGCTGCGATGGCCAGGGGCTATTTTTACCCATGGGTTTCTATTTAAAACAGCGAGTTAGGACCTCGATCAAAGACCAACTTCGGGCGTTTATAATCGCGCCGCTTATTCCTGGGAGATATTTACCAAGCAATTGTCAAGCATTTCATGTACGATGCCTGGCCAAGTTAATTTTCTACAGGTTAGTGGCCGCCATGCGCGTAAAAGCATCCAACAGCAAAGCAAAGCCAGCTCCCGCCGTTGAAACCAGCGAATCGATCAACAACCAAATCGCCGCGTTCCTCAAGTCCGGCGGTGAAATCCAGCAGATCGCCAAGGGCGTGAGCGGCCAGACCTTCGGCCCGTCCAAGCAGATCACCCTGGGTAAGAAGTAAGCGCGCAAAGCCGCCTACGCACCCCACCTGGTCCCTAAGCGCCTTGCCTATCAAGGCGCTAGGACTAGAGCCAGCAACATCCCCCCGACACACATTCAACCACGCCAATCGACGAACGGGCCTCAATCCCTGGCTTTCGCCGGTATGCTTGCACACGTCTAGACCGGGCGTTTGCCCGATTCCTTCGGTTACTGCTCCTCGCTTTTCATGGAGTGATGCATGCTCAAAACCTGCATTTTCCTGGTCAGCGCCCTGCTCGCCAGCCCCCTCGCCCAAGCGCAGGTTTTCCAGCGTGAACTGGGCGATTTCGACTTGAAGCTGGGGACCACGCCCAGCCGCAGCATGGCCCAGGGCCTGGTCAAACCCACTGCCCCGGGCAGCAATGCGTTCCACGGCGGCCTCGACCTCACCCACGCCAGCGGCCTGTATTTCGGCCAGTTTTCACCGAGCATGGGCCTGTCGCCTGCCAACAACCTGGAAGTCGACTCCTATATGGGTTTCAAGCGCCCGTTCGACCAGACCCTGGGCTATGAACTGGGGATGATCCACTACAGCTACCCCAAGCTGAGCCCCCTCGACAGCCAGGCGTTCTACGGCGGCTTGAACCTACTGGGCAATCGGTTTGGCGTGTCACTGGGCAACGACCCCGACCGCCGCGACAGCACCCTGTTTGCCGACCTGGGCGGCACCCAACCGTTTGGCATTGGCGTGAGCATGAAGTACACCACTCATCAGTTAGGCGCCCCGGCCTCGGTGGAGGGCGGCTCGATCCGTGGCTTCAGCGATTGGTCGGTGAAATTCTCCCGACCGTGGATGGGCATGGACCTGGACCTGATCTACAGCGACTCCAGCCTCAGCGGCAGCGACTGTTCGGCCTACTCTGGACACAATTCGCAATGCGATGGCCTGTTGACCCTGAAGGCCGAGCGGTCGTTTTATTGATGGGCTGAACTGTCACGCCCCCAACGGGTTCAGATAAACATCCCTGGTCTGCGCAAGGACTCGCCCATGCTGCGTCGGTTAAGAATCCTGGTGGCCTTGCTGGTCCTGAGCCTCCTGCTTGCCGGTTGCAACCGCGTGGGCCTGGCCTACCGCAACCTCGACGTGATCATCCCCTGGACCCTCAACGACTACCTGGACATGAATGCCGGGCAGAAAAGCTGGTTCAACGACACCCTCAAGGAACACCTCGCCTGGCACTGCACCACCCAGTTGCCCGGCTACCTGGACTGGCTCGACCGCCTGCAACAGATGGTCGACCACCAGCAAGTCAGCGATGTCGCCCTGCAAACCCGCACCCTCGAAGCCAAGCAGGCAATCGCCGACGTCGCCCGGCAAATCACCCCATCGGCCATCGAACTGCTGCGCGGGCTGGATGAGCAACAGGTGCGCGAGATGGAGGCAGCGCTGGCCAAGGACCTGCGCAAACGCCAGGACGAATACCTCAAGCCGCCCCTGGAGCAACAGATCAAGGACCGCAGCACGCGCATGAGCAAACGCCTGGATGCCTGGTTGGGCCCGTTAAGCGCCAGCCAGCAAGCGCGGGTGCTGGCCTGGTCCACCGCCCTCGGCGCGCAGAACCAGCAATGGATCGGCAACCGCGCCCAGTGGCAGGCGCAGTTCATCGCCGCGGTCCAGCAACGGGCCAGCAACGATTTCCCACGCAAGATGGAGCAACTGCTGGTAGACCGTGAAAGCCTGTGGACCGCGGACTATCGCCAGGCCTATGCCCAGACCGAAGCCGCCGCCCGCAGCCTGCTGGTGGACGTGATGGCCCAAAGCACGGCGCAGCAACGCCAGAAGCTGGTGCAGAGAATCGATAAGGTGCGCAGCGACTTCCAGTCCCTCAAGTGCCTCAAGGGCCGCGCAGCCTAGTCGGACGACATCGGGCCCAATGTCCCCAGCCCTGCCACCAACCCCAGGATCAGCAGCACCGCGCCAAACTCCAGGCTCAAACTGCGGCGCAGGGCACGACAGGCCATTGCCTGCTCGCCGGTCTCCACCGCCCGCAGCAGAAGCGGGCTCAGATGGAAGCGGTTGAGTGCCGCCATGGCCAACATCACCCCAAACAACGCCAGTTTCAGGCTGAATAAAATGCCGTAGGTGCTCTGGGTAATCCCGTCCAGCGTCGCCCCGACCACCAACAGGTAATTCACCACGCCAGTGACTATCAACACCGCCACCAGCACCGCGCCGACCACCTCAAAGCCGGTCAGCGCCCTGGCCAGGCTCCTCACTGGCGCAATGTCCTGCGTGTTTCCAGGCAGCAACAGCAACCCAAACGCCGCCAATGCCCCGAACCAGGCGCCGGCCGCCAACAGGTGTGCGCTGTCGGCCATCAAGTGCCAGACGCGCAGCGCCCCGTCACTCATCGCGCCGTGACCGGCCCAGGCCAGTGTCGCCAGGGCGACCCCGGCGGCCCAGGTCGCCAGCCATAGACTGCCGGTGGGCCATGCCGCACCGGTCATAACAGCCAGCACCGCGACCCACAACGCCCCGATACGCAGCATCCAGGTCAAGCCCAGCTCGGTCTGCCACAGCATCATCTGCACATGCGGCCCAAGGGCCTGCCACGCTTGCTCGCCGCTCATGGCCCGCGTCATCACCAGCAACGAAGCCATTGAAAGCAGCACCCCCAGGATGGCAGTGCCGGCCAGCCAGCCCTTGATATTCAAGACCACACCGGACACTCGTTCCGACGCCTTCAAGCCATACAGAGCAAACAACCCCAAGCCAAACAGCAGCATCAGGTCCAGGTACAACGCAAACCGCAAGGCGATACCCAGTAAGTCACTCATGGCTGGACGCTGAACACCACATTACCGGTGATGGGATGGGTATCCGACGACACCGCACGCCAGTCCACCCTGTAGGTCCCGACCGGCAGCGGCGCCGTGGGCTTGATCAACATCACCTTAGGATCGCTGCCGCCCGACACACTGGCCTTGACCGGCATAGGCGAATGAGCCATGCCGGGCATCGCGGTCATGATCAGTTTGGCCCCGGAGAACTGCGTTATCAGGTTCTCCGAAAAATGCAGCTCGATGGTTGCGGGGGCAGCGCCCTTGGCCCCGTCGGCTGGCGATGAAGACAACAACGTCGGATGTGCCAATACCGGCACGCTCATCAACAGTCCAGCACACAGCGCAACCGCTTTAAACACAGACATGCAAGGCTCCTGGCCGCTCATGACGGCAGGTTATTAGTAAAGTGGTGTCCATCAGAACCACAGGCGTACACCCAGGACCCAGCGCACCTCGTTGCGGTCCTCGCCCTCATCCCTGGCGTATTCGGCCGTCTGGCCGTAGGCGCGATTCCAGGTCACGCCGACATAAGGCGCAAACTCGCGCCGGATTTCGTAGCGCAGCCGCACCCCGAGCTCGGTGTCTGCCAGGCCGGAACCGATCCCGCGCCCGGGGTCGTTTTTCCCATAGAAGTTGGCTTCGGCGGTGGGCTGCAAGACCAGCCGGTTGGTCAGCAAAATGTCGTAGTCACCTTCCAGGCGCGCGGCGCTCTGGCCGCCTTCGCCAACAAACAGCGTGGCCTCGGCTTCAAAGTTGTACAGGGCCATGCCTTGCAGGCCGAAGGCCGCCCACGTCTGACTGTCGCCTGGCTTGAAGTCCTGGCGCATACCGGCCACCACATCCCACCAGGGACTGATGGCGTGCCCCCATAACGCCTGGACCTCGGCCTTTTCGGTCTTGCCCTTGGCGCGCTCGCCCTCGGTGCGCAACCACAGGCGATCAATATCGCCGCCCACCCAGCCGTTGACATCCCACCCCAGGGCATTGCCATCGTCGGAGCCCTGCCATTCCAACTGATTGATGACAAACAACGAGTTGATCCCGCTGTCATGCACCTTGTGCCCACCCGGTGCGTTGTAGACCGCTGCACGGTCTGCGTTGGTCAACACCGGGATCGGCGTGCGACTGTGGCTGGTGGCCGCCGGCTTGGCGGGCGCCATGCCCTGCATCTGGCTGTGATCCATGGTTTGGGCAGTCGCCAACGCCACCGGTGCACAGGTGGCGATCAGCAGTGCAACAGGTCGAAATAGATGGTTCATGGTCGGCTCCTCACTCTTGCACCCGGACTTCACGGAACATGCCCATTTCCATGTGGTACAGCAGATGGCAGTGGAAGGCCCATCGCCCCAGGGCATCGGCCGTCACCCGATAGCTGCGACGCGAGCCCGGCGGCATGTCGATCGTGTGTTTGCGCACCATGAACTGGCCGTTTTCGTCTTCCAGGTCGCTCCACATGCCATGCAGGTGAATCGGGTGGGTCATCATGGTGTCGTTGACCAGCACCAGCCGCACCCGCTCGCCATACGTCAGCCGCAGCGGCTCGGCATCGGAGAACTTCACCCCATCGAAGGACCAGGCGAACTTCTCCATATGGCCGGTCAGGTGCAACTCGATCGTGCGGCCGGGCTCGCGGCCATCGGGGTCTTCAAAGGTGCTGCGCAAGTCGGCATAGGTCAGGACCTTGCGTCCGTTGTTTCGCAGGCCAATCCCCGGGTCGTCGAGCTTGGGCGAGGTGCTCATCGCCTGCATGTCCACCAGCGGGTTGTTGCTTTCGCTGGCTGGATGGCTTTGCATCGGCATCGACATCCCCGCCATCGCGCTGTGGTCCATGCCGGGCATCGCACTGTGGTCCATGCCTGCCATGCTCTGGCCATCCATGCCGGACATGCCTTGCATCGCCCCGCCGTCCATCCCGGTCATCTGTCCATGGTCCATGCCCGGCATATCGCCCATGGCGCCGTGGTCCATGCCGCCCATCCCCATATCGTCCATGGTCAACCAGGGGCGCGGGTCCAGCGCTGGAACCGGCGCCAGCAATCCCGGCTGGTGGCTGAGGGTGCCGCGTGCATAGCCGGTACGGTCCATGGCTTGGGCAAACAGGGTGTAGGCCGCCTCGCTTGGCTCGACGAGCACGTCATACGTCTCGGCCACGGCAATGCGTAACTCATCCACATTGACCGGCTTTACCGGCAAGCCATCAGCCGCCACCACCGTCATCTTCAAGCCTGGAATACGCACATCGAAGTAGCTCATGGCCGAGCCGTTGATAAAGCGCAGGCGGATTTTCTCACCGGCGCGAAACAGCCCGGTCCAGTTTTGCGCAGGGGCCTGGCCGTTCATCAAATAGGTGTAGGTGGTGCCACTGACGTCCGCCAGATCCGTGGGGTTCATCTTCATTTGCGCCCACATCAGGCGGTCGGCAGCCGTGGCCGACCAGCCCTTGTCGGCCACATCCTTGATGAAGTCGCCCACGGTGGGTTTATGCAGGTTGTAGTAATCGGACTGTTTCTTCAGGGTTTTCATCAGGGCGGCGGGATCTTCGTCGGTCCAGTCGCTGAGCATCACCACGTAGTCACGCTGGTAAGTGAAGGGTTCGGGCTCCTTGGGGTCGATCACCAGCGGGCCGTAGACCCCTTGCTGCTCCTGGAGCCCGGAGTGGCTGTGATACCAGTAGGTGCCGTGCTGGTTGACCTTGAACTGGTAGACATACACCCCGCCCGGCTCGATCCCCTTGAAACTCAGCCCCGGCACACCGTCCATGTTCGCCGGCAGGATAATGCCGTGCCAGTGGATCGACGTCGGCTCCGCCAGGCGATTGCGCACGCGCAGGGTCACGGTATCGCCTTCACGCCAGCGCAGCAGCGGGCCCGGCAAACTGCCGTTGATCGTCAGCGCGGTGCGCACGTTACCGGTGATATTGACCGGGGTCTGGCCGATAAACAGCTCAAACTCGCTGCCCGCCAGCACACCCGGTTGCCCGGGGCTGGCCAGGGCCCAGACCGGCGGCCGCCACAGGCCCGCGCCGCCCAGCAGGCTGGCCGCGGCCAGGCCTTTGACGAAGGTTCGTCGAGAAGTGTTGGAGTACATGCCGATTCCGTTCCCGTCAATTGAATGACCGCAGAGTAGGGATCGACGCCTGTCAGTTGGCTTAGTGCCAGATTACCGATTTGACAGTTTCAACGGGCCCGGAGGCGATTGAGCTGAACTTCCTGCTGGCCGGCACCGCTCAAGGAACTGAAGGAAACGGCGGCCAAGGCGAAAAACTGAGGGCATAAAAAAACCGGACATTGTCCAGTTTTTTATGGCGCCACTTTTATTCAGCAGCCGGTGCTTCTGGCTTGCGGCGCTTGAGCGGCGCCATGCCGTCCTTGCTGACCAACGACAGGTTGTCGGTCTTCGGCCGGTTGGCGATCTTGCGCTTGGTCGGCGCCTTGGCACCGGTTTTTTTCTTGTCGCCCTTGGCGTCGACCTTTTTCTTCTTCACGCCCACAGCCTTGCCCGAGGCCTTGACCTTCTTCGGCCCGCTGTAGGTGCCTTTGACTTCCTTGATGGTACGGCGCTCGAACGACTGCTTGAGGTAGCGCTCGATGCTCGACATCAGGTTCCAGTCGCCATGGCAGATCAGCGAGATGGCCAGGCCATCGTTGCCGGCACGCCCGGTACGGCCGATACGGTGCACATACTCGTCGCCGCTGCGCGGCATATCGAAGTTGATCACCATGTCCAGGCCTTCCACGTCCAGGCCGCGCGCGGCGACGTCGGTGGCCACCAGGATCTTCACGCCGCCCTGCTTGAGGCGGTCGATGGCCAGCTTGCGGTCCTTCTGGTCCTTCTCACCGTGCAACACAAACGCCTTGTACTCCTGAGCCACCAGGCGCCCGTAGATACGGTCGGCCATGGCCCGGGTGTTGGTGAACACAATGGCCTTCTGATAGGTCTCGTTGGCCAGCAGCCAGTTGAGGATCTGCTCTTTGTGCACATTGTGGTCAGCGGTGATGATCTGCTGGCGGGTGGTCGAGTTCAGGTCGCTGACGTTATTGACCTGCAGGTGCTCGGGGTTGTTCAGGACCTTGGCGACCATCTCGCGCAGGGTCGAACCGCCGGTGGTAGCAGAGAACAGCATGGTCTGCTGGCGGTTGACGCACTCTTCGACCAGGCGCTGCACGTCGTCGGCAAAGCCCATGTCGAGCATGCGGTCGGCTTCGTCGAGCACCAGCACTTCGACTTCCTTGAGGTCCAGGTTGCCGGCGTTCAGTTGCTCGATCATCCGCCCCGGGGTGCCGATCAGGATATCCGGGACCTTGCGCAGCATGGCGGCCTGGACCTTGAAGTCTTCGCCACCGGTGATCAGGCCGGACTTGATGAAGGTGAACTGCGAGAAGCGCTCCACTTCCTTCAAGGTCTGCTGGGCCAGCTCACGGGTAGGCAGCAGGATCAAGGTCTTGATGCTGACGCGCACCTTGGCCGGGCCGATCAGACGGTTGAGGATCGGCAGGACGAAAGCGGCGGTCTTGCCACTCCCGGTTTGCGCCGTCACCCGCAGGTCACGCCCTTGGAGCGCGAGCGGGATGGCCGCGGCTTGCACAGGCGTAGGCTCGACAAATTTAAGCTCGGCCACGGCTTTGAGCAGGCGTTCGTGCAGGGCGAATTGGGAAAACACGGGTGCTACCTCGAAGAAATACAAAAAATCAGCTGCATAGGGTAACGGTTTCGGGCGCCCAGGCCGAGTTTCTTTACGCGAAGTGGGCCAAACAGATGATTTTTTGTCAGGTGATTTGTCTGCCTGCACAACTTTGTAGCACTTAAATGCTCTAATCGCCCCGTCATGTCTTACAGAAGAATCGCGTTAAACCATGGATATCAAACAGCTCTGGCTCAACGTTCAAGACCTCTGGGGTGCCCTGGACCAACACCCGCTGCTGCATTCAAGCCTGGCTTTGCTGGTGCTGTTGGTGGTGGCCCTGCTGGTCGGACGGGTGGCACGCTACCTGATCCTGCACGCCGTCAAATTGCTTGGCCGCCAACCCGCCCTGCATTGGCTCAATGACCTGCGCCACAACAAGGTCTTCCATCGCCTGGCACAGATGACGCCGTCGCTGGTGATCCAGTTCGGCCTGCACCTGGTGCCAGAGCTGAGCAAGACCAGTGCGCTGTTTATCGGCAACGTGGCGCTAGCGTTCACTATCCTGTTCCAGGTCTTGGCCATGAGCGCCCTGCTCAACGCCCTGCTGGACATCTACGCACGCACCGAACATGCCCGCACGCGCTCGATCAAGGGCTACGTGCAGTTGGCGAAAATGGTGTTGTTCGTGTTTGGCGCGATCATCATCGTCGCGACATTGATCGACCGCTCGCCGCTGTTGCTGCTGTCGGGCCTGGGTGCCATGTCGGCGGTGATCCTGTTGGTGTACAAGGACACGCTGCTGTCGTTTGTCGCCAGCGTGCAATTGACCAGCAACGACATGCTACGGGTCGGCGACTGGATCGAAATGCCCCAGGTCGGCGCCGATGGCGATGTGGTGGACATCACCCTGCACACGGTCAAGGTGCAGAATTTCGACAAGACCATCGTCTCGATCCCTACCTGGCGCCTGATGTCCGAATCGTTCAAGAACTGGCGCGGCATGCAGGCCTCGGGCGGGCGGCGGATCAAGCGCAGCCTGTTTATCGACGCGGCGGGCGTGCGCTTCCTGCGCGACGATGAAGAAGTGCGCATGACCCAGGTGCACCTGCTGACCGACTACATCAGCCGCAAGCAGGCGGAACTGAAGGCCTGGAACGAAGCCCAGGGCCACAGCGCGCAACTGTCGGCCAACCGCCGGCGCATGACCAACCTGGGCACCTTCCGTGCCTATGCCCTGGCTTATCTGAAGAGCCATCCAGATATCCAGCCGAACATGACCTGCATGGTGCGCCAGATGCAGACCACCTCCCAGGGCGTACCGCTGGAAATCTACTGTTTTACCCGCACCACGGCGTGGGCCGACTACGAGCGGATCCAGGGGGATATCTTTGATTACCTGCTGGCGGTGCTGCCGGAGTTTGGCTTGAGCCTGTACCAGCAACCCAGTGGCAATGACCTGCGGGCCGGGGTGCTGCCGGCGGTGTTGGGGGCCAGTCACCTGCCTGCCCCCGAAACAGCCGCACTGTAGATCGTTCCCACGCTCTGCGTGGGCACGCCTCCTGGGGCGCTCCGCGCCCCGCCATCTGGCCTGAGACGCGGAGCGTCACGGGCTGCATTCCCACGCAGAGCGTGGGAACGATCATTGCAGCAGCGCCCCACCTTTGGGAACGATCATTGCCGGCAGAGTGGCGTAGGGCGAATCCCCAACCGGCTGATCCACACCGCCGCCACAATCACCGCCCCGCCCAGGAACAACCGTCCCAACGGCTCATGCTGGTTCCAGATCAGCAGGTTGAGCAGCAGCCCCACCGGCACATGCAGGTTGTTCATCACCGCCAAGGTGCCGCCGTTGACCAGGCAGGCGCCCTTGTTCCACCAGTACAAACCCAACGCGGTGCTGACCAGGCCCAGGAATACCAACACCCCCCATTGCAACGGCGCTTCAGGCAGGAAGTTGGCCTTGCCAAACAGCAGGAACGCCGGCAACACCACGGCCAATGCCCCCAGGTAGAAATAACCAAAACGCCGGTAGTGCGGCAGGTCGCTCGGGTGCCGCGCCACCAGGCGCCGGTACAGCACTTGCCCGGCGGCGTAGGTGAAGTTGGCCAGTTGCAGCAGCAGGAACCCCATGAAGAAGTCCGGGCTGATCTGGTCAAAGCGGATCACCGCCGCCCCCGCCACCGCCACCAGTGCGGCAATCAACGCCCAGGGGTTGAAACGCCGGTTCAGCGCATCTTCGATCAACGTCACATGCAACGGTGTGAGGATGGTGAACAGCAGCACCTCCGGCACCGTCAACACGCGGAAGCTCAAATACAGGCACACGTAGGTCACGCCGAACTGCAACGCGCCGATCAGCAGCATGCCGCGCATGAAAGCAGGCTCCACCGAGCGCCAGCGGGTCAGCGGGATAAACACCAGCCCGGCCAGCAGCACGCGCACCAGCACGGCGAAATAGCTGTCGACATGACCGGCCAGGTATTCGCCGATCAGGCTGAAGGAAAACGCCTGGATCAGCGTGACAATCAGTAAATAGCCCATGTGCGCCTCGTATTGGAATGGGCGCGACAGTAGCGTTTTTCGCGGCGGGACGAAACTCAAGGCAAAAAAAACCCGACTTCGCTAAAGCGGCAGTCGGGCAGGAGCACTCAGGAGCAACGAGCGCAAAGGGAGGTTCGATACGCGAACTTGAAGGGCTGCGTGGTGTTATAGAAACATCACGCGATTATCTGGCGATTAACGCCTCAGGCCACCTGTGCCAGCAACGCCTTGGCGTGGTTCACGCCCTTTTCCTGGAAGTCGCCCCCCAGGTTCACCCCTTCGGCATGAATGAAGGTGACGTCATGGATGCCGACAAACCCCATGACCTGCCGCAGGTAAGGTTCCTGGTGATCACTGCTCGCGCCGGTGTGGAGGCCACCACGGGCGGTCAATACAAAGGCGCGCTTGCCGGTCAACAGGCCCTGGGAGCCGGTGGCGGTGTACTTGAAGGTCACGCCGGCCCGCAACACATGATCGAGCCAGGCCTTGAGGGTGCTGGGGATGGCAAAGTTGTACATCGGCGCGGCCATCACCAGCACGTCGGCAGCCAGCAGTTCGTCAGTCAGGTGGTTGGAGCGGTCCAGGGAAGCCTGCTCATCGGCGCTACGCCGTTCAACCGGCTTCATCCAGCCGCCCAACAGGTTGGCGTCCAGGTGCGGCACCGGGTTGACCGCCAAGTCCCGCACGCTGATCTGATCGGCCGGGTGGGCAGCCTGCCATTGGCTGATGAACTGCTGGGTCAGTTGACGGGAAACCGAATCCTGCTGGCGGGCGCTGCTTTCGATGATCAGAACGTTGGACATGGCTTTGTAAGCTCCATCGGTAATTGCTGTAAGTCAATGACGCGAAGGTTAAACAGAGCCCGTTCGATAAAAAAGCGTAAAAAACTGCTATAAACCATCTATAAAGTTGTTTATAAGCGGAGCACAGTCACAGGGCTGCGCAGCGCGTTACTTGGGTTCGCAGGTCAGCTTGATGCGCATCTTGATAATCGCGCGGCTGAACTTGACCGTGGTATTGGTGCTTTTCCCGGCGGGCACGCTGACCTTGCGCACCCGCGCCGGCTCAGGGCCATTGGTAAACGCTACCGTACACGCGGCGTCGTTAGTCCCGTAGTTACTGAGCCGGATAGAGCTGATATCGCCGTCCACATCAGACGCGTTGTAATCGACGCTGACGCCTTTGATCGATTTCGACACATCGATCGGGTAGGCAAACGCACTCAACGGCAACAGTGCCAGCAACACACAACAGAATTTTCTCATTCGCCAGTCTCCAGTAAGGACTGCCAGCTTAGGACAACAGGAGCTCATCTTGAAAGCGCCCCGCGTGACCCTTGATCAATGGCGCACATTGCAAGCCGTGGTCGACCATGGCGGCTTCGCCCAGGCGGCCGAAGTGCTGCACCGTTCGCAATCCTCGGTGAGCTACACCGTGGCCCGCATGCAAGACCAATTGGGCGTGCCCCTGTTGCGCATCGACGGGCGCAAGGCCGTGCTCACCGACGCCGGCGAAGTGCTGTTGCGCCGCTCCCGGCAACTGGTGAAAAACGCCAGCCAGCTGGAAGACCTGGCCCACCATATGGAACAAGGCTGGGAAGCCGAAGTGCGCCTGGTGGTCGATGCCGCCTACCCCAACGCCCGCCTGGTACGCGCCCTCACCGCCTTTATGCCGCAAAGCCGTGGCTGCCGCGTGCGCCTGCGCGAAGAAGTGCTGTCCGGGGTCGAAGAGCTGTTGATCGAAGGGGTGGCGGACCTGGCGATCTGCGGCTTCAATATTCCCGGCTACCTGGGCACGGAAATGAGCAACGTGGAATTTGTCGCCGTGGCCCATCCCGAACACCCACTGCACCGGCTTAACCGCGAGTTGAGCTTCCAGGACCTGGAAAGCCAGATGCAGGTGGTGATCCGCGACTCCGGTCGCCAGCAACCGCGGGACGTCGGCTGGCTCGGCGCCGAACAGCGCTGGACCGTGGGCAGCCTGGCCACCGCCGCCACCTTCGTCGGCAGCGGCCTGGGGTTTGCCTGGCTGCCCCGGCACTTGATCGAGCGCGAACTCAAGGAAGGCGTGCTCAAGCAACTGCCCCTGGAGCAAGGCGCCAGCCGCCACCCGACGTTCTACCTGTACTCGAACAAGGACAAGCCCCTGGGCCCGGCGACGCAGATTCTCGTCGAACTGCTGCGCACCTTCGACACCGCACCGCTGGACGCCCCCTTTGCCGCCCCCCGGCAAGCCTGACACGGAGTTCACCCATGGCCTATTTCGAGCATGAAGGTTGCACCCTGCATTACGAGGAATATGGCCACGGCGTGCCGCTGATCCTGATCCACGGCCTGGGCTCCAGTTGCCAGGATTGGGAGTTGCAGATACCGGTGCTGGCCCGGCACTACCGCCTGGTGCTGCTGGATGTGCGCGGTCACGGGCGCTCCGACAAGCCCCGGGAGCGCTACAGCATCGCCGGCTTTACCGCCGACCTGGTGGCGCTGATCGAACACCTGCAACTGCCTGCCGCCCATGTGGTGGGCCTGTCGATGGGCGGGATGATCGCCTTTCAACTGGCGGTCGACCAACCGCAGAGGCTCAAGAGCCTGTGTATCGTCAACAGCGCGCCCGAGGTCAAGGTGCGCAGCGCCGATGACTATTGGCAATGGGCCAAGCGCTGGAGCCTGGCGCGTGTGCTCAGCCTGGATACCATCGGCAAGGCACTCGGCGACCGGCTGTTCCCCAAGCCCGGGCAGGCCGACCTGCGACGTAAAATGCGCGAACGCTGGGCAAAAAACGACAAACGTGCTTACCTCGCCAGCTTCGATGCGATTGTGGGCTGGGGGGTGCAGGAACGACTTTCGAGGATCACCTGTCCAACCCTGGTCATCAGCGCCGACCATGACTACACCCCGGTGGCGCAGAAACAAATCTATGTAAAACTGCTGCCCGATGCGCGCTTGGTGGTGATCGAGGATTCGCGCCACGCCACACCGCTGGACCAACCCGAAACCTTCAACACCACCCTGCTCGATTTTCTCAAGACCGTTCAAACCACTACTCAGGATCACTGACCCATGCTGAAAAAAATCGCCCTCTTTGCCGGTTCTGTTCTGTTTGCTGCCAACCTGATGGCGGCTGACGCCAAGGCACCGCATGTCTTGCTGGACACCAGCTTTGGCAAAATCGAAATCGAACTGGACCCGGTCAAGGCGCCGATTTCCAGCAAGAACTTCCTGGAGTACGTCAACAGTGGTTTCTATACCAACACCATCTTCCACCGTGTGATTCCAGGCTTCATGGTCCAGGGCGGTGGTTTCACCCCACAAATGGTCCAGAAAGACACCAAGGACCCGATCCGCAACGAAGCCAGCAACGGCCTGCATAACGTGCGCGGTACCTTGTCGATGGCACGCACCTCCAACCCCAACTCGGCGACCAGCCAGTTCTTCATCAACGTTGTCGACAATGCCTTCCTTGACCCGGGTAGCGATGCTGGCTACGCGGTCTTCGCCAAAGTTGTCAGTGGCATGGACGTGGTAGACCAGATCGTCAACTCGCAGACCACCACCAAGCAAGGCATGCAAAACGTGCCCATCGATCCTGTGCTGATCAAGTCGGCCAAAGTCATCGACTGAACGACCGGGAGTCTCGCGCGCGGCCCACAAGGCTGCGCGCGCATTTAACAAGGAGAGCCCGCGCGGCGGGCGTCAGACCTAATGCTCTATCGTCGCTTTGAACAACTGATCGATATTTTCCGCGACGCTCCCAGCGCGGCCCCTCCCGATAAAGTCCTGCCCTTCTACCTTTATTACCTGCGCCAGGTGTGGCCGTGCTTTGCCGCGCTGCTGGTGGTGGGCCTGATCGGCGCGCTGATTGAAGTGGCGCTGTTCAGCTACCTGAGCCGCATCATCGACCTGGCCCAGGGCACGCCACCGGCCAATTTCTTCCAGCTCCACGCCACCGAGTTGATCTGGATGGCCGTGGTCGCCCTACTGCTGCGCCCGATCTTCGGCGCCCTGCACGACCTGCTGGTGCACCAGACCATCAGCCCGGGCATGACCAGCCTGATCCGCTGGCAGAACCACAGCTATGTGCTCAAGCAGAGCCTGAATTTCTTCCAGAACGATTTTGCCGGGCGTATTGCCCAGCGCATCATGCAGACCGGCAACTCGCTGCGCGACTCGGCCGTCGCCGCCGTCGATGCCATCTGGCACGTGGCGATCTACGCCATCAGCTCCCTGGTGCTGTTCGCCGAGGCCGACTGGCGCCTGATGATCCCGCTGGTCACCTGGATCATCGCCTACAGCCTGGCCTTGCGTTACTTCGTGCCACGGGTCAAGGAACGCTCGGTGATCTCGTCCGAGGCGCGCTCCAAATTGATGGGGCGCATCGTCGATGGCTACACCAACATCACCACCTTGAAGCTGTTCGCCCACACCCAGTCCGAACAGGAGTACGCCAAGGAAGCGATCATCGAGCAGACCGAAAAAACCCAACTGGCCAGCCGCGTGGTCACCAGCATGGACGTGGTGATCACCAGCATGAACGGCCTGCTGATCGTCACCACCACCGGCCTGGCCCTGTGGCTGTGGACCCAGTCGCTGATCTCGGTCGGCGCCATTGCCCTGGCCACTGGCCTGGTGATCCGCATCGTCAACATGTCGGGCTGGATCATGTGGGTGGTCAACGGCATCTTCGAGAATATCGGCATGGTCCAGGACGGCCTGAAAACCATCGCCCAGCCGCTGGCGGTGATCGACCGCGAGAACGCCCCGCGCCTGAGCGTGCCCCAGGGCGAAGTGCGCTTTGAACAGGTGGATTTCCACTACGGCAAAAGCAGCGGCATCATCGGTGGCCTGAACCTGGTGATCGCGCCAGGGGAAAAAATCGGCCTGATCGGCCCATCCGGGGCTGGCAAGTCGACCCTGGTCAACCTGCTGCTACGCCTCTACGACCTGCAAGGCGGGCGCATCCTGATCGACGGCCAGAACATCGCCGAAGTGGCCCAGGAAAGCCTGCGCGAACGCATCGGCATGATCACCCAGGACACCTCGTTGCTGCACCGCTCGATCCGCGACAACCTGCTGTATGGCAAGCCCGATGCCACCGACCAGGAACTCTGGGACGCGATCCGCAAGGCGCGCGCCGATGAGTTTATCCCGCTGCTGTCGGACGCCGAGGGCCGCACCGGCCTGGACGCCCACGTGGGTGAGCGCGGGGTGAAACTCTCCGGCGGGCAACGCCAGCGCATCGCCATCGCCCGGGTCCTGCTCAAGGACGCCCCTATCCTGATCATGGATGAAGCCACTTCGGCCCTGGACTCGGAAGTGGAAGCGGCGATCCAGGAGAGCCTGGAAACCCTGATGCAAGGCAAGACAGTGATTGCCATCGCCCACCGCCTGTCCACGATTGCGCGAATGGACAGGCTGGTGGTCCTGGAAAAAGGCCAGATCGCCGAAAGCGGCAGCCATGCCCAATTGCTGGCTCACGGCGGCCTCTACTCGCGACTGTGGCAACACCAGACGGGAGGGTTCGTGGGGATCGACTGATTCTGGACTACTAACGGCGTTATCAATTCCGAACAATTCTGACAGTTTTTTCTATCTCGCTGGCCGTCTATCACAATCCTGCTGTACTGCACTCAGGGTCCAGGAGGACCCTGATATCAGGCTGCAGGGAAGCATTACCGACCAGTTGATTTAGAAGGACGCATTCATGTCTCTGTTCAAACGTTCCGTTACAGAAGGGTTAGGTACGTTTTGGCTGGTGTTGGGTGGCTGCGGGAGTGCCGTTCTGGCCGCTGCGTTCCCCGATGTCGGAATCGGCCTGCTGGGGGTATCGCTGGCCTTCGGGCTTACTGTGTTGACCATGGCATTTGCCATTGGCCATATCAGCGGCTGTCACCTCAACCCGGCGGTCACCGTGGGGTTGGTGGTCGGCGGCAGGTTTCCAGCCAAGGAGATGCCTGCGTATATCGTCTCGCAAGTCATTGGCGGCGTGGTGGCAGCGGCCCTGCTGTACTTCATTGCCAGCGGCAAACCGGGTTTTGAACTGGCTTCGGGGCTGGCGTCCAATGGCTATGGTGAACACTCGCCAGGTGGCTATTCAATGGCGGCAGGGTTTGTCACTGAACTGGTGATGACCGCGATGTTCGTGCTGATCATCCTCGGCGCCACTGACCGTCGCGCACCGGCTGGCCTGGCGCCCATCGCCATTGGCCTGGGGCTGACGCTGATCCACCTGATCTCCATCCCGGTCACCAACACCTCGGTCAACCCGGCCCGCAGCACCGGGCCTGCACTGATTGTCGGCGGTTGGGCGATCCAGCAACTGTGGCTGTTCTGGCTGGCGCCGATCCTTGGCGCGGTGATCGGTGGCATCACCTACCGGTGGTTGGGCAAGGAAGAAAAGGCCTGATCCAACCGCATCAATCCACCCTGTAGGAGCGAGCTGGCTCGCGAAGAACTCACGTACACCGCGTTCATCCTGGATAAACGCGGCGCCCTCAGTTTTTTCGCGAGCAAGCTCGCTCCTACATGAGCGTTATTCCTGCCGATACGGCAACGCCGACCGCGCTTCTTCGGCATACGCCAGAATCCCCACCCGCTCGCGCTCCAGGAAATCCGCCACAGCGGTTTTCAAGCCCGGATGGCGCAAGTAGTGCCAGGAACGGGTAATCACCGGCTCAAACCCACGAATCAACTTGTGCTCGCCCTGGGCACCCGCGTCGAAACGTTGCAGGCCATTGGCGATCGCGTAATCCATGCCTTGATAGAAACAGGTTTCAAAATGCAGCCGGTCGAACTCGCCCAGGCAGCCCCAATAGCGGCCATATAGGCTGTCGCCACCGACCAGGCTGAACGCCATGGCCACCGGCCGCGTCCCTTGCTTGGCCAGCACCACCCGTATTGCCTGCGGCATGCGTTCGGCCAGCAGGCTGAAGAACTCGCGGGTCAGGTACGGCGACTGCCGGCGCACGGCGTAGGTGTTGGCGTAGCAGGCGTAGACAAAATCCCACTGGGTCTCGCTCAACTCATGGCCGTGCAGCCACTCGAACTCGATCCCCTGCCCCGCCACTTGCTCGCGCTCCTTGCGCATCTGCTTGCGCTTGCGCGAACTCAGGGCGTCGAGGAAGTCCTGGAAATCGCGATAACCACGATTCTGCCAATGAAACTGGCAACCCAGGCGCGCAAGCCAGCCGGGTTGCTGGCCCAGGGCGGCATCGGCCATGGCATCGGTGAAGTTGATATGGGCACTGGAAAGCCCTTCGATCTCCAGGTAACCGGGCAGGCTCTTGAGCAATTCAAGGCCGTCCGCGCCATTGGCCACCAGCAGGCGCGGCCCGCTGACCGGGCTGAAAGGCACCGCTGTCAGCAGCTTGGGGTAGTACTCGATGCCCGCACGCGCACACGCATCAGCCCAGCCATGGTCGAACACATATTCGCCATAGGAGTGCCATTTGCGATAGCTGGGCAGCGCCGCCACCAGCTGCTCCCCCGCGTAATGCAGCAGGTGCTCCGGCTGCCAGCCAGTGTGCCGGCCAAGGCTGGCACTGTCTTCCAGCGCACTGAGGAACGCATGGCGCAGAAACGGCTGATCCTCGGGGACCAACGTATTCCATTCATCAGGCGATATTTCGGACAGGCTATTCAAACGTTTCAACGGCATGCCATTCCCCGACGGTAAACGCTCGCTCACGATATTCGGGCCATTCTGACAGAACCCGCCGCCCGCGCGGGCAGATCGAGTAGGAGGCGGATTCACATCCGCCGTCCTCTCACACCACCGTACGTACGGTTCCGTATACGGCGGTTCAGGTTATACGGTTAAGTCGGTTTATCGTATCCAGTATCGAGACCAGCCCGAGG
>NZ_MNPU01000015.1 GCF_001983165.1 Pseudomonas gessardii | reverse complement strand
CTCGGGCTGGTCTCGATACTGGATACGATAAACCGACTTAACCGTATAACCTGAACCGCCGTATACGGAACCGTACGTACGGTGGTGTGAGAGGACGGCGGATGTGAATCCGCCTCCTACTCGATCTTGCAGCTTGTGCGGTGAAGTGTCAGGAATGGCTTCCGTGGTGTAACGATTGTTTTACGATTGAGTCGAGCCTACGCAGGGCAGGCTCTCTATGGAGTCTTTCTGTAAGGAAAGTCTTCCACTTGGCGAACAATCTCCCCCGCGACCCTCGCGAACGGATCGGGCGGTGTACAATGCGCCGCGTTTTACTGTGACCCCCCCTTGCGTATCCACGCAAAAGGCCTGCAAGGCTCGCTGCCTTGTTAATTCCGCCTGGCCATAAGCCGGACGGGTTCGATTTCGTCACAGATAAAAACAAACAGGTGACGCATGACCGTTAGAAAGACGCTGGACTCCTGGTGTTTGCGCTGGGGTTTGATCGGCGCTGCTTGAGCCGGTTTCAAAGCAGCATCGTGTAGTGAACATCATCAAACCTTGCGTGAGACCCTTTTCATGAGTGGACCCAACTCGCATTCAGGCGAACTGAAGCGCGGCCTGAAAAATCGTCATATTCAATTGATCGCCCTCGGTGGCGCGATCGGTACCGGCCTGTTCCTGGGCTCGGCGGGGGTGCTGAAGTCAGCCGGCCCGTCGATGATCCTCGGCTATGCCATCTGCGGTTTCATTGCCTTTATGATCATGCGCCAATTGGGCGAAATGATCGTCGAAGAGCCAGTGGCCGGATCCTTCAGCCATTTTGCCCACAAGTATTGGGGCGGTTTCGCAGGCTTTCTGTCGGGCTGGAACTGCTGGATCCTCTATATTCTGGTGGGCATGTCGGAGCTGACGGCCGTCGGCAAGTACGTGCACTACTGGTGGCCGGAGATTCCGACCTGGGTCTCGGCGGCAGCGTTTTTCGTGCTGATCAATGTGATCAACCTGGCCAACGTCAAAGTGTTTGGCGAGGCCGAGTTCTGGTTTGCAATTATCAAGGTGGTGGCGATTGTCGGCATGATCGCCCTGGGCAGCTACCTGCTGGTCAGCGGCACCGGCGGGCCACAGGCGTCGGTGACCAACCTGTGGGAGCACGGCGGGTTCTTCCCCCATGGCGTCGGTGGCCTGGTGATGGCCATGGCGATCATCATGTTCTCGTTTGGCGGCCTGGAAATGCTCGGTTTTACCGCCGCCGAGGCGGACCAGCCACGCACCGTGATCCCCAAGGCGATCAATCAGGTGATCTATCGCATCCTGATTTTCTACATCGGCGCCCTGGTGGTGCTGCTGTCGCTGACACCATGGGACAGCCTGCTGGTGACCTTGAACGCCTCGGGCGATGCCTACAGCGGTAGCCCGTTCGTGCAGGTGTTCTCGATGCTGGGCAGCAACACCGCCGCGCATATCCTCAACTTCGTGGTGCTGACGGCGGCGCTGTCGGTGTACAACAGCGGCACTTACTGCAACAGCCGCATGCTGCTGGGCATGGCCGAGCAGGGCGACGCGCCGGCGGCCTTGGCGAAGATCGACAAGCGCGGCGTGCCCGTGCGTTCGATCCTCGCCTCGGCGGCCGTCACCCTGGTGGCGGTGTTGATGAACTACTGGATCCCGCAGCACGCCCTGGAACTGCTGATGTCCCTGGTGGTGGCCACGTTGGTGATCAACTGGGCGATGATCAGCTTCTCGCACTTCAAGTTCCGCCAGCACATGAACCGCACCGGCCAGGTGCCGTTGTTCAAGGCGCTGTGGTACCCCTACGGCAATTACGTGTGCCTGGCGTTCGTGGTGTTTATCCTGGGGGTCATGTTGCTGATTCCGGGGATCCAGGTCTCGGTGTACGCGATTCCGGTCTGGGTGGTCTTTATGTGGGTGTGCTATGTGCTCAAGAACAAGCGCAAGGCGCTGGCCGACGTGAGTGCTGTATCCTCGCTGAACAACTAGCCCACACTGCAGGAGCCGGCTTGCCGGCCCCTGCAACCCACGGACCCGCTTTCCATGTTGGTGATCTCCAGTAACGTGCACCTGCCCGATGCCGAAATCGAGTTGACGGCCATCCGCGCCCAGGGCGCAGGCGGGCAGAACGTCAACAAGGTCTCCAGCGCCGTGCACTTGCGCTTTGATATCGGCGCTTCGTCGTTGCCGCCGTTCTACAAGGAACGCTTGCTGGCACTGCGTGACAGCCGCATTACCAGCGAAGGCGTGCTGATCCTCAAGGCCCAGCAATACCGGACCCAGGAACAGAACCGCGCCGATGCCCTGGAGCGCCTGGTGGAGTTGATCCTCAGCGCGACCAAGGTCGAGAAAAAACGCCGCCCCACCAAACCCACCCTGGGCTCGAAAAAGCGGCGCCTGGAATCCAAGACCAAGCGCGGCAGCATCAAGGCCGGGCGCGGCAAGGTGGATTTCTAGCCGGCGTTACGGGCGTCGCGGTACTTGGGCGCCTGGCGGTACAGGTACAGGCTCAGCAGCAGCCCGGCGCAGGCCGCCAACGCGGCAAACAGAAAGATCGAGGCAAAGCCGAAACCCGCCGCAATCGCCCCGGCCAATGGCCCGGTGATCCCCAATGACAAGTCGATAAACAACGAATAGGCCCCCACCGCCGCGCCACGGCTGGAGGCGGGCACCAGGTTGACCGCTTCAACCCCCAGCGCCGGAAACACCAGGGAAAACCCGAAGCCGCTCAAGGCCGCGCCCGCCAGGGCCAGTTCGGCACTTGGCGCCAGCCACAACAGCAACAGGCCAAGGGTTTCTACCGACAGGCAGGCAATCGCCACGCGAAACCCACCGATGCGGTTGATCAGGTTGCCGAACAGCAACCGCGCCCCGATAAAGCTGGCGCCGAACAGGCTCAGGCACAGCACCGCGTTATCCCAGTGCTGGGTCGCGTAATACAGGGTGATAAACGTGGCGATGGTGCCAAAGCCAATGGAGCCCAGGGCCAGCCCACAGCCGTGGGGCAGCACGCGGCCGAGCACATGCATGAAGGGCAGGCGCTCGCCGACCACGATGGGCGCCGCGACTTTCGGCCAGGCCAGCAACAGGCCCAGCACCGCCAGGGCAATGATGCTTACACCCATGCTCCACAGCCCGAACCGGCTGACCAGCAGCACCCCCAGCGGTGCGCCAATCGCCAGGGCACCGTAGCTGGCGATACCGTTCCAGGAGATGACCTTGGCGGTATTCGCCGCGCCGACCCGGCCAATGCCCCAGCCAATGGAGCCCGATCCCACCAGGCTTTCGGCACTGCCCAGCACCAGCCGGCCAATCAGCAGGCTGGCCAGGCTCAGAGCCGGCAGATGGGTCAGGGCGGCGGATGCCAGCATGAACACCCCGCTCAAGCCGCAACCGGCCAGGCCGTACATCACCGCGCGCTTGCTGCCGCGGTTATCGATGATGCGCCCGGCATAGGGCCGGCTCAGCAGGGTGGCCAGGTACTGCACGCTGATCACCAGGCCCGCGATCACGGCGCCAAAGCCCAGGTCGCTGTGGACATAGCCCGGCAAGACGGCCAGGGGAATGCCGATATTCAGGTAGCCGATAAAGGTAAACAGCACGATGGAGACGACTTGCAGCGTGACCGCCATGGGGCGCTGGGTATCTGGCATGGGAAAGGTCCACTGGCGCGGCAGGAAAAGATAGGCTGCTTATGATACCGGTGCTTTGGCGCGCGCAGGGCCTAAAACCTGGCGCCATCGCTGGCGAGCCGGCCTCTACAGTGGGGCTGGGTTGAGCATGCGCGTGGTCACCAGCGCGGCCAGGGCATTTTCCTGGGTGCCGAAGCGCTTGAGCAGCAGCGCCTGTTTTTCCGGGCTGAGGCGGCTCCACACGTCGACCATTTGCAGGGCGGTGCCGAGTAACGCTTCGTCGGGGGGATTGCGGGGGGTATCGGGCATGTTGCGTGTCTCGTGATTCAGGCGGTGTGGAAAGCGCGCAATGTCACGCTTTCCACACGGTCTGGGTGTTGCGGTCAGTCTTCGCTATCGCTCTCGACCGGTGTTGCCTGTGCCGGTGCTGGCTTGTCGCTGCTGGCCTGTTGCGGGGTTGGCTGCTCGGTCTCGTGCAGGCTTGGGAAGGGGAGATTAGGGATCTCGTGCATCGTCGTCGCTCCTCGCAAGGTCTGTTGTGCAATTGCAGGTGTGCCGCGCTTTTCACAAAGCCTGGGCAGGATACAGCACTGCAAATGACAAAAAGACTTTTATCTCGCCAAATGCCTGAACCTTTCTCGGCAAGGCGCAAGTGACAAGAGGTCACACGCCGGCCTGGCTTGTCGCTGGGGTCAGAACGGCACCTTGCCCAGAATCATGTCGCGGTACATCACGAAATCCCCCAGCAGGCTGTAGAACGGATGCTGGAACGTTGCCGGGCGGTTCTTTTCAAAGAAGAAGTGCCCGACCCAGGCAAAGCTGTAGCCGGCCACCGGCAGGACCCACAGCAGCCACCAGGCGCCCTTGCCGATGGCGAACGCGAGAATAAAAATCACCAGGCTGGTGCCGATAAAATGCAACCGTCGGCAGGTACTGTTGCCGTGCTCGCTCAGGTAATACGGATAGAACTCGGCGAAGCTATTGAATTGCCTGGTATTTTCCATGGCGGTTGGCCCTCTGGTGGTGGTTGTGCCCGGCGGGTGTTCGGCGGGGAGCTTATTTGAGTCTAGAGTCATCACTGGCAAGGGCCAGTGACAATAGACGCCACTTTAGTATCCTTGGGTTCCAGGCTGCGGTTTCAGCCGTCCCGTCATAGACAGCGTGCAAGAAAACGCCATGAACGAACGAACGACTTCTGCAAGCTGGGCGATGGGGATAGTCAAGGCGCTGGAGCTCGATGGCCTGGATTGCCGCGCCCTGTTCAAACAGTTGGGCCTGGATTACAGCGCCCTGGATGACCCCGATGCGCGTTTCCCCCAGGACGCCATGACCCGGCTCTGGCAGCGGGCGGTGGAGGTGTCGGGTAATCCGGCCATCGGCCTGAACATGGGCAAGGTGGTGCGCCCGGCGTCGTTCCATGTGGCCGGGTATGCCTTGATGTCCAGCAGCACCCTGGCCGAAGGCTTTGCCCGGTTGGTGCGCTACCAGCGGATCATCGCCGAAAGTGCCGACCTGAGTTTTTGCCTGCTGCCCGAAGGCTACGCCCTGATCCTCACGGTCCACGGCGACCACCTGCCGCCAACCCGGCAAAGCGCCGAGGCCTCGCTGGCCTGTGCCCTGGCGTTATGTGGCTGGCTGACCGGGCGCACGTTGCAGCCGCGCAAGGTGTTGGTGCAGGGGGATCAGCCGGTGGACCTGGAACCCTATAAGCAGGCCTTTCATGCGCCGCTGGTGTTCAATGCGCCGTATGACGCGCTGATCTTCGAGCGCGCCGATATGGAAGCGCCGCTGCCCACCGCCAATGAAGCGATGGCGCTGCTGCACGATCGGTTTGCCGGGGAATACCTGGCCAGGTTCTCCGAGAGCCGGGTGACCCACAAGGCCCGCCAGGTGCTGTGCCGGCTGTTGCCCCAGGGCGAGCCCAAGCGTGAGGTGGTGGCGCAGACGTTGCACTTGTCCCAGCGCACCTTGCAGCGCCGCTTGCAGGAGGAGGGCACCAGCTTCCAGACCTTGCTCGACGACACCCGCCGCGAACTGGCCGAACAGTACCTGGCGCAGCCGAGCATGACCCTGTTGGAAATTGCCTACCTGTTGGGGTTTGCCGACCCGAGCAACTTCTTCCGCGCCTTTCGCCGCTGGTTCGATGCCACGCCCGGCGAATACCGGGCGCGGTTGCTGGAGACGTCGGCGAGTGTCAGTGCCGCCAGAACGCCGGAATGCACAGCACAAACACCGTAATGATCTCCAGCCGGCCCAGCAGCATGCCCAGGGACAGGATCCACTTGGCGGCGTCCGGCAGGGTCGCGAAGTTGCCGGCCGGGCCGATGGTCTCGCCCAACCCTGGGCCCACGCCGGAGACGGTACTGGCCGCGCCGGTCAAGGCGGTCATCCAGTCCACGCCCAGCAGTGACAGGGCCAGGGCGATGGTGCAGATGGTGATGGCAAAGAAGAATGAGAACGTCAGGATCGAGCGCACGATCTCTTCGTCCAAGCGATGACCGTTGTATTTCTGCTTGATCACCGCCCTGGGGTGAATCAGCTGGTTCAAGTTGGCCTTGAGCAGGATATAGGCGACCTGGAAGCGAAAGATCTTGATCCCGCCGGCGGTGGAGCCCGAGCAACCGCCGACAAAGCCCAGGTAGAAGAACAGCATCAGCGAGAAATTGCCCCACAGGCTGTAGTCGCCCAGGGCAAAGCCGGTGGTGGTCACCACGGACGTGACGTTCAGCGCCACATGGCGCAGCGCATCCAGCCAGTGCAGGTTGGTGGTCCACCAGTACCAGGTGCCGAGTACGATCCAGGTCACCAGCAGCATTCCGAGCAGGCCTTGTACCTGCTGGTCCTTGATCAGCGCCTTGCGGTTGCCGCGCATCGTGGCGACATACAGGGCAAACGGCAGGCTGCCGAGGATCATCACCACCACGGCTACCCAGTGCACCGCCGGTTGTTTCCAGTGGGCCAGGGACTCATCGGAAGTGGAGAACCCCCCGGTGGAAATGGCCGACATCGCGTGGTTGATCGCATCGAACAGGCCCATGCCGGCCCACCAGAACCCCAGGCTGCCGAGGATGGTGATGCCGACATAGGCCGCCACGATCAGGCGCGCCACCATGTGCGAGCGCGGCATGACCTTCTCGGAGCGATCCGAGGATTCGGTCTGGAACAGGCGCATGCCACCGATGCGCAGCAGCGGCAGGATCGCCACCGCCATGCCGATAAAACCGATGCCGCCGAGCCAGTGCAGCATCGAGCGCCACATCAGGATGCCCGGGGACATGGTGTCCAGGCCACTGAGCACGGTGGCGCCAGTGGCGGTGATGCCGGACATGCTTTCAAAGAACGAGTCGGTATAGCTGATGTGCTGGGTCAGCAGAAACGGCAGGGCGGCAAAGATACACACCACCACCCAACTGCTGACGGTCAGCAGGTACATGTCCCGGGGGCGCAGTTGCACCTGTGCCGGGCGCCCGGGGATCACCAGGGCCAGGCCGGCAATAAAAGTGATCAGGCTCGCCCAGAGAAAGGACGGCAGGTCGCTGGTGCGTTCGTAAAACACCAGGGTGGCCATGGGCACGACCATGGCGACCGCGAGGGTAATCAGGAAGATGCCGATGATGAAACCAATGATCCGCAGGGTCGGCATTGCCATGTATTGCGCTCGGGTGATAGTCGGAGGCGCCATTCTACCTACGGGGCAGGGCTTGTAAACCGGGGGCTGCAAAGGGCGTGCGGATCTGATGTAGGACTTGGCTTAATGGGGAGCCAGCTCCCACATGGGTTTTGTGATGAGTACAAAAAAGGCGACCCGAAGGCCGCCTCATTCAAACCGTGCGGATCAGAACTCGTGATCAGCGCTGTCCGGGTTCAGGTTGCCGATGCCCAGCTTGCCGGCCGCTTGCTCGATGGAGCCGGTCTGCTTGACCAGGGCGGCGATGGCGTCGCGCACGATCTGGTTGCCGGCGGTGTTGCCGGCGGCGATCAACTGGTCGTAGTGCTCACCCTTGTTGGCGTGGTCGACCATGACCTGGATCTTCGCTTCGGTAGCCGCCAGGTCAGCCTTGAGGGCTTCATCGGCAGCCGGGTCGGCCTTGGCCACCAGGGACGACAGGCTGGCGCCGGTCAGCTGGGTGCCATCGGTGCGGGTGTATTCGCCCAGGTAGACGTTGCGGATGCCCTTGGCGTCGTAGAACTGCGAGTTGTGGGTGTTGTCGCTGAAGCAGTCGTGCTCGTCTTCCGGCGAGTTGGCTTCCAGGGACACCTTCATGCGCTCGCCCGCCAGTTCACCCAGGGACAGGCTGCCCATGCCGAACAGCATCTTGCGCAAGCCGTCGGTCGCTGGTTCTGCTTGCAGGGTGGCGCGGTAGTTGTCTTCGACGTTGGGTTTCCAGTTGCCGACCATTTCCTCAAGGTCGCTGACCAGCAGTTGGGTCACGGCGCGCAGGTAGGTGCGGCGACGCTCGTTATGCCCACCGGTGGCGCCGTCGCCCTGCAGGTAGTCCGACGCTGGACGGTTGCCGGCGCCAGGGCCGGTGCCGTTCAGGTCCTGGCCCCACAGCAAAAACTCGATGGCGTGGTAGCCGGTGGCGACGTTGGCCTCGGAGCCGCCCAGCTCATTGAGGCTGGCGAGTTTTTCCGGGGTGATTTCCTTGACGTCGATCTTGTCTTCGCCGACCTGGATCTGGGTGTTGGCGATGATATTGGCGGTGGCGCCCGGGTTGCCGAGGGCGTGTTCGTAGGATTTGTCGACATAGTCGATCAGGCCTTCGTCCAGTGGCCAGGCGTTCACCTGACCTTCCCAATCGTCAATGATGGTGTTGCCGAAGCGGAACACTTCGCTCTGCAGGTACGGTACGCGCGCGGCGATCCAGGCGGTACGGGCGGCCTTCAGGGTCTGGTCGTTGGGGTTGGCGAGGAAGGTGTCGATCGCGGTCTGCAGGGTTTTTGCGGTGGCCTCGGCGTCGCTGTACACCGCGTACACGAGGTCTGCGTAATGCGCGACGACCGCCTTGGCGGCCGCCTCGTCAACCTGGCCGGCGGTAGCGCCAGCCGCTGGAGCGGCCGTGCTGGCAGCTGGCGTCGGCGCCTGGGGAGCGGCGGCCTTGTCTTTACCCTCGCCGCAGCCGGCGAGAGAAATGGCAATGGCCAGCAGACTGGCGGTGGCCAGGGGCATACGAATCATGGCGAACATCCTGCTTCGGTAGTGGATCGGGGCGCAATGCGGCGCGCAAAACTGCAACATAATGCGAAAGATTTGCATTTTCTGTAAAGGGTTAACGCCGTAAAAATTTAATAGGCCAGCCCCGGCCGCCCAAGGCCGCGCCCTGGGTGGCCAGCATGGGCCTAGAGGATCGCCGCGTTATTGCGTTCGGCCTGCTTGAGGTAGGCCGCCAGCTCGCGCGCCGGCAGGGGTTTGCTGTAGTGGTAGCCCTGACCTTCGTGGCAGCCTTCGCTGATGATGTAGGCCTCCTGCTCAGGCGTCTCCACGCCTTCGGCGATCACTTGCATGCCCAGGCTTTTGCCCAGCTGGATGATCGCCCGCACGATGGTGGCATCGTCATCGTCATCCAGCAGGTCCTGGACAAAGCTCTTGTCGATCTTGATTTTGTCCAGGGGCAGGCTTTTCAGGTAGCTCAGGGAGGAGTAGCCAGTACCGAAGTCATCGATGGCAATCAGCGCGCCGGAGCGGCGTAGGCTCAACAGGTGCTGGGCGGCGGTGCTGATGTCTTCCATCAGGCCGGTCTCGGTCACTTCCAGCTCCAGGCTGCGCGGCGGCAGGCGATAGATCTGCAGCAGGTTGTTGACCACCCGCGGCAGCTCGGCGTGGTGCAGTTGCACCGTGGACAGGTTGACCGCCATGCGCAGCTCGGTAAACCCCAGGTCATGCCATTCGCGCAGTTGCCGGCAGGCCTGGTCCAGCACCCATTCGCCAATGGGGATGATGGTGCCGTTCTGTTCCGCCAGGGGGATAAACAGATCGGGTGGCACCAGGCCGTGTTCCGGGTGTTGCCAGCGGATCAGCGCCTCGACACCGACCACGCGATGATCGAGATAGCTGATCTGCGGTTGGTACACCAAGTGAAACTGGTTGCGGCTCAAGGCGTCGCGCAGGTCTTTTTCCAGCTCGCGGCGGCGGCGCATCTCGCTGTCGACACTGGCGATATAGAACTGGTAGCGATTGCGCGAGCGGCTCTTGGCTAGGGTCATGGTCTGCTCGGCCTTTTGCAGCAGCTTCTCGGTGCTGTCGCCGTCTTCGGGGAACAAGGTGATACCGATGGTGGCGCGCAGGCGGATCTGTTCGTGGTCGAGGGCGAACTCGGCTTCCAGGTCGTCGAGGATGCTTTGGGCCAGCTCGGCGGCTTCGTAGGGTTGCTCGATATCGGCCTGGACCAGGGCGAACTGGTCGCCGCCCAGGCGCGCCAGGGCCCCGAGCCGGCCACTGTGGGCCCGCAGGCGGTCGGCCAGGGCCAGCAGCAATTGGTCGCCGGCCTGGTAGGTGTACTGCTCGTTGACACTCTTGAAGTCATCCAGCCCCACACACAACACTGCGACCCGGCGTTGACGGCGCCCGGCGTCGGTCAGGATCTTGTCCAGTTGCTCTTGCAGTTTCTGGCGGTTGGGCAGGCCGGTGAGAAAATCGTACTGGGCCATGCGCAGCAGGCTGTTTTCCGCTTCATGGCGCAGGTGGGTGTTGCGTTCGATCGAGGCCAGCAGCTGGTTGGCGGTGTTGATCCACAGCCCCAGTTCATTTTTTTCATGGCCCTTGAGCTGCGGGATCTTGTGCTCGCTGGGACGGTCGGGGTTGATCGAACTCAGGTGGCTGATGATCCGCGACAGCGGCTTGGTCAGCAGCCAGTGATAGACCAGGTACAACACCAGGCCCATGGCCAGGGCGCGCAGCACCCCGGAGATAAAGATGATCACCGAGTTGACGATAAAACCCTGGCCATAGGTGGCGGTGTCGAGGGTGATGCTCAGGTCGCCGTAATACTCGCTATAAGGCCCGCGCCCTACCAGCGGGATGGTGAAGGTGCGTTCCCGGCCCAGGATGACGTCCGTCAGCCAGCGGCTGGGGGAGTGCTGCAAATCCCGGCTCTTCTCGGCGAGCATCGGCTCGTTGGGATGGCCAATGGAGGCCATGCGTACCGCATCATCCTGAAACAGGCCCTCGATGACCTGCATGCCCATTTCGCGATCCAGGCTATAGACGGCCTGGGTCGAGGGGTCGCGAAACATATCGAGGATGCGCTGGGCATCGCCGGCCACCGCCTGGCGTGTCTTGTAGGCATCAAAGACGATCTGCGCCACGCTCAGTGCCACGCCCACTATCAGTGCCGACAGCAGCACCACCCGGAGCAACTTCACCGACAAGCTGTTTTTGAGTTCCAGCTTCAAAGGGTCATTCCTTGTTCCATGCGGGTAGCCTCAATATGCCATGAGTATTGGCAATCCCGTGGTGGCAGTCAAAGGAACATTGCGGCTTGTGGCGTCTGGAGGCTGTCGGATGGAGCCGGATAGGGCGGGAGGCGGATCATTCCGCCGCCCTTTTACAGTGTTGGCGGGAGCGCGGCCGTATGACTTTTCAGCCTCCCGGGTGGGGGCATCGATTGTTCTAGTGATTATAAGTAAAGCTCGTCGTTGTTTGCTGGTGGACCTGTGCGGCTACTTTTTCGTGCTGGTGATTCTTGCACTCGTCTGACTCATCTGATCCATCACCCTTTATCTTATCCGCCACTGCTCCCGCTACCGCGCCCACAAGTTGTCCTATCCCTGGCAAGGCGCTTGTGGCCATCCCCATCATCCCAGTGATCATTCCGAGCATAGTTGATACTCCTGAAAAAATATGAGGGAGTTATTTCCGCTCCTATGTTTCGTGGTCAACTCTTGTCTATGAGTTCCGTTATTGCTGGGGTGTTTTTATTGTCAAGCAACCAAAAAAGCCCGGCAATCGCCGGGCTCTTTTTTACTGCAAGGGTTACTTACGCAGTGAAGGTTTTGCCTTCAAACTGCTCGGCAACGAACTTCCAGTTGACCAGGTTCCAGAACGCTTCCACATACTTTGGACGCACGTTGCGGTAGTCGATGTAGTAGGCGTGTTCCCAGACGTCGCAGGTCAGCAGCGGGGTGTCGCCGCTGGTCAGCGGGTTGCCGGCGCCGATGGTGCTGGCCAGGGCCAGGGAACCGTCAGCCTTTTTCACCAGCCAGCCCCAACCGGAACCGAAGGTGCCGACCGACGTCTTGGTGAACTCTTCCTTGAACTTGTCGAACGAACCGAACGCGGCATTGATCGCTTCAGCCAGTGCGCCGGTCGGTTGACCGCCGGCGTTTGGCGCCAGGCAGTTCCAGTAGAAGGTGTGGTTCCAGACCTGGGCAGCGTTGTTGAAGATGCCACCCGAAGAGGACTTGACGATCTCTTCCAGGGTCTTGCCTTCAAACTCGGTGCCAGGCACCAGGTTGTTCAGGTTCACGACATAGGTGTTGTGGTGCTTGTCGTGGTGGTATTCCAAGGTTTCCTTGGAAATGTGCGGCTGCAGGGCATCGTGTGCATACGGCAGCGGCGGCAATTCGAAAGCCATGATAATTCTCCTAATCAGGTCAGTTGCGGTGAGCGCAAGGCCGATCACGGGCGGCCAAACAAGCGCCGGGGAGTTTGTACTCTTTGCGGCGCAGGGTCTGGATCATAGCACCGGGGGTGCGGCAAAACCACGCAACAACTGTGTGGAATAGAGGTTCCAGAGCGTTTTGGAATAATCCTCAGGCGCTGATCAATTGATAGGCCACACTGAACATCATCACCGCCACCAGCAGGTCCAGCAGGCGCCAGGTGGCCGGGCGTGCCAGCCACGGGGCCAGCCATGCCGCGCCCAGGGCCAGGGCGGAAAACCACAGCAACGAAGCGCTGGCGGCGCCTGCCACATAGGCCCCCGGTTCGGTTTGCTGGGCGCCCAGGGAGCCGATCAGTAACACCGTGTCCAGGTACACGTGGGGGTTGAGCAGGGTCACGGCCAGGGCGCTGAGCATCACCGCGCGTAAGGAACGGACCTTTTGCCCTGCGCCTTGCCCCAGGCTTTGCCGCGAACAGGCCCGGCGCAGGGCCAGGGCGCCGTACCACAGCAGGAACGCCGCCCCGCCCCAACGTGCAATCGCCAGCAGCACAGGGTTATGCGCCAGCACCGTCGCCAGGCCAAACACCCCGGCGGCCACCAGCAGCGCATCGCACACCACGCACAGGGCCGCCACCGGCAGGTGATGTTCGCGGCGCAAGCTCTGTGCCAATACAAATGCGTTTTGCGTACCGATGGCCATGATCAGCCCCAGGGCCACCAGCAGGCCGTTTACATAACTCTGCCACATAGGATTTACTCCGCGCCCGCTGCCAGTTGTTGCAACACGTGCATTGCACGCTGCGCATCGTTACGGCCAACAAACAGGTGGTCGTGGTAGTAGCCGGCGACCACATTGCAACTGATCCCGGCACGTCCCAGGGCGCTGGCGAAGGCGGCGGTCAGGCCCACCGCTTCCAGGGCCGAATGCACATTCAAGGTGATCCACGCCGCCACATACTCGAAGGCCAGACCGGCCTGCTCGGCCTGTTGGCGCTCGACAATCACCGTCAGCCCTTCCTGTTCGCGAAAACTGCCGATCACCTCGCAATCGGGCAGGCGGTTGTCGGCCAGGGTGCAGAACACATAGTCGCCGGTATTGAGCTGTGGGCTCATGCTGCGCAGCAGGGTTGCCAGGGCGGTTTCGCCAGCCATTGGGGGATCCTTGAAAGAAGAGAGGCGCGGGATGCTGGCCATTCTCCGGTCTGGCGCTGTATAAGAAAAACCAATATTGCTCATCGCTCATTAGGAAAACTGATGTTCGACTATAAATTGCTCTCTGCCCTGGCGGCGGTGGTGGAACAGGCCGGTTTCGAGCGCGGCGCCCAAGTGCTGGGGGTGTCGCAATCGGCCATCTCCCAGCGCATCAAGTTGCTTGAAGCGCGCATCGGCCAGCCGGTACTGGTACGTGCGACGCCGCCGACCCCCACGGAAATCGGCCGGCGCCTGCTCAACCATGTGCAACAGGTGCGCCTGCTGGAGCGCGACCTGCAAAGCCAGGTGCCAGCCCTGGACGAAGAGGGCATGCCCGAACGCCTGCGGATTGCCATCAATGCCGACAGCCTGGCGACGTGGTGGGCGCAGGCGGTGGGGGACTTTTGCGCCGAGCAACATTTGTTGCTGGACCTGGTGGTGGAAGACCAGACCGTCGGCCTCAAGCGCATGCGCGCCGGCGAAGTGGCGGCCTGTGTCTGCGCCAGCGAGCGTCCGGTGGCCGGTGCCCGCAGCCTGCTGCTGGGGGCCATGCGCTATCGGGCGCTGGCCAGCCCGGCGTTTATCGCCCGGCACTTTCCCGGCGGGGTGCGTGCCGATCAACTGGCACGGACCCCGGCGCTGGTATTTGGCCCGGATGATTTTTTGCAACATCGTTACCTCGCGTCGCTGGGTGTGGACGGCGGTTTCGAGCACCATTTATGCCCGTCTTCCGAAGGTTTTATCCGCCTGACCGAGGCCGGCCTGGGGTGGGGGCTGGTGCCGGAGTTGCAGGTGCGTGAGCAATTGCAACGGGGCGTGCTGGTGGAGTTATTGCCAGATAAACCCATTGATGTGCCGTTGTACTGGCATCATTGGCGCAGTGGTGGGCAATTGCTCGGCTTGCTGACCGAGCATCTGGCACGGGCAACCGGCCAATGGCTGGTGCCGTTGGAGTGACTGTCGGCGTCAACGCAACTGCGATGAAAAATGAAAGAACACGGGGTAACACATGAAAATTCTGGTCACCGGCGCAAGCGGCTTTATTGGCGGGCGCTTTGCGCGTTTCGCCCTGGAGCAGGGCCTGGACGTGCGGGTCAACGGGCGGCGGGCCGAGGGCGTCGAGCACCTGGTACGGCGTGGCGCTGAATTTATCCAGGGTGACTTGAATGACCCAGACCTGGTGCGCGACCTGTGCCGCGACGTCGAAGCCGTGGTCCATTGTGCCGGCGCCGTAGGGGTGTGGGGGCGTTACCAGGACTTCTACCAGGGCAATGTGCAGGTCACCGAAAACGTGGTCGAAGCCTGCCTCAAGCAACGGGTCGGGCGCCTGGTGCACTTGTCGTCACCGTCGATCTATTTCGATGGCCGCGATCACCTGGGGCTGACCGAAGAGCAAGTGCCCAAGCGTTTCAAGCACCCCTATGCGGCCACCAAGTACCTGGCTGAGCAAAAAGTTTTCGGCGCCCAGGAGTTCGGCCTTGAAGTGCTGGCCCTGCGCCCGCGCTTTGTCACCGGTGCCGGGGATATGAGCATCTTCCCGCGCCTGTTGAACATGCAGCGCAAGAAGCGCCTGGCCATCGTCGGCGATGGCCTGAACAAGGTCGATTTCACCAGCGTGCACAACCTCAACGAGGCCCTGCTCAGCAGCCTGCTGGCCACCGGCTCGGCGCTGGGCAAGGCCTATAACATCAGTAACGGCACGCCGGTGCCAGTGTGGGACGTGGTCAACTACGTGATGCGCCAGATGGAAATGCCCCAGGTCACGCGTTACCGTTCCTACGGCTTGTCCTACAGCATCGCGGCACTCAATGAAGCCTGTTGCGCGATGTGGCCGGGGCGCCCGGAACCGTCGCTGTCACGCCTGGGGATGCAGGTGATGAACAAGGACTTCACCCTGGATATCAGCCGCGCACGGCACTACCTCGACTACCAGCCCAAGGTCAGCCTGTGGACGGCCCTCGATGAGTTTTGCCATTGGTGGAAAGTCCAGGCGCCGGGCGCCCAGTAGCGTCGGTAACACCGGGACGCGATTTTTCGATTGCAGGTCGACCAAGGCTACGGGCCAGAGGTTTATACTCCCGCAGCTTGGCTTTTTATGTGGCTATTTCAAGGTTGATTCATGCGTAACGACAGTAAAGACGACTTCGACAATGTACCGAGCCTGCGGGCCGACGTTGGCGACGACGATGATTTTGTGCCGACAGCGGCCACGTCCATACGCTCGCGCCCGGCGCCGGTGGTCAAGGTCAAGAGTGCCAGTACCGGGCCGTTGTGGGCCCTGGTCGGCGCGCTGCTGTTTGCCTTCGTGGGGCTGGCATGGTGGAGTTTCCAGCAGATCTCCCTGATGGGGCAGCAACTGGTGGCGACCCAGGAAAGCTTTGCGCGCATCAGCGAGGAGGCCGCCGGCCGCTTGCAGGACATTTCCGGCAAGGTGGTGGCCAGTGAGGCCAACGTCAATACCGGCAGTGAAGCGCTGAAGCTGCAGATCAAACAGTTGGAAAGCCAATTGCTGGAGCAGGGCAAGCAGCAATTGGGCGTGGCGGGCCAGGCCACCGACCTGGACAAGCGCCTGGCGCAGATGAGTGCCAGTACCACGGACCTGACCACCGCCAATACCCGGTTGCAGGCCCAGGTGCAAACGTTGGCCGCCGAACTGACGGCCCTCAAGGCCGCGCAGGCCGAAGCCGCCAAGTTGAATGCCGACGTCAAGGAGCTGGGCACGGAGGTAGCCGCCTTGAAGAAGCAGGGCAATCCGGCCACGGCCATTGCCCGCCTGGAGCAGGACTTGCTGGTGATCAAGAGCGAGCTGGACAACCGCGCCGCCACCGAAGGGCCGTCGAATAAAGAGTTCGACGTGTTCCGCATCCAGACCACCCGCAACATTACGACCTTGCAGACCCAGATGCAGAACCTGCAACGGGAAGTGAGCGCGCCGGCCAGGGTCGCGCCCCTGGGCCAGTAACCCCATTGTGATGGTCGGCGCCGGCAAACCGGCGCCGACCAATGTCACAACCTGGTGACATTTCCTCGCCCTTTCGTTACCTGCCCGTTCCCGGCCCTTGTTTAGACTGCGGTCATCCCACAAAAACAAAAAGGGCCACCCATGACCATGCAACCACTGCCTGCCAGCAGTTGGCTGAACGCACCTGCCCATCATGCCTGGCTCGCCGCCGAAGGCCAGCGCCTGCTGGGCTTTGCCAAGGCCTCCCGGCTGCCTGAAGGCTTCGGCAACCTCGACGACCAGGGCTACCTGCCCAGCGATACCCACGCCGAAACCATGAACACCGCGCGCATGACCCACAGCTTCGCCATGGCCCACGCCCAAGGCCTGCCGGGGTATGCCGGGCTCGTCGAGCACGGTGTGGCCAGCCTCAGTGGCCCGCTGCGCGACGCCGAGCATGGCGGTTGGTTTGCCGCCCCTGGTGCGCGTGACGGCAACACGGGCAAGGCCGCCTACCTGCATGCTTTTGTCGCCCTGGCCGCCAGTTCGGCGGTGGTGGCGGGGGCCCCTGGGGCACAAGCCTTGCTGGCGGACGCCATCCAGATCATCGACCAGTATTTCTGGAGCGAGGAGGAGGGTGCCATGCTTGAATCCTTCGCCCGGGACTGGAGCGGCGAAGAAGCCTATCGCGGTGCCAACAGCAACATGCACGCCACTGAGGCTTTTCTCGCCCTGGCCGATGTCACCGGTGACACACGCTGGCTGGGCCGGGCGCTGCGCATTGTCGAACGGGTGATCCATCAGCACGCCGGCGCCAATGAATTTATGGTGATCGAGCATTTCGACCGCTACTGGCAGCCCGTGCACCGTTACAACGAAGACAACCCGGCCGATGGCTTTCGCCCCTATGGCATCACCCCGGGCCACGGTTTTGAATGGGCGCGCCTAGTACTGCACCTTGAAGCCGCGCGCCAGCAGGCGGGGCTCATCACCCCCGAGTGGTTGCTGGAGGCGGCCCGGGGGTTGTTCGCCAGTGCCTGCGAATACGGCTGGTCGGTAGATGGCGCGCCTGGCCTGGTCTACACCCTGGACTGGCACTACCGCCCGGTGGTGCGCGAGCGCCTGCACTGGACCCACGCCGAAGCCAGCGCCGCCGCCCAGGCCCTGCTCAAACGCACCGGCGAGTGGCATTACGAACTCTGGTACCGGCGCTTTTGGGAGTTCTGCGAAACCCGCTTCATTGATCGGGCCCAGGGCAGTTGGCACCACGAACTCGACCCGCAGAACGAGCCCGCCAGCAGAATCTGGGGTGGCAAGCCGGACCTGTACCATGCCTGGCAGGCGGTATTGCTGCCGGGCCTACCGTTATCGCCAAGCATGGCCAGTGCGCTGGGGGCCGGTTGTTATGTCACCAAATGGTGACATTTACCCATCCCTTTGTTACGTGCCTGGCAAAAATCCCTGTTTAGAATCCTATGCAGCGCAAGCGCCAGACTTGCATGCATAACAACAAGAAAAGGTACTCAGATGAACGCGATTAATCGCCTCGCCGTCGCTATTTCCATGACCTCGTTGTTTCCCCTCAGTGCATTTGCCGCCGACTCCAAAGGGACGGTTGAAGTGGTGCATTGGTGGACCTCGGGCGGTGAGAAGGCGGCGGTGGATGTCCTGAAGGCCCAAGTTGAGCAAGACGGCTTCACCTGGAAAGACGGGGCCGTCGCCGGTGGCGGTGGCGCCACGGCCATGACCGTGCTGAAAAGCCGCGCGGTCGCCGGCAACCCGCCAGGCGTTGCCCAGATCAAGGGCCCCGACATCCAGGAATGGGCGTCCACCGGGCTGCTCGATACCGATGTCCTGAAAGACGTGGCCAAGGCTGAAAAGTGGGACGAGCTGCTCGACAAGAAAGTCTCCGACACGGTGAAGTACGAAGGTGATTACGTCGCCGTGCCGGTGAACATCCACCGCGTCAACTGGCTGTGGATCAACCCGCAAGTGTTCAAGAAAGCCGGCATCAGCAAAAATCCTACGACCCTTGAAGAATTCTATGCCGCCGGTGACAAGCTCAAGGCCGCCGGCTTCATTGCGCTCGCCCACGGTGGCCAGCCTTGGCAGGACAGCACGGTGTTTGAAGCCGTGGTGCTCTCGGTCATGGGCGTGGACGGTTACAAAAAAGCCCTGGTCGACCTCGACAACGCGGCCCTGACCGGCCCGCAGATGGTCAAGGCGCTGACCGAGCTGAAAAAGGTCGCGACCTATATGGATGTCGACGGCAAGGGCCAGGACTGGAACCTGGAAGCCGCCAAAGTCATCAACGGCAAGGCCGGCATGCAGATCATGGGTGACTGGGCGAAGTCCGAGTGGACCGCCGCCAAGAAAGTCGCCGGCAAGGACTACGAGTGCGTCGCCTTCCCGGGCACCGACAAGGCTTTCACCTACAACATCGACTCCCTGGCGGTGTTCAAGCAGAAAAATGCCGGCACCTCGGCCGGTCAGCAGGACATCGCCAAGGTGGTGCTGGGCGAGAACTTCCAAAAGGTCTTCAGCATCAACAAAGGCTCGATCCCGGTGCGCAACGACATGCTGGCCGATATGGGCAAGTACGGTTTCGACGCCTGTGCCCAGACGGCGGCCAAGGATTTCCTCGCGGATGCCAAGTCCGGTGGCCTGCAGCCGAGCATGGCGCACAACATGGCGACCACGCTGGCGGTACAGGGCGCATTCTTTGATGTGGTGACCAACTTTATCAACGACCCGAAAGCCGATCCGGCCGACACCGCCAAGAAACTGGGTGCGGCGGTCAAGTCGGCCAAGTAACCCTTGGAAGGCTGGGCTTGAGTGTGGGAGCGAGCTTGCCCGCGATGCAGGCGCCTCGGTGTAGCAGTGACACCCAGGTGATGCCATCGCAGGCAAGCCAGCTCCCACCTAAAGCCGGCCCCCTCAAGGTTATCCGTTAGCCCCTTACTCCCTGCCCTGGATTTTCCCATGAGTTCTGTTGCTGTGTTCAGCAAGGTCTCGCCGTTCGATGCATTGCAGCGCTGGCTCCCCAAACTGGTGCTGGCGCCGAGCATGTTCATCGTCCTGGTGGGCTTTTATGGCTACATCCTGTGGACGTTCGTGTTGTCGTTCACCAACTCCACCTTCCTGCCCACCTACAAATGGGTAGGCCTGGCGCAATACGCGCGGTTGTTCGATAACGATCGCTGGTGGGTGGCGAGCAAAAACCTGGCGCTGTTCGGCGGCATGTTTATTGGCATCACCCTGGTGATTGGTGTGCTGCTGGCGGTTTTCCTCGACCAGCGCATCCGTCGCGAAGGCTTTATCCGCACCGTCTACCTGTACCCGATGGCGCTCTCGATGATCGTCACCGGTACCGCCTGGAAATGGCTGCTCAACCCCGGCATGGGCCTGGACAAACTGCTGCGCGACTGGGGCTGGGAAGGCTTTCGCCTGGACTGGCTGATCGACCCGGACCGCGTGGTGTATTGCCTGGTGATCGCGGCGGTATGGCAAGCCTCGGGTTTTATCATGGCGATGTTCCTCGCCGGCCTGCGTGGGGTTGATCAGTCGATCATCCGTGCCGCGCAGATCGACGGCGCGAGCCTGCCGCGCATCTACTGGAGCGTGGTACTGCCCAGCCTGCGCCCGGTGTTCTTCAGCGCAGTGATGATCCTCGCGCACATCGCCATCAAGAGCTTTGACCTGGTGGCGGCAATGACGGCCGGTGGCCCTGGCTACTCGTCCGACCTGCCGGCGATGTTCATGTATTCCTTCACCTTCAGTCGCGGCCAGATGGGCATGGGCTCGGCCAGTGCGATCCTGATGCTCGGCGCGATCCTCGCAATCATCGTGCCTTACCTGTACTCCGAGCTGAGGACCAAGCGCCATGACTAGTCTCGCCAAACCTGCCATCAGCTTTAGCCGCCTGGCGATCCATGGGGTGCTGATCCTGGCCGTGGTGCTGTACCTGGTGCCGCTGGTGGTGATGCTGCTGACCAGCTTCAAGACCCCGGAAGATATCAGCACCGGCAACCTGCTGAGCTGGCCGACGGTGATCACCGGGATCGGCTGGGTCAAGGCCTGGGCCACAGTCAACGGGTACTTCTGGAACTCGTTCATGATCACCATCCCGGCGGTGCTGATCTCCACCACCATCGGCGCATTGAATGGCTACGTGCTGTCGATGTGGCGTTTTCGCGGTTCGCAGTTGTTCTTCGGCCTGTTGCTGTTCGGCTGCTTCCTGCCGTTCCAGACCGTCTTGCTGCCGGCCTCGTTTACCCTCGGCAAGATGGGCCTGGCCAGCACCACCACTGGCCTGGTGTTTGTGCATGTGGTCTACGGCCTGGCGTTTACCACGCTGTTCTTCCGTAACTACTACGTGAGCATTCCCGATGCGCTGGTCAAGGCGGCACGCCTGGATGGTGCAGGGTTTTTCACCATCTTTCGTCGGATCATTCTGCCGATGTCCACGCCGATCATCATGGTCTGCCTGATCTGGCAGTTCACCCAGATCTGGAACGACTTCCTGTTTGGCGTAGTGTTCTCCAGTGGTGATTCGCAGCCCATCACGGTGGCGCTGAACAACCTGGTCAACACCAGCACCGGGGCCAAGGAATATAACGTGGATATGGCGGCGGCGATGATCGCCGGGCTGCCGACCCTGCTGGTCTATGTGGTCGCAGGCAAGTATTTCGTGCGCGGCCTCACGGCCGGCGCGGTCAAGGGGTAATCATGGCTACGCTCGAACTTCGCAACGTGAACAAGACCTATGGTGCCGGCCTGCCGGACACCCTGAAGAACATCGAACTGTCGATCCAGGATGGCGAGTTCCTGATTCTTGTCGGGCCTTCGGGCTGCGGCAAATCGACCTTGATGAACTGCATCGCCGGCCTGGAAAACATCAGCGGCGGCGCGATCATGATCGGTGACCAGGACGTCAGCGGCATGAGCCCCAAGGATCGGGACATCGCCATGGTGTTCCAGTCCTACGCGCTGTACCCAACCATGAGCGTGCGCGAGAACATCGAATTCGGCCTGAAAATCCGCAAGATGAGCCAGGCGGCCATCGACGAGGAAGTGGCGCGGGTGGCCAAGCTGTTGCAGATCGAACACCTGCTCAACCGCAAGCCGGGCCAGCTCTCCGGTGGCCAGCAACAGCGCGTGGCCATGGGCCGGGCGCTGGCGCGGCGGCCGAAGATCTACTTGTTCGACGAACCGCTGTCCAACCTCGACGCCAAGCTGCGGGTCGAGATGCGCACCGAAATGAAACTGATGCACCAGCGCCTGAAAACCACCACGGTCTACGTGACCCACGACCAGATCGAAGCCATGACCCTGGGCGACAAAGTGGCAGTGATGAAGGACGGCATCATCCAGCAGTTCGGCACGCCGAAAGAGATCTACAACGATCCGGCCAACCTGTTCGTGGCGAGCTTTATCGGCTCGCCGCCGATGAACTTCATCCCCTTGCGCCTGCAACGCCAGGAGGGCCGCCTGCTGGCCCTGCTCGACAGCGGCCAGGCGCGCTGCGAATTGCCATTGGGCATGAGCGACGCCGGCCTGGAAGACCGCGACGTGATCCTTGGCCTGCGCCCGGAGCAGATTGTCCTGGCCAGCCCCGAGGGCAATGGCCTGCCGAGCATTCGCGCCGAAGTCCAGGTAACCGAGCCCACGGGCCCGGACACCCTGGTGTTTGTCCAGCTCAATGACACCAAGGTCTGCTGCCGCCTGGCCCCGGACGTGGCGCCGCAAGTGGGCGAGAGCCTGACCTTGCAGTTCGATCCGGCCAAGGTGCTGCTGTTCGACGCCAAGACCGGCGAACGCCTGGGTACCGCCGCGTCAGTGCCAGTGCAACACGCCGACAACGTCACCCAATTCAAGGGCCGCTGAAAATCAAAATGTGGGAGCGGGCTTGCCCGCGATAGAGGCGACGCGGTCTACCAGGCACACCGCAGTGAGGCTATCGCGAGCAAGCCCGCTCCCACATATTCGATGTTGGTGTTTCGCAACTAGATGTAAACCGCGTTAGATAAAAACAGTTAATAACAATAAAGACGAGGATGTAGGGATGAAAAAGCAACACAACAACACTCGCTTGATCTGCCAGCTGTCAGCAGTGGCAGCGCTGGTTTTGTCTGCCAATGCGATGGCGGACGAAGCCTTCAGTGCCGATTCCAAGTGGATGACCGGCGACTGGGGCGGCGAGCGGACCAAGCTGATCGAGCAGGGTATCGACATCAAGGCCGACTACGTGGGGGAAGCGGGTTACAACGCCCGTGGCGGCTACAACGATGACAAGACCGGGCGTTACGCCGACCAGTTCGGTCTGGGCGTTGCGCTGGACCTGCAAAAGCTCTGGGGCTGGGACAACACCCAGGCCAAGATCCAGATGACCAGCCGTAATGGCCGCAACATTTCCAATGACCGTATCGGCGACCCGCGTGCCGGCACCCTGAGTTCGTCTCAGGAAGTGTATGGCCGTGGCCATATGGTGCGCCTGACCCAGTTCTGGATCCAGCACCAGATGTTCGACAACAAGCTGGATGTGAAACTCGGTTACTTCGGTGAAGGCGAAGACTTCAACACCTTCCCGTGCGACTTCCAGAACCTGTCGTTCTGCGGCTCCCAGGTGGGTAACTACGTCAACACCTGGTACAACTGGCCGGTCAGCCAGGCCGCGATCCGCGTGAAGTACCACATCACACCGGAACTGTATGCGCAGATCGGCGCGTACAACCAGAACCCCTCGCAGCTGGAGCACGGCAACGGCTTCAAGCTCAGCGGCAGTGGCACCAAGGGCACCGTGATCCCGGTGGAGTTGGTCTGGTCGCCGAAGGTCAATAACCTGCCGGGCGAATACCGTGTGGGCTACTACAAGAGCGCAGCCGATGCTCCCGATGTGCGTGAAGACGTCAACGGCAATGACGCGGCCACCACTGGCGCCGACTACCGTACCCGCAGCAGCAAGAAGGGCTACTGGTTCGTTGCCCAGCAACAACTCACCACCCATAACGGCGACGCTTCCCGCGGCCTGAACATTGCCGCCAATGCCACGTTCCACGACAAAGAGACCAACACCGTCGATAACTACCAGTCGATCATGTTGGTGTACAAAGGCCCATTCAACGCGCGTCCAAAAGATGACGTGGGCATTGGTGCCGCTCGCCTGCACGTCAACGAAGACGTGAAGAAAAACGCCGAGCTGCGCAACATTGCCAATGGCGTGAGCGACTACAACGACCTGTCGTTCATGCCGATCCGCGAAACCGAGTACAACTTTGAAATCAACTACGGCTTCCACGTCACCAACTGGTTGACCGTGCGTCCCAACCTGCAATACGTCGTGCAACCGGGCGGCGTGGATAAAGTCGATAACGCGCTGGTGGCCGGCCTGAAAATTCAGTCGGTGTTCTAAGGCTGTTGCGATAAGCTCCTTCTCTCTGTGCGCATTTGCGGGTAGCCATGGCTATCCGCTTTTTTTTGGGTTGCGCTGTAAAGATATTCAGGACCGTGGCACATGCATGAGCAACCGCTGCAACGCTTTTTCAAATCTCTGCGCGAGCGACCGGTGTTTGCCTGGGAGCGCTTCCAGATGCGCGACGTATTGGTGATCGACCACCCGCTGTGCCAGGCGGTGTTCAGTCGCCAGGGCGCGCAGTTACTGCATTTTCAGCCCCGTGGCCAGAAACCCTGGTTGTGGTGCGCGGCCAGGTGGCCGCAAGTCGGGGCGATCCGTGGCGGCGTGCCCGTATGCTGGCCGTGGTATGGCCGCCATCCCAGCGAAAACGCCTGGCCATCCCATGGTTGGGCGCGCTTGATTGACTGGAAGCTGCTGGGCAGCAGCACCGCCGATGACGGCGTGCGCCTGCACTGGCAATTGCAACTGTGCGACTGGCAGGTGGACTTGCACGCACACTTGGGCGAAACCCTCGAACTGCGCTTGAGCACCGAGCATCAGGATGAGCTGCCGTGCCAATTGAGCCATGCTTTGCACGCCTACTGGCGGATTGGCAATGTGGGTGAGATAGCGCTGTCTGGGCTCGATGGGGCGCAGGGTTACGACCAATTGAGTCGCCAGGTTTGCCAGCAGGAAGGTGAACTGCGTGTCGATGGCGGCTGCCAGCGCGTGTTCCAGCATGAGGGCGAATTGCAGCTCAAGGACCACGCCTGGCAGCGCGAACTGTGCATTGATACCGGCGACAGTGCCGATACGGTGGTCTGGCACCCGGGGAGCCGGCCGTTGCTGGGGGTGAGCTTCAACGAGGCGGCGGGGTTTGTGTGTGTCGAGTCGGCCATGGCCGGGGCCAGCCTAGCGCCGGGGGAGCGGGCGTATTTGAGTTTGCAGGCCCGGGCGGGGGTTTAGTGGTGTTGCCCAGGGCCTCATCGCGGGCAAGCCCGCTTCCACAAGGTAGAACTCGGTCAGCCTGTGGGAACTGGCTTGCCTGCGATAGGGCCGGCCCTGCTGGGGGCGATTCCAGCTTTAGTTGAACTCATCCCCCACTGGATACCGGCTGTCATTCAAGCTCTCCTTGATCTTGCGCAAATGCGGCTGGAAATCCACACCACGGCGCAAGGTCATGCCGGTCGCCAGCACATCCAGCACCGTCAACTGAATGATCCGCGAGGTCATCGGCATATAGATGTCGGTGTCTTCCGGCAGCGGGATGTTCAGGCTCACCGTGCTGACCTTGGCCAGTGGCGAGTTTTCGGCGGTCACACCCAGCACCGAGGCGCCGTTTTCCCGGGCGATGCGCGCCACTTCCACCAGTTCGCGGGTGCGGCCGGTGTAGGAAATGATCACGAACAGCTCGCCGGTATGCGCCACCGAGGCGATCATGCGCTGCATCAGCACATCGGCATGGGCCGTGACCGACAGGTTGAAGCGGAAGAACTTGTGCAAGGCATCCATGGCCACCGGGGCCGAGGCGCCAAGGCCAAAGAAGTGGATCTGCCGCGCCTGGATCAACAGGTCCACGGCCTTGCTGATAAGGGCCGGGTCCAGGGCCTGGCAGGCGCTGTCCAGGGAGGCGATGGCGCTGCCAAAAATCTTTTGCGTGTAGGCCTCGGGGTTATCATCGGCCTCCACGGCGCGGCTGACATAAGCGGCGCCACTGGCCAGGCTTTGCGCCAGTTGCAATTTCAGTTCAGGGTAACCGCTGACGCCGAACGAACGGCAGAAACGGTTGACCGTCGGTTCACTGACCGAGGCGGCCTGGGCGAGGGCGGCGATCGAGAAGCGGGTCGCCTGCTGCGGGTTGAGCAGGATGACCTCGGCGACTTTTTTCTCGGCCTTGTTCAATTCTTCGAGGCGGTTCCGGATCTGTTCCAGAAGATTTCGCACGCGGTCCATTCAGTCTTTCCTTCGGGCGACGATGCAAGTAAAAGCCAGTAAAAGGTCGGCGAGCGGCCCTTGGCGGTGGCCTATCCTACTGAGGGTAGTTGAACACCACCACTCGCAATGCGTATTTTGGGAAAATGTTGTGGTTATTACTACATTTTTCCTTGAGTGATGCCTTGAAAAAAGGTATTTGTAGCTTAACTTGATAAAAGAACAAACATCATGCCTTCGATAACCGTGGAACCCTGCACCTTTGCCCTGTTTGGCGCCTTGGGTGATCTGGCGCTGCGCAAGTTATTTCCTGCCCTCTACCAACTCGATGGCGCCGGGCTCTTGCACGCCGACACGCGCATCCTGGCCCTGGCCCGCGAAGCCGGCTCCGAGCAGCAGCACCTGGACCACATCGAACACGAACTGCGCAAATACGTCGGCCAGGAACTGGATGAAGCCGTGGCGGAGCGCTTCCTGGCGCGCCTGGCCTATGTGCATGTCGATTTCATGAAGGCCGATGACTATGTGGCCCTGGCCGCCAAGGCCGGCACCGAACAACGCCTGATCGCCTACTTCGCCACCCCGGCGGCGGTGTATGGCGCGATTTGCGAGAACTTGTCCAAGGTCGGCCTGGCGGAAAATACCCGGGTGGTCCTGGAAAAACCCATCGGCTCGGACCTGGAGTCCTCGCGTAAGGTCAACGACGCCGTGGCCCGGTTTTTCCCGGAAAACCGCACCTACCGCATCGACCACTACCTGGGCAAGGAGACGGTGCAGAACCTGATCGCCCTGCGCTTTGCCAACAGCCTGTTTGAAACCCAGTGGAACCAGCACTACATCTCCCACGTGGAAATCACCGTGGCCGAGCAGGTGGGGATCGAAGGCCGCTGGGGTTATTTCGACAAGGCCGGGCAACTGCGGGACATGATCCAGAATCACCTGTTGCAGCTGCTGTGCCTGATCGCCATGGACCCGCCGGCCGACCTGTCCGCCGACAGCATCCGCGACGAGAAGGTCAAGGTGCTCAGGGCCCTGGCGCCGATCAGCCCGGAAGGCCTGACCACCCAGGTGGTGCGTGGCCAGTACATTGCTGGCTACAGCGCCGGCAAGCCGGTGCCGGGTTACCTGGAAGAAGACAACTCCAACACCCAGAGCGACACCGAAACCTTCGTCGCCCTGCGGGCCGATATCCGCAACTGGCGTTGGGCCGGGGTGCCGTTCTATTTGCGCACCGGCAAGCGCATGCCGCAAAAGCTGTCGCAGATCGTCATCCATTTCAAGGAACCGTCCCACTATATCTTCGCCCCCGAGCAGCGCCTGCAGATCAGCAACAAGCTGATCATCCGCCTGCAACCGGACGAAGGTATTTCCTTGCGCGTGATGACCAAGGAGCAGGGGCTGGACAAAGGCATGCAACTGCGTAGCGGGCCACTGCAATTGAATTTTTCCGACACCTACCGTAGCGCGCGGATTCCCGATGCCTACGAGCGGTTGTTGCTGGAAGTGATGCGCGGCAATCAGAACCTGTTTGTCCGTAAAGATGAAATCGAAGCCGCGTGGAAGTGGTGTGACCAGTTGATTGCCGGGTGGAAGAAGTCCGGCGATGCACCCAAGCCGTACGCGGCGGGTTCCTGGGGGCCGATGAGCTCCATTGCACTGATCACGCGGGATGGGAGGTCGTGGTATGGCGATATCTGATTTGAAACTGCCCCAGGGTGTAACACCCCATGAGTACCGCACGCCGGTACTGCTGGCCGAAGGCTTGGCCAACGACGTGGCCGAACAACTGCGCGCGGCCATCAGTGCCCGTGGCGAGGCGACCCTGGTGGTGTCCGGTGGCCGCAGCCCCGTGGCGTTTTTCCAGAACCTGGCCAGGCAGGGCCTGGACTGGTCCAAGGTCACCATCACCCTGGCCGACGAGCGCTGGGTGCCGGTGGAGCATGCCGACAGCAACGCCGGCCTGTTGAAGAAATACCTGCTGCAAGGCCCGGCGGCCAAGGCCAGATTCTTGAGCCTCTACAGTGCCGCCGCGAACCTGGACGGTGCTGCCGAGCAGGCGGATCGCCTGTTGGCCGAACTGCCGGCGATCGATGTGCTGGTGTTGGGCATGGGCGATGACGGGCACACCGCATCGCTGTTCCCCAACAGCCCGAACCTGGCCCAAGCGCTGCAGCCCGATGGCACCCGCCGTTGCTGGCCGATGCTGGCGCCCAGCGTGCCCCATCAGCGCCTGACCATGAGCCGTGCGCTGTTGGCCAGTGCCCGCTACACCGTGTTGTCGATTGCCGGCGATTCAAAACTCCACACCCTGAGCGAAGCGCTGGCTGGCGACGATGTTGCCGGCATGCCGATTCGCGCGTTTTTGCAACCTACTCTAGAGATTTACTGGTGCCCATGAGCCAAGGATCAGCCGCTATGAAAAGCCCTCACCCGACCGTGTCCATGGCGGATAAAGTTGCCCTGATCGACAGCCTCTGCGCCAAGGCGCGGATCCTGCCGGTGATCACCATTGCCCGCGAACAGGACATTCTGCCCCTGGCCGATGCCTTGGCGGCGGGGGGCTTGACCGCGTTGGAGGTGACCCTGCGTTCGCCGTTCGGTCTCAAGGCCATCCAGGTCTTGCGTGAGCAGCGCCCGGAGCTGGTCACCGGTGCAGGCACGGTGCTTGATCGCACCATGCTGGCGGCTGCCGAGGCGGCGGGTTCGCAGTTTATCGTCACCCCGGGCATTACCCGCGACCTGCTTCAAGCCAGTGTCGACAGCCCGATCCCGCTGTTGCCTGGCATCAGCAATGCCTCCGGCATCATGGAAGGCTATGGCCTGGGCTATCGCCGCTTCAAGCTGTTCCCGGCGGAAGTCAGCGGCGGCGTGGCGGCCATCAAGGCCCTGGGTGGCCCGTTTGGCGAAGTGAAATTCTGCCCCACTGGTGGCGTTGGCCCGGCCAACATCAAACACTACATGGCGTTGAAAAACGTGATGTGCGTGGGCGGTAGCTGGATGCTTGACCCCGAGTGGATCAAGAACGGCGACTGGGCGCGCATCCAGGACGTCACCGCCCAGGCGCTGGCGCTGCTGGATTGATCTGATTTACCGAATCGTTGTTGCTGTGCTTCACGGCATGTTTACGGTGCACTTGGTCGGTGCGCCGTTTTTTTTGCCTATAGAAAAGCGAAATATCACCGCAATCCAAATGTAGGTGGCTTGTGTGGGAGCTGGCTTGCCTGCTCCCACATTTTAATCCGTGTTCAGTTGGGTAATTGCGTTGACCAGCACGCTGATGTCCGTCGCCGACGTCACCAACCCCGGCGTCACTCGAATGCAGCTGCCAAACGCCGCCCCACTGCGCAGGGTAGTAAACAGGTTGTACTCATCAAGCAATCGATCCGCCATCACCTGCTGATCGCGCCCACTGAATTTGAACGCGGTGATCCCGCAATACAGTCGTGGATCATCCGAGGTCAGCACTTCGACGCCCGGCAGTGGCCGCACCTGGCTCACCCAAAGATCACGCAGGTAATTCACCCGCGCCCCCTTGGCCTGCGCGCCACCCAGGGCCCGATGCTCTTCGAGCACCAGCGGCAACGTCATCAGCGCCGGAAAGTTCGGTGTGCTGTAGGGTGTACGGGCCCGCACATCGGTGAGCGGGTAGTGGAACTCGCCCATGTCCGGGTCAATGTCTGCCAGCCGCTGCGGGGCTATATAGAGAAAGCCCAGGGTCAGGGGCGCACCGATCCACTTGTGCAGGTTGAAGCCGGCAAACGAGATGCCCAGCCGGGCCAGGTCGAAGTCGATCTGGCCCAGCGCATGGGCGCCATCGAGGATCACATCGACACCCTGCTCCCGTGCAGCCTGGGCAATGGCCTCGACCGGCATGACCAGGCCGGTGCGGTGGGTGACATAGGTCAGCGCCATCAGCTTCAGGCGCGGACAGCGGCTGAAGGTGTCGCGATAGGTCTGCACCAGGCTGTCGAAACTGGCCGGGTGGGCGTGGGACACTTCTATCACCTCCACCCCTCGGTAGCTGGCCAGCCAGCGCATGGCACTTTTGACCGTGTCGTATTCCAGGTCGCTGATCAGTACCTGGTCGCCCGGCTGCAGGCGGTTGTAGTTGCGGATCAGTGACTGCAAGGCTTCGGTGGCATTACGGGTGAAGGCCACCGCCTCGGGGTCGGCGTTGATCAGTTCGGCCAGATGCCGGCGAATCTCGATGTTTTGCCCTTGCTCGAAGCGCTGGCGCACGTGCACGGAGTTGCTGCGGTTGATAAAGGCCGCGTGCTCCTGATACTGCGCCAGCACGGTTCGGCTCATGCGGCCGAAATAGCCGTTCTCCAGGTTGATGGGGCCGGGTTCAAGGTCATAGCGCTGGGCAATGGCCTGCCAATAGGCTTCGTCGCGGGTAGTGGGCATGGTCGGGCTCGATTAGTGGCGCGGGGCGGGCTTGCCGTGTTTGGCGCGCAGCGGTTCGAGCAGTTCGGACAGGCCGTTGTGGTCGATTTCCTGCATCAAGGCCAGCAGGCCACCCAACTCGCCGTGGGGGAAGCCTTCGCGGGCAAACCAGTTCAGGTACGGGCCGGGCAGGTCGGCAATGATCCGGCCCTTGTACTTGCCGAACGGCATTTGGCGGGTGATCAGCAGTTCGAGTTTTTCGGGGTTCATACGGGCTTCAGGCAATCAGGAGGATGCCTTGGAAAATACAGGCATTCTGCATGAAGGCCAAATGACAGATCATGCAAATAAAGCGGATACAGATGTTTGGTTTTTTTATAAGTTATTGAAATTTAATTATTAAATCTTGATTCAAGACCTGGCACGGGCGCTGCAACTACCCCAATACGTTTCTAAACCCGCGAAGGAATTGAACAATGACTGATATCAACAAAGAATCGATCTCCGTACTCAATGACCTGATCGAAACCAGTAAAGACGGCCAGGAAGGCTTCAAGACCTGCGCAGAAGACATCAAGCATCCAGAGCTCAAGGCGCTGTTCACCAAGCGTTCGGCAGACTGCGCGTCTGCGGCTGTTGAACTGCAGACGGCCGTGCGTGCCTTGGGTGGTGACCCGCAAGATTCCGGCAGCGTTGCCGGCGCACTGCACCGTGGCTGGGTCGATGTGAAGTCGCTGGTTACCGGTAAGGACGAAGAGGCCGTCCTCAACGAAGCCGAGCGCGGTGAAGACCACGCACTGAAGGCTTACAAGGAAGCCCTCGAGAAAATCAACAAACACAACCTGGTGGGTATTCGTGACCTGGTTGAGCGTCAGTACCACGGTGCGCAGCGCAACCATGACCAGGTGAAAGCCCTGCGTAACCAGGCTCGCGCCCAGTAACACATGTGGGAGCGGGCTTGCTCGCGATGGCAGTGTGTCAGTCGAGATCTTAATTGACTGATCTACCGCTATCGCGAGCAAGCCCGCTCCCACTTTTTGTTTTTCACATGACCTGAGATAGCGGTGTTTAATCAGCCGATGCTGATCGCCGGCAACTGGGTCAAGGTCACCACCTGCTGCTTGCGTGGCGCCAGGATCTCCGCTTCGCCATCCACCACCAACTCATCACGCTGGTTGAACACCTGGGTGGCAATCCGCACGCGGAACTTGGGCAGCTTCTCGAGAATTTCCAGACGTACGGTCAGGGTGTCACCGATTTTCACCGGCTTCTGGAAGCTCATCTGCTGGCCGATATAGATGGTGCCCGGCCCAGGCAACTCACAGGCGACTGCCGCGCTGATCAAGGCGCCGCTGAACATGCCGTGGGCGATACGCTCCTTGAACATGGTGACCTTGGCGAATTCGGCATCCAGGTGCACCGGGTTATGGTCGCCGGACATGGCTGCGAACAACTGGATATCGCGCTCTTCCACGGTTTTGCTGTAGGTGGCTTTCTGGCCGACTTCAAGGGCTTCGTACGGAGTGTTGGTAACCTGGGTCATCTAATCCTGCATCCTGTGGCTAATCGATAAACATGATTCGTTGATTTTAAACGAAATGGTTAAGCGTTTACTCGCAGCGCGCCGGCCGGTGATGGTTCACGGCCTGTGCCATCCAGGCCAGTACATCGGCGGTGACCGCGTCGCGGTTGGTTTCATTGAAGAGTTCGTGGCGCGCCTGCGGGTAAATATTCAATTGCAGGTTCTGGCTGCCGGCCTCCCGCAGCGCATTGGCCAGAAGGGTCAGACGCTTGCCCTCGCTGACCGGATCACATTCGCCGCCCATCACCAAAATCGGCAGGCCCGGATCAATCTGTTTGAGATTGGACGCTTTGCTGATTTGCTGCAAGCCACCGAGCAAGTCGATCCACAGCTGGTTGGTGCAACGAAAGCCGCACAACGGGTCGTTGACGTACTTGTCCACTTCGCCAGGGTCGCGGCTCAGCCAGTCGAACGCCGTACGGTTGGGCTTGAAGGCCTTGTTGAACGAACCAAACGAGAGGAATTCGATCAGCGCGCTGCGCCCCCGCAGGCCCTGGCGCAGGCGTTCGGCGCGGGCGATCAGGCGGGCGGCGCGGTACAGGGCCACCGGCTGGAAGTTTGAACCACTGAGAATCGCCCCGTGCAGGCTGGCACTGTGATGCAACAGATAGGCCTGGGCGATGTAGCTGCCCATGCTATGGCCCAGCAGGATGATCGGCACGCCAGGGGCCTGCTGGCCGATGTGCTGGTTGAGCGCGGCCAGGTCACCCACCACTTTGTTCCAGCCATCGTGCTCGGCAAACAGGCCCAGGGTGCCTTCATCGGCGGTGCGGCCATGGCCGCGCAGGTCTGGGGCATAGACCCCGTAGCCGGCGTCACACAAGGCCTGCGCCAGGCGCACATAGCGGCCGCTGTGCTCGGCCATGCCATGGGCCAGCATCACCAGCGCCGTGGGCGGCCCGTCCGGTAGCCACTGGTTGACGTACAGGCGGCTGTGGTCATTGGCAGTCAGCCAGAAAGTGGTGTGGTTCATGGCGCTTCCTTTGCTCAGGGTCGTTGCAGTGTATAGCTCATCTGTAGGCCGGCGTTTGATCACCCCGGGCCTCAGGGACAAGATTCATACAATCAATGACACGTTTTTGTGTATTTGCCAGTTTGGCTATAACTGCTAACGTCCCCGAAGCTCCGCTTCCCATCTGCTGTTGGAAGCGGTCGGGCACACTCAGGTAGAGGACAAGAATAATGCAACCTGATTTCTGGAATGACAAACGCGCAGCAGGCGTTCCCAACGAGCTGGACCTGTCGGCGTACAAGTCAGTAATCGAAGTCTTCGAGCGTTCCTGCAAGGCCTTTGCCGACCGTCCGGCATTCAGCAACATGGGGATCACCCTGACCTACGCCGACCTGGAGCGCCAGAGCGCGGCGTTCGCCGGCTACCTGCAACACCACACCGATCTCAAGCCGGGCGACCGTATTGCGGTACAGATGCCCAACGTCCTGCATTACCCGATTGCCGTGTTCGGCGCCTTGCGCGCCGGGCTGATCGTGGTCAACACCAACCCGCTGTACACCCCGCGGGAAATGCGTCATCAGTTCAAGGACGCCGGCATTCGTGCTCTGGTCTACCTCAACCTGTTCGGTTCCAGGGTCCAGGAAGTGGCGGCCGACACCGAGATCGAATACCTGATCGAAGCGAAAATGGGCGACTTCATGCCCGCCGCCAAAGGCTGGCTGATCAATACCGTGGTCGACAAGGTGAAGAAGATGGTCCCGGCCTACAGCCTGCCCCGGGCGGTGTCGTTCAAGCGCGCCTTGCGCATGGGCGCGGGCCTTTCCGTGACCCGCCATCCGGTGACTCTCGATGATATCGCGGTGCTGCAATACACCGGCGGCACCACCGGCCTGGCCAAGGGCGCGATGCTGACCCACGGCAACCTGGTGGCGAACATGCAGCAGGTGCGGGCGTGCATGTCCCAGCTGCGCGAAGACGGGCATCCGCTGGTCAAGGAAGGGCAGGAGGTGATGATCGCGCCGCTGCCGCTGTACCACATCTATGCCTTCACCGCGAACTGCATGTGCATGATGGTCACCGGCAACCACAACGTGCTGATCACCAATCCGCGGGACATCGGCGGCTTTATCAAGGAACTGAAGAAGTGGCGCTTTACCGGGCTGCTGGGGCTCAACACGCTGTTTGTCGCGCTGATGGAACACCCGGACTTCAAGACCCTGGACTTCTCCCACCTGAAGATCACCAACTCCGGCGGCACCGCCCTGGTCAAGGCCACGGCCGAGCGCTGGAAGCAGGTCACCGGCTGTTCCATCGGCGAAGGCTACGGCCTGACCGAGACGTCGCCGGTGGCCAGCACCAACCCCTACGGTGATCAATCGCGCCTGGGCACCGTGGGCATTCCGGTGCCGGGTACGGCGATGAAGGTCATCGATGACGCCGGCGAGGAGCTGCCGCTGGGCGAGCGGGGCGAGTTGTGCATCAAGGGCCCGCAGGTCATGAAGGGCTACTGGCAGCAACCGGCAGCCACTGCCGAGACCCTGGACGCCGAAGGCTGGCTCAAAACCGGCGATATTGCGGTGATCGACCCGGATGGGTTTGTGCGCATTGTCGACCGCAAGAAGGACCTGATCATCGTCTCGGGCTTCAACGTGTACCCCAACGAGATCGAAGACGTGGTGATGGCCCACCCCAACGTGGCCAACTGCGCGGTGATCGGCGTGCCGGACGAGCGTACCGGCGAGGCGGTGAAACTGTTCGTGGTGGCACGGGCCGAAGGCGTCAGCCTTGAAGAGCTGAAGAGCTACTGCAAGGCCAACTTCACCGGCTACAAGGTGCCCAAACATATTGTGTTGCGGGACTCGCTGCCGATGACGCCGGTGGGCAAGATCCTGCGGCGCGAGCTGCGCGACATCGCCTGACCTGAATTGAAATACGATTCAAATGTGGGAGCTGGCTTGTGTGGGAGCGGGCTTGCCCGCGATAGCGGTATATCAGTGACAGATTTGTTGGCTGACCCACCGCTATCGCGAGCAAGCCCGCTCCCACATTTTGACGGCGTACATCCTGGGAATAGAGCTGTTTTAGGTGTTATAGAATCTTTGCTCTAAAAATGACTATTGGATATTCTTGAGTCATGTTTATGACTGTAGGGCCCTCTTTTGGCTCTAGGCGGCCCTTTGCAAAGCTGCTACTCTCGGCGCGCTTTGTGACCTCTCGGCCTGCTTGAAACAGCCAGAATCACCTAAAAAAACACACACAAATAATAATCGCATCAAATGCGGTGAATGAATTCGCGTCGCTGAGGAGTGGGCTTCCATGATCGAAGACTTTTGGAAGGATAAGTACCCCGCCGGGATTGCTGCAGACATCAATCCAGACGAGTATCAAAATATTCAGGCGGTACTGAAACAGTCCTGCCAACGCTTCGCCGACAAACCGGCTTTCAGCAACCTGGGCAAGACACTCACCTACGGTGAGTTGTACGAATTGTCCGGTGCCTTTGCTGCCTACCTGCAACAGCATACCGACTTGCAGCCCGGTGATCGAATCGCCGTGCAATTGCCCAACCTCCTGCAATACCCGGTTGCCGTGTTCGGGGCTATCCGCGCCGGCCTGATCGTGGTCAACACCAACCCGCTGTACACCGCGCGGGAAATGGAACACCAGTTCAACGACTCCGGGGCCAAGGCCCTGGTCTGCCTGGCCAACATGGCGCACCTGGCAGAAAAAGTCGTGCCCAAGACGGGTGTCAAGCACGTGATCGTCACTGAGGTCGCTGACCTGTTGCCGCCGCTCAAGCGGCTGCTGATCAACAGCGTCATCAAGTACGTGAAAAAAATGGTCCCGGCCTATCACTTGCCCCAGGCGATCAAGTTCAACGACGTCCTGGCCAAGGGCCATGGCCAACCCGTCACCGACGCCAGCCCTGCCAGCGAAGACGTGGCCGTGCTGCAATACACCGGCGGCACCACCGGCGTGGCCAAGGGCGCGATGCTGACCCACCGCAATCTGGTGGCCAACATGCTGCAGTGCAAGGCGCTGATGGGCTCCAACCTCAATGAGGGCTGCGAGATCCTGATCACACCGCTGCCGCTGTACCACATCTATGCCTTCACCTTTCATTGCATGGCGATGATGCTGATCGGCAACCACAACATCCTGATCAGCAACCCGCGCGACCTGCCGGCGATGGTCAAGGAGTTGTCGAAGTGGAAGTTCAGCGGCTTTGTCGGCCTGAACACCCTGTTCGTGGCCCTGTGCAACAACGAGGGCTTCCGCAAGCTGGATTTCTCGGCGCTCAAGGTTACCCTCTCGGGTGGCATGGCATTGCAACTGGCGGCGGCCGAGCGTTGGAAAGCCGTGACCGGCTGCAACATCTGTGAAGGCTACGGCATGACCGAAACCAGCCCGGTAGCCACGGTCAACCCGATCCAGAACATCCAGATCGGCACTATCGGCATCCCGGTGCCTTCGACCCTGTGCAAAGTCATCTCGGACGAGGGCGTCGAATTGCCCCTGGGCGAAATCGGCGAGCTGTGCGTCAAGGGCCCGCAAGTGATGAAAGGCTACTGGCAGCGTGAAGACGCCACCGCCGAAGTGCTCGACAGCGAAGGCTGGTTGAAGACCGGTGATATCGCGATCATCCAGCCAGATGGCTACATGCGCATCGTCGACCGTAAAAAGGACATGATTCTGGTCTCCGGTTTCAACGTCTACCCCAACGAGCTGGAAGACGTGCTGGCAAGCCTGCCAGGCGTACTGCAATGCGCGGCCATTGGTGTACCGGACGAAAAGTCGGGCGAGCACATCAAGCTGTTCATCGTGGTCAAGCCGGGCGCGACCCTGACCAAGGAACAGGTGATGGAGCATATGCGTGCCAATGTCACCGGCTACAAAGTGCCCAAGGCTGTCGAGTTCCGCGAAGTGCTGCCGACCACCAACGTGGGCAAGATCCTGCGTCGCGAGTTGCGTGATGAAGAGCTGAAGAAGTTAGGCCTGAAGAAGTAAACAAAAAGCCCCGCGAATGCGGGGCTTTTTATTGGGCGCTGATTGGAATGCAATCCAAATGTGGGGCTGGTGTGGGAGCGGGCTTGCTCGCGATAACGGAGTGTCAGCCAATAAATCTGGCACTGATACATTGCTATCGCGGGCAAGCCCGCTCCCACACAAGCGCATTTACATATTCTTTGGTGAGTGCTTACAGGGCGAACTGCGCGAAGCTCACACCCGCCCCAGTCGGGCGCACATCCTTCAGGAACGAATCCTTATCTGCGCTCAGCTCCAGGGTCATCTCCGGCTTGCGTTTGCCCGCATTGCGCACCACCAACCCTTCAAGTGTTTCACGCAGGAAGGCCGTCGGCACTTTCAGGTGCAGCAACTGGTCGGTCTCGGCGTTGTGCATCAACAAATGAATCCACTCGTATTGGCCGATGGCAATGCGGGCCAGCGGCAGGTCGAACCACCAGATGTTGCGCTTGCGGTCCAGGTCGGTGAAGTGGCAGTTGTTGACACCGAGCACGGCACCGCCCAGTTCCAGGTTTCTGCGGGCGATGGCCTGTGTTTTATTGAGTTTCATAACCTTCCTACGGGATCTGTTATTCAGCGATTGAGCCTGAATCTGCCGGGCATTCTCGGGGGTTGGCGGCAAAACATAAAGCCAAACCTGTACGGGGTGATGAAATGCCTTGCGCAAATAATTGAAACTCTGCGCAAAGGCCCAGGGTCAACGCTTAGGTAATGACCCAAACCCTTGATTGTTCTTACGGAGAAATACCATGGGCAGCACAGCGGATAAGGCAAAAGGTTTAGCGAACGAAGCCATCGGCACTATCAAGCAAGGTGTCGGCAAGGCCACTGACAACCCCAAGCTGCAAGCCGAAGGCAAGATTCAAGAGAAGAAGGGCGAAGCCCAGCAAGCGGTCGGCAAGGTCAAGGACGCGGTCAAGAAGACGGTCGACAAAGCCTGATTAACCCGCCCCAACACGCAGGACAACGGTCATCCACGGATGGCCGTTTTTATGTCAGCGTTGCTGACTAACGTTTTGAAATTGTTTCATGGTCGCCGAATAGGCTACCGTGATGTAGAAAACGGCCCCTGAGTCGCCCACGAACTCAACCTTTTGCGGCGAAAGGAGACGCTATGATTTTTCCGGTATTAAAAGACCTGCCGCTGCACCGCGTGCTGATACGCACAGTCAAGGAGTTTGTCGATGACGAGATGTCTACCTACGCCTCGGCATTGGCTTACCAGATGCTGTTCTCGCTGTTCCCCTTCCTGCTGTTCCTGATTGCCCTGATCGGTTTCCTGCACTTGCCGGACTTTTTCAGTTGGTTGCGCCTGCAATCGGAACTGGTATTGCCGCCCCAGGCCCTGGAGCAGGTCAACCCGGTGATCGACCAGCTGCAGCAATCCAAGGGCGGCCTGTTGTCGGTGGGTATCGTCATCGCGCTGTGGACCGCCTCGGCCGGTGTGCGCCTGATGATGAGCGCGATGAACGCCGCCTACGATGTGGTCGAAGGCCGGCCGATCTGGAAACGTTTCCCGTTGTCGATTTTCTACACCGTGGGCATTGCTGGCATGTTACTGGCCGCTGCGGCGTTGATGGTGTTGGGGCCACAAGTGATGGAGTGGCTGGCCGGGCAGATCGGCATGCAGGAGTTCGTGGTCACGTTGTGGACCATCCTGCGCTGGCCATTGATCGTGATTTTGTTGATGTTCGCCGTGGCCTTGATGTATTACGTGATGCCGGACGTGAAGCAGAAGTTTCGCTTTATCACGCCGGGCTCGGTGCTGGCGGTGGTGGTGTGGATCGTGGCGTCACTGGGTTTTGGCTATTACGTCAAGACTTTCGCCGACTACAACGCCATGTATGGCAGCATCGGGGCGATCATCGTCCTGCTGCTGTATTTCTACATTTCCGCCGCCGTATTGCTGCTGGGCGCGGAGATGAACGCGGTGATCGAGCATATGTCCGCCGAAGGCAAGGACCCGGGTGAAAAGGATTTTGGCGAGCACCCAAGCCATGAAAAACAACACGTCTCAGGCCTCGGCCGGGACCATTCGCTGCCCAAGCCAACCACTGATGAAGCCTGACCGATGATTCGTGAAATCCTGAAAATGGGCGATGAGCGCCTACTGCGTATCGCACCGCCGGTCCCGCCGGAAATGTTCGACAGCCCCGAGTTGTGGCAACTGATCGACGATATGTTCCAGACCATGGAGCATGTGGGCGGCGTTGGCCTGGCCGCGCCGCAGATCGGTGTCGACCTGCAGCTGGTGATCTTCGGTTTCGAGAGCAGCGAGCGTTACCCGGATGCCCCGGCGGTGCCCCAGACCATCCTGATCAACCCGCTGATTACCCCGCTCAGCCCAGTGATGGAGGAGGGCTTTGAAGGCTGCCTGTCGGTACCCGGGCTGCGGGGGGCGGTGGATCGCTACCAACAGATCCGCTATGAGGGGTTTGACCCCAAGGGCGAGCCGATTGTGCGGATTGCCGATGGCTTCCATGCCCGGGTGGTGCAGCATGAGTGCGACCACCTGATCGGACGGTTGTACCCTTCGCGGATCACCGACTTCAGCAAGTTCGGGTTTATCGAGGTGATGTTCCCGGACATGGACCCCAGCGCCGACGACTAGCCCCGGCGGCACACGCCCATGGCAATCATCGGCTTGTTGCGTTTATAGCGCACCAGGCGCTCGGCCAGCGACTGCGGCAACACCGTTTGCTGGCTGAAGCCCAGGGCTTGATAAAACCCTTCCAGGTCCGGGTGGCACAACAGCCACACCGTTCCTTCGACGGGCGCGATTGCGTCCTCGATCAGCCGCGCCGCCAGCCCCTGCCCACGCCAGGCCGGATCGACAAACAGCCCGGTCAGCCACTGGCCGCCGACCACGGGGCTCAGGCACAGCCCGGCGACGATCTGGCTGTTGCGCGCCACCCACAATTGACCGCCCTTGAGGGCTTTCATCGATGAATTGTGGCTGCGGTAGAACTTGTTCAGCAGCGGCCACAGGGGCTCTGCCAGTCGATCGATGTGCAACTCGGGCATGGTGGTTTGACAGGCGTGATCACGGGGCGGTGATTATAAGTCGGGCAAAGCGCCTTCTGTTGGGCAATAGGTGTTATACCCCTTGTTACTTCCTCTGTTAGTGGAGCATGTGTCATGGCCAAAGGTATGGATTCAAAGAAAGCCGCGAAGAAAAAACCGGCAAAGACCGCCGATGAAAAACGCGCGGACAAAAAAGCCAAGAAGTCCGAGACGGGCCTGTTCGGTCACTGAGTACTTCGCCGCAGGAGCGGGCAAGCTCGCTCCTGCAACGACATCGATACATTCTGATATCTCCCCCGCACGCCCCCCAACAGACCTCTCAGCAATGATGGCCAATGGCCTTGCATCACGCCAAGCCCCGGCTATGCTCACTCAGAACCACTTATGTCGCTCGCCATATGAAGCGTTTTGGGTGGCTTTTGAAATAGAGCATGACAACTACTATAAAAACTGTGAATAGATGAGCGTTTCTGTCAAAGCGCCGGGAAAAAGGAGCCTCAGGTTAAATGGATTTGCGTGTGTCGGTTACAGCAGGCCCTTGCGGGGCCATCAAGAAAAGGATGCCTTGAAACGAGTGTTGCCCATGGACGCTCCGATTGATCATCATTTCTCTATCGCATGACACGTGTCCTGTCTCTGGACGATTGCGTTTGCCTGTTTTGTGGAAAGTTGTACTGGGTCAAATCCAAGAACTAACCGTCATTCAAAAACAGCGCTGAAGGTGATCCGAGCATGTTTAGTCTGCACCACAAATCCGACCTGTTAGAAATCGAACGTTTCTCCTGCGCTTTGAGCCAGGCCCAGGCCAAGTTGGCGGCGATCAGCCATTCCATGGCGATGATCGAGTTTGATCGCAACGGCGTGGTCCTGGACGCCAACGAAAACTTCTGTAGGACCATGGGATACAGCGCCGAGGAAGTGCGCGGCAAACACCATCGGATTTTCTGCGAGGAGGCCTATTCCCATAGCGATGCCTACACCCAGTTATGGCGCGACCTGGCTCAGGGCAAGCCTATCAGCGGCACGTTCATGCGGTTGACCCAAAGTGGCCAGGAGGTGTGGCTGGAGGCCAGTTACATGCCGGTCTACGGCCTGGACAAACAGGTGCAGAGCGTGATCAAGGTGGCGTCGGATATTTGCGCACGGGTTCACCGCGAACACGAAAACCAGAGCCTGATTGACGCCATCAGCCGCTCCATGGCGGTCATCGAGTTCACCCCCTTGGGGCAGATCCTCAATGCCAACCACAACTTCCTGAAGACGGTGCAGTATTCCCTCGGCGAAATCGTCGGCCAGCACCACCGCATGTTCTGTCACCACGCGGAGGTAGAGTCGCCGGCTTATAAAGCCTTCTGGGCGTCGCTCAACCGGGGCGAGTTTCACTCCCATCGTTTTGAGCGGCGCAATAAGCAGGGCCAGACCCTTTTTCTGGAAGCCTCCTACAATCCGATTTTCGATGCCAACGGTCGCCTGTACAAAGTGGTGAAGTTTGCCAGTGATATCACCAAGCAGGTCTCCACGTTGCGTACCGCCGCCGATTCGGCCCATGCCACCTCGGTGCAGAACGACGCCTGCGCCCGCAAGGGGGCGGAAGTGGTGCAGCAGACGGTGCAGATCATCGAAGAAATTTCCCACGACCTGAATCAAGCCGCGTTGAGCATTGATGCGGTGAGCAAGCAGTCGGACATCATTGGCACCATCGTCCAGACCATTCGCGCGATTGCCGACCAAACCAATCTGCTGGCGCTCAACGCCGCCATTGAAGCCGCCCGTGCCGGTGAGCACGGGCGCGGGTTTGCGGTGGTGGCGGATGAGGTGCGCAGCCTGGCGGCACGTACCAGCCAGGCCACGCTGGAGATTGTCGATGTGGTGCGCAGGAACCACGACTTGTCCCTGAGCGCGGTATCGAGCATGCAGTCGAGCCTGAGTCGTACCGGGCTGGGGGTGGAGTTGGCCAATGAGGCGGGGCAGGTGATCCTGGAGATTCAGGAGGGCTCGCGGCATGTGGTGGACGCCATCGGCCAGTTCAATTCCACCCTGCAACTGCAATAACGGCCCTGTGTAGGGGCGAGCAAGCTCGCTCCTACAGCAGTGGGGTTATGTGGCCAGGGCGTCTTTGACGGCCTTGATCTGCGGGTCGGCAGTCTTCTCGGCGAACTGCTGCGCCGCCTGCATCTTCAGGCGCTCAGTCACTTCCAGGGCAATGGCGTTCTGCTGTTCGATAGGCATCGCTTTCACATCGTCTTCGGTCAGACCCCTTTCCAGCAGGATCTGCTCACGAATGCGTTCGGCTGGGGTCTTGCTCATGTAATCGCTGAACTCTGCCCGGGCCTGGGTGCTGGTTGCGGTGGTGGGCGTGGCGCTGGTCGGCGGTGTCGCTTGCAGTTGCAGGCGGGTCTTGGCGAACGCGGCGTCCACGTTGCTGGCGGTGGTGTCGGTGGCCTTTTGCGTGGCCTGCACCTGGGTCGCGGCGGCCGCGTTCTGCACGTTTTGCATCACGCCGCTGTACAGCGCGCTGGCGGCAGCGTTGGCCGGGTCCAGGTCGGGGCGTTTGGACTGTTGGATCACGGACGAGACTTGGGTATTGACCAACATGATCGGGCACCTGTGGTTTTGAACGGTCCATAGGGTTTAGCAATTAGCGTGCCCAGGCGCCAAGCCCCGAATTTACGGGCGATGTCGTGCAAAGGTCGGCAAGTATTGTCCTGTCAGCGGTGAAACCTTGCCGCTATCTGACGGCAAGGTCTGCGTTGTGTCGGATAGCAGTAGGGCATTTCTCTCTACCGTGTTTTACCGCGTGCACCCGTGAGGTCGATTTCTCCTTCTGTGACTTTTACAGGTGGGTCACCTGGCTCCATGCCTGGGGACTCGAAGTTAAAGGTGGCCTTGAGCAATTGTCGTTCTAGATCGACATCGGTGATGTCTAGCGTCCCTGTCTCGGCGAAGTAACTCCAGCCGAATTCTCCATTGTAGTGATAGAAGTACGCAGTGGTTTCATCTGGACCCGAACCCAGGTTGTGCGTTCCGGCCTGGATGTTATTGTCCAGGTTAAACTGCAGTAACTGAAGGCGTGACTGTAGATCTGCTCTGACCACGTAGTAGGAGCCTCCACTCCAAATCCTCACGCCTTCAGAAACGAATGGCCTGCTATCAAGTGATACCTTGGCTTTGACAGAACCTTGGGCGTAGTAAGTTTTCAACGATGGTTTAGATGATTTAACAGACATAGGACTCTCCTGTTTTCATGCATTTATGAGATGCGGTTGCCGTAAGATTGGGCAAGCATTGCATCTAGTTAAATGCGCTTGAAAAGGCAGGTCTACTGTGAAAGTTGACAGTTTTTCACGGTGCCGGATGAGTGGTTCAGCCTGCTGAGCTGCTACCGATTAACACATGCGCCGATGGTGAACTTTAGGTGGGCCCTTAGTTGTGACCGTCGAGGGCAAAGGCCTGGAAACCTGGGCGCTGGCTGAGCAGGGCGTAGTACGCATCGACAGCCGGGTAGGAGGGGCGCGCCATGGGCGTCATCCGCCAGCGGTGCACTGACAGGCCTACCAGGATATCGGCGAGGCTAAAGTCGTCACCGGCCACATAGGCGCCGGTTTTGCGCAATTGTTGCTCCAGCAACCCCATCTTGTCGTTCCATCCGCGTACGCCAGCGGCAATGCGCTGTGGGTCCTGGAAGTCCGGGTTCTGGCGCACCAGGGCGTGGAAGGCGTAGCCCCAGGAGGGGTTGAGTTCGGTGGCTTGCCAGTCCATCCATTGCTCGACCCTGGCGCGTGGCGCGGGGGCGGTGGGCAGCAAATCATGACGTTGATGCAGGCCTGCCAGGTAGCGGCAGATGGTGTTGGACTCCCACAGCACGCCGTTGTCATCGACGATTACCGGCACCTGGGCGTTGGGGTTCAAGGCAAGGAATTCGGGTGACTGGGTAGGCGTGAAACCGATGCCCCAATCTTCACGCTCGTAGGGGATAGACAGTTCCTGGCAGGTCCACAGGACTTTTCGTACGTTGATCGACGATGTGCGACCCAAGATTTTCAGCGCGTGTCCCATGGTGCTTCCCTGGCAAAAGGTGAGTTGGGCAATTTAGCAGGGGCGCGCGAGGACAGCGATAGGGTTAAGTGGGCACGCTCAAAAATGTGGGAGCGGGCTTGCCCGCGATAACGGAGTATCAGTGCCGGATGTATTGCCTGACACACCGTTATCGCGGGCAAGCCCGCTCCCACATCGACCGCATGTGGTTCAGGTACTCTCGCGCACCTTCAACTCAAACCCCATATCCACCACCGGCCGGGCGATTTTGTTGCCGGCCATCACCATCAGTAAATGCTCAGCCGCGCGTCGGCCAATGGCTTCGCGTGGGGTGCTGATGCTGCTCAGGCGCGGCACCATGAAGCTGGAGGCGGGCAGGTCGTTGAAGCCCAGCACCGCCACCTGTTGCGGCACCTTGATCCCGTGGCGCAGGGCTTCGAGCAAGGCGCCCTGGGCCAGGTCGTCGTTGCCGAAGAAGATCGCGTCCACGTCCGGGTGGCTGGCCAACAGTTGCAGGAACAACTCGCCACCCAGGCCCACCGACGAGGGGCGCGGGGTCAGCAGTTCGAGGGCCGGGTCATACAAGCCGGCCTGCTGCAGGCCGCGGCGGAAGCCTTCGCCGCGCAGCAGCGTACGCTGGTCCAACTGCGCGCCGACATAGGCCAGGCGCTTGCGGCCCCGGGAGATCAGGTGCGCCGCTGCGGTTTCGCCGGCATTGATCTGCGAGAAACCGACGCAGTTGACCCCGGCCGCCGGGTCCAGGTCCATCATGTACACGCAGGGCACATTGCTCGATTCCACCATGCGCCGGGCGCTTTCGGTGCGGTCAAAGCCGGTCAGCAGCAGGCCCCGTGGCTGGTAGGCCATGTAGTTGCGCAGCAGGTTTTCTTCTTCGTCCCGGGAATAGTGGGTGTTGCCGATCAGCACTTCAAAGCCCTTGGGCCGCAATACCTGGTGAATGGCCTCCAGGGTTTCGATAAATAGCAGGTTGGACAGCGAGGGCACCAGCACCACCACCGATTGGCTGCGGGCCGAGGCCAGGGCACGGGCGGCCGGGTTGACCACGTAGTTCAGCTCGGCTGCGGCTTTTTGCACTTTTTCCACCAGTTCGGTGGCCACGGTGCTGATCCCGCGCAGAGCCCGGGAGGCGGTAATCGGGCTGACGCCGGCCAGGCGGGCTACTTCGTTAAGGGTCGGGCGACCCGTGGTGCGGGTATTTTTATCGTTCTTGGAGGTCATCAGGCGGCTTGCCAAACAAAAATCGAGGCACTAAGGTAGCGCTGTCTCCAAAAGCCTGCAAATACTTGCGCAAACGGTTGGAGAGGATGCACGCGTCACTCCATAAAAATGACAATTAGGCGCGGGAAAAGCCTGTGTTTGCACAAGCCTTAGGGCGTGCAAAGATAGCGCTATCTGCGTCCTGAGGTGTTTCATGAGTCAACCTGTTACCGCCCTGGTCATCATGGGTGTTTCCGGCTGTGGCAAGTCCAGTGTCAGCGAGGCCCTGTGCCTGTTGAACGGCGCCACCGCCATTGAAGGCGACAGCTTTCACCCGGCCGCCAATATCGAAAAGATGAGCGCAGGCCATCCCCTCAACGACGACGACCGGGCCGGCTGGCTCGATATCCTCTGCGATGAGCTGCGCCGTGCGCTCAAGGCTGGCGAGCATCCGGTGCTGACCTGTTCGGCGCTGAAGAAAAAATACCGCGATCACCTGCGCGAAGCCGCGCCGGGCCTGGGCTTTGTCTTCCTGGAGCTGACCCGCGAGGTGGCCGCCGACCGCGTGTCCCATCGCCCCGGCCATTTTATGCCGGCCAGCCTGATCGACAGCCAGTTCGCCACCCTCGAATCGCCTATCGGCGAGCCGCTGACCCTGGCCCTCAACGCCAGTGAAGACAGCATCGAGGACCTGGCCGCGCAGACCCATGCCTGGTGGCTGACCCACGGCTTTGAACCTTCCCGATGATTTTTTGGCCGAAAGATAGCGCTATCCGACGGCACGAAACTCAACACCCGCTTTAATAACAACAACAAACAGGAGACGACCCCCATGTTTGGCATGTCCCACGAGTCTTACCTGCTGCTCGATGCAGTGGTCACCATCATCGGGCTGATCGTGTTGATCACCCGGTTCAAGGTTCACCCCTTTATTGCCCTGATCATCGCCGCAGGCTTCCTGGGCCTGACCTCGGGCATGCCCGTGGACAAGATTATCAAGGCCTTCCAGGACGGTTTCGGCGGGGTGCTCGGGTTTGTCGGGATTATCCTGGCGCTGGGTACGATGCTCGGCAAGATGATGGCCGAATCCGGTGGTGCCGATCAGATCGCTCAAACCCTGATCCGCGCCTTCGGCAAGGACAAGGTGCAGTGGGCCATGATGTTTGCCGCGTTCCTGGTGGGCATCCCGCTGTTCTTCGAGATCGGCTTTGTGCTGCTGATCCCGCTGGTGTTTATCGTGGCGCGGCGTACCGGGGTGTCGCTGATCAAGATCGGCATCCCGCTGCTCGCCGGCCTGTCGGCGGTCCATGGCCTGGTGCCGCCGCACCCGGGGCCGTTGCTGGCCATCGGCGTGTTTGGCGCGGATATCGGCAAGACCATCCTCTACGGCCTGATCGTCGCCTTGCCCACCGCCATCATTGCCGGGCCGATCTTCGGCACGTTCATTGCCAAGTACATTCCGGGCAACCCGTCCCAGGAACTGGTGGACCAACTGGCCCGCGAGTCCGACGGGAAAAACCTGCCGAGCTTCAGCATCACCCTGATCACCGTGTTGCTGCCGGTGTTCCTGATGCTGCTGAAAACCTTCGCCGACATCGCCTTGCCCGACGGGCATATCGTGCGCAACTGGATGGACATGATCGGCCACCCGATCAGCGCCTTGCTCCTGGCGTTGCTGCTGTCGCTGTACACCTTTGGCCATCGCCAGGGCATTCATTCCAAGCAGATCCTCAAGCTGCTGGATGCCAGCCTTGCGCCGACGGCCGCGATCATCCTGATCATCGGTGCCGGCGGTGGTTTCAAGCAGATGCTGGTGACCAGCGGCGTGGGTGATGTGATCGGCCATATGGCGGTGACGGCACAGATCAACCCGATCCTGCTGGCGTGGCTGGTGGCGGCGGTGATTCGGATTGCCACGGGGTCGGCGACCGTGGCCACCATTACCGGCGCGGGCATTGTGGTGCCGGTGGTGGGGATGGTGCCGGGGGTCAACCTGGAGTTGCTGGTGCTGGCGACGGGGGCGGGGTCGTTGATCCTGTCGCACGTCAACGATGCCGGGTTCTGGCTGGTCAAGCAGTACTTCAACATGACCGTGGCCGAGACGTTCAAGACCTGGACGGCCATGGAGACCATCCTGTCCATCGTGGCGCTGGGCTTTATCATGTTGCTGTCGTTGGTGGTGTAACCCAACCAGGGGTGAGTGATCGTTCCCACGCTCCGCGTGGGAATGCCCCTTGTGACGCTTTGCGTCACGCTTTGGGACGCAGAGCGTCCCGGACTACATTCCCACGCAGAGCGTGGGAACGATCAGAGGGTCAGGCCTTGGTGACCAGGCCATCGGCCCGGAACATGGCCCGGATCCCGCGCACCGCCTGGCGAATGCGGTCCTGGTTCTCGATCAGCGCAAAGCGCACATGGTCATCGCCATACTCGCCAAAGCCGATCCCCGGCGACACACACACCTTGGCTTCGAGCAGCAACTTCTTGGCAAATTCCAGCGAGCCCATGGCGGCATACGCCTCGGGGATTTTCGCCCAGACGTACATCGACGCCTTCGGGTTCTCCACCATCCAGCCCAGTTCATGCAGGCCCTTGACCAGCACATTGCGGCGCTGGCGGTACTGCTCGGCAATGTCCTTCACACATTGCTGGTCGCCTTCCAGCGCGGCAATCGCCGCCACTTGCAGCGGGGTGAAGGTGCCGTAGTCGTGGTAACTCTTGATGCGCGCCAGGGCGTTGACCAACTCCGCATTACCGACCATAAAGCCGATGCGCCAGCCGGCCATGTTGTAGCTCTTGGACAGGGTGAAAAACTCCACCGCAATGTCCTTGGCGCCCGGCACTTGCATGATCGACGGGGCTTTCCAGCCGTCGTAGACGATATCGGCATAGGCCAGGTCGTGGATCACCAGCACGTCGTACTGCTTGGCCAGGGCGATCACCCGCTCGAAGAAGTCCAGTTCCACGCACTGCGCGGTCGGGTTGGACGGAAAGCCCAGGATCATCATTTTCGGCTTGGGGATCGAACCGCGAATGGCCCGCTCCAGCTCGGCGAAGAAGTCCACGCCGGGAATCAGCGGCACCGAGCGCACCTGGGCGCCGGCAATCACCGCACCGTAGATGTGGATCGGGTAGCTGGGGTTGGGCACCAGCACGGTGTCGCCCTGGTCCAGGGTGGCCAGCATCAGGTGCGCCAGGCCTTCCTTGGAACCGATGGTCACGATGGCCTCGGTTTCCGGGTCGATATCCACCTCATAGCGGTCCTTGTACCAGCGCGAAATCGCGCGGCGCAGGCGCGGGATGCCCTTGGAGGTGGAGTAGCCGTGGGTGTCTTCACGCTGGGCGACGGTCACCAGTTTTTCCACGATATGCGGTGGTGTCGGGCCGTCGGGGTTACCCATGCTCAGGTCGATGATGTCTTCGCCGCGCCGACGCGCAGCCATCTTCAGCTCGGCAGTGATATTAAAAACATAAGGGGGGAGTCGATCTATGCGCGCAAAGCGGCGCGGCGAACCTTGGTCTGCCATTGTTGCCTCGGAATACGTAAGCGCCCGGAACCGTCCGAGCGACGTCGGCCACTGCGGTGGCCTGCGGGGCAGACAATACGGGCGATGACAGCTGGTTGTCCAGATGGTGTAGGAAATTTTTCCATCTGGAGTGTGACGTGTGTATGCCCCTATACTCGGTATGGTTTTGGTCACTCACCCATGGAGATTGTGCAGATGAACCAACAGGTAACGTTACCCCTGGAACCCCGCATGGAAGAGGGCAAGGCCATGGTGATCGCCGGGGTCGGTGGTCATTACGGCAAGGCTACGCTGGGGGATATTCCGAAGTTGTGGGAGTTGTTCGACACCTGCATCAAGGACATCAAGAAACGCATTGGCGGCGTGACCTACGGCGTGTGCTACAACGCCACCCAGGAAGAATTCGATTACATCGCCGGGGTCCAAGTGCCGGCCAAAAGTGATGTGCCGGGCAACTTTCAATCCATTGAAGTGCCGGCCAATCATTACGCGGTCTTCGCGCACTACGGGCCGGTGTATGCGCTGTCGCAGACCTATGAGCGGATCATGTACGAGTGGTTGCCTGCGTCGGGGTACAAGGTGGCCGGGCCGGATTTAGAACGCTACAGCGCCGACTTCGATGTGGATAAGGGCACTGGCACCGTGGAGATCTGGCTGCCTGTCGAGCAGCGTTGATGCAATACGGCTGAGCTGTATGGGCAGCTCAGCCGATACGGCTATTGGCTGAGCAGTCGCCCAATAAACGACGCTCTCGCGGTGCTGAGAATGCCACTGCTTTGCAACGTTTTACTGGGCTCTACCCATTCCACTCGATTGATATCGGAGAACTCAGGTCTTCCCTGAGGGTCTCTCCACGCTTGGGCAATGCCTCCAATGCCAAAGGTGGAATCCAACTGGCCGGTCGGGGTATGTCTGATCAGTTTGATTACACTGCCGCGCTCGTTGCGGGCTAATGCAACAGCCTTCCCGTCAGGTTGAACTATCACGCTGACATAGCTTCCGTGTTGGCTGTCGTTTTCAAGCGGCTTTCCCTGATGAAATTGCGAATCGGGTTGGCCATTGGCAAGGAGACTGGTGATGAAGTTTACCTCTGTTGGCAAAGTGTAAGTGCCTCCTACAACAACGATTTGGCCATTTTTACCCCGGGCCAGTGCAGTAACCTGTTTGTCGTTATTGTTTGCAAATTGCAGTTGGACAAAACCATTGTTACCAAAGTTACTGTCTTGTTCCCCGTCGTGCTGAAGTCCGATGATGTATGCCTTTTGTACTGCGGATCCGGCAACTATAAAACCGCTGTTAGTGATCAGTACTGTATTGAGCCGGGCATTGGGTGATTCAATCGGGCCAACTCTTCCAAAATTGATTATCTCGCCGCTACTGTTGAGCTGGAAAATAAAGCTGTTTATGCGGTTATGGAATACAGCGATGATAGCGTGATCCTCCTGCTCCGCTAGACCACCTCTTGCGGTCAATCCGATGTAAAGCTGCTTGTCCAGTAACCTTGTACCCTCTATACCAAATGAAGGGTCCACACTGCCGGTGTCTGAATTGAATCGGGTAATGAATGCTGTTTGTGCTTCTCCAAGGGCGGCCAGTAGCAGAGGCTTCCCGTCATGCTGAATGATCAATTCAACGAGGGTGACAAAGTCTGTAGTAGGCGTATGCCAAACTCCGAAATTGATATCCAACTCTCCAGTAGGCGTGTGTTTGGTTACGACGATAAATCTTTTTTTTTCGATAAAAGCCAAGCCGACGGTAATAAATGAACCATCACTGAGTGCGCAGGAAAGCCCCCCGGATGTGCTCGTGATAACCGTACCGTCTTTAGGGGTTGTATTTCCGAAGGAAAGATCCGGGCCTCCTGCGGCGTTTACCGTATTGCTGCTCGACGGAATACTCATGGGCATTCTCCAGAGTGGAAGTTATGAGTGTCCACGCCTGCTCGTTGTAAACGATGAGCGACAACCTTGGTATTTCAGTAAAAACCTATGGGCAGGATCCGTATAGCTGTGAAGGTTGACAGTAGACAACCGGCCTCTGGCAGGTCTAGCGTGTTCAATAGAGACTGTCTTTTACCCTCTGCGGCATCTCCCGGTCATAGGCCTCGGCATCAAACTGCCCATCATTCAAACGTCTGTGGAAGGCCCCCGCTGATGGCAGCGTCGAACGCTCCACATGCTTGTCCGGGTTCCAGCAATCGGAGCGTACAAAGGCCTTCGAGCAATGGAAATACGCCGCTTGCACCTGCACCACAATCACCGACCGCGCCGGCTTGCCATTGACCGCAAAGCTTTGCAGCAACTCAGGCTCGATGGAGATCTGCGCCCGCCCGTTGACCCGCAACGTTTCACCGATTCCCGGAATGATAAACAGCAAGGCAACCCGCGGATCCACCAACAGGTTACGCAAGGTATCGAGGCGGTTATTGCCCGGTCGATCCGGGATCGCCAGCGTGCGTTCATCGAGGATCCGCACAAAACCCGGCACATCGCCCCGAGGCGAGCCGTCGAGGCCATCGGCGCCTGCCGAACTGACAATCACCAGCGGCGAGGCTTTGACCATCGCCTGGTAATCCTCATTGAGAAACGCGATTTCCTTGCGCAGGGCACGCTCGTGGGGCAGGCCGTAGAGGGTTTCGAGCTGTTCCAGGGTGCTTAGCATGGGAATCTCCTTGCCGGTAATCAAAACAGTAGCGCCAACCGCCGCTCATAACCCACCCGCCCCTTATACGCCTCGCCCCGGTCAACCCAGCCTTGCTGCAAGTACAAGCCCATGGCCGCCACATTGTCGCGGTCCACCGACAACTCCAGGCCCGTGATCTGCGGCCAGGCCAGGCGGGCGGCGGCGGGTAGGGCTTGCAGGCAGGCCTTGCCGAAGCCTCGGCCTTGCTGGCGGCGATCGACTTGCAGGGCATGCAGGGTGGCGCTGTGGGCGTCGGCCCAATGGGGCAGGCACGGCGGGCGCTTGAGCAGCAGGAACGCCACGGGCATATCGTCGGCCAGCAGGGCGAAGCCCTTGATGCCGGGGCTGGGGTTGACCAGCAGGCTGTTCAACGCGCAGTCGATATCACCGCTATAGGGCAGTTGCCCGGGGTGGACTTCGAGGGTGCCGAGGTGCTGTTGCTGTACAGCGGTCAGCGTCTCATAGGGCGCGAGGCGGGTTTCCATCGAGCAGTTGTCCGAAATCCTACAGGGAAGTCGCAAATTCTAGCGGTTTTGCCCTGGGCGCAATTATTTTTCGTAGGCTTGTCGATTGGCGGTTGGCCCAGCCGACTAAGGCTGTCATCCGTGATTATCCAACCCTGAGGAGTAGCACCATGAGCAGCGCAATCAACACCCTGATCGAACAATGGAAACAAGCCGTCGTCGCCAAGGATATCGAGCGGATTGTCAGCTTTTATGCCGACGACATTGTCGCGTTCGATGCCGTCAATGCCCTGCAATTCAAAGGTAAGAACGCCTACCGTGCCCATTGGCAGGCCTGCATGGAGTGTTGCCCGGGCGCCGGTATCTTTGAGTTCCATGAGTTGCATATCGTCGCCGCCGATAACAGCGCCTTTGCCCACTGGCTTGCCCATTGTGGCGGCGCGGGGCCGGATGGCGTGGTTAAAACCTGCTGGATGCGCGTCACTGCCGGCTATCAGCGGATCGAGGGGCAATGGAAGGTGGTGCATGAGCACTGGTCCGCGCCTTTCGATATGGAAAGCGGCGTTGGCCTGTTCGACCTGAAACCTTGATCGCGGCCAACTATAGTCAGTAGTCCGAAAACGGAGAACGCCATGAAATACCTGTGCCTGGTCTACAGCGCCGAAGCCTTGCTGCACAGCCTGCCCGACAGCCCCAAGGATGCGGAATGCCATGCCTACGCCGAGGCAGTCCACGGCAGTGGCCGCATGCTTGCGGCCGAGGCCCTGCAGCCGGTGAACACGGCCACCACCGTGCGCATGCGCAACGGCAAGTTATCGATCACCGATGGGCCGTTTGCCGAAACCAAGGAGCAGCTTGCCGGCTTCTACCTGATCGAAGCCCGGGACCTGAATGAGGCGCTGCAGGTGGCCGGTGGTATCCCGGCGGCACGGGTCGGCAGTGTGGAAGTGCGCCCCGTGCGTGAGTTGACTCTCTGAACCCAATAATCATAAGACTCAGGAGGTTTATCCATGAACACTCAACCCGCTGCATTTGAACTGTCCATCAGCCGCGTGATCGACGCGCCACCGAACCGGGTGTTCCGCGCCTGGACCGAACCTGCGCTGTTGCAGCAATGGTGGGGCCCCCACGGCATGACCACGCCGGAGTGCGAAATGAACCTGTGGGTCGGTGGCCTGTTTCGCACCCTGATGCGCGCGCCGGACGGCAGCGAGTACCCGACCCAGGGCGTGTTCCTGGAGATCGATGCGCCGCGCCGCCTGGTGTTTACCGATGCATTCCTGCCGGGCTGGATTCCCTCGGGCAAGCCGTTTATGAGCGCTGAAGTGACCTTCGAGGAGGTGGATGGCAAGACCCGCTATACCGCCCGCGCCATGCACTGGAGCGAAGCCGACAAACAGGCCCACGAAGCCATGGGCTTCCATCAGGGCTGGGGTGAGAGCCTGGAGCGGTTGGTGAGCCTGGTGACCGAGGGCATGCCTGATTGACCGTCAAGGCCCGGGTCGAGGCAATCTACCGCAGTGAGTCGCGGCGCATCCTGGCTACCTTGATTCGCCTGCTGGGGGATTTCGACCTCGCCGAAGAGGCCCTGCATGAGGCCTTCTTCGTCGCGGTCGAGCGCTGGCAGCAAGACGGCGTGCCCGACAACCCCCGGGCGTGGCTGGTGTCGACCGGGCGCTTCAAGGCCATCGACCGCTTGCGGCGCCAGGCCCGCTTCACCCCGTTGTTGCAGGAGCAGGCCGATGCGCTGGAAGCGGCTGACTGGAGTGCCGAAGACGTGGAAGACGACCGCCTGCGCCTGATCTTCACCTGCTGCCATCCGGCGCTGGCGGCCGATGCGCAGGTGCCGCTTACCCTGCGTGAGATTTGTGACCTCAGCACCGAGGAAATTGCCCGGGCCTTCCTGGTCACGCCGGCGACCATCGCCCAGCGTATCGTGCGGGCCAAGGGCAAGATCCGCGAGGCGAAAATCCCCTACCAAGTACCAGGGCTGGCCGAGTTGCCCGAGCGCCTGGACAGCGTGTTGCGGGTGATTTACCTGGTGTTCAACGAGGGCTACTCGGCCTCCATGGGCGCCGACCTGACCCGTGACGACTTGACCCGCGAGGCCATACGCCTGGGCCACCTGCTCCTGGAGTTGCTGCCGGAACCGGAAGTCATGGGCCTGCTGGCGTTGATGCTGCTCCATGAGTCCCGGCGCCCGGCTAGGCTGTCGCCCGCCGCGGAGCTGGTGCTGCTGGATGAACAGGACCGGACGTTGTGGGATGCCTCATTGATTGCCCAAGGCTGCGCATGGGTGGAGCAGGCCCTGGCCACCCGGCGCTTTGGGCCTTATTGCCTGCAAGCGGCGATAGCGGCGGTGCACGCCGAGGCACCGAGTGCGGCGCAGACCGATTGGCCACAGATTATCGGCCTGTATGACGTGCTGCTGCGGATGCTGCCGTCGCCGGTGATCGAGCTCAACCGCGCCGTTGCCCTGGCCATGCGCGATGGGCCGCTGGCGGGCTTGCAGCAGGTGGAGGGGATCCTGGCGCGGGGCGAGTTGCGCGATTACCACCTGGCGCATTCGGCGCGGGGGGAGTTTTGTCGGCAACTGGGGCGGATGAAAGAGGCGCGCCAGGCCTACGAAAAAGCCCTGGGCCTGACCCATCAAACCCCGGAAAAACGCTTCATCGAACGGCGCCTGGCCAGCTGTACCGACACCCCCTTGTAGGCGCCGGCAAGCCGGCTCCCACAGGGGTTATTCGAGCATCTTTTCCAACAGCCAGCTCCCCGCCGGGCCCGGTGGGTGTTGCCGTGACCACAAGGCATCCACCGCCACCGAGCGTGGCCAGCCGCGAGCCTTGAGCTCTACCAGTTGGCCATTGGCAAAGCGCTCCACCAGCCAGCGCGGCAAGGGCGCCCAGCCAAAACCGAGGATGGCCATTTCCATCAGCATCAAAAAGCTGGGGGCGGACCATACCCGGCCGGTCAGCCGGTTTTCATTGGGGTTGATGATGCTTGCCAGGCGCAGTTCCCGGTGTTGTTGCAGGGTTTGCTGATCGAGGCCATCGAGACTGGCCAGTGCATGTCGTGGGGAAACAAACAGCGCAAGTTGCGTGCGCTCCTCGACGGTGGCATGGGTCAGGTCTGGCGGGTAGACCTCCTGCGCCTCGATAAACGCGAGCTGCGCCCGTCCGCTTTGGACCAGGGCGATGAGGTCTTCGCATTCGGCGATCAGCCACTCCAGCTCCAGGTCTGGATAGCGCTGTTCGAGGGCACTGAGCAGCGTTTCAAAGCGTCCCGACTGATAGGTATCGGACATGGCAATGCTGAGCCTGGGCTCCAGCCCCTGGGACAACTGGCTGGCGGCAAGCTCCAGGCGGCTGCTGGCCTCCAGCACCTGCTCGGCCCGTTGCAGCAGGACATGCCCGGCCGGGGTCAGGGTGGGCTTGCGGCTGCTGCGGTCGAACAGCACCACGTCCAGGTCAATCTCCAGGCTGGCCACTGCCGCGCTGACCGTGGATTGGCTCTTGCCCAGCTTGCGCGCCGCGGCCGAAAACGAACCTTGGACCGCCGCCTGCACAAACGCTTGCAACACTTCATAAGAGGCCATCATCTATCGCCTTGATCGATGGTTATTGATTATGAAGTATCGGGTTTAAGGGTAATGATGGCAACCCTCGACATTCACAGAGCAAGGCTTATGAACACCACCAAGTCCATCACTGAACGCGTTTTCCAGGCCATCGGCTTTGAAGGCCTGGCCTTGTTGATCTGTACCCCGCTACTGGTCTGGATCACCGGCCGGCCGGCCCTGGAAATGGGCGCGGTGACCCTGGCCATCAGCCTGTTGGCGCTGACCTGGAACATGATTTTCAACAGCTTTTTTGACCGCCTCAAGGTGCGCCTGCAACTGGCCAACAGCGTCAAGACCCGGGTCATGCACGCCCTGTTGTTCGAGGGCGGGCTGATTCTGTTTGCCGTGCCGCTGATTGCCGCGTGGCTGAACATCAGCCTGATGCAGGCGTTTATCCTGGATATCGGCGTGCTGCTGTTCTTCCTGCCGTACACCTATGTGTACCACTGGGGCTACGACGTGCTGCGGGAAAAGTTCCTGCAGCAACGTGCGCCAGAGCGAGTGTGAGGGTCAGACAAACATCCCGCCCGACGCCTCGATCCGTTGCCCATTGATCCATTTGCTACCGTCGGCCAGCAGCGTGGCAATCGCCCCGCCAATATCGTCCGGCAAGCCGACCCGCCCCAGGGCCGTGTTGCCGGCGACAAACGCATTGATGTCGGCGTTATCGCGCACGGCACCGCCGCCGAAGTCGGTGGCAATGGCGCCCGGGGCCAGGGTGTTGACGCTGATCCCCCGTGCGCCCAATTCCTTGGCCTGGTAGCGGGTCAGCACTTCCATCGCGCCTTTCATTGAGGCGTAGGCGGCATACCCCGGCAGGCTGAAACGGGCCAGGCCGCTGGAGATATTGATGATGCGCCCGCCATCGACGATCAGTGGCAGCAGCTTCTGGGTCAGGAAGAACGGGCCCTTGAGGTGGATCGCGACCATTTGGTCGAACTGTTCTTCGGTGGTTTCGACAAAGCTGGCATGGGTGCCGACACCGGCATTGTTGACCAGAAAATCGAAATACTCCTGTGCGAAAACGTCCTTTAACGTGCGGCCGACTTCGCGGATAAACCCGTCGAAGGTGGCACTCTGGCTTACATCCAGTTGCAGCATGGCGGCGCGGCCACCGAGCTGTTCTATCTCTGCCACCACCGCCTGGGCCTCCTCGGCCTTGCTGTAGTAAGTGCCAATGATATCGATACCTTGCGCGGCCAGGTGCAGGGCGGTGCTTTTGCCCAAGCCACGGCTGGCGCCGGTGATCAGTGCGATTTTACGGGGCATGGTGTAGTCCTCGGAGCGGGTGGTAGGTATGGGATTGAGTGTATTTGTCCGTGCATTGCGTGATAAATAGAGCAGATCCGAACTCACTGGTCGGATCAGCCGAACAATCACGGGCCGCCGCCATGAACAAGCTGGACCTGTTGCACACCTTTGTCCGCGTCACTGAACTGTCGAGTTTTACCCAGGCCGGCGACAGCCTGGGGCTGCCGCGCTCCACGGTGTCCGAGCACGTACGGGCCCTGGAAACGCTGCTGGGCACGCGCCTGTTGCAGCGCACCACGCGCAAGGTACAGGCCACCCAGGACGGGCGGGTGCTGTATGAGCGCAGCAAGGATCTGCTGGCGCACATGGAGGAGCTGGAAGGCCTGTTTCGCCAGGACGAGGCGCAATTGAGCGGGCGGATCCGTATCGATATGCCCAATGTCATGGCCCGCAAGGTGATCGTGCCGCGCCTGCCGGAGTTTATGGATCGGCACCCCTTGATCGAGCTGGAGATCAGCGGCTCCGACCGTCAGGTCGACCTGCTGGCAGAAGGCTTTGACTGTGTGTTGCGTGTCGGCGCGCAGCCCGACCAGTCGGTGGTGGCGCGGTTATTGTGCAGCATGCCAATGATCAACTGCGTCAGCCCCGGCTACCTGCAACGCTACGGCGAGCCCAGGACCCTGGCCGATCTGGCCGTGCATCAGTTGGTGCACTACGTGCGCCCGCTGGGCGCGCGCTCGTCGGGCTTTGAGTATGTGCTGGGCAACAAGGTGCAGCGCATCGCCATGGCCGGGCGGGTCACGGTCAACAGTACGGACGCGTACCAGTCGGCGTGCCTGGCCGGTTTCGGGATCATTCAGGTGCCGCGGCTGGGCATCCGCGAATTGCTCGACAAGGGTGAGTTGGTGGCGGTGCTTCCCGACTATCCCGCGCCTGCGCTGGATGTGTCGATGCTGTATGCCGGCCAGCGCCACTTGCCGCTCAGGGTGCGGGTGCTGATGGAGTGGTTGTCGGCCACCTTGAAGGCCCAGCTTTAACGGCGTGTCGACAACTGCTGCGGGGCGAGGAACGCGTCGTGGAAGTAGTCGCGGAACGCCTGCATCGCCGGAGTAAAGGTGCGCTCGCGGTGCCAGGCCAGGCCGACGCTCATGGGCGCGACCTTGTCAGTCACGCTCAAGGTCTCGATACGCTTGCCTTCCAGGGACCAGGGGCGGTGCACCAGGTCGGACAGGATCGCCACGCCACTGCCATTGGCCACCATACTGCGCACCGCCTCCACCGAACTGGTACGCAGCCGTACCTTGGGCGTCTGCCCGGCCTGTTCCCAGTAGCGCATGGCACTTTGCTCGGCCTCATCCACGGTCAGCAGGATATAGGGCTCCCGGGCCACATCGGCCAGGCTGACGGCGCTGCGCTCGCACAGCGGATGGTGGCTGGGCAGCCACAGGCGACGTTCGGAGTTGAACAGGGTTTCGGAGACGATATGCGGGTGGGTCAGGTTGGCGGTGAGCACCACCGCCATCTCGAACTGGCCCTCCAGCAGCCCCTGTTCGATGGCCTGGCGCTCCTGCTCGAAGACCTCGATGGTCACGTCCGGGTGCCAATGCGCCATGCGTTGCAGGTGGTGCGGCAGGAAGTAACCCAGCACCGTGTAACTGGCCGCGACCCGCAGCACACCGCTGGCGCGGTAGTCCGGTAGCGGGCTGCTGAGGGCATCGTCGACACTGCGCACAATCACATAGGCGCGGTTGAGAAAGTGCCGGCCGGCGTCGGTCAGGTTCATGCCCTGGGCCGAGCGCACAAACAGCTGGGCACCGAGCATGGCTTCCAGTTCCTTGATCGCGGTGGTCACCGCCGATTGGGAAATGTTCAGGTGAATCGCCGCCTGGGAAATCTGGCCGATTTCGGCGGTGGCGACAAAGTAGCGCACCTGGCGCAAGGTCAGGGACATGCAGATTTCTCGTTGGGGTATCTGATTTTCAGAAGATGGTCTATCTGATAATAGATCTTCCCAAGGGGTCAAGGGCCAGCCTATTTTCCCTGGCACGAACCCTAGCGGAGCAGCCCCGATGCAGACAGTGGATTTCAACTCGGACATGGGCGAAAGCTTCGGCCCCTGGACCATCGGCGACGGTGTGGATCATGAGTTGATGGCGTTTATCAGCTCCGCCAATGTCGCCACTGGCTTTCATGCCGGCGACCCCGGCACCATGCGTCGCACCATCGAGCGCGCCAAGCAGTTGGGCGTGGCCATTGGCGCGCACCCGGGCTTTCGCGACCTGGTGGGGTTTGGCCGCCGCCACATCAACGCCCCGGCCCAGGAACTGGTGGACGACATGCTCTATCAACTGGGAGCCCTGCGCGAATTGGCGCGGGTGCAGGGCGTGACCTTGCAGCACATCAAGCCCCATGGCGCGCTGTACATGCACCTGGCCCGGGACGAAGAAGCCGCACGCCTGCTGGTGGAAAACCTGCAACGCCTGGAGCCTGAACTGCTGCTGTATTGCATGCCCGGCTCGGTGATCTGGCGTATTGCCAAAGAGCTGGGGCAGCCGGTGGTGCGCGAGTTCTATGCCGACCGTGAGTACGACCTGTCCGGCTCCATCGTGTTTACCCGCAACGTACGCGCCCTGGACCCGGCCACCGTGGCGGCGCGTGTGCTGCGGGCCTGCCAGACCGGCCTGGTGCGCACCGTCGAGGGCGAAGACCTGTTTATCGAATTCGATTCCATCTGCCTGCACAGCGATACACCGGGGGCCCTGGACCTGGTGGCAGCAACCCGCAGGGCCCTGGACCAGGCGGGGATCGTGGTGCGCACACCCGCCTGAACCGCAGCGCCCTGCATGATTTTTGCCTGCCTTTCTACAATGATTCCAAGAGGAACAGACATGGCTGAAACATCCCCGATTCGCTACAGCTTTGGCGCCGATGAGCATTTGTTCGCCGAGGTCAGCGAAAGCATGTCCCTGGAAGCATTCTTCAAGGGCATGGCCGTCACCCGTGCGGTGCAGCGCCTGGCGCTGCCCGGCGTGCTGGATATCTGCCTGGCCAACGCCTCGTTCCAGATCCGCTTCGACCCGGACCTGATCGCCCCCCATGCGCTGCTCGACGCGGTGCAAAGCGCCGAGGCCCAGGCCGTGGCCGAGCGCACCTTGCACACACGGATCATCGAAATCCCGGTGCTGTACAACGACCCCTGGACCCATGAAACCCTGATGCGCTTTCGCGACCGACATCAGGACCCGACGGGCACTGACCTTGAGTACGCTGCACGGATCAATGGCCTGGCGGATGTCGAGGCGTTTATCGCGGCCCACAGTGGTGCGCCGTGGTTTGTGTCAATGGTCGGCTTTGTCGCCGGCCTGCCGTTCATGTTCCAGATGGTCGAGCGCGAACGCCAGTTGCAGGTGCCCAAATACCTGCGCCCGCGCACCGACACGCCGAAGCTGACCCTCGGTCATGGCGGCTGTTTCGGCTGTATTTACTCGGTGCGCGGTGCCGGTGGCTACCAGATGTTTGGCGTGACCCCGGCGCCGATCTACGACCCGGCCCAGCAGTTGGCCTACCTCAAGGAACATATGGTGTTCTTCCGCCCCGGCGATATCGTGCAGTTCAAGCCCATCGACCGGGATGCCTACGACCTGGCGGTGGCCGAGGTAGAAGCTGGGCGTTTCGACTTGCGTATTCGCCCGGTGGAGTTCTGCCTGGACGACTTTTTGGCCGACCCGGTCGGCTACCCGAAAACCTTGCAGGAGGCGCTCGTATGATCAAGGTGCTCAAGCCTGGCCTGGCGACCTCCGTGCAGGACCTGGGGCGCGAAGGCTATTACCACCTGGGGATCCCGCCGTCCGGCGCCCTGGACCAGTACGCCTTGAGTGCGGCCAACCACCTGGTGGGCAACCCGGCGGGCGCGGCGGGGTTGGAATGCACGCTGATCGGCCCGCAGTTGGAGTTTCAACAGGACGCCCTGGTGGCGCTAAGTGGCGCCTTGATGTCGCCGCGCCTGGACGGTGCCGTGGTGCACCAGGACACCGCGTTCCAGGTGCGCGCCGGGCAGGTCCTGCGCTTTGAGTTCCCCGTGGCCGGTGCGCGCACCTACCTGGCGGTGGCCGGTGGGATCGATGTGCCGCTGGTGCTGGGCAGTCGCTCCACCTACGCCCTCGGTGCCCTGGGCGGTTTTCATGGGCGACGCTTGCAGGAGGGCGATCTGTTGCCCATCGGCGAGGTCCGCCGCGAAGGCCGTGCCGGCAACAGTTTGCCGATGGCCCTGCGCCGTTCGGTGGGCGGCGACGTGACCTTGCGTGTGGTGCCGGGGCTGTATTACGAACGCCTGACGGCGGGTGCTAAAAGCAGCTTTTTTGCCGAGCCGTGGACCGTGGGCTCCGAGGCCGACCGCATCGGCTACCGCTTCAAGGGCGGCAGTGCCCTGAGCTTCCAGCCACGGGAGCAACCGTTTGGCGCAGGCTCCGATCCGTCGAACATTGTCGACAGCTGCTACCCCATCGGCTCGATCCAGGTGCCGGCTGGGCTGGAACCGATCGTGCTGCACCGCGATGCCGTATCGGGCGGCGGCTACGCGATGATCGGCACGGTGATCAGCGCCGACCTGGACCTGATCGGGCAGATGCAGCCCAACCAACGGGCGGGGTTTGTTGCGGTGACGTTGGAGGAGGCGCTGGAGGCGCGGCGGGTGTACAAGAAGCGGCTCAAAGCGCTGGCCGGCTTATTCGCAGACTAAACCATCACACACAGCAAAATGTGGTGATTCAGAAGAGTTGGGTAAACAGCCAATACAGACTGCCCGACAGTACAATCGCCGCCGGCAACGTCAGCACCCAGGCCATCAGCAGATTGCGGATGGTCTTCATCTGCAAGCCACCGCCATTGGCCACCATGGTCCCGGCCACGCCCGAGGACAGCACATGGGTGGTGGATACCGGCAAGCCGAACATATCGGCGGCACCAATGGTCAGCATGGCCACGGTTTCGGCCGAGGCGCCCTGGGCGTAGGTCAGGTGGGTCTTGCCGATTTTCTCGCCGACGGTCACCACAATGCGCTTCCAGCCAACCAGGGTGCCCAGGCCCAGGGCGATGGCCACGGCGATCTTCACCCACAGCGGGATAAAGCGTGTGGCGTTGTCGATCTGTTGCTTGAACAGTTGCAGCTTGCCCTGGGTGTCGGCATCGAAATGGCCGACCTGGCCCTTGTCCATCAGGCGAATGGTTTCGCTGGTCAGGTACATGTCGTTGCGCACGTTGCCCATCGCCTCGGCAGGCACCTTGGCCAGGGAGCCGTAGCCCTTCACTTGTTCACCGATATGCCCGGCCAGGGCGGCGAGGGCGGGGATCAGCTCGGGCGTGACGTCCTTGGTGCGCACATAGGTCGACAGCGTGGGGCGTGGGTCCGCCGGTGCCGGTTGCGGGGCGCTCTTGACCAGGGCTTGCTGGGTGACTTCTGCCACAGCGGCAAATTGCAGCGCTTGATCGGCCGGCATGGTGCGGTTCAAGGCGTAGGCCATGGGCAGGGTGCCCACCAGGATCAGCATGATCAGGCCCATGCCTTTCTGGCCATCGTTGGAGCCGTGGGCGAAGGACACGCCGGTGCAGGTCACGATGAGCATGCTGCGAATCCACCACGGCGGCGGGGTGTTGCCCTTGGGTGCTTTGTACAGCGCGCGGTTTTTCACAAAGGCCCGCAATGCCAGCAACAGCAGGGCGGCAAAGCCGAAGCCGATCAGCGGTGACAGCAGCAGCGCATAGCCGATCTTGATCGCCTGCGCCCAATCCACGCCGCTGGTGCCGTCTCGGCCATGCATTAGGGCATTGGCCACACCCACGCCGATGATCGACCCGATCAGGGTATGGGAGGACGACGCCGGCAACCCCAGCCACCAAGTGCCGAGGTTCCACAGGATTGCGGCGATCAGCAGGGCGAAGATCATCGCAAAACCGGCGGAAGAACCGACCTGCAAAATCAACTCCACCGGCAGCAAGGCGATGATGGCAAAGGCCACCGCGCCACTGGACAGCAGCACCCCGAGGAAATTGAAGAACCCCGACCAGAGCACCGCGAATTGCGGTGGCAGCGAGTGGGTGTAGATCACCGTCGCCACCGCGTTGGCGGTGTCATGGAAACCGTTGACGAACTCGAACCCCAAGGCAATCAGCAGCGCCACGCCCAGCAGCAGGAATGGGGTCCAGGTGGTGACCACCGTGCCCAGTTCGTGCATGTCGCGCATCAGGCTGTAGGCGGTGAATAACAGGCCCATGGCGAGCACGGCAAAAAATATGATCACCGTCGGCAGGCTGGGTTTGTTGTCCAGTTGCGGTGTGGCGTCAGTGGCGGCTGCCTGGTGGGAGGCGGTCAGGGAAGGGGTGGCCATGCCGGGGCATCCAGAGAGGGGAGGATGTTTCCCATGATCGTTGCAAATTATTACGGAGATGCTGCGTCAGGTCATTGTTTGGTGTTGTCAGCCTGTCGCTGGTCTGAAACACACCCAAGAACCAATGGGGTAGCGGGCTTGTAGGGGGGAAGGCGCAAGGGCAGCAACGGGTCTTGACCGCTCATCCGCTGGGCTCAAGAAGCGTCTGGCCCGGCCGATGCAAGGCATAAGCACTGTAGTGGACGACAGTGATCGTGCGGTGCCAGTCCCCATTTCCCCATTTCCCCGTTTCGAGGCTTTCCCCTATGAGCTTTTTGCGAAAGTCTTTGAGAGCACAAATCCTGTCGCTGCTCGGTGGCAGCCTGCTGGCAATGCTGTTGATTGCCTTGGCGTGTTTTCATTTTCTCTCCAGCGGTGTGCAGAGTTATCGCAGTTTGCTTGACGGACCGTTGCAAACCTCACAGTTGCTCGATGAAGCCAACCTGCAATTCAAGGTCCAGGTCCAGGAATGGAAAAACGTCCTGCTGCGTGGCAAGCAACCCCAGGACCTGGATAAATACTGGGGGCAGTTCCAGGACCGGCAACAAGACGTGCAAGGCATCCTGGCGCGCCTGGTAAGCAACACCCAGGATGACCCCGGCTTGAACCGTCGCCTCGAAACCTTGCGCCAGGAACACCAGATGCTGGGCGTCGCTTACCAGAAGGGCCGTGATGCTTACCTGGCGGCCGGGGCTGACTTTGCGGCTGGAGACCATGCCGTCAAGGGTGTGGACCGCGCGGTGAGCGAGCAGATGAGTGCGCTGGTCACCCAGTTGCATGAGCAGGGCAAACTGCAATCGGTGGCGATCAGCGCCTACGCCGAGCGTACCGTGATGTTGGGCTTGGCCGTGATGGTGCTGTCCGGGGTGCTGATCGGCCTGTTCAGCCTATGGTTGCTCAACCGCAACCTGATTCTGCCGATCCGTGGGCTGATCAATTATGTGGCCCAATTGAGCCAGGGCCGGTTTGCCGAGCGCGTTGCCAGCCAGCGCCAGGATGAACTGGGGCGCTTGGCCGAAGCGGCCAATACCCTGCGTGACTTCCTGGCGGAAACCTTCGGCCGCCTGCAGCGCAGTGCCAAGGACCTGGTGGGGGCCAGTGGCGAGTTGAATTCGATTGCCGGGCAGATGGCGACCGGCACCCAGGACCAGTTCAGCCGTACCGACCAGGTAGCGACGGCGATGACCGAAATGTCCGCCACTGCCCAGGAAGTCGCGCGCCATGCCGCCAGTGCCTCGCGGGCGGCGGATGAGGCTGACCAGTCGGCCCGTGAAGGCGGCCAGGTGATGCAAGTGACCATTGCCACCATCGGCCAGATGCGCAACGAGATCCTCAACACCGGTGGCATCATCCGCCGCCTGGAAGCGGACAGCGTGCGTATCGGCACGGTGCTGGAAGTGATTCGCGGCATTGCCGAACAGACCAACCTGCTGGCCCTCAATGCGGCGATCGAGGCGGCGCGGGCGGGCGAGGCCGGGCGGGGGTTTGCGGTGGTGGCCGATGAAGTGCGCAGCCTGGCGCAGCGTACGGCGGCGTCGATCATCGAGATCAACCAGATTATCCAGGCGGTGCAGACCGGGGCGGTGGATGCCGCCGAGGCGATTATCAGCGGCCAGTCATGCAGTGATGAGAGTGTCGAAAAGGTCACCCAGGCCGGGGCGATGCTCAGTCATATCTCCCAGGCGGTGGAGGCGATCCGCGACATGAACCGGCAGATTGCCACGGCGGCCGAAGAGCAAACCTCGGTGGCCGAGGATATCTCGCGCAATATCACGCAAATCACCACGGTGGCCACGGCCAACCTGGACAATGTGCAGCGCACCGAAGCGGCCAGTCATAACCTGCGCGGGCTGTCTACTGAGCTCAATGAGGTGACGGCGCGCCTGAGTGACTGACCAGACACAACTGCGCCGCCCGAAGGCGGCGCGTTGTGTTGCCGGGGCAACTCAGGTGTCTTGCTTGTTTTCCAGGACTTCGCCGGTCTTGGCGTCGAGTTTCACGTCCCATTTCACGTTGCTGGTGTCGCGCATTTCAACTTCATAAACCAGGCGACCCCCTACTTGCTCGTCCAATTCGGTGTCGAGGATGGAAGCACCGGGGTGCTTGGCCAATGCCGCGGCGTTGAGTTTGTCGAAGGTCATGATTTTGCCCGATTTGAGCAGGCCTTCGATGTGGTCCGGGCGAACATCGGCCTGGGCCAGGCCGGCGGTCAGGGTCAGGGCGGCAGCGGCGAACAGAGCGGTGAGGTTTTTCATGGTGTAGTCCTTTGGGGTGAGCTGTTTAAGTGGGATCAGATTACCCAGTGCAACTTAATTCACCCTTAATTGCGTAGGACATGCTTGGCTGCACGCCCCTTTGTTCTGGGGCGGATTTCAGTAACCGTTGTCCTGCAGCAGGTCCTGCACGCTGGAGGACGGCCAGCGCTTGTAGAACTTCAGCAGTTCGGCCGCGCGGTTGGTAAAGATGCCATCGACCCCGGCGCTCATGACCTTCTGGAAATCCACCGGCTCGTCGACGGTATAGACGTGCACCAGCAGGCCCTTGTCGTGGGTCAGTTGGTTCATCTGTGGCTTGACCAGGTCCGAATAGCTCTGGTCGCCCAGGTTCGTCAATTGCGCGGACGGGCCGGTGCCAATCGCCCCCAGGCTCTTGGCTTCATCGACCCACTTCTCGAACTCGGCAGCGTCCTTGGGTTCCTGCTTGGCATAGTAGGCCGCTTTGGTTGGCTCGCCGGACTCGGCGAAGGTCACCTTGGACTTGGGCTCGATGCTGCCTTCACCGACCCACAGCAGCAGGATTTTCGGGGTATTGGGCATTTCTTTCTGCAGTTCCTTGAGGCTGGCCGTCTCGAACGTCTGCAACACCACGCGGCCCTTGCCCTGGCCGACGCCCGTATTGCTCTTGCCCAGCTTGGAACCCACGGAACTCAGCCAGCCCTTGTCCAGCAGCTTGTCCTTCAGATCGGCTTCGATCCCCGGGAACTGCTTGGGCTCCTTGGTTTCGATGTACAGGCCGGGTTTGTGCTGGGGGTTGCCTTCGGCGATCTTGATGATGTCGTCCAGGCTGAGGATTTTCAAACCGACGAAGCCCGGGCGCGCACGCTCCGGGTAGGCGGCGTTGAACCAACTGCCGGCATCCAGGGTTTGCAGTTCTTTCCAGGTGAATTCGTTGGCCGGGCTATCCTTGCGCTCGGGGAACTTGCTGGCCACGTCGGTGGTGCGCTGCAGGTTGTTGTCGTGCAGGGCGAACAGCACGCCGTCCTTGCTGCGTTGCAGGTCCAGTTCCAGGTAGTCGGCACCCAGGTCGCGGGCCACCTTGTAGGCGGCGGCAGTGGACTCCGGGGCATCGTAGGACGCACCCCGATGGGCGATCACGGCCGGGTGGGGAATGCCCTCCTTGGTCGCCAGCTCAACCGGGCTGATAGGGCTTGCCGCCTGTGCGTGGCCAAGGCCCATCATCAGAGCGAGCAGCAGGGCACTCTTGGTAAACGTAACAGGCATGTGTGAGGTCCTTTCGTGGAGGTAACTTCAAGAAGGGTTCCTTTTTAACAATTGCCTGCAAAACGCGCTATCACCAAACCGACATTAACGTGCGCATGCGCTATTTTTCTGCGCTTTTGTGCCGTGCTATGCAGTATTCTTGGCCCGAGCCTCCCCGTCAGAGGGACGCCCATTGCCTTATTTCGCCGCCTCGCGTGTAAACCATCGTTCACTTCCCCTGTGGGATTTTTTAGTGAGGTTTAGCATGCGCATCACATCGGAACTCATCTGCCAGGCCGCCGACCAACTCAACGGCTTTGTCGGCCTGAACCGCAAGACCGGCCAATACATCGTGCGATTCAGCGAAGATTCGTTCGGCATGGACGTCGCCGACGACGGCATCATCCCCACCAGCGAGTTCGTCTGGCAGCCCGCGGCCGACCAGGCCATGACCCTGTCCCGCGAGCATATCCAACTGCTGCTGGACCAGAACATCGACGACCGCATCAACATCACCGAGCCGCTGCGGGTGTATATGCGCCGGGTGGAAATCCCGCAGATCAGTGCGGTGCGTAGCCTGGTGGGTTGAGCAGGGTGGGGCCCTGGTGGGAGCTGGCGTGCCAGTGTGGTTTAACGCGGCGCCTAAGATCAAAAGCAAAAAAAGTGAGGCGGCCTTATAGCCGACCTGATCGTTGAAACGTGCGCGTCCCCTGTGGGAGCTGTCTCGCTCAGCGAGGCTGCGATAGCGGTGTGTCAGACGACATAAAGGCTGGCAGTGCCACCGCCATCGCAGCCTCGCAGCGCGAGACAACCTGTGTCTTCCCTAGACGCTTCCTACAGTTCCACGGGGCAACCGAGGGGGTTGAGTCCGGGGGCGTTCAGGCGGAACGGGCGACCAGCGATTCGGCGACCGTCACCCGGTTGCGCCCGTTGCCCTTGGCGGCGTACAGCGCCTGGTCTGCGGCGTTGAGCCACATATGCGCCTGGGTGAATTGCACTTGGTAGGCCGCCAGGCCAATGCTCAGGCTGACTCGCAGCGCTGGAACCTGCGGGTCGCGGTAGCGGCTGAATATTTCCCGCAGGCGCTCCATCACATCACTGGCCTGTTCCAGTGGCACATCCGGCAGGATCACGCAGAACTCGTCGCCACCGTAGCGGCCCGCCAGGTCATTTTCCCGCACGTTGCGCTGCAATTCCTTACTCAGTTGCCGTAAGACCCGGTCACCGACGATATGGCCATAGGCATCGTTGATCTGCTTGAAGTGGTCGATATCGATCAGTGCGATAGTGGCCTGGGACTGTTGCTGTTGGCACTTGTGGAACTTCAGTTGCAGCAGGTCCTTCCAGGAGCCGTGATTGAGCAAGCCGGTCAGGCTGTCGATGCGGCTCAAGGCACTGAGGGCGCGCTTGTGTTCCGAGAGTTTGATAGCCAATTGATAGCTAACCATGCCAACGGTGGCGGGATAGAAGATCAACATCGGCAGGCAGGCATACACCTGGATCAGGCCGACATTGGGGTTGAACGAGGGACCGAACACCAGCCAGGCCAGCCCCACCCCCACCAGTTGTGCGAGCAGGCCCTGAAACATCAGTTGCCTGCCACCCGCCGCGACGTTATGCAGGCTCATCATGGCGAGGATGGTCACGGCGGTCAGCGGTGTGAATTGCGTGGCGGCGGCCCAGAACCCACCGGAAAGCGAGTCATAGAGCAGGTTACGGCGCTCCGCCTTGTAGGGAAACGCCGAATGGCTCGACAGCTGGTACGCCAGGTGTGGCCAGATAAAGGCGTTGAACAGCCACAGCCCCCAGATCCAGCCGGGCATGGCCAGCGGGTACAGGGCGGCAAACACACACAGGCTGCCAAGGCCCAGCCCGATAATGCGTGGGCGATAAATGCGCCGGGCAAACGACAGCCCTTTGCCTCGAAGGTTTTCCATAGATCCCTGCGTCAGGTTTTTCTTTTTTTAAGTGGCGAAGGCGTACGTTATCAACAGGCCATTTACGCCAGATGACCGGCGATTATTGTCAGTTATTTACGCAGGAATAATCAGTGTCCTTCCAGGCCATTTGCGTGGGAATCCTGAGGGATTGCGGCAAAAACGACCTGCCCGTGTCGTATTGGCGACAGAGGGGGTTATCGAGGGCAGGTGGCCATCTCGTAGCCGGCCAGGAACAGGTCCATCGCCGACTCGATGACGTTGGCCTGGGTGGTCGCGTCCAGGGTGGGTTGGCCAAGGGTGATTTGTGGCCAGAAGGCGAACGCCTTGAGCAGGCTTTGCACCTGATGGGCGGCAAAGCATGGATCAACTGGCTTGAGCCGCCCGTCCTCCTGCGCTGCGCGCACCCATAAGGTGAAACCTTCTTCGCGTTCTTTCAGGCGATTGACGATGTCCTGGGCGCGTTCCGGGGAATGGATGGTCGCGGCAATCGCCACCCGGGCCAGATCGAGGAAGTTGGTGTCCGACATCATTTTCATCTTCGCTTCCAGCAACCCGCGCAACTGGTCGCGCAGGGGCTGTTCGCTGCTGTAGCTGACATCCAGTTGCGCCACGCTGCTGGCCCATAACTTATGCAGGATCTCGGTGAACAGCTCTTCCTTGCTGGGGAAGTGGTTGTACACCGTGCGCTTGGATACGCCAGCGGTGGCGGCGATCTTGTCCATGCTGGTGACCTCGAAACCGTTGTCGCGAAACTCGGCAATGGCCGCTGCCACGATGGCTTCGCGTTTACGGTCGGTGAGGCGTTGAGGTGCAATCATGGGGCTTTCGGCTCTGGGAAGAAAATTACACTCGGTAGTTTACTTGGTCCGGGTTTTGTTGCAATCTTGAAACTACACTGTGCAGTGTAATTGTTGATCTGCATCAACAGAACGTACCGGAGTCACTCTGTAATGGCCACGATCTCTACCCGTGTCGACACCTCGTCCCCCGCGCTCAAGCCATCCGAGCAGCAAGGTCACTTCAAGAATCATGCCCCGGTCAATCGTGCGGGCTTGGGCAAAACGTTGCAGATCTTCTGGAAGATGCTCTTTCACAAGCCGCGCAGTACCCGGCCCGTGGGGGACATTCCGGTACAGCACCTGACACGCGAACAGCTCCTGAGCGCCCCGGATCACAGTGTCTACCGGCTGGGGCATTCCACTGTCCTGCTGAAAATGCGCGGCAAGTTCTGGCTGACCGATCCAGTGTTCGCCGAACGTGCCTCGCCTTTGAGTTGGGCCGGCCCCAAGCGTTTCCACCAGCCGCCTATCAGCCTGGAAGAACTGCCGCCGATTGAGGCGGTGATTCTGTCGCACAACCATTACGACCATCTAGACCGTCAGGCCGTTGTGCAATTGGCCGCCAAGACCCGCTATTTTCTTGCGCCACTGGGCGTCGGCGATACCTTGATCAAATGGGGCGTGGCGCCCGACAAGGTCCGGCAGTTGGATTGGTGGCAGGGCACCGAAGTGGACGGTATCCGTTTTGTCGCCACCCCAGCCCAGCACTTTTCCGGGCGTGGCCTGTTTGATGCCAACCAGACGCTGTGGGCTTCCTGGGTGATGATCGATGGCGCCCGGCGCATTTTTTTCAGTGGTGACACGGGCTATTTCGATGGCTTCAAGTGTATTGGCGAGCAGTATGGGCCGTTTGACCTGACGCTGATGGAAACCGGTGCTTACAACGTCGACTGGCCCCATGTGCACATGCAGCCCGAACAAACCTTGCAGGCCCATCTCGACCTGAAGGGGCGCTGGTTGCTGCCGATCCACAATGGCACCTTCGACCTGGCTTTCCATGCCTGGCATGAGCCGTTTGATCGCATCATGGCCCTGGCCTGGGAGCGCAATGTGTCGATTACCACGCCTGCCATGGGCCAGGCTTTTATCCTGGCTGCGCCTGAGCGCGGGCATGCCTGGTGGTTGGATGTCGAGGCCCAGGCAACGGAGCCGCTGGTGAACTGAAGGTGTTCGTAACGCACTGTTATAGACAGGGCTTTTCAAGGTATTGCGGCCTGGAGAACTGACTGGAAAAGGATGCGATGATCTTGGGAAATCTTTTCCTGGGAGTGGGGCGTGATGAAGGAAAAATGTAGGAGCATCTTGCCACCCTGTATTCCCTGCCCAGTGGGGATATATTCAGTACTTCACCTTTTTGATAAAACGACCTTTGTACCGCCTGCCCCGGCCGCGTCGGCGGGCTCTGTGCCAGGGGCTCGCTGTGGCATTGAGTTCCAGCCCGCGGCAGCGCCTGTTGCGGCTGAGTTCGTCGTCGCCCAGGGCCCCAGGTTCGATATCCCGGGGCCGATGATGAAGACCGTGCGTGATCCGTCGTTATCGCTCATTGCCCTAAGTGGCCTCGACCCCGAGGGCCCGGTTATGGCGGAAGTCCCGCTCGTCATGGAGAGCGACGCCTTGAAGGTTCGTCCTGCCCTGGCTGATTGGCGCATCGGTTTTGCTGACGAGTACCTGCACGATGGTGTGCTTGAAGCGGTGGAGCACTCCAACGGATTTCTCCTGGCCTTGGAGGTGCTCAGGGCCTCAGGCGCTGACGTGGTACCCGTGGTGGCGCAGTTACCGGATACCCCAGAGCAGTTCAGCCTGGCATCCGGCAACGAGATCGATAAGCGAGTGAGCGAACATCGCCTCGACGCGTTGGTGTCAGACGGCCAAAGCCCAGCCTTCCACGGCTTCTGCAAAACCGGATACCCGGGCGTATGCCAGATATTCAACGACGAACTCCATGGCACCAGGGTCGTGCTCTGGTTCTACGGTGCCCGTTGGGCACGGGATTCGTTGTCGGTCTTGGCACGGGTCTATCAACAGGCGATGCAGGCACGCGCCGGCATGTCCGCGAGGTGAACCCGTGGCGTGGCCAGTGGGCCTATGCGCCGTTGGGGTGAGGCGTGTTCGATGATGTAGAGCCCATCAGCCGTGCGATAAGGCTACGGCGGCCAGGTTCGGCATCTGCCTGTGGCGCTGAGGAGCGTCGCCCGCTCATGCCCCAGGCCGGCGCGAACCCCGGGAAAAACACCAGGCCTTCGTGCTCCAGGCGAAACGCCAGGGCAATGCAGATAGCGTCATCCACCTTATGATGGCTTTCAAAGCGCTGGATAGCGTCAACCGCCACCCCGGCGTGCCGTGCCAGGTCTTCCCGGCTCCAGCCCAACAGCGCACGGGCCTGGACGCTGTGCCGTGGGGTGAACTGATGAAGGACGATTTGTTGATCTACGGTGGTGCTCACTGCCAGAGAGGACATGGGGTTCTCCAGGAATCCAACGGGGGAGGGTAAACTATACTGTGTTTTTATACAGTTGTTTTGACCGTTCATCAATTGGCGCATTTCCTGGAGGGCCGGCCCGCGAGTGGCGGGCGTTTGCGGTCATTTCTCCTCCAGCCCCGGGGCCTCGCGGATAAGCAGGTGGTCCAGGTTCTGGATATCGGCGCTGAACACCCCGAATGTCTGCTCGGGGTTTTTCTTGCTCGGTACCTGTTTCAACGCCGGCGTCACACCATAGAAGAAGCAATACAGCGCCCGCTTACTGTCCACGGCGGCCTTGATCTGTTCCAGGAACGCCTTGCGCTTGCGGTAGCTCTCGATCAGCTTCTTGTTCAGGTAGACGTTGACGGAGTAGGGCTTCTTGTCGAGCCACACCTTCTTTTCAAAGTCGATGCGAAAGCTGCTGGTGTAGTCCTTGATCGCCTTGATCCGGCCCCAGTAGATCAAGCCTTTGTTGTCTTGCAGGTATTGGATCTTCTTGAAAAACGTCCAATAGGTCGCGGTCTGTTCGCCGATCTTCAACGGCATGCCCTTGAGCTTGTCCTTGTCGTCGATGTTGGACACGTAGCACTCCACCGGGTGGGCAAAGACGCTGGTCTTGTCTGGTGTGGTTTCGCTGGCGCTGTGGGAAGTATTGGAAATTATCGAAGGTGCTTTCGCCGGATCCTGTGGGATAGCGTCTGTGGATCCGTGGATGGCTGCCTTGCGTTCGTACTGACGCCGAGCCAGCACCCACTCCGACGGGAAGTGCTCCTCGCGCCCATCCTCGGTTTCTCCTGCCACGGCTTTGTGGCTGGCATAGCGGCAGCCGTCGCTATGCCGGGTGCTGGGCAGGTTCTTGAAATGCGGGGTACGCAGGTAGTTGACGTTCTTTGCATTGAACGTACCCAGCACATTGCCCGCCGCAAACGCGGCACGGCAGTCATCGTTGGGGCACAGGAAACTGTCCTTGTCGGAGTCGAAGGCGGCGGTTTCGTCGAAATTCAGGTCGCGCACGTCATAGATCGACAGCTTTTCGTCCAGGCTCAGGCAATAGGCGGTGTCGAATTTCATCGGGGCGGGTCCGTGGGAATATTCGCTATTAATAGCGGGGTTGCGCAGGTAGCACAAATGTCCGCTATCAAGGCGCAGCCCTTTCAACGCGTCTGAAAGGGCTGGTTCCAAGGGGCTTATGGCTTCGGCTTGCCTCGCCGCTTGGCCGAATGAAAATGCCGCCAATGCGCGTCCTGCGCCGCCGCCAGCAACTCGCGATCCCCGCGCGTGTCACCCCAGGCCCTGAGCCGATAATCACCCAGGTCGCCATACACCGCTTCAAGCCGCAGCACCTTGTTCTCACAACGGCAGTTGTTGCCCGTGAGGCGCCCACTCAGCACCCCATCGACCACCTCAAGCTCGGTGCCGATCAGCTTGATCCCCAGGCGATCGGCAAAAGGTTGCAACACAATTGCCGGCGAAGCCGAGCACAAGGTTACCTCGGCGCCGGAGCCAATCTCATCGGCCACCGACTGCAAGCCGGCAGGGCGCATCAGCTTGTTCCAGTAGATCCGACAGTATTCCTCGGCTTTCTGCTGCACCCAGGCCTTCTCCACCCCGGTCATAAAGGTGCGAATCAGCTGGGCCTTGAGCTCATCCCGGCTCATCCGGCGCAGCAGGAAGCGCAAGCCAGGCAGTGCCAGCTTGAGCATCCTGCGGTTGAATTCCTGCTTGCCGAACGCAAACTTGAGAAATGGCACAAAACTGTCGTGGCGGGTCAGGGTGCCGTCGAAGTCGAACACCGAAAGTACCTTGGCGCCCACTGGGCCGGCTTCTAGCATGTCTGGGGTCACGGGGTGGCCTCGGTCCTGTCTATTGTTTTTTTGGAAGAATATGGCAATCGGAGCACAAGGCTACAGCATTGGTGATGTGATCCGAACCCTTGCGGGTTAGGGGGCTACGGGCGATATGCTTCAAGAAATGGCAAGCCTCTACTTCAAACGCACTGTTTGACGTAAAGGCTTGCCATAAAAAAAGCCCTGAGTGTGACCTCAGGGCTTTGCGGTAGAGCGAGGTCTAGCCGATCAATCCCAGCTCAACGCCCCACCGGTCTGATACTCGATCACCCGGGTCTCAAAGAAGTTCTTCTCTTTCTTCAAGTCCATGATCTCGCTCATCCACGGGAACGGGTTGGTGGTGCCTGGGTACTCTTCCTTCAAGCCGATCTGCGACAGGCGGCGGTTGGCGATGAACTTGAGGTAGTCCTCCATCATCGCCGCGTTCATGCCCAGCACGCCGCGCGGCATGGTGTCGCGGGCGTATTCGATCTCCAACTGGGTCCCTTGCAGGATCATCTGGGTCGCTTCTTCCTTCATCTCGGCATCCCACAGGTGTGGGTTTTCGATTTTGATCTGGTTGATCACGTCGATGCCGAAGTTCAGGTGCATCGACTCATCGCGCAGGATGTACTGGAACTGCTCGGCCACGCCGGTCATTTTGTTGCGACGGCCCATGGACAGGATCTGGGTGAAGCCGCAATAGAAGAAGATGCCTTCCAGGACGCAGTAGTAGGCGACCAGGTTGCGCAGCAGTTCCTTGTCGGTGTCGACGGTGCCGGTCTCGAACTTCGGGTCGGAGATCGAGCGCGTGTATTTCAGGCCCCAGGCGGCTTTTTTAGCGACCGACGGGATCTCGTGGTACATGTTGAAGATCTCGCCTTCATCCATGGCCAGCGATTCGATGCAGTACTGATAGGCGTGGGTATGGATCGCCTCTTCAAAGGCCTGGCGCAGGATGTACTGGCGGCACTCCGGGTTGGTGATCAGGCGGTACACGGCCAGCACCAGGTTGTTGGCGACCAGGGAATCGGCAGTGGAGAAGAAACCCAGGTTACGCATGACGATGCGACGTTCGTCGTCGGTCAGGCCTTCGGGGTTTTTCCACAGGGCGATGTCGGCGGTCATGTTGACCTCTTGCGGCATCCAGTGGTTGGCGCAGCCGTCGAGGTATTTCTGCCAGGCCCAGTCGTATTTGAAGGGGACGAGTTGGTTGAGGTCGGCGCGGCAGTTGATCATGCGCTTTTCGTCAACGGCGACACGGGCGGCGGCGCCTTCGAGTTCGGCCAGGCCTTCGGCGATGTCGAGTTTGTCCAGGGCGGCCTTGGCGCGCACGATGGCGGCGGAGTCATTGGCGGTGACGGCGCGGGCTTCGAGGGCGGCAGCGGCGCCGGCACCGTCGAGGCGGTCCATGTTGGCTTCGGTGGCGTGGCCGGCGTTGGCGCCTTTAGCGGCGACTTCGCCTTCTTCTTTGTCGAATTCGTCCCAGCTCAGCATGACGTGTCGTCTCCTGCGTGAGGGCCAATGGTGCCCGTGTGAAACCGGATGGTTGGGTGTTCACACGGCCCAGGGGCCGCGGTGGATCTTTAAGGAATCGTTTGTTGCAACAGCTCGCGCAGGCACTAAACGGAATAGGGCTACGGGTACTCTGCTTGAAGCCTGAGGGGCGGAGCGACAGTGTCGTACTCCTGCGGGGTCTCAGGCTTGGCTCGTTACCCCCATGTAAAGGGATATTGCAGGCCCGATTTACCCGCGCATTATAGGGAAAAATTTGCCTTTGTGTTGCGGCGGATGGTCTCGGTGGGCGGCCAATTTGATGGCGCTTGCGGCCAGAGTGCGGGTTTGCAAGGGTTTGCCCGGTGCGGATTTTTTTGACCAGCGGTCGGCGCTGCTTTTAAGGCACGGGTCTGGAGGCGGCCGCAGGTCAATTCGGCACCGCCGTTCTTGCACCCCTTGGCGCAAGAACGGGCCACCGGGCCTTACTGCGCCGCGGCCTGAATACTGGCCAACATCTGCTTCCCCGCCTTGGCCGGGTCCGCGTCTTTATCGCTCATAAAGTGGCTGACCACATCAAATACCGCCCCTTGCACCGCCTGGGAGGTCGACATATTGAACGCCATGCTCGGCGCCAGGGTGCCGGCTTTCTCGGCTGCGGCAAAGTCTTTGGCAGAGGCCTGGGCGCAACTGTCGAACTGGCTCATGTCCAGGCCGGTGATCACCGGGATGGAGCCTTTGTTCTGATTGAATACCGTTTGAAATTGCGGCTCCAGGGCGATCTTGGCCAGGTCGTCGCGCGCGGCATTGTTGCCTGGCGTGTCGTTTTTACTGGACAGCTTGAACATCACCAGGGAGTCGATGGTGTAGCTATAGAGGCCTTGGGAACCGGGGAAGGGCACGCATTCATAATCGATACCGGCTTGCTTGCCGGCCGCGCTCCATTCGCTCTTGGCCCAGTCGCCCATGATCTGCATGCCGGCCTGGCCCTTGATGACCTTGGCGGTTTCCATGTTCCAGTCTTGGCCCGCACCATTGGGGTCCATGTAGGTCTTGAGTTTGCGCAGCGCAACAAACACTTCGGTCATTTGGGGGCCGGTGAAGGTGGCTTCGTCGTGATCGATAAAGGCTTTTTTAAAACCGTCCGCACCGAGGAGGCTCAGCACCAGGCCCTCAAATACCGTGGTGTCCTGCCAGGGTTGGCCGCCGTGGGCGATCGCGATAAAACCGGCGGCCTTGAGTTTGTCGCCGGCGGCATACAGCTCTTCGAGGGTGGTCGGCGCCTGGGGCACGCCAGCCTGCTTGAGCACGGCGGGGTTGGTCCAGAGCCAGTTGATACGGTGGATATTCAGCGGTACGGCAACATAATGGTCATCATATTTCATGAGCTGGGCAATGCTCTGGGGCAACCGGTTATCCCACTGATTGGCCTTGGCCACGTCATCGATGCTGGTCAGCAAGCCCAGATTGCCCCACTCCTGGATATCCGGGCCCTTGATCTGTGCGGCGGAGGGCGGGTTGCCGGACACGGCGCGGGTCTTGAGCACGGTCATGGCCGCTGCGCCCCCGCCACCGGCGACGGCGCTGTTTTGCCAGGTGAAGCCGTCTTTTTCGATCAGTTGCTTGAGCACGTCCACAGACTTGGCTTCCCCGCCCGAGGTCCAGTAATGCACGACTTCCACGCGGCCCTTGCCCTCGGCGCCATGGGCGCTGAAGGTGCAGAGGCTGGCGAGGGAGATGGCAACGGCAAGGCGATTGACGATTTTCATAGGGGGTGGCCCTTTTTGTTTTTGTGGTGAGAGGAGGGTGCTTATTCCAGCCCCAGCCCTTTGCGGCCGAGGGCGTTCAGTTGCCCGGTCATGAAGCGGTCGCGCCAGTGCTTTTCGTAGTCCTCGCGGGGGAAGTCATCGGGCGAGGCGCCTTGTTCAAAGGCCCGCAGCACGTCCCTGGCATAACGCAGGTTTTTCGGACACATGGGCGCAGCCGGTACGTACATCACATTGCCCCAGCCCTGCTGGTTTTCGACGGGGGCGACGCTATGGACTACATCGCAGTGCCACCACACCGAATCGCCGGCCTGCACGTCCGGGATCGGGGTCATGCCCTGGACCAGCAGCGGGTGCCACTGCTCCAGGATCGGCAGTACCTTGCCCGGCACAACGCCACACAGTTCATCCTCGGGCACATCATCCAGCAGCGGGCGCAGCAGCAGGTAGGCCATGGCCTTGGGGATCGGCAAGGTATGCAGTACGCCCTGGTCGGCGTTCATGTCGCACAGCGCGGTCCAACCCTGGAAGGTGCGGAAGGCCGAGCATTTGGTGCCTGGGTAGGCATATTCATCGACTTCGGTGCGATGGGCGGCATCCCAGGGGTCGTAGGATTTGAAGTCATTGCAGTAGATTTTCTCGAACACCTTCAGGTAGGCCGGGTGCAGCCAGCGCTCCAGCGCCCCGGAGTCGGTGTGCGGGCCCAGGCCCTTGGACGTGGTGCCGGGCGGGCGCCGCCGCACGCGGTCCGGGTACAGGGCATTGGTATCCGGGTCGAACCACTGCCGACCTTGGGACTCGATGGTCCACAGGCGGTTCAAAAAGGCTTGGGCGCAGCCCATGCGCTCATGCTGGCGCAGTTGCATCTGGGCCTGGGACCAGTAGATCGGGAAGATTTCCGGGCGCGAGGCCTCCAGGTTGCCGAAGAAGTTGTCGGCAGGGCCACGGTAAACCGCGTCGAATTGGTTGTGGTCCAGGTAGTCCAACAGGCTCTTGTCCCATCCCAGCACCTGCTGCCTGGGGAAGTGGTTGCGGATCACCAGGCAGCCTCGGCGCTTGATCAGGGCGCGTTGTGCTTCTGTGACCTGGCCGTTGGCGAGGGTGGCAAAGTCGAGTTCGGGCCAGGCGGAGCCGGTCTGGGCTTGCTGGGTCTTGATCGAGGCGATTTCCGTGGCGATAAAGGCGCTGACTTCGGCAAACAGCGCAGGCACGTCGCCGATCTGTGCGCGCAGTGCCTTTTTCATGGCGACGATGCTGCGTTTGTAGTCGTCGGGTAGCTCGGCACTGGCGAAGGATGGGGCGTTGTTCATGGGGTGGCCTGCATTTTTATTATTCATGCAGGTATGGAATCACTCCGAACGGCCTGGGCGGCAGCCTTATTTGGCGCGTTGAGCAATACGATTGTGGCGTTTGCTTCTGGCCCGGCAGAAGAATCAGCTTGGTGATGCCCTACTGGAAGTGATGCCCATGCTGGCCACGGAAGTCTGAAGGTGTCATGCCTTTGTGCGCCTTGAACTGCCGGTTGAACAGGGCCTGGGAGGCGTAGCCGACCTGTTCGGCGATGGTGCTGACGGCCAGCTTGCTTTGCATCAGCAGGGCGCAGGCGTGCCCGATGCGCAGCCGCACGATGTAGTCCAATGCCGTGCAGCGTGTGTGTTTGCGGAACATGCGGTGGAAGGCGGAAACGCTGACGCAGGCCATTTGGGCCAACCCAGGAATGCTCAGGGGCTGTGCATAGTGACCGTGCAGGTAATCCAAGACCCGACGGATGCGCGCGTCTTCAATGATGTGAGGCGTGTCTTGCACGGCAATACGCTGCGCCGCGACATCCCGCGACAGGGTATTGAGCACGGTCAGCAGGGAAATCAGGCGCTGGGAGGCGTCTTGCTCGACCATGGCCTCGATCACCGGGCGCAGTGCGCGCGAGGTGGCGTCGCTGAAGCTCAGTGCATGTTGCGCGGCCGCGAGCAGGGCACGGGTCGATGCCATTTCCGGGAACAGCTTGACCAGCGAGTCGGCCCAGGCCTCGGAAAACCAGATGACCAGGGCAATGTGCGGTTGGGCCGGGTCGATCGTCTCGGCCGACGACCAGCTATGGGGAACGTTCGGGCCCACCAGTACCAGGTCGCCATCATCGTAGCGTGCCACATCGTTGCTGATATAACGGTGCCCGCGACTGTTGAGGGTGAGGGTCAGCTCGTATTCGGGGTGGTGATGCCATTCAAACGGGATCGCCTGCGGCAGGCGCCTGTTGAGCAGGGTCCAGGAGGTATTGGCCTCGGTGGGGATTTTCTCGAAACTGGCTCTCATGAACCCATCCTGCCCGGCAACGTCAGTAGCGACGCCACAATCGTAGCATTCGGGGGGCAGTGAACAAGCTTCTTGGCCGCAAGAACGATTCCTTGCGGCGAATATTGTCAGGGTAAGTTTCAACTAACTAAATTATTAGCCGTTAGAGCAACCACTGCCCATGACTTTGTAATTAAGGATATGACGCTGGCCCTGGTGATCTTCATATTCCATGCGTGCTGGAACAACTTCGCAGACATTGGGAATAGCACTCATGGACACCACCTTGGCAATATCCAGATCAGTGGAGTAGGTGTATTCCTCAACAATGGCGGTGTGCTGGCTGGCTACGTCAGTCGGGATCTCGTCGGCCAGGGCGGCGGTGGCGCACAAGCTGGCAAGGGCCATAACTAATAAAGCTTTCATTTCCAATTTACCTTTTTACAGTCGAAGGGGGTCACGGGGCCCTTGTGAGGCCACGTGTGTAACTTGAGTAGAGAGTTCGGATTAACGTGCCTTCGTGGGGGCTGCAACTTGGTTAATCACGGTGCCTTGTTGGCGAGGTTGATTTTAGGCGCCTGGGTTACATTCATATACCCGTGCTTTTGATAAACACTATTGGCGGTTTTCGTAACAATCCACGACAGAGGTTTTTTTAGATGCCGAGAAAAGCGCCACAGGCCCCGAGCCAGAGCATTGCAAGGGGATAACAGGGCAATTTGTAGGGGCTTGTTACTACCATCGTCGAATGGTTCTATAGGCCTACCCCGGCTACAACAGGGGCATACAACAACAACTATTGTCACCGAGGTAAGAAAGATGAGTGCGGCTTCCCTGTACCCCGTTCGCCCCGAAGTAGCAGCCAACACGCTGACTGACGAGGCGACCTACAAGGCCATGTACCAGCAGTCGGTGGTCAACCCCGACGGCTTCTGGCGCGAGCAAGCCAAGCGTCTTGACTGGATCAAGCCTTTCACCACGGTCAAGCAGACCTCGTTCGACGACCACCATGTCGATATCAAATGGTTTGCTGACGGCACCCTTAACGTTTCCTACAACTGCCTGGACCGTCACCTCGCCGAGCGCGGCGACCAGGCGGCGATCATCTGGGAAGGCGACGACCCTTCCGAGAGCCGCACCATCACCTACCGCGAGCTGCATGAACAAGTGTGCAAGTTCGCCAACGCCCTGCGTGGCCAGGACGTGCACCGCGGCGACGTGGTGACCATCTATATGCCAATGATCCCCGAAGCCGTGGTCGCCATGCTGGCCTGTACCCGCATCGGCGCGATCCACTCGGTCGTCTTTGGCGGTTTCTCCCCTGAGGCCCTGGCCGGTCGCATCATCGACTGCAAGTCCAAGGTGGTGATCACCGCCGACGAAGGCATCCGTGCCGGCAAGAAGGTGCCGCTCAAGGCCAATGTCGACGACGCCCTGACCAACCCGGAAACCAGCAGCATCCAGAAAGTCATCGTGTGCAAGCGCACCAATGGCCAGATCAAGTGGAACCAGCATCGCGACATCTGGTACGAAGACCTGATGAAAGTGGCGGGCACGGTCTGCGCGCCCAAAGAGATGGGCGCCGAAGAAGCGCTGTTCATCCTTTATACCTCCGGCTCCACCGGCAAGCCCAAGGGCGTGCAACACACCACCGGCGGCTACCTGTTGTACGCGGCGCTGACCCACGAGCGCGTGTTCGACTACCGCCCGGGCGAAGTCTACTGGTGCACCGCCGACGTCGGCTGGGTCACTGGCCACACCTATATTGTCTACGGCCCGCTGGCCAATGGCGCGACCACGCTGCTGTTCGAGGGCGTGCCGAACTACCCGGATATCACGCGGGTGGGGAAAATCGTCGACAAACACAAGGTCAATATCCTCTACACCGCGCCGACCGCGATCCGCGCGATGATGGCTTCCGGCACCGCCGCCTGCGAAGGCACCGATGGCAGCAGCCTGCGCCTGTTGGGTTCGGTGGGTGAGCCGATCAACCCGGAAGCGTGGGACTGGTACTACAAAAACGTCGGCCAATCCCGTTGCCCGATTGTCGATACCTGGTGGCAGACCGAAACCGGCGCGACCCTGATGAGCCCGTTGCCGGGGGCCCACGCCCTCAAGCCAGGGTCGGCGGCACGTCCGTTCTTTGGCGTGGTGCCGGCGTTGGTGGACAACCTGGGCAACATCATCGAGGGTGCTGCCGAAGGCAACCTGGTGATCCTCGATTCGTGGCCGGGCCAGGCGCGTACCCTGTACGGCGACCATGACCGTTTCGTCGACACGTACTTCAAGACCTTCCGTGGCATGTACTTCACCGGTGACGGTGCGCGTCGCGATGAAGACGGCTACTGGTGGATCACCGGCCGTGTGGATGACGTGCTCAACGTTTCCGGGCACCGCATGGGCACCGCCGAGATCGAAAGCGCCATGGTTGCCCACCCGAAAGTCACCGAGGCGGCCGTGGTTGGCGTGCCCCACGACATCAAGGGCCAGGGCATCTATGTGTATGTCACCCTGAAAAACGGCGAAGAGCCGAGCGAAGCGTTGCGCCTGGAGCTGAAAAACTGGGTGCGCAAGGAAATCGGCCCGATCGCTTCGCCGGATGTGATCCAGTGGGCGCCGGGCTTGCCGAAAACCCGTTCGGGGAAAATCATGCGCCGTATCCTGCGCAAGATTGCCACGGCCGAGTATGACGGGCTGGGGGATATCTCCACCCTGGCTGACCCGAGCGTGGTGCAGCATCTGATCGATACCCACAAGACCATGAGCGTCGCGTAAGCGGGTCTAGGGGACCAAGCCCCATTCGGTGTAAGCCGGGTGGGGCTTTTTTGTGGGAATTCACTGTGAAATACCATCAATGTGGGAGCTGGCTTGCCTGCGATAGCGGTGGGTCAGCTAACCCATTTGAAACTGACCCACCGCTATCGCAGGCAAGCCAGCTCCTACAATAGGGTAGGGTGGCTGACAGACCGTTCTCAGCACCAAGCCAATAAATATCGGTTTATCTCGTAGGGCATTTCTGAATGTTACCCAGTGGTGCAAATGTGTAACCTTGCGCCCAAACATGAGGCAAAGTGCTACATCCATGCCGCGAAAACGCCCGTTTCAGACACCCGGCAAAATAAGATCAAACGCTACACTTGCCGGAATAGAAGGGTTTGCGAATAATAGGCCCGCAATTTGCAGCGTTAATAGGTTGAATATCTTTTGCCATTGCATAAAAAGCAGAGGCTGTCAATATGTCGGAGTCGTTTTCTCGGTGCTTCTGTAAATTGTTGTCGCATTGAGGAAATATCGGCTTCCGGCCTGTCGTTAGAATGCCGATCACTCGCTCGTCGTCGCCGTGTTGAACTGGTGTAGGACGCAGCACCGCTATTCGGTTTCACTCAGTCGCATCGTGGGCCATGGCTCATACTGCTGTTTTTGTCCTATACCGATGGAGTCCCAAGATGAAGAAACTCGTGCTGTTGGGCGCCCTGGCGCTGTCCGTGCTGTCCATGCAGGCCTTCGCTGAAGAGAAACCGCTGAAAATTGGTATCGAAGCAGCCTACCCTCCGTTTGCCTCGAAGGCGCCGGACGGCAACATCGTCGGTTTCGACTACGACATCGGCAACGCCCTGTGCGAAGAGATGAAGGTCAAGTGCACCTGGGTCGAGCAGGAATTCGACGGCCTGATCCCGGCGCTCAAGGTACGCAAGATCGACGCGATCCTGTCGTCCATGTCCATCACCGACGACCGCAAGAAATCCGTGGACTTCACCAACCGCTACTACCTGACCCCGGCACGCCTGGTGATGAAGGACAGCGTCACGGTCAGCGACAGCCTGGTTGAGCTCAAGGACAAGAAGATCGGCGTACAGCGCGGTTCGATCCATGACCGTTTCGCCAAGGAAGTCCTGGCGCCTAAAGGTGCGACCATCGTTCCCTACAGCACCCAGAACGAAATCTACCTGGACGTGGCTGCCGGTCGCCTTGATGGCACCGTGGCTGATGCGACCCTGCTTGAAGACGGTTTCCTGAAGACCGACGCTGGTAAAGGCTACGCGTTCGTAGGTCCTGCATTCACCGACGCCAAATACTTCGGCGACGGCATCGGTATCGCAGTACGTAAAGGCGACAAGGCCAACCTGGACCGCATCAACGCAGCCATCGCCGCGATCCGCGCCAATGGCAAGTACAAAGAAATCGAGAAAAAGTATTTCAACTTCGATATTTACGGCGCTGACGCCAAGTAAACCTTCGCAGTTGTCTGTCTGAAATGGCGCAAGCACCAGGATCTCTGAAGTTTGCGCCATTTTTTCATCCGCCTTTTCGAGGACCTGAATCATGTTGAAAGGCTACGGGGCCGTTATCCTCGATGGCGCATGGTTGACGCTTCAGCTCGCCTTGTCGTCCATGGCCTTGGCCATTGTTCTGGGTCTGATCGGAGTTGCCTTGCGCCTGTCGCCGGTCCGCTGGCTGGCTTGGCTGGGTGACCTGTACTCCACGGTGATCCGCGGGATCCCCGACCTGGTGCTGATCCTGCTGATTTTCTACGGCGGCCAGGACTTGCTCAACCGTGTCGCGCCGCTTTTGGGCTACGACGACTATATTGACTTGAACCCCTTGGCCGCCGGTATCGGCACCCTGGGTTTCATCTTTGGCGCCTACCTGTCGGAAACCTTCCGCGGTGCGTTCATGGCCATCCCCAAGGGGCAGGCCGAAGCGGGCATGGCCTATGGCATGAGCCCGTTCCAGGTGTTTTTCCGGGTGATGGTGCCGCAGATGATCCGCCTGGCAATCCCCGGCTTTACCAACAACTGGCTGGTATTGACCAAGGCCACCGCGCTGATTTCGGTGGTGGGCCTGCAAGACATGATGTTCAAGGCCAAGCAGGCGGCAGATGCCACCCGCGAACCTTTTACCTTCTTCCTCGCGGTGGCGGCGATGTACCTGGTGATCACCAGCGTCTCGTTGCTGGCCCTGCGTTACCTTGAGAAGCGCTACTCGGTAGGCGTAAAGGCGGCTGATCTATGATCTTCGACTACAACGTCATCTGGGAGGCCATGCCGCTGTACCTTGGCGGCCTGCTGACCACCCTCAAACTGCTGCTGGTCTCGCTGTTCTTCGGCCTGCTCGCCGCCGTGCCCCTGGGCCTGATGCGGGTGTCCAAGCAGCCGTTGGTCAATGGCACGGCCTGGCTCTACACCTATGTGATCCGCGGCACGCCGATGCTGGTGCAGCTGTTTTTGATCTACTACGGCCTGGCCCAGTTTGAAGCGGTGCGCGAGAGTGTCCTCTGGCCGTGGCTGTCCAGCGCAACCTTCTGCGCATGCCTGGCCTTTGCCATCAATACCAGCGCCTACACCGCCGAGATCATTGCCGGCAGCCTCAAGGCCACGCCCCATGGCGAGATCGAAGCGGCCAAGGCCATGGGCATGTCGCGCTACAAGCTCTACCGCCGCATCCTGCTGCCCTCGGCCCTGCGCCGGGCGCTGCCGCAGTACAGCAACGAAGTGATCATGATGTTGCAGACCACCAGCCTGGCCTCCATCGTCACCCTGATCGACATCACCGGTGCCGCGCGCACGGTGAACGCCCAGTACTACCTACCGTTTGAAGCCTATATCACCGCGGGCCTGTTCTACCTGTGCCTGACGTTCATCCTGGTGCGCCTGTTCAAGTTGGCCGAGCGTCGCTGGTTGAGCTACCTGGCACCCCGGAAGCACTGACTATGGAACGCATCGAGCACGTACTGCCCTGGGGGCACCTGGGTTGCGAGCGCCAGTTGACGGTATTCCGTTTCGGCCATGGCGAGCGCAAGGCGTATATCCAGGCCAGCCTGCATGCCGATGAGTTACCGGGGATGCGCGCCGCCTGGGAGCTGAAAAAACGCCTGGCCGAACTGGAGCAGCAAGGCGCCCTCAACGGGGTGGTCGAGCTGGTGCCGGTGGCCAACCCGATGGGCCTGGGCCAATTGCTGCAAGGCAGCCACCAGGGGCGTTTCGAGGTTGGCACCGGCAAGAACTTCAACCGGGATTTCGTCGAGTTGAGCGAGCCGGTTGCGGCCTTGCTGGAGGGCCGGCTGGGGGATGATCCCCACGCCAACGTGCGCATGATCCGCCAGGCGATGGGCGATGCGCTCCGTGCACTGCCCGAGCCGAGCAGCCAGTTGCAAGGCATGCAGCGGGTCTTGCTGGGCCATGCCTGCACTGCCGATGTGGTCCTCGACCTGCACTGCGACGCCGAAGCCGCGCTGCACATGTACGCGCTGCCCCAGCACTGGCCGCAGTGGCGCTCGTTGGCGGCGCATTTGAATGTGAAGGTCGGCCTGCTGGCGGAAGACTCCGGCGGCAGCTCGTTTGACGAGGCCTGCTCGTTGCCGTGGCTGCGTTTGTCGCGGGCGTTTGCCGAGGTGCCGATCCCCCTGGCGTGCCTGGCCACGACCCTGGAGCTGGGCGGCCAGGCCGACACGGGGCGCGATGAGGCGATTTTCCACGCCCAAGGCATCCTCGCATTCCTCGCCGAACAGGGCCTGATCAAGGGGCAGTGGCCGGCGCCGCAACATGAACCGTGTGAAGGCGTGCCCTTTGAAGGCACCGAATTGCTGTTTGCCCCCCACGCCGGGGTGATCAGTTACCTGCGTAAAGCCGGGGACTGGGTGGACGCCGGCGAACCGATTTTTGAAGTGATTGACCCTTTGGCCGACCGCGTCAGCATTGTCTGTGCCGGCACGCCGGGGGTGTTGTTTGCCGTTGAACGGCTACGTTATGCCCAAGCGGGTTTCTGGCTGGCCAAGGTGGCGGGGCGCGAAGCGTTGCGTCACGGGCGCTTGCTCAACGACTGACCAACTGTTTTTGTGAGAACCGACCGCATGTACAAACTTGAAGTCCAAGACCTGCATAAATGCTATGGCAGTCATGAAGTGCTCAAAGGCGTGTCCCTGGCCGCCGCGGCCGGTGATGTGATCAGCATCATCGGTTCCAGTGGTTCGGGTAAAAGTACCTTTTTGCGCTGCATCAACCTGCTGGAGCAGCCCCACGCCGGCAAGATCCTGCTCAATAACGAAGAGCTGAAACTGGTGCCCAACAAGGACGGCGCCATGAAGGCTGCTGACCCCAAGCAGCTGCAGCGCATGCGTTCGCGCCTGTCGATGGTGTTCCAGCATTTCAACCTGTGGTCGCACATGACTGCCCTGGAAAACGTCATGGAAGCCCCGGTGCATGTGCTGGGCATGTCGAAAAAAGACGCCCGTGAAAAGGCCGAGCACTACCTGGCCAAAGTCGGCGTGGCCCATCGCAAGGATGCGTTCCCCGGCCATATGTCCGGTGGCGAGCAGCAGCGCGTGGCGATTGCCCGGGCGCTGGCGATGGAGCCTGAGGTGATGCTGTTTGACGAGCCGACTTCGGCCCTCGACCCGGAGCTGGTTGGCGAAGTGTTGAAAGTCATGCAGGACCTGGCCCTGGAAGGCCGGACCATGGTGGTGGTGACCCACGAAATGGGCTTTGCCCGTGAAGTGTCCAACCAGTTGGTGTTCCTGCACAAAGGCATTGTCGAAGAGCGTGGCAACCCGCGTGAAGTGCTGGTCAACCCGCAGTCCGAGCGGTTGCAGCAGTTCTTGTCCGGGAGCTTGAAGTAAACAAGGCTGCGTTTATGCACTGAAATAGTGCATGCTTCGCAGCCTTGAGGTTGGCCTCGATTCCCTGTGGGAGCCGGCTTGCCGGCGATAGCGGTAAGCCAGTCCCACCGCTATCGCCGGCAAGCCAGCTCCCACATTAGATCTCTGTTTGTGTTGAGATTTGTGTTGGTTTACGGGCTAGCATTGGCCCTTGTCTTCATTACCGTTTTCGTTTCGGATAGCCCTCCATGACAGCCCATCGCATCGGTTTCCTGATTTGGCCCAGCACTAAAGCCCTGACGCTTGCGCTGGCTGAGGAGGCCTTGCGCGTGGCCCAGCGGGTGCATCCGGATGTGGTCTACGAGGTGTCATTCCTGCAGGCCGAGCCACCGCTCGATGGCGAGTGGACATTGCCCGGCGAACCCTGGGCCGGCAAGCTGGAAGGCTTCCAGAAGTTGTTCCTGCTGGCCGATGAGCCGCCTACGGTAATCGCGTCCCAGCTGGGCACCGCGCTCAAGCAACTGGTGCGCGCCGGCTGCGTGATCGGCGGCTTGTCGGCGGGGGTGTATCCCCTGGCGCAACTGGGCTTGCTCGACGGTTATCGCGCCGCCGTGCACTGGCGTTGGCAGGACGACTTTGCCGAGCGTTTTCCCAAGGTCATCGCCACCAGTCATTTGTTCGATTGGGATCGTGATCGCCTGACCGCCTGCGGTGGCATGTCGGTGCTCGACCTGCTGCTGGCGGTGCTGGCCCGTGACCACGGCGCCGAACTGGCCGGTGCGGTCTCCGAAGAGTTGGTGGTAGAACGCATCCGCGAAGGCGGCGAGCGCCAGCGTATCCCCCTGCAAAACCGCCTGGGTTCCAGCCATCCGAAGCTGACCCAGGCGGTGTTGCTGATGGAGGCCAATATCGAAGAGCCGCTGACCACCGACGAAATCGCCCAGCATGTATGCGTGTCGCGACGACAACTGGAGCGGATCTTCAAGCAATACCTCAACCGCGTTCCCAGCCAGTACTACCTGGAGCTGCGCCTGAACAAGGCGCGCCAGATGCTGATGCAAACCAGCAAGTCGATCATCCAGATCGGCCTGTCCTGCGGCTTCTCCTCGGGGCCGCACTTCTCCAGTGCCTACCGCAACTTCTTTGGCGCCACCCCCCGTGAAGACCGCAACCAGCGGCGCAGCAGCAGCCCGTTCGAGCTCTCGTCGGTGCCCTCCGAGCGCGGCTGAGTCGCGGGTTTATTCCTCCATTGGCCTCGGTGTGCCCGGGGCGGGCAGTTCTATGCCGAACGCGTCGAACATTGCCTCTTCCACACCCAGTTCGTAGCCTGTCTGGCGGTAATAGCTGCGCAGCAACTCAAGGCTCTGCTCGGACAATGGGTTGCCGCTCAAGTCAGAGTCATCGTTGAGTGGCAAGGGCATCTCCATCAGGTCGCTGGGCAGTTCGATGATTTGGTTGTCGCTCAGGTCCAGCACCCGCAGGCGACCCAGGCTGAACACCCCTTCCGGCACTTGTACCAGCTCGCAGTTGTGCAGGTAGATTGACTTCAGGCGCGTCAGGTTGCGCAGGTCCGGCAACAGGGTCAGCGGGTTGTCGCTCATGTCCAGGTATTCCAGGTGGACCAGGCGCGAGAGCTGTTCCTGGCTGTTGGGCGTCAGGCGGATCTGGTTGTCCGCCAGCTTCAGGTAGCGCAGGCGTGGAAGGTTGAACACCGTCGCGGGGATGTCGAGCAATGCGTGGCCCTCAAGGGTCAGGTTGATCAGGTTGGGAAGGCAGCGCAGCAATCCATCGACCTGTTGATTGGTGCCGTCGCCGATGATTTCCAGCAGGCTCACATGGTTGAACCGGGCGTTCAGCTGGGGCATGTCCCCCAGCAGTTGCCCGTGAAACACCAGCTTGTAGCTGCGGCGGATGACGCTGTTGGAGTCGTCCAGTTCGCTTTCCCGCCGCCAGCAGCGTTCGAGCAGGTCTTTGAAGTGCAGGCGGCGGATCTGTTCTTCGGCCCGGGCGCCTTCATCCAGCACGGTGTCGAGCAGAGGGTCCCTTTGCGGGATGTCGAGGGCCCAGGCCTGCAGCTGGGTTTGCATCTGTGGGTACTCGAGGGCCAGGCGCTCGACTTCGGCGGGAGCGTTGTTCAGGTCGCCGGGCAGTTGGAAGTACAGGCGGCTGGCTTCACGGGTGTCGAGCCGTGGGTACAGCGCCTGGAGCTGTTGCAGTTGCGGCTGGGGCGCCTGGACATTCCAGTGTTCGGCCGTGCGCTGGCAATAGGTCTTGAGACGTACCAGGGTTTGTTCGGACAAGGGGTTGCCCGATAGATCAAAGGCTGCGGCAACGATGGCGGGCAACTTGAACCCGGCTTCGGGGATCCGCTCGATGGCGTTATGGCTCAGGTCTACCCGGCTTCGCAAGACGCTGTCGGAGAGCAGCGCCGGTGGAATCTCCCGCAGGCCGGTGTTGCTCAGCGACACACTGGTCAGCCCCGTCAGGCGATTGAAGTCCGGCACCCAGGCCAGGCGATTATTGGCCAGGTCCAGGTGCTTGAGCTGGGGCATGCCGGAAAGGGCCAGGGCGCTGGCGGGGTTCATTTCGATGGCGCAGCGGTCCAGGCGCAGATGGGTCAGTCGGTTCAGTTGGGCAATGGTCTTGGGCACGTGAACCAGGGTGTAGCGGTCGATGGACAGTCGCTCCAGTCCCGTAAAACTGCGCAAAAACTCATCCACCTGCAGGGCGGCCCCGTTGCCGGTCAGGCTCAGTGACGAGATGTGCCTGAACGGTGTACGCATGGCCGCCAGCGTGCCGCTGATGGGGTAAGCCAGCCGCAGGGTGAAGCGCGGTACGCCGCCCTGGGCATCGGCATCCAGTTCGGTTTCACGGCGCCAGGCCGCCTCAAGCGTATCAAGGAACAGTGAGCGGTAGGTGCGCTCCTGGGTCGATACCTGTTCATCCTCGGCCCAGGACGTCAGGTCCTGGCGGATCATTGGGTATTCGCTCTCCAGCTGTTGCAGGGCGACCCTTCCGGCCTCCAGGTCGCCCGGCAGGCCAAGGATCAAGTGATTGATCTCTTCGTTGCTGAGGGTGGGGTACAGGCGCTGGGCCAGTTCGACATCCGCGCTGGGGGCTTCTATCTCCCAGTGGCCGCCGGTCCTTTGGTAATAGGCCTTGAGCTGTTCCAGGATGGGGCGTGACAGCGGGTTGGCGGAAAGATCGAACTTGCGGCTGGTATCGGCCGGCAAATTGAAGAGCGCGGCCGGCAGTTCGCGAATCTGGTTGTTGGACAGGACCACCAGTTCCAGCTGCGGGCGGCTGAGTATGTCCGCCGGCAGTTCATGCAAGCCGGTGTGGCTCAGGTCCAGGTGTTGCAGGGCGGGCATGTTGGCGACGCTGAAGGGCAAGCCCAGGGGGTTGTTGTACAGGTCCAGGGTCATCAGGCGGGTCATGCCGCTGAGGGCTGCCTGGCTTTCTTCGGTCAGGGTGATATTGCAGGTGTTTAAGACCAGGGCGGTGAGGTTGGGCAATTGCGGGATGCTCGGTGGCAGGTGCCCCAGGGCAAACTGCTTGATGCTCAAGTGCCGCAGCCGGGGGAACAGTTGCAAGAAGTCATTGACCTGCAAGGGTGTGTGTTCGCCCTGCATCTCCAGCAGGCTGATGTGCTCGAAACGCGCCGTGAGCCTGGGCAACTCGCCGTAGATGGGGATTGTCAGTTGCAGCTTGTGGCCATTGAGGGTCAGGGGTTCGTGGTAGTGATCGATTTCGGTTTCCTGGCGCCAGCCGCGTCTGATTTCCTGGGCCCACAGCGCGCGATTGCGGCGAGCGTACTGATATTCCTGGGGGGCCAGCGGGGTTTCGCTCAAGGGGTGGAAGGCCGGTGTCATGGCCTCCCAGATGGCCAGCTCAAGGTCTAGCCTGTTGTATTCGGCTTGCAGGGTGGCCAAGGTCGCCAGGGCCCCTGTTGGCCGGTCTTCCAGGGTTTGCACCACTTCGGCGATCTGTTGTGGGTTGAGGCTGGGCAGCAGGTGGTGCGCGCGCTCCTCAAGGGTGGGCGGTCGGGTTGCGGCCGGTTGGGAAGGGCCGGCGGCCTGGTAGCCGTCCATGCCGCCACGCAGGCGCATGACCTGGGGGTCATAGGTGGGTTTGCGATAGAGGTCTTTGTGCAGCCAGCCGCGCAACTGATCGCGATCCACGGCATATTCGCCAATCACTTGGCGCAGGCGTTCGCCCTGGCCTGCCTGGAGGTTGAGGGCATGGCGCTGGCGGTCCGGGAGGGCCTGGAGCACTGCGTTGTAAAAATCGCTCTCGGCCGACCCCGGGCCCTGGTCGGCGTGCGCGGTGTAGTGGCCTGTTTCGGTGTAGACCAGCGTGCGCCTGGTCGGCGCCTCTGCGCTCCCGATCGCCTCCAGCAAGGGGCCGTCGATACGGTACTGGCGGACCTCCAGGCGCAGGTTGGTCGACCATCCGGGCAAACGTTCCAGGGATAACAGGCTGAGCAGGTGTGTGTCCGGGTTGTCGATGGCGTCCAGATACAGCCCCTCGTAGGCCCGGGTGGTGCGGACATCCAATTGGGCCGAGGCCGCCTGCGCAACAATGCGCGCAGGCACCGTGCCCTGGTCGATTTGTCGCCATTCTTCCCCGCTGGCATCGGCCAGCAGTTCCTCGGCGACGCTGGTGGGCAACCCGGGCTCGGGCGCCGCGTCGATGATTTTTTGCAGCGAAGGGGTCTGGATACGTTCTGCTGTGCGGTAATGGGAGTCGAACAGGGCGAAGCGTTTGAGGTAGGCAAACCGGGCGATTTTCTGGCGCAGGGCGGCGACGCGCAGGTGGGCGTCAGGCGTGGCAAGCTCGGCAGGCTCTTCCAGGAGTGCCTTGCGTTCCGGTTCATTCAGGCTTTCCAGCAGAATGTGCAGTAAATCACCACGCTTGAGTTGGGCTTCGTGGACTTGCACCACACTCGCCCCTGGGCGGCCGGCAAACTCCCATTGGGTTTTGCCGCTGGGGTCGAGAAAGCGCAGGGTCCTGGAGGCAGGCCATAACCCGGAGCCGGTCAGCACCTGCAACTGGGTCTGGGGGTCGGCCTGGCGATAAATCATGGGGTCGTTGCTGTTCAACTGCGTGATGAAGTCTTGCAGGGACTGGTCGATCTGAAAGCGCTTGAGGCTGTCGGCCAGCAACGGCGGAGGTGCCTGATGGTTGAGGTGCATGCTGCGCAGGGCGTTGTCATGGGTGCCGCTGACGCTGCGTACCTGTTGCAGTTGGGCGTCGCTGAGGCCGTCGGTCTGGTAGCCGAGACGGCGCATCAAGGTGGCACTGTCCCAGCTCAACGGGCGCTCCAGTTCCGTGATCCAGGCCCCCTGGCCGTTGGTCATCACCGCCGGCTGATAGGCCGATGGCCGGGTCGGGTGTTGTATGAAATAGCGCTGGCTGGAGGGGTCTTGCCGCAGGTTGTAGTGGCCGTCGTCCAGGCGCAACAGGTTGTTGCCGTTGTAACGGTACAGGCCTTGTGCGTCGGGGCGCAGGGTCTTGGGCGGTACGCGCGCGTGGCGATAGGGGGCCAGGTCAGGGTGCCACAGGCGGGCGCTGCCGTCGGGTGTGGTCACCGGTGTGTGGCTGTCGATAAAGCGCAGGCTTTCAACCGGCAGTACCTTGCGCAGAATGCCCTGGGCGATGGGGACCCCGGTGGCAAACAGACCCAATTGCACCACTTGCTCGACAAGCCCCATGCCATGCACAAAGGCTTCCTGCACCCGGCCTTCAGACCAGTCGATGATCCCTTCAAAGGCTTCGTCCAGCAGTTGATAGGCGGTGTAGCCGAGCATCAGCAGACCCAGCGGCGCAACAAACGGTGCGACAAACAAGGTGGCCACTTGCAGCACCACCGAGGCGATTTTTTGCACCAGGTCCCAGCGCTCCCAGCGCGCTTGCTGGTTGACGCTGGCGGTGGACACCGCCTGGCTATCGGCATCGTCCAGCAGTTTGCTCAACTTCATCTGATGCAGATGCTGGAACAGCGGCTGCTTGATGGGGATGCCACGCACTTGCAGGTTGGGCCGCTCCACATCGGTTGCCCGCCAACTGGGCAGCGGGTCGCCTGGCGTATGGGGATGCCAGGTCACTTCGGAGAGGCGGCGGGTGAGGTCGGCAAAAAAACGGCCGGTATCGGCGTGGCTGACAAAACGACTGAAGAATTGTTGAAAGTCCGTGGAACGCAGGCGTGCGCTGAGCGCCTGGACAAACGCCTGGGCGCTGGCATATTGCTTGATTGGGTGTTGCGGGTCGTCGGGGATATAGACAATCACCGGCACCACCTCGCGGCTCGTCTCCAGGTGCTGCGCAAACAGCACGATCCCGCTCAGGCGGCTGGACATGATCACCAGCTCGTGGGCGATCAGTGCCGGGCGTGAGTGGCCGTGATTGATCAGGCTGTGCATTGCGTCATACCCGGCTTGTGGGAGATCGCCCTTGAGCAGTGCCATGTACAGCGCCAGATGGAGGGCGCTGGTCAGGCTTTGCGTCACCCGTGCCTGCAACACGGCCCTGGCCACGGGGTTGGCCAGCCCCAGATAGTCGTGGAGATAGCGCTGGTAGCGGCCACCGATATCCAGGTCGCGGCACAGGGTGGCGAATTGCGCGATGCTGATTTTTGCATCAACCGCCGGCAGGCTTTGGAAGTGCCCGGCGGCATTGGGTTGGGTGCTGAAGCCGGAGTGCTGCTGATAGGCTCCGGGCTCGGCTTCGGCAGGTTCAAAGTTATGCAGGGCGGCCTGCAGCACGGACACGCTCCAGGTGCGCGCAGCACCTGCCTTGACCTGGAACCCGGCGAGGGTCAGCGGGACATAGAGTTGCAGCCAGGTGCTGTGCACATCCAGATCCAGGCCATAGTGGCGCTTGAGCGCCGGTTGCAGCAGCTCGGCGCCGAAGGTCTCAGGGCTTTTGAGCCCCGCCAGGGCCTTGTCCACTCGGTTCTGCCGGGTCCAGGCGTCACTGTTGAGACGCTTGAGCGTTTCATGCTGGGCGGCCGAGGCGTTTTTGTACCAGTCGGGGAAGCTCGGCGCCAACTCGCGCAGGGCCGAGCGCCTGGCGGGGGTGGCGTCCCCGAGCCAGCGAGGAATGGCCTGGGCGAGGATGGCGTGGTGCGCCTGGGGGGTGGCTGGGGCAGGAAGGTGGGGCAGAGGCATGGGGTCGGTCCTTGACGCGGTTAATGTCTTGCCAGCAGACCAGTCGGCACCCGATCGACGGCGGTAGATAGTTGCTGCGGTATGCTTGGGCGCCGTTGCGAAGATCACCTGCCCACGGAGCGGGCGCACGGTTTAAACTGCGCCATTGCGACGCTATTTGTCGCATTGGCGTAAACCCGCGTAAAACGGGGGTTGGCGCTATAAGAAGTTGTCGCTTGGCGGCAAGGCTGCACTGAAAACTGTCCTTACAATCCCTGCATCGCCCGCCAGTTCCAGGCAGGCGTTCCTCTTCAGGAGACTCCGATGTCCGTTGAGCAAACCCCGGTGCAACGTGCCGATTTCGACCAGGTCATGGTGCCCAACTATGCCCCTGCCGCCTTTATCCCTGTGCGTGGCGAAGGTTCCCGCGTGTGGGACCAGTCGGGTCGCGAGCTGATCGATTTTGCCGGCGGCATCGCAGTGAACGTGCTGGGCCACGCCCACCCGGCGCTGGTCAGTGCGCTGACCGCACAGGCCAACAAGCTGTGGCACGTCTCCAACGTTTTCACCAACGAACCGGCCCTGCGCCTGGCCCACAAGCTGATCGACGCCACCTTTGCCGAGCGGGTGTTCTTCTGCAACTCCGGTGCCGAAGCCAACGAGGCCGCCTTCAAGCTGGCCCGTCGTGTGGCATTCGACCGTTTCGGCAGTGAGAAATACGAGATCATCGCCGCGCTCAACAGCTTCCACGGCCGCACCCTGTTTACCGTCAACGTCGGTGGCCAGTCGAAATACTCCGATGGTTTCGGTCCTAAAATCACCGGCATCACCCACGTTCCCTTTAACGACCTGGCCGCGCTGAAAGCCGCCGTGTCGGACAAGACTTGCGCCGTGGTGCTGGAGCCGATCCAGGGCGAAGGCGGCGTGATGCCGGCCGAGCTTGCGTACCTGCAAGGGGCTCGCGACTTGTGCGACGCCAACAACGCGCTGCTGGTGTTCGACGAAGTGCAGACAGGCATGGGCCGTACTGGCAACCTGTTCGCCTACCAGCATTACGGTGTGGTGCCGGACATCCTCACCAGCGCCAAGAGCCTGGGCGGCGGTTTCCCGATTGCCGCGATGCTGACCACGGACGCCCTGGCCAAGCACCTGGTGGTCGGTACTCACGGCACCACCTATGGCGGTAACCCGATGGCGTGTGCCGTGGGCGAAGCGGTGATCGACGTGATCAACACCCCGCAAGTGCTGGCGGGTGTCCACGCCCGGCATGACCTGTTCAAGGCCCGCCTGGAGCAGATCGGCAAGCAGTACGGCATCTTCACCGAGATACGTGGCATGGGCCTGCTGCTCGGTTGTGTCTTGAGCGACGCGTTCAAAGGCAAGGCCAAGGACGTGTTCAACGCGGCCGAGAAAGAAAACCTGATGATCCTGCAAGCCGGCCCGGACGTGGTGCGCTTTGCGCCGAGCCTGGTGGTGGACGAGGCGGATATCACCGAAGGCCTGGACCGTTTTGAACGTGCGGTAAAAGCGCTGACACAAGCCTGACAGATACACCTTTATCTGCCGAACCGGATCAAGTGTGGGAGCGGGCTTGCCCGCGATAGCGATCTGTCAGTCGATGTTGTTGTGACTGGCCCACCGCAATCGCGGGCAAGCCCGCTCCCACATTGGGACCTGGGTGATTCCAGGTTCAATGTCCGATATTTTTTATGAAGTTTTCGAGTTAAGGAGTGACACCATGCTGGTGATGCGCCCCGCGCAAATGGCTGATCTGGGCGAGGTACAGCGTCTGGCTGCGGATAGCCCGATTGGTGTCACCTCCCTGCCGGATGACGTTGAACGCCTGAGCGACAAAATCGCCGCCAGCGAAGCTTCCTTCGCCGCTGAAGTGAGTTTCAACGGCGAAGAAAGCTATTTCTTTGTCCTTGAAGACACCGTTGCCGGCAAGTTGGTGGGCTGTTCGGCCATCGTCGCCTCGGCCGGTTATTCCGAGCCGTTCTACAGCTTTCGCAACGAGACGTTCGTCCACGCCTCCCGTGAACTGAAGATCCACAACAAAATCCACGTCCTGTCCCAGTGCCACGACCTGACCGGCAACAGCTTGCTGACCAGTTTCTACGTGGTGCCGGAGCTGGTGGGGTCGGCCTGGTCGGAGCTCAACTCCCGTGGCCGCCTGTTGTTTGTCGCCAGCCACCCCGAGCGGTTTGCCGACTCGGTGGTGACCGAAATTGTCGGCTACAGCGACGAGAACGGTGATTCGCCGTTCTGGGACGCCATCGGCCGCAACTTCTTCGACCTCAACTACGCCGCCGCCGAGCGCCTGTGCGGGTTGAAAAGCCGCACCTTCCTCGCCGAACTGATGCCCCATTACCCGATCTACGTGCCGCTGTTGCCCGACCAAGCCCAGGAAGCCATGGGCCAGGTGCACCCGCGTGCGCAGATCACCTTCGACATCCTGATGCGCGAAGGTTTTGAAACCGACCATTACATCGACATTTTCGACGGTGGCCCGACCCTGCATGCACGGGTCTCGGGCATCCGCTCGATTGCCCAGAGCCGCGTGGTGCCGGTGAAGATCGGTGAGATGGTCAAGGGCGTTGGCCGTCAGTACCTGGTGAGCAATGCGCAGTTGCAGGATTACCGTGCGGTGATGCTGGAACTGGACTACGCGCCGGGCAAGCCAGTGACCCTGGACCTGGAAGCGGCCGAAGCCCTGGGCGTCGGCGAAGGCGCCAGCGTGCGCCTGGTAGCGGTTTAAAAAGCAGAGTTTCGCGGGTGGCTGCACAGCGGCCCGTCTGAGGAGATAGCATGATCGTTCGTCCCGTACGCAGCAGCGATTTACCGGCCCTGATTGAGTTGGCGCGCAGCACCGGCACCGGTCTCACCACCTTGCCGGCCAACGAAGAGCGCCTGACCCACCGGGTGGGCTGGGCTGAAAAGACTTTTCGCGGCGAAGCCGGGCGCGGCGATGCCGACTACCTGTTTGTGCTGGAAAACGACGAAGGCCGCGTGGTGGGGATTTGCGCCATTGCCGGCGCCGTGGGCCTGCGTGAGCCGTGGTACAACTTCCGGGTCGGCCTGACGGTCAGCGCCTCCCAGGAGCTGAATATCTACCGCGAGATCCCCACGCTGTTCCTGGCCAACGACCTGACGGGCAACTCCGAGCTGTGCTCGCTGTTTTTGCACGCCGATTACCGCAACGGCCTCAACGGCCGCATGCTGGCCAAGGCGCGGATGCTGTTTATTGCCGAGTTCCCGCAGCTGTTTGGCAACAAAATCATCGCCGAGATGCGCGGGGTGTCCAATGACGCCGGGCGTTCGCCGTTCTGGGAGAGCCTGGGCCGGCACTTCTTCAAGATGGAATTCAGCCAGGCCGACTACCTCACCGGCGTGGGCAACAAGGCGTTTATCGCCGAACTGATGCCCAAGTTCCCGCTGTACACCTGCTTTTTGTCTGAAGATGCGCGCAACGTGATCGGCAAGGTTCATCCCGATACCGAGCCGGCCTTGAGCATGCTCAAGAGCGAGGGTTTCAGCTACCAGGGCTATGTCGATATCTTCGACGCGGGTCCTGCGGTGGAGTGTGAGACCAGCAAGATCCGCGCGGTGCGTGACAGCCAGGCGCTGGTGCTGGCCATCGGCACGCCGGGGGACGATGCCACGCCGTTTTTGATGCACAACCGTAAACGTGAAGAGTGCCGCATTACCGCCGCGCCGGCGCGCCTGGCTGCCGGCACCCTGGTGGTCGATCCGCTGACCGCCAAGCGCCTGCAACTGGTGGCCGGTGATCAAGTGCGTGCCGTACCGTTGTCTGCTGCCCGGGAGTCGAAATAATGAATTCGTTGTATATCGCAGGGAGCTGGCTGGCTGGCCAGGGTGAGCGCTTTGAGTCGCTGAACCCGGTGACCCAGCACGTGGTCTGGGCCGGCAATGGCGCCAGCGTCGAACAGGTCGAATCCGCCGTGCAGGCCGCCCGCCAGGCCTTCCCGGCCTGGGCCGGGCGCCCGCTGGAAGAGCGCATCGGCGTGCTGGAAACCTTTGCCGCCACCCTGAAAAGCCGCGCCGATGAAATCGCCCGCTGTATCGGTGAGGAAACCGGCAAGCCGCTGTGGGAATCGGCCACCGAAGTTACCAGCATGGCCAATAAAATCGCGATCTCGGTGCAGAGCTACCGCGAACGTACCGGCGAGAAGAGCGGCCCTCTGGGCGACGCCACTGCGGTGTTGCGCCACAAGCCTCACGGCGTGGTCGCGGTATTCGGCCCTTACAACTTCCCGGGCCACTTGCCCAACGGGCACATCGTCCCGGCCTTGCTCGCGGGTAATACCGTGTTGTTCAAGCCAAGCGAACTGACCCCTAAAGTGGCCGAGCTGACGGTGCAGTGCTGGGTCGAAGCCGGCCTGCCGGCGGGCGTGTTGAACCTGCTGCAAGGCGCGCGGGAGACCGGGATCGCCCTGGCCTCCAATCCAGGCATCGATGGCCTGTTCTTCACCGGCTCCAGCCGCACCGGTAACCACTTGCACCAGCAATTCGCCGGGCGCCCGGACAAGATCCTGGCGCTGGAGATGGGCGGCAACAACCCGCTGGTGGTGGACCAGGTGGCCGATGTGGACGCGGCGGTCTACACCATCATCCAGTCGGCCTTTATTTCTGCCGGCCAGCGCTGCACCTGTGCCCGGCGCCTGCTGGTGCCGGAAGGCGCCTGGGGCGATGCACTGCTGGCGCGCCTGGTTGCCGTCAGCGCGACCATTGCCGTGGGGGCCTTCGACCAGCAACCGCCGCCATTCATGGGCTCGGTGATTTCCCTGGGCGCGGCCAAGGCCTTGATGGAGGCCCAGGAGCTGATGCTGGCCAACGGCGCCGTGGCGTTGCTGGAAATGACCCAGCCCCAGGCGCAGGCCGCCTTGCTGACACCGGGCATCATCGACGTGACGGGCGTGACCGAGCGCGAGGACGAAGAACTGTTCGGCCCGTTGCTGCAAGTGATTCGCTACGCGGATTTCGCTGCGGCGATCAGCGAGGCCAACAACACCCAGTACGGCCTGGCCGCAGGTTTGCTGTCGGACTCCGAGGCGCTCTACCAGCAATTTTGGCTGCAAAGCCGGGCCGGTATCGTCAACTGGAACAAACAGCTGACCGGCGCCGCGAGCACCGCGCCCTTTGGTGGGGTAGGGGCCTCGGGCAATCATCGCGCCAGTGCTTATTACGCGGCGGATTATTGTGCGTACCCGGTGGCCTCGCTAGAGACCTCAAGCCTGGTCTTGCCAGCAACACTGAGCCCAGGCGTAACACTGATCTAAATGTGGGAGCAGGCTTATGTAGGAGCTGGCTTGCCTGCGATGCGAGCACCTCGGTCTTTCAGCCAGACCGAGGGGATGCCATCGCAGGCAAGCCAGCTCCCACACAAGCCTGCTCTCCCAGTTGATTTGTGGTGTATTCAAGTAAATTGATGCCTATAAAAACAGATGTTCGTGGAGCCTCGCCGATGAAATCCTGTGAAGTCAATTTTGACGGTCTCGTGGGGCCGACCCATAACTACGGCGGTCTGTCCTACGGCAACGTCGCGTCCCAGAGCAACAGCCAGCAATCTTCCAACCCCAAGGAGGCGGCGCTGCAGGGCCTGGCGAAAATGAAAGCCCTGATGGACATGGGCTTTGTGCAAGGTGTGCTCGCCCCCCAGGAGCGCCCGGATGTGGCCGCATTGCGCAACCTTGGCTTTGCCGGCAGCGACGCCCAGGTGATCCAGCAGGCGGCCAAGCAGGCGATGCCTTTACTGGTGGCCAGTTGTTCCGCATCGAGCATGTGGGTGGCCAACGCCGCGACCGTCAGCCCGAGTGCCGACACGGCCGACGGCCGCGTGCATTTCACCGCCGCCAACCTCAACTGCAAATACCACCGCAGCATCGAGCACCCGACCACCAGCCGTGTGCTGGGGGCGATGTTTGCCGATCAGCAGCACTTCGCCCACCACGCCGCGTTGCCGGCCGTGGCGCAGTTCGGTGACGAAGGCGCCGCCAACCACACCCGCTTCTGCCGCGACTATGGCGAGGCGGGCGTGGAGTTCTTCGTGTTCGGCCGCAGTGCGTTCGACACCCGCTACCCGGCGCCGCAAAAGTACCCGGCGCGTCAGACCCTCGAAGCGTCCCAGGCGGTCGCCCGTTTGCATGGCCTGCAGGACAGCGGTGTGGTCTACGGCCAGCAGAACCCGGCGGTGATCGATGCCGGGGTGTTCCACAACGACGTGATCGCGGTGGGCAACGGTGAAGTGCTGTTCTATCACGAGGATGCGTTCCTCAATACCGAACAGATGCTCGCCGAACTGCAGGCCAAGCTGGGCAAGCTCGGCGGCAACTTCCAGGCGATCTGCGTGCCCCGCGCTCTGGTCAGCGTCGAAGACGCCGTGCGCTCCTACCTGTTCAACAGCCAGTTGCTGAGCCGCGCCGACGGTTCGATGTTGCTGATCGTGCCCGAAGAGTGCCACAACAACGAGCGCGTCTGGCATTACTTGCAAAGCCTGACCCGTTCCGGCGGGCCGATTGGCGAAGTGAAAGTCTTCGACCTCAAGCAAAGCATGCAGAACGGCGGCGGCCCGGCCTGCCTGCGTTTGCGCGTGGCGTTGAAGGAGGCTGAACTGGCGGCGGTCAATCCAGGGGTTATCATGACGGCGCCGCTGTATGAAACGTTGACCCAATGGGTCGGCAAGCACTACCGCGACAGCCTGCGCGAAACCGACCTGGCCGACCCGCAGTTGCTGCTCGAATGTCGCACGGCATTGGATGAACTGACGCAAATCCTTAAACTGGGCGCGGTTTATCCTTTCCAGATCAATTAAAGCCCCCACGGCTGAGACCTATTTATGACCACCGATACCCTGAAGCTGATTCTTGAAGACACCGACGGCACCCAGCTGGAAACCTCCTGCACCCGCCTCGCCGTGGTGTGGCAGGGCAAGGAAATCTGGATCCAGCACGACGGCCGTGGCCAACTGCTGATCGGCGTGGACGTGGAAGAAGGTGATGCCGAATACGCCAACCTGCTGATGCGCCCCCTGGCCACCAACCTGATGAGCCTGCAGCTGGAAATGGAACCGGCCGACGTTGAAGGTGATGACGACGACCACGTCCACGGCCCAGGCTGCAACCACTAAGGAAGCTGCTCTATGCTCGCCCTCGGCAAACTGCTTGAACTGACCCTCGCCGGTCGTGAACCGGCGCAAAAAATTCAACTGACTGTCGACGGCGTGCAAATGCGCTGGCTGAGCGAAGGGGCGCTGGAAGTCCGGCCGCCCCAGGCTCGCGACAATGGCGCCGATGTGCTGTTGTCCAGTGGCATCCATGGCAATGAAACGGCACCGATCGAGTTGCTCGACCGCTTGCTGCACGGCATTGCCCGCGGGGAGATCAAGCCCCGCACCCGTATTCTGTTCCTGTTCGGCAACCCCGAGGCCATGCGTCGCGGCGAGCGTTACCTGGAACAGGACGTCAACCGGCTATTCAATGGCCGTCACGAACAAAGCATCGGCCCCGAAGCCATACGCGCTGGCGAGCTTGAACAGTTGGCCCGTACCTTCTTCAGCGTGCCCGACCGTTCGCGCCTGCACTACGACCTGCACACGGCCATCCGGGGCTCGAAGATCGAACAGTTCGCCCTGTACCCGTGGAAAGAAGGGCGCCAGCATTCACGTGCCGAACTGGCCCGCCTGCGGGCGGCCGGTATGGCTGCGGTGCTGTTGCAGAACAAGACGTCCATCACCTTCACCGCCTTTACCTACGAACAGCTGGAGGCCGAGTCATTCACCCTGGAGCTGGGCAAGGCCCGGCCATTCGGGCAGAACCAGGGGGTGGACGTCTCGCGCCTGGAAACCCGCCTCAAGCAGATCATCGAAGGCAACGAGCCGGCCACCGAGGGCCTGGACGGCCTGAAGTTGTTCAGCGTGGCCCGGGAAGTCATCAAGCACAGCGATGCCTTCACCCTGCATTTGCCGGCGGATGTGGAGAATTTTTCGGAACTGGAGAAGGGCTACCTGCTGGCCGAGGACATTGCCAAGACCCGCTGGGTGATCGAGGAGGAGGGCGCGCGCATCATTTTTCCCAACCCGAAGGTCAAGAATGGGCTTCGGGCGGGGATCCTGATTGTGCCGACGGATGACCAGGGGCTGGCCTAGGCCCTGTCAGTTGTCATAGCGCTCGCGCAGTGGCAGCCCCAACTCCTTGCGCAGACCATTTTCGGTGAAGGCCTCGGGGTTGGTATCGGTGGGCGGTGTGCTGGGGTCGTCATCAAAGTCGAAGCGGTATTCGGAGGCTGGCAGACCAATAGCTTGTCGTTCTTGCCTGGCAGTTAATGAGCCGTCTTGCGGGTCTTGGATGCCCCCGGGCACCACGCTGCCGGTGACGTAGTTGTACGCGTGGCAGAGTTCATGGAAGAGGATGATGATGCCGGGCTGATCCGGTAGATCGGGCAGGCTATTGCTGGTGTTGATCCAGATGTTACCGCCATAGGACCCGCTTGCGCGCTGGCCGTTTACGAGGTACGCGTTGGGGCTTGGGGCGTCGCTGGCGACAAAGTTGTTTTGCTTGGAGAGGGTGAGCTCATTGATGGTGATAGGGGTGCCCGACTTGAGGGCGGCCTGATACAGCACCGTGAGCAGTTTTTGCCCTGTGGGCGAATTGAGCAGTAGCCGCAGGTCATCGTGGATGCGTTCGATAAATGACACGCTACCCTTGACGGTGATCCCGCTTTCACTGATGTCTTTGGGCTCTATCAGGGTGGAGCGGGAGGTCGGTTGACCGTTCGGCATCGAGGCGAAGGCTTCTGCGGTTGTCGGGCAATTGATGGCGAGCGTGCTGTGCGTGGTGTGATAGGTGATGTCGTGCGGCTTGAGTGCTGTCACCAGGTCTCGTGTTCCCTGGCCCGTAAAGATGACATTACTGGAAGGTCCGGCCTTGATATGGTCGCTGCCAGGGCCGCCACTGAGGATGTTATGGCCCGGGCCACCGGTGATGTCGTCATTGCCCTGGCCACCATCAATGAACGAAAAACCGCCGCCCATCACATCGTCGTCGCCTGGGCCGGCGTAGACGGTGATGCGGGCCTCCTTGCTGGCTGTCACGTCATCATCCCCTTCACCGGTATCAATGTAGTTTGAACCGCCGTGGACGATCACGGTGTCATTTCCTGCCCCGGTGTAGAACGAGGCGATCGAGGCGGCGCTGATGATGCTGTCGTCACCCTCGCCGGTATTGACGATGATGGGCGTGTCGATGTTGTCTGCGATGTGGAGCCTGTCATTGCCGCCCTGGGTGATGAAGACCAGGGCCTGGTTATACGCGGGGATAATGCAGTAGTGCTCGTCGTTGATTTCCAGCATCAGCGTGATGCCTGGAAAAAACGGCACGCCCAGGCCTGTGGGCTGGCTGCCCAGGTCGATGTCGGGGTTGGGGGCGACAAACTGTAGCCGGTCCATTTCATGAGCGTCCTTGCGCCTGAGTACGAGGTTGTCATGCCGATTCTGTGTGATGAACACCAATTGGTGGGCGTGGGGTGATTTGCGGATTTCGATCGTAACGTGATCGGTTGCACGAACCGGATAGGTCGTGAAGTTGCCCCGGCCACCCTGGACTTCATTGTTGATGTGCAGCGAATGCTCTGCTCCTCGCAAGTCGCCGAAGATGAAATAGACGCCGCGTCGTTGCATTTCGTGCATTTCCCGATCGGCCGGCATGTCTGAAGTGATCAATTACGAGTCTCCCTATTAAGTAAGGGTCGCGGGCTCGCGACGCCGGGTTTACTTGACCGCAGATCGGGTAGGGGAGAGAGGTAATTATCGCTGGCAAAAAAAACCGCCCGGTCAGGGGCGGCTTTTGTTCAGCGGCTGCTGGCGTGATCAGACGGCCAGCTTGTGCTGCTCGCTGCGCTGGATGGCGCGGATCTTGTGCAGGGTGTCGGCGCAGGTCTGTGCAGCTTCCTTGCCCTTGTGCACAAAGTGCTCGGAGAAGAAGGCGTGGTGCTCGCTGCCCGCGTGGAAATGATGAGGCGTGAGAGACACCGAGAACACCGGCACTTCGGTTTCCAGTTGCACCTGCATCAGGCCGCTGACCACCGACTGGGCGACAAACTCATGGCGGTAGATCCCGCCGTCCACCACCAGGGCGGCGGCGACAATGCCGGCGTAACGGCCGGTCTTGGCCAGCAGCTTGGCGTGCAGGGGCATCTCAAAGGCGCCGCCGACTTCAAAGAAATCGATGTCCGATTCTTGGTAGCCCTTGGCGAGCATTTCGGTGAGGAAGCCTTTACGGCTTTGATCAACAATATCTTTGTGCCAGCAAGCCTGGATAAACGCGACGCGCTCACCGTGGTGGTGTTTGCTCTTGCTGTCGATTGCAGTGGGTTGCATGTTCTGACTCCTGTTTATGAAAAAAACAGGGCGTTATGAATCGAATGGGATTTAAGGGTGCGAGCGACTATGTCATGCAGGTATGCAATCAGCGTACGGCCCTTAGGTGTCAATCCCGTTCTCTCTTCATCCGGACTATGACCGTCGGCCCCGGGATCACACCGGGTCTGCTGACCTTGGCGCCGTCCTGCGTGAGCAGTTCGAGGCGCCAAGCGCTCGCGGGCTATGCGCATTGCGCGCAATTACCGCCGGTGGGGAATTGCACCCCGCCCTGAGAACGTTGCCGCCAGAACCCTGGCGGCGCAGAGTTTTTACCATACATTTCAAAAAACTGCATAGGGTGCTTGTTAATATCGACTATCGACAGGTTTGCTGGTAGCCCTTGCAGGCGTCGGCTTGATATTTGCCGGTGATGCCCGCAGTAATCGGTTACAACAGGGAATTCCCCACTCGCAGAGGCCCGCTTGATGTCCGTGATTGATCTTCGTAGTGACACCGTGACCCAACCCACGCCAGGCATGCGCGATGCCATGGCCAGCGCGCCGAGCGGCGATGATGTCTACGGTGAAGACCCCAGCGTCAACCTGCTGGAAGCCGAACTGGCCCAGCGCCTGGGGTTTGCCGCCGCGCTGTTTGTGCCCACCGGCACCATGAGCAACCTGCTGGCGCTGATGGCCCACTGTGAGCGGGGCGAGGAATACATCGTCGGCCAGCAGGCCCACACCTACAAATACGAAGGTGGCGGCGCGGCGGTGCTGGGCTCTATCCAGCCGCAACCCCTGGAAGTGCAGGCGGACGGGTCGCTGGACCTGGCCCAGGTTGCCGAGGCGATCAAGCCGGACGACTTCCACTTTGCCCGCACCCGGTTGTTGGCGTTGGAAAACACCATGCAGGGCAAAGTATTGCCCATGAGCTACCTGGCCGCTGCCCGCGCATTTACCCGCGAGCATGGCCTGGCCCTGCACCTGGACGGCGCGCGCCTGTACAACGCGGCCGTCAAGCTGGGCGTGGAGGCCCGGGAGATTGCCGGGCATTTCGATTCGGTCTCGGTATGCCTGTCCAAGGGCCTTGGCGCGCCGGTGGGCTCGGTGCTGTGTGGCGCCAGTGCGTTGATCGCCAGGGCCCGCCGTTTGCGCAAGATGGTCGGCGGCGGCATGCGCCAGGCCGGTTCGCTGGCGGCGGCGGGGTTGTATGCCCTGGACCACCAGGTGGCGCGCCTGGCCGACGACCACGCCAATGCCCAATGGCTGGGCGATGAACTGCGCCGGGCCGGCTACAGCGTGGAGCCGGTACAGACCAATATGGTCTACGTGCAGATCGGCGAGCAGGCCCAGGCCCTGAAGGCCTTTGCCCAGGCGCGCGGGATCAAGTTGAGTGCCGCGCCGCGCCTGCGCATGGTCACGCACCTGGACGTCAGCCGGGCACAAATCGAACACGTGTTGGCGACATTTGTCGAGTTTTCCCGGAAATGACAGTGCAGACCGTCTAATTGACTGTTTCTATCGTATAAACACGCTGTACCACGGGCAAAGGGCCGATATAATGCGGCCCTTTGCCGTCGCTCCGTCTGATTGATGTTGCGCACTGGCCTTTGGCCGCAGCCTCCGTGGAAGAACCTAATGAAAAGCGCAGAAATCCGTGAAGCCTTCCTTCGCTTCTTCGAAGAGCAAGGTCACACCCGTGTCTCCTCCAGCTCTTTGATCCCAGGCAATGACCCAACCCTGCTGTTCACCAACGCGGGGATGAACCAGTTCAAGGACTGCTTCCTGGGCCAGGAAAAACGCGCCTACACCCGTGCTGTCAGCAGCCAGAAGTGCGTGCGCGCCGGTGGTAAGCACAACGACCTGGAAAACGTCGGCTACACCGCCCGTCACCACACCTTTTTCGAAATGCTCGGCAACTTCAGTTTTGGCGATTATTTCAAGCAAGACGCGATCAACTTCGCCTGGACCTTCCTCACCGGCGTGCTGAAACTGCCGAAGGAAAAGCTCTGGGTGACGGTCTACGCCAGCGATGACGAGGCCTACGACATCTGGACCAAGGACGTCGGCGTGCCGGCCGAGCGCATGGTGCGTATCGGCGACAACAAGGGCGCCCCGTACGCCTCCGACAACTTCTGGACCATGGGCGATACCGGCCCGTGCGGCCCGTGCACCGAGATCTTCTACGACCACGGCGCCGATATCTGGGGTGGCCCGCCGGGCTCGCCAGAGGAAGACGGCGACCGCTACATCGAGATCTGGAACAACGTATTCATGCAGTTCAACCGCACCGCCGATGGCGTGTTGCATCCGTTGCCAGCGCCGTCGGTGGACACCGGCATGGGCCTGGAGCGGATCAGTGCGGTGATGCAGCACGTGCACTCCAACTACGAAATCGACCTGTTCCAAAGCCTGCTGGCGGCGGCGGCCAAGGCTATCGGCTGCGCCAACGAAGACCAGGCCTCGCTCAAAGTGGTGGCTGACCACATCCGTTCCTGCGGCTTCCTGATTGCCGATGGCGTGCTGCCGTCCAACGAAGGCCGTGGCTACGTGCTGCGTCGCATCATTCGTCGCGCCTGCCGCCACGGTAACAAGCTGGGCGCCAGTGGCAGCTTCTTCTACCAGATCGTCGCGGCCCTGGTGGCCGAGATGGGCCAGGCGTTCCCGGAGCTGACACAGAACCAGGCACACATCGAGCGCGTGCTCAAGGCTGAAGAAGAGCAGTTCGCCAAGACCCTGGAGCAGGGCCTGAAAATCCTCGAGCAAGACCTCGCCGAGTTGAAAGGCGATGTGGTACCGGGCGATGTGGTGTTCAAGCTCTACGACACCTACGGTTTCCCGATGGATTTGACCGGCGACATCGCCCGCGAGCGTAACCTGACCCTCGACGAGGCCGGTTTCGAGCGTGAAATGGAAGCCCAGCGCGTGCGTGCGCGGTCGGCTAGCTCCTTTGGCATGGACTACAACAGCCTGGTCAAGGTTGACGTGGCCACCGAATTTACCGGTTACACCGCCACCAGCGGCTCGGCCAAGGTGGTCGCCCTGTATAAGGACGGGCAGTCGGTCGACGTCTTGAATGAAGGCGATGACGGCGTGGTGATCCTCGATCAGACGCCGTTCTACGCCGAATCCGGTGGCCAGATTGGCGACTGCGGTGTGCTCAAGGCCGCGTCCGGTCGTTTTGATGTGCGTGACACCACCAAGACCGGCGGCGCATTCCTGCACCACGGTGTGCTGGCCTCGGGCAGCCTGGTGGTGGGTGCCCCTGTGCAAACCCAGGTCGACGCCGACGTGCGCCACGCCACCTCGCTGAACCACTCGGCCACCCACTTGCTGCACGCGGCGCTGCGCCAGGTATTGGGCGAGCACGTGCAGCAGAAGGGCTCGTTGGTCGACAGCCAGCGCCTGCGCTTCGACTTCAGCCACTTTGAAGCGATCAAGCCGGAGCAGATCAAGGCCCTGGAAGATATCGTCAACGCCGAAGTGCGCAAGAACACCCCGGTGGAAACCGAAGAAACCGATATCGAGACCGCCAAGGCCAAAGGCGCCATGGCGCTGTTCGGCGAGAAATACGGTGACAACGTGCGCGTGCTGAGCATGGGCGGCAGTTTCTCCGTGGAGCTGTGCGGTGGTATCCATGCCCAGCGCACCGGCGACATCGGCCTGCTGAAAATCATCAGCGAAGGCGGTGTGGCGTCCGGCGTCCGGCGTATCGAGGCGGTGACCGGCGCTGCGGCCCTGGCCTACCTCAATGCAGCCGAAGAACAACTCAAGGAAGCGGCGACCCTGGTCAAGGGCAGCCGTGACAACCTGATCGACAAGCTCTCTGCTGTCCTGGAACGCAACCGCCAGCTGGAAAAACAGCTGGAACAGTTGCAGGCCAAGGCGGCCAGCGCAGCGGGCGACGACTTGTCGGCCTCAGCCCTGGATATCAAGGGCGTGAAGGTTCTGGCCGCACGCCTGGACGGTCAGGACGGCAAGGCGTTGTTGGCCTTGGTCGATCAGTTGAAGAACAAGCTCGGCCGCGCAGTGATCCTGCTCGGCAGTGTCCATGAGGAAAAGGTCGTACTGGTTGCCGGTGTAACCAAGGACCTGACTGGCCAACTCAAGGCTGGTGATTTGATGAAACAAGCCGCTGCGGCAGTGGGCGGGAAGGGCGGTGGTCGTCCAGACATGGCGCAAGGCGGTGGTGTAGACGCCGGTGCCCTGGACGCGGCCCTGGCCCTGACCGTGCCGTTTGTCGAAGCCGGTATTTAAGGCGCTGTTAACGAGTCCATGGTCTAGTCATGGGCGTGTTTAGGTGCTGGACGATTTGTTTATTGGGCGCCCCTTTACGGGCTGAGGCGGCTTAGAAATGGCTTTGATCGTACAGAAATTTGGAGGCACCTCGGTCGGCTCTGTCGAAAGAATCGAGCAGGTCGCCGACAAGGTTAAGAAATTCCGCGATGCCGGCGATGACCTGGTGGTGGTGCTGTCGGCCATGAGCGGCGAGACCAATCGCCTGATCGACCTGGCCAAGCAAATCAGCGGTGATCAGGCGCCGCTGGCGCGTGAGCTGGATGTGATCGTGTCCACCGGTGAGCAGGTGACCATTGCCCTGTTGGCCATGGCGCTGAACAAGCGTGGCGTGCCTGCGGTGTCCTACACGGGCACCCAGGTGCGGATCCTGACAGACAGCGCGCATACCAAGGCGCGTATCCTGCAGATCGACGACCAGAAGATCCGGGGTGACCTGAAGGCCGGTCGCGTGGTGGTGGTCGCCGGTTTCCAGGGCGTCGACGAGCACGGCAATATCACGACCCTGGGCCGTGGCGGTTCCGACACTACCGGTGTGGCGCTGGCGGCAGCCCTGAAGGCTGACGAATGCCAGATCTACACCGATGTGGACGGCGTCTACACCACCGACCCGCGGGTAGTGTCCGTGGCCCAGCGCCTGGACAAGATCACCTTTGAAGAGATGCTGGAAATGGCCAGCCTCGGGTCCAAGGTGTTGCAGATCCGTGCGGTGGAGTTCGCCGGCAAGTACAACGTACCGCTGCGCGTATTGCACAGCTTCAAGGAGGGTCCGGGCACCCTCATTACTATTGATGAAGAGGAATCCATGGAACAGCCGATCATTTCCGGCATCGCCTTCAATCGCGATGAAGCCAAGCTGACCATCCGTGGCGTGCCAGACACCCCGGGCGTGGCCTTCAAGATCCTCGGGCCGATCAGTGCCGCGAACATTGAAGTCGACATGATCGTGCAGAACGTTGCGCACGATAACACCACCGACTTCACCTTCACGGTGCACCGCAACGAGTACGATGCGGCCGAGCGGATCCTGCAGAACACGGCCCAGGAAATCGGGGCCCGTGAAGTGGTTGGCGACACCAAGATCGCCAAGGTGTCGATCGTCGGTGTGGGCATGCGCTCCCATGCGGGTGTTGCCAGCCGTATGTTCGAGTCCCTGGCCAAGGAAACCATCAATATCCAGATGATCTCCACGTCGGAGATCAAGGTGTCGGTGGTGATCGAAGAGAAGTACCTGGAGCTGGCTGTGCGTGCACTGCACACCGCTTTTGAACTGGACGCGCCGGCCCGACAGGGCGAGTAACGCGTTGCCAGGAAGGCGCGGTTGATCCGCGCCTTTCTTTTTTGTCGGGTGAGGGCGCAGGCCTGTTCTTTTGCCCGGGCTCGACAATACTTAGGCATGCCGGGCCATGGCCGCAGGGTCATGGGTCCAAGGCCTTTTTTTGCAGACTGTTGTTCCCGAAATGAAATGCGTGAGGAGAAAGGTATGCTGATTCTGACTCGTCGATGCGCAGAAAGCCTGATTATTGGTGATGGCGAAATCACCGTGACCGTGCTCGGCGTCAAAGGCAATCAAGTGCGGATTGGGGTCAATGCCCCCAAAGAGGTGGCTGTCCACCGTGAGGAAATCTACCTGCGGATCAAGAAAGAGAAGGACGACGAACCAAGCCATTAATTTTTATCGTTTTTTATGTTTGCAAACGGGGATGAAGCTGGTTAATATACGCCCCGTGTTGCGGAGAGCTGGCCGAGTGGCCGAAGGCGCTCCCCTGCTAAGGGAGTACACCTCAAAAGGGTGTCGGGGGTTCGAATCCCCCGTTCTCCGCCATTATTTGCTTAGTACGTTGCAATCTGGTTTTTTCGCTAAGTTGTTGAAATTAAACGAAAAAATAGCTTTACATAGAGATTGAACGGCCTATAATGCGCGGCAACAAATGCACTCGTAGCTCAGCTGGATAGAGTACTCGGCTACGAACCGAGCGGTCACAGGTTCGAATCCTGTCGAGTGCACCATTTAAGAGTTAGTTGCAGCAATGCAGGTAACTTGGCTCCAACCAGTCGTGATCTGGTATAAAACCACAATCTGCACTCGTAGCTCAGCTGGATAGAGTACTCGGCTACGAACCGAGCGGTCACAGGTTCGAATCCTGTCGAGTGCACCATACAAACAAAAAGCCCGCCAAGTGCGGGCTTTTTGCCGTCTGGGGTTTTATTTCCCGGCTGCCGGTTGAGCGTGGCCGTGTAGGAATAGTCTCGGACAGGGAGGTTTTTCTCTCGCCCATGTGTTTTCTTTTCTGCGGCTGTCGTCGCAGTTTCATAAGTGTGCGCAACACTCAGCTTTGTTGCGCAAGCGCTTGTTCTTTCCAGTTTTTTAACGTTTAAAGCGGGCGCACGGTGTATCATTGCGCCCGTCAGCCCCGCCGGGGCTTGTGGAATACCTCCATGGACTTACCCAGTAGTTACTCAGTACCCCGTTTTACCAATCATGAATTGACTGATTGATCCTTCCGGCGTGCCCCGCTGCTGGGAGTGGAGTTCGCCTATGACCGAAGTTGAAGTAAAGAAAACACAAGAAAGCCTGCAGGATCGCCTGGCTCAGGTCGTCGAGCTGCTGCAGCGCCAGCGTGTGGTCGAAGATCTGACCCATCGCCAGGAAGGCCCTCATCAAGACCGGGTCGAGAACCTGGTCCACCGGCAGAACCTCGTCGAATTGCAGCGCAAGCTCGATGACCTGCACTCTGCCGACGTTGCCTACATCCTTGAAGCCCTGCCGCTGGACGACCGTCTGACGCTCTGGCAGTTGGTCAAGGCTGATCGCGATGGCGACATCCTCCTTGAAGTATCCGATTCGGTGCGGGAAACCCTGATCGCCGACATGGACGATCACGAGCTCCTGGCGGCAGCCAAGGAGATGGACGCTGACGAACTGGCCGACCTGGCCCCTGAACTGCCCCGTGATGTTGTGCATGAGCTGATGGAGACCCTTGACGGTCAACAGCGTGAGCGCGTGCGCTCCGCGTTGTCCTATGACGAGGAGCAAGTCGGCGCATTGATGGACTTCGAGATGGTCACCATCCGCGAGGATGTCAGCCTGGAAGTGGTCCTGCGTTACCTGCGGCGCCTCAAGGAGCTGCCGGGGCACACCGACAAGCTGTTTGTGGTCGACTACGAAGGTATCCTCAAGGGCGTGCTGCCGATCAAGCGCCTGCTGGTCAATGACCCGGATAAACAGGTTGCCGAGGTCATGGCCAGCGACCCGGTAAGCTTTCATCCTGATGAAGATGCCTACGATGCCGCCCAGGCATTCGAGCGTTATGACTTGATTTCGGCCCCGGTGGTCGACAAGAACGGCAAGCTGATCGGCCGTTTGACTATCGACGAGATGGTCGACCTGATCCGTGAAGAAAGCGAAAACGAAGTCCTCAACATGGCGGGTCTGCGTGAAGAGGAAGATATTTTTGCGTCAGTCTGGCGATCCCTGAGCAACCGTTGGGCGTGGCTGGCGGTCAACCTGATCACGGCATTTATTGCCTCGCGGGTCATTGGCCTGTTTGAAGGCTCTATCGAGAAACTGGTGGCGCTGGCGGCGCTGATGCCGATCGTGGCTGGTATTGGTGGCAACTCGGGTAACCAGACCATCACCATGATTGTGCGGGCGATGGCCCTGGATCAGGTGAGCACTGGGAACACCTCGCGCCTGATGCGCAAGGAGCTGGCGGTGGGCTTGATCAATGGCCTGGTGTGGGGTGGGGTTATCGGTGTGGTGGCCTACCTGCTGTATGACAGCTGGTCCCTGGGCGTGGTCATGACCGCGGCCATGACCCTTAACCTGCTGTTGGCGGCACTGATGGGGGTATTGATCCCCATGACCCTGGCGCGCCTTGGGCGCGATCCTGCGATGGGTGCCAGTGTGATGATCACGGCCATGACTGACAGTGGTGGCTTCTTCATCTTCCTGGGCCTGGCGACGATCTTCCTGCTTTGAACCCAATAGGAGCCGGCAAGCCGGCTCCTGCATCCAAAGTAAAAATCCCATGCAAAAAAAGCCAGCGCAAGGCTGGCTTTCAGCGTTCAGTTGCCGATTATTCGGCTTCTGCGGCTGCCTCAACGTCGTGGGCAATCAGCGACACCAGCGCGTTTTGCTGACGGTGGGACAGTTGGCGAAACCGCTGTAGCAGCTCACGCTCGTGCAGTGACAGCTCCGGGCTGTCCATGCGCATGTTCAGTTCGTCACCCAGCGCGCCTTCCTGAATAAGGCTTTGCTCCATGCGCGCGATGATTTCAGAGTTCATGCTGCGGTGATGATTGCGAGCCACCTCGGCAATGCGTTCCCGCATTCCGTCTGGCAGACGTACGACGAACTTGTCAGCCGTACGGCTGGAATAAATTGCCTGTTTCAATGGGCGCATATATTTAACCGGTTAGTTCAGGGGAGCGGTTTTTGGAATTGGCCGCAAGATGTGTGTTAGGACAAGGCTTGCGGACAAATGTTCAACCTGAATTGCAAAGAGGCCGCATCATGCCTCAAATTTGCCAGTTCCTTGGCGTCAATTCTGTGACAAATATTGAACTGCCTAAAGGCTTTATGCCAGTACTCATTTTCAAATTTGCGGACTGGTTGGAAAACTTTTCTGCCGGCCGATCTGACTGAGGATCAGCCCGCAGGCTCTCGATGCAAGAGGGTTTTCGGGCGCACATCCTATAGCAATGTGGCCTTTTGCCCTTAATTTTAAGACTAGTGGCAAATGGCCGATTTGCGAGCCGAGGCGATATAAGGTCGGGTGGCATGCAGAGGGGATTGGCAGGGTGTCAATCTCTCGTCGCAGAGGCGTTCAGCGCAGGACGGGGTCGAACTTGAAGCGACGCCCGGCGACCACGGCGATCACCAATGCGACGGCGAACACGGCGCAGGCGCTGAGGCAAAGGGTCTGCCAGTGCGCCGATGGAGGATTGAGCCCCAGGATGCCCGTGGACACGGCCAGGACGAGAAATAGCCAGGCTGGCTTGGTCATGGTGGGCTCGCTTAGAAGATCCAGTGTTCAGAAGAGCTGCTGGCCTGCGTGCCCTGTGTCAGGTGAGCCGACGATTGGCCATTGGCTGTCATCACGGCCAGTTGAGGTCGTTGCTGGGTCTGGTGGCTACCCGTGTGGCTGATCTGTGCCGTATCGCTGTCGCTGCTGGCCTGGAAGTGGAACATCACCAGTACGGCCAAGGCCAGGGCGTTCAGGATCAGAAGTGTGCTGTTCATGGGTGTTTCCCCGTGTTCACGTGCAGGACCGTTTTATAAGCATAAAGAGTGCAGTCATCGTGCCAGCGGTTAATTTGAAAAATATCATTATAAATCAATGATATAAATTGATCTCAAACGTATGGCTCGTTGCAATATGCAATGATGGCATTTCGCATCAATGCATTTTGCACGATGGCGTGGGTGGGCCCGTGGGCCCAGGTTTATCGCTGGCGGGGCGGGATGAAGGCTTACGCCTAAAAAGCTGACGGACGACATGACAAAACTCACCTTGGCCGTTAACATGCACGCCGTCTGTCGCAACGCCATCTGGCCGTGCGCCTGTCATTAGTCCCAGTAGCTCAATTGGATAGAGCATCCCCCTCCTAAGGGGAAGGTTGGCCGTTCGAACCGGCCCTGGGACACCATTTGCAGTCTCGCCGCCCACCCGGCCGAGACGCTGAAAAACCCCACTCAGCCTGCGCTGGTGGGGTTTTTTTATGGGTGGCTGCTTTCTTGGCCGTTTGGCCAGTGCCTTCAGCCCGGCTGGCGAGATATATTGTCACAACCTTGTACCGCGCCTTGTGTCTGAGTGCGTCTGACAGGTAACGCAACGGCGAAGGAACTGTTGGCGGTCGAGTTCATCGAAGGCTGCATGCTTGAACGTTACCGGATCCAAATGCTTCTGGGCGCCTGTGTCGTCAGGTGCCTGGGTTTAACGATGCTTCGCCCTCGGTCTATTGTGTCAATAGCCTGAAACCCACTGCAAGGAGCCGCTCGGACCGCCGATGCGCCAGATCTGGAAATCTTTTCGAGCCCTTTATTTCGCCTCCTTGATGATGCTGATCGGCTCCGGCCTGCTCAGTACTTACCTGGCCTTGCGCCTGGCAGCGGATAACGTCGACAGCCTGTGGGTCGGCGCGTTGATGGCGGCCAACTATTTTGGCCTGGTGCTGGGGGGCAAGATCGGGCATCGCCTGATTGCCCGGGTCGGGCATATCCGGGCCTATGCCACCTGTGCCGGGATTGTCGGTGCGGCGGTGCTGGGCCATGGCCTGGTGGATTGGCTGCCGGCCTGGATCGTGCTGCGGATCATCGTCGGCCTCGGCATGATGTGCCAGTACATGGTCATCGAGAGCTGGCTCAACGAGCAGGCGGATGCCAAGCAGCGCGGCGTGGTGTTCAGTGGTTATATGATCGCCTCCTACCTGGGCCTGGTGCTGGGCCAGTTGATTCTGGTCATGCACCCCCAATTGGGGCTTGAGCTGCTGATGCTGGTGGCGCTGTGTTTTGCCCTGTGCCTAGTGCCGGTGGCCATGACCCGGCGTATTCACCCGGCGCCCTTGCACCCGGCGCCGATGGAACCGCGTTTTTTTATCAAGCGTGTGCCACAGTCCTTGAGTACGGTCTTGGGGGCCGGCCTGATCGTTGGCTCCTTCTACGGCCTGGCGCCGCTGTATGCGGCCCAGCAGGGGTTGAGCACCGAGCAGGTCGGCCTGTTCATGGGTAGCTGTATTTTTGCCGGCCTGTTGGTGCAATGGCCGCTGGGCTGGCTGTCGGATCGCTATGACCGGGCCTTGTTGATTCGCTGCTTCGCCCTGTGCCTGGCGGTGGCGGCATTGCCGCTAGCGATCATGACCCAGGTGCCGTTGGAAGTGCTGTTTGTCGCCGGTTTCCTGTGCTCGCTGGTGCAGTTCTGCCTCTACCCGCTGGCCGTGGCGTTTTCCAACGACCATGTCGAAGGTGATCGCCGGGTATCGCTCACCGCGATGCTGCTGGTGACCTACGGGGTGGGCGCGAGTATCGGGCCGTTGCTGGCGGGGGTGGTCATGAAGCTGTTTGGCAACCAGATGCTCTATGCGTTCTTCAGCTTGTGTGCCTTGATCCTGGTCTGGCGCATTCGCCCCAAGGCGGTGACCAACCTGCATCAGGTGGACGATGCGCCGCTGCAGCACGTAGCGATGCCCGACAGCATGTCCAGCTCGCCCTTGGTGGCAGCCCTCGATCCGCGTGTGGATGAGCAGGTGGTCCAGGACCAGATGCAAACCGCTGCGCCAGAGCCAGGGCCTGAGGCAGAACCGGAGGTAGAGCCGCAACCTGAGCCTGACCCGGCGGAGCATCCCGACCCGGATGAGCACCCGCATGACTTGAGTCGGGCCCGTCCCTGAAACAAAAAACGGGCAGTTCTCAAAGGAGCTGCCCGTTTTTTTGTGCCTGTGGTTCGGCGTTTACAGGTCGTCGTCTTTATCGAACCGTCGCGCCTCGCGCTGCAGTTGGTAGACAAAGCGCTCGACCTGGCGCTGCACCAGGCCGCTCATATTGTGGAAGCGCACACCGGCAAAGGTGGTGTTGATCCTTTCTTCAACGTGCAGGTAGCGCAACTCCACCGCAGTGGTCATGCTGCCAAAGGGCAGGGCGGCGATAAAGCGGTCGTAGACCTGGCCCAGTTGCAGGCGCTCGGAGATGTCCCCGTCAAAGCGCAGCTTGCAGCCGGTGGCGGAGATATCCAGCAACTGACCGCTGATAGGCGTCTTGAGTTTCTCGCCGCCCAATTCGATATTTACCAGTTGCGCCAGTTTCAAGGCTGCGCGAAAGGCATTGCGGCGCTGATGGTAGACCACTTCTTCAGGCAGGCTGCCTTTGTAGATACGGTGGCCGTCCTGTGTGCCGATTGTCAGGCTGCCATTACTGTCCCAGGCCACGCGCACGCCTTCGTGAAAGCCTTCGATGCGAAAGGCTTCGCCATTTTCCAGGTAGCGTTCACCGTCGGGCGGGATCATCTCGTCCAGGCTCAGGGTCTTGCTGTCCTTGTCGACCTCCACCAGGTAGCTCTGGAAGCGCTGGTTGCGTTCGTGAAAGGTGATGATCAGCGGGTCGTGGCTCTCTTGCAGCAGCCGCAGGGTGCTGGCAATTTCCAGAGGGGTGGTGAGGACCTTGGGTGGCTGCGGAGCATCTACCGCGCTAAGGGTGTTGAACACGGTTCTTCCATCTCCAGACAAAATACGACTACACGCAAGAACCGGCATTTTGCCAGTATGTGGCGCGCCTTGATAGGGCGCCCGATAAACCGGCGTCAGGCTTGGCTGAGGGTGCTGGGCTTGACCAGTCGCGAGGTGGAGCCCTGGGCGTTATACAGTGCTGGAGGTTCGCCGCCATGCAGGATGCGCAACTGGTTGGCGGTGGTAGCTTGCTGCAGTTGGATCGACTGGCCATTGAGCACATTGGCTTGCTGGCAGTTGATCAACAACTCATTGAGTGCTTTGCTCTGGGCCAGCAACTGGTCGCCGACCGACGAATGGCTGGCCAACTGTTCCAGGCCGCTGTGGTCAGCGGGCAGGCCCAGGCTGAGCAGGATCTGGCTGCGTTTCTGGCCGTGTTGTTCAAGCAGGATGATCAGCGATTGCTTGCGTGCCAGGATGTCTTCCAGCAGGCGCATGTCGCGACCGCACAGGGCCACGAATTCGTCTTGAAGCAGCTCCAGCAGGTGTTGCGCGGGAGCCAGGTCTTCAGTGATCAGTTGCAGCAGATTTTCGTCGTGCATGGCTGGCCTTGGGGTTTAAGCGTCCAAAAGCCCGGCGCAGGCCTGTGCCTAGCGCTCGGCTTTGATGATTTTGCCGGCTAAACGGTCGTTGTCGATCTGATAGCTGCCATCGGCAATCGCCTGTTTCAACTCGGCCACGCGGGCTTTATTGACAATCGGCTGATCGCGCAGCGAGTCAGTGATCTTCTGCAACTGTTGAGCCTCGTTGCTCAAATGGACCGATTCGCCACTTTGCGTCGAAACGGTTTGTTCTGCCTTGGCAGGCACTGCCGGTGCCTTGGCTTCAACGCTGTCCTTGGCCGCGTTGGTACGCGTGCTGCCGGGCGTTGCCTGGGCGTTATTCAATCGGCTGAAATCAATGACCATGTTAAAAAACCTCTGGGTATTTGGACGCTTGCCATGTTTTCGGCCATACCCGGACAAACTTTAGGCGCGATCGACAATAAACCTATGCCTCGCAATATCGTGCGCACAGTGTAGGAAAAGCCAGCGTCCCACGCCAGTAATCTATAACGCCACCTCCACTTGGCCAGGGGCCGTGACACGGGCCTTGATCACCCGCTTGGAGTTGAGGTTCTTGACGCGGATCTGTTCGCTCATCCCGCCATTGGCCAGGGCCTCCCCCGGCATTTTCACGTTCAGGCCGCCACTGCTGGCGGAGATCACCACCTGGTCGCCCTTGCGCACCACTTCTGCCTGTTCCAGGTGAACCAGGGTAATCACCTGGTCGCTGACCATTGGTCGGGTTAATTTCTGCCCAATGGCCTGGTCCACGGAGGTGAGGTAGCCCTGGCTGATCTGGCTGATGTCGCGTTCGCGCATGGCCACGTCTTCAAAACCGATGATGCCGGTGCGCTTGAGTGGGCGGGTAACGGTCACCACTTCGCGGAACAATCGCACCTGGGCCGGCACGAACACGGTCCAGGGCGAGCTGCCGTCGCAGCGTACGCGCACGGTCACGCGGCCAATGGGCTGGGCGGGGCTTTCCAGTGAGCCTGTCAATTCCTTGTCGCACATGGGCATGCGCAAACGCGGGTCCAATGGGTTGACTTGGATCTCATAACGCCCCGGTGTCTGTGTGGTTGCCAGATAATCTTCTACAGTGAACTCAAGAAAGCCTTGAGTGACGCCGATAAGCAGATCAGGCAAGGTGACATTGTCGGCACGGGCCTGGTGGCCTGCGCCCAAGGCAAGCAACGCCATCCAGGCACAGAGCGATCTGCGGTACTGGGGCGAGCCAAGGCGTCGGAAAACTGTCGTTTTGATGTTCATAGCCAATAAAAAGCAAGGCTCGTGCCGTTTTGTGTTGGGTGCGCGTCGTACCCGTAAGTTTTGTAGCGTAGGAGTCTGGGCATGGCAGGTGTAATGGATTCAGTGAACCAGCGCACGCAGCTGGTAGGGCAGAATCGCCTGGAGTTGTTGCTGTTTCGACTCGATGGCAAGCAGCTATATGGCATCAACGTCTTCAAGGTACGGGAGGTGCTGCAATGTCCCAAACTCACCATAATGCCCAAGTCCAACCCCGTGGTGTGTGGTGTGGCCAACATCCGTGGCTCGACGATTCCGATTCTTGACCTGGCGATGGCCACTGGTACTTCCGGCCTGCAGGATCGCGAGAGCCCGTTTGTGATCATCACCGAATACAACACCAAGACCCAGGGGTTCCTGGTGCGCTCGGTGGAACGTATCGTCAACATGAACTGGGAAGAGATCCATCCGCCACCCAAGGGCACCGGGCGCGATCACTACCTCACGGCAGTGACCCGGGTCGATAACCAGTTGGTGGAAATCATCGACGTCGAGAAGATCCTCGCGGAAGTAGCGCCGACATCGGAACAGATTTCGGTGGGTGTGGTCGATGAGCAGACCCAGCAAAAAGCCCTGACCCTGCGGGTGCTGACGGTGGATGACTCGTCGGTGGCGCGCAAGCAGGTGTCCCGTTGCCTGCAGACGGTGGGCGTCGAAGTGGTGGCGCTCAATGATGGCCGCCAGGCGCTGGACTATCTGCGCAAGCTGGTGGACGAAGGCAAGAAGCCGGAAGAAGAGTTCCTGATGATGATTTCCGACATCGAGATGCCGGAAATGGACGGTTACACGCTTACGGCCGAGATACGCAACGATCCACGCATGCAAAAATTACATATAGTCCTGCATACTTCATTGTCCGGTGTATTCAATCAGGCGATGGTCAAGAAGGTCGGTGCCGATGACTTCCTGGCCAAATTCCGTCCTGATGACCTGGCATCCCGGGTAGTCGACCGGATCAAGTCTGCAGATCACGGCTAGGGGCTTTCTCCCTGGCGGTCACACGAGTTAAGAGGCGGTTGCATTGTCTACGGGTAATTTGGATTTTGAACAGTTCCGGGTATTCCTGGAAAAAGCCTGTGGCATATTGCTCGGTGAAAACAAGCAGTATCTGGTATCAAGCCGCCTCAACAAATTGATGGAGCAGCAGGGTATCAAGTCCCTGGGCGAGTTGGTGCAGCGTATCCAGGGCCAACCGCGCAGCGGGCTCAAGGAGATGGTGGTCGATGCCATGACCACCAACGAAACCTTATGGTTTCGCGATACCTACCCCTTTGAGGTGCTCAAGAGCAAGGTATTGCCCGAGGCCATCAAGGCCAGCCCCGGCCAGCGCTTGCGCATCTGGTCGGCGGCCTGTTCTTCGGGGCAGGAACCGTATTCGCTGTCGATGTCCATCGATGAGTTCGAGCGGACCAACATGGGCCAGCTGAAGGCAGGGGTGCAGATTGTTGCCACTGACTTGTCCGGCACCATGCTGACCAACTGCAAGACCGGCGAATACGACAGCCTGGCTCTGGGCCGTGGCTTGTCCCAGGAACGCCTGCAGCGTTACTTCGACCCCAAGGGCGCCGGGCGCTGGGGGGTCAAGGCACCAATCAAGAGCCGGGTGGAGTTCCGTTCGTTCAACCTGCTGGACAGCTACGCCAGCCTGGGCAAGTTTGACATCGTGTTTTGTCGCAACGTTTTGATCTACTTCTCGGCTGAAGTGAAGAAGGACATCCTGTTGCGCATTCACGGTACGCTCAAGCGCGGTGGCTATCTGTTCCTCGGCGCGTCCGAGGCGCTGAACGGCTTGCCGGATCATTACCAGATGGTGCAGTGCAGCCCCGGCATTATCTATCAGGCCAAGTAATGGTTTGAGCCCGTTATTCAGGACGCGGCAAGCAGTACACACAAGGGAGACCCGCAAGGGTCTCCCTTTTTTATTTGGCTCGGGACGTCCCCCTTCTGGAACTTATATTTCTCGGCTCGCCACGGATGGATGGGTGGGTAAGTTCCGTTCGCTCAAAACGATCAACCGTGTTTGCGAGGGCGCAAAGTCTTTTTCGTCACGCTCACCGGAAGGAGGAGGGTATGGGAAGTATTTCAACAGAGCACCACCCGGGAGGCGCACACTTTGCGTTCGACCCGGTTATTGAGCCGCGACGTGCGCAGGAACACCCCGCAGGGGCGGCAAGGGGGCGGGCAGGTTCCAGCCCTATGCCTGGCACTCAGGCGTTCGGGGCGCCGGGTATCAACTTTTCCCCGGTCAATAGTGGGGGGGCGAGACAGGCCTTTAGTTACGACTCTTTTGCTTCCAGTGACAGTTTTATACCGAGAAACAATTTCTCTTCTTTTGCGGGGACTGGTCTAGTCCGTGCCGGAGTCAAGGCAGGGAAAGATACCGGGGATGTTTTTGCAGGGTTTTCTCAAGGGAAAAATGGCAACTGCGCCACGGTTTCAGCCATCAAGGCAATGATTCAGCGCTATGGCAAGAAGGAGACCGATCTCTTCAAGGAAGTGAAGGAAACCCAGGATGGCTACCACATCACGTTGAAGGACGGGAGTGAGGTGAGTTTGACCCGGCAGGAGCTGGAGGAGGCTGGGCGTCATGCCGGCTTTAACGGTAATGATCCAGAGATGAAAAAGACGGCAATCCTGGCCTATGCAGTCAGTGGCAAGAAGGCACAGGAAGCCGACCATGAAGGCTCGAAATTCAACTTCTCCAAGGCCCTGGACTCCCTTGAGAATGGTGAATATACCAAGGACGCCTTTATCCGGCTGGGTATGAAAGATCATATTCGGCAGGGGACCGTTAACGATCTGGAAAATGGCCAGTTGGGCATCATCGAGAAGGACGTCGCCGGGCCCGGTACGGCCCATTCGATGGTGGTGATTGGAGGGGTGGAGGAGCACTGGGGGAACAGAGGCGGGAGGGTCGAGGGCGGAACCATGTCCGGAAACGGCCGCGAGGTTCCGGAAAACGTAATCCTTTTGACTTGATGGCGCCTTCAAGGCGCGTGATGCCCAGCAGCGGCGACCTTGCCAGAAAAGACCTCTGGTTGATCATCATCAACCAGAGGTCTCGGCCAGCGACCGCTGGCGGCAACGCCATCCCTTATCTGCCCGGCACAAAACGGCATAGCCATTGCCGCTTTCCTGACGCTTCGCGGTAAAGCGTTGCCGCTTTTGCGCCATTGCCACCGGCAATATCTCCCTAACCCCTTGATTTATTGGGCCTGAAAAACCTGGCATGGCGCTTGCTATAACCCTGTTACAGAACAGCAGGTCAGCCCCTAAAGGTTTCCGCCATGAGCATCAGCTTCGATAAAGCGCTCGGTATCCACGAACAGGCCCTGGGCTTTCGCGCCCAGCGTGCCGAAGTCCTGGCTAACAACATCGCCAACGCCGACACCCCGAACTACAAGGCTCGGGACCTGGACTTTGCCGCCGTGCTCGCCGCACAGAGTGACAAGACCCAGAACGGCTCTTTCGCCTTGAACATGACCAATAACCGTCATATCGAAGCGCAGGGCCTGGGCAGTGGCGATGAGTCGCTGATGTATCGCACGCCGATGCAGCCGTCGATCGACCAGAACACCGTCGACGCGCAGCTGGAGCAATCGAACTACGCCGAGAACTCGGTGAACTTCCAGGCCAGCTTCACCCTGCTCAACAGCAAATTCAAAGGGCTGATGGCAGCCCTGCGCGGAGAGTAAGCCATGTCTCTATCCAGTGTTTTCAATATTGCCGGTAGTGGCATGAGCGCCCAGACCACGCGTCTGAACACGGTCGCCAGTAACATCGCCAACGCCGAGACCGTGTCGTCGAGCATCGACCAGACCTACCGTGCGCGGCACCCGGTATTTGCCACCATGTTCCAGGGGGCCCAGGGCAGTGGCGGCGATTCGTTGTTCCAGGACCAGGATGCTGCCGGCCAGGGCGTCCAGGTGCTGGGGGTGGTCGAAGACCAGAGCAACCTCGAAGCGCGCTACGAACCCAACCATCCTGCCGCGAACGAAAAAGGGTACGTGTACTACCCCAACGTCAACGTGGTCGAGGAAATGGCTGACATGATTTCTGCCAGCCGCTCGTTCCAGACCAACGCGGAAATGATGAACACCGCCAAAGCCATGATGCAGAAGGTCCTGACCCTCGGTCAGTGATAAGGGGCGCTAAAGCATGTCCGTCACTAACGATGTGTCGAGTCAGTCGACAATCCAGAGTCTGTTCGACTCCAAGGTCAAGGATGCCAAGTCCACTCAGGGCAACCTGGCCGATACCGCCAAGGCGGCTTCGGGCAACCAGTCCCTGGGCAAGGATGCGTTCCTGCAATTGCTGGTTACCCAGCTGAAGAACCAGAACCCGCTGTCGCCCCAGGACAACGGCGCGTTCGTCGCGCAACTGGCGCAGTTCAGCAGCCTGGAAGGCATCAACACCCTGAACGACTCGGTGAACACCATCACCGGCAACTACAAGTCGTCGCAGGCGCTACAAGCCTCGTCGCTGGTGGGGCGTTCGGTGATTATTGAAACCAACAAGGCCATGGTCGATACGAGCAAGAGCTTTACCGGCTCGGTCGCCGTGGGGTCGTCGGTGGGTAACGTCACCGTCAAGGTCACCGACAAGGACGGCAAGCTGGTCAAGACCATCGAGCTGGGCGCCCAAAGCGCCGGCAAGGCGGACTTTATCTGGGACGGCAAGAACGAAGCGGGCGAGCCACTGGATTCTGGCTCTTACACCTTCGCGGCCAGTACCAAGAATGACGCCGGTGAGTCAGTGGCGTTGAAAACCTCGCTGCCCGCCACGGTCACCAGTGTGACCCTGAGCCAGACCGGCGGCGAAATGCTGCTCAATCTTTCTGGCGGCATGGGCAGCATCAAGCTGTCGCAAATTCAGACTATCGGTACATAGAGCCGGCTAAATACGGCAAGAGGAGAGAAACATGTCTTTTAATATCGGCCTTAGCGGCCTCTATGCGGCCAACAAACAACTGGACGTGACCGGCAACAACATCGCCAACGTCGCGACCACCGGCTTCAAGTCGTCCCGTGCTGAGTTCGCCGACATCTACGCGGCGTCGCGCCTGGGCACTGGCAACAAGACTATTGGTACAGGTGTGAACCTGGCCGCAGTCTCCCAGCAGTTCACCCAGGGTGAAGTCACCAGCAGCGGCGGTTTGCTGGATATGGCGATCCAGGGTGGTGGCTTCTTCGTGCAAAAAGGCAGCGACGGCTCGTTGGAATACACCCGTAGCGGCTCGTTCAAGCCGGACAAGGATGGCTACATCACCAACAACACCGGCACCTCGCGCCTGCAGGGCTATGCCGCCGATGAAGACGGCAAGATCAGCAAGAGCGGCCTGACCGACCTGCGTATCAACCTGTCCAACCTGCCGCCCAAGGCGTCGACCAAGGTTGATTCGAGCAGCAACCTGAACTCTTCCAAGTTGCCGATCGACCAGGTGACCAAGCCATTCAACCCGGGCGATACATCGACGTTTACCGAACAATATGGCACCACCTTGTATGACACTCAGGGCAACGCCCACGAGATGGTGCAGTACATGGTGAAAACCGACTCCAATACCTGGAAGTCCTACACCCTGGTCGATGGGCACAACCCGGATGGCAGCTCGATCACGGCCTCACCACCTGTTGCCTCGACCGTGACGTTCGATACCGCCGGCGCGCTGCAAGGGATCATCACTCCGCCGAGCAACGTGTCCAATACCACCCTGACCATCGACTGGAAACCGGGCGTGATGGAAAACGGCGTGTGGAACCCTGACAACGGCGCCGCCGGGGGCAAGATTGCGATCAACATGGGCAATATCACCCAGTACAACTCGGCCAGCTACCGCAACCCACCGATCACCGATGGCTACGCTACTGGCGAAATCACCGGGCTGAAAATCGACGGCAGTGGTGTACTGTTTGCCACCTTCAGCAACCAGCAAAGCAAGGCCATCGGCCAGGTTTCCCTGGCCAGCTTCAACAATGAGCAAGGCCTGCAGCCTGCCGGTGGCACCGCCTGGAAAGAAACCTTTGCTTCGGGCCAGCCGGGCTATGACGCACCCGAGTCCGGTACCTTGGGTTCGCTGGTGGCCAACTCCCTGGAGAACTCCAACGTCAACCTGACCAATGAGCTGGTGGACCTGATCAAGGCCCAGAGCAACTACCAGGCGAACGCCAAGACCATCTCCACCCAGAGCACCATCATGCAGACCATCATTCAGATGACGTGATGCGCTAGTGCCACACAAGAAGCCCCTCGAAAGAGGGGCTTTTTTGTGGGCGTAAGAAAAGCATCTGTCTGGCAGACGGATACGCACTGAAATGCTTGGGGAGGAACGCATAAATCCCGCTTTGCCACTGAGATAACAACGGGCCGTTAGGCCCATTAATCAAGGGGAGGGCTTGCTATGCAAAGCTCGGGAGTGTTTATGCCTGCGGCGCGCGTAATCCTGGGGCAGGCCGTTGCGCGTCAGGAGCCGGCGGTCAGCGAACCTGCTGGCGATGCGGCTACGGTCAAGACGTTGTTTAGCGAGTTGTTAGGGAATCTCCGAACAAGCCTTCAGTTATGCGAGAATCCCCGCAACACCTGATCCGAGCCGCCCATGAGCCAGATGAGCTTTTCCGACTTTGAGTACGCCGGCAAGCGCAAGCAAACCCGCCGAGAGCG
>NZ_MNPU01000149.1 GCF_001983165.1 Pseudomonas gessardii | reverse complement strand
CCGCAGGGAGGCGTTAGGGCACTCGATTACTCACCATCGATCCTACGGATCAGCCACATTTACAGGACGCCAGCCCATTCGGGCGATGGCTTTCCCCAGTGCTCTCGCTCTGTTGGCTCACTGCTCACCGTCGTCCTACGGCCTAGGCGACCAGCTCCACCACCATAACGAGGCTTGGGGAACCTGCTTAGCGTTGTGGCTGATCCTGAACATGAAATCAGCAATCTAAACGGCTGAAAATCAAAGACATTGAAAACCGCCCTAATAATATAAGATAGGAACGACTTCTAAAAACACCAGTTTCGTCCCGTAAAATCAGGCTTTTTCAAAAATAGGCATTCACCAGTACAGTGATAGAGGTTCACCAGATCAGTGATAGACATTCACTGAGCCAGTGATTCAAATTCATTAAAAACGATGAACCATCATACCAAGTGGAAAAAAAAGGCTCATCGAAAGCGATGAATTTGCCAAAAGAGAGGCATTCACCAGCACAGTGATTGAAAGTCATTAAAAAAAATGAATGAAAAGCATTGACAATGATTAAGGGC
>NZ_MNPU01000148.1 GCF_001983165.1 Pseudomonas gessardii | reverse complement strand
AACAAAGCCAACGGCCTGAAGCTGTCAGGCTCGTAGAGATAACTGCGATGCTGCCCCGCCGTGTGTTCGGCGATGATCTTGTCGCCTTGCCAGAAAAACTCAGTCGTTTTGCCCGCCACGGTTTTGCTGATACGCCGCCCAAACGGGTCATAGCGATAACTGGCCTGGCTGCCGTCCGGCTGGGTGACGCCGATCAGGCGGTGCTGGCAGTCGTAGCGGTATTCGGTGACCCACTGCTGTGCGCGGCCACGGCGTTCGCGTATGAGGTTTCCGAAAGCGTCGTAGTCGTAATGCCGGTCGCCTTGCAGTAACAGGCGGTTGCCGACGACGATGCCGGGCCCTGGGCGGTCTTGCATCAGCAGGTTGTTCGCCGGGTCGTGGGCGAAGCGTTCGGTGGGGGCCTGGGAGTGGTCGGCGCGGGTCAGGCGGTCGAGGGGGTCGTAGTGGTAGTCGTGCTGGCCCTTGCGGGTGTCGAGCCGGCGGGTGAGGTTGCCGCTTTTGTCGTAGGTGTAGCGGCGCAGGCCGTGGGCGTGTTCGTGTTGGGCCAGGCGGCCCTGCTCGTCGTAGTGGTAGTGGCTGAGCAGTTGGCCC
>NZ_MNPU01000014.1 GCF_001983165.1 Pseudomonas gessardii | reverse complement strand
GTAAGCGCTTCGATTTCAAATGTCCTATCGAAGTCATGAGCGAAGTGATGCAGAAAGCCTTGGCTATGCAATATGATGCTCCTGCGTCAATTCAATAACCGTGTTGCACTCAGCTCCTGCAACCGCCCTGTTTGAGCCTACGCCACTGACCATAAGTAAATCTCCAATTGTTGATTTTAAAAAATGTACGGCTAGCCAGGAAGCAAGGATTTGACGCGTTAGCCGTTTCGTATCCCAACATTCTCTGGCTATAAAGTGTGTGGTTGCCGCTCTTGAAGTGGTTCCCTTTGTGTCTGTATAACGCATATCAAAATATTTCCATGTGTCGTACCCGGTTTAGGGTGTCAGGCCAGTGATATGGCCAGTTGCTTCATTCGGTAATAAAGCGTGCGCTTGGCAACACCTAAGTCCAGGGCGGCGAAATCTACGTTACAGTCATGGCGGCGTAGTGACTCTTCAATCAGAAGTTTCTCAATTTGCTGCAGTCGTTCCTTAAGTCCCATTCCTGTCTCCGGGCACTCAACTAACGGCTCAGCGAGTGGTGGCAAATCCAACACAAAACGTTTGGCTGTCGAGCGCAGCTCACGGATATTGCCCAGCCACGGATGGCACAGCAGTTGTTGCAGCAACACATTGGGAGCTAGCGGCACCGGACGGTTAAAACTCTCTGCCTCCTGGCGGACCAGGTGCAAGAACAGCGGGATGATACGTTCGCGTTGATTTCGCAGGGCCGGGAGGCTGATATTGACAATATTCAAGCGGAAATACAGATCCCGCCTGAACGCACCTTGCTCCACTCTTTCACGCAGCGAATGCTGGGCAGAGGCGATAATGCGTATATCTAGCGGTATGAAGCGGGTAGAACCCAGGCGCTCAACGCCTCGTGACTCCAGCACGCGGAGCAATTTGGCTTGCAGCGTGAGTGGCATGCTGTCTATTTCGTCCAAGTATAAAGTGCCCAGGTGGGCAGCTTCGATAAAGCCTGCTCGTGACTGTGTGGCTCCGGTATAGGCCCCACTGTTGACGCCGAACAGTTGGCTCTCTGCTAGCGTTTCCGGGATCGCGGCACAGTTGATGGGGACGAATTTTCCTTTTCGATTGGATAAGTGATGAACACGTTGCGCCAAGGTATCTTTTCCGGTGCCCGTCTCGCCTAGTAATAAAATGTCGACATTTTTTGTTGCCGTGTTATGAATAGTATTCTCGATAACCGGGCACTCAATAAGCCCTATGTCTGTTTCAAAGGCGCTCGACATATTGTTGTGGCTCCATTGTTACGCCGTTTCATTATTGTGAATCCAAGGTGTCGTTATCAGTAAGTAGATAGTAAATAGTGAGAGTTGTCATCGTGTATGGAAGTAAGAAATGGTGACTGTAAAGCGTGAAAAATATAAGTGTAGGCGGTCAAGTGGTAAGGGTGTATTTGATCGGGCAGATAGTCTTGTTGTTGATGGGAATAATCCTAAAGATAATGTTGTTTTTATTTTCTGGTTTTTTCTGGGGGGAACGGGTGGCCAATAGTATTTGATGTTGTGCAGCAGTTATATGAGTTTTTGTTTCATTGGGCTGCCTGTGCTTCGTCAATAATCATCGCCCACAAAAAAGCCGATGCAGAGCATCGGCTTTTTGTTCTACCGCTTGGGCCGTACAGGCAGCTTACACGTTGAAGCGGAAGTGCATCACATCGCCATCCTTGACGATATATTCCTTGCCTTCCAGGCGCCACTTACCGGCTTCCTTGGCCCCGGCTTCACCCTTGAACTGGATAAAGTCGTTGTAGGCGATCACTTCAGCGCGGATAAAGCCTTTTTCGAAGTCGGTATGGATCACGCCGGCAGCCTGTGGCGCGGTGGCGCCGACCTTGACCGTCCAGGCACGCACTTCTTCAACGCCGGCAGTGAAGTAGGTTTGTAGATGCAACATTTCGTAGCCCGCACGGATCACGCGGTTCAGGCCAGGCTCTTCCAGGCCCAGGGCCTCAAGGAACATGTCTTTCTCTTCGCCGTCTTCCAGCTCGGCGATTTCCGCTTCGATCTTGTTGCACACCGGTACAACCATGGCGCCTTCTTCTTCGGCAATGGCCATGACCACGTCGAGCAGCGGGTTGTTCTCGAAACCGTCTTCGGCCACGTTGGCGATGTACATCACAGGCTTGGTGGTCAGCAGGTGGAAGCCCTTGATCACGGCCTTTTCATCGACGCTCATGCTCTTCATCAGGCTGCGTGCAGGCTTGCCCAGGGTGAAGTGGGCGATCAACTGCTCCAGCAGGGCCTTCTGCACCACTGCGTCCTTGTCGCCGCCCTTGGCGTTACGCGTAACCTTTTGCAACTGCTTCTCGCAGCTGTCGAGGTCGGCGAAGATCAGTTCCAGGTCGATGATCTCGATATCGCGTTTCGGGTCGACGCTGTTGGATACGTGGATCACGTTCTCGTCTTCAAAGCAGCGGACCACGTGGGCGATGGCATCGGTCTCGCGGATGTTGGCGAGGAACTTGTTGCCTAGGCCTTCACCTTTCGACGCACCGGCTACCAGGCCTGCGATGTCGACGAACTCCATGGTGGTCGGCAGGATGCGCTTGGGATTGACGATGGCCGCCAGGGCCTCCAGACGCGGATCGGGCATTGGCACGATACCGGTGTTGGGTTCGATGGTGCAGAAGGGGAAGTTCTCCGCCGCAATACCGGACTTGGTCAGGGCGTTGAACAGGGTGGACTTGCCGACGTTAGGTAGGCCGACGATGCCGCAATTGAATCCCATGGTGTTTCCCCTCGGATAAGAGTCAGGCCTTCTGGCTGTGCAGGTTTTTCATCGCACGGTTCCATTCACCGGCGAAGATATCCGGCAGCACGCCGAGGGCAAAATCGATGCTGGCATTGAGTTTTTCCTGTTCGGCGCGTGGCGCACGACCCAGGACGAAATTAGAAACCATACTGGCAACGCCTGGGTGGCCAATGCCGAGCCGCAGGCGGTAGAACGTATTCTGATTGCCCAACTGCGCGATGATGTCGCGCAGGCCATTATGACCGCCGTGGCCGCCGCCTTGCTTGAGCTTGGCAACGCCGGGTGGCAGGTCCAGTTCGTCATGGGCCACCAGGATTTCCTCGGGTTTGATCCGGAAGAAGCCCGCAAGCGCCGCGACAGCCTGGCCGCTGCGGTTCATGTAGGTGGTGGGAATCAGCAGACGAACATCCTGACCCTGATGCGAGAAGCGTCCGGTCAGGCCAAAATATTTGCGATCGGCCACCAGGTTGATGCCTTGGGCGTGGGCGATACGCTCAACAAAAAGGGCCCCCGCGTTATGCCGGGTCTGTTCGTATTCGGCGCCTGGATTTCCCAGGCCAACGATCAGTTTAATGGCAGTCACGACAGGGGCCCTTCCTTTGGAGTTGTGGATAACATCGCCGCAACCTCATTGCGGCGAAAGTGGACGACAGGAGCTCACTTATCCAGAGATAAACTTCGCGTTATCGCCCGCTTTCTCGCTACGTTTCGGTCCGCGATGTTTCCTCAAGCTCCGGCATTACAGAGTGAATTACTCTGCAGCGCCTTCTTCAGCTTCTGGAGCAACACGTGGCGCGTGAACGTTGGCAACAGCCTTGTCATCACCGTGAGCCAGGGCAACGAACTCAACGCCTTTAGGGGCCTTGAGGTCGGACAGGTGAACGATGTCACCGATTTCCAGGGCCGACAGGTCGACTTCGATGAACTCAGGCAGGTCTTTAGGCAGGCAGGTCACTTCGATCTCGGCGATAAGGTGCGAGATTTCGCCGCCTTTCTTGACCGGAGCTTCTTCACCAACAAAGTGCACAGGTACGATAGCGGTCAGTTTCTGACCCGCTACGACGCGTACGAAGTCAGCGTGCAGCACGTGGCCTTTAGCTGGGTGACGTTGCAGGGCCTTGATGATGACGTTTTGCTTTTTGCCACCGACGTTCAGCTCGATGATGTGGCTGTAGGCCGCATCGTTTTCCAGCAGTTTGGCAATTTCTTTAGCCAGCATGCTGATGGACTCAGGGGCTTTTTCGCCACCGTAGACTACAGCTGGAACCAGGCTTGCGAGACGACGCAGGCGGCGGCTCGCACCTTTCCCCAGGTCGGAACGCAGTTCAGCATTCAAAGTAAAGTTGTTCATGTTGTATCTCCAAAATAACCACATTCGCCCCAGCGTTTGCGACCAGCGCTAAAGGCGATATGGGCAAAAAAGCCCCGCCCCAGCAGGGTGCTGGGGCGGGGCGCTTTTCGTCAGGTTGATGCCGCCAAGGGGTGACCCTTAGCGGAACATCGCGCTGATCGATTCTTCATTGCTGATACGGCGAACCGCCTCAGCAACAACCGGTGCGATATCCAGTTGACGGATACGTGCACAGGCTTGAGCAGCTGCGGACAACGGGATGGTGTTGGTCACCACCAGTTCGTCCAGCACAGAGTTCTCGATGTTCTCGATCGCTCGGCCCGACAGCACAGGGTGTGTGCAGTAGGCGAAGACTTTAGCCGCACCGTGCTCTTTCAAGGCTTTTGCCGCGTGGCACAGGGTGCCGGCGGTATCGACCATGTCATCGACCAGAATACAGGTACGCCCTTCGACATCACCGATGATATGCATCACTTCAGAGTGATTGGCTTTCTCACGGCGTTTGTCGATGATCCCGAGGTCCACGCCCAGGGATTTGGCAACAGCCCGTGCACGCACGACGCCGCCAATGTCCGGGGACACGATCATCAGGTTTTCAAAGCGCTGGTCTTCGATGTCATCCACCAGGACGGGGGAGCCGTAGATGTTATCTACCGGAATATCGAAGAACCCCTGGATTTGGTCAGCGTGCAGGTCAACCGTGAGAACACGGTCGATACCTACCACGGTCAGCATGTCAGCGACGACTTTCGCGCTGATCGCCACACGTGCAGAACGCGGACGGCGATCCTGACGGGCATAACCAAAGTAAGGGATTACAGCTGTGATTCGAGTCGCTGAGGAGCGGCGGAAGGCATCAGCCATCACGACGAGTTCCATCAGGTTGTCGTTGGTCGGAGCGCAAGTCGGCTGAATAATGAAAACATCTTTACCGCGGACATTTTCATTGATCTCGGCTGTAATTTCGCCGTCGGAGAACTTACCGACAGAGATGTCACCGAGAGGGATATGCAGCTGACGTACAACACGCCGAGCCAGATCGGGGTTAGCGTTCCCCGTAAAGACCATCATCTTGGACACGCGCAGTACCTAGAGGCTGAGGGTAACCTGGATGAGTATAGAAAATGGCAGGGGCGGCTGGATTCGAACCAACGCATGGCAGGATCAAAACCTGCTGCCTTACCGCTTGGCGACGCCCCTGTATCTGTTGCAACGAGTACCCAGTACTCGGTTCCTTTAGAGCAGACTTTGCAGCTTGCGATGCAACATCGAAACGTTGCTTCCCTTTGCTACAAACCCTGTAAGGGTCTCTGTAAGAAGGGCCGAGACTTTATCAGCTTCAGCTTTGTTTGGGAAGCCCCCAAACACACAACTTCCAGTTCCGGTGAGTTTTGCTTCGGTAAATTTACCTAACAAATTCAATGCGTTACGTACATCTGGATAACGCCTTGCTACCACCGGTAAGCAGTCATTTCGACTGTTTCCCTTGGGAACGGGGCGCACTTTAATGGGAGAAGAGTTACGTGTCAACAACGGATCTGAAAAAATTTCTGCTGTACTTACAGATACTTGCGGGACAAGCACGACATACCACGGCTCTTCGGGCTCTACAGGGGTGAGTTTTTCCCCGACACCCTCAGCAAATGCGGCGTGTCCACGCACAAAAACCGGGACGTCGGCGCCCAGGGTCAGGCCCAGTGCGGCCAGGCGATCTTCATCCCAGCCCAGCTGCCACAAGTGATTGAGACCGAGCAGGGTGGTGGCGGCATTCGAGCTGCCACCGCCGATACCGCCGCCCATGGGCAGGATTTTATCGATCCAGATATCGATGCCCAGGGTACAGCCGGATTGCTGCTGAAGTTTTTTGGCGGCCTTCACGATCAGGTTGCTGTCGTGGGGCACATCGGCAAATTCGGTGTGCAGCTGGATCACGCCATCGTCGCGCACGGCGAAGGTCATCTCGTCGCCGTAGTCGAGAAATTGAAACAGCGTCTGCAACTCGTGGTAGCCGTCTGCACGACGGCCGAGGATGTGCAGCATCAGATTGAGCTTGGCCGGGGAGGGCAGGGTCAGGCGTTCGCGCATGTCATTGCCCCAGCTTGCGTGGTTGCCAGTCCTTGATCACCAGCGTGACATCAAGGTTGGAGCCGTGCAGCTTGATGCGCTCGGGCAGCCAGTAGCCGCTTTGTTCCACATAGCTTAAGTACTCGACCTGCCAGCCATCCTGTTCCAGGGTGGCCAGGCGACTGTCGCCATTGAGGCTCAGGCGGCTCTTGCTGTCAGGCGCAGGCAGGCCGCGAACCCACCAGACCAGATGGGAAACCGGCAGCTTCCAGCCGACCTGCTCTTCGAGCAAGGCCTCCGGCGAGGGCGCTTCATAGCGGCCCTGGTTGGCCACTTCGAGGCTCACTTGCCCCGGTCGGCCGGTCAGGCGTGCGGCGCCACGGCCCAGGGGGCCAGAGAGGCGGATATCGTAATAGTCCTGGCGTTGCAGCCAGAACAAAGTGCCGCTGCCCGAATCCTTCGGTGCGCGAACCCCGATCTTGCCCTCGATCTGCCAGCCATCAATGCTGCTGAGCTGATCCTTGTGCTGGCGCCACTGTGCCGGGTTGCCCTGGCCTTCGACGGATTCACGGGCACCGAAGCCCGCACAACCGGCGAGCAGGGCGATAAAGCTGAAAACGATGGCGTGGCGCAAAAACATAGAATTAAAGAGTCTCGGATCCGGTCAGGCGCTTGATGGTGCTGCGCAGGATAGGGCTGTCGGGTTGTTCCTTGAGGAACTTGGCCCAGATTTGTCGGGCTTCGCGCTGGTTGCCTTTGGCCCAGAGCACTTCGCCCAGGTGCGCGGCCACTTCCTGGTCGGGGAACCGCTCCAGGGCCTGGCGCAGCAGGCGTTCGGCCTCATCGAGGTTGCCCAGGCGGTAATTCACCCAGCCCAGGCTGTCGAGCACCGCCGGGTCTTCCGGGTTGAGCTGGTGCGCCTGTTCGATCAGGGCCTTGGCCTCGGCATAGCGCGTCGTCCGGTCTGACAAGGTGTAGCCCAGGGCGTTCAGTGCCATGGCATTGTCCGGGTCGCGCTTGATGATCAGGCGCAGGTCTTTTTCCATCTGGGCCAGGTCATTGCGTTTTTCGGCCTGCATGGCGCGGGTGTACAGCAGGTTCAGGTCGTCGGGGTATTGCAGCAGGGCCTGGGCGAGGATTTTCCAGGCGCGCTCCCCCTGATTGTTGGCCGACAGGGTTTCTGCCTGGATCAGATACAGCTGGATGGCATAGTCCGGTTCGGCATCGCGGGCAGCGGCCAGGCGCTTTTCGGCTTCGTCGGTGCGGCCATTGTTCATCAGGATATCGGCCTGGCGCAGTTGCGCCGGCAGGTAGTCGTTGCCGGGGCCGACCTGGGCGTATTCGATCAGCGCGCCTTGCGGGTCATCCCGTTCCTCGGCGATGCGCCCCAGGTTCAAGTGGGCCGAATCGACATGGCTTTCCCGGGCGATCAGGTCTTCCAGGTAGCCCTTGGCCTCTTCCCAGGCCTTGGCTTCCAGGCAGACCAGCGCCAGGGAGTAACGCAATTCGTCATCGTCCGGGTATTGCTGGACCAGGCTGGCGAACTCCAGCTTGGCGTCTTCCATGCGGTCCTGTTCCACCAGCATGCGGGCGTAGGTCAGGCGCAGGCGCTTGTCGTCCGGGTACTTCTTGATGCTTTTTTGCAGCAGCGGCAAGGCTTCCTTGCCCCGGTTGAGGCTTTGCAGCAGACGTGCGCGCAGCAGCAGCGGGGCGACTTCACCCTCTTCCGGCGGGTTTTGCTCCAGCAGCTTGAGGGCGGCTTGCGGTTCGTCATCCTGTTGCAGCAGCAGTGCCTTGCCAAAGACCAACTGGCTATTGCTCGGGTGCTTTTGCAGCAGGCGGTCGAAGCTTTTCATCAGGCCATCGCGGGTGTCCTGGTCGGTGTCGGCGGCCGACAGGGCGAGGAAGTCGAAATGGGTGTCGCCCTTGCCCTGCAAGACTTTTTCCATGTAGACCATGGAGTCGTCGTAGCGCCCGGCACGGGCCAGCTGGATTGCCGCGGCGCGCTGGGCTTCCAGGTCTTGCGGGGCATTTTTGGCCCAGATCAGCGCGGTATCCAGGGCGGCCTGGTCGGCGCCCAGGTATTCGGCGATGCGAAACGCCCGCTCGGAAATCCCCGGGTCCTGGGTGTTGATGGCCTGGGTCACGTAGTTATCCAGGGCAATGTCGAAACGATTGCGCTGGCCGGCCAGCTCCGCGCTCAGCAGGCTGAACACCGTTTCTTCGCTGAACGAGGCATAAACCTTGGGTTTTTCAGGGGCGGGGGTGCTGTCTTCCACCGGCGCAGGGCTCTGCGGCGATACGGGGGCCATGGACTGGCAGCCGCCGAGGAAGGCAAGGGCAAGGAGCAACGCGGAAGATCTATTCATATAGGAAGAGGACGACTAACCTGCGGTCGGATCATCATGACACAAGCCCTCGGCCAAACATAACCGAGTCTCAATTGGCGCCTTTATAGACACAAGGCATTAGGACAATAGACGACGGTGGTTGTTCTGAATCAGTCGAAGTAGGACAATTGTCGGCTTCTCGACATCATCAGCGATATTGAATGGCCTTCCTTGCTCTGGGTATCAACCACAAGACTGCTTCTGTAGACGTCCGCGAGCGCGTGGCGTTTACCCCGGAGCAGTTGGTTGAGGCTTTGCAGCAGCTGTGCCGGCTCACCGACAGCCGCGAAGCTGCGATCCTTTCCACCTGCAATCGCAGCGAGCTCTATATAGAGCAGGAACATCTTTCGTCGGATGGGGTGCTGCGCTGGCTGGCTGATTACCATCATTTGAGCCTGGATGATCTGCGCGCCAGCGCTTATGTGCATGAAGATGATGCGGCAGTTCGTCACATGATGCGTGTGGCGTCCGGGCTCGATTCGCTGGTGTTGGGCGAACCGCAGATCCTCGGCCAGATGAAATCGGCCTACGCCGTGGCCCGCGAAGCCGGGACCGTGGGGCCGTTGCTGGGGCGTCTGTTCCAGGCCACTTTCAATTCGGCCAAGCAGGTGCGTACCGATACGGCGATTGGCGAAAACCCGGTGTCTGTGGCGTTTGCCGCCGTCAGCCTGGCCAAGCAGATCTTCAGCGACCTGCAACGCAGCCAGGCCCTGCTGATCGGCGCGGGCGAGACCATTACCCTGGTCGCCCGGCACCTGCATGACCTGGGTGTCAAGCGCATCGTGGTGGCCAACCGGACCCTGGAGCGCGCGAGCATCCTGGCCGAAGAGTTCGGTGCCCACGCGGTGTTGCTGGCCGACATCCCGGCCGAGCTGGTGCGCAGCGATATCGTGATCAGCTCCACCGCCAGCCAGTTGCCGATCCTCGGCAAGGGCGCGGTGGAAAGCGCCCTGAAGCTGCGCAAGCACAAACCGATTTTCATGGTGGATATCGCCGTTCCCCGGGATATCGAGCCCGAAGTCGGCGAGTTGGACGACGTTTACCTCTATAGCGTCGACGACCTGCACGAAGTGGTCGCCGAAAACCTCAAGAGCCGCCAGGGCGCTGCCCAGGCCGCCGAGGAAATGGTCGCCATCGGCGCCGATGACTTTATGGTGCGCCTGCGCGAGCTGGCCGCCGTGGATGTGCTCAAGGCCTATCGCCAACAGGGCGAGCGCCTGCGCGATGAAGAATTGATCAAGGCCCAGCGCCTGCTGGCCAATGGCGGCAACGCTGAAGACATCTTGATGCAATTGGCCCGTGGCCTCACCAACAAGCTGTTGCATGCTCCCAGCGTACAGCTTAAAAAACTGACAGCCGAAGGCCGCCTCGATGCGCTGGCCATGGCCCAGGAACTCTTTGCCCTCGGTGAGGGCGCGTCAGACAGCTCTTCGGATAAAAAACCGCAATGAAAGCGTCACTGCTCAATAAACTGGATGTGCTCCAGGACCGTTTCGAAGAACTGACCGCCTTGCTCGGCGACGGCGAGGTTATTTCCGATCAGACCAAGTTCCGCGCCTATTCCAAGGAATACGCCGAAGTTGAGCCGATCGTGACCACCTATTCGCAACTGCTCAAGGTGCAGGCCGACCTCGAAGGCGCCCAGGCGCTGCTCAAGGACAGCGACCCGGACATGCGGGAAATGGCCGTGGAAGAAGTCCGCGAAGCCAAAGACAAGCTCATCGAGCTCGAAGGCGACCTGCAACGCATGCTGCTGCCCAAAGACCCTAACGATGGGCGCAACGTCTTCCTGGAAATCCGCGCCGGCACCGGTGGCGACGAGGCGGCGATCTTTTCCGGCGACCTGTTCCGCATGTACTCACGCTATGCCGAGCGTCGCGGCTGGCGCGTGGAAATCCTCTCGCAGAACGAGGGGGAACACGGCGGCTACAAGGAAATCATCGCCCGGGTCGAAGGCGAGAACGTCTACGGCAAGCTGAAATTCGAGTCCGGCGTGCACCGCGTACAGCGTGTACCCGCCACCGAGTCCCAGGGCCGTATCCACACCTCGGCGTGCACCGTGGCCGTGTTGCCCGAGCCCGACGAGCAGGAAGCCATCGAGATCAACCCGGCAGACTTGCGCGTCGACACTTATCGTTCGTCGGGCGCCGGTGGCCAGCACGTCAACAAGACCGACTCGGCGATCCGCATCACCCACTTGCCGTCCGGCATTGTGGTGGAGTGCCAGGAAGAACGTTCCCAGCACAAGAACCGGGCGCGGGCCATGTCCTGGCTGTCGGCCAAGCTCAACGACCAGCAGACCAGCGCCGCCGCCAACGCCATTGCCAGTGAGCGCAAGTTGCTGGTGGGCTCGGGTGATCGCTCCGAACGCATTCGCACCTATAACTACGCCCAGGGGCGGGTCACCGACCATCGGGTCAACCTGACCCTGTATTCCCTGGACGAAATCCTTGCCGGTGGCGTGGACGCAGTGATCGAGCCGTTGCTCGCCGAATACCAGGCCGACCAACTGGCCGCAATAGGTGAATAAATGACCATTATTGCCAGCTTGTTGCGCGCCGCCGACCTGCCCGACTCGCCGACCGCGCGCCTGGATGTGGAGTTGTTGCTGGCCGCAGCCCTGGGCAAGTCCCGCAGCTACCTGCACACCTGGCCGGAAAAAATCGTCAGCAGCGAAGACGCGCTGCGTTTTGCCGACTACCTGCAACGTCGCCGCGGTGGTGAGCCGGTGGCTTATATCCTCGGCCAGCAAGGCTTCTGGAAACTCGACCTGGAAGTCGCGCCCCACACCCTGATCCCGCGCCCGGACACCGAGCTGCTGGTGGAGGCGGCCCTGGAGTTGTTGCCCGCCACCCCGGCCACTGTGCTCGACCTGGGCACCGGCAGCGGCGCCATCGCCCTGGCCCTGGCCAGCGAGCGCCCGGCCTGGCGCGTGACGGCAGTGGATCGCGTGCTCGAAGCCGTGGCCCTGGCCGAACGTAATCGCCAGCGCCTGCACCTGGATAACGTCACGGTGCTCAACAGTCATTGGTTCAGCGCCCTCAAAGGTCACACCTATCACCTGATCATCAGCAACCCGCCCTATATTGCCGACAGCGATCCGCACCTGGTGGCGGGCGATGTGCGCTTCGAGCCGGCCAGCGCCTTGGTGGCCGGTCACGACGGCCTGGACGACCTGCGCCTGATCATCGCCCAGGCGCCGCAGCACCTGGAGGCCGGTGGCTGGTTGTTGCTCGAGCATGGTTACGACCAGGCCCCGGCCGTGCGTGACCTGCTGCTGACGCAAGGTTTTGAAGAGGTCCATAGCCGTATTGACCTCGGCGGCCATGAGCGCATCAGCCTGGGACGCCGGCCGTGCTGACCGACCAGGAGCTGTTGCGCTATAGCCGGCAGATCCTGTTGCAACAGGTCGACATTGACGGCCAGTTGCGCCTGAAAAACAGCCGCGTGCTGATCGTCGGCCTTGGTGGCCTCGGCGCGCCGGTGGCCCTGTACCTGGCGGCGGCCGGCGTGGGCCAGCTGCATCTGGCGGACTTTGATACCGTCGACCTGACCAACCTGCAACGCCAGATCATCCACGACACTGACAGCGTGGGCCTGAGCAAGGTCGATTCGGCCATCCGCCGCCTGAGTGCGATCAACCCTGAGGTACGGCTGGTGGCCCACCGCACGGCGCTGGACGCGGACTCGTTGGCCGCCGCCGTGGCCGATGTAGACCTGGTGCTCGACTGCTGTGACAACTTCGCCACCCGCGAAGCGGTGAACGCGGCGTGCGTGGCGGCGGGCAAGCCCCTGGTCAGCGGCGCGGCGATACGCCTCGAAGGCCAGCTCTCGGTGTTCGACCCACGCCGCCCGGAAAGCCCGTGCTACCACTGTTTATATGGGCACGGCAGCGACACCGAACTGACCTGCAGCGAAGCCGGCGTTGTCGGCCCGCTGGTGGGCCTGGTCGGCAGCCTGCAAGCCCTGGAAGCCCTGAAACTGCTGGCCGGCTTTGGCACCCCCCTGGTCGGGCGCCTGCTGTTGATCGATGCCCTGGGCACGTGTTTTCGCGAACTGCGGGTCAAGCGCGATCCCGGTTGCAGCGTCTGCGGTAGCCAGCATGGTTAAGGATGCACCGATTGGTGTGTTCGACTCCGGTGTCGGCGGCCTGTCGGTGCTGGACGAAATTCATCGTTTATTGCCCCAGGAGTCGCTGCTGTACGTGGCCGATTGCGGGCATATCCCCTATGGCGAGAAAACCCCGGCCTTCATTCGCGAACGTTCGCGGGTGGTCGCAGAGTTTTTCCGCGAGCAGGGCGCCAAGGCCTTTGTGATTGCCTGCAACACGGCAACCGTGGCGGCGGTCGCGGATTTGCGCAGCGATTACCCGGATTGGCCGCTGGTGGGCATGGAGCCGGCGGTCAAACCGGCGGCTGCCGCGACCCGCAGTGGCGTGGTCGGCGTACTCGCCACCACGGGCACCCTGCAAAGCGCCAAGTTTGCCGCGTTGCTGGATCGCTTTGCCACCGATGTACGGGTGATTACCCAGCCATGCCCGGGGCTGGTCGAGCTGATCGAGGCCGGCGACCTGGGCAGCCCGGTGCTGCGCCAGTTGCTGCAAGGGTATGTCGCGCCGCTGGTCGAGGCCGGCTGCGACACGCTCATCCTCGGTTGCACCCACTACCCTTTCCTCAAGCCATTGCTGGCGACGATGCTGCCACCGACGATCATCCTGATCGATACCGGCGCAGCAGTGGCGCGCCAGCTACAGCGTCTGCTGGGCGAGCGCCAACTGCTGGCCGATGGCACCCCGCGTGCCGCGCAATTCTGGACCAGCGGCGAGCCGCAGCACCTAAGAAATATCCTACCCACACTCTGGAACTCCAGCGGCGTTGTGCGCAGTTTCGAGCGGTAAAAAATTCGTGAAACAGCGGGTTTTTTTAACTGAACTTCTGCTTACTCCGTGATTTCTATAGCTCCTGATTAGCGGTAAAAAATCATACAAATTCGTTTGGAAAGGATGTTTCTTATGAAGCGCTTGTTCTGTTTGGCTGCGATTGCAGCCGTTGTGGTGGGGCATTCGATTTCGGCCCAGGCAGCCGGCCTGGAGTTTGCGGTGGGGCATACCAGCGATTCGACCATGACGTATCGCCTGGGCCTGCAATCGGACTGGGACAAGAGCTGGTGGCAGAGCGATGTCGGCCGCCTGACCGGCTACTGGAGCGGCGCTTATACCTTCTGGGAGGGGGACGAACGTGCGAGTGTCAGCAGCCTGTCGTTTTCGCCGGTGTTTGTGTATGAGTTCGCCGGCGAGTCGGTGAAGCCCTACATCGAAGCGGGGATCGGCATGGCGCTGTTTTCACGCAGCCGGGTCGAAGACAACAATATCGGCGGGGCTTTCCAGTTTGAAGACCGCCTGGGCTTGGGCTTGCGTTTTGCCGGCGGGCATCAGGTGGGGATCCGGGCCACGCACTATTCCAACGCCGGTATCAGCAGCCGCAACGATGGTGTCGAGAGCTATTCGTTGAACTACACAATGCCGCTCTGATATTCCCCAGGCACTGCAGAACCTATGTGTGTGGGCTGGTGTGGGAGTCGGGCTTGCCCGCGATGCAGGCGCTGTGGTGTATCAGTTACACCGTAGTGATGCTATCGCAGGCAAGCCAGCTCCCACACAAGCTTCCACATAAGCCCGCTTCCATATGGGATCTTCATTGGTCTTGGTTTAGCGGTAGACCGTCGCAATCCCCTGGCGCTCTTCAAGGCACTCCGGCGCGCCCATCTCGAACTCCCGGCAAATCAATGGTCGCTTCTCATAGATCGTGCACATCATCGTGTCGCGATCCAGCGCCGCGCACCAGCCGTCGTCCAGGCGCAGCATGACTTCGCCGCCCCAGTCGTCGGTGTCGATAAAGCGATCAGGCACGCCGGTGTCGGTGATCAGCATGACTTCCAGTTGGCAGCAGCAGGCTGCACAGGTGGAACAGGTGACGGCGGGTTCGGCGATTTGGGTGTGGGGGATGGTGGTCATGGGGGGCAGCTTCAAGGTTCAAGCGTCAAGCTGCAAGTAAAAGCCGACCGGCTCCAGGTTTTTTGTTGGCGCGCCGCCGGTAGGCAAGCGCGTCGCTTCTGCATCACGGTTTACAAGGTTTGCCCAAACGCCTGGGCCACGCGCAGGGCACTGACCACGCCGTCTTCAAATACGCTGATGTCATGGTGGCGGCTGAGCAGATAGGCGCAGGTCAGCCCGGAAATACCGCTGCCGACAATGGCGATCTTCACAGGTTGTCCTTGTGCGGCGGCGGGCTGCGCAGCATGCGCTTGCCGATGATCAGTCGCGCGCGGTTCGGCAATGTCGACAGCGGCCACAGGGTGGCGATAAACAGCGCCGGGAAGGCAATCTCCAGGGGGCGCTCTTCCAGTTTGCCGACAATATGCCGCGCGGCCTTGTCGGCCGGCCAGCTCAAGGGCATTGGAAAGTCATTGTGTTCGGTCAGCGGCGTATCGACGAAACCGGGGCTGACAACCGTGACGTCAATGCCCTCGGGAGACAGGTCAAGGCGCTGGGCTTCAAACAGGGAACGCAGGCCGGCCTTGGACGCGCCATAGGCTTCTGTACGGGGCATCGGCAGGTACGTGACCGCACTGGCGATACCCACTAAATGCGGGGTTTGCCCGGCACGCAGCAGCGCCAAGGCGGCTTCGATGCAATAACTGCTGGCCAGCAGGTTGGTGCGCACCACATGTTCGATAATCGACGCATCGAACTGCTTGGCATCCACGTATTCGCAGGTGCCGGCATTCAGGAGCACGGTGTCCAGGGCCCCCCAGGTTTGCGCGATCTGCTCGCCGATTTCCCGTACGACCTGGCTGTTGGTCAAGTTGCCGGCGACCACCAGCACTTGCCCAGGATAGCGTTGGGCAAGTTGCTCCAGCGGTGCCTTGGCACGCGCACTCAGCGCCACTTGGGCGCCGCTGTCGAGCAACACCTCGGCCAGGGCGGCACCAAGGCCACTGCTTGCCCCGGTCAGCCAATAACGGCGTGGCGATATCAGGCTCATGCCATTCTCCCTTTCAACCAACGGACCGGCCGGCCAACTACCAGCAGATATTCGTAACACCGCGCGCTGATACCGCGGACCTGATGCAGTGGATCGGTAAACGATATGTCCTGGCTGTACAGGTTGTCGAGCCGGTGCCGGTTGTGTGTGCCCAGGGGGGCGAAGGAATCGGCGAACTGTCGCAGGCCATCACGCATACCTGTCTCCCGCCGCCTGGCGCGAGGGCAGGGCGCGAAAGGCCGCCAACGCGCGTTCACGGGACTGCTTGAGGTCGACAATGGGCTGCGGGTAGTCGGCCACGCCAAACAGATCGCCGGCGGCGGCGGGGCGGTGCACTTGCTGCTTGTTCAAGCCCGCCAGTTGCGGCAGCCACTGCTTGATGAAGCGCCCTTCGCCGTCGAACTTCTCGGACTGGCTCAATGGGCTGAAAATGCGGAAGTACGGCGCCGAATCGGTGCCGGTGGACGAGCTCCATTGCCAGCCGCCGTTGTTGGCCGCCAGGTCGCCGTCGATCAAGTGGCGCATAAAAAAGCGCTCGCCTTCGCGCCAGTCGATCAACAGGTTCTTGGTCAAGAACATCGCCACCACCATGCGCAGGCGGTTATGCATCCAGCCGGTTGCCAAGAGTTGGCGCATTGCGGCATCGATGATCGGCAGGCCGGTGCGCGCTTCCTGCCAGGCGGCCAGGTCCGCGGGGGCGTGGCGCCAGGCCACGGCTTCGGTTTCCGGGCGAAACGCGCGATGACGCGACACCCGTGGGTAGCCCACCAGGATATGTTTGTAGAACTCGCGCCACAGCAGCTCGTTGATCCAGGTAATGGCGCCGGTATCGCCGCTTTCAAATTCACCCTGGTTGCTTTGTAGCGCCGCATGCAGGCACTGGCGCGGCGACACCACGCCAGCGGCGAGGTACGCCGACAGTTGGCTGGTGCCGGGCTTGGCCGGGAAGTCGCGTTCGTCCTTGTAATAGCTGATCTGTGCGTCGGCAAACTGTGCAAGGCGCCGCTGCGCCTCATCTTCACCGGCCGGCCAAAGGGCGCGCAGGGTGTCGCTGGGCGGGGCAAAGCCCTTGACCTGCGCGGGCACGGCATCGCTGGCCAAGGCCAAGGCGGCTTGGGCCTTGGGCGTCGCCACCCGGCGCGGTAGGGCCGTGTGCAGGCGGTTGTAGCAGACCTTGCGAAACTGGCTGAACACCTGGAAGTAGGTGCCCGTCTTGGTCAGCACACTGCCGGGTTGGAACAGCAACTGGTCCAGATAACGCTGAAAACTCACCCCTTGTGTTGCCAGGGCCCTGGCCACGGCGGCGTCACGCCGGCTTTCGTGGATCCCATATTCTTCGTTGGCGTGGACGCTCTCGACCGACAGGCTCTGGCACACCTCCACCAGCACCTGCGGCACCTGGTCCCAGGTGTCGGCATGGCGGATCAGCAGGGGGATATTCAGCTTTCCCAGGGCCAGGCTCAGGGCCTTGAGGTTGCGCAGCCAGAAGTCCACCTTGCACGGCGCATCGTCATGGGCCAGCCACTGATCGGCGGTGATCAGGTACACCGCCGCCGTCGGCCCGCGCTGGCAGGCGGCGGCGAGGGCGGTGTTGTCATGCAGGCGCAGGTCGCTGCGCAGCCAGATCAGATGCATTAGAGAAGCCCATGCTGGATCAGGAGCTGATGGGCCGACAACGGGTCTTCGGCCAACAACAGCCCGGGGATGTCCTGGGTTAAGACGGACAACTCGGCCTGGTGGATGCAGACCGTGGGGCCGGCGATCAGAATTGGGCAACGGGCACCGCTCAATAGTTTCGGCAGGCCTGCCAAATGGAGGGCCTGGCTGGAGTACAGCAGCACGGCGCGTGGTTGCAGGTGTTCGACCGCCAGGGCCAGCTCGCCATTGGGCAGCGGCCAGTCGAAGACCTCCACCGGGCAATCGGCGCTGCTGGCCAGCCAGGCGCTCAACCACAGGTGCGGCTCCAGTGGCCGGTTGGAATGATTGATCAGCAATAAAGGGGAGCCACTGAGCTGGCGATTGTTGTGATACAGCCGCGCGCCGAATTTGCTGCGCAGCCAGGAATAAAAAAACACCCGCTCCATCTGTGCGCCGAACTGGCCTTGCCAACGTTGGTCCAGTTCCTTGAGCAGCGGCAACAACAGGTGCTCGCAGAGGGTGCGCGGCGGGTAGAGGGCCATGGCCTGGTTGAACACCGCATCCACCCGGCGCTCGGCCAGTTGGCCGATGGCTTGCACCAGGGTCTGGCGCAGGCCCTGCCATTCGTTTTCAGCGCTGGCGTCCACCGGCTGGGCGTTGTCGATCAGTTGCTTGACCTGGCTGACCGGCACGCCACGGTTGAGCCAGGTCAGGATGGTCTGGATGCGCTGCACATGGTCGGCGCCGAACAGCCGGTGGCCCTTGGGCGTGCGTTGCGGCACGATCAGGCCGTAGCGCCGCTCCCAGGCACGCAGGGTCACCGCGTTGACCCCGGTCTGGCGGGACACCTCGCGAATCGGCAGCCAGCCTTGTTCCAGGGCCAGGTTGGCGACGGGGTGGGCGGGAGGTTGCAGGGACGCATTCATGGGTTAGATCGCATTACGCAGGCTGAGGTTTTCCGGGTGCGGTTGCAGGTAGGCCTGCTGCGCGATGTAGCGGTCCGGGTGGTGGCGAAAGTGATGCTTGAGCAAGGTCAGCGGCACCACCAACGGTACGATGCCGTGGCGGTATTGGCCGATCAGGGTCTGCATTTCCTGCTTGTCTGCGGCACTGAGGGCCTGCTTGAGGTAGCCGCTGATATGTTGCAGCACGTTGGAGTGGGTGCCACGGGTGGCGCACCTTTGCAGCGCGGTCATCAACTCGCTGAAATACTTGGTGGCCAGGGCTGGCAGGTCGCAGTCCTTGCCCATGCTGCCCAACAGATGGCCGAGGCTTTTGTAGTGGGCCGGGCTGTGGGCCATCAGCAGGTATTTATAGCGCGAGTGGAAGGCCAGCAGGCGATGACGGGTCAGGCCCTCGGCCAGCCATTGCTGCCACGAGGCGTAGACAAATACCCGGGTCAGGAAATTTTCGCGCAGCACCGGGTCGTGCAGGCGGCCATCTTCCTCTACCGGCAGGTTGGGGTGGCGGGCACAGAAGGCCTGGGCATAGATACCACGCCCGCCGCCCTCGACCGGGGTGCCGTTGTCGCGGTAGACCTTGACCCGTTCCAGGCCACAGGACGGTGACTTCTGCATAAAGATGTAGCCGCACAGGTCGCTGTGCTCGGCGGCCATGTCCTGGCCGTAGGCGTGCAGCGCGGCGGTCACGTTCAGTTCACGATGCACCGTGCCCACGGCTTGCGGCTGCTGCGGGTCGCCCACCAGGCGAATCGGCTCGCGGGGGATGCCCAGGCCGATGGCGACTTCCGGGCACAGTGGCACGAAGTCGAAGTAGGCGCTGAGTGTCTGGCGGCACAGGGAGGATTGCTTGTGCCCGCCATTGAAGCGCACGTTCTCGCCAAGCAGGCAGGCGCTGATGGCGATTTTCGGTTTGCCGATGGCGGACAGGGGACTGGACATGGCAAACCTCTGCAAGACTCCTGTACAGATTTTATTTTCTGTACAACTAATTTCATCATAGGTTTTGCTGTGTACAAGTCAAATATTTTGTATAGGTTTTATAGGCCGATTATTCCCTGCTGACGGGATAGCAGCGATTGCAGCGGCTTAGCGCAAATGTTCGACCAGGCGCCGCGCCGCTTCCTGGCCGCTGAGCCAGGCCCCTTCGACCCGTCCCGACAGGCACCAGTCGCCACAGGCATACAAGCCCAGGTCGGCATCCGCCAATACCCCCCATTCATGACCGCTTGCGGGGCGTGCATACAGCCAGCGATGGGCCAGGCTGAAGACGGGCGCCGGCATGCTGCAGTGCAGCAGTTCGGCAAAGGCGCCGTGCAGCAACTCGATAATGGCGTCCTTGGGCAGGTCCAGGTGCTGTTTGCTCCAGGCACTGGTGGCGTGCAGGATCCAGGTGTCCGGCGTGGCGTCCCGCCCTGGTTTGCTGCGGTTGCGGGCCAGCCAGTCGAGGGGGCTGTTTTGTACGAAGCAACCTTCCATCGGCGTATCCAGCGGCGTATCGAAGGCCAGGGCGATGGCCCAGGTCGGGTCCATTTTCACCCCGGCGGCGGTGCTCGCCAGCTTGGGCGCCGCCGCCAGCAGGGCGGTGGCCTGGTGCGCCGGGGTGGCAATGATCACGTGGCTGAAAGGGCCATGGTTGTTGCCGTCGGCGTCCAGCAGGTTCCAGTGTTGCTGGCCCTGGAACACTTCGGTGATACGGCAGCCAAACTCCACCGGCAGGTCATCGAGCAAGGCGCGGGTGATGGCGCTCATGCGCGGGGTGCCGACCCAGCGGGTCTGCTCATCGGGAGAGGGGCTCAGTTGCCCGGACTGGAAGTTGTAGAGTTGCGGCTCCCACTCGGCGGCCCAGCCATTGGCTTGCCAGCGTTGCACTTCATTGACGAAGCGCCGGTCGCGGGCCGTGAAATACTGCGCGCCCAGGTCCAGCGCGCCGGCCTCGCTGCGCTTGCTGGACATGCGCCCGCCACTGCCGTGGCTTTTATCGAAGAGTTGGACAACGTGCCCGGCATCTTTTAACGCGCGGGCGGCTGAAAGTCCGGCGATGCCGGTACCGATGATCGCGATGGGAACAGTCATGGGAGGCCTCGTTTTACCGTTGGGTACAGACTACGCCGACACCAATAGCTGTACAATATTGTTTTTTGGTATAAGTTTCGGCATGCCTTAACGTGTGGCGTGGCCTATGGTTAAACCCAGGTCGCGCCGATTAAAAAGATCCCTGCTTATAAAATAGACCAGCGATGCCCGGCCAACGTTACAGGAGGAAGATCTCATGCATATTTTGCTGACCGGCGGTACGGGTCTGATCGGCCGCCAGCTCTGCCAGCACTGGAGCGCCCAGGGGCATCGGTTGACAGTGTGGAGCCGCCACCCCGCGCAGGTCGCCAGGTTGTGCGGTGCGCAGGTGCAGGGTGTAGCCCGTTTGCAGGACATCACACAGCCGGTGGACGCGGTCATCAACCTGGCCGGCGCGCCGATTGCCGACCGCCTCTGGACCCACAAGCGCAAGGCCTTGCTGTGGAGCAGCCGCATCAGCCTCACGGAAACCCTGCTGGCCTGGCTTGAGGGCCTGGCGGTGAAACCTGCGGTGTTGATTTCCGGTTCGGCGGTGGGCTGGTATGGCGATGGCGGTGAACGTGAGCTGACCGAAACCAGTGGCCCGGTGCTGGACGATTTCCCCAGCCAGTTGTGCATCGCCTGGGAAGAAACCGCCCAGCGCGCCGAAGCCTTAGGCCTGCGGGTAGTGTTGGTGCGTACTGGCCTGGTGCTAGCGGCCGAGGGCGGCTTTTTGTCGCGGTTGCTATTGCCCTTTAAACTGGCGCTGGGCGGGCCTATCGGCAACGGCCGGCAGTGGATGCCGTGGGTACATATCAAGGATCAAATCGCCCTGATTGATTTTCTTCTGCACAAACCTGACGCCAGCGGTCCTTATAATGCCTGCGCGCCCCAGCCGGTGCGTAACCGCGAGTTCGCCAAGACCCTGGGCCAGGTGCTGCACCGCCCGGCTTTCATGCCGATGCCGGCGTTTGCCTTGCGGGCCTTGTTGGGGGAGTTGTCCGGCCTGTTGCTGGGCGGGCAGAAGGCACTACCCGAGCGGTTGCTGGCCGCCGGTTTCACTTTTCAGTTCACTGAGTTGCACGCGGCCCTGGACGACTTGTCCAGCCGCCTCTGAGAGATAGGATGTTGCATGACGGATCACGCGTTGTTACTGGTCAACCTGGGTTCACCGGCGTCCACTTCGGTGGCCGATGTGCGCAGCTACCTCAATCAGTTCTTGATGGACCCGTATGTGATTGACCTGCCGTGGCCGGTGCGGCGTTTGCTGGTGTCGCTGATCCTGATCAAGCGTCCCGAGCAATCGGCCCACGCCTATGCCTCGATCTGGTGGGACGAAGGCTCGCCCCTGGTGGTGCTCAGTCGCCGCCTGCAACAGCAGATGACCGCCCAGTGGACCCAGGGCCCGGTGGAACTGGCGATGCGTTATGGCGAACCGTCGATTGAGAGCGTGCTGACCCGCCTGGCCGGCCAGGGCATCCACAAGGTCACGCTGGCGCCGTTGTACCCACAGTTTGCCGACAGCACCGTGACCACGGTGATTGAAGAGGCGCGGCGGGTGGTGCGGGATAAACAACTCGACCTGCAGTTCTCGATCCTGCAACCGTTCTACGACCAGCCGGAATACCTCGACGCCCTGGTGGCCAGTGCCAGGCCGCATTTGCAGCAGGATTACGATCACCTGTTGTTCAGCTTCCACGGCCTGCCGGAGCGGCATTTGAACAAGCTCAACCCCGGGCATGCCCTCGACGGCACGGGCGACTGCTGCGCCAATGCCTCGCCGCAGGTGCGCACCACCTGTTATCGCGGGCAGTGCTTTAGCGTCGCCCGCGACTTTGCCGCGCGCATGGGCCTGGCGGACGATAAATGGTCGGTGGCGTTCCAGTCCCGCCTGGGCCGGGCGAAGTGGATCGAACCCTACACCGAGGCCCACCTGGAGGCCTTGGCCCGGCAAGGGGTGAAGAAGCTGTTGGTGATGTGCCCGGCGTTTGTCGCCGATTGTATCGAGACCCTGGAAGAGATTGGTGATCGCGGCCTGGAACAGTTCCGCGAAGCCGGGGGCGAGGAGTTGGTGCTGGTGCCGTGCCTCAATGATGATCCGCAGTGGGCGGCGGCGCTTAATAGCTTATGCGAAAGAGCGCCTGTCAGCCTCTAATGTGGCCGCTGGCTAGTGTGGGGCTTGCCTGGGACTGGTTTGTGTGGGAGTTGGCTTGCCTGCGATAGCATCACCGAGGTATGACTGACACACCGAGGTGCCTGCATCGCAGGCAAGCCAGCTCCCACACAAGCCAGCTCCCACAGGGGTTCAGCGGTGTTTATTCGTGGTGCGGTTGGCCCAGGAAGGTCAGTGAACTGAACAGCGCACGGGTCTGAATCTCGCTATTACCCTTGACCGGTACTTGCGCCTGCGCCGCAATCACATTCAACGCCTCGTTGCGCACCAGCACCCGGGCCCGGCCATCCTGGTCGGTCTCGGTGCTCAAGGTATTCGGTGCGCTGCGGTAGTCGCCAATCAGCTTGATCCCGGCGGCGGGCTTGCCGTCGATCAACACCCGTACCGGCAGCGATTGGCCGGGGCCGACGGTCAGTGGGTCGACCTCGGGCACGATCACCATCCTCAGCTGATCCAGCTTGGGCAGTTTCGCCCCGGCCTGGTAGATCGCCAGGCTGTATTTCAGGGCCTGGGTGGTTTCGACGGCGCCCGGTACCTGGCTGCGGCCCTGGTTCACCCACTTCTTGTCCGGGGTTTGCGACCACAAGCCATTATCAAAGGCCACGGCCAGTACGGCGGGCGGCTTGAGCGGTTGCAGGCGCGCCTGGTCGACCAGGCGTTGTACGGTCACCGGGATCATCCGGCCACCGGCATCATAGGCCCAGGCGCCGCTGACTTTTCTGGCCTTGAAGGCTTCGTCTTCGGCACCGTGGCCGTAGATCACTTCGAGATGGCCGCGACGTTGTTCGGTCCACAGGCCATGGGCCGAGACTTGGGTGGCGAACAGCAGGCCGAGCACAGCCAATGATTTGAACGCTTGCATGGTGATGTCCTTTTACAGGTTGAGGGTCAGGCTGACGGTGAAGTTGCGCGGCTCTGCGGGGGTGATCCAGTAGTTGCTGTAGGAGCGCTCGTAGTACTTCTCGTCGAACAGGTTGTTGAGGTTCAGGCCCACGGTGACGTTATCGCTGGCCTTGTAATGGGCCAGCAGGTCCACCGTGTGGTAGGCCGGCAACTCGAAGCTTTTACCGGCCTCGCCTGAACGGTCGCCCACATAGGTAAACGCTGCGCCCAGGTCCGAGCCACGCAGGGCGCCATCCTGGAACTCATACACGCCCAACAGGCTGCCACTGCGTTTGGCCACGCCGAGAATGCGGCTACCGGTGGGGATCTCTTTGTCGCCCTTGGTCACTTCGGCGTCGATGTAGGCCAAGGCGCCAATCACTCGCACGGCATCCGTCAGTTGCCCGCTCACTTGCAGGTCCAAGCCCTGGCTGCGGGCCTTGCCGATGGCGCGTTTGGTGTCGGTGGCCGGGTCGGTGGCCAGGGTGTTTTCCTTTTCGATATGGAAGGCGGCCAGGGTCGCGCTCAGGCGGTCGTCGAACAGCTCGCTCTTGATGCCGACTTCATAACCAATGCCTTCCTCGGGCTTGAGGAAATTGCCGGCTGCGTCCAGCTCGCTTTGCGGTTTGAACGAGGTGGAGGCGTTGGCAAACAGGCCCACTTGCGGGGTCAGTTGATACAGCAGGCCAGCCCGCTGGGTCATGACATCGTGGGTTTTCTGGCTCTTGGCACCGTTGCGGGTGTAGTCCTGCGAGCTTTGCTCGACGTGCTCCAGGCGCACGCCCACCACCCCGCGCAGGCGGTCGGTAAAGATAATCTGGTCTTGCAGGTTCAGCGCCTGGCTTTTCACCTGGGTGAAAAAATCGCTGCCCGAGCGCAGGCCATTGGGCTTGGGCTGGCCGTAGACCGGCTTATAGATGTCGATGGGGTAGCTGCCGGCGATGGCGGTCACCCGTTCTTTCTTGCGGTAGTCCTCGTACTCGGTGCCGATCAGCACTTCATGCTGCCAACTGCCGATCTCGAACAGGCCACGCAGCTCCAACTGGGTGATGCTGTCGTGCCAGCCCATGGAGCGCTGGCGGTAGCGGCGGTTGATGGTATGGCCGTCGGCATTCAGCGCGCGGTTTTCCGAGGCTTCGCCCCACAGGCTGCCCTGTTTGTAGTGGCTGGCCAGGCGCAGTTTCCAGGCATCGTTCAAGTGATGTTCGAGGGTGGCTTGCAGACGGTTGTTGTGGTTATCGATATCGCCGTCGTTGGGCTCGCCGAGGAAGGTCGAGCGGGACATGCCGCCCCAGCGGTTGTTGGGGGCAACGAGGCCGCGGTCGAACGTGGAGCTGTGGCGCACAAACTCACTTTCCACCAGCAAGCGGGTGTCCGGGTCCAGTTGCCAGCTGAACGAAGGGGCGACAAATACCCGTTTGCTTTGCACATGATCGCGGAAACTGTGGTTGTCCTCTACCGCCAGATTGACCCGCGACAGCACCCGGCCTTCGCTGTCCAGCGGGGTGTTGATATCCACGGCGGTGCGGTAGCGGTCCCAACTGCCGGCGCTGGTCTGCACGGTGGTGAAGGCTTCGGCTTGGGGCTTCTTGGTGACGATATTCACGGTGCCGCCGGGATCGCCACGGCCATACAGGCTGGCGGCGGGGCCCTTGAGCACCTCGATGCGTTCGATATTGGCCGTGTCCGGGGTGCTGGGGTAGCCACGGTTGGCGCTGAACCCGTCCTGGTAGAACTCCGAGGTGGTGAAGCCGCGAATGCTGTATTCGTAAAGAGTCAGGCCACCGAAGTTGTTCTGTTTGGACACGCCGCCGGCAAATTCCAGGGCGCGCTCGACATTGTGACTGCCCAGGTCCTTGAGCACCGTGGCGGGAATTACACTGATCGATTGTGGGATATCGCGCAGGGCGGTGTCGGTCTTGGTTGCGCTGGCCGAGCGGGTTGCGCGGTAGCCCTTGACCGGCCCGGTGGCGGATTCATAGGCCTCGCCGGTGATGCTGGTGGTGGCCAATTCAAGGGGGGTGGTGTCTTCTGCAAACACCGGGTCCACCAGCAATCCCAAGGCGAGACCGGCCAGGGGCGCAAACTTTCGAGACGTCATGGTCTAACATTCCAATATCAATATTGAAATAATATAACATGACTATTGAGAGTGTCTCTCTTTAAGGGTTGCCCTTTATTCCTGCTCTTTCACCGGTGCGGGCGGCGGGCGCAGGCCCACTTCGGCCAGCAGCTTGATCTCCTTGCCGTTGCGCATGACCTGGATCGCGACCTTTTCCGTGGGCTTGATCCGCGCGACCTGGTTCATCGAACGCCGGCCATCGCCCGCCGGTTCGCCGTCGATGCTGAGGATCACATCGCCGACCTGCATCCCGGCCTTTTCTGCCGGGCCGCCACGCAGGATGCCGGCGATGACGATGCCCGGGCGCCCGGTCAGGCCAAAGGATTCCGACAGCTCCTTGGTCAGCGGTTGCACTTCAATCCCCAGCCAGCCACGGATCACCTGGCCGTGTTCGATGATCGACTTCATCACTTCCATCGCCAGCTTCACCGGGATCGCGAAACCGATGCCCTGGGAGCCACCGGACTTGGAGAAGATCGCGGTGTTGATGCCGGTCAGGTTGCCATTGGCGTCCACCAGTGCGCCGCCGGAGTTGCCCGGGTTGATCGCCGCGTCGGTCTGGATAAAGTCTTCGTAGCTGTTGAGGCCCAACTGATTGCGCCCGGTGGCGCTGATGATGCCCATGGTCACGGTCTGGCCGACACCGAACGGGTTGCCGATCGCCAGCGCCACATCGCCGACGCGCAGGCCTTCGGAGCGGCCGATGGTGATGGACGGCAGGTGCTTGAGGTCGATTTTCAAAACGGCCAGGTCGGTTTCCGGGTCGCTGCCCACCACCCGCGCCAGGGTTTCGCGGCCATCACGCAGGGCCACCACAATCTGGTCGGCCCCGGTGCTGACATGGTTGTTGGTGAGGATGTAGCCTTCCGGGCTCATGATCACCCCGGAGCCCAGGCTCGACTCCATGCGGCGCTGCTTGGGCGAGTTGTCGCCGAAAAAGCGCCGGAACTGCGGGTCTTCAAACAACGGGTGCGCCGGTTTATTGATGACTTTGGTGGTGTACAGGTTGACCACCGCAGGCGCGGCCACCACCACGGCATCGGCGTAGGTCACCGGGCCCTGTTGCACTGCGCTGGTTTGCGGTGCCTGTTGCAGGTTGACGTCCAGGCTTGGCAGGCCGACCCATTGCGGATAACGCTGAATGATCAGCATCGCGATCAGCACGCCGGCCAACAATGGCCATCCAAAAAAACGCAGCGCCTTGAGCATCAAGTAAGTCCTGACAGGTTGCAGGGGGCGTGGGAGCGCCCATAATGTCGCGCATTATACGAGGCCGCGAGCGCCTCTGAACGGGATATTTAGGAGTCTTTTATGGCCGTTGCCCTGAGCACCCTGGTTGAAGAAGCGGATCGCTACTTGAACAGCGCAAAAATTGCCGACTACTGCCCCAATGGCCTGCAGGTCGAAGGCCGGCCACAGGTGTTGCGCATTGTCAGTGGCGTGACCGCCAGCCAAGCGCTGCTCGACGCGGCGGTAGAGGCCAAGGCCGACCTGGTGCTGGTGCACCACGGCTATTTCTGGAAGGGCGAGAGCCCGTGCATCACCGGCATGAAGCAGCGCCGCCTCAAGACCCTGCTCAAGCACGACATCAGCCTCTTGGCCTACCACCTGCCGCTGGACCTGCACCCAGACGTGGGCAACAACGTGCAGTTGGCCCGCCAGTTGGACATCACCGTCGAGGGCCCGCTGGACCCGGACAACCTCAAGGTCGTGGGGCTGGTGGGCTCCCTGGCCGAGCCGCTGTCGGCGCGGGATTTCGCCCGCCGCGTGCAGGAAGCCATGGGCCGCGAACCGCTGCTGATCGAAGGCAGCGCGATGATCCGCCGCGTGGGCTGGTGCACCGGCGGCGGCCAGGGCTACATCGACCAGGCCGTGCTGGCCGGGGTCGATCTGTATCTCAGTGGCGAAGCGTCGGAGCAAACCTTCCACAGCGCCCGGGAAAACGACATCAGCTTTATTGCCGCCGGCCATCACGCCACCGAGCGTTATGGTGTGCAGGCCCTGGGCGATTACCTGGCCCGGCGCTTTGCCCTGGAGCACCTGTTTATCGACTGTCCCAACCCGATCTAAGCCTCCCCACAAGTCAAATGTGGGAGCTGTCTCGCCCAGCGAGGCTGCGATGCAGGCACCTTGGTCCCGCAGGTAAACTGCGGTGATCCTATCGCAGCCTCGCAGGGCGAGACAGCTCCCACAGGCCCGCCATTGCGGGCAAACCGAGAGGTATATCCATATACCGTTTCGATCTAGCCAGCTCCCTGAATAGAAGCAGGTGCTGTGCTAGCATGCCTCGCTCGAACACGGCCCGCAGGCCGTCCAAAAAGAATCGTTTTTCCGTGAGTAGCCATGGTCGATAAACTGACGCATCTCAAACAGCTGGAGGCGGAGAGCATCCACATCATCCGTGAGGTTGCCGCTGAGTTCGACAACCCGGTAATGCTCTACTCCATCGGCAAAGACTCCGCCGTGATGCTGCATCTGGCGCGCAAGGCATTCTTTCCGGGCAAGTTGCCGTTCCCGGTGATGCATGTGGACACCCAGTGGAAATTCCAGGAAATGTACAAGTTTCGCGACCGCATGGTCGAGGAGCTGGGCCTGGAGCTGATCACCCACGTCAACCCGGACGGCGTAGCGCAGGGCATCAACCCGTTCACCCACGGCAGCGCCAAGCACACCGATATCATGAAGACCGAAGGCCTCAAACAGGCCTTGGACCAGCATGGTTTCGACGCCGCGTTCGGCGGCGCCCGTCGCGATGAAGAGAAATCCCGCGCCAAGGAGCGCGTGTACTCGTTCCGCGACAGCAAGCACCGCTGGGACCCGAAAAACCAGCGCCCGGAGTTGTGGAATGTCTACAACGGCAACGTCAACAAGGGCGAGTCGATCCGCGTGTTCCCGCTGTCCAACTGGACCGAGCTGGATATCTGGCAGTACATCTATCTGGAAGGCATCCCGATCGTGCCGCTGTATTTCGCCGCCGAACGTGAAGTGATCGAGAAGAACGGCACGCTGATCATGATCGATGACGAGCGCATCCTCGAACACCTGTCCGACGAAGACAAAGCCCGTATCGTCAAGAAGAAAGTCCGTTTCCGTACCCTTGGCTGCTACCCGCTGACGGGCGCGGTGGAGTCCGAAGCCGAGACGCTGACGGACATCATCCAGGAAATGCTCCTGACGCGAACTTCCGAGCGCCAGGGCCGGGTCATCGACCACGATGGCGCCGGCTCCATGGAAGATAAAAAACGTCAGGGTTATTTCTAAGGGGTTGTCATGTCGCACGTATCTGATTTGATCAGCGAGGACATCCTCGCCTACCTGGGCCAGCACGAACGCAAGGAAATGCTGCGCTTTCTGACCTGTGGCAACGTCGATGACGGTAAGAGCACCCTGATCGGGCGCCTGCTGCACGACTCGAAGATGATCTACGAAGACCATCTGGAAGCCATCACCCGTGACTCGAAAAAAGTCGGCACCACCGGCGACGATATCGACCTGGCCTTGCTGGTCGACGGCCTGCAGGCCGAGCGTGAGCAGGGCATCACCATTGATGTGGCCTACCGCTATTTCTCCACCGCCAAGCGCAAATTCATCATCGCCGACACCCCGGGCCATGAGCAGTACACCCGCAACATGGCCACCGGTGCGTCCACCTGTGACCTGGCGATCATCCTGGTGGACGCGCGCTACGGCGTGCAGACCCAGACCCGTCGCCACAGCTTTATCGCCTCGCTGTTGGGCATCAAGCACATCGTCATCGCCATCAACAAGATGGACCTCAACGGTTTCGACGAAAGCATTTTCGAGTCGATCAAGGCCGACTACCTGAAGTTTGCCGAGGGCATCGCGTTCAAGCCGAGCACCATGGCCTTTGTGCCGATGTCGGCGCTCAAGGGCGATAACGTGGTGAACAAGAGCGAGCGTTCGCCGTGGTACACCGGCCAGTCGCTGATGGAGATCCTCGAAACCGTCGAGATCGCCAACGACCGCAACTACACCGACCTGCGGTTCCCGGTGCAGTACGTCAACCGGCCGAACCTGAACTTCCGGGGGTTCGCCGGCACCCTGGCCAGCGGCATCGTGCACAAGGGCGACGAAGTCGTGGTGCTGCCGTCGGGCAAGAGCAGCCGCGTCAAATCCATCGTCACCTTCGACGGTGAGCTGGAGCACGCAGGCCCCGGCCAGGCGGTGACCCTGACCATGGAAGACGAGATCGACATCTCCCGTGGCGACCTGCTGGTGCATGCCGACAACGTGCCGCAAGTCACCGACGCCTTCGACGCCATGCTGGTGTGGATGGCCGAGGAGCCGATGCTGCCGGGCAAGAAATACGACATCAAGCGCGCCACCAGTTATGTGCCGGGTTCCATTGCCAGCATTGTGCATCGTGTGGATGTGAACACCCTGGAGGAAGGCCCGGCCAGTGCCTTGCAGTTGAACGAAATCGGCCGGGTCAAGGTCAGCCTCGACGCGGCCATTGCCCTGGACGGCTACGCCAGCAACCGCACCACCGGCGCCTTTATTGTGATCGACCGGTTGACCAACGGCACCGTGGCGGCGGGCATGATCATCGCGCCACCGGCCAGCCATGGCGGTGCTGCGCAGCACGGCAAACTGGCCCACGTGGCCACCGAGGAGCGCGCCCAGCGCTTTGGCCAGCAGCCGGCTACCGTGTTGTTCAGCGGCCTGTCGGGCGCGGGCAAGAGCACCCTGGCCTATGCCGTCGAGCGCAAGCTGTTCGACATGGGCCGTGCGGTGTTTGTGCTCGATGGGCAGAACCTGCGGCATGACCTCAATAAAGGCCTGCCACAGGACCGTGCCGGGCGCACCGAGAACTGGCGGCGTGCCGCCCACGTGGCGCGGCAGTTCAACGAAGCCGGCCTGCTGACCCTGGCCGCCTTCGTGGCGCCGGATGCCGAAGGCCGCGAACAGGCCAAGGCGCTGATCGGCAGTGATCGCCTGCTCACGGTCTACGTGCAGGCCTCGCCGCTGGTGTGTGCCGAACGTGACCCGCAAGGCTTGTACGCCGCCGGTGGGGATAACATCCCTGGCGAGTCGTTCCCGTACGACGTGCCGTTGAATGCCGACCTGGTGATTGATACGCAGGCGTTGTCGCTGGAGGACAGCGTCAAGCAGGTGCTGGAGTTGCTGCGGGTTAGCGGCAAGCTTTAAGCGGCAAGCTAAAAGCCCGCCATCGAGTGATCGGTGGCGGGCTTTTTTATATCTAGGGATTAGGCCGATTTGCCATCAGACACTTCGACCCGGTTGAGTACGTCAGTGTCTTTGGTTCCGTAGATATCTGCTTGCGAGGTGGTATCGATTATGTTGTGGCCCTTGCCTATGTTGATTTCGCCAACGCCTTCGGTGGTGATGAAGGATGTTCCGGCACCACTGTTGATAGAAAATTTTCCAGAAAGCACGGTCATTGTGTCGTGATCCCCGCTGCCTGTGATAGAGGTTTTCTGGTCGAGGTTACCGACTTTTGCGCCTATCATGATGTTACTGCCGCTCCCCCCCAGCAGGTTGTTCCGCCAACCCCGACCTCCGGCCAGGAAGTCGTTACCGTTTTCGCCATGAAGCGTACCGCCTAGACCCAGGTAGGCCTGGTCATCCCCGTCACCCAAGTGGACGCTTGCAATACCGCCTCCGCCCTTGAAGAAATCGTTACCGTCTCCGGTATTGATCTCGAGGATACTTTTTACGTTGTCATCAACACTCACACGGTCGTCGCCGCCGTTGGTATTGATCGTGATTGTAGAGAGCGGTTGGTTGGGCATGTTTAGCGGATAGCTTTTGCCGTTGATATCGGCCGTCAACTTTTGGTCAGGGTCCAGGTGCAGGTGAATGCGGTCGTTGTGGTTGCCGGTGTTAATAGTGACGTTTCTATAGTTGTCCTGACTGTTCACGTCCGCGAGATCGAAGTCTGCGCTGATTGTCAGGTTGCCGTCTTCATAGGTTCGTTTATAAGCCGGCTGTGTCTGGTTTTCTGCGGTTGGCTGTGGTGTTGCAGGAAGTATTGGGGATGAAGAGGTGATGGTCATAGAGTTGGCTTCCGTAGTCATTTTTCAGGGCGCAGATGTGCGCGATCCAGATACCCGGTGTTTAAACCGGGCGTATGGCTGAGTGGGAGAGCCTGGAAAATCAGTTGCCAACAATACTGTTTCGGTACGTTTGCTGATCGTTCCCACGCTCCGCGTGGGAACGCCGCCTTGGACGCTCCGCGTCCGCTCTTGAGGTGGTGACGCGGAGCGTCAGGGGATGCATTCCCACGCAGAGCGTGGGAACGATCAGTTGCCTGAGTACTCGATGTGAAGCCGGCTCAGTAAGGCATCCTTGTCTTCCCACAACTGGTTGATCCAGCCCTGGAACGCCAACCGATATTCCCCGTCCTGCTCATAACTCTTGCCAATGAACTCGGCCGGGATCTGCACCTCTTCAAACTGCACCACCACCTCCCGCACATTGCCGCACAGCAGATCCCAATAGCCGGGACGCCCGTCAGGGTAGTGAATGGTTACGTTCACCAGCGATTTCAACTGCTCGCCCATGGCATCCAGTACAAACGCAATGCCACCGGCCTTGGGCTTGAGCAGATAGCGCAACGGCGATTGTTGCTGAGCATGTTTGCCAGGGGTAAACCGCGTGCCTTCGGCAAAGTTGAAAATACCCACCGGGTTGTCGCGGAACTTCGCGCAGGTCTTGCGGGTGGTTTCCAGGTCCTTGCCTTTTTTCTCCGGGTGTTTTTCCAGGTAGGCCTTGGTGTAGCGCTTCATGAAGGGGAAACCCAGGGCCCACCACGCCAGGCCGATCACCGGCACCCAGATCAGCTCCTGCTTGAGGAAAAACTTCAGCGGGCGGATCCGCCGATTGAGTACGTACTGCAACACCATGATGTCGACCCAGCTCTGGTGGTTGCTGGTCACCAGGTACGAGTGTTGGTAGTCCAGGCCTTCCAGGCCCTTGAGGTGCCAGCGCGTACGGCACACCAGGTTCATCCAGGCCTTGTTGTTGCTGATCCACGCCTCATGGGTGTGGTTCATCAACCATTCGCTGAAGCGCTTGGCGAACGGCAGCGCCTTGAACAACGCGACGATAAACAGAAATGAACACAGCAGGAGGGTGTTCAACGCCAGCAGTAACGAGGCAATCACCCCGCGCAGGGCGGCAGGCAGAAAATCCAGCATTTAGGCATCCATAGGTCGGTTGGCGGCTTGAATCGCAGTCAGGGCGATGGTGTAGACAATATCGTCCACTTGGGCCCCACGGGGCAGGTCGTTCACGGGTTTGCGCAGGCCCTGCAGCATCGGCCCGAGGCTGACGCAATCGGCGCTGCGCTGTACCGCCTTGTGGGTGGTGTTGCCGGTGTTGAGGTCGGGGAACACAAAGACCGTGGCCTTGCCCGCCACCAGGCTGTTGGGCGCCAGTTGCCGGGCGACGTTTTCGTTGGCGGCGGCATCGTACTGCAACGGGCCGTCGATCAGCAGCGAGCTCTGTTGTTCATGGGCCAGCAGGGTGGCCTCGCGGACCTTCTCCACTTCTTCGCCACTGGCCGAATCGCCGCTGGAATAGCTGATCATCGCCACGCGCGGGGTGATGCCGAAGGCGGCGGCCGAGTCGGCGCTTTGCAGGGCGATTTCCGCCAGTTCCGCGGCGCTGGGGTGCGGGTTCATCACGCAGTCGCCGTACACCAGCACCTGCTCGGGGAACAGCATGAAAAACACCGACGACACCAGGGTGCAGCCCGGCGCGGTCTTGATCAGTTGCAGGGCCGGGCGGATGGTATTGGCGGTGGAGTGGATGACCCCGGAGACCAGGCCGTCCACTTCATCCAGCGCCAGCATCATGGTGGCGATCACCACAGTGTCTTCCAGTTGCTGCTCGGCCATCGGTGCGTTGAGGCTTTTGCTCTTGCGCAGCGCCACCATTGGCTCGACATAGCGCTCGCGAATCAGGTCCGGGTCGAGAATCTCCAGGCCTTCGGGCAACTCGATGCCCTGGGCGCGGGCCACGGCCTCGACGTCGGCCGGCTTGGCCAGCAGCACGCAGCGGGCAATGCCCCGGGCCTGGCAGATGGCGGCGGCTTGCACGGTCAGCGGCTCGCTGCCTTCGGGCAGCACGATGCGCTTGTTGGCGGCCTGGGCGCGCTGGATCAACTGGTAGCGGAACACCGCCGGCGACAGGCGCATCTCCCGTGGCGTGCCGCAACGCTGGTGCAGCCAGCGCGCGTCCAGGTGGCTGGCGACGAAATCGGTGATGATCTCCGCGCGTTCGCGGTCATCAATCGGGATTTCCTTGTTCAGGCTGTTGAGCTGGTTGGCGGTGTCGTAGGAGCCGGTGCTCACCGACAACACCGGCAGCCCGGCCTGGAACGCGCCACGGCACAGGTCCATGATGCGTGGGTCGGGCAGGGTGTCGCTGGTCAGCAACAGGCCGGCCAGGGGCACGCCATTGATCGCCGCCAGGCTGACGGCGAGGATGATGTCGTCGCGATCCCCCGGCGTCACCACCAGCACGCCGGGCTTGAGCAGCTCCACGGTGTTGCGCATGGTGCGCGCGCAAATGATGATTTTGTTCATGCGCCGGGTTTCATAGTCGCCGGCGTTGAGCACTTGCGCGCCCATCAGGTCGGCCACATCGCGGGTACGTGGGGCATTGAGCTCCGGCTGGAACGGGATGCAGCCGAGCAGGCGGAAATCGCCACTGCGCAGCAACGGCGAGTGCTCCTTGAGGCGCGTGGCGAAGGCTTCCATGCTTTCGTCGGTCTGCACCTTGTTGAGGATCACGCCCAGCACTTTCGGGTCTTTCGGGCCGCCGAACAGTTGTGCCTGCAACTCCACACGGCCGGAGAGTTCGGTCAGCACTTCGTTTTCCGGGGCCGAGACCAGGATGACTTCGGCATCCAGGCTTTTGGCCAGGTGCAGGTTGACCCGTGCTGCATAGCTGGCGCTGCGGGTCGGCACCATGCCTTCGACGATCAGCACGTCCTTGCCCACGGCGGCCTGCTGGTACAGGGTGATGATTTCTTCGAGCAGCTCATCGAGCTGGCCATCGCCGAGCATCCGCTCGACATGGGCCAGGCCCAGGGGTTGGGGTGGTTTCAGGCCGTGGGTACGCGCCACCAGCTCGGTGGAGCGTTCAGGCCCGGTGTCGCCGGGATGGGGCTGGGCAATGGGCTTGAAAAAGCCGACTTTCAGCCCGGCCCGCTCAAGGGTGCGCACCAGCCCAAGGCTGATGGAGGTCAGACCCACACCAAAATCGGTGGGCGCGATAAAAAAAGTCTGCATGCGAATTCTCTGAAGGTGCATGGCTTGGGTGGTGCGCTATGGCTGCGCGCCGACCGGGAATCAGCTGCCAAGGGTATCGTTATCCGGGCGCTGCGCACACCAGCCACAGGCAAAGGGCTGGCCTATTTTTGCCAGGCGCTGCGCTGGGTCAACCACCCAGGCCCGGGATTGCCAGGGCGGCTGGTGGCGCAGGTGCTGCGTATGGCCGCAGGACAGCGCCGCGACCCAGTGGCCGTGCGCGTCCTGATGAAATCCGACGACTGTCGAGTCACTGGATTGCCCCCGTCTGTCCGGGTTCTGTTCGCTTTCGGGCAAATCCTTGTTTAGACTTGTCCGTTCTTCATTCTTATGCAAAAGGTCTCGCCCCATGCCGATCGCCGCCAACAAGGCTGTCTCCATTGACTATACCCTGACCAACGACGCTGGTGAGGTCATCGACAGCTCCGCCGGCGGCGCGCCGCTGGTCTACCTGCAAGGCGCAGGGAACATCATCCCGGGCCTGGAAAAGGCCCTGGAAGGCAAAGAGGTGGGTGATGAGCTGACCGTTGCCGTAGAACCCGAAGATGCCTATGGCGAGTACTCGGCCGAACTGGTCAGCACCCTGAGCCGCAGCATGTTCGAAGGCGTCGACGAACTGGAAGTGGGCATGCAGTTCCACGCCTCCGCACCGGACGGCCAGATGCAGATCGTGACCATTCGCGACCTGGACGGCGACGATGTCACCGTTGACGGCAACCACCCGCTGGCGGGCCAGCGCCTGAACTTCCAGGTCAAGATCGTGGCCATCCGCGACGCGTCCCAGGAAGAAGTGGCCCACGGCCACGTGCACGGCGAAGGTGGTCACCACCATTGATTGACGGGGTACGCCCGGTCAGTTGAAAAGAAAGGCGCCTTCGGGCGCCTTTTTTGATTGGCGGCTATTCTTGCCGGCTGGGCGGCTGTAATCTCGGATGGCCGTTACACAGAATATGGGAAATCTGGAGTTTGTCATGAGTGCTTTCCACGACCTTAAACTCAAAGCCCTGGATGGTCAGGAGCTGCCTCTGGCGCCCTACAAGGGGCAAGTCGTGCTGGTGGTCAATGTCGCCTCCAAATGTGGGCTGACCCCGCAATATGCCGCGCTGGAAAACCTCTACCAGCAATACAAGGGCCAGGGCTTCACTGTGCTGGGCCTGCCATGTAATCAGTTTGCAGGCCAGGAACCGGGGACCGAAGACGAGATCCAGGCGTTCTGCAGCCTCAACTATGGCGTGAGCTTTCCCCTGGGCAGCAAGCTTTCGGTGAACGGTCCCGAGCGCCACCAGTTGTACCGCCTGTTGGCGGGGGAGGGCGCGGAGTTTCCCGGGGATATCACCTGGAATTTCGAGAAATTCCTGCTGGGCAAGGATGGGCGGGTACTGGCGCGGTTTTCCCCGCGTACCGCGCCGGATGATCCGAGTGTCACCCAGGCCATCGAAAAGGCCCTTGGCTGACATAGCGGCAAGCAGGCGTCCGATCTGACACCTGCTTGGCTGTCGGCGCTCCCCCTAACTGTTCTTAGCCGGAAGTCTCCAGGTCATCCGGCCAGTTTTGGGTGGCTGCCTGGAAGGCTTTTGCTGCCTGCTCACGATTGTTTTGATAATTGATGCTGCCAGCGTTTGCAGAGTCTGAGGCACCAAAATTTATATTGGCGGTGTCGGCCGGTTGAACTTGGGAGCCGTGAGGCTCATTTCGTTGCTGCTCGAACTGCAGGGGCACTTGGGTGCTTCCCATCCCGTTTACAGACGACATTGATTATCTCCAAGCAGTTGGATAATTAAGGTGGTACAGCGTTTACCTCGAGCACGGTATTTCTACTTCGTGCACACGGGGTGGGTGGTTAAACGTAGGATATGGTTCCGCATCCCCGAATGATTGTTGCCTGTGGTCGAACTGGAAACGATCGTCGGTGCGTACATCGTCACTGAAGATTGCCCGTCGTGCTTTTACCCCTTAATCACCGCAATCAATAGTGCTATCCCACCCTGTCCGCACTCCATATTATCCGCATCATAAAATCCCTCTCGTGCGGAGTGCTCCCATGCCTGTCCAAGCCTTGTTCAAACCGTTCCAGCTCGGTGCGCTGCAATTGCCGTCCCGTGTGGTGATGGCGCCGATGACTCGTTCGTTTTCCCCGGGTGGCGTACCCAACTCCAAAGTGATCGAGTACTACCGCCGTCGCGCGGCGGCCGGCGTCGGCCTGATCATCACGGAGGGCACGGTGGTGGGCCACCCGGCTTCTAATGGTTATCCGAACGTGCCGCACTTCTACGGCGAAGCGGCATTGGCCGGCTGGAAGAAGGTGGTTGATGCGGTGCATGCCGAAGGGGGCAAGATCGTCCCGCAGCTGTGGCATGTCGGCAGCGTACGCCGCCTTGGCACCGAGCCGGATGCCAGCGTGCCGGCCTATGGCCCGGTGGAAAAGCTCAAGGACGGCAAGGTGGTGGTCCACGGCATGACGCCCCAGGACATCCAGGACGTGATCACCGCCTTCGCCCAGGCCGCCAAGGATGCCCAGGCCATCGGCATGGATGGCGTGGAGATCCACGGTGCCCACGGTTACCTGGTCGATCAGTTCTTCTGGGACGCCAGCAACCCGCGTACGGATGCATACGGCGGCAGCCAGGCCAAGCGTTCGCGGTTCGCCATCGAGTTGATTCAAGCTGTACGTGCGGCGGTCGGCCCCCAATTCCCGATCATTTTCCGCTTCTCCCAATGGAAGCAGCAGGATTACACCGCGCGCCTGGTGCAAACCCCCGAGGCATTGGGTGAGTTCCTCAAGCCGTTGTCTGACGCGGGCGTGGATATTTTCCATTGTTCCACCCGGCGTTTCTGGGAGCCGGAGTTCGAGGGTTCCGAGCTGAACCTGGCCGGTTGGACCCGCCAGCTCACCGGCAAGCCGACCATCACCGTGGGCAGTGTCGGCCTGGATGGCGAGTTCCTGCAGTTCATGGTCAACACCGACAAAATTGCCCAGCCGGCCAGCCTGGAAAAACTGCTGGAGCGCTTGAACAACGACGAGTTCGACCTGGTAGCCGTGGGCCGTGCGCTACTGGTGGATCCGGATTGGGCGCTGAAAGTGCGTGAAGGGCGTGAGGGCGATATCTTGCCGTTCAGCCGTGAGGCGTTGATGACCCTGGTGTAACCCGGCTCACCTGAGAGGGGCGCAGAGCATGTCAACTGCGCCCGACACCAGGGTTGTCCAGATCCTGAGGCATTGAGTCAGTTGTGGCGGTGTGCTATCGAATACCTCAAGGGGGTATGGCCTGGGCTCAGCTTTAACCGCGGTAGGGGTCGCCTGTGACGGGGAAAGGTCGTTGAAAGGGAGCCCTGGAAATGTCGACAAACGGGGTTGGAGGATTTTTTGACGATACCCCTAACTGCATCCGAAGATCATTACGACCCATCTTTGCTTTCAGGGCTTCTTCGGCCGGGCTGTCTGCGTCAAGGGTGAGGCGATTGAATCGGCCACTGTTAAATATTCTCTGCTCGGCGGCGGAATAGGGCTCCATATCCCGGCCATGTTTTTGCCATAGATGTTCATACTGCCCTGGATCCCGGCGGCTTTCGGGCAGCAGGGGGCCGGATAGGTTAGGCTGGAACGCTAACTGGTCGAGGCTTACCATGGTCATGACTCCATCAAATGATTGTCTGCGCAGGCGTGAACGCACTACACACCTTGTATGGCTGTTTATGCGCAGTTGGTTCCATGTCCAAGGTAACGCTATACATCACACCAGGCGCGAGCGGTCCGTCATCCCCCGTTCCTCATCGCATACGCTGCGTAACTGGTACTCGAACTGCTCGATAATGGCTGGCCATCCCTGACGGCTGGCATGCTGCCGGGCATTGAGGCGTACCCGTCGCAAGTTCTCCTGTTCATCCAACAGCCAGTTGGCCGCGTCGCAAAACGTCGCCTCATCCCCGGGCATCGCCAGTGCGCCGCTGTAGCCGTGGCGGATATGCTGGGTGGCGGCTGCCTGATCGTAGGCCACTACGCCAAGCCCCGAGGCCATGGCCTCCAGCACCACGTTGCCAAAGGTCTCGGTCAGGCTGGGGAACAGAAACAGATCGCCCGAGGCGTAGTGCCTGGCCAGGTCCTCACCGCGCCGGCTGCCGCAGAAAATCGCCTCGGGTAGCGCTTTCTCCAGGCTCGCCCGTTGCGGGCCATCGCCGACGATGACCAGCTTCAGGGGGCGCTGTGGATAAGTGGCTTGCAGTGAGTCGAAGCAGCGCTTGAGCAGCCCCAGGTTCTTTTCCTGGGCCAAACGCCCGACATGCAGCACGGCGATAGCGTCATTGCCCAGGCCCCAGCCTTCACGCAAGGTGTTATCGCGCCTGACCGGATGGAACAGTTGGCTGTCCACCCCACGCGCCAGCATGCCCAGGCGCTCGAAGTGGCGGCGTTCCAGTTCCAGGCGCTGGCTGACGCTGGGCACCAGGGTCAGGGTGGAACGGTTGTGGAACCAGCGCAGGTAATGGGTCAGGACACGGCTGAGCATGCCCAGGCCATATTGGTTGGAATATTGCTGGAAATTGGTATGAAAACCGCTGACCACGCTGATGCCCAGGCGCCGTGCCGCACGCAGTGCCGACAGGCCCAGCGGGCCTTCGGTGGCGATATACAGCACGTCCGGGCGCTGGCGCTTCCAGCGCCGCAACAGCTTGTGCATCGACGATTGGCCCCATTGCAGGCCCGGATAGCCCGGCAGCGGCCAGCCACGGCACAGCAGCAGGCCGTCATCGCTGGGCCGGCTTTGATCGCTGTCTTGCCTGGGGCGGATCAGCTCTACCTGGTGGCCGCGTGCTCGCAGTCCTTCGCACAGGCGGCCAAGGGTGTTGGCCACGCCGTTGATTTCCGGCGGGAAGGTTTCGGTAATCAGGGTGATATTCAGGAAAGCTGTCGTCATGCAGCCAGTGTCGGCGTGGGCCGTGTCGTCATTGTGTCATCGCCATGACGGATTTATGACGAAACGGCCCGGTATGGGCTCAGTTGAACGGCGTGGGGTGCGGAGTCTTGGCCGAAGACGGCGGCAGGGCCGGCAACTTGAAGTCCGGCTGGTCGCCGGTCAGGGTGTCGAGGAACGCGACAATCTGGCCGACTTCATCTGTGCTCAACTTGCGCCCCAGTTGCAGGCGGGCCATGACGTCCACCGCTTCGCTCAGGTTCCAGTAGGCACCGTCGTGGAAGTAGGGGTAGGTCAGGGCGACGTTACGCAAGGTCGGCACCTTGAACATCATCCGGTCCTGATCCTTACCGGTCAGGCCCGCCACGCCCTGGGCCGGGTTCTGGGTGGCATAGGGTTCGACCATGCCCATTTTCTGGAAGGTGCTGCCACCGACCGCCTCGCCGTTGTGGCATGCCACGCAGCCGATGCTCTTGAACAACTGGTAGCCCTGCGCTGCGGTGGCGCTGATGGCTTTTTTATCGCCCAGCAACCAGCGGTCGAACGGGGCGTTGGGGGTGACCAGGGTTTCTTCAAAGGCCGCGATGGCGTTGGTCACATCGTCGAACTTGATGCCGCCATCGCCATACACTTTTTTGAACGAGGCCTGGTATTGCGGGATCGAGCGCAGTACATCCACGGCCAGGTCGTGGGTAAAGCCCATCTCGCCGGGGTTGGCGATCGGCCCACCGGCCTGCTCCTGCAGGGTGGCCGCGCGCCCATCCCAGAACTGCGCGACGCTCATGCTCGAGTTGAGCACCGTCGGCGAGTTGATCGGCCCCTGGTGCCAGTTGTGCCCGATGGAGGTGGGCAGATTGTCGCTGCCACCCATGCTCAGGTTGTGGCACGAGTTGCAGGAAATGAAGCCGGACTTGGACAAGCGCGGGTCGAAGAACAATTGCTTGCCCAACTCGACCTTGTCGGCATCGGTGATCTTCGCCGGTTGCACTGGCAGGATGGGCTCATTGGCGGCGGCGGCCCCCCAGGCCTCGCCGCCCAACATCAATCCGAACATCAGCATCAACGGTCTGTACATGGTGTGCTCCCCACAGGCTTATAGTGTTAATAACCATGTGCTCTGTATGGGCAAATCACCATGATCCAGGTCAATCCATTGGGTCAGGGCTTTTGCGCCAGCATCGTTTCGGCGCCGCGTTCACGCACCCAGAACAACGTCGCCCCGGCCACCGCCGCCGGCATCATCAACAGGTTGACCACCGGCACCAGCAGCACCAGGTAGACGATGCCGCCGAAGCTCATGCTCTGCCAGCGCTTCTGGCGCAGCCAGGCGAGCATTTCGTTCCAGCCCAGCTTGTGGTTGTCGGCCGGGTAGTCGATGTATTGGATCGCCATCATCCACACCCCGAACAGCAGCCACAGCGGTGCGGCAATCAGGTTGACCACCGGGATGAAGGACAGGATAAACAGGCCGATGGCCCGGGGCAGGAAGTAGCCCAGCTTGCGCATTTCCCGGGCCAGGGTGCGCGGGACCATGGCGAACAGCTCGGCCCAGCTGAAGGCGGGGAAGTCATCGGTACCGCGCACTACCACTTCGACTTTCTCCGCGAGAAAGCCGTTAAACGGCGCGGCGATGATATTGGCGAGCATGGTGAAGCTGAAAAACACCATAAACGCCACCAGCAGCACAAACAGCGGCCACAGGATGTAGCTGAGGAAGCTCAGCCAGCTGGGCAGCGTCGGCATCAGGGTATCGACCCACAGGCTGAACTGATGGCCAGCGAAATAGATCAACCCGACGAACAATATCAGGTTGATCGCCAGGGGTAGCAGGACGAACAGGCGCAGGCCTGGGCTCAAGACCAGTTTCAGGCCTTCACGCAGGTATTGTGGGCCTGACAGAACGGGGGCGGGCATGGAAAAACTCCGGGCAAAAGGGCGAACGCGCCGACCTTACCGGCTTTGCCGGTAGGGTGAAAGCACGCTCAGCAAGCCGACATTAACGGTAACAAACATGTTGATTAATCGGTGTCACAGAATAGAGACCACCTATGAGCTGGATTGTTAATCCGTATTTCCTTAATCTTGCCCCCCTCTATACGCTGCACCCATTATTTTCAGGGCCTGCGAGTTCAAGCCTTCCCCAAGTGCTTCGCGGTCCTTTTTTATTCCAGCCGCTCTGTAGTCCGGGCGGTCGATAGGAGTGAGTCATGTCTGATACCCGTCATTCGCGAGTGATTATTCTCGGTTCCGGCCCTGCCGGTTACAGCGCTGCGGTCTACGCGGCCCGGGCCAACCTCAAGCCGTTGCTGATCACCGGCATGCAGGCGGGGGGTCAGTTGACCACCACCACTGAAGTCGACAACTGGCCGGGCGATGTCCACGGCCTGACCGGCCCGGTGCTGATGGAACGCATGAAAGAACACGCCGAGCGTTTCGAGACCGAAATCGTCTTCGACCATATCAATGCCGTGGACTTCTCGAAAAAGCCCTACAGCCTGACCGGCGACAGCGGCGTGTACACCTGTGACGCGCTGATCATCGCCACCGGCGCCAGCGCCCGTTACCTGGGCCTGCCATCGGAAGAAGCGTTCATGGGCAAGGGCGTTTCCGCCTGCGCGACCTGCGACGGCTTCTTCTATCGCAACAAGCCGGTGGCCGTGGTCGGGGGTGGTAACACCGCTGTAGAAGAGGCACTGTACCTGGCCAACATCGCCAGCACTGTGACCCTGGTGCACCGCCGCGAAACCTTCCGCGCCGAGAAGATCCTGATCGACAAGCTGCACGCGCGGGTTGCCGAAGGCAAGATCATCCTCAAGCTCAACGCCACCCTGGATGAAGTCCTGGGCGACACCATGGGCGTGACCGGTGCGCGCCTGAAAAACAACGATGGCAGCTTTGACGAGCTGAAAGTCGACGGCGTGTTCATCGCCATTGGCCACACCCCGAACACCTCGTTGTTTGAAGGCAAGCTGACCGCCAAAGACGGTTACCTGGTGGTGCAGGGCGGCCGTGAAGGCAATGCCACCGCGACCAACCTCGAAGGCATCTTTGCCGCCGGCGACGTGGCTGACCACGTCTACCGCCAGGCCATCACCTCGGCCGGCGCCGGCTGCATGGCGGCCCTGGATGCCGAGCGTTACCTCGATGGCTTGAAAGACGTTTCCTGCTAAAGCGCTGCACTCAAAAAACCGGCTGCGAGGCCGGTTTTTTTATGGGCGGGATTTGATAAGTACCGCCATTCAAATGTGGGAGCGGTGTTTGGCTCAGGATTTTCGAGTCAGGGGCTGGGCGCTGAACTTCACACCTGCCAACCCATGCTCGATCAACGCGCGGATATTGCCGTGATCCGTGCCCTCAGGCGTCGCCAACACCGAACGGTAATGCTCACCGAACGCCAGCAAAGCCTGCTGGTCGCTCAAGCCTTCCAGCAGCGCCAGGCCCAGGGTCTTGCATGAGCCTTCGTTCTGCCCGGCGGCGTTTTCTACGCCGCCGTTGCTGAAGGCCTGTGGCTGGTAGTCGTAACCGGCGGCAATAAAGGCCAGGGTGTCGGCAAACGCGTGTGCGCCGCTGTCGAGGCTGGCGCGCAGGGTGTTCAGGTCAGTCATGGGGTTTTCCTTTGGCAAACGCCGCTTGTTGTTCGGCGCTGGCTTCTTGCTGGTATTGGGCTTTCCACTCGGCATACGGCATGCCGTAGACCACTTGGCGGGCGTCATCGAGGCTGACCTCGATCTGGCGTTCGTCGGCTTCGGCCTTGTACCACTTGGACAGGCAGTTGCGGCAGAAGCCGGCGAGGTTCATCAGGTCGATATTCTGCACGTCCTTGCGGCTGTCCAGGTGGGCGACCAGCCGGCGAAAGGCGGCGGCTTCAAGTTCCAGGCGTTGTTGATCGGTCATGGGATTCACACAGATTCAGGGGATTAGCGGCTGGCCGCCAGGGTAATCGACACCGACTCGGCAAAGCGCAGCGCATGGGGCTTGTCGACTTCGACCTCGGCATACAGCACCGACTCATTGCCCATCACCAGGTCCAGCAGTTCCTGGGTCAGGCGTTCGAGCAGGGCAAAGCGATTGCCTTCGACGTGGGCGATGATGGCCTTGGTGATGGTGCGGTAGTTCAAGGCGTGGTCGATGTCATTGTCGCGCACGGCGTCTTGTGCGGCATACAGGATGGTCAGGTTGATCAACACATCCTGCTTGTTGAGGATCTCATCCTCGTTGATGCCAATGAAGGTACGCAGACACAGGTCCTTGACCCGGATGCGCGCCATACCTGGTTGAAGTTGTGGCATTGCTACTTGCTCCATCCAATCAGTTGCAGGAACCCCAGCGGCTGGTGTTCGGGTTTACTTGACATGTCGCCCGCCGTTGACGGTCAGGGTGGTGCCGGTCACATAAGGGTTGTCCAGCAGGTAACGCACACTCTGGTAAATCACCTCGGGCCCGGGTTCGATGCCCAGTGCCGACTTGGCCAGGACCTTGGCGCGATAGGCCGCGTCGTCGCCGTCGTTGAACATCACCATGGCCGGCGAGATGCCATTGACCTTGACCCGGGGCGCGTAGTGGGCGGCGAAGGACAGGGTCAGGCTGTCGAGCCCGGCCTTGCTGGCACAGTAGGCAATATGCTGGCGGCTGCCCTTGCGGGTCACGTCGTCGCTGATGTGCACAATGTCGGCCGGCATCGAGCGGTGCAACAAGTCTGCACAATGCAGGTTGATCAGGTACGGCGCAAGCATGTGCACACTGAACATATCGATAAAGGCATGGGCTTCGTCACCGGGTGTTTCGGCGGCCCAGGTCGAGGCATTGTGGATGATTGCCCGCAGGCGGTCGGTATGGGTCTTGAGTTCGCTGATGAAGGCCAGGATGCCGGCCTCGCAGGAAAAGTCGGCAAACACGCCAATTGCGCCACGCTCGCGCAGGGCCTGTACGCCGGGGCGTTCACTGCGATAGCTGAAGATCACCGGCTGGTTGTCGTCCAGCAGGCGCAGGGCGCAGTGCAGGCCGACACGTTGGCCGGCACCGGTAATCAGGATCGGGGCGGGAGAGGTCATGGGAGGCTCGGGTCGCTGGCAGGCTAAAACTATACCAGCGCCCGGCCTGTTGCGGCTCGGCTCAAACGGTGGCTTCGGCAGGTTTTACCCGCTGCGGGGCAGGATTGAGCCAGCCTGCCAGCAAATGGGTGGACAGCGGAATGAACAGATAGACCATCAACGGCGTCAGGGCCAGGGTGCTGACCAGCACACGGCTGAACAGGCCCAGCTCGGCCAACAGTGGCTCAAGGCCAAAATTGAACAGCAACGACACCGGAAAAAACGCCAGCCAGATCGCCACGGCCTGTTTCCAGCGCGGTGGGCGCTGGCCCACGGCACCAAACCAGCCTTCCATGCCGCTGACGCGATGCTCCATGGGGTCGGCAAACAATTCGCTGCCACGGCCCAGCCAGGCGCTGCGCGAGGCCGAGAACTCCCAGGCGTGCAGGGTCTGCTCGTCGGCGAAGCGGAAGATGATCTGGAATTCGCCACCGTCGGCGGGCGGTGCAAGCACGCCGGAACCCAGGTAGCCGGGGAAGTCAGTGGCCAGTTGCTCGCCTTCGCGCAGCCAGCTCATCATGTCCTGATAGCGGCCTTGGGCAGCGCGGCGCGCAACCATCAAGGTGACGGGGAGGGTAGACATTGTGTATCTCCGAATGTGTGGGCGCGCAGCACCGGGTAGGTGGCGTCCCTGGCGAAGCCGCGGGGGTAGGGCGGCGACGCAAAAAAAACAGGCAAGGATTATTCCTGATTTGACGAAATACGCCAGCGACATTGGACCGCTGGCCGGGTCCCTTGAAAAAGACAGGTATAAAAGCGTTAAATGGGATCCAAGTTCGTATAAGTTTTGGTCCCGCGATGCCTGTAATCACAGCACCCTTCCAAGGTATTGAGCCAGGCGCTCTATGCGCGGCAGATGAGTTGTTCCCGATTCGCGAAGTCGCGAGATTGACAGGAATCAACCCGGTCACCCTGCGGGCCTGGGAGCGGCGTTATGGCTTGATCCAGCCGATTCGCACCGAAAGCGGGCATCGCCTGTACACGCAGAAGGACATCGAGACGGTTCATCGCATCCTGGACTGGATCGAACGCGGGGTCGCGGTGAGCAAAGTCGGCAGGATCCTCGCACGCGACGATGCACAAGCGTCTTCCCTGCGCACGTTGCAGGAAGGCGAAGGTCAGCATGAGTGGGTCCAGTGGCAGCAGCAGTTGCAGCTCGCCATCGGCGCGTTTGATGACCGGCAACTGGAGCGCCTGTACGGGCAGATTTTTGCGGCGTACCCCGCCGTCGTGGTGTTCCAGGACATCCTGATGCCCCTTTGGCACCAGTTGTTGCGCCATCAGGGGCGTTTCGGCCAAGCCAGCGAATGGCTGTTTTTCGATAGTTTCCTGCGCGCGCGGATTGTCCAGCGCCTGCAGGTCGCTCGTGCTGGCCGCACGCCGCAGGTATTGCTGGCAGCCATTGCCGGCGAATGCCGAGAGCTGGAGTTGCTGGTGGCGGGGCTTATGCTCAGCGGTGATGAACTGGCGGTTCATGTGCTGAGCGTGGGCCACCCCTTGGATGAGTTGACGCTGGTCTGCGAGAAGATCCGCCCGCAGGTGCTGGTGCTGTTCTCCAACCGTTCACCGAGCCATGAGCTACCCAAGCGGTTGGAGCGGTTAGCCCTGACCCTGGAATGCCCGTTGCTGCTGGCCGGTGATGCCTCGGACATGGCCGAACAGCAACTGGCAGGGACTGCCATCGGCTGCCTGGGCAATGAAGGGCGCTTGATGCCGCGGCGCTTGCAGCAGTTTCTCAGTGGAACCCTGGCTACCTGAGATCAGGCATGCACTTCGGGGTGGGCCAGGCGATGCTGTTGCAGGATGAACTGGCGCAGGCGCTCGGTTTCATCCACATCCCCCTGGTTCAGGCGGTAGGCAAACAGGCCACGCGCCGTTTCGCGCTCCAGGGTGCCACGCACCGCAATCCGTTCGTAGCCGGATGGGCTGAACCACATCGAGAACGTCCGTGGTGGTTTGCTGCGGCCCCGGCACTGCACCAGCAGGCCCTTGAACGAGACTTCATGCACCCACAACACACCCGGCTGGCCCTTGACGTTTTCCAGGGCCACCGGTTCTTCGAGCACCAGGCGCCAGGGCCGGATCATCGGCCCGTCCTCGAAAATGCTCGGCACCCCAAGGCGCAAGTGCAGGGCATGGAACTCGTCTTCCACCAGTTGCAGTGGAAAGGTCATTTGCTGGTTATCGAACTGCGCCTGGATCGTCACATGCTCATGGGCCGCCAGGCGCGTGAGCAGGTCGCGGATCTGCGCGCCGCCGTTGACCGTCAGGCTCGACGACACATCCCGCACATTAAGCTGCGGGTTGTGGTGCATGTTCTGGATGAAGTCCAGCTCGTCCTGGGTCAAAAGCGCGTCGCGTTGCATTGATGTGGCTCAAGGAAATGCGTGATTAAACTGATTATCACCCTAAAGACCGTGTTTTCTAAAGTTTGTTAGATCCGCTCGTCGCACTGAGCGCGTCCAGCTCGGCTGTAAGCTGCGCCACCTGGGCTTCGAGCTGGGCAATACGCTGCTGGGCCTTGACCTGAACCGTTACATCTTTTTGCACGCCGACGAAGTAAGTCTGCCCATCCGCCTGGTTGTAAACCGTCGATAATGACAGTTCATTCCAGAAGTGCGTGCCGTCCTGGCGGTAGTTGCGCAGGATTTCCCGGCAGGCGCCGCCACTGTCCAGGGCTTCGCGAATAGCCATCAGGGCCGGCTGGTCGCGGTCGCCCGACTGCAGGAAGCGGCAATCCTGGTAAAGGATGTCGTCCAGGCTGTAGCCGGTCAGGCGTTCAAAGGCCGGGTTCACGTAAATCAGGGGCTTGTCCTTGCCTTCCCTTTCGGCCACAACGATCCCGTCGTTGGAGGCGTTGATGACTATCTGCATCAGCTTGGCGTTGATCATTGAGCGGTCCATAGCGTGTTTGTGGATTTCTGAGTGTAGGGCAGCCCACCCGGCCGCCAACTGTTAATATCCCAGGTTTTCACTCAACTACAGGATCAGATTGATGAAAGTCGCCATCCTTTCCGGCTCGGTCTATGGCACGGCAGAAGAAGTTGCCCGCCACGCCATGGGTATTCTCAACGCCGCCGGTTTCGAGGCCTGGCACAACTCGCGGGCGACCCTGGCCGATGTGCAGGCCTTCGCCCCGGACGCCTTGCTGGCCGTCACCTCCACCACCGGCATGGGCGAATTGCCCGATAACCTGCAGCCTTTGTATTCGACCATCCGCGACCAACTGCCCGCCGCCTGGCGCGGTTTGCCGGGCGCGGTGATCGGCCTGGGCGACGCCAGCTACGGCGACACCTTCTGCGGCGGCGGCGAGCAGATGCGCGAGTTGTTCGCTGAGTTGGGCGTGCGCGAAGTGCTGCCAATGCTGCGCCTGGATGCCAGCGAAAGCGTCACCCCGGAAGCAGACGCCGAGCCCTGGCTGGCAGAGCTGGTCACGGCACTGCGCGGCTGATCGGGTACTCGCGCAACAGCGCGAGCCAGGCCTGGGCGGCTTTCGACAGATAGGCGCCCTTGCGCCAGATAAAGGCGATATCCCAGCGTAGGAAATCGGGGGCCCTGAGGGTCAGGCGCACTACACCTGGGCGCTCCAGGCCGCGCGCGACCACGCTGGGCAACAGCACCACGCCCTGGCCTGCGGCCACCAAGGCGACGAGAAAATCCGCCTGACCGCTGCGCCCACTTTCCCGGGGCGTGAAGCCCAGTTGCTGGCAGGCCTGGAGCAACCGGTCGTTGAGCACAAAGCTGCGCTGGTACATCAAGAACGGCGTGTCGGCCAATTGCTCCAGGCCAATCTGCGTGTGCCGCGCCAGCGGATGGTCCAGGGGCAGCAGCGCATCCAGCGGTTCATCACAGAACGCCTGCCAGGCAAACGCCGGGTCGGTGGGCAACAGGCTGCCGCCGATGTCCAGCTCACCGGCGAGGATGGCCTGCTCGATATTGCGGCTGCCGCCCTCAAGCAACTGGATGCTGACATTGGGATAGCGCCGGCGATATTCGGCAAACAGCCCGGCAAACAGGGTATCGCCCCCCAGTTGCGGCAGGCCCATGCGCAGCTCGCCACGGGTCAATTGATTCAGGTCGTCCAGCTCGCTCACCAGCTCGGTCTGCAGGCGCAACATGGCTTCGGCCCGTTGCAGCACCACCTGCCCGGCGGCGGTCAGGCGCACGTGCGGGCCGATGCGGTCGAGCAGAGGCGTACCCAGGCTGTGTTCCAGTTGTGCCACCTGCTTGCTCACGGCGGACTGGCTGATATGCAGGGTTTTCCCGGCCTGGGTAAAACCGCCCCGGTGCACCACTTCGATAAAACTGCGCAGCTGTTTGAATTCCATTGCACTAATTCCAGTTTGGAATGGCTTGCAGTCTAACAATTCGCTTTGGGGATGCCAGGGGGCTCTTTAAAATAAGGGCCTGCGAGGAACCCATGTCTATTAAACGTTTCACCTTCAAACACCTGGGCCGGCTGCTGGTTGAGCTGCTGGTATTGCTGGCGATTTACCTGCTGGGCTGCCAAGTGGCCGTATGGCTGGCGTGGCCGATCCCCGGCGGGGTGATTGGCCTGGGCCTGCTGCTGCTGGTGTTCGCCAGTGGCCTGATCAAACCGGCGGCCCTGCAATTGGGCGCTGGCCTGCTGATGGCAGAGATGTTGTTGTTCTTTATCCCGGCCTTGATGAGCCTGCTTGATTACGGCGGCCTGCTGCGCCATGACGGCTGGCGGATCATGCTGGTGATCGCCCTCAGTACCCTGATGGTGATGCTGGTCACGGCGTTTACCGTCGAACTGGTCTGCCGCTGGAAGCTGCGCCATGAAGCTTGAATGGATGCCACTGTTCTGGCTGGCCCTGACCCTGGGTGCCTATGGTTTGAGCCGCTGGCTCTACCGGCGTACCGGGCGCTACCTGCTGTCGCCGCTGATTTTGGTGCCCGCGCTGCTGCTGGCGGTGGCCGTACCGCTGAACACCGCCTATGCCGAATACGCCACCGACACCCATTGGCTGATGCTGGTACTGGGCCCGGTCACGGTGGCATTCGCCATCCCGATCTGGCAGCAGCGCCAACTGTTGATGCGGCACTGGTCGGCGCTGTTCCTGGGGATGTTGGCCGGTAGCGCCGCGTCCATCGGCACCTCCTTCGGCCTGGCCAGGGCGTTGGCCCTGGACAGCGCGGTGACGATGTCGTTGGTGCCGCGCTCGATTACCACGCCCTTCGCCATGCCCCTGGCCCACGACCTGGGGGGCGTGCCGGAACTGACGGCGGTGTTCGTGATGTTCACCGGCGTGTTCGGCGCCATGCTCGGTGGGGTGCTGCTCAAGTGGTTGCCGTTGCGCAGTGCCCTGGCGCGCGGTGCATTGTTTGGGGTGGGCGCCCACGGGGCCGGTGTCAGTCGTGCCCATGAAGTGGGCGGCGAAGAAGGCTCGGTGGCCGGGCTGGTGATGGTCCTGACCGGCTTGCTCAACCTGTTTGCCGCGCCTTTATTGGCGTTGCTTCTCTGACACCACATTGTACGAATCCGAACTATCCTCACAATTGACCCGCTCGGTCATCAAGCTGGCTGCCAACGCAACTACAGCAGGCCCGAGCTCTGACTAGACTGGCCCCTCAGCCCAAAAAACAATAAGAACACCACCGCGTCGAGGTCCTTGCCGTGAGCCTAGCCCCCGTTCAATCGACACAGAGTGTAAAAGACCAGGTCAGAGCCGCCGAATGGCAGGCCCGTATCGACCTGGCCGCCTGCTATCGCCTGGTGGCCCTGCATGGCTGGGATGATCTGATTTTCACCCATATCTCGGCCAAGGTGCCGGGCACCGAAGACTTCCTGATCAACCCGTTCGGGCTGATGTTCCACGAAATCACCGCCTCCAGCCTGGTCAAGGTCGATCAGGCCGGCAACAAGCTGATGGACAGCCCCTACGACATCAACCCGGCGGGCTACACCATCCACAGCGCGGTCCACGAAGTGCGCCACGATGTGGCCTGCGTGCTGCACACCCATACCGCAGCCGGCGTGGCCGTATCGGCGCAGAAGCAGGGCGTGCTGCCCATCAGCCAGCAGTCGCTGTTCGTGCTGTCGAGCCTGGCCTATCACGCCTACGAAGGCGTGGCGCTGAACCACGAGGAAAAGACCCGCCTGCAAGCCGACCTGGGGCCGAACCATTTCCTGATGCTGCACAACCATGGCCTGCTGACCTGCGGCGCGACCATCGCCGATACCTTCCTGATGATGTTCACCTTCCAGCGCGCCTGCGACATCCAGGTGCTGGCGCAAAACGGCGGGGCCGAATTGATCGCCATCGCGCCGCAGATTCTGGCGGGGGCCAAGGCGATGATTGCCGGCGTGACCAAGAGCGCCCAAGGCATGGGCGGCGCATTGGCCTGGCCGGCGCTGCTGCGCAAGCTCGATCAACACGACCCTGGATACCGACTCTGATGCCACTGGCCGAAATCCCCCTGAGTGCCTGGCGCAAGCGTGGGCAGAGTTTTGTGTTTCGCGGGCAGACCATCCGTTACTGGGTGGCCGGGCAGGGTCAACCCTTGCTGCTGATCCACGGCTTTCCCAGCGCCAGTTGGGACTGGCATTACCTGTGGCAGCCCCTGGCCCAGCGTTATCAGGTGATCGCCTGCGACATGCTCGGCTTCGGCGACTCGGCCAAGCCTCTGGACCACACCTATTGCCTGTTGGAACAGGCCGACCTGCAAGAAGCCCTGCTGGCCCATCTGCGGATCCAGCAGCCGGTGCATGTCATGGCCCATGACTACGGTGACAGCGTGGCCCAGGAACTGCTCGCCCGGCACTACGAGGGGCGGTTCCAGCTGGCCAGTTGTGTGTTTCTCAATGGCGGGCTGTTCCCCGAGACCCATCGCGCGGCGCTGGTGCAAAAACTGTTGCTCAGCCCCTTGGGGTGGATGATCGGCCGTGCATTCGGGCGCAACGCCCTGGCCGACAGCTTCAAGCAGATCTTCGGCCCCGACACCCGCCCCAGCGAAAGCGCCCTGGATGACTTCTGGAGCCTGATCGAAAACAACGATGGCCCGCGGATCCTGCACAAACTCATCGCCTACATCCCCCAGCGCCGCCGCCAACGCGAGCGCTGGGTGGCGGCCATGCAGCGCGGCGAAGTGCCGTTGCGGGTGATCGATGGCGAAGTCGACCCGATCTCCGGCGCGCACATGGTCGCGCGTTACCGCGAGTTGATAGCGGATGCCGACACGGTGTTGCTGGCCAAGATCGGCCACTACCCGCAGATCGAGGCGCCGGTGCAGGTGCTCAAGCATTACCTGGCGTTTCGCGAGGGCATTGAAAGCAACCAAGATCGCCTATGGGAACTGGCTTGTGTAGGAGCTGGCTTGCCTGCGATGGGCACACCTCGGTAAATCAGTTGTACCGAGGTGATGCAATCGCAGGCAAGCCAGCTCCCACACCAACCAGCCTCTATGACCTGTCCGATCATCCCCGTGCCTTATTGCGCACCATTCACCCCCGCCCGTATTTATTGTGACCACAAGCCCCGTGCCTGACACTCGCCCCATCGTCCACTGTCTTCGCTGGAGTTCCCTATGAGTGAGTCTGTGCAGTTCCAAGATAAAGTCGTGATCGTCACCGGGGCCGGGGGTGGTTTGGGGCGTGCCCATGCGCTGCTGTTCGCCAGGCACGGGGCCAGGGTACTGGTCAACGACCTTGGCGGCTCGACTCAGGGCGAAGGCGCCAATGCCTCGGCCGCCGACCGCGTGGTGGCCGAGATCCGCGAGGCCGGTGGGATTGCCGAGGCCAACCACGATTCGGTGACCGATGGCGAAAAGATCGTGCAGCACGCTCTCGACGTGTTTGGCCGCATCGACGTGGTGGTGAACAACGCCGGGATCCTGCGTGACAAGACCTTCCATAAAATGGAGGACGGCGACTGGGACCTGGTGTACCGCGTGCACGTCGAAGGAGCCTACAAAGTGACCCGCGCCGCCTGGCCGCATCTGCGCGAGCAAGGCTATGGCCGGGTGATTTTCACCGCCTCCACGTCGGGCATCTACGGCAACTTCGGCCAGTCCAACTACGGCATGGCCAAGCTCGGCCTGTATGGCCTGACCCGCACCCTGGCGCTGGAAGGGCGCAAGAACAACATCCTGGTCAATGCCATCGCGCCCACGGGCGGTACGCGCATGACCGAAGGCCTGATCCCGCCACAGGTGTTCGAGCGCCTCAAGCCCGAGCTGGTCAGCCCGCTGGTGGTGTACCTGGGCAGCGAGGCCTGCCAGGAAACCTCGGGGCTGTTTGAAGTGGGCGGCGGCTGGATCGGCAAGACCCGCTGGGAGCGCAGCCTGGGCGTGGGGTTTGACCCCGAGGCGGGCTTCTCGCCAGAGGATGTGGCGGCGCACTGGCAGCAGATCTGCAACTTTGAAGGGGCGGCCCATCCCAAGGACAATATCGAAGCCTTGAAGGAGATGATGGACAACCTGCACAAATACAGCCTCTGATCGTTACCTGAAAAACAGTCAATCCTGCGGGGCGCTGATGGCGCCCCGCAGGATTTCAGGCATAAAAAAGGCCGCTGCATACGCAGCGGCCGAAGTAAGACGTTGGATCAAGGAGCTACAAATCAACGTCAGTGAACACCGGTAACAGACTGAAAATACGCTTCAATCCAGCAAAAAGTGGCTTCAGGTAATCAGTAGGATTGTCCTGAAAGCCCGGTAAGAATAGTCCCTTGTAACGGAATAGAGAATACTGATTCAGGACAAGGACTGTTACCAAATCAACAACAGTACCTGCCCCTGTAGGCGCGGGGGTATCCATTCGCTTGATGGCGCTCTATCCACTGCGTCGATAGCCCCGCCAATACCCACGCTAGAGCCTGGGTTAATCCTTTTGAGCGACACAACGAATACCTCCTTGGTGCGCTTATCGCTCCTGATGGCGGGCAGTAGGGTGGGGCCTTCTGTCACACCACCGGGGAAGACGCATGACAAAAACAACAATGCGCGCCATCTTCAGGCCACAGGCGCTGGCCGCTGCGGTTGCTTTGGGGTGCTGCGTCCAGGCGCAGGCTGTTTCATTCAATATCGGCGAGATCGAGGGGCAATTCGATTCGTCGCTGTCGGTCGGTGCCAGCTGGGGCATGCGCGATGCCGACCGCAAGCTGGTGGGCACGGTCAATGGCGGCAGTGGCCAGGCCTCTACCGGGGATGACGGGCGCCTGAACTTCAAGAAGGGCGAGACCTTCTCGAAAATCTTCAAGGGCCTGCACGACCTGGAGCTCAAGTACGGCGATACCGGTGTGTTTGTGCGGGGCAAATACTGGTACGACTTCGAGCTCAAGGACGAAGACCGCGAGTTCAAGCCGATCAGCGACCACAACCGCAAGGAAGGCGCCAAGTCCAGCGGGGCGCAGATCCTCGATGCCTTCGTCTATCACAACTATTCCCTGGGCGACCTGCCGGGCACCGTGCGTGCCGGTAAACAGGTGGTCAGCTGGGGCGAAAGTACCTTCATCGGCAACTCCATCAACAGCATCAACCCCATCGACGTCTCGGCCTTCCGCCGGCCGGGCGCCGAGATCAAGGAAGGCCTGATTCCAGTCAACATGCTGTTCGCCTCCCAGGGCCTGACCAACCAACTGACAGTGGAAGGTTTCTACCAGTTGGAATGGGACCAGACCGTGCTGGACAACTGCGGCACCTACTTTGGTGGCGACGTGGCGGCCGATGGCTGCACCGACAACTACACCGTCGGCAGCCCGGCGATCCGCCCGCTGCAACCGGTGGCCGCCGCGTTCGGCCAGGGTTTTGGCGTCGCCAACGAGGGGGTGATCGTACGCCGCGCCGCCGACCGTGACGCACGGGATTCCGGGCAGTTCGGCATGGCCTTGCGCTGGCTGGGCGATGACACCGAATACGGCCTGTACTTCATGAACTACCACAGCCGCACGCCGACCGTGGGCACCCTTACGGCCAACACCAACCTGGCGACCATTGGCAATATCATCAATGCGGCCAACGGCATTGCCCCCGGCAGTGGCGCGGGCCTGGCGCAGAGCGTGATGCTCGGGCGCGGCCAGTATTACCTGGATTACCCGGAAGATATCCGCCTGTACGGCGCCAGCTTCGCCACGACCCTGCCCACCGGCACGGCCTGGACCGGGGAAATCAGCTACCGCCCCAACGCCCCGGTGCAACTCAACACCACCGACCTGACCCTGGCCCTGGTCAACCCGATAGCCGGCAACGCCGCGTCGCCGATCAAAAGCTCATTCGGTGCCGACAACGCCGGCTACCGGCGCAAGGAAATCACCCAGTTCCAGACCACCATGACGCAGTTTTTCGACCAGGTGCTGGGCGCTGAACGCCTGACCGTGGTGGGCGAGGCGGCCATCGTGCGGGTGGGCGGGCTGGAGAACAAAACCAAGCTGCGCTACGGCCGCGATTCGGTCTACGGCCAATACGGCTTTGGCGGTGACACCGACGGTTTCGTCACGGCCACCTCCTGGGGTTATCGCGCCCGGGCGATCCTCGACTACAACAACGTGATCGCCGGGATCAACCTCAAGCCCAACCTGTCCTGGTCCCATGACGTCAAGGGCTACGGCCCCAACGGCCTGTTCAACGAAGGGGCCAAGGCCCTCAGCGTCGGGGTCGATGCGGACTACCGCAACACCTACACCGCGAGCCTGAGCTACACCGACTTTTTTGGCGGTGACTACAACACCCTGACCGACCGTGACTTCCTCGCCCTCAGCTTCGGCGTGAACTTCTGATTTGGCTTAAAAAGAAGGACAACAACCATGCGTAAAGTGATTTTGCAGTGCGGCGTACTGGCCCTCAGCCTGTTGGCCGCCAACGTGATGGCCGCGGTGTCTGTGGAGGAAGCCGCCAAGCTCGGCACCACCCTGACCCCGGTGGGCGCCGAGAAGGCCGGCAATGCCGATGGCTCGATCCCGGCCTGGACCGGTGGCCTCCCGAAAAACGCCGGCGCGGTGGACAGCAAGGGCTTTTTGGCCGACCCGTTCGCCAATGAAAAACCGCTGTTCGTGATCACCGCGGCCACGGTCGACAAGTACAAGGACAAACTGTCGGATGGCCAGGTGGCGATGTTCAAACGCTACCCCGAGACCTATAAAATCCCGGTCTACCCCACCCACCGCACGGTCAACCTGCCCGACGCTATCTACGAATCGATCAAGCGCAGCGCGCTGAACGTCAAGGCGATCAACGACGGCAACGGCCTGGAGAACTTCACCGGCAACCGCTACTACGCCTTCCCGATTCCGAAAAATGGCGTCGAGGTGTTATGGAACCACATCACCCGCTACCACGGCGGCAACCTGCGGCGCATCATCACCCAGGCTACCCCGCAGACCAACGGCAGCTACACGCCGATCCGCTTCGAGGAAGAAGTGGCGGTGCCGCAACTGATCCCGGATATGGACCCGGCCAAGGGCGCCAACGTGCTGACCTTCTTCAAGCAGTCGGTCACCGCGCCCGCGCGCCTGGCGGGTAACGTGCTGCTGGTGCACGAAACCCTCGACCAGGTGAAGGAGCCGCGCCTGGCGTGGATCTACAACGCCGGCCAACGCCGCGTGCGCCGTGCACCGCAAGTGGCCTACGACGGGCCGGGCACCGCCTCCGACGGCCTGCGCACCTCGGATAACTTCGACATGTTCTCCGGCGCGCCAGACCGCTACGACTGGAAACTGGTGGGCAAGAAGGAAATGTACATTCCCTACAACGCCTACAAGCTTGATTCGCCGTCCCTCAAGTACGACGACATCATCAAGGCCGGCCATATCAACCAGGACCTGACCCGCTACGAGCTGCATCGGGTCTGGGAAGTGGTCGGCACGGTCAAGCCCAGCGAACGGCATATCTACGCCAAGCGCCACATGTACCTCGACGAAGACAGCTGGCAGGTGGCGCTGGTGGACCACTATGACGGCCGTGGCCAACTGTGGCGCGTGGCCGAAGGCCATGCGCAGTTCTACTACCACCACCAGACCCCGGCCTACACCGTCGAGACCCTGTACGACCTCATCGCCGGCCGCTACATCGCCCTGGGCATGAAAAACGAGGAGAAGAGCAGCTTTGTATTCGGCTTCAATGCCAAGGCGGCGGACTACACTCCGGCGGCCTTGCGCGCCTCGGGCGTACGCTGATCTAAGGTTGTAAACCCAATCACTGTGGGAGCTGGCTTGCCTGCGATGGCGGTGGACCAGGCAAAACCCATCAACCTGACCCACCGCCATCGCAGGCAAGCCAGCTCCCACATAGGGCGTGTTTTAACCTGTCAATCCTGTGCCGGGCTCAAATGAAGCCCGGCTTTTTTATGCCCGGCAATCAGCCCGCTGAATACTTCTTCAACAACGCCCATTGACAGGACTACGGTAGATCGCACGCCGCATAACAATAAAAAAAGGGACGCTGTAATGACCGCCATGCCCCGTCGCCTGGATCGCCCTGGATTCATGCCACGTCTGTCTTCCCACCATGTGCTGCGCCCACGCCTGGCCGAACCGTTGCGCAGCGCCGAGGCGCGGGTTCGGTTGCTGTGCGCGCCAGCCGGCAGTGGCAAGAGTGCCTTGTTGGCCGAATGCGCCCTACAGGCCCCGGCGAGCTGCCAGGTGTATTGGCTGCCACTCAACGGTGCAGCCTTGGCCCCCCTGGATTTGTGCCAGCGCCTGGCCCAAAGCCTGGGGCTGGCGTTTGTCGATGAAGCCAGCTTGTTGCTCGACCTGAGCCGCTGGCAAGCGCCGGCCTGGTTGTTTCTCGATGACTATTGCCGGGTGGCGGCGCCCGCATTGGATGCCTTGCTCGATCGGGTGCTGGCGGCCAGCAGCCCGGCCTTGATCTGGTGGCTGGGCGCGCGGCGCCGGCCGGCCTGCAATTGGCCACGGCTGTTGCTCGACGATGAGTTGTGGGAGTGCGGCGGCACCGAGTTGGCGTTCGATCAGCGCGAGGTCCAGCAATTGCTCGATCATCACGCCGTGGGCATGCAGACCGCCGACAAGGTCTTGCAGTTCTGCGCCGGCTGGTGCGCCGGCGTGCGTATCGCCCTGCTCGAAGGTGACAGCCATCCCGACAGCGGCGCCTGGCATGGGCGTTCCCAGACCCTGCTCGATTACCTGCAACACGAACTGTTCAGCACCTTGCCCAGCGAGCTGGAGGAAGCCTGGCGGGTACTGGCGCACCTGCCACGCTTTAACCCGGGGCTGTGCGAGCACCTGTTCGGGTTTGGCGATGGCGCCGACTACCTGCGCGATCTTCAGGCCCTGGGCGCGTTTATCGAGCCCTGGGAAGATTCGCCGGACTGGCTGCAGGTCTTCGCGCCCCTGGCCCAGCTGCTGCGCGATGAACCGTGGCCGGCCCGACGCTCCTGGCACCGGCGCGCCTGCCAATGGTTTACCGCGCAGCAGGATTGGCAGGCGGCGTTCGAGCAGGCGTTGCTCGCCGAGGAGTACGAAGTGGCGGTCAGCCTGTTGGAACACTTCAGTTTTGAAGACCTGTTCCGTCAGCAGAACGCCGTGCTGTTGTTGCGCCTGCATGAGCAACATGGCGACGAGTTGATGCTCGGCTCGGCGCAACTAGTGGGGCTGGTCACGGCTGCCTTGCTGTTTGCCGGGCGTTTCGACCAGGCCGCGCAATGCATCGATCAACTGGCGCGCTTCACCCCGCAACCCACGGCCGCCTTGCAACGGCACCTGTTGGCGCGTTGGCAGGCGCAGTGGGGGTGGTTGTTGCATCTTGGGGGGGACGCGGTGCCTGCGCGTGAGCATTTTCTGGAGGCACTGAATGATTTGCCGGACAGCGCCTGGACATCGCGCCTGATGTGCCTGTCCGGGCTGACCCAGCAAGCGCTGTTGCGCGGCGAACTGGAGGTGGCCCAGGCCCTGAACCGCGAGGCGCTGTGCCTGGCGCGGGCCCATGGTTCGTTGCTGCTGGAGGCGCTGCTGGAGCTTGATCATGCGCAATTGCTGGAACAGCGGGGCGCACCGTATCGGGCCCAGAGCCTGTTGGAAGGCGTGCAGGCCATGTTGATCCAGCAACGTCTCAAGGCCGGGCCGTTGATGGGGCGGATTGCTCTGCGCCGTGGGCACCTGGCTTTGCGCCAGGGGCATGATGCCCTGGCCACCGAGTGCCTCGAAGCCGGCCTGGGCATGTGCCTGCACAGCCAGGACAAGCGCGTGCTCTATGGCTTCCTCGGGTTGGCGATGCTGGCGGCCAACCGCGGTGACTACGCCCAGGCGTTTATCCAGTTGCGCGACGCCGAGCGCCTGATGCAGCGCCGGCAGGTGCCCGACACCGTGTATCGGGCGGTGTTGCTGTTGCTCAGCGGGCATTTTTGGCTGCAACAGGGGCGTGCCGAACTGACCCTGGAAGCGCTCAGCCGAGTGCTGCGCCACTATCACGGCCCCCAGGCCAAGCAGGCGCCGCCGGCGACCCTGGAGCTGATCCCCCGCCTGGAATACCTGCTGGTGCTGGCCCAGGTCAGACTGCACCGGGCCGAGCAACCCATCCAGCGCCTCATAGCCTTGCTCGATACCGCCCGCGAGCGGGGCATGCAGTGCCTGGAGGTGGAGTTGCACCTGGTGTTGGGCGAGGTGGCCTGGCAACAAGGGGAAAAAGTCCTGGCGGTGCGCTCGCTGCAAACCGGGCTGGCCCTGGCGGCGCGCTGCCAGGTGCAGCAGGCCGTGCGTGAACTGCGCTTGCGCCAGCCGGGGCTGCTCAGTGAGTTGGGGCTTGAGCCTCAGGAGGCAGTGGCGGCGCCAGGGGCCAACCCGTTGAGTCAGCGGGAGCTGGAGGTGTTGCAACTGATCGCGCGGGGTAACTCCAACCTGGAGATTGCCGAGTTGTTGTTTATCTCGCTGCACACGGTGAAGACCCACGCGCGGCGGATTCACAGCAAGTTAGGGGTGGAGCGCCGCACCCAGGCCGTGGCCAAGGCTAAGACCCTGGGTCTGATGGCCTGATTATTCCAAGCAGCGTTGATCAAAATGTGGGAGCTGGCTTGCCTGCGATAGCGGTGGGTCAGTTAATGCATTTGCCTACTGATACACCGCTATCGCAGGCAAGCCAGCTCCCACATTTGCCCGCATACATTCAGTTGCAACGGGTCAGGGCTGGTAACCCATCCGCCAACTCACCGCCTGGCTCGCCGCCAGCAATTGCCCGGCCGCCGGCCCGTCTTCATCGGCATGGAACAACGAGGTCGGCCCCACCACGGTCATCACCGCCACCACCTGCCCCATCGCATTAAACACCGGCGCCGATAGCGCATCGACCCCGGGCATCAGCAAACCATGGACAAAGTGCAAGCCACGCTGGCGAATCTGCTCACAGGTCTGCCCATACGCCTGATCGTCCACCAGCGCATGGGCGGTGCCGGCCTGGATCTCCCGCGTGCGCAGGTCCATGGTTTCGCGCTCGGGCAGAAAGGCGCTGAACACCAGCCCGGTCGAGGAACTGAGCAGCGGCAACACCGACCCCAGCTGCGTCACCACCGTGACCGCGCGCACCGCCGGTTCGATATGCACCACGGTCGCGCCATGGTTGCCCCACACCGCAAGAAAGCAGGTTTCATTCAATGCATCGCGCAGTTGTGCCAGAGGCAGGGCGGCGACTTTCAGCACGTCCATGCTGCCCAGTGCCGCCAGCCCCACGCGCAAGGCTTCGCGGCCCAGGCCGTAATGGTTGGTGGCGATGTTCTGTTCGGCAAACCCCGAGGCAATCAGGGCCTGTAAATAGCGGTGGACCTTACTCGCCGGCATCTGCACATGTTCGGCCAGGCGCGACAGGGACGTGGCCGGCGACAGTTCGGCCAGAGCCTTGAGGATGTCGGTGCCGACTTCGGCCGAGCGGACTTTTTGTTTACCTGTGTCGCGGGGGGCGGGCGGCTTTTCCATGGAGAGCGTGTATCCGAAAGACGAATGGCGGTCTTTATAGCTTGACGGCCGACAGGGAGCAAATTACGTTATGCGTAACTGGATTACGATAAAAACAACCTCCTGATTGAGGACGCTCCATGAACCTCGAATACCAATCGGGCTTTGGCAATGAATTTGCCAGCGAAGCCTTGCCCGGCGCACTGCCGATCGGCCAGAACTCCCCGCAAAAAGCGCCCTATGGGCTGTACACCGAGTTGTTCTCCGGCACCGCCTTCACCATGGTGCGCAGCGAAGCCCGGCGCACCTGGATGTACCGCATCCAGCCATCGGCCAATCACCCGGCGTTCGTCAAGCTGGACCGGCAACTGGCCGGTGGCCCGCTGGGCGAGGTCACGCCCAACCGCCTGCGCTGGGACCCGCTGGGCATTCCCAGTGAACCCACCGACTTTATCGATGGGCTGGTGGCCATGGTGGCCAACGCCGGCGCCGAGAAACCGTCCGGCATCAGCGTCTATCACTACCGCGCCAACTGCTCCATGCAGCGGGTGTTCTTTAATGCCGACGGCGAGCTGTTGATCGTTCCCGAGCAGGGTCGCCTGCGCATTGCCACCGAACTGGGCGTGCTGGAGGTCGAGCCGCTGGAAATCGTCGTGCTGCCACGGGGCCTGAAAATCCGCATCGAGCTGCTCGATGCCCAGGCTCGCGGCTACGTCGCCGAAAACCACGGCGCGCCGCTGCGCCTGCCGGACCTGGGGCCGATTGGCAGCAATGGCCTGGCCAGCCCCCGGGACTTCCTGACCCCGGTCGCCCACTACGAAAACCTGTCGCAACCCACGCCCCTGGTGCAGAAGTTCCTCGGCGAGTTGTGGGGCTGCACCCTGGACCACTCGCCGCTGAACGTGGTGGCCTGGCACGGCAACAATGTGCCGTACAAATATGACCTGCGTCGCTTCAACACCATCGGCACGGTGAGTTTCGATCACCCGGACCCGTCGATCTTTACCGTGTTGACCTCGCCCACCAGCGTCCACGGCCTGGCCAACCTCGACTTCGTGATCTTCCCGCCGCGCTGGATGGTGGCCGAGAACACCTTCCGGCCACCGTGGTTCCACCGCAACCTGATGAACGAATACATGGGTTTGATCCAGGGCGCCTACGACGCCAAGGCCGAAGGCTTCCTGCCCGGCGGCGCATCGCTGCACGGCTGCATGAGCGCCCACGGCCCGGATGGCGAGACCTGCACCAAGGCCATCGCCGCGGACCTGGCGCCGCACAAGATCGATAACACCATGGCCTTCATGTTCGAGACCAGCCAGGTGCTGCGCCCAACCCGGTTCGCCCTGGACTGCCCGCAACTGCAAAACACTTACGACGCTTGCTGGGCCACGCTGCCGGCAACCTTCAACCCGAATCGGAGATAAGCCATGACGCAGTCCACTCTCACCCGCAGTTGGGTGGCCTCGGCCAACGGTCACCCGGATTTCCCCCTGCAGAACCTGCCCCTGGGCATCTTCAGCCTCAACGGTTCGGCACCGCGCAGTGGCGTGGCGATTGGCGAGCATATTTTGGATCTGCAAGCGGCCCGCGACCTGTTTGACGGTGAAGCGCGCCGCGCCATCGACGCCATAGCAGACGGGCAACTGAATGCCTTCTTCGAGCTGGGCCGTGGCCCGCGGGTGGCCCTGCGCGAACGCCTGCTGCAACTGCTTGCCGAGGGCAGCGACCAGCAAGCCAGGCTGCAAGCCCTGGGTGCCCAGGTGTTGCCACTGGCGGCTGATTGCCAGATGCACTTGCCAGCGAAAATCAACGATTACACCGACTTCTACGTCGGCATCGAGCACGCGCAGAACGTCGGCAAACTGTTCCGCCCGGACAACCCCCTGCTGCCCAACTACAAGTATGTGCCGATTGGTTATCATGGCCGGGCGTCGACCATCCGCCCGTCCGGCACCGAGGTGCGCCGGCCCAAGGGCCAGACCCTGCCGGCCGGCCAGACCGAACCGACGTTCGGCCCGTGCGCACGCCTGGACTACGAGTTGGAACTGGGGATCTGGATCGGCCAGGGCAATGCCATGGGCGACTCGATTGCCATTGGCGACGCCGCCGAGCATATCGCGGGCTTCTGCCTGCTCAACGACTGGTCGGCCCGCGATATCCAGGCCTGGGAATACCAGCCGCTGGGGCCGTTCCTGTCGAAAAGCTTTATCACCAGCATCTCGCCCTGGGTGGTCACGGCCGAAGCCCTGGAACCGTTCCGCAAGGCCCAGCCTGCACGCCCGGCCGGTGATCCACAACCGCTGCCGTACTTGCTGGACACCCGCGACCAGGCCGCTGGCGCCTTTGATATCGAACTGGAAGTGCTGCTGACCACCGCCGCGATGCGCGAGCAGAACCTGGCAGCCCATCGCCTGACCCTGAGCAACACCCAGCACATGTACTGGACCGTGGCGCAAATGGTCGCGCACCACAGCGTCAACGGCTGCCAGTTGCAGGCCGGCGACCTGTTTGGTTCGGGCACCCTGTCGGGCCCCGAGGCCGGCCAGTTCGGCAGCCTGCTGGAAATCACTGAAGGCGGCAAAAAGCCGATCGAACTGGCCTCCGGCGAGGTGCGCAAGTTCCTCGAAGACGGCGACGAAATCATCCTGCGCGCCCGCTGCCAGCGTGACGGTTTTGCCTCCATCGGCTTCGGCGAATGCCGGGGCACCGTGGTCGCCGCGCGCTAAGGGGGCGAGGGGATGGAGCTTTATACCTACTACCGTTCCACGGCGTCCTACCGGGTGCGTATCGCCCTGGCGCTCAAGGGCCTGGACTTCACCGCGCTGCCGGTCAACCTGCTGGTGCCCAAGGGCGGCGCCAACCGCCAGCCCGAATACCTGGCGATCAACCCCCAGGGCCGTGTCCCGGCCTTGCGTACCGACGAGGGCGAGCTGTTGATCCAGTCGCCGGCGATCATCGAGTACTTGGACGAACGTTATCCACAGGTGCCGTTGCTCGCCAAGGACCTGGCAACCCGCGCCCATGAGCGCGCGGTGGCCGCGATCATCGGCTGTGACATTCACCCGCTGCACAACTCCAGCACGCAGAACCTGTTGCGCCAGTGGGGGCATGACGAGGCGCAATTGCTGGAGTGGATCGGGCATTGGATCAGCCAGGGCCTGGGCGCCGTGGAGCAATTGATCGGTGACCAGGGCTATTGCTTTGGTGACCAGCCAGGGCTGGCGGATGCGTTTCTGATCCCGCAGTTGTATGCGGCCGAGCGTTTCCAGGTGGCGCTGGAGGGTTACCCGCGAATCCTGCGTGTCGCCGCATTGGCAGGCAAACACCCCGGGTTTATCCAGGCCCACCCCTCCAACCAACCTGATACACCCTAGATCAATGTAGGAGCTGGCCAGCCAGCTCCCACAAGTGATACCCCATAAAAATAAAACAGGTACCTTGCGATGCATAATCAGATTGCCAGCTTTCGCGCGGCACTCGACGCCCGTCCGGTGTCGCGCTACCAGTGGTTGATTCTCCTGTTATTGGCGTTATTGCTGGTGACCGATGGCTACGATGCCCAGGTGCTGGGCTACGTAGTGCCGGCGCTGGCTCAGGATTGGGGCCTGGAAAAGGCCGCCTTCGGCCCCGTGTTCAGTGCCAACCTGCTGGGGCTGACCCTGGGCTCCCTGGCCGTGACGCCCCTGGCGGACCGCTTCGGCGTGCACCGCATCCTGCTCGCTTGCGTGCTGATCTACGCCAGCCTCACGGTGCTGATGGTGTTCGCCAATTCCCTGAATACGCTGATGGCCGCGCGTTTTATCTGCGGCATTGGCATGGGCGGCGCGATGCCCAGTGCCATGGCGTTGATGTCGGAGTATTCGCCACCGCGTATGCGTACCTTGATGGTGACGCTGGCGGCCTGTGGTTTCTCGTTCGGCGGGGCGGCGGGTGGTTTTGTCGCGGCGGGGTTTATTGACAGCTTCGGCTGGCAGGCCGTGTTCCTGGCGGGGGGAGTGACGCCGTTGCTGCTGTTTCCCTTCCTGGTATGGCTGCTGCCTGAATCCTTGCCGCGCTTGCTGCGCGATGCACCGCCCTATGCGCGCCTGCAAAAAGTCACGGCGCGCATGCTGCCAGGCTGGCAGGCACCGGCGGCCAGCGAAGAACAGAATCGCCAGGAGCAGGGCAGCCAACTGACGGTGGTGGAGCTGTTTCGCCATGGTTATGCGCGGCCGACGCTGCTGATCTGGTCGACCTTTTTCGTCAGCCTGCTCCTGCTGTACTTCATGATCAGTTGGTTGCCGTCACTGCTGCTGGAAAGTGGCATGCCCTTGAACAAAGCCAACCTGGTGACCTCGATGTTCCTGTTCGCCGGCACCCTGGGCGCGATTGGCATGGCTTGGTTTGCCGACCGCCTGAAAAGCAAGGTGCGCCTGCTCTCCGGTGTATTGGCGGCCGCGGCGGTGTGCACCATTTTGCTGGGGCTCAACCATGACAACCCGCGTTACCTGGTGGCGTTTGTGTTTGCGGCGGGCTTTTGCATCATCGGCGGCCAGTTGACCCTCAATGCGTTTGCCAGCAACTTTTACCCGGCCCATGTCCGTGCGACGGGCACGGGCTGGGCACTGGGTGTCGGGCGGTTTGGTTCGATCCTGGGGCCGCTGTTTGGCAGCATGCTGCTGGCGATGCACGTACCGGTGCAGCAGATTTTCTTCTTCTGCGCGATTCCGGCGGTGATTGCGGCGTTGCTGATTATTCAGGTGCGCTCGCCCGGGGCCACGCCGCCAAAAGATTCACTGCGTGGCGATATCCTCAAAACCTGAAGGCCACCATGCTTACCTGTGGGAGCTGTCGAGCCCCGGCGAGGCTGCGATGGGGGCGGCGCGGTTTAACGGTCGGCCCCCTTCAATGCACCACCGCCCCAGGTGGCAAATGCCCCAGCCGCTCTGTCAGGCGCAGCCGCTGCACCGGGTCTTCACTGAGCAACAGCGCATGCTCAAGATCAAAGCGCTCGGCATTCGGGCAGTCCAGGTGTTTGTACAGACTGGCCCGTGCCAGGTAGTCGGCGGCGCTGGCATCGCCCAGCTCCAGCACCCGCTCGGCGTCGATCAGCGCCGCCAGGTGATTGTCATTGGCCAGGTGCAGTTGCCGCAGGTTGCGCGACAGCCGTTGCAGGATCAACCGCGGCTCGGCGCTGCGCAGGTGTTCGGCTTGCAGCTTGAGATTGGGGCCGTACTGGCGTTGCAGCAATTCGCGGCAGTCGTTGGGGTACAGCCGGCGCCCGCCGCAGGGGTCGAGTAAATGATCGGCACCGCTCACCCGCAGCAGGAAGTGCCCCGGAAAGTTGACCCCGACCATGGGGATCTCCAGGCGCCGCGCCAACTCCAGGGCGATCAGGCCCAGGGCCAGGGGTTGCCCGCGTCGGCGCTGTAACACCTTGTCCAACAGCGCGGCGGCGGGGCGCAAGGGGGTGAAGTCGTCCTGGGCGAACCCCAGATCATTCATTATCCGCAGCAACGGCTGGCCCAGCTCATCGGCCGGCAGCAGCGGCATGTCGAGGCTGACCTGCTGTTGCAGCACCGTGAAGTCAGCCAGGATCGCCCGTGGGTCCACAGCAGGATCGTGCTCGGCCGCGATCCATAACGCGGCTTCAAACAGCGCCGGCGGTGAGCGGTGCAGGCATTCAAAAAAGGCTTGGCGGGGATTCATGACGTTCTCCGACGGATGTCTCGTTTTAGCCTTGCCGAGAACTTTCGTCCAGCTTCTTAAGAACCGGCCTACCTGGTTATGTCGCAAAGCCTGTAATTACGGCCTGCTTATTCCCGCGTGCTCCGGCAAGCTTTTAACGGCGGCCTATACTTGGCGACAACAAGAAATGATTCGGGAGCTTGACGATGTTTGCTCTCATGCACAGCACCCGCCTTGAATCCCTGCACCTGAGCGTTGACCCGGTGACCGGGTTGAAGGCGGTCATTGCCATTCACAGCAGTCGCCTTGGCCCGGCCCTGGGTGGCTGTCGCTACCTGGCCTACCCCGACGACGAAAGCGCCGTGGCCGATGCCGCGCGCCTGGCCCAGGGCATGAGCTACAAAGCCGCGCTGGCTGGCTTACCGGTGGGCGGCGGCAACGCGGTGATCATCCGCCCGGCCCATGTGGAAAGCCGCGCCGCGCTGTTTGAAGCTTTCGGCCGGTGTATCGAGCAACTCAATGGCCGCTACATCACCGCCATCGACAGCGGCACCAGCGTGGCCGACATGGACTGCATCGCCCAGCACACACGCTTTGTCACCAGCACCACCGCCGCCGGCGACCCGTCGCCCCATGCGGCCATGGGCGTATTCGCCGGCATCCGCACCGCCGCCATGGCCCGGCTGGGCAGCGACAACCTCGAGGGCCTGCGCGTGGCAATCCAGGGCCTGGGCAATGTCGGCTACGCCCTGGCCGAACAACTGCACGCCGCTGGTGCCGAATTGTTGGTGAGCGATATCGACCCTGGCAAAGTGCAACTGGCCATGGAGCAACTGGGCGCCCACCCGATTGCCAACGACGCCTTGCTCAGCACCCCCTGCGACATTCTTGCGCCGTGCGGCCTGGGCGCCGTACTCAACCGCCAGAGCGTTGCCCAACTGCGCTGCGCCGCCGTGGCCGGCTCGGCCAGCGCGCAACTGACTCACCTGCAAGTGGCCGACCAATTGGAGGCCCGCGGCATCCTCTACGCCCCGGACTACGTGATCAACTCCGGCGGCCTGATCTATGTCGCCCTCAAGCACAACGGCGCGGACCTGGCGACCATCACCGCGCACCTGTCCAACATCGGCACCCGCCTGACCGAAATCTTCGGCCACGCCCAGGCCGAAAAACGCTCACCTGCCCGAGTGGCCGATGAGCTGGCCGAACGGCTGCTGTACGCCGAGCCCTTATTAAAAAGGCCCTGAATCAATGATTCAGGGCCTGTTCAATTCGGGCTTTATTCCGCCGCCGGGTTCAGCAACTCGGACAACGCATCCGGCTGGCTCTTGAACGCCTTGGCAAACACATCGCGATTCTTCGCCATGTAGATCCCGGCCTCCTCCACCTGCTGCTCGCTCAGGGACGGCACGGCTTTTTGCAACACTTCTGCGAGCAACTCAGCGAGTTCAAGCATCTTGTCATGACGGTCAGCTTCGGCTTTATCCATGAACAAACGCTCCAGATCTCGGCTGCTGCGGTATACCACTTCGACGGCCATTCACCACCTCACATGCCTTCACGATAGTTGTCTATTGCGACTACTGTATTTATATACAGATAAAAGGATAAGCCAATCCATGGGGTTTGGGTAGCAGCTTTTTAATGTAGTTGGGAAATGGGGGTTTGCTACAACGGAAATTTCTGACAACTTGCCGGGGTTGCGCTGGATTTGTCCGGTGGCTTACCTTCCTCGGGCGCTGCGTATGCAGCGAGTGGGCTTGGCGGCCCGGTAGAAGATAGCGCAACGACCCCCAACAAGATTGCTGGCGTTTTAACGCCTGCTTTCCTATGTCATGGCGGGTTGCGCAGGGACCCTTCGGGGTGCTGGGTTTCTTCTTACCGGTCCGCCAACCTTGTGCAATCCGTCACCCAATCTGCTTGGCGGCAGACGGCGGTGGATCTCCATTCGATCAAGAAGAGATACGCCATGAAAAAGAACTCCCCCAACCCCCCAGACAACTCACGCAATGACGCTCGGCTGCAAGCGGCTGCCAATCGGGCCATTGATCACTACTTGCGGTCTGAATCGCTTCAACCTGCTCCGGAGCCCCCCGCGACGCTTTTCAGCGTAACGCCTCGGGCTGATACGCAAACCTTGCTGGTCAACGCTAGCGAAACCTTGAATAGCGCCCGTGAAATGGCAAGCACACTGGCTTTTGATCTTGATGGCTCACAGCGCAGCTTGCTGTTGGCGATTCACCAGTTGGTGGAGATGGGTGGTTTACTGGTTGACCGAGCGCTGGAGCAGGTCGCACCCGCGTAATCTCACAACCTGGATCGTCCCCTTGTTCACGGGAGCGATCCAGGAAGTAGTCGCGTGGTCTTCGAGTTTTTCTGTTACTCACTTCATCGCTTGGAGCACGACAGTAAAAACGTCAGCGACTAGACTCCTTCTTCATCGACAACGGAGGCTTTTATGGACACTTCCTTTTCTTCTGCTACCCCCGCAGATACTGAAGAGCAGGCTGACAGCTATGACCGCTGGTTTCGTGCCAAGGTGCAAGCCGCTCTTGATGACCCAAGGCCAGGTATTCCTCATGATGAGGTGATGGCAGAGATGCGCGCACTGATCGAATCCAAACGCAAGAAAGGCGATGCTGATTGAGTGGGCCCCCGCAGCGCGGGTGCAACTCCGGCAAATTATTGATTACATCAGCGACCGCAATTCAATTGCAGCGCTCGAGCTTAACCAGGCAATAGAAGCCTCTGTACTGGCTCTGTCCCGTAGGCCCCATCTTTACCGACCCGGACGGGTTATCGGCACGCGGGAGATGGTGGTTCATCCAAATTATCTGGTTGTCTATCAAGTGACGGACTACATCCGGGTACTCTCGGTCTTGCACGCGCGCCAACGGTATCCCTGATAAACCTGCCTCTCGGATGCTCAGAGTTAATGTGTTTTTTTGTATGCGTGTCTCCTGTCATTCCACCATCATCTCATTCTGCAATCTCTGGCCTTCTTTCTGCATGCAGAGAAATCGTCATGCCAAACGGGCATTATCCCCCGCGAGTCGAAGCCTGGCTTAGGCAGTGGCAAATAGTTGGCTATTTTTTAAACAGTGGTGGTGAGCAATGACAGAAATGAAGTGGGCCGAAAAAGTGCGCAAAAGCCTGCACGCGAATGCCGATTCCCTGGGCAACCTGGCGGTGGAGGCGTTTCACTACCTGGCGCTGTTTGGCATCGGTGCAATCACCGCCTATGCGGCAATAATGACCTTTATCGATATGTTGCAAAAAGGCGGCATCAGCGTGGATGACATCCTGCTGCTGTTTATCTACCTGGAGTTGGGCGCCATGGTGGGGATTTATTTCAAGACCAACCACATGCCGATCCGCTTCCTGCTCTACGTGGCAATCACCGCATTGACCCGCCTGCTGATCGGCGATGTGTCCCACCACAATGCCCCGGACCTGGGGATCATTTACCTGTGTGGTGGGATTCTGCTGTTGGCGTTCGCCATCCTGGTGGTGCGTTTTGCCTCGTCGCGTTACCCATCGGTCAAGGACAAGTCCGAGTCCTGAGTCAGAGCCCGGCCGTGACTGGCGGCCGGTTGCTGGGCGGGCGCTGCAACAGTTGGTGACTGTCGCCGTCGGTCATCATCGCCAAAATCTCCATGGCACTGTGGCCCTGTTCAATGGCAATGCCCCATTGCACGCTTTGCACCAGGCGTTTGAGCCGTTGTGGGTCGTTGCGCTGTTCGGCGCTGATCATGCGTTTGGCGACCACGCCGTTGTCGTCGGAGAGGGTCAGCAGGATGCTGCCGTCCAGGCGCTGGATACTCAGGTTGACCCGGTATTGTGGGGTGAACGTGTCGGTGATCAGCTGAAAAGGATTGTCCATGGTGCGTTACCGCCTGATAAGAACATGCACTGATTGACGACCGGTAGGGCGATTGGTTCGTGTTGCCTGACCACCGGTCACAAGCTCCGTTTTCCTTCAGAGGGTGTACAGCAAGGGGCGTGCCGTACAGGAATCTTTCAGACGACGAGCTACCCCTGTGGGAGCGGGCTTGCCCGCGATTGCGGTGGGTCAGTCAAATACTTATCAACTGACCCACTGCTATCGCGGGCAAGCCCGCTCCCACATTTGATCACCGCTGTGTGCGACGTTTCAGGGCACCAGCGAGAAAATGACCGCAGACAGCGCAATCAGCCCCACCAACACCACAAACACATTCGACACCTGGCCCGAATACTGGCGCAACGCGGGGACGCGGCGGATGGCGTACATCGGCATCAGGAACAGCAGGCACGCGATGATCGGCCCGCCGAGGGTTTCGATCATGCCCAGGATGCTGGGGTTGAACGTGGCGACGGCCCAGCAACTGAGGATCATGAATACGGCGGTGCAACGTTCCAGCCAGCGCGCCGACAGGGTGCGGTTGCGCCCGCGCAGGGACTTGACGAGCAGGCCCTGGAAGCCTTCGCTGGCGCCGATGTAGTGGCCGAGGAAGGATTTGGTGATGGCCACCAGCGCGATCAATGGCGCGGCATAGGCGATGACCGGGGTTTGGAAGTGGTTGGCCAGGTAGGACAGGATCGAGATGTTCTGTGCCTTGGCGGCGGCAAGGTCGGCGGGTGACAGCGCCAGTACGCAACTGAAGCAGAAGAACATCACGGTGAGCACCATCATGCCGTGGGCCATGGCCAGGATGCCGCTGCTCTTGCGTTCGGCTTGGGCGCCGTACACCCGTTTCTGGTCCACCGCAAAGGCCGAGATGATCGGCGAGTGGTTAAACGAAAACACCATCACCGGAATCGCCAGCCACAGGGTGTTGAAGAACACCGGCAGGGGCATGCCCTCGCTCGCCGAGGCGAAGAACGCGCCGTTCCAGTTGGGGATCAGGCTTAGCGCCAGTAACAGCAAGGCGGCGACGAAGGGGTAGACCAGCACGCTCATGGCCTTGACGATCACGCCCTGGCCGCACCGCACAATGGCCATCAGGCCGAGGATCAGCACCAGGGACAGGATCGCCCGTGGCGGTGGGGTCATGTGCAGTTGGTGTTCCATAAAGCTGCCGAGGGTGTTGGTCAGCGCGACGCTGTACACCAGCAGGATCGGGAAAATGGCGAAGAAGTACAGCAGGGTGATCAGCTTGCCGGCGCCGACGCCGAAATGTTCTTCCACCACGTCAGTGATGTCGCCGGATTTGCCCGACAGCACAAAGCGCGTCAGCCCACGGTGGGCGAAGAAGGTCATGGGGAAGGCCAGCAGCGCCAGCACGATCAGCGGCCAGAAGCCACCGACTCCGGCGTTGATCGGCAGGAACAGGGTGCCGGCACCGATGGCGGTGCCGTACAGGCCCAGCATCCAGGTGGTGTCGTGTTTGCTCCAGCCCGTTGTCACGGTGTGTTCTACAACAGGGTTTTCGGCAGCAGGTGTACGTACATCGGTCATCGTTATTGCCTCGTTATTATTTTTGCGCGGGCTCACGTAGGGGCCGGTAGCAGTGCTCCTCAGCACTCCACCCAGCTGACCGCCAGGCCGCCCCGTGAAGTTTCTTTGTATTTGTCATGCATATCGGCGCCGGTATCGCGCATGGTGCGGATCACCCGGTCGAGGGAGATAAAGTGCTTGCCGTCGCCGCGCAGGGCCATTTGCGTGGCGTTGATGGCTTTGACGGCGGCGATCGCGTTGCGCTCGATACAGGGCACCTGGACCAGGCCGCCGACCGGGTCGCAGGTCAGGCCGAGGTTATGTTCCAGGCCGATTTCGGCGGCGTTTTCCAGTTGCTCGGGGGTGGCGCCGAGGATATCCGCCAGGCCTGCGGCGGCCATGGCGCAGGCCGAACCGACTTCGCCCTGGCAGCCGACTTCGGCACCGGAGATCGAGGCGTTTTTCTTGCACAGGATGCCGACGGCGGCAGCCGCTAGGAAGAAATTCACCACATCATCATCAGACGCGTCGGCGTTGAATTTCATGTAGTAGTGCAACACCGCCGGGATGATCCCGGCCGCGCCGTTGGTGGGGGCGGTGACCATGCGCCCACCGGCGGCGTTTTCTTCGTTGACGGCCAGGGCGAACAGGTTGACCCATTCCATGGCCGACAGGGTCGAGGTGATCACATTCGGCTTGCCGATTTCCAGCAGGCTGCGGTGCAGCTTGGCGGCGCGGCGCGGCACATCCAAACCGCCGGGCAAGATGCCTTCATCGCGCAGGCCTTGTTCGACGCACTCGCGCATTACCGACCAGATATGCAGCAGGCCGCTGCGGATTTCTGCATCACTGCGCCAGGCGCGTTCGTTGGCCATCATCAGTTCGGAGACTCGCAGGCCATGCGTGTTGCACAGGGCCAGCAGTTCGACGGCGCTGGAAAAGTCGTAGGGCAGTTTTACATCGCTGGTGGGAGCAATACCCGACTCGGCTTCCGCAGCCTCGATAATGAAACCGCCGCCCACCGAGTAGTAGGTCTGTTCGCTGAGCAGGCCGTTTGCCCCGTAGGCATGCAGGGACATGGCGTTGGGGTGGTAGGGCAGGCTTTCCTCCAGCAGCAGGAGATCGTGCTGCCAGTTGAAGGAAATTTCTTGGGTGCCGCCAAGCAACAAGCGGCCTGATTCGCGCAACTGTTGGATGCGCGGGCCAATGGAGGTGGGGTCAACCCGATCTGGCCATTCGCCCATCAACCCCATCACACAGGCACGGTCGGTGGCATGGCCCACGCCGGTGGCGGACAGGGAACCGTACAGGCGCACTTCCACGCGCTGGGTTTGCGCGAGCAATTGTTGGTCGGCGAGGGCCTGGGCGAAGGTTGCCGCTGCCCGCATGGGGCCGACGGTATGGGAGCTGGACGGGCCGATGCCCACCTTGAATAGATCAAAAACGCTGATAGCCATGCTAAAGCCTTACAAGCAATGGAGTAGGAATCGCTGCCATGTTTTGTAGGACAAGCGGAGGTGGCGCGATACTGAGCCTCTGGATCGGCACTGACCAACGAATTATCCTAAGACACCCTTTAGCAGGACTAAACGCTATGGCTCGCCCGCTTCATGCCCAGACTTATGTCTGGCTGCACGTCTTTGCCTGCGCCGCACGGCATTTATCCTTCACCCGTTGCGCCGAAGAACTGCACATCACGCCGGGGGCGGTCAGCCAGCAGATTCGCCAATTGGAAGAGCGCCTGGGCTTTCGCCTGTTTCATCGTCGGGCACGTGGCGTGGAACTGAGCGCCGAGGGGCAGCGGCTGGCGATCACGGTGAGCGAGGCCTACGGCAGCATTGATGCCGAGCTGCAGCGCCTGGATGCGGGGATGATCAGCGGCACCTTGCGCCTGCGCTCGATTCCGTCATTCCTCGGCAAATGGCTGACGCCGCGCCTGCCGCGCTTGCAGCAGCGTTTCCCGGATATCCAACTGCGCCTAGTGGCGGAAGACAGCAGCATGGCCTTGCACGAAGGCGACTTTGACCTGGCCATCGACCTCAACGACGGCAGCTATCCGGGTTTGTTATCTACAGCCTTGCTCGATGAGCAGATATTCCCGGTGTGCGCGCCGAGCCTGTTGCGCGGGCGCCCGCCGTTGCACGGGCCGGCCGACCTGGCCCATTTCCCGTTGTTGCACGACATCACCGCCTGGCGTGGGAGTTATGAATACGCCGAGTGGGAGTTTTACCTGAATGCTATCGGCTACCACGACGCCGATGTGCGGCGTGGGCACACCTTCAACCGCAACCACCTGACCATCGAGGCCGCCATTGCTGGTATGGGCGTGGCGATTGCCCGGCGCACCCTGCTCAATGATGAGTTGGAGCGTGGCACGCTGATCGTGCCCTTTGGCCTCGCGGTGCCGAACCACAAGCGCTATGTGCTGCTGTATGCGCCAGGCGCGCTGAACCATCCCGGTGTGCGTGCGGTGCATGATTGGCTGGTGGAAGAGGCGGGGATTTTTCGCGGGTTGCACCCCTTGGGCGAGGGGCAATTGTGAGGATTTTCGCCGGTGCGCGGGGGCACCCAACTCCCGACCATAACAGTGCTTTGGGCGGTTGTCAGACTTAATTTGTAATGTGGGATTTATCTTTGCATAGGGGTTGAATTGTTCCGTCAGGTGCTCAATTGTGTAGTCAAGAGGTCATGGTTTCACCGCATCGGTGTTGCAGTTGTGACCTCTGGCGAGCTAGCTGAAATAAGGGAAACACTATGCAAATCCTAGTCAACAGCGATAACCATATTGAAAGCAGCATCCGACTGGAGGAGTGGGTACGTACTACCATTGAGAGCACGCTCGAACGTTATGAAGAAGACTTGACCCGCATTGAAGTCTTTTTGAAGGATGAGAACGGCGACAAGCCGGGCCCCCACGATTTAAGTTGCCGCCTGGAAGCGCGGCCAAAGGGTCATCAACCGATTTCGGTCATCCATAAAGCCGACACCCTGGAACAAGCGATCGACGGGGCGGCCACCAAGCTGGATAACGCGCTGGAGCATCTGTTCGGCAGGCTGCAAGGCAAACCGCGTGCAGAGAAACGCACGCCCAACAACCAAGTCGATGATGCCGGGCTTGAAGAGGAATTCCTGGAAAACGAACAGGCTGCGCTTAACAGCTGATTGCTGAGTGTTTTTCAACCCCAGACAAAACGGGCCTGCAGATGCAGGCCCGTTTTTTTGTGGCTGATAGGTATCAAATGTCGGAGCTGGCCAGCAGTGTATTCAGGATCTTTGCCGGCCCGTCAGAACGCGACCGACGTCTGCACATACACCGTCCGCGGCTCACCCACGTATTTGCCCTTGTTGTTATCGTCAAACGAGCGGGTGAAGTACTGGGTATTGAAGATGTTCTTCACCCCCACCGCCACATTCAAATCCGACAACTGCGGGCCGAAGTCGTAGGCGGCGCGGCTGCTGAACAGCATGTAGCCGGGGATGCGCCCGGTGCTGCCATCGGCGCTTTCGGCCTGGGTGTTGGCGTTGTCGGCGAACTGGCTGCTCTGGTAGGTGCTGTCCAGGTTCAACTTCCATTGGCCTTCGGTGTAGCCCACGCCCAGGGTGCCTTTGTGCTTGGACGAGAAGGGGACGCGGTTGCCTTTGTTCGGGCCGTCTTCGCGGATGGTTGCATCGACATAGGCGTAGCTGGCGTACACATCAAAGCCGGCCAGCGCCGGGCTCAAGCCGTCGAGGGCGTAGTTGAGGCTGGATTCGATACCCTGGTGCCGGGTTTCGCCCCGAGCAATCACCGAGTCGTTGGTCTGGTTGCTTTCGTACTGGTTGTCGAAGTTGATCAGGAACGCGCCGATTTCAGCACGCAGCGCGCCATTGTCGTAGCGCGTGCCGACTTCCCAGGTGCGGGCCTTTTCCGGCTTGACTGCGCCGCTGCTCACGCGGTTGGGCATCTGGCTGTACTGCACGCTGCCAAAGGAGCCTTCGGTGTTGGCGTACAGGTTCCACTCGTCGGTCAGGTGATAGAGCACGTTCAACGCCGGCAAGGCGGTGTTGTAGTCGCCCTTGTATTTGACGTTGGTCAGGTTGTTGGTCTGCTGGGACTTGATCATCTCGTAGCGGATGCCCGGGGTCACGGTCCATTTGCCGATATCGATCCGGTCATCGATAAAGAACGCATTGGCTTCGGTGCCGCCCCGGGTGTCGCGGTCGTTGCGGCTGTCGGTGTTGGGCAGTTGCTGGTTGGCGCTGATCGGCGTGCGGTAGCGCAATTCGTGCCCGGCCTCGTTGATGTAGCGGTAGCCTACGCCGACCTCGTGGCTGCTCGGGCCGAGGTCGAAGCCCTGGGCCAGGCGGGTTTCCAGGCCGCGTACCCAATACTCGCGCGGCGACAGCGAAAGGAAGCTGCCCTGGTCCAGATAGCCGCTGCGCAAGGTCTTGGTGAAGAAGCTGTTGACGGTGAATTCCCGACGATCTTCCTGGTAGCGATAGCCCACGTTAAACATCGTACGGCGGCCCCAGAATTTGTCGTAGGGACGGGTGGACTGATACGGGTCGGCCTTGTAGGCCGCCGTGCTCAAGCCTCCGGGCATATCGGCCTGACCTTCGTAGTACTGGGCCATGGCATTGAAGCTGTTGGCCTCATCCAGTTGGTAGTGGCCCTTGAGGATCAGGTCGTCGATTTGGCTGTCGCTGTGTTCGCGCCAGTCGCCGCCGCGGGTGCCGGAATACAGCAGCGCGCCACCCAGGCCATTGTCGGCGGTGCCGCCGGCCAGCAGGTTGCCGGTGGTCTTGAAGCCATCGTGGCTGGAGGATGGGCTGGTCTCGGTCTGCAGGCCGCCCTTGACCGTCGGCGCGTCGGGAATGGCCCGGGTCACGAAGTTGACCACGCCGCCGACGTTCTGCGGGCCGTAACGTACCGCGCCACCACCGCGCACCACGTCCACCGCATCCATGTTGCCCATGCTGACCGGCGCGAACGACAGTTGCGGCTGGCCATACGGCGCGAAAGGCACCGGAATGCCGTCCATCAAGACTGTCGAGCGCGCCGCCAGGCGCGGGTTGAGCCCGCGAATGCCGAAGTTCAGCGCCATGTCGTGGCTGCCGGTGCCGTTGTTTTCCGGCGCATTGACCCCGGGAATGCGGTTGAGCACATCACGGGCCTGGGTCGCGCCCTGGCGCTCGAACTCTTCGCGACGGATCACATCGCGGGCGCCGGGGTGCTCGAAGACATTGGTCTGCGCCGCATCGCCGAGCCAGTCGCCCACCACGGTGGAGGTGCCCAGTTCCAGGGAACTCGGGGCATTCAGCGGTTGCAGGCTGTAGGCATTGTGACCTTCGGCGCGGGCTTGCAGGCCGGTGCCCTTGAGCAGTGCGTCCAGGCCTTGCTCGGTGGTGTAGTTACCTGTCAGGCCCTGGCTTTGTGCGCCGGCGGTCACTTGCGAGCCAAAGGAAATCAGCACGCCGGCTTCACGGCCAAATTGATTCAGCGCGGCTTCCAGGGAGGCTGGGGCGATGTGATAAGGCTTGGCCTCGGCCGCCAAGGCGTAGGGCAGGGCGCTGAAACTGAGGCTGGCGCCCAGCAGCAAGTGGCGCAGCGTGCGGGCAAGTGGCGTCAGGCGAGTCGGGTGCTGGGGCATGAAGAATGTTCCTCAGAGGTGGGAAACTGGCTGGCTTTCCCTCTCTGTCACGCGAGGTACGGAAAACGGCTCACGGGTGCCTGAAAATAATTCAGGCGCGGGCTTCGACGCTGACCCAATAGCGGGTAAACCGCCGTACTTTGACCGGCAGGCTGATGGGCAGCAGGTCCAGGATGCGTTCGCTGTCGTCCAGCGGGTAGCTGCCGGAGATCAGCAGGTTGGCCACCTGCGGATCACACTGCAATTGGCCCCGGCGATAACGGCTCACTTCGGCGAGGAAATCTGCCAGGCGCATGTGCGAGGCCACCAGCATGCCGTCGGCCCAGGCAGCGCTGTTGGCATCGGTAGGGCGCGGGGTATCCCAGCCTTTGCGCGTGAGGTTGACTTGGTGGGATTTTTCCAGGGGTAGGGGCAGGCCGCTGTAGGACCTGGGTGTAATCTCGACCTGGCCATCCAGCACGGCAACCTGAGTGTGGTCGTTGAACTGGCGCACATTCACCTGCGCCGCCTGGGTGGTGACAAGGCCCTGGCCGGTGATGATCTGCAACGGCGTGTTGGCGCGCAGCAATATTTCGCCTTCGAGCAGGCGGACCAGGCGTCGCGGGCCGTCAAATTGCACATCCACCGCACTGGCGGTATTGAGTTGCAGTTGGCTGCCATCGGCCAGTTGCATTTTGCGCCGCTGGCCGAAGGGGCTGCGGTAGTCGGCGGTCAACGGCGGGATCAAGTGTTGCTGGCGCAAGCCCCAGGTGGCCGCCGAGCCGGCGCCGAGGACCAGCAGCAGTTTCAGGGCCTGGCGCCGGCTGTTCGATTGCGCTGCGTTCAACGCGGCATGGGCCAGGGGCGAGGGCATGCCGCGCAGGCGCTGGTTGACCCGCTGAATATGCTCCCACGCCCGTTGATGTTCGCTGTGGGCCTGTAGCCAGTGCTGCCAGTTGGCCTGCTGGCGCGGGTTGAGCGGGCCTTGCTGCATTTGCATCAGCCACTGTACCGCCTGCTCGGCGACCTGGGGCGAGACGTTCGCGGCGGGGTTCATAGGGCGAAATAGCAGCGCATGGCGGCTTTACTCAGATGACGTTTGACGGTGGCGATGGAAATCCCCAGTTCGACGGCGATTTGTGCGTAGGTCAGGCCGTCGAGCTGGGCCAGCAGGAAGGCGCGCTTGACCGGCACGGGCAAGCCATCGAGCAACTGGTCCAGCTCCATCAGGGTTTGCAGGATAATGGCCCGCTCTTCTTCCGATGGGGCGGCGAACTCGGGCATTTGCGCCAGGGCATTGAGGTAGGCGCGCTCCAGGTCCTGGCGGCGGTAGTGGTTGAACAGCACGCGCTTGGCGATGGTGGTGAGGAAGGCGCGGGGTTCGATCAGCGTCGGGGTTTCGCGGGCGATCAATACCCGGATAAACGTGTCCTGGGCCAGGTCGGCGGCGCTGTGCGGGCAGCCGAGCTTGCGTCGCAACCAGCCGGTCAGCCAGTGGTGATGGTCGTGATACAGGACTTCGACAGGATTGGACGGCCGCAACGCGAGCACTCCGGCAGCATCTGCATGCGTTAGATAACGAGAATTGTTCGCATTGTAGGGTGGCGGGTGGCATTCGGCAATCTGCATAAGACCGATAGCCGCTTTTATCGTCGCCACAGAACCTTGTGGGCTGGCTTGTGTGGGAGCTGGCCCCACATTTGATTGTGGTGCCCGCTTCATCCGTTCTCTTTTGCTTATAAGAATAATTATCATTAAACTCCAGCCCCTGATAAACCAGGTGCCACTGGCATGAAAAGCAAAGCATCCCTTCCTCTTTCCTATCGGCTCGGTGTGACGTCGCGGCTGCTGGCGGCTGTTGTCGGCGGTTATGGGCTGGCGTCCCTGGCCAGCGTGTGCCTGACCTTGTGGCTGCCCATCGCCCGTGTCGATGCCGTGGTCAGCGGCATGCTCAGTTCCTTTGTGTTCTACCTGCTGGCGGTGATCTGGTGCTTTGCCTGCCGCAGTGCGGCCCGCGCCTGGTTTGGCGTGCTGGTGCCCTGCGCGATACTGGCCACCCTGGCTGGCCTGGCCTACTGGATGGCACAGCCATGAAAGAGGGTTTCCGTCAGGCCATGGCCTGGTTGCACACCTGGACCGGGTTGATCTTCGGCTGGTTGCTGTTCGCGATTTTCCTCACCGGCACCCTGGCTTACTTCAAGGGCGAAATCACCCACTGGATGCAACCGGAAGTGCCAGCGCATACGGTGGACGATGGGCGCAGCGTGGCCGTGGCGCAACGCTACCTGGAACAGCACGCCCCGACGGCGGCGCGGTGGTTTATCGGCCTGCCCAACAGCCGCGACCCCGGTTTGTCGGTGATGTGGCAAGACCAGGTCGACCCCGGCCGGCGCGGCAATTTCATCGAGAAAATGCTCGACCCGGTCTCCGGCGAACAACTCCAGGCCCGGGAAACCATGGGCGGCGAGTTCTTCTACCGGTTCCACTTCCAGTTGCAGATGCCCCACCCCTGGGGCCGCTGGTTGTCGACCATCGCGGCGATGGTGATGTTGGTCGCGCTGATTACCGGGATCATCACCCACAAGAAAATCTTCAAGGATTTTTTCACCTTCCGCCCGCGCAAGGGCCAGCGCTCCTGGCTCGATGGGCACAATGCAGTCGGCGTGCTGGTGTTGCCGTTCCACCTGATGATCACCTACAGCAGCCTGGTGATCTTCATGACCATGGTCATGCCCGCCAGCATCCTTGCGTCCTATGACGGCGGCACCCGCGCCTTCTTCAATGAACTGTTCCCGGCCACCAACAACGCGCCAGCCCTTGGCCAGCCGGGCAAACTGCTGCCCCTGGCGCCGCTGGTGGAACAGGCGCGGGCGCAGTGGGACGGTGGGCATGTGGGGCGGCTGGCGGTGAACAACCCTGGCGATGTGAATGCCTCGGTCAATGTCTCCCGCGCCGGCTCCGACCGGGTGGTGCATGATTTCGGCAGCACCGTGTCCTTTAATGGCACCACCGGCCAATTGCTGCGGGTGAGTGCCGAACAGTCGCTGCCAATGGCGATCAGCGGCAGCTTCTATGGCCTGCACATGGGCCATTTCGCTGGCCCGGTGTTGCGTTGGTTGTACTTTATCTGCGGCCTGGCGGGCACGGCGATGATTGGTACTGGCCTGGTGATCTGGCTGGGCAAGCGTCAGCTCAAGCATGTAAAAACTGGAGTGATGCCGTTTGAGTTGCGCCTGGTGGAAGTGCTGAACATTGCCAGCATGTCCGGGCTGGTCATCGCCATCGCCGTGTTTTTCTGGGCCAATCGCCTGCTGCCGGCGACCTTCGCCGAGCGCTCGGACTGGGAAGTGCAGAGCTTCTTTATCGCCTGGGGCCTGACCCTGCTCCACGCCATGCTGCGTCGTGGCCGCCGGGCCTGGGTCGAGCAACTGGGCCTGGGCGCCGTGCTGTTTATCGGCGTGCCGCTGCTCAACGCGTTGACCACGTCCGAGCACCTGGGCGTATCGCTGGCCAAGGGCGACTGGGCCATGGCCGGCTTTGACCTGACCTGCCTGGGCAGCGGTGTGTTCCTGGCCTGGGCCGCGTGGAAGATGCAGCTGCGCAGCGCCCCTCAACCCCGGGCCGAGCGCACCCGCCCACTGGCCCTTAAAGGCGAGGTGCACTGATGTTGCTGGCCTTGTTGCTGTGCTACGCAGGCTTTGTTGCGCTGTGCCTGTCCCTGGACCGTCACCACGGCGAGTTGCTGCACAGCAAGCCCTCGCCACCGCGGCGCCTGGGGTTGCGCGTGGCTGGGTGGTTGCTGTTGGGGCTGTCGATCTGGCCGGCGGTGCACTTGGCCGGCTGGAGCCGGGGCCTGGTGGACTGGTGCGCGGTATTGATGCTCAGTGGGCTGTTGCTGGTGTTGCTGTTGCCGTATCGGCCAAGGCTGGCCTTGATCCTGGCGGGCGTGGGGTTGCTGGCCAGCCCCGTTGCGGCTTTGGCGACCCTCTGAACCCCGTTGATGATCACCACGCCGCCTGAATCCCAGGATCACCCACGCGCAGAATCGTCGGACGGGCTGCCGGGCTATTGCAGGCGATGACGCTGGCGGCCTGAGCTGCTAGCGTTGCGCTCTTTGATGATGGCCGGGACGTGTTGATGCAGTGGGGACGATGGATACATACCAGTGCAATGCTGGTGGGCGTGAGCCTGTTATTGGGTGGCTGTGCCACGCCTTCAAACACCCGCGAGCAGGCGCTGGACCAATTGCTGGCCGACCCGGCCCTGGCCGGTGCCAGCGTTTCATTGATGGTGCGTGATGCCCGCAGTGGCAGCACGCTGTACCAGCACAACCCGCGCACGCGGCTGGTGCCGGCCTCCAGCCTGAAACTGCTGACCACGGCGGCGGCCATGGATGTGCTGGGCCCGCAGTATCGGTTTTCTACGCAATTGTTGAGCAATGGCCGCCAACAGGGCGCGCGCCTGCTGGGCAACCTGTACCTGCGGGGCCTGGGCGACCCGACGATCCAGTGGGCGGACTACCAGGCCCTGGCGGCGAGCCTGGCCGCGCAGGGGATCCGGCAGATCGAGGGCGACCTGGTGTTCGATGACAGTTGGTTCGACGCCGAGCGCCTGGGGGTGGATTGGGCCCACGATGACGAAGACAAGTATTACGGCGCACAGATTTCCGCGCTGACCGTGTCGCCCAATGCCGATTTTGATGCGGGCACCTTGATCGTCACGGCCAGGGCACCCGCGACGGTCGGCCAGCCGCTGGGCGTCACCCTCAGCCCACCTACCGATTATGTGCAGCTGAGTAACCTGGCGGTCAGCGGCCCGGGCAACAGCTATGGGCTCAATCGCCAGCATGGCAGCAACTTGCTGCGCCTCAGTGGCGCCTTGAAACCGGGGACGCAAAGTCGTCAGTGGGTCAGCGTGTGGGAGCCGACGCAACTGGTGGCCAATCTGTTTGAGCGGGCTTTGGCAGAGCAGGGCATCACGGTGCAGGGGCGGCGGGTGATCGGCGGCGTGAGTCCGGCGACGGCAACCGTGCTGGCCGTGCACGAATCGGCACCCTTGCAGGCATTGATCAGGCCCTTGCTCAAACTGTCCAACAACAGCATGGCCGAAGCATTGCTCAAGGCCATGGGGCGCCAGCAGGCGAATGCCGGTACGGCGGCAGCCGGGGTTGCGGCGGTGGCCGGCTTTCTCAAGCGCCAGGGCCTGGACCCGGCAACGTTGAACCAGGTGGATGGCTCGGGGTTGTCGCGACGTAACCTGATGTCGGCGCAGCACTTCACCGATCTGTTGCTGGCCATGGGCAAACAGCCGTGGTTCAACGCCTGGTACGCCGCGCTGCCCATCGCCGGCAACCCGGATCGCCTGGACGGCGGCAGCCTGCGTTACCGCCTGCGTGGGACAGCGGCGCAAAACAACCTGCGGGCCAAGACGGGGTCGATGGGTGGGGTGTCTTCGTTGACGGGTTACATCACTGATGCGGATGGGCGGCGGTTGGTGTTTTCGATGTTGACCAATAACTATGTGGTGGAGGGCAGTCGGATCAAGGCGTTGGAAGATCGACTGGCCGTGGTCCTGGCGCAACGCCTGGATTGAAACCCGATCAAAAAATGTGGGAGCGGGCTTGCTCGCGATGGCGGTAGGTCTGCCAATGCATCGGGTGACTGGCACACCGCTATCGCGAGCAAGCCCGCTCCCACACAAGTATCTCCCACATTGGTTTTGTGTCGGGCCTCTAGGGTTGGAACGCCTGCCGATACTCCCCCGGTGTCGCCCCCATCGCCTGGCGAAACCGGTTGGTAAAGTGGCTGGCGCTGGAGAACCCGCACGCCAGGGCAATCTCCCCCAGGGCCAATGAGCCGCTGCGCAACAGGGCCTGGGCCCGCGCCAGGCGGCGGGCCAGGACATATTGATGGGGCGGCAGGCCGAAGCTTTCGCGAAACATCCGCGCAAAGTGGTATTGCGACAAGGCGCACAGCCCCGCCAGTTGCCCCAGGCTGATCGGCTCGGCCAGTTGCTGCTCGATATAGTCCACCAACTGCCGGCGCTGGTGCGCTGCCAGCCCGCCCTTGACCCGCAACCCTTCACGCAGGCCAACCTGGCTGAGCAAGGCGTGGTTGAGCATTTCAAAGGCCAGGCTACTGGTCAGTAGGCGTTCGGCCGGCTCCTGCCAATTGAGACGGATCAACTGGTGAAAGCGCCGCGCTTGCTGCGGGTCTTCGAGGAAGGTGCTTTCACGCAGTTGCAGGGCACGGGGTTCGCGGTCCAGCAGGGTGATACAACCGAGGGCGAATTGCTCCGGGCTGAAATACACATGGGCCAGGCGGATTTCGCCGTTGATCACCCACGCCGACTGATGTTCGGCGGGCAGGATGCACAATTTGTCGGGGCCACCCTTGGTGCCGGGCTGGCCACGGCGGAACGTCCCGGTGCCACCGCCCACATAGCAGGACAACGTGTGATGGCTGGGGGCCTGGTAATCCTGGGCGTCGTGGTGGTTGCTCCATAAAGCGGCGGACAAGCCATCGCCGAGCTCGGCGCACAGCTCCAGGCGAGCGTTGGGCGAGCTGTTCAGGGCTTTGAAGACTTGCAGGTTTTCCAGTGCAGACATGGGGGCTCTCTCCGACGCCTTGCATCCTACTCCCGGCGGCCGGCGCTGTGAGCCCCCGGCCCGACAAAAGCGCAAGAATCTGCAAGTGCCCGGCAGCAAGGCGGGGCGACACTGTGGCTCAACCACCGGAGTGCGCCATGAACCTATCCTTGTACTTACTGACCGTGCTGATCTGGGGCACTACCTGGATTGCCCTCAAGTGGCAATTGGGCGTGGTGGAAATTCCGGTCTCGATTGTCTATCGCTTCGGCCTGGCGGCGCTGGTGCTGTTTGGGTTGCTGCTGCTCAGTCGCAAACTGCAGGTGATGAACCGCCGTGGGCACCTGATCTGCCTGGCCCAGGGCCTGTGCCTGTTTTGTGTGAATTTCATGTGCTTTCTCACGGCCAGCCAGTGGATCCCCAGTGGCCTGGTGGCCGTGGTGTTCTCCACCGCGACACTGTGGAATGCGTTGAATGCCCGGGTGTTCTTCGGCCAGAAAGTTGCGCGCAATGTCTTGCTGGGCGGTGGTCTCGGGCTGCTGGGCCTGGGCTTGCTGTTCTGGCCGGAACTGGCCGGGCACACCGCCAGCCCCGAGACACTGCTGGGCCTGGGCCTGGCCCTGTTGGGCACCCTGTGCTTCTCGGCGGGCAATATGCTGTCGAGCCTGCAACAGAAAGCCGGGCTCAGGCCGTTGACCACCAACGCCTGGGGTATGGCCTATGGTGCGTCGATGCTGGCGCTGTACTGCGTAGTGCAGGGCATTCCATTTGAGATGGAGTGGAACACCCGCTACATCGGCTCGTTGCTGTACCTGGTGATCCCCGGTTCGGTGATCGGCTTTACCGCGTACCTGACCCTGGTCGGCCGCATGGGCCCGGAGCGGGCGGCGTATTGCACGGTGCTGTTCCCGGTGGTGGCACTGAACGTCTCGGCGCTGTTCGAGGGCTACCAATGGACCGCCCCGGCGCTGGCCGGGTTGGTGTTGGTGATGCTGGGGAATGTGTTGGTGTTTCGTAAGCCGCGGGTAGCGGCGCCTGTGAATACGTGTTTGGAAGCGAAACAGATCTAATGTGGGAGCGGGCTTGCTCGCGATAGCGGTGCGTCAGGCAACACATGTATTGGCTGATCCAACGCTATCGCGAGCAAGCCCGCTCCCACATAAGTCCGCGTTTACAGGGTGATCCGCGTTACTTCAGGCCCAGGCGCTTGGCCATGCGCCCCAGGTTGGCACGGTCCAGGCCCAGTTCGCGGGCGGCGCTGGCCCAGTTGTGCTGGTGGCGTTCCAGGCAGGCGCCGATGACTTGCCGTTGGTAGTGCTCGGTCGCCTGGCGCAGATCGCCGGTCACCACCGCGATCTCGGCGGGCTCTTCTATCAAGGGCGCAGACTCATTGGGCAAGTCCAGGTCCTTGGCACTGAGGCTGAGGATCTTCGGCCGCTCCCGACAATTGCCCAGGGCCTTCAACGCGCTGCGGCCAATCAAGTGTTCCAGCTCCCGCACATTCCCGGGCCAGCCATAAGCCAGCAACGCCGCCTGGGCATCGCTGGTCAGGCGCAGGCTGCCCAGGCCCATGCGTGAGCGGTTCTGCTCAAGGAAAAACCCCGCCAGTAGCAGCACATCGCGCCCGCGTTCACGCAAGGCCGGGACTTGCAGGGGGTATACGCTCAAACGGTGATAGAAGTCGGCGCGGTAGCGGCCGTTGCGCACCTCTTCGGCCAGGTCGCGGTTGGTGGCGGCGATCAGGCGCACGTCCACTTGATGCTCCTTATCCGAACCCAACCGCTGCAACTGCCCGCTTTGCAACACCCGCAACAGCTTGGCCTGGACCGTCAGCGACAACTCACCCACTTCATCGAGGAACAAGGTGCCGCCGTTGGCCAGCTCGAACTTGCCCCGGCGCTCGTTCAGCGCGCCGGTAAAGGCGCCGCGCACATGGCCGAACAGCTCGCTTTCCACCAGGGTTTCCGGGAGCGCGGCGCAGTTGAGGCTGATCAGCGGTTTTTCAGAACGGGGCGAGGCCGCATGAATGGCCTGGGCCACCAGTTCCTTGCCCACCCCGGTCTCGCCGGTGATTAACACGGTCAGGTCGCTGCCGCCCACCAGCTTGATTTCGTCCACCAGGCGCTTGTGGGTCTTGCTCTGGCCGATCATTTCCTTGTGCTGCTGGCCGCTGGCCTGGCGATAGATTTCGGCGCGCTGGTGTTCGTCCTCGGCGCGCAGGGCCAGGTGTTCCATGCGTTCGGCCACATTGACCGTGGCGGCGGCGAGGCTGGCAAAGGCCTGCAAGGCGTCCAGCTCCACGCGCTCGAAACGTTCGATGTCCAGGGCATCCAGGGTCAGCAGGCCCCAGGGTCGGTCGTCGACAAACAGCGGGCAGCCCATGCAGTCGTGGACCTCCAGGTGCCCGTGCAGGCCATCGACCAGGCCGTCGTAGGGGTCGGGCAGTTCGCTGTCGCTGTCGAAACGGGTCGGGCCGGGGCTGCTCAACAGCACCTCAAAGCGCGGATGTTCGCTGATCTTGAAGCGTCGGCCCAGGGTGTCCGGGCTCAGGCCGTCCACGGCCAGCGGCACCAGCCATTCGCCGTCCAGGCGCAACAGCGCGGCGGCATCGCACGGCAGCAGGGTGCGCATGGCTTGCAGCAGGCGTCGGTAGCGCTCGCCTTCCGGCAGTTCGCGGGACAGGTCGGCCACCAGTGGCAGTAGGGTCGTGAGCAGGGAGTGTGCAGTCATAATGACTCCTTGTAGTCCTAATGACTATAAGGTGTAGGAAGTCATATTGACTACTTTTAAATTAACCTATTGATAAATAACGAATTATTAGTTGGCATGAATACTGAGTATCACAAGGCAGTCAGTCAGAAGCCTCAAAGGCTCAGGAGTCTCCCATGCTTAGCGTTCAAGACCGTGCCATCGTCAAGTCCACTGTGCCACTGCTCGAAAGCGGTGGCGAAGCCCTGATCACCCACTTCTACCGCATGATGCTGTCCGAGTACCCCGAAGTACGCCCGCTGTTCAACCAGGCCCACCAGGCCAGCGGCGACCAGCCCCGGGCCCTGGCTAATGGCGTGCTGATGTACGCCCGGCATATCGACCAACTGGATCAGTTGGGCGACCTGGTGGCCAAGATCATCAACAAGCACGTGGCCCTGCAAATCCTCCCGGAGCATTACCCGATTGTCGGCAGCTGCCTGCTGCGGGCGATTTCCGAGGTGCTGGGCGACGAAATCGCCACCCCTGAAGTGATGAGCGCGTGGGGCGCGGCCTATGGTCAGTTGGCCGATATCCTGATCGGTGCAGAAAGCGCCATCTACGACGAAAAAGCCCAGGCCGTTGGCGGCTGGCGCGGGGCGCGCCCGTTTTTGCTGGTCAAACGCGTGGAGGAGAGCAGTGAAATCATCTCCCTGTACTTTGCCCCGGTGGACAACGGCCCGATCCTCGCCGCCGAGCCCGGCCAGTACATTGGCTTGAAGCTGCTGATCGATGGCGAAGAAGTGCGCCGCAACTATTCATTGTCGGCGCGCACCGATGCCGGCCTGTACCGCATCAGCATCAAGCGCGAAGCGGGCGGGCGTGTGTCCAATTACCTGCATGACCAGATGCATGTGGGCGCGACTATCGACCTGTTCCCGCCGTCGGGGGAGTTTACCCTGGTGCCCAGCGACAAACCCCTGGTGCTGATCAGCGGCGGCGTGGGCATCACCCCCACCTTGCCGATGCTGGAAGCGGCTTTGGCCACCGAGCGCCCGGTGCATTTTATCCACTGCGCGCGTAATGGCAGTGTGCATGCGTTCCGTGACTGGGTTGATGCCCTGGCTGCACGTCATCCGCAATTGCAGCGCTTCTACTGCTATGCCGAAGACGACGGCGTCAGCCCGGCGGCGGACAAAATCGGCATGCTGACCCAGGAACAACTGGCGGCCTGGCTACCCGAGGAGCGTGATGTGGATGCCTACTTCCTGGGGCCCAAGGGCTTTATGAGTGCGGTCAAGCGTCACCTCAAGGCCCTGGGCGTGCCGGAGAAGCAGAGCCGGTATGAGTTCTTCGGGCCGGCGGCGGCGCTGGAATAAGCCGCAGGTCTTTAAACCGCCATCGCGGGCAAGCCCGCTCCCACAATTTGACTTGTGAATACATTCAAATGTGGGAGCGGGCTTGCCCGCGATGGCGTCCGAAAGACCATCCCATTAATGTGTCGTTAACCCGCCCCTGTCTAAGATCCCGCTGCCTACTGCTAAATTTTCACCTCCTGCGTGTAAACTTGCGGCCATTGGCACAACCATCATTAGGCAAAGGGAAACGGGGATGATTGACGAAATGCGGTTGGGGCGCGAGCGGCGCTTCCTGGTGTTGCTGGGGATCATCTGCCTGGCGCTGATCGGTGGCGCGCTCTATATGCAGATAGTGCTGGGCGAAGCGCCATGCCCACTGTGCATCCTGCAGCGCTATGCCTTGTTGCTGATTGCGCTCTTTGCCTTTATCGGCGCGGCCATGCGCACCCAGCGCAGTGTCACGGTCTTTGAAGTGCTGGTGGTGCTCAGCGCCCTTGGGGGCGTCGCGGCCGCCGGGCATCATGTGTATACCCAGTTCTATCCGGCCATCAGCTGTGGCATCGACGTGCTGCAGCCGATTGTCGATGACCTGCCCCTGGCCAAGATCTTCCCCCTGGGCTTCCAGGTCGATGGTTTCTGCAGCACGCCCTACCCGCCGGTGCTGGGCTTGTCCCTGGCCCAGTGGGCGCTGGTGGCGTTCGTATTGACGGTGATCCTGGTGCCGCTGGGCATTTACCGCAATCGCAAGCACAACGCTTAAATCGTTCGACAAGACGCCCCGGCCCTGCGGATGCAGGCCGGGGCGTTTTTGTGTGTGGGCATTTTATAAAGCGGCCGTGACGCTGGACAAGAATGGTTACGCGCAACGTGCGACACGTTGTCACACTGAAGGTGCCGCAGGACGTTTCCCACCTCGCGCCACGACGCTTAATCGACCAGTGGCCAGGCACTTTTAGCTGTCACTTTCCACCCTGGTCGACCCCGCAGACGGCGTGCCCTACAGAACATCCAGTGATCTGTGAATGCCTTGTTTTCAGTGGGCTTGCCTGGGGTTTGGCGACCCTGGCGAGGGCCCCCGGGTGCGACATAATGGGCAATAACACGGCATTTTTTGTGGTTTTTGTTGAGAATCAAACGCGATACGATCCCGAACCTTTGCAACAATGGCGCAGGATTATTGCTGGAATCGATAAAAATTATTTCTTTATAAGTCATGGTTTATACATCGCTAGCTAACTACAATCGCCCGCACTGAGTGTCCGGTGCTGCTCAACCCTGAGCAAATAGGGCGGTCGAGAGGCGGAAACATTGCTTCATGCGACCCCAGGTGCCGGCAGCCTTTCAACTATCCGCACCAAATGGAATTGGTCTGTAACAAGGCCTTTGACCAACGAAATCGAATAAGAATTCACCGCCAGACCTGGACGTGTCGATCAGCGCATGAAGCGCCGGGCAGGCCCTTATTCAATCGAAGAGAAATGCCAACCCTTGGCAGGGTGAAGTGTTGGCGATCAAAACCCAACTGCATTGCGCAAGCTGCTTTAGAGGTCGTGAGATGAGTAAAAACAGGTACACCCGATTACTAGGCATAGTGCCGCTTTTCGGCATGTTATTGCTGGGAGGCTGCAACTGGACGCTGCTCGACCCTGTGGGTCAGGTCGGCGTGGAGCAACGTAACCTGATCATCACCGCTACTTTGCTGATGCTGTTGGTCGTGGTGCCGGTGATCGTGATGACCTTCGCGTTCGCCTGGAAATACCGCGCGTCCAACACCAAGGCGACCTACGCGCCGAAGTGGTCGCACTCCACCAAGATCGAGATCGCGGTGTGGCTGGTCCCTGTACTCATCATCATCGCCCTGGGTTACATCACCTATAAGTCGACCCACGAGCTGGACCCTTACCGTCCGCTGGAATCCGACGTGGCGCCTATCACTATCGAAGTGGTCGCGCTGGACTGGAAGTGGCTGTTCATCTATCCCGAGCAAGGGATCGCCACCGTCAACAAGATCGTGTTCCCGGCCAACACCCCGATCAACTTCAAAGTGACCTCGGACGCGGTGATGAACTCGTTCTTCATCCCGGGCCTGGGTGGCCAGATCTACGCGATGGCGGGCATGCAGACCAAGCTGCACCTGATTGCCAACCAGAACGCCGAGCTCGACGGTATCTCCGCCAACTACAGTGGCGCGGGCTTTACCGGCATGAAATTCAAAGCAATCGCCACCACCCAGGAAGACTTCAACGCCTGGGTACAAGAAGCCAAGAGCTCACCAAAACAGCTTGAAAAAGCTGAATACGAAGCCCTTGCCAAGCCAAGCCAGAACAACCCTGTAGAGCTGTACTCCTCGTACACGCCGGACCTGTTTCAGAAAATCATCGATAAGTATGAAGGGATGAAGCCAGGCAAGCCGGTCAAGCACGAGAAGAAAGAAGTGGCTGCTGTGGAAGGGACGGACGCAAATTCGCATTCAGCTGCCGGGGCAGAGGAGTAAACGATGTTTGGTAAATTAAGTTGGGACGCGGTCCCATTCCACGAGCCGATCGTGATGGTGACCATCGCCATGATCGCGCTGGGTGGTCTGGCACTGTTTGCGGCAATCACCTACTTCAAGAAGTGGACCTACTTGTGGACCGAGTGGCTGACGTCGGTCGACCACAAGAAAATCGGCGTGATGTACATCATCGTCGCCATGGTCATGCTGCTGCGTGGTTTTGCCGACGCCATCATGATGCGGACCCAGTTGGCCATGGCCACCGAGGGTTCGCCTGGCTACCTGCCACCTGAACACTATGACCAGATCTTCACCGCCCACGGTGTGATCATGATCATCTTCATGGCGATGCCTTTCTTCACCGGCCTGATGAACCTGGCAGTGCCGCTGCAGATCGGTGCGCGTGACGTTGCGTTCCCGTTCCTCAACTCCCTGAGCTTCTGGCTGCTGGTTTCCGGCGTGGTGCTGATCAACCTGTCCCTGGGCGTCGGCGAATTCGCCAAGACCGGTTGGGTGGCCTATCCGCCGTTGTCGGGGCTGCAATACAGTCCGGGCGTGGGGATGGATTACTACATCTGGGCGCTACAGCTATCCGGGCTGGGTACGACGCTGACGGGGGTCAACTTCCTGGCCACCGTGCTGAAAATGCGTACCCCAGGCATGAAACTGATGGACATGCCGATCTTCACCTGGACCTGCACCTGGGCCAACGTCCTGATCGTGGCTTCGTTCCCGATCCTGACCGCGACCCTGGCCCTGCTGACGCTTGACCGTTACATGGATTTCCACATTTTCACCAATGAACTTGGTGGCAATCCAATGATGTACGTGAACCTGTTCTGGGCATGGGGTCACCCTGAGGTGTACATCCTGATCCTGCCAGCGTTCGGTATCTTCTCCGAAGTGATCTCGACCTTTACCGGCAAGCGCCTGTTCGGTCACCACTCGATGGTCTACGCCTCGGGCGCGATCTCCGTACTGGGCTTCATGGTCTGGTTGCACCACTTCTTCACCATGGGTTCGGGGGCCAGCGTCAACGCCTTCTTCGGCCTGGCGACGATGCTGATTTCGATCCCGACGGGGGTGAAGCTATTCAACTGGCTGTTCACCATCTACCACGGCCGCCTGCGCTTCACCAGCCAGGTTCTGTGGACCCTGGGCTTTATGGTGACCTTCGCCATCGGCGGCATGACCGGCGTACTGCTGGCCATCCCGGGTGCTGACTTCGTGCTGCACAACAGCCTGTTCGTGATCGCGCACTTCCATAACGTGATCATCGGTGGTGCGGTATTCGGCTACATCGCCGGCTTCAGCTTCTACTTCCCGAAAGCGTTCGGCTTCAAGCTGCACGAAGGCTGGGGCAAGGCGGCATTCTGGTTCTGGATCACCGGCTTCTTCGTCGCGTTCATGCCGCTCTATGCACTGGGCTTCATGGGCATGACCCGTCGTCTGAACGCCACCACCAACCCTGAGTGGGTGCCGTACCTGTACGTCGCCATGTTCGGTGCGGTGATGATCGCGTTCGGTATCGCCTGCCAGTTGATCCAGCTATACGTGAGTATCCGTGACCGCAAGCAAAACGCCTGCGACTCCGGCGACCCATGGAATGCGCACACCCTGGAATGGTCGACCTCGTCGCCACCACCGTTCTACAACTTCGCCGTGCTGCCGAAGGCCGAGACCATCGACCCGTTCACCGAAGCCAAGGAAAACGGTACGGCGTACCAGCGTCCTGTGCGCTACTCGCCGATCCACATGCCGAACAACACCGCCACTGGCGTGGTGATGGGCGCGCTGTTGACGGTCTTCGGTTTCGCGATGATCTGGCACATCTGGTGGCTGGCCATCGCTAGCCTGGCGGGCACCGTGATCTATTTCGTGATCCACGCGGCGCGGGATGATCAGGGCTACATGGTGCCGGTCGACGTGATCGAGCGCATCGAAGCCGAGCAGCACGCTCGCCTGGTAGCCGAGAAGAAGATTCCGGCCAACCGTGTTGAAACCTCGTTGGAACAGGCTTAAACCATGTCGAACTTAGTGACCAATGCTGGACACGCCCATGTCGATGACCATGGGCACGATGACCACCACGACGCGGGCGAGATGACCGTATACGGTTTCTGGCTCTACCTGATGACCGACTGCATCCTGTTTGCGTCGATCTTCGCGGTGTACGCGGTACTGGTAAACAACGTAGCGGGTGGCCCGTCGGGCCACGACATCTTCGAGCTGAATTACGTGCTGGGCGAAACCGCCTTGCTGCTGTTCAGTTCGATCACCTACGGCTTCGCCATGCTGGCGTTCTTCCGTGGCAACAAGGCGGGCGTGCTCAAGTGGCTGGGCCTGACCTTCCTGCTCGGCCTTGGCTTTATCGCCATGGAGATCAACGAGTTCCACGTGCTGATCTCCGAAGGCTACGGGCCTAGCCGCAGCGGCTTCCTGTCGGCGTTCTTCACCCTGGTCGGCACCCACGGCCTGCACGTCACCGCCGGTCTGATCTGGATGGCGATCATGATGTACCAGGTCAACAAGCATGGCCTGACGTCGACCAACAAGACCCGCCTGAGCTGCCTGAGCCTGTTCTGGCACTTCCTGGACGTGGTCTGGATCTGCGTCTTCACCGTTGTCTACTTGATGGGGACTCTGTAATGGCTAATGCACACTCCCATGACAGCCATGATGCAAGCCATGGCAGCGTAAAGTCTTACGCGATCGGCTTCATCCTGTCGGTGATCCTGACGGTCATCCCGTTCGGCCTGGTGATGTACCCCACCCTGCCGAAGGCCACCACATTGGCCATCGTGCTGTTGTTCGCGGTGATCCAGGTGGTTGTCCACCTGTATTACTTCCTGCACCTGGACCGCTCCCAGGCCCAGCGTAACAACGTGGTGGCGTTTGTGTTCACGGCCATTGTGATCCTGCTGCTGGTCGGCCTGTCGTTGTGGATCATGTTCAGCATCCACACCTACATGATGGCGAAGTGAGGTAAGACCCGATGTCGCTTAAGCACTTTATCCAAATCACCAAACCGGGGATCATTTTCGGTAACGTGCTTTCTGTGGCAGGCGGTTTCTTCCTGGCCTCCAAGGGGCATGTCGATCTGGCCATCTTCCTGGCGGCAATGATCGGCACTTCCCTGGTGGTGGCATCCGGTTGCGTGTTCAACAACTGCATTGACCGTGACATCGATATCAAGATGGAGCGCACCAAGAACCGCGTGCTGGTCCAGGGCCTTATCTCCCTGAAACTGGCGCTGATCTTTGCGACCGTCCTCGGTGTTGCCGGCGTGGCGTTGCTGTACACGGTGGCCAATCCGCTGGCGGCGTTGTTTGCCGTGATCGGCTTTGTCATCTACGTCGGCCTCTACAGCCTGTACCTCAAGCGCAAGTCGGTGCACGGCACGCTGGTGGGCAGCCTGTCGGGGGCGATGCCGCCGGTGATTGGTTATGTGGCGGTGACCAATAGCTTCGACATGGCGGCGCTGGTGCTGCTGGTGATGTTCAGCCTGTGGCAGATGCCGCACTCCTATGCCATCGCGATCTTCCGTTTCAACGACTACCTGGCGGCTTCGATTCCGGTATTGCCGGTCAAGCGCGGCATCCAGGTGGCGAAGAAACACATCCTGCTCTACATCCTGGCCTTCCTCGTGGCGACCTTGATGTTGACCTTCAGTGGCTATGCCGGCATGAGCTACCTTGCCGTCGCCGCCGCCATGGGCATGTACTGGTTGTACATGGCCTGGACCGGCTACAAGGCGGTGGATGACACCGTCTGGGCGCGCAAGTTGTTCGTCTTCTCGATCTTCACCATCACCGCCTTGAGCGTGATGATGTCCCTGGATTTCCAGGTGCCGAAAGAGTTGTTGCTGACTTACGCCCACTGAGTTGGGATGCAATAAAAAGCCCCGCCTTCGAGAGAAGAGCGGGGCTTTTTTGTGCGGCCTCAAAACACCACAGCCCCCCATGTGGGAGCGGGCTTGCCCGCGATAGCAATGAATCAGTCGATACATGTGTTGGCTGACCCACCGCTATCGCGGGCAAGCCCGCTCCCACACTTTTGGGGGTAAGGCTTATTGCTGGGCGATGCTGTAACCGTCAAACGCCGTCTGCTGTTGCAGTGCGGTCACGATGCTCTTGCGGGTCAGTGGCTGCTCGGCACCGGAGTTATCCACAAAGCTCTCGCTCTCAAGCTCTGCCTCATCCCCTTCACCCACAAAGCTGAAACCGAGGAACTCCAGCGCCTCGCGGTCAACATTGAGTTTGGAGCGCGGTGTGCGCAATGGCAGGGTGACGCTGATGCCATCCTTGCTGATCACAAACACTTCCGCTTCCTTCTTCGCCCGCGCAGCCTTGCCCTTGCCGGCACTTGGGTTGCTGATGGCCTGGTGGGTCTGGTTCAGCACCTTGAGCGCCAGGCCGTAGACCAGCTCCTGGAACTCTGGGTCGTCCTTGAAGCTGGAAAGGATACGGTTGATCGAGAACTTGCTGCTCAGGTCTTCGAGGGCGGCGTTGTCGGCGGCTTCGGCGTCCTTGAGCTGCTTGAGCTGGCCCATCAGTTCATAGGCCTGGTCATCGTCGAAGGCGTCGTGGGCCTGGCGGATGGCCACGCGCAATTGGCGGATCTGCTCGCTTTCCTTGGAGGAATGGAATGCGTCCAGCACCATTTCACTGATGTTCTTGGCCGCTGGCACATGCTGTGAAAGATTGATGGCGTTTTCGTATTCAGCTTTGGATTGCAAGGTGACTACGGATTCTTCGGTACGGGAATCGGACATTGAAATTTCACTACTTCTGTAAGCGGGGAGACGGGAAAAGCGTCGGGCATTTTCAAGGGCCAGGGTAGCAAGGTCAAGGCGGCACTCTGCCTTCATCGTCATCCGCGGCTACAGGCCCTGCATCTCCTGCAATTGCGTTTCCAGCCGTTCCCGCAGGCCACTGCCACGTCGGGCGATAAACACCAGTTGCGCGCAATCTTGCGCATGCTCGCCGCCGGCCAAGGTGAACTGGCTGCGGTTGCCCACATGTTGCAGCCAGAAAGGCTGGTCGTTGCCCTGCAAATGCACCAGGCCTTTAAGGCGGAACAAATCCTTGGGCAGTTGCCCCAACCAATCGCGCAGGGCCTTGGCCGGCAGGGCCTGGGTGCCTTGCCAGGTCCAGCTTTCAAACAGTTCGTGGTGCGGCGCCGGCACTGGCGTCAGGCCGTTGCGCGCGCTGCGTTCGCCCAGCAACAGCGCGTCGGGGATCTGCGCCTGGACGGTGCTGATCACCCGGGTACGCGCCCCGATCTCGGCGCGCAGGCTGTGCAGTTCGGCGGCGCTGACCAGGTCGGCCTTGTTCAGCAGCACCAGGTCGGCACACGCCACCTGGGCGCGGGACAGGCGTGCGAATTCACCCTCCAGCCCCCGGTAACCGCTGGCGTCCACCAGGGTGATCACCGTATCCAGGTGCAGGTGCGCCTTGAGCTGTGGATAACCCAGGGTCTGCACAATGCGCTGCGGGTCCGACACGCCGCTGCACTCGATGACGATGCGGTCCAGGCGTGGGCGCATCTGGCTCAGGCTCACCAGTTGCGCCAGCAGGTCCTCTTGCACCGTGCAGCAGATGCAACCGTTCTGCAGGCTGAACACCGCGTCGGTGACTTCGGCGATGATCGCCGCATCGATATTCAGCTCGCCAAAGTCATTGACGATCACCGCCATGCGCCCATGTTGCGGCTGCTGGGCGATGCGGTTGAGCAGGGTGGTCTTGCCGGCGCCGAGAAAGCCCGAGACCACCGTGACCGCAATGCTATCGTTATTCATTCGATCACCGGCGGCAGGCCCTGCCACACAGCTTGCAATGCCGTGTCTGCAAACGCGTTGAGACGGTCATAGACCGGGCGGCCATCGACAAAGGTCAGCAGCACCTGGGTCTGGTGGATGTAATTGCGCGCCGGCTGGGCGAACAGGTCGCGGTCGATCACGATCAGGTCGGCGCACTTGCCCACTTCCAGGCTGCCGGTGGAATGCTCCAGGCCCATGGCGTGGGCACCGTTGAGGGTGGCCACTTGCAGCGCCTGCTCCAGGGTGATCGGTTCGCCGAAGCAGTCCGGTTCCTGGTTCCATGGGTTTTGCCGGGTGACCATGGTTTCCAGGGCCAACCACGGGTCAATCGAGGCCACCGGCCAGTCGGTGCCCATCACCGCCAGGCCGCCCTCGGCCAGCACGCCTTTGAAGTCGTAGATACGCTTGAGGCGTTCGGCGCCATAACCTGCGCGGGCGCCACTGGCAAACGGCGTCGGGTACCAGGCCGCCGGGGAGAACTCGGCGATCACGTTCAGGGCCTTGAAGCGCTTGAGGTTGCCCGGGTGCAGCAGGGTGCTGTGGGCGCATTGATGACGAATGCCGCTGTCGCCATTGACCCGCCGCGCCTCGGCCACGGCATCGAGGAACACATCGGACGCGCCGTCGCCGGTGCAATGGGCGATCACCCGCAGGCCGCGACGGTCCATGTCCACCACCATGTCGGTGATATGTTCCGGGGTCAGGTTGAGCTTGCCGCGCCAGGTGGAGTCGGCGGCCCAGGGCGTCATCAGGTACGAAGACTTGGGCTCCACAGTGCCGTCGAAGTGAAACTTCACCGCATTGGCATTGAGCCGCGCACTGCGATAGTAGTGACGCTCGCCGCCGAGCAATTCCCAGCGCCGGCGCACCGGGAAGATATCGTCCTGCCAACTGATCGCCGCTTCCACACGCACGCTCAGCTCGCCAGCGTCGTCCAGCTCCTTGAGGGCGTCCAGGCGCCGCTCGCAGACATGCACGTACTTGGTCGCGGTAACGCCACGCGAGCTCTGGAAGTGCACGCCGTCGCGATAGGCCCGGCGCAGCACTGCCACCGGGGTCGGCGGCATGGCGGCGTGGATCAGCGCGTAGGCGCCGTCGATCATCAGGCCGTTGGGCTCGCCGCTGAGTTCGTCGCGCTCCATATAGCCGTTGCGCGGGTCGGCGGTGTGGTGGTCGATGCCGGCCAGTTTCAAGGCGCAGGAGTTGACCATCATGGTCCCCCACATGCGGTCCAGCAGCGCCACCGGGCGGTCCGGCATGATGCTGTCGAGCCATTCGCGCCCCGGGGTCAGCCCGGCTTCGCGGAAGGTGTAGCGCACCCAGTACTGGCCGTAGATCCAGCCATCGCCTGGGTGGGCATCGGCGTAGGCGTGGATCGCCGCCGCCAGTTGTTCGGGGGTGGGGTCTTCGATGCCCACGTCCAGGTTATCGCTGTAGCGTGGCGCCAGGGCGAGGTCGGGGTGGGTGTGCATATCGTGCAGGCCAGGCATGCAGAAAGCGCCCAGCAGGTCATGTTGGCGGGTTTGCGGGCCGATCAGGTGTTGCAGGTCGGCAAGTGTGCCCACCGCGATAAAACGTCCCCCGCGAATCGCCACCGCATCGGCCCACGGCTGGGCCGGGTCGAGGGTGTAGAAGCGGCCGTGGTGCAGCACCAGGTCAGCGTGCTCGCCGACAACGGAGTGGGTGGAAGTGAATTGGTCGGAAGCGGTCACGGGGGAAACCTCAATATTCAAGACGAGCAAAGATCAAATGTGGGAGCTGGCTTGCCTGCTCCCACATCAATCCCAGTGTTCACATAATCAGCGGTTGGCGCGCAGGCCCTCGACAAACCCGGCAATCCGCTGGCAGGCGTCTTTGAGGGTGTCGTCGGCGACAGTAAAGGAGATGCGCACAAAGCCTTCGGCACTGGCGCCAAACGCCTGGGCATCGAGCACCGACACCCCGGTGGCGCGGAACAGCTGCCAGGCAAAGTCCATGCTCGACAGCCCGGTGCGGCGCACGTCCACCAGCATAAACATGCCGGCCTGGGGCACGCGGCAATCGAGGTCGGCAATGCCGCCCAGGCCGGCCACCACCAGGTCACGCCGGCGGCGATACACCGTGCGCGCGTCGCTCACCACCTCGTCATCCAGCTCCAGGGCCTTGATCGCCGCTTCCTGGATAAACCCGGGCAAGCCATAGAGCATGCACAGCAGCAGGTTATCCAGGTGGCCCACCAATGCGGTTGGCGCCACCACCCAGCCCACGCGCCAGCCGGTCATGGCGTGGGTTTTCGACAGGCTGTTGAGCACCACGGTGCGCTCGGCCATGCCTGGCAGAGAGGCGATGCTCAGGTGTGGCTGGTCATACGTGATTTGCCCGTAGACCTCATCGGAAATCACCCACAGGTTGTGCTCACGGGCGACTTCGGCCACCAGCTCCAGCTCTTCCCGGCTGTAGACATTGCCGGTGGGGTTGCACGGCGTGGCCAGGGCAATGCCCCGGGTCTTGGCGCTAATGGCTTTTTCCAGGGCCGCGCGGGTCAGACGAAAGCCGTTGGCCGCCGGTTGCTCGATGGTCGCGATGCGCGCACCGGAGGCGTGAATGCACGCCTCGTAGGTCAGGTACATCGGCTCCGGCACCAGCACTTCGTCACCCTGGCTGAACAGGCACAGCGAGGTGGCGAACAGGCCGTTTTGCGCGCCGGCCACCAGGGCCACGTTATCGGCGTGTACGGCAATGCCTTGCAGGCGGCTTTGCTTGGCGGCAATCGCCTCGCGCAGGGCCGGTCGGCCGAGGACGTGGGTGTAGTGGGTGTCGCCGGCGCGCAGGGCGTCGACGGCGGTTTCGCAAATGGCACTGGCTGTGGCGAAGTCGGGGTCGCCGACGCTCAACACAATCACATCTTCGCCACGGCCACGGGCTTCGACGGCGGCGTAGTGAATATCCCAGGCGCTGACGGACTCGCCACTAATGCGCTCGACAAACGGTGAATAACGCATCCTTGTTCTCCTAAAATTGATTCAAGCCTGGCGCTGCGGGACTTTGCCCCAGCGCGAGAAAGCGTGTTCGATCACGAACGCCAGGACAATGTAGATCACCGCCACCGCCAACAGGGGTTCGTACACCCGCAGCGTCTGCGCCCGCACCAGGTTGGCGGCGCCGAGCAGGTCGGTGACGGCCACGGTGGAGGCCAGCGCAGTCGCCTTGAGCAGCAGCACGGTTTCGCCCACCAGCGTCGGCTTGACCAACTCCAGGGCCCGTGGCAACCAGACCCGGCGCAGCACCATCAGGCGCTTCATGCCAAACGCCCGCGCCGCTTCCAGTTCTCCCCGTGGCACGGCGCGCAGGGCACCGCGCAACACTTCGCCGACATAGGCGCCGACACACAAAACCAGCGCCAGGGCCACGTACCAGAAACCTTCACGCAAGTACGGCCAGAGGAAGCTGCCGCGAATCAGCGGGTAGCTGGCAAACACGCTGCCCACGCCGTAATACAGGATGTAGATCTGCACCAGCAGCGGCGTGCCCCGGAATACTGCGGTATAGGCGCGCAACGGCCCGCTGATCAGTGGGTTGGACGACAGGCGCCCCAACGCCACCAGCACCGCCAGCAAGAAGCCAAACACCCCGGACAAGGCCAGCAACTTCAGGGTGATACCCAGGCCGTGCAGCAGTTCGTTGGCAAAACTGTTGATCCATGAAAAGTCCATCGGCTGCGCTCCTTAGTGCTGCGGCATCCAGCGGTTGATCCGTCGCTCGAACACCCGGAAGGCGCCGTTGGAAATCAGGGTGATGATGAAATACACCGCCGCCACCGCCAGGTAGAACACCAGGTAATGCTTGGTGGAGCCGGCCGCCTGTTTGCCCACCGAGAGCAACTCGCTGTAGCCGACGATGCTGATCAGCGCGCTGTCCTTGACCAGCACCAGCCACAGGTTCGACAGGCCGGCCATGGCAAACGGCAGCATGCTGGGCAGCAACACCCGGCGTACCAGCAGCCAGCGCTCGATGCCAAAGGCCCGCGCCGCTTCCAGTTGGCCCACGGGAATGGCCTGGATCGCGCCGCGAATGATCTCTGCCGAATACGCGCCCTGGACGATACCCAGCACCAGCACGGCGGCGATAAAACCGTTGACCGTCACGCTGTCGCGGCCCATGGCGGCCATCGCCATGTTCAGCAGGTCGGTGCCGGCGTAATACAGCAGCAAAATCAGCAGCAGCTCCGGCACCGCGCGGTACAGCGTGGTGTAGAGGTTGGCCAGGCGCACCATCCAGCGGGGGCCCTTGAGCTTGATCATAGCCACCAGCAGGCCGATGCCCAGGCCCAGCACAAAGGCCCCGGCGGAAATCTGCAAGGTCACCACCGCGCCCTGGAGCAGGGCGTTGAGCCAGCCGTCGGCGACGAACAACTGGGTGAGTTCGGACAAAGAAATCATGGCGCGTTCCGTTGGACGTTATTGCGCGGAAATATCGACGCTGAAATAGCGGCTGCGAATGGTGTCGTAGGTGCCATCGGCCTTGATCGCCGCCAGCGCGGTGTTGAGCCGCTCGCGTAGCGGGGTGTCACCCTTGCGCACGGCGGCACCGATGCCGGAGCCGAACAGCGGGTCTTTGGGCGCCAGGCCCTTGTCGGCCAGGCCACTGCCGGCAGCGGACTTGAGCATCGGCTCGATGGTCAGGGCGTCGGCGAGCATCACGTCGATGCGCCCGCTTTGCAGGTCGGCGGTCATGTCGTCCTGGGTGTTGTAGTAGCGCAGGGTCGAGCCCTTGGCGTAGTAGGCCTTGAGGTAGGTGGCGTTGGAGGTCGAGCCCTGCACGCCGATCAGCTTGCCCTTGAGGCCTTCGGGGGTGGTGACCAGCTCCAGGCTCTTGTCGGCGACCCACATGGCCGGGGTCTGGTAGTAGGGCGCGGTGAAGTCGATGACCTTTTCCCGTTCTTCGGTGATGCTCAGGGAGTTGAGGATCACGTCGATCTGGCTCGATTGCAGCGCCGGGATCAAGCCGTCCCAGGACACTTCCTTGAGCGGGCATTGGGCTTGCAGGCGCTCGCACAGGGCCTTGATCAGGTCCGGCTCGAACCCGCTCCAGGCGCCATTGCCGGCTTTTTCGGAAAACGGTGGGTAGGGTTCCAGGGCGATGCCGAACACGATTTTGTCGGTGGCAACCGCACTGTGGGACAGCACGGCGAGCACGCAGCCGGCGGCGAGGGATTTCAGAGAGTTGTGCATGGCTTGACCCTTTCGAAGTTATTGTTTTGAAGGATGGAAGCGGCAGTTCAGACGCGATTGTCCTGGGCCATGACGAACTGGCGGCAACGCTCGCTGGTGGGGTTGTGGAAGACTTGTTGGGGCGTGCCTTCTTCTTCAACCAACCCTTGGTGCAAAAACATGACCTTGCTCGATACATCGCGGGCAAACGCCATTTCGTGGGTGACGAGGATCATGGTGCGGCCTTCTTCGGCGATACCCTGGATCACCTTCAGCACTTCGCCGACCAGCTCCGGGTCGAGGGCCGAGGTGGGTTCATCCATCAGCAAGACGCGCGGGCGCATGGCCAGGGCGCGGGCGATGGCCACGCGCTGTTGCTGGCCACCGGACAGGAAGGCCGGGAAGGTATCGCGCTTGCTGGCCAGGCCGACTTTTTCCAGCAGGTGCTCGGCGTGGGCGATGGCGTCCTTGCGGTCTTCACCCAGCACATACACCGGTGCTTCGATGACATTTTCCAGCACGGTGCGGTGGGGCCACAGGTTGAAGCTCTGGAACACCATGCCCAGTTGCGTGCGCAGGCGTGCCACCTGGTCAGGATCGGCGATCAGCGGGTTGCCGGCGCGGTCCTTTTTCAGGCGCACTTCCTCGCCGTTGATGCGCAGGCTGCCGCTGCACGGGATTTCCAACAGGTTGATGCAACGCAGCAGGGTGCTTTTGCCCGAGCCGCTGGAGCCGATCAGCGACACCACATCGCCTTCGTTGGCGCGCAGGGAAATGCCTTTGAGAACATGGTGCGCGGCATAGCTCTTGTGCAGAGCATCGATGGCGACCACCGGGGTGACTGGGTTCAAGGGTTATCCCTCTTTATTTTTGTAGATTAGGCAGTTTTCTGCAGGAGCCGGCTCCTGCGCAAAGCTGCACAGGCATGCAGTGATGAGGATCGAGAATAGCCACTGGCCACTTGAGGTCAATCGAGCATTTTTCGCTCGATATTGAAATTTAATTCAACTGTCCCGTTCGCCAGCGGCTATGTCTGCGGCGCGATTGCGGCTATGGTGCGGGTATCTTTGAGCAGGTGAACCTCCATGCGTTACCCCTCCATGACCGCCTTGCGGGCGCTGGACGCGGTGGCCCGGCTGGGCAGCGTGTCCGAGGCGGCCACCGAGCTGAACCTCACCCCCAGCGCCATCAGCCACCAGATCAAGAGCCTGGAACAGACCCTGGGTTTTGCCCTGACCGAGCGCACCGGGCGCAATATCCGCATCACCTGGCAAGGCGAACGCTATGCCCGCGATATCCATGGGCTGCTGGCCAATATCCTTGAGGCCGGGCAGCGCTTCGATGGCCAGCAGGTCAGCGGGCGCCTGTGCATCAGCAGCCCGGCGGGGTTTGCCACCTATTGGCTGTGCACCCATATCGCCGACTTCCAGGCCCTTTATCCACAGGTCGAATTGCACCTGATTTCGCCGCGCACCCCGGATGACACCAGCGACCATGGCGCCGACCTGTTTATCGCCTATGGCATGGGCGACTGGCCCAACCAGCATGTGCAGAAGATCGTTTCGCTGCGCTACTTCCCGGTGTGCAGCCCGCGCCTGGTCAACACCATGGGCGGCCTGAAGACCCCGGAACACCTGGCCGGCGCGCCGTTGCTGCACATGATCGACTACTCCGACTGGCGCGTATGGCTGGCCGCCGCCGGGGCGCCGAATGTGGATGTGCAGCGCGGCATCGTGTTTGCCGATGCGCACTTTGTGCAGTCGGCGTGCATCGCCAGCCAGGGCATCGCCATGGGCGACAACCTGATCAGCGGCGAGGCCCTGGCCAGGGGCTTGCTGGTGCGGCCGTTCGAGACCGAGATCGAATCCAACCGTGGCTATTACCTGGTGGCCGACCACCAGAAAGTCGAGCGCCCGGTGGTACAGGCATTTGGCGAGTGGGTGAAATCGCAGCTGGGTGGCGGGCTTTGACGCGCGGCAATCCGTGAATTTTTTTTGCCAATGGCCGGTAAATTTTTTGCTTGTCCGCCCTCGGAGCGCACCCTAAGGTCTGGCCAATCGACACAGAACAATAAGAAGGAAATGAGCAATGACCACCTGTGCCCAGTCCCTGGTTCGCCTGCTGGAAGGTTATGGGGTCGACACCGTGTTCGGCATCCCCGGCGTGCACACCGTCGAGCTCTACCGCGGCCTGCATGGCAGCCGCCTGCGCCATGTCAGCCCGCGCCATGAGCAGGGCGCCGGCTTTATGGCCGACGGCTACGCCCGCGCCAGCGGCAAGCCGGGGGTGTGTTTCATCATCACCGGCCCCGGCATGACCAATATTCTGACCGCCATGGGCCAGGCCTATGCCGACTCGGTGCCGATGCTGGTGATTTCCACCACCAACCGCCGCGAACACCTGCGCCTGGGCCACGGGCATCTGCACGAGCTACCCGATCAGCGCGCGATGGTCGCTGGTGTGTGTGCGTTCAGCCATACCCTGCAAGCGCCGGAGCAATTGCCGGAGCTGCTGGCCCGCGCCTTCGCCGTGTTCAAGTGCGCGCGCCCACGTCCGGTGCATCTGGAAATCCCCCTGGATGTGCTGGACATGCCCGCCGTGGACCTCAACCTGATGCCCCGCAGCCTGCCAGGCGCCCCGGCCCCGGCGCCGGCCTCGCTGCGGGCGGCGTTGAGCCTGCTCAATGAGGCGCGGCGGCCGCTGATCCTCGCTGGCGGCGGCGCCCGTGATTGCGCCGAAGTCTTGCAGCAACTGGCCGAACGCCTGCAAGCGCCGGTGGCCTTGACCACCAATGCCCGTGGCTTGCTGCCCATGGGCCACCCGTTGTTGCTGGACGGCGTGCAGTCCTCCAAACATGGCCGTTCGTTGTTTGACGAGGCCGATGTGATCCTCGCCGTGGGCACGGAGCTGGGGGAAACCGACTACGATTTCTTCGGCCTTGGCCCACTGAAATTCAAGGCACCGCTGATCCGCCTGGATATCGACCCGATGCAAGTCATGGGCGTGCAGCGCGCCCATGTCGGGCTGGTGGGCGATGCCCGCGAAGGCTTGCAGGCGCTGCTGGCGGCGGTCCGCCCGCCAGCCCCGAGCGGGCGTTGGGCGCAGGACAGCGTGCAGCGCGTCAACCGCCAGGAGCGCGCGAGCTGGAACGCCAAGCAACAGGGGCTGCAAGGCTTGCTGGACCTGCTGCGCGACAGCCTGGTCGACCCGTTGATCGTCGGCGATTCGACCCAGCCGGTGTACCAGGGCGCGGTGGGCTACCAGGCGCCGGCGGCCAACAGTTGGTTCAACGCCGGCACCGGCTACGGCACCCTCGGCTATGGCTTGCCGGCGGCGATCGGCGCCAAGCTGGCCAAGCCCGAGCGACCGGTGGTGGCGCTGGTCGGCGATGGTGGCTTGCAGTTTGCCAGCAACGAACTGATCGCGGCCCGTGAGGCGGGCATCGGCGTGATCCTGGTGGTGTGGAACAACCAGTGCTACGGCGAGATCCGGGACTATATGCAGGCCCGGGAAATCACGCCGTTGGGGGTGGATATCCTGACCCCGGACTTTGCCGCGATGGCCCGCAGCTGCCACGTTGCCCACCATACGGCCGACACGCCGCAGGCCTTGCACGGGTTGTTGCAAAGCCTGGTCGACACCCGTCAACCGGTGATGATCGAACTCGACGCCACGCACTACCTGCAAAACGCCTGAACCGCCCTCGGCCCTGATCCATATCAACGGGCCATTATCGAAAATCCGCTACAACACAACCGGGGCTTACAAAGCCCCGGTTGTCCGCCTGATGACCTCATAAAAACGCAGACAAACCTGTACCCAGGGGCCAACCCCCAGGCCAGGTTATTAAAGGAATAATGCGATGGCCCTTTCTCTGTCACGTTTGGCCTTGATGGGGGCGACGCTGTGTCTTGCGCTTCCCCTGCACGCCAACGAACCTGCCAAACCCGATACCGAACTGATCGCCCAGGGCAAATACGTGGCCCAACTGGGGGACTGCATTGCCTGCCACACCTCCAAGCAAGGTCCCGAGATGGCGGGTGGCCTGGAGCTGAACACGCCCATGGGCACCATCTACTCCAGCAATATCACCCCGGACCGTGAGACCGGCATCGGTCACTACAGCTTTGAACAGTTCGACCGGGTGATGCGCGAAGGTGTCACGCCGGCCGGTATGAACCTGTACCCGGCCATGCCGTATCCGTCCTACGCGAAGATGAGCGAAGAGGACATGCGCGCCTTGTTCGCCTACCTGATGCACGAGGTCAAGCCGGTGAACCAGGCCAACCTCGAAGCTGATATGGGCTTCCCGTTCAACCAGCGTTGGGGCCTGGCGTTGTGGAATTTCATGTTCCTCGACAAACAACCGTTCCAGCCCGACCCGGCCCGGGATGCCGTGCTCAACCGGGGCGCCTACCTGGTCCAGGGCCTGGGCCACTGCGGCTCGTGCCATACCCCGCGGGGGATCGCCTTCCAGGAAAAAGCCATGAGCGACGCCGGCAGCAGCGGCGAGCACTACCTGGGCGGGGAAACCGTCGAACATTGGCGCGCCTTGAGCCTGCGCAACCTGTGGACGGTGCAAGACACCGTGCAACTGCTCAAGACCGGGCAGAACCGCTTTGCCACGGTATCCGGCAACATGGTGGACGTGATCCGGCACAGCACCCAGCACTTCACGGATGCCGACCTGACGGCCATTGCCACCTATCTGAAATCCCTGCCACCGGGCAAGGACGACCTGCCGATGCCGGCCGTGGCCAAAGGCCCCGTCGAACTGCCCAAGGACTTGTTCACCAGCCGGGGCGGCCTGGGCTATATGCAGTTCTGCAGCGATTGCCACCGCAGCGACGGCGCGGGTGTGAAGGGCCTGTTCCCGGCACTGGCCGGCAACGCCAGCGTGGTGGCCAGCAACCCCACCTCGCTGCTGCACATTACCCTCACCGGTTGGGAAACCGCCGAGACCGCCGCCCATCCCCGGGTCTACACCATGCCGGGCTTTGCGCGCCTGGGGAATAACGAAGTGGCGGAAATCCTCACCTTTGTGCGCACGCGCTGGGGCAATGAAGGCACGCCGATCAGCACTGCCCAGGTGAAGAAAATGCGTGACCAGCTCAACCCGGTCAGCACCGACTCCTCGGCGTTCGAGACGCCGCGCCTGGCCAACCTGTTGGCGGCGACGAATGCCGACCAGGTGGTACGCGGCATGCGCCTGCACCTGCAAACCAAGGAACTGTTGCCCGAGAATGTCGGCAACTCACTGAACTGCACCAGTTGCCATCTCAACGCCGGCACCGTGGCTGACGGTTCGCCGTTCGTGGGCGTGTCAGCGTTCTTCCCCAGCTACGCCCCGCGTGCTGGCAAGGTGGTGAGCCTGGAAGAGCGCATCAACGGCTGCTTCCGCCGCTCGATGAACGGCAAGCCAATACCGCCCCAATCGGCGGATATGCAGGCGATGGTGGCGTACTTCGACTGGATGAAAAACAACACCAAGCCCGAGGATAAAGTCCCCGGCCGTGGTGTCGGCAAGATCGACCCGGCCATCAAGCCCGACCTGGCCCATGGCGAGCAGGTCTACGCCAAGCAATGCGCGGTGTGCCACGGCAACGACGGCGAAGGCCTGGCCCGGGCCGACGGCAGCCTGGTGTACCCGCCGTTGTGGGGCGAACAGTCCTTCAACATCGGTGCCGGCATGGCTCGCACCTACACCGCCGCCGCGTTCGTCAAACGCAATATGCCGATCGGCTTCCACGAGAAATTCCCGTTGGGCCAGGGCGGTTTGTCGGACCAGGAAGCGGTGGACGTTGCCGCCTACTTCTCGCAAAAACCACGCCCGGACTTCCCGGACAAAGTGAAGGACTGGCCGAACGGCGGTAAGCCGGTGGACGCGCGTTACTGACCTCAACCCTGTGGGGGCCGGCTTGTCGGCTCCTACAGCGCCAGCCTGAATGCCTCGATCATTGAGAGGCACCCTGAAATAGCCTGCCACCGAACGCGCCAGCTCCAGATCCTGGGCGTTGGTCATCTCGTTTGAAGCGCAAGGCATCATGGACGCCCAGCAGGTAGTCCGATTCCAGGAGGCGGGTATGAGGTGTTACCCGTGTTGCTCGCTTGTCGCGATCCAGTCGGCGTACACGGCAATCCGGGTCATGGTTTGGAGGTCTTGTTGACAGGGTTCACGATTAACCCGGAAAGTTTAGAGGCCGCTGAGGCTGGCTCGTGAGGTTGGATGTAGGGAGGCGAGTCTGGCGCGGCGACGATGCCGTAGGATGATTTAGGTGTCCTGCGTGTTTTGTTCAGCAGCAGCGAGTCTTGTAGATGCCGGCCCAATTCGTCGGTTTCGGCGATACGGGCCAGGTCCTGCTCCAAGCCCAGTACCTGCAGAACGGACAGGTAGGCGCCGATGGTGACACCCGCAGCACCTCGCTCCAGAGCCCGCAGGGTCATTTGCGACATACCGGCACGCTCCGCCACTTGCTTGGCGGTAAGCTTGCGTCGCAAGCGAGCCAGACGCAGGCGCTCGCCCAGGTCCACCAGTAATTGCTGGGTCATTGGAAGGAGCGGAGCAGTTTTATTGGCCATGGATGCAATTATTCCAGCGCTTCAAGCATAAAGATGAAGGAATACTAGCATCCGCATATAAGTGCAATTATTTTAGTGTTTTAAAGTTTAATATCGCCATAATAATTGCATATTTATGTTTTTGAGCTGACCTAGGCGCATTTCGTAGAAAATACAGCACAAAGTTCACTGGCCCTATCGCCGGCAAGCCGGCTCCAAGCGGGTGCATTGCGCAATTTTTGCGCCAGTGCGCGTTATTGCGAAACCCGGTCCTTGCCCGCGGCCTTGGACCGGTACAGCGCCTGGTCTGCCCGGGCCATCAGGTTGGCGGGCGATTCGCCATCGAGGCGCTGTACCACGCCCAGGCTCAAGGTCACCTTGAAGTCGCCCACGCTGGGCACGTCGAGGATGGCCAGGCGGATGCGCTCGGCCAGCATCCTGGCCACGTCCACAGTGCTTTTGGGCAGGATCACCATAAACTCATCGCCGCCCCAACGCGCCAGCAGGTCACCCTGGCGGACACAGTGTTCCAGGCGCTCGACCACCTGCAACAGGGTGGTATCGCCCACGGCGTGCCCGTGCTGGTCGTTGATCGACTTGAAGTCATCGACATCCATGGCAATCACGGACAATGGCAAGCGAAACCGCTGTGCGCGCTCGCACTCTTCCAGCAGGGCTTTTTCCAGGCGATAGCGGTTGGCGATCCGGGTCAGGGTATCGCGTTCGGCCAGGGAGCGGTTTTCGTCCAGTTGCAACTGCAGTTGCTGGTTGACCCGCGACAGTTCGCGGGTCCGTTCGGCCACCAGCGCCTCAAGGGATTGGTTGCGCCGCTCAAGCTGTTCCAGGGAGCGTTTGCGTTCATGGATGCTGCGGTGGGCACCGACCATACGCCACACCGAGCCATCGGTATTGCGGGCGATGATGTAGCCGCGGTCTTCGATCCACAGCCAGGTGCCGTCTTTTTTGCGACAGCGGTATTGGGCTTGATAGTGGGGCGTGCGGCTGTTGACGTAGTCGTCGAAGACTTTCATCACATGGGAGTAATCGTCGGGGTGGATCACGTTTTCCCAGGTGAAGACCGTGTTTTCCAGGGAGTGATGATCGTAGCCCAGCATTTCGTACCAGCCGGGGTTGCGATAGACAAACCCGGTATCGGCATTCCAGTACCAAATCCCATCGCTGACCAACTCCATGATGGCATGGACCAGGTCGGTATTACTGTCGAAAAGCTCACTTTTCAACGGATCCATATCGGATATATCGCCCATCTGCGCGCTCCCTGCGAGGATGCTGGCCCACTCTGGCCAGTCAGGTGTTAACGCCGATACTCCGTGGCTGGGCGTACTGTACAACGAGGTTTGACCGCAGAGAAAGAGGGCGAAAATTTGTGGCTAAACGCCATTATTCGCGGCGTCCAGGCGATTGCGGTTCCACCATGCGCGTGGGGGGCGTGCCATTGGCGTTGTGCTGGTAAATCGCCTCGGGTTGCCCCTGTTCGTTGAAAAATACCTGGCCGATTCCCGCACTGTTCCACAGCCGTTCGCCGGCTTCGGCCTGTGCCGGGATATACGGCACCACCTGCATGCGGCGGCGCCGGGTCAGCCAGTTCAGGGGTGAGCGTGGCGAGTAGAGCCAGCGGTTGATGCGGTCGAACCATTCCAGCAGGCGGGGCGGGAATTGGTTCTTGATGCCGCTGCTGGTGATCTGCCAGATATGCGGCCCGGCATTGCGATGGCGGATCAGCACTTCGTAGACGAACGAGTAATGCACATCCCCCGATAGAATCACGTAGTTACCCGGGGTGCGCGAATGGCGGAAGATATTCAGGATCACCTGGGCGGCGCCACGGTGGGCCATCCAGTTTTCCGCATCGACCAGCAGCGGATAACCGCACCAACTGAAGACTTTCTGCACCGTCTCGATCAGCTTGACGCCAAAGATCGGTGCGGGTGAAACGATGATCGCCGATGGGTGGTCGAGCAGCTCCTGTTGCAGCTCGCTCAAGGCTTCCCAGTCCAGCAGGCCGGACGGTTGCTTGAGGGTGAACTCACTGCGCCAGCGCCGCGTGCGGGTGTCGATCACCACCAGCGCCGGGGTGGTGGGCAGCACGTAGTGCCACTGCTGGAACGTCAACAGTTCTTCGAGCAACTGGTCCTGGGCGGGGGCGGGCAGATGATTGCCGTGGTGCTGGGCCGTTGCGCTCAGGGCCAGGGTTTTGTCCACAAGCTGGGTGAAGGCATCAGGGTTGTTGCCCCAGCCCTGGCAGAGCATATAGGCGAGCAAGGCATTGCCGATGATGCGCTTGGAGAACGGGTGGCCATAGGCGGTCTGTTCCCATTGGGCGCTGAGGTTCCAGTCATCGGTGATGTCGTGATCATCGAAGATCATCAGGCACGGTATATGGGCGAACACCCGGGCCACCCCGGCCAGGCCATCGCGAAACTTATCCACAGGGACCTGTTCGCGGGCGTAGCGTGCCTGGTCTTCAGGCGTTAACCGGGCGGGAGGTTGCGGGGCGATCAGGGTCCAGGGGGTTGGCGACCAGACCAGCAGGTACATCGCCATCACTTCGGCGAAGGTCACCAGGTGGTTGTCGGCGCTGCTGCTGGTGAAGATCGGTTTTTTCACCCCGCCAAAAAAGCGTTCGCGCAGGGTCTCGTTGCTCTCCAGGGCCGGCAACAGGTCGGCGCGATGGTAGTAGCTGGCGGGGTGGCCGTAGAGCCTGGTGCTGTCGTCCACCACGGCGCCATCGAGGTGTTCATCGAACAGGCCCAGGCGCGCAATCAGCCCATGAATGGCACGCAGCATCGGCCCGGCCACATCGTCGGCATACACCTGGTCGCCACTCATCATCAACAGGGCCGGGCGCTGGGCCAGGCTGCGGTCCTCGGCCAGCAGGCGATCGGCGCACAGCAGGCCTTCATCGGCGTAATGGTGGGGTTTGCGGCAAGAGCCGTGCAGCAACTGGTGGATACGGCTGTGCAGGATAAAATCCGGGGCCTGGGCATTGGCGTACAGCAGGTGCGGTGCCCATTGGGCGATACCGGTTCCATCCTTGAGCAGCAGGTCATAGTGGATGGGCACGTCCTGGGGCAGCGGCGTGGCCAGCGACACATCGATCAGGTGGATAAACGCTGCGCGGCCTACGGCAATGACCTGGCACTGTGTGGCGTCGAGGGCGATATCCAGGGACTGTGGCTGCCCGTCCTGGCTGAACTGCAACCGCAAGGTCAATGCCAGCGCGCGACTGCCCACCAGCCACAACACCAGACGGCCCGGCTCCAGGCGGCGCAACAAGGGGCCGGCGAGGACGGCGGGCAAAGTGTCGGGTTGCAGCATGGAAACACGGCTCTGTTCGGGGGTGGACTGAATAGCTTAACGCAGTGGATGTCGGTGTTTTGTCAAAGTAACAAACGGCTCGCCGCCCCATCTGTAGGCGTCGGCTTGCCGACGGAAATCGTCAATGATAATGCGGGGGCCTGCTGCCCCGGCGTACACCGCCAGGTCAGCGTGGAGGCTGCACCACCTTGGGCACGGTAAAGCGAAATTCACTGCCACGCCCCAGCTCGCTTTCGGCCTCGATCCGCCCGCCGTGGGCCTTGACGATGCCCTGGGTGATGTACAGCCCAAGGCCGCTGCCCGTGGGGTTGTTTTCGGCCAGGGTCCAATAGCGATCAAACACATGGGGCAGTTGATCAGGGGCAATGCCTTCGCCGGAGTCGCGCACCGCAAACACAATTTCTTCGCCATTGCTCATCGCCGAAATCCCGATCTTGCCCAGGCGCGGGGTGAACTTGATGGCGTTGCCGATCAGGTTCGACAGCACCTGGAACAAACGCTCCGGGTCGGCATTGATTTGCAGGCCGGGCTCGGCGTTGAACGACAGGTCTACCCCCTTTTCCAGGGCCAGGGGCGCCAGCAGCGAATAGGCCTCTTCAAAGATCTGGCTGACATCCAGCGGCACCGGCCTGACGGTGTAGCGGCCGGCTTCGATCTTGGAGGTGTCGAGCAAATCCTCCAGCAACACATTCATGCGCCCGGCGGCTTGCTGCATGGTGTCGATGGCCGAGGAAATCCGCCGCGAAGTGTGGGTGCCGTCAGAGCTGAACGCCTTTTGCATCATGCCGCACAGCATCGAGATCACGGTCATCGGGTTGCGCAGGTCGTGGGACACCACCGCCACCAGTTCATCCCGGGCGCGCACGGCCTGTTGTTCGCGCAGGACCTGGCGGGCCAGGTCGTTTTCCAGGGCCGAGCGGCGCAGGTCGTTGGCGGCAAAACGGTCGCCGGGGCTCCACTTGCTGGCGATGCCGGCCATTTCCACCTTCCAGATTTCAAACGAGGTGCGTGGGCGAAGGCGCAGGCCAGCGTCGGAGTTTTCCAGGGCCAGCGGTTTCTTCGGGTCGCCGCTCCACTGGATGCTCTCTTTGACTTCCGGGCGGAACCACAGCACACCGTTGTCCACCGGCTTGGGCAAGCTTATGGCCAGGACGCCGCTGGCCACTGCCGGGTAGTGTGCAGCGGGCGGGTAGACCGCCGCCAGGTGGTGGCTGGCAAATACCGGCTGCGCGGTTTCCTGCAGCCATTTATGCAAGGCGCGGATCTGCGAAGGCTCCGGGCAGTTGCCGTAGCGTTGCAGTTGCTGGCCTTCAATGATCGCCACGCCACTGGCCTGCACCAAGTCCATCAGTACTTGCGGGCATTGGGCCAGGCCGTCGAATACCGTGTCCGATGATGCGTCCATCGCCTGGTTGAGCACGCTCAGGGCCTCGACTTTTTCCTCGCGCTGGCGGCTGATATCCAGGGCCTCCATGGCACTGATCTGCAAGGACAGCACCTGGCCGATGGTCTGGCAGGTGGTGCGCAGTTCGTTGGGCACATGCAGCGGCTCGCGGTTGCCGCAACTGATCAGGCCCCACAGGGTGTCGCCCTTCATCAGCGAGATGCTCATGGACGACAGCACCCCCATGTTTTTCATGTACTGGCAGTGGATCGGCGACACGCTGCGCAGGGTGGCGAAGCTCAGATCCAGCGGCTGCCCGGTGTCCGGGCGCAGTTTGGGCAGCAGGGGCACCGGCTCGTAGTCGGCATTGGGGATGATCCGCAGCCAATTGGTGCGGTACAACTCGCGGGCTTGTTCCGGGATGTCGGACGCGGGGAAGAACAGGCCGTTGAACAGCTCCATGGATGGCGCGGACGCTTCGGCGATGACCTGGCCGTGGCCTTCCTCTTCAAAGCGGTAAATCAACACCCGGTCATAGCCGGTCATGGCCTGGATTTCGTTCACGCTGATTTCGTACAGCGCTTGCAGGGTTTTCGCCGACTGCAAGCGTTGCAACATCTTGCCCAGATTACTGGTGCGACCCTGCACGGGTTTGGGCTGGAAATGCTTGGCGCGTGGCTCGAACTCCAGCACCAGCACACCTTGATGGCGATGCAACAGGCCTTCAAACTCGCCACCGTTGAGGGTGACGTGCAGCGGCGGAGTGTCGATAACGCTGGGTTGGCTGGCCATCTGCCGCACAGCGTGGGTGTTTTCTGCGCCCAGCAGCGTATCCAGTGGCTGGCCGAGCAAGGTCTCGGGCAGGTGATTGAACAGGCTGGCGACGTTGGCGCTGACTTGCATGATCAGCAGGTCCGGTTCGCGCAAGGTCAGCAGCACGCCGTGGGGCTGGATCGCGCCGGGAAAGCGGATGGGCTCGTCGGCACAGTTGGCCAGCAGTTCTTCAAAATCCTCGGGTTTCATAGCAGTACCTCCCGGCTGTCGAGCCATTGCTCAAAACAGCTGAATGTCGAGCAGGCCGCGTCCACCGCCTGGCGACGGCCTATGTCGTCCAGCGGGATGCGGCCCAGGTAGTCGAGAAAGTCTTTCCAGCGCCGACCGGTCTCGGCGCCGTATACATTGAGAAAGGCGCCGCCATTGCTGGCATCCAGCGCCAGGCGCCGGGCCATCTCCCGGCGCAATACCTGGCCGCCGAGGGTGGCGCCTTCCAGCACATACAACGCACCCAGGCAGGCGGCTGGGGTGTCGAGGCGTGGCAGGCAAGGGCTGAGGGGCAAGGCGCCAAGCGCCTGGTTGGACAGGCCCAGGGCCGTCAGGTCGGTGTACAAGGTTGGCGTTTTCACACGTAGAGCCTGATCGAATCCGACTGGAATCAAGGCGCTGTCGTAGAGCCGGGTTTCCATTGGCCGGTAGAAACCATAGTAAGCCTCAAGCAAGCGGCGATACCTGTCGGCATTCAGCTGCGCAGAAAAAAACGGCAAGCGTTTTTCCAGGGCCACATGGAGCAGGGCTGTGCCCGAGCGCAAGGCTTCAAGCAGAGAGGGCACCTCGACGTCATGGGCCTGATGCATGCAATAACTCGGACTGGTCGACCAGGGCGGGCCATGGCTGACACGTGGGTGAAGGGTGGGTAACGATTCTATACACCCTGCCGTCTGTATCTGAGAAGTTATGATGAAAAATCTGACGTTGTTGTCAGAAAAATTACCAGTTACTCAAAAACAGACCTCCCACGCTGTCGCGAAGTTCGATTGCTGCGATGTTGCGACGCGATCAGTGTAGGGCGGGGCCCTGCACCAACGCGGCCTGCACACAGTCAAGCAGGCGCTCGGTGCTCCAGGGCTTGGGCAAAAATTTCACGGTGCAGCCCAATTGTGCGGCCATGACCGTATTGCCCGAGGTCAGTACCACCGGCAAGGATGGCCAGCGGTGGGCCACGACCCTGCTCAGGTCATACCCGTTGAGCAGGCCGGGCATCTGGATATCGCTGACGATCAGGTCCACCGGATCACTGGTTCTCTCCAGAAAAATCATCCCTTCATCGGCCGAGGGGAATGAGGTCACCCGCGCGCCGAACTCCTCCAGTACATCCACCATCAGCGAGCGAATGATCTCGTCGTCTTCCAATACCAATATCGATGGCTGAGCCATGATCCTTACTCCACCATCTGGGTTGAGTAAGGTGGAGTGGCCCGCCGGGGGATAGGTTCGACTGGATGTTTTTTATTCGATGGGTGGTCATTTGATTACATGACGGCGTGGGTAAACCGCCGTGGCTTGCAGACTGCGCGGGGGATCAGCCAGGATGTGCACCGCGCACATTCACAGCAAGGGATGCCAGTGTGAAAGAAATGATCGGGGCGTTGATCGTCGTTGCCACCGTGGTGTTTGGCTGCACCGGGGTGTTGGCCGCCGTCGCGCTGGCCACCAAGAAAAGCCGCCTGGAAATACTCCAGACCTTGAGCGGCATGAGTCTGGGTCGCGATCGGTTTATCGGGATCGCCCGGTTGTGGGCCAACCTCTTCCTGCGCGTGTTCGGGCAAACGTACCTGGCCAGGCGCCAGTTGATCAGCATCCCGCTGTACACCTTGCTGGTGTCGCTGGTGTTTTTTGCGGTGTGGCTGCTGGACCTCTACTTGTTTAAAAATCCCGAGCACGTGTTCAATGTGCTGCCGCCGCCCAACGTGCTGCAGGCCATCAAGGACTTCTATGGCAAGGGCCTGCTGGTGGCGATTGTGATCGACTGCGTGACCATCCAGTTGACCAAATGGAGCATCAACGTGGGGACGCGCCGCGGGTTTGGTTCGTGGCGGTTCCTGGGGTGCTTTTCGGCGACGATTGCCTTGGCCTACCTGCTGTTCAGCGTGGCGGTCTACTGGTTTCGCTGGTCGGATGCGAACGAGCTGTATGCCTTGTTGCCCGCCGACGAAGTGCGACCGACGATTGCGTTCAACCCGCTGCGTAATGTGCTGTATTCCATAGCGCTGTTTCAGCCCGTGACGTTTATCTACGCCACGTCCGAAGGCCTTATCTCCAGTTACTTCATGCCCGAGCCGATCCTGTTCTACTGCGCGGTTACCGGAACCCTCTCACTGGTGACCATCAGCGTGGCCTATCAATTTGCTCGAGGTGCTGACCTGCTACGACGGTTGTGCATGGGCTTTGTCAGCCACGTCGGCACGCCCCGGACCAACGCCATGAGTGTGGTGGTGTTGATGCTGCTGGGGCTGGTGTTGGTGCCGTTGTGCCTGATGGCGCTCTATCTGGCTGTCTGAAGATTCGGCCTGAGCAGGTACTGGCACCGACCACCATGGTTCTCATCGAGCTGTCGGACAGTGCGCATGCAAATAGAGGTCGGGGATGATGGCAATTAAATGGCTGTGCCCCAGTGTTGTGCGGGGGCAGGGCGCGATTTTTCTTCGGTTGATTTAGAATGATGGCTCTTTGCTATTTACCTGGTCGACATTTAAGGAAGAAAAATGAAACGGATCGAGCGCGACTTCATCACCCTGTTCAATTGCCTGTGGTATCAGGATTTTCCGGTGGAGGTCGATGCCGTCACCAACCGTGCCGGCTGGACCATTCATGTGGGGCTGGTGATGCGCCAATGCGCCAAGTTGCTCGGTGCACGTGCTTATTTTGAACAGGGCGGGCGCACGGATGCGGTCCTGAAATACCCAGACAAGAGCATTCTGTCCAACGTCGAATGGGAATGGGTCCAGTCCCACAACGACAAAGTGGATGAAATCAGCAAACTGTTTAAAAGCCATGAAAAGGCGGCGTTCTCCACGTTTGTGTCCTACAGCACCAAAGGCCATTTGCCCGAAGCTATCGAAAAGGCTTCCAAACTCTGGGCCAAGGCCAGCACGCCGTTGATTTTCTTTGTCGTGACCTTTGAGTCGGTCGGGCGCGACCGGCACTTCCTGGAACTGCAAACGCACGTTTTCAGCCGTGGCAAACACAAAAAAATCCGCTCGCAGCCCGCCCTGCCTTGGCAGATCAACCGCGCACGCTTCAACAACGTGGACGAGGATCAGTAAACAACAGGCATAATCGCGCTTTTGCTGCCTGGAGCCCGCGATGAAGCTCGCTGCCTTGCTGACCCTTTTATTCACTGCCATGTGCTTCAACACTTCGGCGGCGGCAGCAGGCGATGCCGAGGCCGGCGCCAGGCTGTTCACCAAGACCTGTGGCGGTTGCCACAGTGTTGGGCTCAACGCGCGCGGCGGTTTCGGGCCACAGCTCAACGGGGTGATCGGGCGGCTGGCGGGGAGCACGGCGGACTATCAGTATTCCGACGCGATGAAAAATTCGGGCGTGGTGTGGACGCGGGAAACCCTCGCGGCCTATATCGAGAACCCGAAGAAAGTGGTGAGCGGCACCCGCATGATTTTCTGGGGGATCAGCGATCAGGAGAAGATCGAGAATCTGCTGGCATACCTTCAGACGTTCTCGGCGCAATAACCCCCCATCCCACGCCCCCCCCAAAACATCCAATCCGGCCTATCCGTCACCGGCAAGGTCACTTGGTTCATATGTATCGTTGAATCCTCAGGTGGCGCTGAAAAGTCCAGCGGTAACCGTCGATTGCCTGGGTGCTTGCGAAGGTCGTATACCTCAGCTAGCTTGCTCATCGTCGGTTCGCAATGATCAGGCTATATCAGGAGCTGTGAGTGTGCATGGATGCCAAGTGTTTCGTAGAAGTACATATATCACAAGGTACTTATCTGCATTGCCTATGGCAGGGCTGATCCATCGGTGCTATTGGCCATAAGTTAAAGTCGTATTTATAGCCATCATTATTAGGAATCCACCAGTAATTGGTCGGGTAATTACTACAATACCTAAGGTGATCATCAAATGGACTTTATTGATGAGCTTGCGCGATTGAATAAATTGGAAACCCAGGAACAGTGGTTTTCAGCTATTGAAAAAATGAACGACAAGTACGGGTTTTCCCGAGTCCTGATCGGGTTGTTGCCAAAATATGATGCCGAGTTGAGTACGGCGATGATTGTCAGCAACTATCCCATGGCCTGGCGAAGTCAATATGATCAATTGCGCTATGCCACGATTGATCCGGTGGTGATTTATTCGTTTCAAAACGTCCGGCCCGTTGTCTGGGATGAGTCGTTGTATTGCACCCCGCGTCAACGTGAGTTTCGGGAAGAGGCCAGCGCTTATGGACTTTCCCGGGGGGTTACATTTCCCCTGCATGGGCCGCAGGGGCAGTTCGGTACTTTCAGCCTGGCGGTTGATGCCCAGGATATTGCGGGCACAACTCGGCATATCAATGCCATGATTCCGAAGCTGTCTATTCTTAAAGACGTGATTTTGCAAAGTGCTTTGGACAATGCGGGCAAGTTGAATGGTGCCAAGGTGATTTCCCTGACAAGTCGTGAGAAAGAGATTCTCAAGTGGTGTGCCGTCGGGAAAAGCTCGTGGGATATTTCCAGGATCTGTGGTTGTTCGGAGGCCAATATCAATTATCACTTTGCGAGCATCAACACCAAGTTTGGCGTTGCGTCCCGCCGAGCGGCTGCGGTCAAGGCGGTTTCGCTCGGGCTGATCAGCCTCTAGCGCCCCCAGAGCCCTCCAGGCGGTGGGTTCACGGGGCGGGGTAACCGGCCATCATGCATTGGATCCAAAACCAGCGCAACTGGTTACCCTGCTAGTGTGACAGTCCGGTGAAGGTGGATAGATTGAGGTTTAAGTAATCGCAGGGAGGGAATCCAGTGCATTTCACAATCGGCCGGCGGCATGAAATAGACAGTGAGCAACTGTGCGCCATGCATAGGTTGCGCGCAGATGTTTTTAAAAAGCGTAAGGGCTGGGATGTCGCGATCATTGCCGATATGGAAATTGATGGCTATGACGCACTGGAACCTCTCTACATGCTGATCCAGGATGTTGGAGGCAGTGAGATCAAAGGATGCTGGCGTATCTTGCCAACGACAGGCCCGTATATGCTCAGGGACACTTTCTCCGAACTGCTGGAAGGACGGCCTGCGCCGGTTTCGTCCCAGGTATGGGAGCTCAGTCGATTTGCCGTGACACCTCGATACCCTGGTAACAAGGGGTTTTCCGATTTTACCCTGGAGGCTGTAAAGGCCATCGTTGCCTATGGCATCGAGCAACATATCCAGCGTTATGTGACGGTGACAACCGTTGCGGTAGAGCGGATGTTGATCCGGGCAGGCCTGGTCATCACCCGGCTGGGTCCGGTGCGGGCCATTGGCAAGGAAAAAGCGATTGCCCTTGAAATTGACTTGGGCGCGGTGACTCAACGTGCGCTGTTTGGCGTACCCAAGAATTGTTGTGGCGCTACGCTGCAGTAGTTAAGGGGCCGCAGCGTGGCGGCCATAACAATCTGTCGGTATCGGTATCCAGAGTACGAAACTTCAAGTCATTAGAAGTGCTGTGCCCGGCTTGGTTTGTCTGCGTGTATGTACTCTTCCTATAAAAAGCTGCAGGGCGAATCGCCTTGCCGAATAACTGTCGTCCAGGGAAACAATAAAATGGCTACGATTATTAAGGAAGTCGATATACCACTCATGTTGGACAGTGAAGTGGTTGCCACTTTCATTTCATTCGATGAATTGAAAGATCCTGTTGAACATATTGCTATTCGGTTGGGTGGGTTCAAGGCGGGCGGTCATAAATTACCGTTGGTTCGGTTGCATTCCGAGTGTTTGACCGGCGATATCTTTCACTCCATGAAGTGCGACTGTGGCGATCAACTTTCCGAGTCGCTGCGCCTGATTAACGAAGTGGGTGGGTATTTGATTTACCTGCGCCAGGAAGGGCGAGGCATCGGTTTATATAAAAAGCTCGAAGCCTATGCATTGCAGCAGCATTCAGGTGTGGACACCTACGAAGCCAATAATATGCTCGGCTTCGCCGATGATTTGCGCGATTACTTTGATGCGGCACAGATGCTCAAGGCATTGGGCTGCCCGAAGATAATCCTGTTGACGAATAACCCGGAAAAAGAACTGCAGTTGAGAAACCTGGGTATTGAAATTACCGAGGTCAAGTCTACGTCCATGCATATTGGCAAACATAATGCGGGATATATAAAAGCAAAAATAGAAGTCACCCATCACCAGTTCACTGCACAGGCGGAGGTTTCTCAATGATTCAGCATCAGGCACCTATCAGCGGTCTCTCATTGTTTGGGCAGCAGTACATTGCAACGGCAGGCTACGATAACCAGATTATTTTGTGGAATGCCCAAACACGCCAACCCTTGCAGCGCGGCTGGCATGATCACTTGGCCAACTATTGCGACTTTTCCCCGGACGGCAGCCTGTTGGTGACGGCCAGCAGTGATGGGTCGACCCGTCTATGGAGCGTGCCTGAGTTCAAGTTGCAATGTGTCATGACCAGCCACAGCGATGACGTCATGCAGGCCAAGTTCTCGCCGGATGGTGAAAAAATAGCCAGTTGCTCTTACGACAGCAGTTTGTCGGTGCACCATAAAAACGGCAACTTCATCTGCAAGATGCAGGGGCATAGCGGCCTGGTAGAGAGTTTCGACTGGACAGCCGACAGCCAGCAGCTATTGTCCTGCGGCACCGATGGAACCATTCGTGCCTGGGATGCGGCCACAGGGGAGTGCCTGGCGATCAAGGAGACCGAAGGTCACGATATGGATGCCCTGGTGACCCTCTCGGCCGGGGTTTTTATCGTTGGCAATAACGACGGCGAACTCCAGGTCATCAGTGGCAATACGGTGTTAAGTACCTACAAGGGGCACCGTTCCAGCGTCAAGAAGCTGGTGAAGTCAAAGTTCGACAATAGCCTGCTGAGCCTGGGGTATGACGGGGTCGCGGTGTTGTGGTCGATCGAAGGCCACACCTTGGTGGAGTGGAAGCGTTCGGAGTATCCGAAGGAAATCTGGGCGCGCTCGGCGGAGTTTCAGAGCCGCGACAAAATCTATTTCGCAACGTTTGGCTCGACGTTCGCCATTTGGGATATCGCCCGCAACCATTGGGACCTCGAGGGTTTTGTGCCCTCGGCCAGCTTGAACTCGGTGTATGCGGCAGACGGGGTTGTCTACAGTATTGGCGATGCCGGTCTGTTGAAGGCCGATGGCAAAGACATGGGCGGGCCGCAATCGCTGTGCAACTTTGTGCTGAAAAGCGGACCGGTCCTGGTGTGCGGCGGGCAGACCGGACAAGTGTTCGATGTCCTGAAAAACCGAGTTGCCTATGCCCACCACGCGCCCCTCAACTGTGGGGTGAACTTTGAGCTCGACGGTGAACAACGCCTGGCTGTGGGCAGTTATTCCGGCGATATCATCATCTTCAAGATCAATGACCGACACCTGGAGTTTGTGTCCTGCCACAAGATTCATGAAAACGCGATCAAGGGTATTTCGCTGCATGGCAACTGCCTGTACACCGGGTGTGCCGATGGTGAGATCGGGGTCACGGATATCCGCACTTACGAGGTGGTCAACAAGATCACCCATGCCCATGAAGGCATCTTGAATGACCTCTGCTCTTATGCGCACGGGGTTGCCACGGTGTCCCGGGACCTGACCCTGAAGTTATGGGGGGAGCCGAGGGCGACGATTCCCAGCCGGCATACCCACTCTATCAAGTGCATTGCGTCCAACAGCGACGGCAACTTTATCGCCACCGGCAGTTATGGCGGCACCGTCGATATTTATGACTGCACGGCCCGGCAATGGCTGGGCAATGTGCGCAAAGTCAGTGCGGCGGGTATTTCTTCCCTGACCTGGGATGACGCCAAACAGCGCTTCCTGGCGTCGTCCTATGACGGTCGTATTTATGCCGTCGAGCTTGGCTGACCTTCAACTTTCAGCGTGGACTTACAACCATGAATGCACGAGAAAAAGTAGTTGTCGCAGAAAAGTGTACGGTGACCTCGCCACTCGATCCCTGTGAGCAACCTGCGGCTTATCAACCTCAAACCGGATTGCTCGAAACGTTGGCGCGGATGAGCCGTTTTTGCGAAACGCCAGAGGCGGCGGCGTTACTGCGCAGCTTTGAGGCAGCGACAGACTTGTCCCGGCGCTTGCAATTGGGCATGGAGCTAGCGATCAAGGGCGACCCGAGGATCGTCGGTGGTGCGCTGAACCATTTGGTGGCGATTCCCGCAGGCGAGGCCCGTATTGGTATCGACGAATCGCAAATCGATGCCGTGGTGCGTGAATATGCCGATGTGGGGGTTATTCGCGACTGGATTCTCAAGGAAGTACCCCGGCATACGGTGTCCCTGGCGGGCTTCAATATTTCCAAGTATCCGGTGACCAACCTGGAATACCTGGCGTTTTTACAGGATTGCCCCCATGCCGAAGTGCCTACGTCCTGGCCTTTGCGGGCATTTCCTCTGCACTACGCCAACCATCCGGTGTATTCGGTCAGCGCGAGCGCGGCGGATGCGTTCTGCACCTGGCTGTCGGCCAGGACTGGCCGGACCGTGCGCCTGCCTGACGAGGCGCAATGGGAATACGTCGCCGGTGCCGGGAAGTTTGAATACCCGTGGGGCAATGAGGCCCGGACCGAAAACGCCAATACCGCCGAGCTTGGGTTGTTGGCCACCACGCCGGTCGGCGTTTTCCCACAGGGTGCATCGCCGTTCGGCCTGATGGACATGGGGGGGAACGTCGAGGAGTACACGTCGAATGATTATGACGCGTACCCCAATGGTCCTTTTGTCATGGACGATTTGATCTCTGAGAACCGGCCGACCTATCGAATCACCCGGGGCGGTTGCTTTGGGCGTTTTGCCGATCTTTGCCGGGTGTCCAGGCGGCACGGGCTGAGCATTACCCCCTATGCCTCGCTGTATGCCGTGGGCTTCCGGGTGGTTGCAGAGTGAGACAGCCAGCGTCCATGCCCCAGGACTGGTGGCGGTTGAGCAAAGAGATCAACAGCCAGGCCATGCACACCATGTTGTCGTTCAGTGCCCTGATGGTCGCGAACGCAATCGACATGGTGTTCATTGCCCACCTCGGTCATGAACCACTGACGGCAGCGAGTCTGGCTAGCCCTTTTATGTGGCTGATGAACACGATTGCCATGGGCATTGCCCTGGCGATCAGTGTGCATGTGTCCAAAGGGCAGGAAAGGGGCGGGGGCAACACGGTCATCGATGTGTTGCTGCCGGGCCTGCTGATGGGCGCCGCGGTCTATGGCGTGGTGCTGGTGGGCGTCGGCCTGAACCTTGAGGCCGTACTGGGTGCGATGGGGGCGGCGGCACCGGTTTATGAGCAAAGTGAGGGTTATTTAAGGACGTGGCTGTACGGCTTCATCATTACCCTCACGTTTGCCATTTCCACGGCGTATTTGCGGGGGCTGTCGTTATTCAAGACTCAGGCCGTGGTGGTCGCGGTGGTATGCCTGATGAACATCGTGCTCGATCCCCTGCTGATGTTTGGCGTGGGCGGTTTTGCCGGCTTCGGCCTGGTGGGTTCGGTGTATGCCGCCTGGCTGGCACAGGCCGGTGGGGCGCTGGTGTGCATCTACTTTGGCGTCAGGCATACCCGGGTCAGCGGCCCCGGCAAGCTGCGGGTGGGCCAGATGCTCAAGGCGGCGGGGAACATTTCCCGACTGGCCTGGGTAACCAGTTCCACGGCAACCTTCTGGCCAATCTCTGGAATCGTGGCCACTTATCTGATCTCGAAACTGGGGGATGCAGAAGTGGCAACCATGGGGGTTATTTCCAAGCTGCAGCCGTTGATCATGATTCCCGTCTGGGGGGTGTCTGCGGTTACCACCGTGTTGTTGAGCAAGGCATTTGTTCAACAGCGCCATGACCAGGTGGGGATGATTTTCAAGTCCGGCTATGCCCTGGTGTTGATGTGGCAAACCGTCGTGGCCCTGCCGTTCATTGTCTTTGCCCAGCCGGTGGCGCGCTTTATGTTGGGTGGCTATGACGACGCGCTGCCCTTTGTGGTGACGTACTTGATGATCATCCCGATCACGGTATTCGGCCGGGGCATGCTGTACCTGGCTGTCCATGGGTTGCCAGCGATTGAAAGAGCCCGGACCGCCATGGCGGTTGACGCGCTGTACGTCCTGGTGCTCCACACCGGCTGCTATTGGCTGGGCTATCTGTTTAACGATTTCAATCTGGCGCTGCTGATGTTGCTGGCCTTGAACCTGCTGGGAGGCGTACTGGCTGTGTGGGTGTCCCAGCGCGCCCGGCGCACGCAACAGTGGCCACTGGAAACTATTTGATATTTACCGACGGGGGCAACTATGGAAGTGCTGATTATTGCGGGCAGCCCAAGAATGGATTCGCAAAGTTTAAGGGTCAGTAGAATCCTGGAAAACTATCTGCGGGACTATTCGGTATTGACACCGACCGTCCTGAACCTGGCAGCACAGCCCACCGGCCCGCAGCGTGATGAACTTGCCGGCCGGGCCGAGGCTTTCATTGTTGTAGTACCGGAACATTCGGGTATGGCCCCACCGGTATTGAAGGAGTTCTTTGTTTCCAGCGAGTACCCGGTATTGGCACACAAGCCGGCCTTGATTGTTTCAATCTCCAGCGGCATGGGGGGGAGTTACCCGGTACTGGATCTACGGGCGACGACTTATAAAAACACCAAGATCTGCTACATGCCGGATCACCTCATTATTCGCGAGGTTGAGGACTTTGGCCCGGATATGAGCAGCCGTGCCTATGCCGGCCTGGGCAAGCGTATCAGTGCCTGTGTCCACATGCTGGAGTTATACGCACGCCAACTGTCGGCTGTTCGTGCCGACCTGTTGGGGGTGGGGGCGGCGATCACTTACGGCATGTAATCCTTATTGGGCGGGGCGACGATGAAACCACAAGAACTTCACCAGTTAGTGTTTAACTTCAGGGCGGCACGTGCCGTCATGTTTGCGGTACAGGCTGGCCTGTTCGAGGAACTGTGCCAGGAAGATCTGACGCTGGATGAACTGGTTGGCCGGCTGGAACTGCATCGTGTCTCTACAACGATCCTTGTGGAAACACTGGTGCAACTCAATGTCCTGAACAAACAAGGCCTGCGCTATCGCGTCGCGCAGGACCTTCGGGCCACGCTGCGTCGGGATACCGAGGGGTCGATCGCCAATTTGCTGTTGCTGGACGCCAATCATTGGTCGAACTGGTCGGTGGCAGAGGATTTCTTCCGTCCAGGGCAGGACACGGCGTTTGCCTATGACCGCCAGAGCAACTTTGCGGCGGCCATGCAACAGGGGGTCGGCGATATGAATGTGCGCTTGGCCCAAGTACTGCTCGCCCACGAACCGCGGCATATCGTGGATGTGGGCAGCGGCCCGGGGTTGTTGATTGAGCAGTTACTGGCAACCGCGACAGATCTCAAATACACGCTGGTGGATTTTGCGAACACCCTGGAAATCGCCAAGGGCAACCTGAGTGACTACAAACACTTCGATGTGAACTTCCTGGCCCATGACATTGTGCTCGGCAAGTTGGAGGTGGAGGCTGACTGTATTGTCACTTCGCGCCTGTTGATGGGGTTTGACGAGCCCGAGGCGAAACAGATTCTGGCGAATATGTGCCATGGCCTGGCACGTGATGGCGTGCTGGTGATCAATGAGTTCGATACCCAGACGAAAGTGGGAGCATTGATGTCGCTGGACATGCTGGTTAATTGCGGCGCGAGAGTTTATGGCCGGGAACAACTTGCACAATGCCTGGATGAATTGGGTTTTGAAATAGTTTCAGAGCAAGCCACTACGGTCTTCACCCGCGCATTGTCTGCCAAAAGGAAAGGGATATGAGTCAAGCGAAACTTGGAAAGACCCCCCAGGCGTTTGTCGATCAAATCTATGAGGGGCTTGAAGTCATCGACGAAGTGTTCAGCGCCAATGGGCTCGAATATTGCCTGGCGGCGGGTACTTTGTTGGGGGCCGTGCGGCATACCGGCTTGATCCCTTGGGATGATGACGCGGATCTCTATATTCTTGAGGCCGACACCGAAAAGTTCTTTGCTCTGGCGCCGCAATTTGCAGAGCGGGGTTATCGCCTCAGTCAACAACCCTGGGAACTGTGGGGCGGGTACAAGGTGTTTTCGACGGCGGGTATCTCCATGCCGCAAGAGAATAATCGCGATTACTTATATCCCTCGGTGGATATCTTTCCATTGTCCGAACTGGATGGGCAACTTCGTTATACCAGCCCCCTGGCCTTGGCAAATTGGCCCCGTGAGTACCTGAGCGTGGAAGATTGGCACTCCCGAGGTGTTACACGGTTTGGACACCTCGACTTGCCAGCTCCTGAAGCGCTGGCCTCCAGGCGTTACTTGGAGCGGGCGTATGGAAGTGAATGGAATAGCCATGCGGCCAAAGGGTTTGATCATCGGTATGAAGTGGACCTGGATGCCGAGAAAGTGACCCTGAGTGACTTCCGGTGTGCGGTAAAAACCCGGGCCTGAATCCAGGCTATCTTTGTTGATAGTCCTGACCGTAGTTTGCTTGCAGGATGTCAACAGTTCAGTACTTCGCTTTTGCTCTGCAATAGGTGAACTATCATGAAAAAAGCTATTGTCCTTGCCGCAGGCATGGGGTCTCGTCTTGGACGGGCCTCTGACTCTATTCCCAAGCCACTGACCGAAGTCAATGGTCTTAGTATCCTGGCTAATGCGCTCAATATTCTTGTTGAAGCGGGTTATCAGGAAGTTGTTGTAGTGATCGGTTATAAAGGCATAAAGATACAAGCCAGTGTCGCAGCGCTGGAACTACCGGTGACGGTGCGATTTATCGAAAACACGCAATGGGCCACGACCAATAACCTGTATTCGTTGTTTCTGGCCTCCCATGAACTGGCAGGCGAAGAGGGGGTCACGTTGCTGGAGGGTGATATCTTCTTTCGGCCTTCGGTGATCACGGCATTGGACGCACACAGCGCTCGCGAATGCCTGGCGGTGGTGTCACCGCTCACGCCCCTGATGGAAGGCACCTTTGCCGAAGTGGATGCCCATGGGTTGATCCGCCAGTTTGGCAGCAGCAAAAGTGATGATCATCTGACCGCCGACAGGCCACTTAAGACGGCCAATCTCTATTATTTGTCGGCCGACTTTTGCAAAAACTATTTAATCGGCGAACTTGCCCGAAATGTAAAAAATGGGGCTCTTCGCATTTAAGGGTGTAGCTGATTTCTAAACCCTCCTGACTTCAGCAAGCACCTGGCTATGTAATTGGTTAAATTTCTAAAGCCCAAGGCGGTACCTCGTAAGTGCTCAAGTCGCC
>NZ_MNPU01000147.1 GCF_001983165.1 Pseudomonas gessardii | reverse complement strand
TGCCACCTCATGAACGCTACTGGCAGACAGACACTCTTCAATCAGTGATTGCTTGAGCGCTAGGTTGTATTTCGTCATGGAACACCCTCCCGAGGGGTCAGGTGTCCAACATTCGGGGGGCAGTTCACTGCCGGTTTACCCCCCAAATCAATATCGGATGACGGCCAGCGTGGTTTAACGGGGCGCCTCAGATCAAAAGCAAAGCGAGGCGGCCTGACAGCCGACCTGATCGTCGAAGCGTGTGCGTACCCCTGTGGGAGCTGGCTTGCCTGCGATGACGGTGCATCAGCCAATACATTTATCGACTGATACACCGCCATCGCAGGCAAGCCAGCTCCCACAGGGGGGAATGCAGCTTCGCGCCCCGGCTTTGCTGTTGCTGTTGCTCTGCTTTTGATCTGGCTTTTGATCTTGATCTCAGGCGCCCCGTTAAACCACGCTGGCCGCAGGCAGGTATTGCGCAGTGGGCACCCCGGCATGGATGCCGGGGTAGCCGCGACACGGCCATGGATGGCCGATCGCGGCGGGCCCACGGAGCAATGCCTGACTGCGGGCATGCCGAGCCTAGGCGAGGCACCGAGTGGTGGGGCAAGAGCG
>NZ_MNPU01000146.1 GCF_001983165.1 Pseudomonas gessardii | reverse complement strand
TTTCATCGCCTCTGACTGCCAAGGCATCCACCGTATGCGCTTCTTCACTTGACCATATAACCCCAAGCAATCTGGTTATACTGTGAAGACAACATTCGCCGAAAATTCGATCATACTCAATTAAGAGCCACTCACAAATTTTACCTTAGCCTGATCCGTTACCAGTGAAAGTAACGTTCAGTCTATCTTTCTATCACATACCCAAATTTTTAAAGAACGAACTAGTCAAAGACTAGAAATCAACATTCACCATCACAATGATGGAATGCTCATTTCTAAGCTTTCTACAAACAGAAGCAGTAGTGGTGGAGCCAAACGGGATCGAACCGTTGACCTCCTGCGTGCAAGGCAGGCGCTCTCCCAGCTGAGCTATGGCCCCGTATTTCTACAGGCGTTTCCCACACAAAATTGGTGGGTCTGGGCAGATTCGAACTGCCGACCTCACCCTTATCAGGGGTGCGCTCTAACCAACTGAGCTACAGACCCAATTTCGGGCTGCTTCTTTTCGTCTTCTTCAATGAATCAAGCAATTCGTGTGGGAACTTATGGAGCAGCTGATGTCGTCGATTAAGGAGGTGATCCAGCCGCAGGTTCCCCTACGGCTACCTTGTTACGACTTCACCCCAGTCATG
>NZ_MNPU01000145.1 GCF_001983165.1 Pseudomonas gessardii | reverse complement strand
ATTCATCGCCTCTGACTGCCAAGGCATCCACCGTATGCGCTTCTTCACTTGACCATATAACCCCAAGCAATCTGGTTATACTGTGAAGACAACATTCGCCGAAAATTCGATCATACTCAATTAAGAGTGACTCACAAATTTTACCTTAGCCTGATCCGTTACCAGTGAAAGTAACGTTCAGTCTATCTTTCTATCACATACCCAAATTTTTAAAGAACGATCTAATCAAAGACTAGAAATCAATATTCATCATTGAATATTCATTTCTAAACTCTAACAGCAGAAGCAGTTAATGGTGGAGCCAAGCGGGATCGAACCGCTGACCTCCTGCGTGCAAGGCAGGCGCTCTCCCAGCTGAGCTATGGCCCCATAACAAAATTGGTGGGTCTGGGCAGATTCGAACTGCCGACCTCACCCTTATCAGGGGTGCGCTCTAACCAACTGAGCTACAGACCCAATTTCGAGCGCAACTGATTAGCTAAGAGCTATCAGCTTGGAGCTTAAAGCTGCTTCTATCGTCTTCTTCAATGAATCAAGCAATTCGTGTGGGAACTTATGGAGCAGCTGATGTCGTCGATTAAGGAGGTGATCCAGCCGCAGGTTCCCCTACGGCTACCTTGTTACGACTTCACCCCAGTCATG
>NZ_MNPU01000144.1 GCF_001983165.1 Pseudomonas gessardii | reverse complement strand
AACGGGCGACTTGAGCACTTACGAGGTACCGCCTTGGGCTTTAGAAATTTAACCAATTACATAGCCAGGTGCTTGCTGAAGTCAGGAGGGTTTAGAAATCAGCTACACCCTTAAATGCGAAGAGCCTGTTATCACCCGCACCAATGATCTGTGGGGCTGTAGCGACACCCAACTCAATGAGTTCACTACCATGTGTCATCATGATGCCAACGCCGCCAGCACTACCGACAGTACCCAGTGCACCTGGCACAGCACTTGATGGCGCCCCCGTGAAAGTAGTCGTCACAGTGTTATCAGTGAGGTCGGATAAACTGCAGCCTTCAAGTTCTATAAGGACACGACGGGGTTCAGACTTGCCTCCCGCTTCCAACTGATGTTTTGCGATCGCCCCTAGATGAACTGTCTGATCTACCGAGTCAGGTTTAATAGAGCAGGCACCCGAGTGAACCGACCCCAAAAACGTAACGGTTCCATCCGCGGCATTCGCCATGGAGATCGAACCCGCCAACAAGCCGACAGACAACAGCACCGTTTTGATTTTTGCTTGGCGGTTGCAGGAGCTGAGTGCAACACGGTTATTGAATTGACGCAGGAGCATCATATTGCATAGCCAAGGCTTTCTGCATCACTTCGCTCATGACTTCGATAGGACATTTGAAATCGAAGCGC
>NZ_MNPU01000143.1 GCF_001983165.1 Pseudomonas gessardii | reverse complement strand
GAGCACAAGGTCGGCAGCCTCGCGCTTGAATTCAGGAGTAAAGGAGCGGCGTTGTTTGGTCATCTGACACCTCGATCTGGCGAGCATTCTCGCCTAAATGGGTGTCCGGTTTCATTAGACCACTACATCTTGGATGCATAGAAGTGTCTAAGCAACCATTGCACATTCTTGATATATCCAGCGCCTTGGTATTCCGAGCAGAGCCCTGCGTATACTCGATCACAGAATTTTTCTAAGCACTTCTCGCCAACCAAATCAATCGCCTCTTGAAAACCGCCATACTCTTTAATTAATTTTTTCAGCATCGTCATTGACGTCACTCCCTGATGGTTAATTTGTCGGCTAGATAAAAGCTAAATTCTGAATGCTCTATGAATAAAAATAGCGAAGGTTGAGTGCATTTTTATACATCGCCAGCCAGGTTCGCAATGGGGGCATTTGGCTGTTTTTTGCCTGATACCTAAGGCGGTTAGTCAGGGCGGAGGTATGAATCGAAAGTAGCCCAATGGTACATAAATGGTACGAACTGAAGCTGGGTCAGCTGTAGAGCTTGGTTTTAAAGCGGCGGCGGCAAAAACTGAGTGCAACACCTGACCTTTCCGGTACGGTGCTGCCCTATGTCTTATTCCGAACTCAGCGTTGAAGAGCGTGCCACCATTCAAGTTAGTCATGCCCAAGGCCTCAGCTTGCGCAGGATTGCCTGCTTGATCAACCGA
>NZ_MNPU01000142.1 GCF_001983165.1 Pseudomonas gessardii | reverse complement strand
TCCCCTTGCCGTTTCGTTTCTTCAAATCATCATTGAGAGACTTAATTTTTTGTGCATTTTCGCGTGTTTCTTTTAAAAGTGGTAGTAACTCCCCACCACCAGAATCGGCGTTAAAATATGAGGCAACCTTGTTGCAGAATTTCAAAGATTTATCATAAAAATCCGGAAATGAATTTTTTAATTGTCTTTGCAAATTCTTGAAAATAGCGTCAATGCTTTCCGCTACCTCTTCCAGAAGCTCCTGATTAGCGTGTAAGGCACGATCTAGGTGGGTTTGACGGTCTACCAGCTCCGCCTGCAGGCGTTCGATCTCGGCCTGTTTAGCAGCTACATAATCGTCTTTTTCAAGGTGTTTGACTTTACTCATTTCAGCAGAAACACCACGGATAAAACCCAAATCAGCAAAGCGATTTGCTGCAACATCTTGCAGCTTCGACCATATCGAATCACTTTTTCGACCCATCAGCTCACGCAATGGTGCTTTATTCGTCTTAAAATCGAAGTTATAGAATATTAGATGGGCGTGATAGTTCATCACGTATTTCCCTGTTTTTGGGTCTTTATGGCCTTCGTCCATGTGCATTTCCCAGCCCATAGGTTCAAGACCAGTTTCGTTTTTCATGTCTTGCATTAAATCGTTAATATGTTGAGAAAAATTCGCCTTCCAGTTGGGTTTTTTCATCAATTCTTCGACTTGATTTTGTGAAAAAATCAAAACACTATCCATAT
>NZ_MNPU01000141.1 GCF_001983165.1 Pseudomonas gessardii | reverse complement strand
CTGACCGTCGAAGCCGTCAATCGGACAGTAGCGAGGATCAATCTACGCCCGCGCAAGCGCTTGGGCTGGAAGACGCCGTACGAAGTGCATACAGGGGTGAGCGTTGCACTTATGTGTTGAATTCAGGAGGTGTTGCACTCAGTTTTTGCCGCCGCCCACCCATAACAAACACTATTGGCTTGTGACTTGAAACGGCAGCAACCGAATCGAAGTCCTGTATTTCGTGGAGAAAAAAGCATTCGAGTTCCAGAAATCGCCAAAAACATAAGGACACCAAATGAAAACTTCAGACTTTTACCTATGGACGCCTGTAAAAACTGCTCTCTCCAGCGCTTTCCTGATCAAAACAATGTCATACACGCTAATAAACTGCCTTAGTGAAAAAAAACGATATGATTCATTGAATCCCTACAGATACTGCTCATGATATTTCCCGCGCGGTTAATGCTGCACCACTCTCGGAAAAATCAAAAAACAAAAGGGCGACTCAATATAAAACATGAAAAAAATCACAAAAAAGTTACACACACCCGTTATAAAAAATAATCAAGCACACTCACCCCACTAAACAAAACTTCCATCCTTGCGCACTCAATCATTGACGCTCAGCGCAACGTCTTAAAATCGAGTAGGAGGCGGATTCACATCCGCCGTCCTCTCACACCACCGTACGTACGGTTCCGTATACGGCGGTTCAGGTTATACGGTTAAGTCGGTTTATCGTATCCAGTATCGAGACCAGCCCGAGG
>NZ_MNPU01000140.1 GCF_001983165.1 Pseudomonas gessardii | reverse complement strand
GCCACCTCATGAACGCTACTGGCAGACAGACACTCTTCAATCAGTGATTGCTTGAGCGCTAGGTTGTATTTCGTCATGGAACACCCTCCCGAGGGGTCAGGTGTCCAACATTCGGGGGGCAGTTCAACGGCGGCTCACTTTCGAAGAGCGCCAAAGTAACCAAAGCGCTCTTGCCCCACCACTCGGTGCCTCGCCTAGGCTCGGCATGCCCGTCATCCGACATTGATTTGGGGGGCCGCCGCGATGGGCCATCCATGGCCCAGCGCGGCTAACCCGGCGTCCTGCCGGGTTACCCCCCAAATCAATATCGGATGACGGCCAGCGTGGTTTAACGGGGCGCCTGAGATCAAAATCACAAGCAAAGCGAGGCGGCCTGACAGCCGACCTGATCGTCGAGGCGTGCGCGGTCCCCCTGTGGGAGCTGGCTTGCCTGCGATGGCGGCAGGTCAGCCAATAGATTTATCGACTGATACACCGTCATCGCGGGCAAGCCAGCTTGTATGGTTAGACTTGTAGGGGTGGTGGGACTAAAAGCCAGCATCTGACTCTAGCCAGTACAGACCGTGGGAGACTTCGCCCCACCCCTTCACCAAAGCGCCGATAAGGAATGCATCGGCCATGACCGACGATAGAAGCAAGCCAGCGCAACGGTGAAGCCCCGACAAGCCTGTAAACCCTAACCCGGAGCTTTTCTCATGGCAATGACTGTCTCGCAATCAATCATTGGAGTGGATGTCGCTAAAGCCGAAGTAGTTGTTTATCAAAGTGAAACTGCTGAAACAAAGATCGTATCGAA
>NZ_MNPU01000139.1 GCF_001983165.1 Pseudomonas gessardii | reverse complement strand
TCGGTTGATCAAGCAGGCAATCCTGCGCAAGCTGAGGCCTTGGGCATGACTAACTTGAATGGTGGCACGCTCTTCAACGCTGAGTTCGGAATAAGACATAGGGCAGCACCGTACCGGAAAGGTCAGGTGTTGCACTCAGTTTTTGCCGCCGCCCCAAATAAGCTCAGGACGGTGCTGATGACAGATAAAATTTGAGGTATCTGGAAGTTCGGAGTCAATGAATAGACCCAGTGATACGACAGCCTCGTCATGTCGGCCATCAGGCAGAGTCATACGACGACGGAAATCTATACGCCCCTGGCTCTCCAAGCCTTCTTCTACCAGTCGCTTATGATCTGAGTCTGCATCTTTGCTATGTAGGGCGACTAGAGAGACCCCTTCCTCGCCGCGTGCCAAAAACTCTCCAAGCTGACGTCCAAAACAAAATCCATTAACTGAATTGATACCAAATTTTGAAGCATCATCAATCCCAATAAGTTCGATGAAATTATTTTTAAACATCATTAGAGAAGTAACACTACCCCAAGGATGATAGCTCACGGGGGAAGGAAAAAAACCCAGCCTGCGATACCTCTCAAGCGCATCGGAGTGATTGCGGACAGTAACCAATGGATGGTCGATACCAAGAGGAAATTGATCTGCCGCTATCATAAAAAACTCCGAAATTAATTGATCAGCTACTAGGCTCTGTACGTAAACCCAAGAAATACGATTTTCTGTAAAATACACCGCCATTAAAGCCAGGAGGCCAAGATGGCAAAGCGGTATGAACTCCCCGACGCAGCCTGGGATCTGGTTGCAGATATC
>NZ_MNPU01000138.1 GCF_001983165.1 Pseudomonas gessardii | reverse complement strand
CTAGGCTCTGTACGTAAACCCAAGAAATACGATTTTCTGTAAAATACACCGCCATTAAAGCCAGGAGGCCAAGATGGCAAAGCGGTATGAACTCCCCGACGCAGCCTGGGATCTGGTTGCAGATATCTTCACCAAAAATCAGCGCACCGGGCGCCCTCGGGCCGATGATCGCCTGATGCTAAACGGTATTCTCTGGGTGCTTTGCTCTGGCGCAGCCTGGCGAGACATGCCCGAACGATTCGGCCCTTGGTCAACGATCTATCAACGGTTCCGAGGATGGCGTGATTGCGGAGCTTTTGATCAGATGCTCAAGCGTCTTCATATCCGATTGAATGAGCAGGGTTTGATTGACTTGGAAACATGGATGATCGACTCCACTGCCGTACGAGCAACCCGGGCCTCATCAGGTGCCGGGAAAAAAGGGGATTTGAAGAACCGCAAGACCACGCGCTCGGGCGCAGCCGGGGTGGCCTGACGACCAAGATTCACATGCTGTGCGACGCCAATGGTGTGCCTCTGCGTTTCCTGTTGTCAGGCGGACAAGCCAGCGATATAGCCTATGCCCAACCGCTACTCGATCAGGCTTGCATACCCAGCCTGCGCGGTCGCCCACGCAAGCGTTGCCGCTGGTTGCTGGCTGACAAGGGTTACGACGCTGAAGCGCTGCGCCAGTATTGTGATCGTTATCGCATGCAGCCAGTCATTCCGTTGCGAAGCATGAAGCGCAAAACCAAGCCAGGATTGCCTCGACTTTTTGATCGCCCCAAATATCGGCAGCGCAACATCATCGAACGCATGTTTGGCTGGCTGAAGGAGAACCGTCGCATCGTGACGCGCTTCGACAAGCTCGCAACAAGTTTTGCGGCGATGGTCTCATTGGCCTGCGCTATGCGGTGCTTGCGACAATACTTTACGTACAGAGCCTA
>NZ_MNPU01000013.1 GCF_001983165.1 Pseudomonas gessardii | reverse complement strand
CAAGAACCATGCTTGCAGCACGTTGCTTGAACTCGCGGGTGTAGGTCTTTCGCTCTTGCATGGAACCTCCTGATTGGGCGAATCATATCGCCCTTAAGAGGTGTCCGGGAGCATTAGGCCAGTTCAAGCTCGCTCCTACAGAAAGCAGAATCCGCTTAACTGACTGGCATTAGGGCTTGCCCGCTCCCACATTCGGTTTGTAGCGCCTCCCAGGCCCCGGTATAAAAAAGTACCGGCCTGTGCGCAGACAAAGCCAAGACATATCGACACGCTAGGTTTAATGTAAACGCCCGACGCTAGTGTTGGCGTTGACACATTCGACCGGAACCCGCCGTTTCTCAGTGCCTGCTTGATAAAAGTCGGACGTTCTGGACATTCAAGTGTCCCAAAAGTAGTCCCAGTAATAAAAAGGAAACCCGCAGCGATGGCGTATTACCGCACCCCTCATGACGTTACCGCTCTGCCCGCCTGGCAAGCGCTCAATCAACATCGCCAAGCCATGCAGGATTTCAGCATGCGCGACGCGTTCAATGCCGATCCCCAGCGCTTTGCCCAGTTCACCTTGAGCAGCTGCGGACTGTTCCTCGACTACTCGAAAAACCTGATTACGTCTGAAACCCGCGACCTGCTGGTGGACCTGGCCAACGAAGTCGACCTCAAAGGCGCCATCAAGGCGCTGTTCGACGGCGAACCGGTCAACTCTTCAGAAGGCCGTCCGGCGCTGCACACTGCGCTGCGCCGTCCGGTGGGCGACAAATTGTCGGTCAATGGCACCAATATCATGCCCGACGTGCACAAGGTGCTGAACCAGATCACCGACCTGGTGGGCCGTATCCATGACGGCCTGTGGCGCGGCTACACCGAGAAGCCGATCACGGACGTGGTCAATATCGGCATCGGTGGTTCGTTCCTCGGCCCGGAGCTGGTCTCCGAAGCGCTGTTGTCCTACGCCCATAAAGGCGTGCGCTGCCACTACCTGGCGAATATCGATGGCAGTGAGTTCCACGAACTGACTCAGAAGCTGCGCGCCGAGACCACGCTGTTTATTGTCTCGTCGAAATCCTTCAACACCCTCGAAACCCTGAAAAACGCCCAGGCCGCCCGCGCCTGGTACCTGGCCCAGGGTGGCTCGGAAGCCGAGCTGTATCGCCACTTCATCGCCGTGTCGAGCAACAACGCGGCGGCCGTGGCCTTCGGTATCCGCGAAGAGAACATCTTCCCGATGTGGGACTGGGTCGGTGGCCGTTACTCGCTGTGGTCGGCGATCGGCTTGCCGATCGCCCTGGCCATTGGCATGTCCAACTTCAAGGAACTGCTGTCTGGCGCCTACACCATGGACCAGCACTTCCAGAACGCCCCGTTCGAGCAGAACATGCCCGTGCTGCTGGGCCTGCTGGGTGTGTGGTACGGCAACTTCTGGGGTGCGCAGAGCCATGCGATCCTGCCGTATGACCACTACCTGCGTAACATCACCAAACATCTGCAGCAGTTGGATATGGAATCCAACGGCAAGAGCGTGCGCCAGGACGGCACGCCGGTTGCCACCGACACAGGCCCGGTGATCTGGGGTGGCGTGGGTTGCAACGGTCAGCACGCTTATCACCAGTTGCTGCACCAGGGCACCCAGTTGATCCCGGCCGACTTCATTGTGCCGATCGTCAGCTTCAACCCGGTTTCCGACCATCACCAGTGGCTGTATGCCAACTGCCTGTCCCAGAGCCAGGCGTTGATGCTCGGCAAGACTCGCAGCGAAGCCGAAGCCGAACTGCGTGACAAAGGCATGGCCGAAGACCAAGTGCAGAAACTGGCCCCGCACAAGGTGATCCCGGGCAACCGCCCGAGCAACACCCTGGTGGTCGAACGGATCAGCCCGCGCCGCCTGGGCGCGCTGGTGGCGATGTATGAGCACAAGGTGTTCGTGCAGAGCGTCATCTGGGGCATCAACGCCTTTGACCAATGGGGCGTGGAGCTGGGCAAGGAACTGGGCAAGGGCGTCTACAACCGCCTGACGGGCGCCGAGGAAACTTCGGCCGACGATGCCTCCACCCAGGGCTTGATCAACTACTTCCGTGGTCGTCACCGCGGTTGATGTGATCGACACTACAATCAGGGATTGAACCTGCACAAGCGCCCCCTGTGGAAACTGGCTTGCCAGCTTCCACAGGACCCGCCTTGAGTTCTTGTATCTATAAAACAAGAAGAGGGATCCCTAATGTTCGATATCAGCCAGTTTCCCCATGCCAATGCAGTGCGCCAAGCCGCGCAACTCAGTCAAGAGGACTACCAGCGCCTCTATCGTCAATCCATCGAACACCCCGATACTTTCTGGGCCGAACAGGCCAAGGCGCTGCTCGATTGGAGCACACCCTGGCAGACCGTCCAGCACTGCGATATCAACAGCGGTGCCGCGCAGTGGTTTGCCGGCGGCCAGTTGAACGTCAGCTACAACTGCATTGACCGTCACCTGGCACAACGTGCCGATCAGCCGGCCTTTATCTGGGAAGGCGACGATCCTGCAAAATCCTCCAGAATCACCTACCGCCAACTTCATCAAAACGTCAGCCGCCTGGCCAATGTGCTGAAAAGCCGTGGCGTGAAGAAAGGCGATCGGGTGTGTATCTACATGCCAATGATTCCACAAGCCGCCTACGCGATGCTGGCCTGCACGCGGATTGGCGCGGTGCACTCGGTGGTGTTTGGTGGGTTTTCACCCGATGCCCTGCGCGACCGCATTCTGGATGCCGACTGCCGCACCGTGATCACCGCCGACGAAGGCGTGCGCGGCGGCAAGCCCGTGGCACTGAAACAGAATGTCGACAAGGCCCTGGCCAGTTGCCCGAATGTCACGACGGTGCTGGTGGTGGAGCGCACAGGCGCCGCCGTGGCCTGGACCGAGGGGCGCGACCTCAAGTATCAACAGGCTGTGGACGCGGTCAGCGGCGAGTGCCCACCCGAGCCGATGGGCGCCGAAGACCCGTTGTTTATCCTTTATACCTCCGGCAGTACCGGCAAGCCCAAGGGCGTGCTGCACACCACCGGCGGCTATCTGCTGCAGGCGGCGATGACCTTCAAATACGTGCTCGATTATCGCGAGGGCGAAGTGTTCTGGTGCACCGCCGATGTCGGCTGGGTCACTGGCCATAGCTATATCGTGTACGGGCCACTGGCCAATGGCGCCACCTCCCTGATGTTCGAGGGGGTGCCAAGCTACCCGGACAGTTCGCGTTTCTGGCAGGTGATCGACAAGCATCAGGTGAATATTTTCTACACCGCGCCCACCGCCCTACGGGCCTTGATGCGCGAGGGGCCAGGCCCCCTGAAAAGCACCTCCAGGGCCAGCCTGAGAGTGCTCGGCAGTGTCGGCGAGCCGATCAACCCGCACGCCTGGGAGTGGTATTTCAATGCCGTCGGCGAGCAACGCTGCCCGATTGTCGATACCTGGTGGCAGACCGAGACCGGCGGCATCATGCTCAGCCCGCTGGTCAGCGCCCGGCGCATCAAGCCCGGCTGCGCCACGCAGCCGATGTTTGGGGTGCAGCCGGTCTTGCTCGACGAACAGGGCCAGGAAATCAGCGGCGCCGGCAGTGGTGTCCTGGCGATCAAAGCCAGCTGGCCGGGGCAGATCCGCAGCGTGTATGGCGACCCGCAGCGGATGATCGACACCTACTTCAAGCCCTACCCCGGCTACTACTTCACCGGCGACGGCGCACGGCGTGACGAGGATGGCGACTACTGGATCACCGGGCGCATCGATGATGTGATCAACGTCTCCGGCCATCGCATCGGCACCGCCGAGGTGGAAAGCGCGCTGGTGCTGCATGACCAGGTGGCGGAGGCCGCCGTCGTCGGCTATCCCCATGACATCAAGGGCCAGGGCATCTATGCCTTTGTCACGCCGATAAAAGGCGTCGAGCCCGACGACGCGCTGAAAAAACACCTGCTGGAACTGGTCAGCCAGGAAATCGGTAGTTTCGCCAGGCCCGAGCTGATCCAATGGGCGCCGGCCTTGCCCAAAACCCGTTCAGGCAAGATCATGCGGCGTATCCTGCGCAAGATCGCCTGCAATGAGCTGGACAGCCTGGGCGATACCTCGACCCTGGCCGATCCCAGCGTGGTCGACGGCCTGATCGACAAGCGCCTGAACCGATAGGAACCCCCAAGCCGCCATGGAATTTCTGCGCAACCGTATCGAAGCCCAGTTGATGAGCCTGACAGGTCTGTCCCTGGGCAACCTGGACCTGGAAAACCCCAAGGGCGACCCAGGCCTGTTCGGGCCGGCCTCTGTCAGCTGGAAGGTCCATGGTGACTTCAGCAGCATGCTGATCGGCGGCATCAGCGCCTTGATGCTGCAAGCGCTGCATCCCCTGGCGCTGGCCGGGGTGTGGGACCATTCCAACTTTCGCCAGGACATGCTCGGGCGCCTGCGGCGTACTTCGCAGTTTATTTCCGGCACCACCTTTGGCTCGCGTCGCGATGCCGAGTGGCTGATCGAAAAAGTGCGCACCATCCACCTGCAAGTGGTCGGGCACGCACCGGATGGGCGCCCCTATGCGGCCAGTGATCCGCAATTGCTGACCTGGGTCCATGTCGCGGAAGTCAGCAGCTTTCTCGCGGCGCACCTGCGCTACAAAAACCCGGACTTATCGCCCAGGGACCAGGACCGCTACTACAGCGAGATTGCCCTGGTCGCCGAACAACTGGGGGCTCGGCATGTGCCGCGTTCACGGCAGGAAATTTCTGATTATCTGCAACGTATTCGCCCGCAACTGCTGTGTGACGAACGCAGCCGTGAAGTGTTGCGCCTGTTGCTCAATGCCCCGGCGCCCAGCGTGCTGGCCAAGCCGTTCGGCGCACTGATGATGCAGGCCGGCATCGACCTGCTGCCGGACTGGGCCAGCGACATGCTGGAGCAACAGCAAAGCCCGCTGCAACGCCAACTGGTGCGCGCCGGGGTCAAGCGCAGTGCGCCCCTGTTGCGCTGGGCGATGCGCAATGGCTCGGTACAGCGCGCCCATAGGCGGATGGGCCTGCTGTAACGACGCAACCCCTTGTAGGAGCTGTTAAACTTGCGCGCTTCAATTCCCCAGCAAGGCGCGCTCCATGTCGTCCCTGAATCAGGCGCTGCGCGCCGCCCTCGACCATCGCCAAGACCTGCTCGCCGAGCTGCATGCCCAAGGCACCGATTGTTACCGGCTGTTCCATGGTAGCCAGGAAGGCGCCGGTGGCTTGACCATCGACCGTTACGGCCCGCAATTGATGGTGCAGAGCTTTCACCAGTCCCTGGACAGCCAGGCGCTGCTGCAATTGCACCTGATGATCAACCAGTACTTGGGCCTGGAATTGCTGCTGGTCTATAACGACCGCTCCCGAGGCAACTCGCGTATCGACCGGGAAGACACGGTATACCGCGCCGAACCTGCCGCCCTGGAGGACTTGGTCGGCCACGAGTGGGGCCTGAACTATCGCGTGCGCGGCCGCCACCCCGGGCAGGACCCGCTGCTGTTCCTGGACCTGCGCAACACCCGCGGCTGGGTCAAGGCGCACAGTGCCGGCAAAAGCGTGCTGAACCTGTTTGCCTACACCTGCGGCGTGGGCCTCAGCGCTGCCGCCGGCGGGGCCCGCGAGGTGTGCAACCTGGACTTCGCCGAGGGCAATCTGGCGGTCGGTCGCGAAAATGGTGAACTGAACCGGCAACTTCCGCCCATGACGTTTGTACAGTCCGATTACTTCCCGGCCATCCGCCAACTGGCCGGGCTGCCGATCACCCAGCGTCGCGGGCAAAAACTGCCCAGCTACCCGCGCCTGGAGCAACGGCCATATGACCTGGTGCTGCTCGACCCGCCGGCCTGGGCCAAGAGCGCCTTTGGCACCGTGGACCTGCTGCGTGACTACCAGAGCCTGCTCAAGCCGGCATTGCTGGCCACCGCCGACAATGGGGTGCTGATCTGCTGCAACAACCTGGCAAAAGTCAGCATGGATGACTGGCGCGAGCAGGTCTTGCGCTGCGCCGAAAAGGCTGGCCGGCCCGTACGCGACTGGAAAGTGATGACACCCGGCGCCGACTTTCCCTCACAAGATCAGCAACCCCCGCTGAAGACTTTAATCCTACAACTGTAGGATTGCCCTGAAAGAACTGGGTTATCGCAATAAAAGCGCGGTTCTTCGGAACCGCAAACCCGTGCCATACTCCAAGGCACTCCTGATCGACATAGATGGCGTCACCCATGCCCAAAGGATTGATTCGCGCCGTAGGCGCCTTGCTGACCGCCCTTGCACTCTACAGCTTGCTGGGCTTTTTGATTCTGCCCGGTATAGCGCTGCGTGTGGCCAACCAACAGTTGGCCAACTACGCCACCGTGCCGGCCCGTATCGAGCGTATCGAGCTCAACCCGTTCAGCCTGGAGCTGACCCTCTGGGGCCTGAAAATCGGTGACCCCGGCAAGGAACAGGTCGGTTTTGAACGCCTCTACGCCAATCTGCAGATCGATAGCCTCTGGACACGCGCCCTGCACCTGGCCGATGTGCAGTTGGACAAGCCGAAGAGCGAAATCCTGTTCGATAAGTCCGGCACGCTCAACCTGGCGCAACTGTTCAAATTGCCGCCAAGCGAACCGACGCCCGACGACCCCGAAAGCAAACCCTTCCCGCTGCGCATCGAGCGCATCAAGCTGGCAGGCGGCTACGTACATTTTGAAGACTTGCGCCCCAGCGAGCCCATTGAGTTTCTCTACGACAAACTCGACTTCGAGCTGAAAAACCTCAGCACCCTGCCCGAAGACAATGCCGACATGACCCTGGTCGCTGCCGGCCCAGAGGGTGGGCAGATCGACTGGACCGGCAATTTCAGCCTGGTGCCGATCGCCTCCGAAGGCAAGCTCAAGGTCACGGATGGCAAGATGAAGGTCTGGTGGCCCTATGTGCGCGACGCCGTGCCATTGGTTCTGGAAAATGGCGTGCTCAATTTCAGCACCGACTACAAGCTCAACCTGGCCAAAGAAACCGAACTGAACCTGACCAACGTCTCCGCGAGCATCGCGCCCTTCGCGATCAAGGCCCCGGATGGCCGGCCACTGGCGCGCCTGGAGCGCCTGGATATCAGCGAAACCTCGATCGACCTGGCCAAGCAGCAAGTGATCGTGGGCAAGATCCGCAGCAACAAGCTCGAAACCTGGGCCGCCCGCGAAGCCGACGGCCAACTGGACTGGCAGAAACTGTTCGCCAGCCAGCCGAGCAAGCCGGCCAGCCAGCCGGAGCCAGCAAGCGCTCCCGCCACCGCCGACTCACCCAAACCCGAGCCGACCGCGCCAAGCAAGCCGTGGCAAGTGCTGCTCAAGGATGTGCAACTGCGCAACTACCAGGTGCACCTGGCCGACCGCCAGGTAAAACCTGCGGTGGCGCTGGAATTGGGCCCGCTGAATGTCGATGTGCAAGACTTCGACAGCCTCAACCAAAGCCCCTTCACGCTGAAAATCGACAGTGGCCTGGGCAAGCAGGGCAAGATCCAGGCAAGCGGCCAGGTCAACCTGAACCCGGTCAGCGCCAAATTGAAGGTCGACACCAAGGATATCGACCTGCGGGTTGCCCAGGCCTACATCAGCCCCTTTATCCGCCTGGAACTGCGTAGCGGCATGCTGGGCAGCAACCTGGATGTGAACCTCAAGAGTACCGAGCCCCTCGCGCTGCAAATCACCGGCCGCGCGCAAGTGGATCAATTGCACACCCTGGACACCCTCAAGACCCGCGACTTCCTCAAGTGGCAGCGCCTGGTGGTGGAAGGCTTGAACTACCAGCACGGCAACAGCTTGTCGATCGACAAGATCAACCTGCTGCAACCCTATGTCCGCTTTATGATCAACGATGATCGCACCACCAACGTCGATGACCTGCTGATCCCACAGCCAGCCAACAAAGGCAGCCAATCAGCCGCCAAATCCAGCGCGAGCAACGAAAAGCCTCTGGGCATCCGTATCGGCCAGGTCGCAATCAACGATGGCTCGGCTAACTTTGCCGACTTCAGCCTCACCCCCAACTTCGCCACGGCCATCCAGCAACTCAACGGCCAGATCGGCACCATCGACAGCCGCCAGGCCAAGCCGGCCAGCGTCGACATCAAGGGCAAGGTCGACCGTTACGCCCCCGTGACCATCAAGGGCAGCGTGAACCCGTTTGACCCGATGGCCGCGCTGGATATCGCCACCAGCTTCAAACGCGTCGAGCTGACGACCCTGACACCGTACTCGGGCAAATTCGCCGGGTTCCGTATCCGCAAGGGCCGGCTCAACCTGGACCTGCACTACATCATCACCAAAGGCCAGTTGAAGGCCGAGAACAAGGTGGTGGTGGAGCAACTGCAACTGGGCGAGAAAGTCGACAGCGCGGACGCGGTGGACCTGCCGATTCGCCTGGCGATTGCCCTGCTCAAGGACACCGACGGCAAGATCTCCATCGAGCTGCCGGTGACCGGTGACTTGAACAACCCGCAATTCAGCGTGATGCCGATTGTCTGGCAGACCCTGCGCAACCTGGTGGTACGCGCGGCGACGGCGCCCTTCAAGTTTATTGGCGGGTTGGTGACCGGTGGCGGCTCGGAAGATTTGGGCAACGTATCGTTCGCCGCAGGCTCCAGCGCGCTGAGCAAGGACGCTGAGTCGGCCCTGAACAGCCTCGCCAAGGCCCTCAAGGAGCGTCCTGCCCTGCGCCTGGAGATCGAAGGGACCGCGGCAGCCAGCAGCGACGGTCCGTTCCTGGCCGCCGAGCGGCTTGAGCGTGAGTATCAGTACAACTACTACAAGATACTCCAGCGCCGTGGCGATAAAGTCCCGGCCCAGGCGTCGTTGCTTGAAGTCCCGGAAAAGGAAAAAGCCCCGCTGCTCGAAGGCATCTATCGCACCCGCTTAAAGCAACAGCCACCGGCTGAGTGGAAGGACCTGGGCAGCGATGAACGCACGGCGAAGCTGCGCGAGGGCGTGATCAAGTTCTGGAGCGGCAGCGACGTGCTGCTGCGCCAACTCGGCCAGGACCGTGCCAGTACGATCAAGGACTATCTGGTCGACAAGGGCCAGTTGGAAGATGACCGGGTGTACTTCATCGATGCCAACCTTGGCCAGGCAGAGAAAGATGGCCGGGTTGTTACCCCAATGCACCTGGATGCCGAGTAACTACCGGGCACCAGAAACCCAAATAATGTGAGCGCCGGGCTTGCCCGCGATAAGGCCAGTGGGAGCAGCACAAGACCTGCTGGCAAGCCCGCACACACTGGATATGCCACCCTGCCAAAATGCATTCCACGTCACAAATAAAACGGGCCCCGACACAAGTGCCGGGGCCCGTAGTGACCACATCCCTGTGGTCGGTCGCATGAACCTATAAGGTGCATTGAGCGGATATCTGCCTCGCCCGTGGCCGCCTTGGTTAAGTCCAGTCGATTCGTTGCGCGTTACTCTGCTTTCAGGCCGTCGGCCGATACAGCTTTAACACCTTTGATTTTCTTGGTGATGGCCACTGCCATTTCCTTCTGTGCATCAGTGACAGCCACAGTGGAAGACAGGGAAACCACGCCTTTGTTGGTTTCGACTTTGATGTCGGTGCCAGGAATGCCTTTCTCGGTGACCAGGTCAGCTTTGACTTTAGTGGTGATCCAGGTATCGGAGGTCGCTTCTTTGGCCTTGGTCACTTCACCGGCGGCTACAACCATTGGCGCCTGGGAAGTTTGGGCAAACGCAACGTTAGCCATGGTCAGGGTCAGAGCGGTGGCAGTTGCAGCAGCGATAGCGAACTTCTTCATACGAGTAACTCCTGTTTTTTCAAAGGTCTGCAGCGTTTCAACGTTAATGCTGCAGGGTTACCAGTACTGTTGCAGGCGCTGTGCCAACTTTTACCAACTAACAAAACTCTTAAAAAACAACAAGTTATAAAAATACTCAATTTTCAGAATCGTGCAACTTGCATGAAGCCCGTCGTGCCTGCATGCAAGTTGCGGCTTTTGCACTGGGCTAAACAGCTGATTTACCGTCACTTTCCCAAAGCCATAAAAAAAGGACTCCGAAGAGTCCTTTTTCAGCGTGAAGCCTGGGGGTAATTAAACGCCCGAGGCCTTGGCTGCTGCTACGTCCTTGATGGACAGCTTGATACGGCCGCGGTTGTCCACGTCCAGTACCAGCACTTCCACTTCCTGGCCTTCTTTCAGGATGTCGGTCACTTTCTCTACGCGAGCATCGCTCAGCATGGAGATGTGAACCAGACCGTCCTTGCCCGGCAGGATGTTGACGAATGCGCCGAAGTCGACGATGCGCTCAACCTTACCCACGTAGATCTTGCCGATCTCGGCTTCAGCGGTGATACCCAGGACGCGCTGACGTGCCGCTTCAGCCGCTTCCTTGGTCTCGCCGAAGATCTTGATCGAACCGTCGTCTTCGATATCGATCGAGGCCTTGGTTTCTTCGCAGATCGCACGGATGGTCGCGCCGCCTTTACCGATAACATCACGGATTTTGTCGGTGTCGATTTTCATCGCGATCATGGTCGGAGCATTTTCCGACAGCTCGGTGCGGGACTGACCAATGATCTGGTTCATCTGGCCGAGGATGTTCAGGCGCGCTTCCAGGGCTTGGCCCAGAGCGATTTCCATGATCTCTTCGGTGATGCCCTTGATCTTGATGTCCATCTGCAGCGCGGTCACACCCTTGGCGGTACCGGCTACCTTGAAGTCCATGTCGCCCAGGTGGTCTTCGTCGCCCAGGATGTCGGTCAGGACGGCGAACTTTTCGCCTTCTTTAACCAGACCCATGGCGATACCGGCAACCGGTGCCTTCATCGGCACGCCGGCATCCATCAGTGCCAGGGAAGCACCACACACGGAAGCCATGGAGCTGGAACCGTTGGATTCGGTGATTTCCGACACCACACGAATGGTGTACGGGAACACGTCAGCAGCAGGCAGCATGGCCGAAATCGAACGGCGGGCCAGACGGCCGTGACCGATTTCGCGACGACCAGCGCCACCCATGCGACCACACTCGCCTACCGAGAACGGAGGGAAGTTGTAGTGCAGCATGAACGGGTCTTTTTTCTCGCCTTCCAGGGTGTCCAGCAGCTGTGCGTCACGGGCGGTACCCAGTGTTGCAACAACCAGGGCCTGGGTTTCGCCACGGGTGAACAGGGCCGAACCGTGGGTTTTTGGCAGAACGCCGACTTCGATGTTCAGCGGACGTACGGTGCGAGTGTCGCGACCGTCGATACGTGGCTTGCCGTTTACGATGTTTTCGCGAACGGTGCGGTATTCGATTTCGCCGAATGCTGCTTTGACTTCGCTGGAAGAAGGCTGGCCTTCTTCACCGGACAGCTTGGCCACAACCTGGTCCTTCAGCTCACCCAGGCGAGCGTAACGGTCGGCCTTGATGGTGATGGTGTAGGCGTCGGAGATCTGTGCGCCGAACTCGGAGCGGATAGCACCCAGCAGCTCGGTGGCTTCAGGCGCAGGCGCCCAGGTCCAGGTTGGCTTGGCAGCTTCGGCAGCCAGTTCTTTAACCGCGTTGATCACCACCTGGAACTCGTCGTGAGCAAACAGTACCGCGCCCAGCATCTGGTCTTCGGTCAGCTCTTTGGCTTCCGATTCAACCATCAACACGGCTTCCGAAGTACCGGCAACGACCATGTCCAGGCTCGAAGCTTTCTGTTGTTCGTAAGTCGGGTTCAGCAGGTAGCCGGTGCTTTCGTGGAACGCAACACGGGCAGCGCCGATCGGGCCATCGAAAGGAATACCGGAGATGGCCAGGGCAGCCGAGGTGCCGATCATCGCAGCGATGTCCGGATCGGTCTTCTTGCTGGTGGAAACGACGGTGCAGACAACCTGCACTTCGTTCATGAAGCCTTCTGGGAACAGCGGACGGATCGGACGGTCGATCAGTCGGGAAGTCAGGGTTTCTTTCTCGGAAGGACGGCCTTCACGCTTGAAGAAACCACCAGGGATCTTACCGGCAGCGTAAGTCTTTTCCTGGTAGTGAACGGAAAGAGGGAAGAAGCCTTTGCTTGGGTCAGCGGTCTTGGCGCCTACAACGGTCACCAATACGGTAACGTCGTCGTCAACGGTGACCAGCACTGCGCCGGAGGCTTGACGGGCGATACGGCCTGTCTCGAGGGTAACGGTCGACTGACCGAACTGGAATTTTTTGATTACCGGGTTCACGGTGTCCTACCTTCTTTGTGGCTCTTGGGGAACTTGTCTTCTTACGAAATTCTTGGGCAATGTCGGGAGTCGGCCCAACCCTTGTCCAGGGTAAAACGTGTATCCAGATAAAACTTGAGGCTGGGAGCCTGCCATGGGCCAGCGGGAATCCCACTGACACACGGCAAACAACCAACCTCTAGCGCAATCGCTGATTAGCGACGCAGACCCAGGCGACCGATCAGAGTCTGATAACGACCCAGATCCTTGCCTTTCAGGTAGTCCAGCAGCTTACGACGCTGGTTTACCATGCGGATCAGACCACGACGGGAGTGGTGGTCTTTACCGTTGGCCTTGAAGTGACCCTGCAGCTTGTTGATGTTGTGGGTCAGCAGTGCAACTTGCACTTCTGGCGAACCAGTGTCACCAACAGCTTGCTGATAGTCAGCTACGATTTGTGCTTTTTCTTGAACGTCGAGAGCCATGAGGCAATCCTTTTTTCAGGAAACCACCCAAAGGGCAGTTTCAACAGGCCAGGGACAAATCCCTGTATCTAAAAATGAGTGTTGACCGTGCCTGTTAACAGCCACACTCGTTCAGTCATTCTGACCGAATCAGCCGACGCGGCGCGATGCGCCCGTCTTCGCTCACTTCACCGATACCGATAAAGCGACCGTTATGATCTTGTACCCGCACCATGCCGAACTTCGGGGCATCCGGTGCGCGCACCGGCTGGCCGTTGAGCCAGTAGAACGCGCTGTGCTCCGAAAAGTGCAGCAATGGCCAATCCAGCAAACCGCTGTCCGATGGCATCAGGAAGCGATCAACCGCTTCGTTGCCGCCTTCGGCATGCACGGCTTCCAGCTCTTCCAGCGTGACCGTCTGGGCCAGGGTGAAAGGGCCAGCCTGGGTGCGTCGCAGCTCTGCAACGTACGCGCCGCAACCGAGTTGCTCACCGATATCTTCCACCAGGGTACGGATATAGGTGCCTTTGCTGCAGTCCACGGCCAAGCGGGCAGTGTCGCCTTCACAGGCAAGCAATTCCAAGCGCGCAATAGTAACAGAACGCGGTTCGCGCTCCACTACTTCGCCCGCACGTGCCAGCTTGTAAAGAGGCTGGCCATCACGCTTGAGAGCCGAGTACATCGGCGGTATCTGACTGATTTGCCCACGAAAAGCGGGTAAGGCAGCCTCAATATCTGCACGACCAACGGTCACCTCGCGAACCTGCAGAACATCACCTTCGGCATCCGCCGTGGTGGTGGTCTTGCCCAGTTGCATCAGGGTTTCGTAACCCTTGTCCGAATCGAGCAGGTATTGCGAGAACTTGGTAGCCTCGCCAAAGCACAATGGCAATACGCCAGTAGCCAGGGGATCAAGGCTGCCGGTATGCCCGGCCTTCTCGGCATTGAGCAGCCAGCGGACCTTCTGCAACGCGGCATTGGAGGTAAAGCCAATGGGTTTGTCGAGCAGGATGATACCGCTGACATTACGGCGGATACGTTTGACCTGAGCCACCGCTTACTCCTTGGCGTCTTCAGGTGTGGACGGATGCTGATTGTCTTCAGCCACAGCGCGCTCGATCAGGGCCGACAGATGCGCACCACGCACGACGCTCTCGTCGTAGTGGAAGTGCAACTGGGGCACGCTACGCAGCTTCATCTCACGGGCCAACTGCATGCGCAGGAAACCTGCGGCAGAGTTGAGCACCTTGATGCTTTGCGCGATCTCTTCGCTGTTGTCCTGGCCCATCACGGTGATGAAGATCTTGGCGTGACCAACGTCACGGCTCACTTCAACGGCGGTGATGGTGACCAGGCCAACACGCGGGTCTTTGACTTCGCGACGGATCAGTTGGGCCAGCTCGCGCTGCATCTGATCGCCGATACGTTGGGTACGGCTGTATTCTTTTGCCATGTCTTGTTACCTGTTACTGCCTCACGGTGAAACCCGTGGGTCTGAAAGCGGCAAACGCCCGGCCTGACAAAAGCCAGACCGGGCGTTGCGTTTAGAGTCCGGACACTGCGCGGGGCATTTGCATGCCCACACGCGGCGTGGCTCCTGAAGTGCGCGAGTTAGAGGCTGCGAGCAACCTGGACCTTCTCGTAGACTTCGATCTTGTCGCCAGGCTTGACGTCGTTGTAGCTCTTGACGCCAATACCGCATTCCATGCCGGCACGTACTTCGGAAGCGTCATCCTTGAAGCGGCGCAGGGATTCCAGCTCGCCTTCAAAGATAACGATGTCTTCACGCAGTACACGGATTGGACGGTTACGGTGCACAGTCCCTTCGATAACCATGCAACCGGCGATCGCGCCAAACTTCGGCGAACGGAACACGTCTCGTACTTCGGCAACACCCAGGATATTTTCCCGCACGTCACTGCCAAGCATGCCGGTAAGGGCTTTCTTGACGTCTTCGATGATGTCGTAGATGACGTTGTAGTAACGCATGTCCAGGCCTTCCTGCTCGACGATCTTCCGTGCGCCAGCATCGGCACGCACGTTGAAGCCAAACAGTACAGCGTTGGAAGCCAGTGCCAGGTTGGCGTCGGATTCGGTGATACCACCGACACCGCCACCGACAACACGCACTTGCACTTCGTCGTTACCCAGGCCATTCAAGGCGCCGTTCAACGCCTCGAGGGAGCCACGCACGTCAGATTTGAGGACGATGTTAAGCGTCTTCTTCTCTTCCTGGCCCATGTTCTCGAAGATGTTTTCCAGCTTGCCGGCGTGAGCACGGGCCAGCTTGACTTCACGGAACTTGCCTTGACGGAACAGAGCCACTTCACGGGCTTTCTTCTCGTCGGCAACCACGCTCATCTCGTCGCCAGCGTCCGGGGTACCGTCCAGGCCGAGAATCTCGACCGGGATAGCAGGACCTGCTTCCTTGATGGACTTGCCGTTCTCGTCGAGCATGGCACGTACACGGCCGTAGTTGGAACCGACCAGCACCATGTCGCCTTGGCGCAGGGTACCGTCTTGAACCAGCACGGTCGCAACCGGGCCACGGCCCTTGTCGAGGCGGGATTCAACGACCACACCACGGCCAGGAGCCGATGGCGTAGCGGTCAGTTCCAGGACTTCGGCTTGCAACAGGACGGCTTCAAGCAGTTCGTCAACGCCGGTACCCATCTTCGCCGAGACCGGTACGAATGGAGTGTCGCCACCCCACTCTTCGGAAGTCACACCGTGAACCGACAGTTCGCTACGGATGCGATCGAGATCGGCGCCCGGCTTGTCGATTTTGTTCACGGCAACCACCAGCGGCACGCCAGCAGCCTTGGCATGCTGAACGGCTTCGATGGTCTGCGGCATCACGCCGTCGTCCGCTGCAACCACCAGGATCACGATGTCAGTCGCCTTGGCACCACGGGCACGCATGGCGGTAAACGCGGCGTGACCAGGGGTATCGAGGAACGTCACCATGCCACGGTCGGTTTCAACGTGGTAGGCACCAATGTGCTGGGTAATACCGCCGGCTTCGCCCGCGGCAACCTTGGCACGACGGATATAGTCGAGCAGGGAGGTCTTGCCGTGGTCAACGTGGCCCATGACGGTCACGACTGGAGCACGGGAAACTGCTTCACCTTCAAACTTCAGGGACTCGGCCAGGGAATCTTCCAGGGCGGTGTCGCTGACCAGGGTCACTTTGTGGCCCAGCTCTTCAGCAACCAGTTGGGCAGTTTCCTGGTCCAGTACCTGGTTGATGGTGGCCGGGGTACCCAGCTTGAACATGAACTTGATGATTTCAGCAGCCTTGACCGACATCTGCTGGGCGAGATCGCCAACAGTGATGGTCTCGCCGATCTTCACTTCACGCACGACAGGGCCGGTTGGGCTCTGGAAACCGTGGGCGTTGCGTTTCTTCAGCTTGGCCTTGCCGCGACCACCACGACGGAAGCCATCGCTTTCTTCGTCGGTAGTACGTGGGGCAACGCGCGGAGCAGGCGCTTTCTCTTTGACCGAAGCACGATGTGGAGCGTTTTTACGCTCGCCATCGCCACCGCCGCTACGACGATTGTTATCGTCGGCACGTGGTTTGTCCGGACGACGAGGTTCGTCGCGCTTGCGAGCGTCAGCAGCAGGCGCTGGTGCAGCGGCAACCGGAGCGGCCTCACGCACAGCTTCTACAGGCGCGCTAGGCGCAGCGACTGCGTCAGTACCAGCAGGTTGCGCAGCAGCAGGCTGGCGACGCGCTTCTTCTTCGGCGCGACGCTTGGCTTCTTCTTCAGCCTTCTGACGTGCAGCATTTTCTACTGCGCGACGTTCGTCCATCTCGCGTTTGCGCTCGGCTTCGATTTCTTCCGGGCTGCGCTGTACGAAGACTTTCTTCTTACGCACTTCAACGCTGATGCTCTTGCTACCAGCCACCCGCAGGGTGCTGGTTGTTTTGCGCTGCAATGTAATCTTGCGCGGTTCTTCCACTTTCGCCTTGTGGCTGCTTTTCAAGTGAGTCAGCAACGATTGCTTCTCACTGTCGCTCACATGTTCCTCGGCGGCGGTGTGCGGCAGACCTGCCTCACGCATCTGCTGCAACAGGCGCTCTACCGGTGTTTTGACCTCATCGGCCAGTTGTTTCACCGTGACTTGCGTCATGCACTTCTCTCCTCAGGCCGCGCCTAATTACTCGAACCAATGGGCTCGGGCGGCCATGATCAACTTGCCGGCACGATCATCGTCAATGCCGTCGATGTCGAGCAGGTCGTCAATAGACTGCTCGGCCAGGTCTTCGCGGGTAATTACGCCGCGCACCGCCAGTTCCATCGCCAAATCCTTGTCCATACCCTCAAGCGAGAGCAGGTCTTCGGCCGGATGGGCGTCTGCCAGCTTTTCCTCAGTAGCGATGGCTTTAGTCAACAAGCGATCCTTGGCCCGAGCGCGAAGCTCGTTGACGGTGTCTTCGTCAAAGCCGTCGATGTTGAGCATTTCCTCCACCGGTACGTAGGCAATCTCTTCCAGGCTGGTAAAGCCTTCATCTACCAGCACCTGTGCCAGGTCTTCGTCGACTTCCAGCTCGTCGATGAAGTTGCGCAGGATGTCGCCGGTTTCTGCTTGCTGCTTAGCCTGGATGTCCGATTCGGTCATGACGTTCAGGGTCCAACCAGTCAACTGGCTGGCCAGACGCACGTTCTGACCACCGCGACCGATGGCCTGGGCCAGATTGTCTGCGCCAACGGCGATGTCCATTGCATGGGCATCTTCGTCAACAATAATTGCCGCGACTTCGGCCGGGGACATGGCGTTGATCACGAACTGCGCCGGGTTATCGTCCCACAGCACGATATCCACACGCTCACCGCCCAATTCGCCCGACACTGCCTGGACGCGCGAACCGCGCATGCCAATGCAAGCACCTTGCGGGTCGATGCGCTTGTCCTTGGAGCGGACCGCGATCTTGGCGCGCGAACCCGGGTCGCGGGACGCGGCCATGACTTCGATCAGGCCTTCGGCAATTTCCGGCACTTCAATACGGAACAGCTCGATCAACATTTCCGGCGCGGTACGCGACAGGATCAGTTGAGGGCCACGGTTCTCAGTGCGGATTTCCTTGAGCAGCGCACGCAAACGCACGCCAACACGGAAGGTTTCGCGGGAAATGATGTCTTCACGGGCCAGCAACGCTTCAGCGTTGTTACCCAGGTCGACGATCACGTTGTCGCGAGTCACTTTCTTCACGGTGCCGGAGATGATTTCCCCCAGGCGCTCGCGATAGGCGTCAACGACTTGAGCGCGCTCGGCTTCGCGGACCTTTTGCACGATGACTTGCTTGGCAGTCTGTGCAGCGATGCGGCCGAACTCGATGGACTCGATCTTTTCCTCGACGACGTCACCCACCTGGGCGCCCGGATGCGTTTGCGCAACCTTGCTTGGCCAGGTTTCGATGGCCGGATCATCAAGATCGGCTTCTTCGACGACCGTCCAGCGACGGAAAGTCTCATAGGCTCCGGTGTGGCGGTTGATTTCCACACGCAGATCAACTTCGTCTTCAAAACGCTTTTTGGTAGCAGTGGCCAGGGCCAGCTCCAGCGCTTCAAAAATCACGTTAGCCGGTACGCCCTTTTCATTGGATACCGACTCAACAACCAGCAGTACTTCTTTGCTCATCGTACGCCTCGCCTTTCGCAAGCCATTGGATCCGCGGGATCCGCAGTTTCTGGCACGTCTCAGTCAAAACTGGGAATAATGTTGGCCTTGTCGATCATATCGATCGGCAACAGGAACTCGTGGTCGTCTACCTGCACCACTACATCCTGTTCTTCTACACCGCGCAGAAGGCCCTGAAAGTTGCGTCGCCCTTCAAAGGGAGATCGCAGCTTGATCTTCACTTGTTCACCGACATATTTAGCAAACTGCTCAATAGTGAACAGTGGGCGTTCCATGCCTGGCGAGGAAACTTCGAGGGTGTATTCAACGGCAATTGGATCTTCAACATCCAGCACACCGCTGATCTGACGGCTGACGATGGCACAATCGTCCACCAGCACACCGCCCTCTTTATCGATATAAACGCGCAACATTGAGTGGCGACCTTGAGCCGAAAACTCAATACCCCAGCATTCATAGCCTAGGGCCACGACCACCGGGGCCAGCAAGGCCTGCAACTCTTCTAGCTTGCTCGACACCTGAACCCCCTCGTGCATGTATGTGCATGCTGTGCAAAATAAAAAAATGGGCGAAACGCCCATCCTTGAAACGCCGTCGAACAGCGGCGTTGAAAGTGTCCAGCTAACAAAAAGCCCCTTAAAAGGGGCTCCGCTAAAACTGGTTGCGGGGGCCGGATTTGAACCGACGACCTTCGGGTTATGAGCCCGACGAGCTACCAGACTGCTCCACCCCGCGACAAAGCTGGGGCGGAAGTATACGACCGATCCCTTACAGGGTCAATGTAACCTTCCACCTACAAGAAAGCCCGCAACAGCGGGCTCTCCTGATAATTGGTACCGAGAAGGGGACTCGAACCCCTACACCCTATGGGCACAACCACCTCAAGGTTGCGTGTCTACCAATTCCACCACCTCGGCAATACAGCGTTTACAACCCTTCTTACTTCTGCTCTTGAGCTGGAGGCACGTCAGTCGCTGGAGTAGCCGACTTTTGCTCTTGAAGCACCGGGACATCATCAGAAGCCGGTTTTGCTTTTGGCACTTCCAACACTGCTGGATTTGGGAGACCTACTTGAGTAAGCACATGAGCTTTCTCTTTAGCAAAGTAACCTAACCCCAAGCTGGTTATGAAGAAACCGGCGGCAAGTATAGCAGTAAACTTACTAAGAAAGGTAGAGGAACCTTGGCTTCCGAACACAGTATTTGAAGCACCTGCACCGAAAGACGCACCAGCATCCGCACCTTTACCCTGTTGCAGCAAAACCAGAGCGACGACGCTCAGAGCAGCCAACAGATGAAAAACGACTACGACTGTTTCCAGCATTTTTTCAGTTTCCCGCGGCGCGACAGATCGCACCGAACTCATCTGCATTCAGGGAAGCTCCACCAATGAGCCCCCCATCGATATCCGGCATGCCGAACAGTTCGACCGCATTGGCCGCCTTCACGCTGCCGCCGTATAGAAGACGCACACCTTGTGCGACTTCAGAATTCTCTGCCGCCAACTGCGCGCGGATGGCTGCGTGCACATCCTGCGCCTGTTGCGGTGTAGCAGTCAGCCCGGTGCCAATGGCCCAGACCGGCTCGTAAGCAATGACTGCCTTTGCAAACGCACCAACACCCAACTCTTCAATGATACTGCCTAGCTGACGCGAGACAACTTCAAGAGTCTTGCCCGATTCCCGCTGCTCCAGGGTCTCCCCTATGCACAACACCGGAATCAAGCCACAAGCCTGTGCCGCTGCGAACTTGCGATTGAGTGTCCCATCACGCTCGCCCATCATCTGACGGCGCTCGGAGTGCCCGACAAGCACATAGGAACAACCCGCATCGACCAACTGACTCGGCGAAATCTCACCGGTCAACGCACCTTGCATTGGCTCCACTGCGGAGTTCTGCGCGCCGACCTGAATCGACTTGCCTTTCAAGCCATCAACCACTTGGTTGATATGCAAGCAAGGCGGGAACACCGCAACATCAACACCGCTCGGCAAGGCCAAGTGACGAAGGCCATTGATCAGCTCAGCGACACTGGCGCGGGTACCGTGCATCTTCCAGTTACCAGCTACCATAGTGCGACGCATGCTGTACCTCGTCGGTCAAAGTGGGCGCAGATGTTACCCAACCACATCATCACTGGCAAGCCGAATTCAGGCGCAAACTTCAGTTACCAGTTTTGCCAGCTCTTCGGCATAGCCGCGAACCTGTGTTTCGTCGTCGCCTTCGACCATCACGCGCACCAAAGGCTCGGTTCCCGACTTGCGCAGCAAGACCCGGCCACGCCCCGCCATGGCGACGGTCACGCGCTCACAGGCTTCCTTGATCGCCGGGTGCTCGATAGGGTTTTCACCCCCCGAGAAACGTACATTGAGCAACACCTGCGGGCACTTGCGCAGTGCCTGACGTGCCTGGGCCAGGCTTTCTTCACGGCGGCGCAGGGCCAACAGCACCTGCAGCGCCGCGATGATCGCATCACCGGTAGTCGTATGCTGGAAGCACACGACATGCCCCGAATTCTCACCGCCTATCTGCCAGTTACGCTCCAGCAGCTCGGCAATCACGTAGCGGTCGCCCACATTGGCGCGCACGAACGGAATGCCCAGGTCGGCCAGGGCCAGCTCCAGCCCCAGGTTGCTCATCAGGGTGCCGACGACACCGCCTTGCAGTTTGTTGCGCTCATGCAGGTCGCGGGCAATGATGAACAACAGGTCGTCACCGTCGACGATGGCGCCGGTATGATCGACCATCAGCACCCGGTCACCGTCGCCATCGAAGGCAATACCCAGGTCCGCGTGCTCGGCCAATACCGCAGCCTGCAATTGCCCCATATGGGTCGAACCGCAGTTATCGTTGATGTTCAAGCCGTTGGGCTGGGCCGACAGCACGGTCACCTCGGCGCCCAGCTCCTTGAACACGCTGGGGGCAACCTTGTAGGTCGCGCCATGGGCACAGTCGATGACCACCTTGAGCCCGGCAAAATTGGTGCTGGTAGGCACGCTGCTTTTGCAAAACTCGATATAACGCCCCGAAGCGTCGTTGATCCGCGAAACCTTGCCCAGCTTGCTCGACTCGACGACCGTCATCGGCGCATCCAGCAGCTCTTCGATCATGTGTTCGATCGCGTCCGGCAGCTTGGTGCCCTGGCCCGAGAAGAACTTGATGCCATTGTCATCATGGGGATTGTGCGAAGCGCTGATCACAATACCGGCTTCAGCGTGAAAGGTACGCGTCAGGTAAGCGATCGCCGGCGTCGGCATCGGCCCCAGCAACATCACATCCGCCCCGGCAGCGGAAAGGCCCGCCTCCAGCGCAGACTCGAACATATAGCCTGAAATCCGCGTGTCCTTGCCGACCAGGATGCGGCATGCACCCATGCTGCGGAAGGCCATGCCGGCCGCCCAGCCCAGCTTGAGCATAAAATCCGGAGTGATCGGGAACTCGCCGACCCGACCACGAATACCGTCGGTGCCAAAATATTTTTTAGTCATAAGTGCTCCATCATTCTTATTCGGCTGATTCTACCGCTTCGATCATCCGTACGACGTCAACCGTCTCGGCCACATCATGCACCCGCAGAATGCGCGCGCCCTTGGCAACGGCCAGCGCCGCCAGGGCCAGGCCGCCATGCAGGCGCTCACCCACGGGACGATTCAGGGCCATGCCTATCATGCTCTTGCGCGACACCCCAACCAACAGGGGGCGACCAAGGGCATGCAGCGATTCCATATGTTTGAACAGGCTCAGGTTGTGCTGCAGGGTCTTGGCAAAACCAAACCCCGGATCCAGGATGATCCGCTCAGGCGCGATTCCCGCCGCGGCGCATTGGGCCATGCGCCCTGCAAGAAATTCCGTCACGTCTTCAACCAGGTTGTCGTAGTGCGGAGCGTCCTGCATCGTCCCCGGCTCGCCGAGCATATGCATCAGGCACACAGGCAACCCGGTGGCCGCGGCAGCATCCAGCGCACCGTCGCGCTGCAGTGAGCGCACGTCGTTGATCAACCCGGCCCCAAGCCGCGCTGTTTCGCGCATGACGGCCGGCGTCGAGGTGTCTACCGAAATGATGACATCCAGCTCACGGTGGATCCGCTCGACAATCGGTGCAACACGCTCCATCTCCTCCAACGGGGAAACAGCACGCGCGCCAGGCCGGGTCGATTCGCCACCGACATCGATGATGGTCGCACCCGCAGCCACCATCGCCTGGGCATGACGCATGGCCGCATCCAGCTGACTGAAGCGACCACCGTCAGAAAAGGAGTCAGGGGTGATATTAAGAATGCCCATAACGTGAGTACGGGCCAAATCAAGAACCCGGTTGCCGCAAGGCAACCGGGTAGAGGGCAACACAGAAGTCATTTCAAGCCTTAAAGGTCGGCAGCCGGGCCGCCGATTGGGGTTTCCGGGCGTTCGTTCTGTACCACAGGCGGCGTGCCTGAAGTACCCGAACCGCCTTCCCAATCACGAGGCTCGCGAGGCGTACGGCCAGCCATGATGTCGTCGATCTGCTCGGCATCGATGGTCTCGTACTTCATCAAGGCATCAGCCATGGCGTCGAGCTTGTCACGGTTATCGGTAAGGATCTGTTTGGCCGTGCCGTAGCACTGGTCAATGATGCTGCGCACTTCAGAGTCGATCAGCTTGGCCGTCTCGCCAGAGAAGCTGGCACCTTGACCGCCACCGCCACGCCCCAGGAACACTTCGCCTTCTTCCTCGGCATACATCAGCGGCCCGAGCTTTTCCGACAGGCCCCACTTGGTGACCATATTCCGGGCAATCTGGCTGGCGCGCATGATGTCGTTGGAAGCACCGGTGGTCACACCGTCAAAGCCCAGGGTCATCTCTTCAGCGATACGGCCGCCGTACAGCGAGCAGATCTGGCTGATCAGGGCGCGCTTGGAGAGGCTGTAGCGATCCTCTTCCGGCAGGAACATGGTGACACCCAGCGCCCGGCCACGCGGAATGATCGACACCTTGTAGACCGGGTCATGCTCAGGCACGACGCGACCGACAATGGCATGACCGGCTTCGTGATAAGCGGTGTTCTGCTTCTCTTTCTCGGACATAACCATGGATTTGCGCTCGGCGCCCATCATGATCTTGTCCTTGGCCAGCTCGAATTCCTTCATCTCGACAATACGCTTACCGGTACGGGCCGCGAACAGCGAGGCCTCGTTCACCAGGTTGGCCAGGTCGGCACCGGAGAACCCAGGGGTCCCACGGGCAATCACGCCTGGAGCCACGTCATCGCCCATTGGCACTTTGCGCATATGGACCTTGAGAATCTGCTCACGGCCACGAATATCTGGCAAGCCCACCACCACCTGGCGGTCGAAACGACCCGGACGCAGCAGTGCCGGGTCAAGTACGTCAGGACGGTTGGTGGCGGCAATCACGATGATGCCGTCGTTCATTTCAAAGCCGTCCATCTCCACCAGCAACTGGTTGAGGGTCTGCTCACGCTCGTCGTGACCACCGCCCATACCAGCACCACGATGGCGACCAACGGCGTCGATTTCGTCGATAAAGATGATGCACGGCGCGTGCTTCTTGGCCTGCTCGAACATGTCACGCACACGGCTGGCACCCACGCCGACGAACATCTCGACGAAGTCGGAACCGGAAATGGTGAAGAACGGCACCTTGGCTTCGCCGGCAATCGCCTTGGCCAGCAAGGTTTTACCAGTACCCGGAGGACCAACCATCAGTACACCGCGAGGAATACGACCACCCAGGCGCTGGAACTTGCCCGGATCACGCAGGAACTCGACCAACTCGCCGACTTCTTCCTTGGCTTCGTCGCAACCGGCAACGTCAGCCAGGGTGGTCTTGACCTGATCTTCGGAAAGCAGGCGTGCCTTGCTCTTGCCGAAGCTCATCGGCCCGCCCTTGCCCCCCGCACCGCCTTGCATCTGGCGCATGAAGAACATGAACACGGCAATAATCACCAGGATCGGGAAACTGGCCACCAGGAGCTGGGTCCAGATGCTCTGTTGCTCAGGCTGCTTGCCCTCGACGACCACCTTGTTGTCCACCAGGTCGCCGATCAGACCGTTGTCCTGGATCGCCGGACGAATGGTCTTGAAGCTGTCGCCATCAGTGCGCTTGCCGGTGATCACGTAGCCATCAACCGCCACGCGCTCGACCTTGCCATCCTTAACTTGCTGGATGAAGTCGGAATAGTTGAGGGTCTGCGGCTCGTTAGGGCTGGAGAAGTTGTTCATCACCGTCACCAGGACAGCCGCGATGATCAACCACAGGATCAGATTCTTTGCCATATCGTTCAATTAACTACCCTCTGAAGCAAGCTCCGCTACTGGCGCGCGCTTCGCATGATATTCACCGGCCTAACTTACTACATTACCTACAACTCTGGCAGGCGCCGTCTGTAACCCTTTGTGAAACTTTGACTACACAATATTCGTAAAGCTTCGTGACGAAAGCGATTTAAAAAAACCTATCGCCTACCTCGAATTTCTCAAAAACGCTCTTCGCTCGCAGCGCCCTCGACACCGCGGAAGCCGCGGCACAACAAATACTGCTCCCTGGATCTGTCCCGGGAAGAGTCAGGCTTGCGCGTCTGTACCTTGTCGAACAACTTGCGAATGTTCTTGTGGTACTCGTCAAAACCTTCGCCCTGGAAGACCTTCACAAGGAAATCCCCACCCGGACGTAAAACCCGACCCGCCAAATCCAGCGCCAATTCACAGAGGAACATCGCGCGCGGCATATCGACGGCCGGTAATCCACTCATATTGGGGGCCATGTCGGAAATCACAAGGTCTACCTGCGAATTTCCTACCGCCTCAAGGATCTGCGCAAGTACGGCGTCCTGGGTGAAGTCACCATGAACAAAGGTCACATCCGGGATACTGTCCATTTCCAGGATGTCGGACGCGATCAGACGCCCCTGCCCACCAATCAGACGACTGGTCACCTGGGACCAACCACCCGGGGCGGCACCCAGGTCAATAACGCTCATGCCCGGGCGGATCAACTTGTCCTTGTCCTGGATCTCCAGCAGCTTATAACTGGCCCGTGAACGATAGCCGTCCTTCTGCGCCTTTTTGACGTAAGGATCGTTGAAATGCTCTTGCAGCCACTTAAGGCTAGTTTTGGAACGGGCCACAGGCCACCTCGAAAATAAAACGGGTCGTGATTAACTGGGCGGTCCCGGACTCGCTCGGGTAAACTGGCCGCCGCTTTTTACAAGATCAGACGCAGGGGTCAGATTATGCCGCTCACTCAAGAGCAGAAGAAACAGTACAAATCCATTGGCCACCATCTGAAACCAGTTCTGATTGTGGCAGACAACGGTTTGACTGAAGGTGTGTTAGCCGAACTTGAACGCGCATTAGGCGATCACGAGCTGATCAAGATCAAGGTCAACATCCTTGATCGCGAAGCACGCCTGGCCGCCATTGCGGAACTGTGCAAGGTGGGCAAGGCGGACCTGGTTCAGGTCATCGGCAAGATGGCGCTGCTGTATCGCAAGAATTTCAGCGCCAACAAGCAACTGTCGAACGTTCATCGCTTCAAATGATTCAAGGGTCACGGGCGTGCTTCGCGCGCCCCGCCACTCCATCCCGGCGCCGGCTGTACCACCAGCACCAAGCCAGAAAACCCTAGCACAAGATAGCTGAACAGCTGCCAGCGCAACGCTTCCGGCAGCAGCATGCGCACCACGCAATACATTGCGCACGCATACAGCGCCATCAACAGCAGTTGCCCACGCATATCCCGCCACAAACTTCCCAAGCCTTCGGCCTTGACCAGCACCAATGCCTGGAGCGTCACGCACGCAGCCGCAAATCCCACCAGCAGCGCACTCAATAATCCGCCGATCTCATCGATCAGCAACGGGGCCAGGCCAATCATGCCCAGCACCGGCAATACACCCAGATGCAACAGCCACAGCCCGCCGACCCAGAGCATCTGGGCCAGCTGCCAAAGCACGGCGCCCACGCGAAGCGGGCGCCGCCGTTCAGATGTGACGAACTTCGACAATCTCGTACTCGATCACGCCACCCGGCGTCTTGACGGCCACCACATCCCCTTCTTCCTTGGCGATCAAGGCGCGGGCCAGCGGCGAACCGACGGAGATCTTGCCGAGCTTGAAGTCAGCCTCGTCCTCACCCACGATGTGGTAAGTCACGCTTTCATCCGTCTCGACGTTGGCGATTTCCACCGTCGTGCCGAAAATCACCTTGCCGGTCTTGGGGATGGTCGTGACATCGATGATCACCGCATTCTGCATGCGCCCCTCGATATCACGGATCCGCGCCTCGACCATACCCTGCTGCTCACGGGCAGCGTGGTATTCGGCGTTTTCCTTCAAGTCACCCAACTCACGGGCCGTACCGATGTCCTGGCTCAGCTTTGGACGTACGACCTTGGTCAGGTGAGCGTGCTCCTCTTCCAGGGCCTTGGCGCCCTGGACAGTCATAGGGTATTTGATCATGCCTTCAATCCTGCGTGTAGATCCTGCAAGCGACGCACGGTCTTTTCCGGACCGAACTTGAGCGCTTCACAGATGGCTTCGCCAGCAGCAATGGTGGTGGTGCAGTAGATCTTGTGCTGCAAAGCGTTACGACGAATGGAGTAGGAGTCCGCGATCGACTGACGACCTTCAGTGGTGTTGATGATCAGGGTGACTTCGTCATTCTTGATCATATCGACCACGTGTGGACGGCCTTCCGTTACCTTGTTCACGCGACGCACTTTCAGGCCAGCCGCTTCAATCAGCTTGGCGGTCCCGGCAGTGGCCACGACTTCAAAGCCCAAGTTGATCAGATCACGGGCCACACCTGCAACCAGCGGCTTGTCATCATCACGCACGCTGATAAACGCAGTACCGCCGGTCGGCAGCACTTCGCTGGCGCCCATCTGGGCCTTGGCGAATGCTTCGCCGAAGGTATCGCCCACACCCATCACTTCACCGGTGGACTTCATCTCCGGGCCCAGGATCGGGTCCACGCCAGGGAATTTGGCGAATGGGAACACCGCCTCTTTCACACTGTAGAAGTTCGGAATGATTTCCTTGGTGAAGCCGATTTCCTTCAAGGTCTTACCGGCCATCACACGGGCGGCAATCATCGCCAGGGACACGCCGATGCACTTGGAAACAAACGGTACGGTACGCGAAGCACGTGGGTTAACTTCGATGACGTAGATGTCTTCGCCTTGCAGCGCCAACTGTACGTTCATCAGGCCGACCACACCCAGTTCCAGGGCCATTTTCTTGACCTGCTCGCGCATCTCGTCCTGGATGTGCAGCGGCAGCGAGTACGGCGGCAGGGAGCACGCGGAGTCGCCGGAGTGAACACCCGCCTGCTCGATGTGCTGCATGATCGCGCCGATCACCACGTCGGTGCCGTCGCAGACCGCATCCACGTCCATCTCGATGGCGCAGTTGAGGAAGTGATCCAGCAGCACCGGGCTGTCGTTGGACACTTTCACCGCATCACGCAGGTAGCGCTTGAGTTCGTCTTCTTCGTAGACGATCTCCATCGCCCGGCCGCCCAGCACGTAGGACGGACGCACCACCAGCGGGTAGCCGATCTTGCTGGCGGCGCGGATGGCTTCATCTTCGCTGCGCACAGTAGCGTTTGGCGGCTGACGCAGGTTCAGGCGCTCGACCATTTGCTGGAAGCGCTCACGGTCTTCGGCACGGTCGATGGCGTCTGGGCTGGTACCGATGATCGGCACGCCGGCCGCTTCCAGGGCACGCGCCAGTTTCAGCGGGGTTTGCCCGCCGTACTGCACGATCACGCCTTTTGGCTTCTCGACGCGACAGATTTCCAGCACGTCTTCCAGGGTTACCGGCTCGAAGTACAGGCGGTCGGAAGTGTCGTAGTCAGTGGAAACAGTTTCCGGGTTGCAGTTGACCATGATGGTCTCGTACCCGTCTTCGCGCAGGGCGAGGGCGGCGTGTACGCAGCAGTAGTCGAACTCGATACCCTGGCCGATACGGTTTGGACCACCGCCGAGGATGATGATCTTGTCGCGGCCCGACGGCGCGGCTTCGCACTCTTGCTCGTAGGTGGAGTACAGGTACGCGGTGTCGGTGGCGAACTCTGCGGCACACGTGTCAACGCGCTTGTAGACCGGGAAGATATCCAGCTTGTGGCGGTGGGTGCGCAGGTTCTTCTCGGTCACGCCCAGCAGCTTGGCCAGACGCTGGTCGGAGAAGCCTTTGCGCTTGAGGCGGAACATCAGGTCGCGGTCGATCGAGGAAAGACCCAGGGTCTTGACCTTCTCTTCTTCCTTGATCAGATCTTCGATCTGCACCAGGAACCACGGGTCGATCATGTTCATGCCGAAGATGTCTTCGACGGTCATGCCCGCGCGGAAGGCATCAGCCACGTACCAGATACGCTCGGCGCCCGGCACCGTCAGCTCGCGCTTGAGGATGCTCATGCTTTCCGGGTTGCTCAGGTCGAGTTTCTCGTCCAGGCCGCAAACGCCCACTTCCAGGCCGCGCAGGGCTTTCTGCAGGGACTCCTGGAAGGTCCGGCCGATGGCCATGACTTCACCGACCGACTTCATCTGAGTGGTCAGGCGGGCGTCGGCTTTCGGGAACTTCTCGAAAGCGAAGCGTGGCAGCTTAGTGACGACGTAGTCGATCGACGGCTCGAAGGACGCCGGCGTAGCACCGCCAGTGATTTCGTTTTGCAGCTCGTCCAAGGTGTAACCGATCGCCAGCTTGGCAGCGATGCGTGCAATCGGGAAGCCGGTAGCTTTTGATGCCAGCGCCGAAGAACGCGATACACGCGGATTCATCTCGATCACGACCATGCGGCCGGTGTCCGGGCAGATACCGAACTGAACGTTGGAACCGCCGGTTTCAACGCCGATCTCACGCAGTACCGCCAACGAGGCGTTACGCATGATCTGGTATTCCTTGTCCGTCAGGGTTTGCGCAGGAGCCACGGTGATCGAGTCACCGGTGTGCACGCCCATCGGGTCGAAGTTTTCGATCGAGCAGACGATGATGCAGTTGTCCTTTTTATCGCGGACAACTTCCATCTCGTACTCTTTCCAGCCGATCAGGGATTCGTCGATCAGCAGCTCTTTGGTCGGCGACAGATCCAGACCGCGCGCGCAGATTTCCTCGAACTCTTCACGGTTGTAAGCGATACCACCGCCGGTGCCGCCCATGGTGAAGGACGGACGGATAATGCACGGGAAGCCCAGCTTTTCGAGAACCGCGCTGGCCTCTTCCATACTGTGGGCGATACCCGAGCGCGGGCAATCGAGGCCGATCGACTTCATGGCCTTGTCGAAACGCGAACGGTCTTCAGCCTTGTCGATGGTGTCGGCATTGGCGCCGATCATTTCTACGCCAAACTTTTCCAGGACGCCTTCGCGCTCCAGGTCCAGGGCGCAGTTCAATGCAGTCTGGCCACCCATGGTCGGCAGCAGTGCGTCTGGACGCTCTTTCTCGATGATCTTGGCAACGGTCTGCCATTTGATCGGTTCGATGTAGGTGGCGTCGGCCATGTCCGGGTCGGTCATGATGGTGGCCGGGTTGGAGTTCACCAGGATGACGCGGTAACCCTCTTCGCGCAGGGCCTTGCAGGCCTGGGCGCCGGAGTAGTCGAATTCGCAGGCCTGGCCGATAACGATCGGGCCAGCGCCGAGAATCAGGATGCTTTTTATGTCTGTACGTTTTGGCATGGGTTTGTCACTCAAATCCGCAGGTCAGTCGGCAAGCCGTCTTGAACAATCCTTGAAGAGCCTGCGGGGGCCACCGAGATTCGGGGCCGCCCGCAAGCCACTCAGTCAGCGTCGCTTGGCCATCTCATTGATGAAGCGGTCGAACAGCGGCGCTACGTCGTTCGGGCCCGGGCTCGCTTCAGGGTGGCCCTGGAAGCTGAACGCGCTCTTGTCGGTGCGCTCGATACCCTGCAGGGAACCGTCGAACAGCGATTTGTGAATGGCGCGCACGTTGGCCGGCAAGGTGGCTTCATCCACCGCAAAACCGTGGTTCTGGCTGGTGATCATCACCACGCCCGTGTCCAGGTCTTGTACCGGGTGGTTGGCACCGTGATGGCCATGACCCATTTTCAGGGTCTTGGCGCCGGAGGCCAGGGCCAGCAGTTGGTGACCGAGGCAGATACCGAACACCGGGATCTCGGTGTCCAGCACGTCCTTGATGGCTTTGATCGCGTAGTCGCATGGCTCAGGGTCACCCGGGCCGTTGGACAGGAACACACCATCCGGTTGCAGGGCAAGTACGTCGGCGGCCGGAGTTTGCGCCGGCACCACGGTCACGCGGCAACCGCGCTCGACCAGCATACGCAGGATGTTGTACTTCACGCCGTAGTCATAAGCGACCACATGGTAAGGCAGCTCACTGGCTTCAATAGTCGCGTGGCTGTCGGTCTTCAAGTCCCAGACAGTGGAGCGCCATTCGTACTGCTCTTTGGTGCTGACGACTTTAGCCAGGTCCATGCCTTTCAGGCCAGGGAAGCCCTGCGCTGCAGCAATCGCCGCGTCTTCGCTAATATTGTCACCCACCATGATGCAGCCGTTCTGCGAGCCTTTTTCCCGCAGGATGCGCGTGAGGCGGCGCGTATCGATACCGGCGATCGCCACCACATTGTTGGCTTTCAGGTAATCGGACAGCGACATCGTGTTACGCCAGTTGCTCGCAACCAGTGGCAGATCACGAATCACCAGACCGGCCGACCAGACACGATCAGACTCGACGTCTTCCGGCGTAGTACCGGTGTTGCCGATGTGCGGATAGGTCAGGGTAACGATCTGCTGGGCGTAGGAAGGATCGGTAAGGATTTCCTGATAGCCGGTCATGGCGGTGTTGAACACCACCTCTCCAACGGTCTGACCGTCGGCTCCAATGGCTTCGCCGCGAAAAATGCTGCCATCAGCAAGGGCGAGTATGGCTGGCTTAGTCAAGAAGACCTCCCGTAAATAAAGCCTGAAAGGGCGATCGCAGGTTGTAAAAAAGCGGAGTGACGTATGGACACGTCACCCCGCTTCTTCACTGAATTATTCTGCGCGCTTTTAGTGGACACACTAAAGCTGTAGCTTACAGAAAAAGGCTATTTTGGTCCACCGCTAAAGAGCCTAAAAGGCAGGAGAATGCGACAGGACGTCGCTTAGCGGGTAAAAACGGGGCCCTAGAGTAATACCCAGGGCCCGTTTTTGCTACTGATTAACGCAGATCCAGCACGTCTTGCATGTCATAGAGGCCCGCTTTGCGGCCCTCCAGCCACAATGCGGCGCGCACCGCGCCCTTGGCGAAGGTCATGCGGCTGGAGGCCTTGTGGGTAATCTCCAGGCGCTCACCTTCGGCAGCAAACAGCACCGTGTGGTCGCCCACCACGTCACCGCCGCGCACGGTGGCAAAGCCAATGGTTTCACGCTCGCGCGCGCCGGTATGACCTTCGCGGCCATACACCGCGACTTTCGACAGGTCGCGCCCCAAGGCATCGGCAATCACTTCCCCCATACGCATGGCCGTCCCCGATGGCGCATCGACCTTGTGCCGGTGATGGGCCTCGATGATCTCGATATCCGCCTCATCACCCAGCACCCGCGCCGCCATGTCGAGCAACTTCAGCGACAGGTTGACGCCCACACTGAAGTTGGCGGCAAACACGATAGGAATATCCTGGCCCGCCGCGACGAGCAATTGCTTCTGCTCGACACTCAGGCCGGTGGTGCCGATCACCATGGCCTTGCCCGCCTTGCGGCAGAACGCCAGGTTTTTCAGCATCACGTCTGGCAGGGTGAAGTCGATCAACACATCGAACTCTTCAACCACTTGCTCCAGGCTGCCGGACAACGCCACACCGATGCGCCCCAACGAGGCCAACTCACCCACATCGGCGCCGATCAGCGTACTGCCCGGGCGTACGATCGCCGCCGTCAGGCCCGACAGAGGCGAGCGCTGCTGCACCGCCTCCACCAGGTTCTTGCCCATGCGCCCGGCGGCGCCCATCACTGCTATACGTCGCATATCCAGGTCCTTACAGGTCGCCGAAGAAGCGCTTCACGCCTTCAAACCAACCAGCGGTCTTGGGTGAATGGGAGCCATCACCGTCCAGCGAACTGCGCAACTCTTCGAGCAACTCACGCTGGCGACGATCCAGGTTGACCGGGGTCTCGACGGCCACACGGCACATCAAGTCGCCCGCACCGCCGCCACGCACCGGTGCAACACCTTTGCCACGGATCCGGAACTGCTTGCCGGTCTGCGTCCCCTCAGGGATCTTCAGCTTGACCCGACCATCGAGAGTCGGAATCTCCAACTCGCCGCCCAGGGCCGCATCGACAAAGCTGATCGGCACTTCGCAGAACAGGTGCTTGCCGTCGCGCTGGAAGATCGAGTGCTCGCGCACATTGATCACCACGTACAGGTCGCCCGTCGGGCCACCCTGCGTACCCGCCTCGCCCTCGCCCGACAACCGGATGCGGTCGCCGGTATCGACACCCGCCGGCACTTTCACCGACAAGGTCTTGTACTCTTCGACACGCCCCTCGCCATGGCAGGAATCGCACGGATCGGAAATGATCTTGCCCTGGCCATGGCAACGCGGGCAGGTCTGCTGCACCGAGAAGAAGCCCTGCTGCATGCGCACCTGGCCGATACCGCCACAGGTCGGGCAAGTGATCGGCGAAGAGCCCTTCTTGGCACCCGAACCGTCGCAAGGCTTGCAGTTGACCAGCGTCGGCACGCGGATATTGACGCTGGTGCCGCGCACGGCTTCTTCCAGGTTCAGCTCCAGGGTGTAGCGCAAGTCGCTGCCACGCTGGGCACCGCCGCGCTGACCGCCGCGACCGCCACCAAAGAAGTCGCTGAATACATCGCCGAAGATATCGGAGAAATTCTGCCCGCCAAAGCCGGCACCGCCACCCCCCATGCTCGGATCGACACCGGCATGGCCATACTGGTCGTAGGCTGCACGCTTGTTCGGGTCACACAAGCATTCGTAGGCCTCATTGGCCTCTTTGAACATTTCCTCGGATTCTTTGTTATCCGGGTTACGGTCCGGGTGGTGCTTCATCGCCAGGCGACGGTAGGCCTTCTTCAGGTCCGCCTCGCTGGAGCCGCGCTCCACACCCAACACTTCGTAATAGTCACGCTTTGCCATAAGTCTTTGCACTCTTAAGGACGTCCGGCAAAACCCTCCTGAGCCTGCCAAACTCGTTGAGCCCCAATACAGGCCCGGACCCAACTCACGTCAAATTCAACGATCCTGGTCTTTACTGCTTTCAGCCGAGACCCAGCTAAAAACGCGGTGACTGTCGATCGCAAAGCAGGAGCATTCCCGATCACACCGCCAGCATCCGAACCTTGTCGCATGCTGTAAAAATTCCCGTACCCCAGACACGCCAACGCGGGAGCAAGCTCCCGCGCGGCGACATCCTACCAGTCACCGCTTGATAGCGGTCAACCGGGCGACCAACTTACTTCTTGTCTGTAACGTCTTCAAACTCGGCATCGACAACGTCGTCGTGCTTGGCTTCAGGTTCTGCCTGTTGCGCAGCACCGTCAGTTTGCTGGCCTTGCTCGGCGTACATTTTCTGAGCCACTGGCGCGGAGACTTTCGACAGTTCCTCAACCTTGGCTTCGATGGTGGCCTTGTCATCGCCTTTAACGGCGGCTTCCAGGGCAACCACGGCGGCTTCGATTGCGGCCTTCTCTTCAGCCGTCACTTTATCGCCAGCATCCGCGATCATTTTGCGTGTCGAGTGAACCAGTGCATCACCCTGGTTGCGGGCAGCGGCCAGTTCTTCAAACTTGCGATCTTCCTCGGCGTTCTTTTCAGCATCGTTGATCATCTGCTGAATTTCTTCCTCGGACAGGCCGGAGTTGGCCTTGATCACGATCGACTGGGTCTTGCCGGTGGCCTTGTCCTTGGCGCCTACGTGCAGAATGCCGTTGGCGTCGATGTCGAAGGTCACTTCAATCTGTGGCACGCCACGTGGTGCTGGTGGAATCTCGGCCAGGTCGAACTTGCCCAAAGACTTGTTCTGCGCAGCCTGCTTACGCTCACCCTGCAGCACGTGAATGGTCACTGCGCCCTGGTTGTCATCGGCAGTCGAGAACACTTGCGATTTCTTGGTAGGAATCGTGGTGTTTTTCTCGATCAGCGCAGTCATCACGCCGCCCATGGTTTCGATACCCAGGGTCAGCGGGCTGACGTCCAGCAGCAGCACGTCTTTCACGTCGCCGGCCAATACCGCACCCTGGATGGCAGCACCCATGGCAACCGCTTCGTCCGGGTTCACATCTTTACGCGCTTCTTTACCGAAGAACTCGGTGACCTTCTGCTGCACCAGCGGCATACGGGTCTGACCGCCCACCAGGATCACGTCGTTGATCGCGCTAACGTCGATACCCGAATCTTTCAGGGCAATGCGGCAAGGCTCGATAGTGCGTTGAACCAGGTCTTCAACCAGCGATTCCAGCTTGGCGCGCGAAATCTTCACGTTCAAGTGCTTGGGACCGGTAGCATCTGCGGTGATGTACGGCAGGTTCACGTCGGTCGAATTGCTCGAAGACAGTTCGATCTTGGCTTTTTCAGCGGCTTCTTTCAGGCGCTGCATCGCCAGCGGGTCACCCTTGAGGTTCATGCCGCTTTCTTTCTTGAATTCGTCAACGAGGTAGTCGATCAGACGAATGTCAAAGTCTTCACCGCCCAGGAACGTGTCGCCGTTGGTCGCCAACACTTCAAACTGGTGCTCGCCATCGACTTCAGCGATTTCGATCACAGAAACGTCGAAAGTACCGCCGCCCAGGTCATAAACGATCACGGTGTGGTCGCCCTTGGCCTTGTCCATGCCGTAGGCCAGAGCGGCCGCGGTAGGTTCGTTGATGATGCGTTTTACGTCCAGGCCCGCAATGCGGCCGGCGTCTTTGGTCGCCTGGCGCTGGCTGTCGTTGAAGTAGGCCGGAACGGTGATCACCGCTTCAGTCACAGCTTCACCGAGGTAGTCTTCGGCAGTCTTTTTCATCTTTTTCAAGATTTCAGCCGAGATTTGCGGCGGCGACATTTTCTGGCCATTCACTTCAACCCAGGCGTCACCGTTGTCGGCCTTGGCGATTTTGTACGGCACCATCTTGATGTCTTTCTGTACGACTTCTTCGTCGAACTTACGACCGATCAAACGCTTCACCGCGTACAGGGTGTTGTGCGGATTGGTCACAGCCTGACGCTTGGCGGACTGGCCTACCAGGATTTCGCCATCGTTGGCGTAAGCCACGATGGAAGGGGTAGTACGTGCGCCTTCGGCGTTCTCAATCACCTTGGAAACGCCGTTTTCCAGCACGGAGACGCAGGAGTTGGTAGTCCCCAGGTCGATACCGATAATTTTGCCCATGATTCACTCTCCCGAAACTTTGGATTTGGTTGCCGCAGCAGTGGTGGCTAACTGCGGTAGCACTTAAACGCTTGACTTATAAATGGGGTCGTTACGAACGATTTCAAGCCTGCTCGTCAATCGACGGCGAAACCGGTGCGGGAGCCTTGCTCACCACCACCATCGCCGGGCGCAACAGGCGACCGTTGAGCTGGTAGCCCTTCTGGAACACTTTCAACACGCTATTGGGCTCAAGGTCAGCATTTTCCTGCATGGCCATGGCCTGGTGATGCTCCGCGTTGAACGGCTCGCCGCCTTGTGGATCGATGGCTTCCAACTGATAACGCTTGAGGGTGTCCTGGAACATTTTCAGGGTCAGCTCGATCCCTTCGCGCATGGCACGGATGTTTTCGTCGTCCGGGCTGGACAGCTCCAGGCCGCGTTCCAGGCTGTCGATGATCGGCAACAGATCACCGGCAAACTTCTCCAGCGCAAACTTGTGGGCCTTTTCTACATCCTGCTCGGCGCGGCGGCGGACGTTCTGCAGATCGGCAGCAACACGCAAAGCCTGATCCTGAGCGCCTGCCAGTTGCTCTTCGAGCACCTGCACACGAGCCGCCAGGTCTTCACCCGCTGCCTGCGAGGCCTGGTTGGCGTCTGGGTTTTGCGTATCCAGCGTCTGTTCGTCAGCCATAATTTTCTCCTTTCGAAATCCTGCGCGAACTCAACTCGCGCTTCTGTTCCGGTATATGGGGCCACAATTTCCAGGTTCAAGGGCCGACATACCTCGACTCACACTTTCCCGCACATTCCCCATCGCACTAAAAAAAGCCGTTATCCAAGCAAATTGAGCTAAGTCACAGGATTGTCAGCGCCAAACAAAACACTGTATAAATAACCAGACCTAAAGCCTGGGAGCAGCCGTCATGCTGGTTCACCTGTCCGTACATAACTACGCCATTGTCGAGCACCTGGATCTTGAACTGGATCGCGGGATGAGCGTAATCACAGGCGAAACCGGCGCCGGCAAGTCGATCATGCTCGACGCCCTGGGCCTGACCCTGGGTGATCGCGCCGACAGCGGCGTGGTTCGCCCCGGTGCAGACAAGGCCGATATCCTGGCGACCTTTGACCTGGCAGATATCCCGGAAGCCAGCGCCTGGCTCGCCGAGCGCGACCTGGATAACGACGGCCCGTGCATCCTGCGCCGCGTAATCACTGCCGAAGGTCGCTCCCGGGGCTATATCAATGGCACGCCCTGCCCCCTCGGCGACCTGAAAGCCCTTGGCGAGCTGCTGATCGACATCCACAGCCAGCACGAACATCAATCCCTGCTGAAAACCGACACCCACCGTCGCCTCCTGGATGAATATGCCGGTGCCACCGACCTGGCGCGCCAGGTGCAATTGGCTGCACAGCGCTGGCGCCAGACCCGCCAGGAGCTGGAGCGCCTGTCCAATTCCGGCGACGAACAGCGCGCTCGCCACCAACTCCTCAGCTATCAGTTGGAAGAACTGGAAAGCCTGGGCCTGGGCGAAACCGAGCTGGAACAGCTGGAGCAGGAGCACAAGAACCTGACCAATGCCGAAACCCTGCTGGGCATCTGTCGCCAGGTGGTCGAGCAATGCAGCGAAAGTGACTCCGGCAATGTGCTGAATGCGCTGACGGCCAGCCTTAACCGCCTGTCGAGCGTGAACAGCGGCTCGGGGTCACTGAGTGAAGCCACCACCCTGCTGACCAGTGCGCAAATCCAGGTAGAAGAGGCCGTGGGCGAACTGAACCGCTTCCTTGACCACTTCGATGCCGACCCGGCACGCCTGCAAGAGATCGAAGAACGTCTCGACACTATTTATACCCTGGCGCGCAAACATCGGATCCAGCCAACCGAAGTGGCGGCCATGCAGCAAAAGCTGCTGGACGAGATCGAAACCCTGAATGCCAATGATGAATCCATCGAACGCCTGGGCGACGAACTCGCCTCTTTTGCCCGGCATTACCAGGAAAAGGCCCGGGAACTGAGCGACCTGCGGCACCAAGCTGCAACCGGGCTGGCTTGCGCCGTGGAGCAGGAAATCCAACGCCTGGGCATGCCGGGCGGGCGCTTCACCATCGAGTTGCACACCAATAGCGGCAATGAACTGCAGCCCAACGGCCTGGAGCAGGTCGAACTGCTAGTGAGCGCCAACCCCGGCCAACCTCTCAAGGCACTGGCCAAAGTGGCGTCTGGTGGCGAACTGTCACGGATCAGCCTGGCAATCCAGGTCATTACCGCCCAGACCTCCCGCGTACCGACCCTGGTATTCGACGAAGTGGATGTGGGGATCGGCGGGCCGACCGCAGAAATTGTCGGCCAATTGTTGCGCCGCCTGGGTGAGCGCGGGCAAGTACTGACCGTTACCCACTTGCCACAGGTGGCAGCCCAGGGGCATCAACATCTGTTTGTACATAAGGTACGGGGCAGCGACGCGACGCATACAGCCGTGTCCAAGCTGAACAAGACCGAGCGGGTGGAAGAAGTCGCACGCATGCTCGGCGGCATCGACCTGACCAAAGAGTCCCTGGCCCACGCGAAAAAAATGGTGGTGACGGCGAAGGCCTGAGCCCTTTCCACCCCGTTTTTTCCATCGGCAGAAAGCACGAAGGCGACCCTAGGGTCGCCTTCGATCGTTTCGCAGAACGAATCTGCGTAGCTTTCTTACTTTTTCTTACGTATGTACAGAACCAGATTGTGGTCCACCAAATCGAATCCATGCTCCTCAGCGATCTCATGCTGGAGCTTCTCGATTGCAGGACTGGTGAACTCGATAACCTCATTGGTATCCAGATCAACCATGTGGTCGTGATGACCACCGTCAGCCAGCTCGAAAACCGCATGACCGCCGTCGAAATTATGACGAACCACCAGCCCTGCGGCTTCAAACTGGGTCAGTACACGGTAAACCGTGGCCAGGCCGACGTCCTCGTTAGACTCCATCAGCGCCTTGTAGACATCCTCGGCACTCATGTGGCGCTGCTCGGCGGAATCGAGCATTTGTAGAATCTTGACTCGTGGCAGAGTCACTTTAAGACCGGCTTTGCGTAGTTCGCTATTTTCAACCATGGTTAGCTTTCTCGCGGATGCTGCTTCGCAGCTTCTCTTAATACGGGTATGATCGGCGTTTACGTTGTCCCAGCCAAGATAGTGGAAGTCGCCCACCGATGCAAAACACCAAGCTCTTGCTAACCAGTTTCACCCTTGTGGGACTGCTCGCACTCGCCGGTTGTTCATTCCCCGGGGTTTACAAAATCGACATCCAGCAGGGCAATGTCGTCACGCAGGACATGATAGACCAGTTACGCCCGGGAATGACCCGACGGCAAGTACGGTTTATCATGGGCAATCCCCTGCTGACCGACACATTCCATGCCGATCGCTGGGATTATCTCTATAGCCTGCAGCCTGGAGGCGGGGAACGCCAACAGGAGCGCGTCAGTGTCATCTTCAATGGCAACGACCAGCTCGTCAGCCTTTCCGGTGACTTCATGCCTGGCGTAAGCCGCGATGAAGCCCTGCTGGGCAAGGACAGCGGGACCAGCGTCACTGCGCCAGCGCAGAATGCTGAAAAGCCCAAGTCCGAGGTGCCGGCCAAGCCAGGTTCCTTGCTGGACACGATCCAGAAAGACATCGACAGTGTGGAAACCGTTCCGGTGCCGACGCCAGAACCCCTGGATACAAGCCCGCAATAATTTTCATCGTTCAACAAAAAGCCCGGCATGCCGGGCTTTTTGTTGCCTGCTATTTCACAGGCTAGGGGAGTTGCCGCCGAGCTTCGGCTGCTTTTGCCGCTCGCAGGCGCCTCACCTCTTTGGGATCCGCCAACAAGGGCCGATAAATTTCGATGCGATCGCCGACCTGCACGCTACGGGTTTCAGCATCCGCCACGACGCTGCCGAAAATCCCCAATGGGCAACGGGCGATATCCACATCGGGAAACTGCGCCGCAATGCCTGAAGCCAGCACCGCAGCCCTCAGGCTCGTACCCGGCGCAACCGCCAGGCTCAACAACCGTTGACGGTCTACCGCGGCGTAAACCACCTCAATCTCGATCAGTGACTCAGCCATGCAGTTGCTTGGCCCGCTGGCAAAACGCATCCACCAGGGTATTCGCGGCCTGATTGAACAGCGGCCCCAAGGTCGCCCGCACAATGGAACCTGCATAATCAAACGTCAGGTCCAGGCTGATCTTGCACGCCTTCTCCCCCAACGGCTTAAAGACCCAGACACCGTGCAGTTGAGTGAACGGCCCTTCTTCCAGATTCATCTCGATCGACCGCCCAGGGACCAGGACATTGCTCGTCACAAACTTCTGGCCAAGCCCCCCCTTGGACACCTCAAGACTCGCACGCATATGCTCATCGCTGCTCTCCAGCACCGTGGATGAAGAGCACCAGGGCAGGAAATCCGGGTAGCTCGCCACGTCGTTGACCAGGTCATAGAGCGCTTGCGCCGGGTAAGGCAGCAGGGCCGAGCGTTGAATATGCGTCGTCATGGGAGCGTTATTTCCGAAGCTGAGCGGCAAACATCGCGAAAAGACAGGCCGATTCGCGAGAGAAAAAAACCAGAAAACTGGCGGTATTGTCCGGGATTCATCCAACACGCTCAAGCACGCAGGTTGACCGTAGCCGACACGCTCGCAACTGCCTATAATGCCGCCCCTATGGCTAAACAAAAGAAACACCCAACAGGGACCATCGCGCAGAACAAAAAAGCGCGACACGATTACTTCATCGAACATCGGTTCGAGGCTGGTCTGGTCCTGGCCGGCTGGGAAGTAAAAAGTCTGCGTGCCAGCAAGTTGCAACTGGTCGACAGTTACGTGCTGCTCAAGGATGGCGAGGCCTGGCTGCTCGGCAGTCATATCACGCCGTTGATGACCGCCAGCACCCACGTGATTGCCGATCCGGTGCGTACGCGCAAGCTGCTGCTCAATGCCCGCGAACTGGAAAAGCTCGCCGCTGCCGTACAGCAGAAGGGCTACGCCTGCGTCTGCCTGTCGTGGTACTGGAGCAAGCACCTGGTCAAATGCGAGATCGCACTGGGCAAGGGCAAGAAGGAATACGACAAGCGTGATACCGAGCGCGAGCGCGACTCCAATCGGGAATTGCAGCGTGCCGTGCGCAACAAGGGCAAGGAAGACTGATCTTCCCCGCCCCTTGATGCGAGCCCGTGAGGCCAGGGAGCCTGCTCCCTGCGCCGCAATGCCCGGCTACATCCCCTTGCGGCGCTCCGCCCGGGCCATGCGCTGCACTTCCTGACGCACCTCTTCCAACACTTCCTGCACATACAGCAGGTGACGTGTTGAAACCTCGCGCGCCTGCTCTGCCCGCCCTTCGATAATCGCCAGGTACAGATCCCGATGCTGGCTGATCAGCATGTCCCGGGTTTCGGTACGCTGCTGGTACATGCCGCCGATATTGGTCACCACGTTACGCTTGAGCAAATCAAACAAGCCGCGAATGGTGTGCAGCAATACCGCGTTATGGCTGGCCTCGGCGATAGCCAAGTGAAACCGGGCATCGGCCGCACCTTCTTCAATACGGCTCACCTCATCATCACGCGTGTAGCAATCCTGCAGCGCATCAAAGGCAGCAGTCAGCCGTTCGCGGTCCACCTCCGTGGCGCGCAACGCAGCGTAATAAGCACAAGACGCTTCCAGCGTCTGGCGAAACTCCAGCAGATCACGCTGGGCTTCAGGGTTGTTTTCCAGCAGATGCAGCAACGGATCACTGAAGGTTGAACCCAGCGTCTCCACCACATAATTGCCGCCGCCCTGACGACTGACCAGCAAGCCCTTGGCCGCCAGTTTCTGGATCGCCTCACGCAAAGATGGGCGCGATACACCGAACTGTTCAGCCAGTGCGCGCTCGGCTGGCAATCGCTCGCCCGACTTCAACGTGCCCTCAAGGATCATCCCCTCAAGCTGCTCGACAATATCGTCGGACAAACGGCGCTGACGCACCTGATCAAACGCCATAACTGACTCTCCACGATCCCGGCCACTCGCCGGGCCCTCTATTCTGGCCTATTGGCGCGCCATCGGCACCTATCAGAACCCCTTTGATTACGCCGATCAGACCCCACACCCACCGATATGCGACCAAAGTTTCTCAGGCGGCAAATTGACACACCACCCCGAAGGCTCTTAACCTAGCCAACAGCGATTGTAAATTGGTCTTACCAATTATCCAAATCAGCTAACTATGCATGACCAACAACAATTAGGGGCCACCCCATATGCAAACCTGGCAACAGCTTTACAGCCCACTCGGCAGCCTTGGCCTGTCCGCACTGGCCGCCGTTATTCCCATCGTCTTTTTCTTCCTGGCCCTGGCGGTGTTTCGCCTTAAAGGTCATGTTGCCGGGAGCATCACCCTGGCGCTGTCGATCCTGGTGGCGATCTTTGCCTTCCAGATGCCGGTCGATATGGCATTCGCCGCTGCCGGCTACGGCTTTGCCTACGGCTTGTGGCCAATCGCCTGGATCATCGTCGCCGCGGTATTCCTATACAAACTGACAGTCAAGAGTGGCCAGTTTGAAGTGATCCGCAGCTCGGTGCTGTCGATTACCGATGACCAGCGCCTGCAAGTGCTGCTGATCGGCTTCTGCTTCGGCGCATTCCTGGAAGGTGCTGCCGGTTTCGGTGCACCCGTGGCGATTACTGCCGCGCTGCTGGTCGGCCTGGGCTTCAACCCACTGTACGCCGCCGGCCTGTGCCTGATTGCCAATACCGCGCCAGTGGCGTTCGGCGCCCTGGGGATCCCGATCATCGTGGCCGGCCAGGTCACCGGCATCGATGCATTCAAGATCGGCGCCATGACTGGCCGCCAGTTGCCGCTGCTGTCGCTGTTCGTGCCGTTCTGGCTGGTGTTCATGATGGACGGTATACGCGGCGTCAAGGAAACCTGGCCCGCCGCACTGGTGGCCGGTTTGAGCTTTGCCATCACCCAGTACTTCACCTCCAACTTTATTGGCCCGGAACTGCCAGACATCACCTCGGCCCTGGCCAGCCTGATCTCCCTGACCCTGTTCCTGAAAGTCTGGCAGCCCAAGCGCACTGCGGGCGCACAGATTGCTGGCGCCACCTCCAGCGTTTCGGTCACTGGCAGCGTCGGCGGTTTCGGCCAGCCGCGCACATCTGTGGCTTCGCCTTACAGCCTGATGGAAATTTTCAAAGCCTGGTCGCCGTTCCTGATCCTCACCGTACTGGTCACCATCTGGACCCTCAAGCCGTTCAAGGCGATGTTCGCCGCCGGCGGGTCGATGTACAGCTGGGTGTTCAACTTTGCGATTCCGCACCTGGACCAGATGGTGGTCAAAGTTGCCCCCATCGTCACCAACCCGACGGCCATTCCAGCCGTATTCAAGTTGGACCCGATTTCCGCCACCGGCACGGCGATTTTCTTCTCGGCACTGATCTCCATGTTGGTGCTGAAAATCAATTTCAAAACTGGTCTTACCACTTTGAAAGAGACTTTCTACGAGCTGCGCTGGCCGATCCTGTCCATCGGCATGGTGCTGGCATTCGCATTCGTGACCAACTACTCCGGCATGTCTTCGACCATGGCTCTGGTCTTGGCCGGCACCGGCGCGGCATTCCCGTTCTTCTCGCCGTTCCTTGGCTGGCTGGGCGTGTTCCTCACCGGTTCCGATACCTCGTCCAACGCCTTGTTCAGCTCCCTGCAAGCCACCACCGCACACCAGATCGGCGTCAGCGACACCTTGCTGGTAGCGGCGAACACCAGTGGCGGCGTAACCGGCAAGATGATCTCTCCACAATCGATCGCCGTGGCCTGCGCCGCGACCGGCCTGGTGGGCAAGGAATCCGACCTGTTCCGCTTTACCCTCAAGCACAGCCTGTTTTTCGCCACGATTGTCGGCCTGATCACCTACGCCCAGGCGTACTGGTTCACCGGCATGCTGGTGCACTAAGACCACAGGCAATACCGTAAGAACCGACGCCGCAGCCACCGTGCGGCGTCAGCTATTCACAACCCAGTCTGCTGGTCCCTGGCGCCAAGGCTCCCCAGACTGGGTGCTGCTGACCCTGGAGGCCCCATGAGTCTGCCCGTCGCGTTCCTTGATGCTGTCGCACGACTGATCCCGAAAGATCGGCGCTTTGACGACCCTCTTTCCACCCTGGCTTTCGGCACCGACGCCAGTTTTTACCGACTGATCCCACAACTGGTGGTCCGCGTCGAGTCGGAAGATGAAGTGGTCGAACTGCTGCAACTGGCACAACGCGACCGCGTGCCAGTGACCTTTCGTGCCGCCGGCACCAGCCTTTCCGGCCAGGCCATCAGCGATTCGGTACTGATCGTGCTCGGCGATAACTGGAACGGGCGCGAGATTCGTGGCCAAGGTACGCAAATCCGCCTGCAACCCGGGGTGATCGGGGCCCAGGCCAACGCCTGGCTTGCGCCGTTCGGGCGTAAGATCGGCCCGGATCCGGCGTCGATCAATGCCTGCAAGATCGGCGGAATCGTCGCCAACAATGCCAGCGGCATGTGCTGCGGCACCGCCCAGAACACCTACCACACCCTGGCCGGGATTCGCCTGGTGCTGGCCGACGGCAGCCGTCTCGACACCGAGGATGCCGCCAGCGTCGCCGCGTTCCGCGAGCAACATAGCCAGTTACTTGAGCGCTTGGCCACCCTGGGCCGCGAGACTCGGGCCAATTCTGAATTGGCTGCAAAAATTCGCCATAAATACCGTCTGAAAAACACCACCGGCCTGTCACTCAACGCCCTGGTGGACTTCGACGAGCCACTGGACATCCTCAGCCATTTGCTCGTGGGTTCCGAAGGCACCCTGGGCTTTATCAGCGCCGTGACCTACGACACGGTGATCGATCACCCGAACAAGGCATCGGCCCTGATCGTATTCCCCGATGTAGAAACCTGCTGCAACGCCGTGACCGTGCTGAAAACCCAGCCCGTGTCGGCGGTCGAGTTACTGGACCGGCGCAGCATGCGCTCGGTGCAAGACAAACCCGGGATGCCCGCGTTCGTACAACAGCTATCGGAAGGTGCCTGCGCACTCTTGATCGAATCCCGCGCAGCCTCGTCCACACTGCTGCATGAGCAACTGGCGCTGATCATGGCCTCGCTGGCCGAGTTCCCGGTCGAGAAGCAAGTCGACTTCACCGAAAACCCGCTGGAAAACGCGCGCCTGTGGGCCATCCGCAAGGACACCTTCCCTGCCGTCGGCGCCGTACGCAAGACGGGCACCACGGTGATCATCGAAGACGTGACCTTCCCGGTAGAGCAACTGGCCATTGGCGTGAATCGCTTGATCGAGTTGTTCGACAAGCATCACTACGATGAAGCCATCCTTTTCGGACACGCCCTGGAAGGCAATCTGCACTTTGTGTTCACCCAAGGCTTCAACAGTGCGGAAGAAGTCACACGCTACCAGGCGTTCATGGATGACGTGGCGCAACTGGTGGCCGTGGAGTTCGGCGGTTCGCTGAAAGCCGAGCACGGCACCGGGCGTAATATGGCGCCCTTCGTCGAACTGGAATGGGGCAGCGATGCCTATCAATTGATGTGGCAACTCAAGCGCCTGCTCGACCCCAACGGCATTCTCAACCCGGACGTGGTGCTCAGCGAAGACCCGCAAATCCACCTCAAAAACCTCAAGCCCCTGCCGGCCGCCGATGAGATTGTGGATAAGTGCATCGAGTGCGGTTTCTGCGAGCCGGTGTGCCCCTCCAAGGGCCTGACCCTGAGCCCGCGCCAGCGCATTGTGATCTGGCGCGATATCCAGGCACGCAAACGCGCCGGCGTCGACACCACCGAACTGGAAGCGGCGTATCACTATCAAGGCATCGACACCTGTGCCGCCACCGGCTTGTGCGCCCAGCGCTGCCCGGTAGGCATCAATACCGGCGACCTGGTGAAAAAACTGCGCAGCCGTGAAGCAGGCAGTACGAAAACCGCCGAGTGGCTGGCCAGCCATTTCTCCACTGCGCTGCAAGGTGCCCGTTTCACCCTGCATGTGGCCAACGGCGCACGCATGCTGCTCGGCGCACCCCGCCTGGCGAAACTCTCAGCCTCCGTGACCAAGCTGTCCAAGGGACAAATCCCGCAGTGGACCAGCGCTATGCCGCAGCCAGAAAAAGCCATCCGCTTCAGCCCTGCCGTCACCGATGAACGCCCACGCGTGGTCTACCTCGCGGCCTGTGTCTCGCGGGCAATGGGCCCGGCGGCCGGGGATAAAGAGCAAATGTCGCTGTACGAAAAAACCCGTGGCCTGCTGGAAAAAGCCGGCTATCAGGTGGTCATCCCGGACAACCCGGACAGCCTGTGCTGCGGCCAGCCCTTTGCCTCCAAAGGCTACGCCGAACAGGCCGAGCACAAACGCCAGGAACTGATCGGCGCCCTGCTCCACGCCAGCCGTGGCGGCCTCGACCCGATCTACTGCGACACCAGCCCCTGCACCCTGCGCCTGGTCCAGGACCTGAGGCAAACACGCCTGGACCTCTACGACCCGGTCCGTTTTATCCGCACCCACCTGATGGACCGCCTGGACTTCACACCCCAGGACGCGCCGATTGCCGTACACGTCACCTGCAGCACCCAGCACCTGGGCGAAAGCCAGGCCCTGATCGACTTGGCCCGGCGTTGCAGCAACAATGTGGTCATCCCCGAAGGCATCCACTGCTGCGGGTTTGCCGGCGACAAAGGCTTCACCACCCCGGAACTCAACGCCCATTCCCTGCGCTCCCTCAAGGACGCCGTGCAGTACTGCAGCGAAGGCATCTCCACCAGCCGCACCTGTGAGATCGGCCTGACCCAGCACGGAGGGATCGATTACCACGGCCTGGTCTACCTGGTCGACCGGGTGACCCAGGCCCGCGCAATAAAAACGAACCCCAACGCACTGGCGTAGTCACTTGCTTAAGCCCCGGGCAACCGGGGCCGATCAATGACCTCGCCGGCTGCCCGCACATACCGCGCAGCATCGAGACCTCTTTGCACAAGGAGATACCTATGAAGCGTTCCGTACTGGCGGGTGTATTCGTTACCGCTGCGATGCTGGCTTCCCCCGTGTTCGCTGCAGGCAATGAAGCAGACTTATGTCAGATCAATCTGAATAGGATCAACGACAACAAGGTGCTGCTCGCCACCGACACCAGTGGCAAACGCGGCGAAATCGACACTGCCGTCTCCCAAGCCAAGGCCGCCCACGCATCCGGCGATGAAAAGAAGTGTATCGAAATCACCACCAAGGCCCTGCAAGACCTGAAGAACCTGGACAAAGGCGGCAACCCATAACCCGCCAACCGCTCAAGCCCCACCTTTCGGGTTGGCCTTCTGTGACCGTTTGACGTACACTGCACAGGCTTGTCACTCACGATTACACCGAGTAACAAGCACGGGGCCGTTTAGGATTCGACGCCGGTTGCGAACCTTTAGGTGCATGCCGAGTTGGTAACAGAACTCGTAAATCCACTGTTGCAACTTTCTATAGTTGCCAATGACGAAACCTACGGGGAATACGCTCTCGCTGCGTAAGCAGCCTTAGCCCTTCCCTCCTGGTACCTTCGGGTCCAGCAATCATCAGGGGATGTCTGTAAACCCAAAGTGATTGTCATATAGAACAGAATCGCCGTGCAGTACGTTGTGGACGAAGCGGCTAAAACTTACACAACTCGCCCAAAGCACCCTGCCCTTCGGGTCGCTGAGGGTTAACTTAATAGAAACGGCTACGCATGTAGTACCGACAGCAGAGTACTGGCGGACGGGGGTTCAAATCCCCCCGGCTCCACCAAATAAGCTATACAAATCAGGCACTTAGCGTTTATCGCAAGTGCCTTTTTTGTGCCTGAATGTGTGGTTTTGGCTCGGTTATGCCAGCTTAATGACAGCATCTGCGATGATCATCTGCTGCATTCGCGCTAAGCTCAGGCGATAACCAGGAGCGGTGCAAAGATGAATGAAAACGCAGAAGGACCTGACAGCTGTCATTCGCGCGCGAAGGAAGACGAGGCTTTCGTGACTTCGACCAAAGGCCCAAGACCCGTAGCGAACGAAGTCAAAGACTGCGTACTGGCTTCTACGGCTGCTGGGCTAGCCGCGATGACCGCGCTGGCGATTGCAGGCGTATACGGTGAACGCTTCGAATATATAACTACCATCGTCGCAATGAGTGCCAGCGCTTTAAGGTTTTTCGTGAGTCGACTTGAGCAGAGAGAGTGGCAAAATGCTTGGACCCGAAAGATGGAACAAACCGCACCGGTAGATTAATACCGCCGTTATGCGAAGGAGTCGAGCGATGAACACTCTTTTTCTCTTAATGGCTCAATATCATGGCCAGACGATTGTGTCCTTGAGTCGGGTATGCGCCGACTATTTCACTCATCTGACACCAGCAAATCTACGAACAAAGGTCTCCTCAGGCGAGATTGACCTACCGATTGTCTCCATGGAGCTGAACGAAAAAACTGCACGAGGCGTTCATCTGTCGGATCTTGCTGATTACATTGATCGACAGCGAGATAGAGCCAAGCTTGAGCTTGATCGGACGAGAAAGCAGGCTACCAAATCCTTGAGCCAAGAGCCGCGCGAAGTCGAAAAACCTGAGGCTGATACATTTTCTCGACCTAGAGAGTCAAATGATCTTAGTCGACAACCGATCCTTTTCATTAGGCTGGCTGAAGTAAAGCGAATTACAGGTATGTCGACTAGTACGATCTACAAAATGGTAAGTCAGAGCACATTTCCACGACAAGTTAAACTAGGTGGTCGAGCTGTGGCCTGGGTTAGGGTAGAGGTAATCGAGTGGTGCGATCTTCGAATCAAAAAGTCTAGAATGCTAAAGAGTGAGAACTAGGGATGTAGCAGAACAGCCAAAAAATCGCATCTCTCATCTCAAAAATCGGACCTCCCACGCCCAACTCAGCCCTGCTCCCCACTTTGCTTTACAAGATCAACGAAAATCAGCTCGCGCTCGAGGCAGCCATTATGGATTGTCCAAATGGGTGGAGCAGCAAGGATCGTCAGAAGTCTCCGACAATGTGCGCGGCGCCCTGGACTGTCTAACCGCAAAGCCATCCGCGGCTGTCGCCTTTACTTCAACAATCGACAGAACGTTTTCCGGCGCTTTTTTGGTTTGAAATCGCCCCCCAACTGACCGGACAGGATATTTAATAGGAGTCGACTTACACACAGAGCCCCACACATGTCGACACATGCCCCCAAGAAATACCTGATCAGTCACACCTCTCTTCAGCACTGCTTTGACAAGAGCCGCTCCGGACTAGAAAAGCTACGCGAAACCGATGCCAGCTTCCCTCGCCCCATCAAATTTGGCCCGAGCAAACAGGCTGGGGTTTACTTCGTTGTCGCAGAGGTGGAAGCCTGGCTGGAGAGCAAGATCAGCGAGCGTGATGGTATCGCTCTGGATCTCGCCTGGCGAGAAGACCAATGACTACACACGAGCAGATACCGTCGTTCTTAGCAGAGATGCCCGCGCCGGCACTTGCCGCATACATGAACCCTAACATTGCGCCAAAGCCACTACCGAGCGGGTTGGCCAGGGTCGTGCCCTGGCTTGATGCACTATTGCCTACTGCTCTTCAGGAGTACGTGCGGGATGTTTCTGAGCGTACCCAGTGCCCACCTGATTTTGTTGGGGTCGCGCTTATCGTGGCAGTCAGCACCGTAGTCGGGCGCAAATTCACCGTCTATCCGAAACAACACGATGACTGGATGGTCATTCCCAACCAGTGGGGCGTCATCATCGGGCGACCGTCTGCGATGAAAACGCCGGCACTCAAACAGGCCCTGCTTCCATTGCGCGCATTAGATGCCAGAGAGCGAGAACGCTATAGCCAGGCTCAAGCCGAGCACGAGGCCGCTAGCGAGCTGTACGACATGAAGCGCAATGCAGCCAGGGTAAAAGCCAGAAAGCTATACAGTGGTGGTGACGAGAATGCAGCTCAGGCAGAACTGAAACGTCACTCAAGCGAGAACCCACCCCCAATCCAGCGGCGCTACATCGTCAACGACGCAACGGTGGAAAAACTCGGCGAGCTGCTCAACGAGAATCCAAACGGCCTAGTAGTTGAGCGTGACGAGCTGGGGGGCTGGCTGGCAACGATGCAGAGCGAAGACGGCTCGGTTGCGCGAGCATTTTATTTGGAATGTTTCGACGGCAACGGCTCATTCACCTATGACCGTATCGGCCGAGGAACCATTTATATCAAATCATGTTGTTTATCGTTGATCGGCGGGATTCAACCCTCACGAATTGCGTCCCTTGTAAACGCTGCCGTCAGCGGCGAACTGGATGACGGCCTGATTCAGCGCCTGCAGCTGGCGGTATATCCCGACGATGTTCGAGAGTGGCGCTATATCGACCGTTGGCCGAACAAAATCGCCGCTGAGCGCGTCTCGGAGGTTATCGAACAGCTCGACCAGATACCTGAGGAGCCTCGCTCTGCCCTCAGATTTACCCCTGAAGCCCAGGAGAAGTTTATCGCCTGGTATACCTCCCACATGCAAGCAAGCCGGAGCGATCATCTTCACCCCGCATTGCAATCCCATTACCTGAAAATGCCGAAAACCATTGCAGGCTTGGCCCTCCTATTTGAGCTGATTGAAGGCGGACGGGAAGCCGTGGGCGCTGAGTCCACTGACCGCGCCATAAACTGGGCGAACTACCTGATGAGCCACGCCCAGCGGCTGTACGGGGCGGCAATCAACGCACCACTAATCGCTGCGCGACTGATTCTGGAGCGCCAGCAGAAATTGCCCGAGCCATTTACTGCCCGAGAGGTGCGCCAGAAGGATTGGACAGGATTAGGCACGCAGGACGCGGTAAATAATGCGCTCACCGTTCTAGCTGAACATAACTTCATCGTTGGCTACGAGGTGGCCGGAGAAAAAGGTGGACGCCCATCGATTCGCTATGTGTGGCGAAAAACGTAGCTCAACCCAACCTGTTCACTAAAAAGACCGGTAGGACGACCTACAAAACCTACGAAACCTAGTTCTGTAGGTTTCGTAGGTAGCCCTTACCCCTGGCAGGGATAAAAACTGCCACAACAACAGTGATCTCCGAGTTCATACTTTGGGTGAGCCGGCTACCTGGGTTGTGACTCACGCCTCTGCGAAGTAGTCGCTGTCGAGCTGCTTCACCTCGTACACCTGCTTAACGCTCACCCCCAGGTTGTTCTCCACCATCAGACGCGCCAGCCCAACACCGTCGATCAGCACCACCTTGATATCCAGCCCCAGCGCTGCAGTACGGGCACCATCGGAAAAGTCCGAAGTGGTGATAAACACGCCCTTTCGCGCTCGTTGGCGGGTTAAGGCTCCGATGAACTTGTCGATCTCCGGGCGATGCACCGTGTTGGTCCAGCGCTTGGCTTGCAGGTAGATCACGTCAAGACCGAGCTTGTCTTCTTTGATGATGCCGTCGATACCGCCATCATTGGTCGCTTGAGTCGCCTTGCCGGCTTCCTTGCGCGAACCGCCGTAGCCCATGGCGATCATCAGATCGACCACCAGCTGTTCAAAGAAGCTAGGTGTCGCTGCCCGCACTTGCGCCAGCAGCTCGTCTGCCAGTGACTGCACTAATGCCTGATGCGCTTCGGCCAGTTGCTCATCCGGCGTGGTCTCGGAAATCTCAATGTCCAGCGCAGCAGGTAAATCAGCTACTTGAGGCTTGGTGGTATGGAAGTCCGCGAACTCGGGAAACTGCTTCAGCCAGCTCACAGTGATGCGCTCGGGGCCACTGACCAAAGCGTCCCGGCCACGCGCAGTGATCTGCACCATGCCCTTGGCGGGAATGCACAGCAGTCCGGCCTTGTTCAGGTAGGTACGCGCCCAGCCCACACGGTTGTTGATCACCGTCTGATGGCCGGAGGGCAGGCGCTCCTTGCGCTCATCCTCGGTCAGCTGGAACTGATCGGCCATCCGCTCGCGCAACTCATTGAGCGGCAGCGGCGCACCGTTCTGTACGGTGGCAAGCACCGGCCGCATCACACTTTGAAAATCCGGAATTGCCATCGTCACTCCCTAACCTTGTAGGCCGCCGCGCAAGCCATTCTCATCGAGCCCCGCAGCCGTCTTCAGCATCTTCAAAATCACCAGCGCAAACGCCCGGCTCTTGGTCTCGTTATCCAGCACTTCCAGCGACAGCTTCTCGTGGTCGGTCATAGCGTCCAACACGGTATCCAGCACGCGCTTGGGGAACAGGCCGTGCATTACTTGCTCCACCGAGTGGTTGTTCACCTGAGCCATCACATCTTCCTGACGGCTGATGCGCTGGGCGATACCGGTGAGGAACTGCAGTTGGTCGTCATCGCTCACCTCGGCACCGAAGATATCGTTCAGCGCGTCGATGATTTCAGACAGGCGCTTCTTCTCCGGGTCATGCGGCTTACCGCTGCCCACATCGCTACCCGGCTTTAGCTTGTATTCGCCTTCCCCCTCACTCAGCCGCAGCTGGTGCTCGGCTCGCTTGCTCAGGCGGTAGTGGCTCAGTTGCAGCTCGCCCACGTCCACGTCGTCTTGTTGCAGGCGATCCACGCGCAGCAGCGGGTGCAGGTGCTTGGCATACACGCACAGCTGCTCCAGCTCGCGGTCCTCATAAGGCACGATTTGAGAGAGGAACTCATACAGGCGCACAAAGCTCTGCAGGTTCTTGCGGAACAGGTCGAGCTGGTCCACCTGCTCGCCGGCCTCTTTCAGTGCGTGCTCGGCCTTTTTCAGGCCGGCGCTGTCGCCATTGGCCTCGGCAGTGCGTTTGAAGTCCAGCGCCTGCTGGCGCGACTCAACGGAGAAGGCATAACGCTTAGCAAAGCGCTCCTTGGCCGGCGTGCAGTAGTAGCTGAGCTTGCTGGCGGCCGCCTTGGGGTCGAAGAAGGCCATAGCGAACGTCTCGACCTCCTGCCAGTGATAGATGCCCTCGGCATCCAGCTTCTTCTGCAGGTCATAGATGATCTGCGGGTCGGTCACGTCGGTCAGCTCGGCCTTGGTGTAGTACGGCAAGAAGGCGTCGAGAATGTCCTGCGGCTCGTTGAAGAAGTCGAGGATAAAGGTTTCCTTGCTGTCACCGAAGGTGCGGTTCAGCCGCGACAGGGTCTGCACGCAGTCCACGCCTTGCAGCTTCTTGTCCACGTACATGGCGCACAGCTTGGGCTGATCGAAGCCGGTCTGGTATTTGTTGGCCGCGATCATTACGTTGAAGTCCTGGGTGTGGAACGCTTGCGCCAGGTCACGGCCATTCAGGCCGGCGTTGAGCAGGCTGCTGCTTTCCGTCACCTCCTCGGAGATCACCTCATCCGGCAACACGCTGCCGGAGAACGCCACCAGCGGGTGTACATCGCTGTAACCCATCTGCTGCACATACGCCTTCACCGCCAACTGGTAGCGCACCGCTTCCTGGCGGCTGCTGGTCACCACCATGGCCTTGGCCTGGCCATTCAGCAGGCCACGGATATTGGCGCGGAAGTGCTCGACGATTACCTCAACCTTCTGGCTGATGTTGTACGGATGCAAACGCACCCAGCGCGCCAGCTTGATGCGCGCCTTCTTGCTGTCCACCTCGTCGTCTTCGCCATCCGGGTGGGCGATCTTCCAGGCGGTGCTGTAGGTGGTGTAGTTGCGCAGCACATCGAGGATAAAACCCTCCTCGATGGCCTGGCGCATGGAGTACAGGTGAAACGGCTCCGGATTGTTGTCGGCACTGCGCGGTAACGTCGGATCAGGCTCACGGCCGAACAGCTCCAGGGTCTTGGCCTTGGGGGTGGCGGTAAAGGCGTAGTAGCTGATGCGCTCATTCGGTTGGCGAGCCTGCACGGCGGCGTCCAACAGCTCTTCGGCACTGACTTCTTCAGCATCCAGCGCGTCACTGCCAAGAATCTGTTTCAGCTTGCTGGCGGATGAGCCGGTTTGCGAGGAGTGCGCCTCGTCAGCGATCACCGCATAGCGCCCGCTGGCCAGCTTGGGGTACTTGTCCAGAGCATCGAACAGCGCCGGAAAGGTCTGGATGGTGACGATGATGATGCGCGTCTGCTCGGCTAGCGCCTCGGCCAGTTGCTCGGACTTGCTCTGGTTGCCAACATCACGGCTGATCGGCTTGACCACACCTTGGGCGTGCTCGAATTGGTAGATGGTGTTCTGCAGTTGGCTGTCCAGCACCGTACGGTCGGTGACCACGATCACCGAGTTGAACAACCGCTGACCGGCTTCGTCGTACAGCGAGGCCAGTTGATGGGCGGTCCAGGCGATGGAGTTGGACTTGCCTGAGCCTGCGCTGTGCTGGATCAAATAACGCTTACCCGGCCCTTCGGCGCGGGTGGTGTTGATCAGCGTGTTGACCACTTCCCACTGGTGGTAACGCGGGAAGATCATGGTTTCCTTGGTCACGGGCGTGCCGTCGAAGCCTTCACTGGTTTTCTTCTCCAGGTGCAGAAAGCGCCCCAGCACCTTGAGCCAGGCGTCCGGCGGCAGCAGGCGTTGCCATAGGTAGCTGGTGGCGTATTGGCTGTCATCCGCAGGCATCGGGTTGCCCGCGCCGCCTTCGGCGCTGCCGAGGTTGAACGGCAAAAAGAACGTGTCTTTACCCGCCAGCTTGGTGGTCATCGCCACCTCGGTCTGGCCCACGGCAAAGTGCACCAGCGCGCCGCGTTTGAAGGTCAGCAGCGGCTCGGGTTTGCGGGTGAGCGGGTCTTTTACCGGGCGGTCTTGGCGGTATTGGCGCTTCGCGTTTTCCACCGATTGCTTGAACTCGCTTTTCAGCTCCAGCGTGGCGGTGGGGATGCCGTTGACGAACAGCACCAGATCCAGCCGTGGGTTGTAGCTCTGCTCGCCGCTAGCGGCATCACGCGCATGCGGCGAGTAGGACACCTCCGGCACCACGCGCAGGCGGTTGCACTGGTAGCGTTTGAGGGTGTCCGGGTTCATCCCGTGGTCGGGCTGGAAGCTGCACAGCTCGACCTTTACCGCCGGCAGCTTAAAGCCGTGGCGCAGCACATCCAGGGTGCCGCTCTGCTCCAGCTCGCGCACCAGTTTTTGCACCAGCACACCGTCTGGATCATTCGGGTTGGCCTTGGCGAACTTGTCCCAACGCTCCGGCCAGGCGTCCTTGAAGTAGCCCAGCACATCTTCGGTGTACAACGCCGTGCGACGGTCATAGCCACTGGCCGTGCCGACTAGCCAGCCTTGGGCGGATAGGGCCTCGATAATGTCCTGCTGAAACTGAGCTTCCTTGCTGTCCGCCATTACACGGCCTCTTGTGCTAATTCAGGGGATGTTGCACTGGCTGGTAGCTGCCAGCTGCGTACGTCGATTTTGCCGGTGACGGCGGCGGAGATTAGGGCGGAGCGGCGTTCTTGGAGAAGAGCTATCGTGTTTTGCGCTTCACCAAGCAACGAGTCGAACATTTCGGTTTTTTGGATCAAATACTCGGCGATGATCTTCTGTTCGCCCTGCGGCGGCATGGGCACAGTAATGCCCCGAATATCTTCCACGTTTACTCGTTTGAAGGTCGAACCGATCATCAGGTTATCAAGCTGAACCATAACGACTGGTGAGCGTAAAACGGCCTGCAAGTAATCACTCGAAAGCCATTCATATTGTTTTTTCAGTACACACACATCTTGCCCCATGGCAAAAGGAGGATGCCAATTAGCGACTTGTGCTACCTCACCAACCGTTGCGTTACGACTGAATATTAAATCGCCTGCAACAAGCTCTCGACCTCCCTCAATTAGCTGCCGATAAAATACTTCCGTGGTCTGCTTTGCGTTATCGAGAGCGACATAACGACTCTGCACTTCGCGAATACTCGCGAGAGGGATGCCTTCGTCCACAAACTCAGCGGTGATGTGCTTGCAGTCTGTTACTGACCAAAACCATTTCAGGCCGGCCACCACCCAATGTGCTGGCACCTCGCCTAGCCACTCCACGCCGGAGTCTTTCAGCGGCGCCGTGGGGTCGAGGCCTTTTGTGACTGCATGGGAGATGACCGCCTGGCGCTTTTCCTTGAGCAGTTCGATCAGGCGCTGTTGCTCTTCGATCAACGCGTCGATGCGGGCGGTTTCGTGGTCGAGGAAACGGGCGATTTGAGATTGTTCGACTCGCGAAGGAAAGCAAAACCGCTCCTGCAAGTAGGACTCAGCATCAAGATTTTGGATACCAGTAACCTGCTTCACCGAAGGGTAGTTAACCCGGCCGTGGTAAAGATTTCCGAAGGCATAACAAAGAAACTGGCTATCGAACTCCGATAGCGGTCGCATTCTCGCCACGAAATTTGAAGTAATTGCGTCAAACTCATGCGTGAACAAAACAACACAGCCGACCAGCGTTTTTTCTCCGCCCCCAGATTTCTCGATCAGCAAATCACCTGATTTGATAAGTCGCGATTGTCTTTCTTTATGCGTGATACTTCTGTAGGTCAGCTTATCGAGCCCAACAGTCGAAAAAGATCGCTCGAAGTCGGCAACTCTGATGACTGCAATATCATTTTCGCCATCGGGCTCATCACCCCACAAGCCGTTTACGCACCCATCCACCGTGCGTTTAAGTGAGTGAACCGACCAATTCTGCGGCACCTCGCCCAGCCACTCTACGCCAGAATCCTTGTATGCCGGGTAACTAGGAAAGCTCATGCCGACAGCCCCTCAATCATCTGCTTGATACGGTCGGTGCAGGCTTTCAAATCTTTGTCAATTTCAGCCAGCGCACGCGGCGGATTGAAGACATAAAAGTGGCGGTTAAAGGGAATTTCGAAGCCGACGATACCGACCTCGCCGTCCTGCGCATCGGTCTTGCTCTCGTCGATCCAGGCATCCGGCACATGGGGGATGACTTCACGCTGGAAGTAGTAGTAAACCGACTCGCCCAGCGGCACGTTCTCGTTATCGCGCAGGCCGGCATCGACTTCCGGCTGGCCCTTGGTCATGCAGATATCCGCCTCGGAATCGCGCTCGCTCAGGGCGCTCATCAGGGCTTTTAGCTCCAGCGTGCTGAGGCTGACGCTATGAGCGGTGAGGGCTTTTTTCAGCAGCGTGCTGAACTGCTCGCGGTTGCGGTGCAGCACGCTGGCGTCCATCGTTTGCAGGGCGGCCAGCAGGTGCTGCTGGACGGCGCTGTCGAGTTTTTGCAGGGCTTTCTCTTCCAGCACCTTAGCGATGCGCTCGGCACTGGTGTGGAAGTTCAGGCGCAGCGGGCGCTCGACGGTGATACGGCGGTAGCCGAAGGCGTCGATGGGGAAGATCTTGCTCTGTGCGGTTTCCTCAAAGCTGCCATACAGGCGCACCAGCTCGCTGATCTGATCCTCGGTAATGTACTGCCGCTTGCTGCCCAGCGACTTGCGCATTTTGGCGTAGTGCTGGCTGCCGTCGATCAACTGCACCTTGCCCTGGCGCGCAGCGGCCTTGTGGTTGCTGAGTATCCACACATAGGTGGCGATGCCGGTGTTGTAGAACATGTCGGTGGGCAGCGCGACGATGGCTTCGACCAGATCGTTCTGCAGCAAGTAGCGGCGAATCTCCGACTCACCCGAACCCGCGCCGCCGGTAAACAGCGGCGAGCCGTTGAGGATGATGCCGATGCGCGAGCCACCGTCGCGCGGGTCACGCATCTTGCTGACCAGGTGCAGGAGGAACAGCAACGAACCGTCGGACACCCGTGGCAGGCCAGGGCCGAAGCGGCCGTCGAAGCCCTTCACCGTGTGCTCGTCGGTGATCTGCTTTTGCACCTTCTTCCATTCCACGCCGAAGGGCGGGTTGCTGAGCATAAAGTCGAAGCGCTTATCGGCAAGCTGGTCGTTGGATAGGGTGTTGCCGAGCTTGATGCTGGCCACGTCCTGGCCCTTGATCAGCATGTCCGCCTTGCAGATGGCGTAGGACTCGGGGTTGAGCTCCTGGCCGTGCAGCGACACGCTGACCTTCTCGCTGATGGACTGGATGTACTCATCACCCTCAGACAGAAAACCGCCGGTGCCGGCGGTTGGGTCATAGATGGTGACGATGCTGTTGGGCGCGAGCTTGTGGTCCTGATCGGTGATCACCAGCGAGGTGGTGAGGTGCACGATATCGCGCGGGGTGAAGTGCTCCCCGGCGGTTTCGTTGGAGCTTTCCGCGAACTTGCGGATCAGCTCTTCGAAGATGATACCCATGCCGAAGTTGCTGATGAACTCGGGGCTAAGATCCGTGGCGGCGAAGCGCTGCACCACCTGGTACAGCAGGTTGGCGGTTTCCAGTTGCTGGACGAAGTCTTCAAAGTGGAAGTGTTCGAAGATCTCGCGGGCGTCTTTGCTGAAGGCCTGCACGTAGCTCATCAGGTCGGCGGCGGTTTGGGTGTCTGACAGCGTGCCAAGGGTCAGCGGCGAACCGTTGAAGAACTGCTGGCCGGCAGCGCGCAGCAGAATCATCTCACGCACTTGGTCCGGACGGCCTTCCTGAGCGAAGGTTTGTTTGATCACCTCACCCTTGGTCGGTGCGAGCACGCACTCCATGCGCCGTAACAGGGTGAATGGCAGGATGATGCGACCGTATTGCGATTGTTTGAAGTCACCGCGCAGCAGATCGGCAATGGACCATAGAAACGCGGCCGTCTGGGAATGATTTTCCGTGTTCACGCAATAACTCCTTGGAGTACGGGCAAAACCGCAAGTTTACCCCTTAGAGCTGGCGCCCTGTCACAGAACCGACGGCCTATTTTCACTCCGCTCCGAATACTCAAAGGTGCTAAGGCCGCACTCGAACGTTAGCCAGCCACGATATGTCTGCTGCAATGTGTTCTCGAAACGGGGTTTTAGCAGTCTATGCAGTGGTCCCCCGGCAAAAAACCGATCAGCCAGCCTAACCATTTGAGTAGCGGGATTTCTAAAGCAACTCGTCGTCGTCATCTGTTGCACATTCATTGCTCGCGCCCTCTCGCTGGCCCGGAGAGTCGTCATTTGCCCACCATGTGTTGTCACTGTGCGCGCCTGGCGGATACCTTCTGATGCTCAGTTGTCATCTACTGTCGTTCTCCCGCTGCCGCCATGGACATTGCGAACTGTGGAGACCCTGTATTCATAGAGCGGCAGCGACGACACCTACTCACGACACCCCTTCACAACGCCAACTATCTTGTACAAAGCTCGTGAGAGACCTGAAATCCAGTATTCATGGGGGTTACAGAGACAACCCCCCTTCACGACACCCCTTCACAACGCCAATTATCTTGTACAACGCTCGTAAAAGACCTGAAACCCAGTATTCATGCGGGTTACAGAGACAACACCCCTTCACGACACCCCTTCACAACGCCAATTATCTTGTACAAAGCTCGTGAAAGACCTGAAACCCAGTATTCATGCGGGTTACAGAGACGACACCCCTTCACGACACCCCTTCGCTCAGATCGGCAGATCACTCTATGGGAGGTGAACCGTCAGACTCCCATAAGTAATAGATGGGAAGTGAGCATGTTTTTTTGAAACGTGTCGCGGAGCGGATATGAGCGGCGCTCTGGTCGCTTTGGAATTTAGTCACCCAAGAGCCGACGGAACGCATTTCAGGAGGATAAAGTCCTTGGGATTGGCACGGCAGATGAGAAGCTATATTCAGTGCAGATTTTCAGCCCAGAAGGAGCAAGACATGGACTCGATTGAGCTACTGGTTTATGCGGTCATCGGCGTGGTCGGCACGCTGGGAGTGGCTGCGGTGATTGGCTACAAGGTCGCAGATCATCTCGATAAGAAGCATCACACCGACTGATTTTGCAGCACATCGGCAGATGCGCATGGTGGTGGCTTGGGACTCCCCAGTGCTCGGGTAACGTTCAGGCATGTGCCAAGTCCAGCAGGTTCACGTCATGAGCAAAGTTAAGTGCCAGTGCTGCAAGAAGATGATGGTTCCAAAGGTGGTCACTAGCGCGCCGTTCTACATCAATGGAATACCCGTGGGCGGCCGTGACCCGGAGTCGTCCGTATGCCCCTTCTGTCTGTCGCAGAAGTGGATGCTCACCGAACATCAGGCTCTGGCTGCCGGTAGGGCCAATGCCGAGTTCTACGGCATCATGGTTCTCGCCATGGTGAACATCGTTGCGTTCGCCCGTTTCGGCGAACTGGCGGGCGGTATGACGCTTGCGGTGTCAGTCGCAAGCTTTCTCCTGCGCGCCAGAATTATCAGGGTATTGCTACGGCATCTGGGCCGTTAGACGAGCCAGCACATTCCAGGCGACCGGAATGCTATCAGGCGGCGAATACAGCCTGGTTAGAATTCGGAAAGGATGTCACTGCTGCTCGACAGTGCGCAAAACTGCGTCGCTACTTGGTCACTTCATCGGGTTTAAGCGCTGTGGTGGTACTGAACCCTGCATGGCGAGCGGTTGCCCGAATGCCCTGGCCAGCACCAAGCAGTTCACCAACGCGCTGATGTAACCCCGTTTCAGGCGGACCTTTTTAAACACCGGAAATTTTGCCCCTCCTAAGGGGAAGGTTGGCCGTTCGAACCGGCCCTGGGACACCATATTATTCAAGGCTTTCAGAGATTTTACGGTTTCAGTCTTTCGCTTCATGGGTGCACTATGGGTGCAACCGTGTGGAACTTATCTGACTAATCGTCATAAAAGTGAAGCTAGCTCTGAGAGTTCTGCCGCTGGAATATTCTTTAGCCCCAGCAGATCTACGAGCCGTTTGCCCGTACCGGATACAATCGCCTCAGACGGAAGTACGAGGTTGATTTCGTACACAAAGCCTCCCCGGCCGTGCTCCTTGCTGAAGCTGATAAGTAACTGTCGTTGATACAGGTACAGAGCTTGCTGAGCCGCGTCCATGGAGTCTGCGTTAACGGCCCCACCTTCCGCCCAGAGCGTATCTCTGACTTTAAATTTGTCCGTTTGGCTGATTAGGCTCATCAGGCAGAACTGCCTGTAAGTCAGTGCTTCAGCGATGCTCAGGAGATAGTTCGCCTCCGCGCGTTGCACGTAGGGAGCAAAAACGAGGTTCGTATAGAAGTTGGCAAGGTAAGGGAGTTTGAGCTCTTCATGCTCCTGCTTAGCGTTTAGTAGCACTCCTTCAAAGAGCTCTTCTGCTGGGGACGGTGACTCACCATCCCCTTCAAAAAAGTTGTCGTCTCTTTTTTGCTCCCAAAGTAGTCGTTCGCGAATTCCGTCAATGGCGAGGGCTGCCACACCGGCGACACGCTGTTCTTCTTTTGGTGAAAGGTACCTTTGGGCTAAGTCGTCTAGGACGACCACGCAAGCCTCCCCAAGCGCCGCGCCGACGGCCGCCCCTGCTACTGTTCCGGCCGGCCCAGCCAGTGATCCAGCGGCCGCACCAACTGCCGCCCCACCAATTTTGCTGCCGCGCTTCAAAAGCGTTAGATAATTTTTCACTGTGGCCCCTGATCGTTGATCTGATTCATGCAGAAATTTGGTCTCGGATGCGTAGGACTGTAGTTGTCGAACAGTTCGCGTGCCGTGCGGTTGCACGAATGCCTAGACCAGCACCGAGCAGTTCGGACACGCGCTTGTGCAGATCGGCGTCCACCGGGCGCCCCTGGTACTTGCCGGCGGCCTTGGCCTTCTCGATGCCCTGGGCCTGGCGGTCGCGGCGCTGCTCGTAATCCTTGCGCGCGATCGCCGCCATCATTTCCACCAGCATTGAGTTGATGGCCCCCAGCATCCGCCCGGTGAACTCGTCGCCCTTCGTGTCCTGCATTCCCTGGTGGCTGGTCGGCAGGTCGAGCGCGACGATGCGCAGCCCCTTGGAGTCGATAGCGGCCTTAAGCTTTTGCCAGTCGTCTACCGGGAGGCGGGAGAGGCGGTCTATCGACTCCACCAGCAGCACGTCACCCTTGCGGGCATCCTTCAGCAGGCGCAGCAGCTCAGGCCGGTCTGCGGTGGCGCCGCTGGCGTTCTCCAGATACACGCTTGCAATGACCTTGTTGTGATCGCTGGCGAATTGCTCAAGCGAGGCGCGGGCGCGGCCAGCGTCTTGTTCTTCGGTGGAAGCTCGGAGGTATGCGCGGATGAACATGATGGGTGCCTGTATCAGTTAGGGCGTTCTACTAATACTGTTGCACTTTGGGTGTTCCTTATCAAGCAGAAAGCCCGAAAAAGGCAAAATAAGCCTGTATCTGGATAGGCATACTCAAAAAAATCGTCGCAGACTTGCGAAAGCCAGCGACGAAAGACCAGCAGGATTATTTTCCTACGAAGTAAAGCGCTCGGCCTTGGTTGAAGATGGCAGTAGGGATTGAATCTTTCCTCAGTCGCTGACCAGGATGGTAGATATAGATCCATTCGGGTAGGTACTTCGATGCCTTTAACATGGCTTCCGAAGTCGTCATGTCGTTCTTGTAGGCATCAAGCGTGAACTGGTTGTGCCGGATAAATATCGGCCCGTAGCTGCGAGGCGACGCCAAGAAGCTTGGTGACGCAGCGGGTGTATCCGCGAATGGGATAGGACGTTCCGCAAAGATATCTGCTGGCGTTGCGTACGAGCGCGAATGACCATCAGGGTATTGGCCGGTCTGCATACCCAGCTTTGACAAACCACCTGAAAAAATCTTTCTGCGGACCTCCTCCACCTTCTGCAGAGCCAGGGCCGATGCATCCTCTGGTGAGCCGGCCTGATCGGAAGGCACCCAGGCAACAACCTGAGTTGCCCGAGCCGGATCACTTGATCCACCCAGTAGCATCAAACCCAAGCCAATACCTGCGGCTGCACCACCGCTCATGCCTGAAGGTGGTGACACATATCCAATCGCACTTAATCCAGCATCCCCCAGCCCTGCCCCTGAGCTGTTGGTGGGGCTCACTCTATCAACTCCCCCTACCATCTCGATTGGAACGTCACGCTGCCCGGAGATCCCCATGGCAGTCAGAACGTGCATCGCATCCGACCATTTTTCTTTCGGTACATCCTTTGGCTCAGGAAGCTGAACAGTCTTCGGCGATTGATTGGCAGAGCACCCAACCAGAAAAGCTACTGCCGCAGCCAGCACGCTGACTCGAATCACTGTTGATGTACTACCCATGGCGCTACTCCCTGTTGTGATCACCACAACTTACGGCGACTTGCAGAAAACCCAACGGCATACCCCCGCGACGGAGCCGGCTTGGGATTTCCAAGACATGGCATAGCGTGTCACGCAACGTCATGCACACGGAGCACCACCATGGAATTTCGTGACATTGGGAACGGGCGAACTTTCCCACCAGTAGCACCGAATGGCCGGATTTACGCCGTACCAGTCACCCAAGAAAACCAGGTAGAAATTTTCTGCCTGACACCTGAAGGAGTCATTGGAAGCGGAGTCAAGGCCAATTGGGCTGAGATCACAGGTTTCTACTACGACCACGAGTCCTGGGAAATCATCCTGCGCAACTACATCGGCAGGGGAATGCGTTTCCGGCGGGGTGTGCCCTGTGGAATAGTCGAAGACGGTTGCGAAACCCTCAAAACAAATATCCAAGGATTCGCAATTCCAGTTTGCGTAATGAACCGCATCGCATACGAACAGAAAAGGCTGCAGCAGACCTGAGCGTTTCACAGGACAACCTGCAACCTGACTCGCGTTAAGTCACTCCGCGCAGGCTCACGCACGTTTCCTGGCTGGGAAATCCTGATTTCAAATTCCGTCGCTTTTGTTGCCTGAAAGCGAAACACACTCCGGGCAGCCGCTCGTAGCCTATCCGGGTAGCTCAAAGGAACTCGGAAAATGAATCAGCACAGGGTTAACCGCTGCATTTACATGCAAGAAGTCAACGACAAGCCTGAAGACAACGCTGCTCCAGCGAAACGGAGTCAACTAACAGATACGTCATCCTGCGCGCAGCCGCTAACCCTGACGAGTCAGGATTAACGGCATATGCGCTACGTGACCGTCAGGAAATTCGCCAGCGAGTCTGGCTACTCCGAAGACGCTATCCGCTCGAAACTTCGCGACGGGATTTGGCGGCTAGGGGAAATATGGATCAAGGCCCCAGATGGCCGAGTTTTGATAGATGTTGAGGGATATGAGTCATGGGTAGAGATGGGAGGGGAGTCCGGGCAGTGTCCGAGTCGAGTATCGAAATCACGTTCATGTTCCGTGGCGTTCGGTGCCGCGAGCGCATCTCGCTCAAGCCCACCGCCACTAACCTGAAAAAAGCCGAGCAGCATAAGGCTGCGATCGAACACTCCATAGCTATCGGCACATTCGATTACGCAACCACCTTTCCAAGGTCCAAGCTGGCTGGAAAGTTTTCCAGTTCGGTCGGGCAGATGAAGCTCGAGCGATACCTCACGACTTGGCTGGAGAAAAAACAGCCACAACTAAAATCCAGTACTTTTGCCGGCTACAAAAAGATCATCCAGGGTCGACTCATCCCGCTTTTCGGTGAACGGACACTGGGCGAATTGTCACGCCGGATGATCCGCGAGCAGCTAGAGACACTCGAAACGGGCAACAAACGGTTGGCCAACATCCAGAGCTGTCTGCGCTCGGCTCTCAACGACGCCATTGACGACGAGCTGCTGGAAACTAACCCTCTTGCCGGCTGGACATTCAGCCGCAAGCGCGCTCTGAAAAGGGTCGACGACGTAGACCCATTCGATGCCGAAGAACAAGCTGCCATCCTCAGCATGCTCGATGGCCCGGCGCACAATATGTATAAGTTTGCTTTCTGGACAGGTCTGCGCCCCAGTGAGTGGATCGCGCTGGAGTGGGACGACATCGACTGGGTTAAACGCATAGTGCGCGTGGTACGGGCGCAGACCCAGGACGCTGATGAGCCAGAAATAACCAAGACCGACAGCTCCGAACGCCGGGTCAAGCTGCTTGGACCAGCGTTACAGGCCCTTATCGCGCAGAAGAGCTACACCTTCCATACTGGCAATCACATATTCCTCGACCCGCGCTACGAGACGCCTTTCAGCGGGGATCAAGCCATACGCAAGAGTTTCTGGATACCGGCACTGAAAAAAGCAGGCGTGCGGTATCGCCGCCCTTACCAGACTCGGCATACCTTCGCATCGATGATGCTGTCAGCAGGGGAGCATCCGATGTGGGTCGCCAAGCAAATGGGGCACGCCGACTGGATGATGATCGCGCGTACATATGGCCGGTGGATGCCATCGGCGGACGAAAATGCCGGGGCAAAGGCTGAGCTGGTGTTTGCCCGAGACACTCAACGGCAAGAATCAGATCAAACTCACAATGACAGCTTTATGCCAGCTTCTGCCTTGGAAGCCCCAGAATTAGAGGAATAAACGGGGGTTCAAATCCCCCCGGCGCCACGAACGTCTTTTTTTGTGCCTGAAATCCTATAACCCACAAGCTACGAAGGCTTTCGAGTTCCAGGCGATTTCGTGCCCCAATGAAACTCTCGCCTTTCCGCCCCCCGCTCCAGGCAGGTCATGCTACAGACCTTTTAAATGAGATGACTTCTCATTATAGTGTGCCACTATTCGCGCAATCGCTCAGCACCAAGGTAGCAGGGGCAATGGAGATGCAAGGCGATCAAAAGAAACTCAGCGCGCTTTTTATCGGCCAGCGCAGTGCGTTAATCCGTATGTTGTCGCGGGTGGTCGGCTGTGCAAGTCAGGCGGAGGATCTCGCCCAGGAGACCTACCTCAAGGTGGCAAAAGCGTTGTATAGCCGACCGATTGAACACCTGCATCCGTTCCTCTATCAGACCGCTCAGTATCTAGCCTTTGACCACCTGCGCAGCATGCGCAGTAAAAGGCGTTTCGAGTGTCAGCTGGCTCAAAGCGTGGTGGTCGAGGTGCCGACTTCGGCACCGGGCCCGGAGTGTCAAGCCCAGGGCCAGCAGCAACTGCAACAGTTTCAGCAGGTGCTGGGGACCTTGCCCACGCGCCAGCAACAAATCCTGGTTCTGCATAAACTGCACGGTTTGTCTCAGGGCGATATTGCACAACGGCTGCAGGTATCTTTGAGTACAGTGGAAAAAGACCTGCGCAATGCGCTCAATGCCTGTGCCAAAGCTATCGACTTACCATGACTGAACCGACTCAAAACGTTATCCCCAACGATGCTGCCAGAGAGCAGGCGACCCGTTGGTTTACCCAGCGTGATGAGATTGCGCGCAACCCCACCACGGGCCAACGCTTTGCCAGGTGGCGTGACGCCGACCCACAGCATGCGGCTGCGTATGCGCATTTAGAGACGTTGTGGGAGGCTCAGTCATTCCAGCAAGCCTTGCAAAACCTGGCCGTCGACCTGGAGTTGCCACCGGCCCCATCATCGGCCTCAACGTGGCGCAGCAAGACTCGACTCTTTGCCAGTGCCGCCGTGTTGCTGGTCGCCCTCGGCGCCGGCTGGATGGCCGATGTGCCCATGCGCCTGCAAGCCGATCACATGACCGATATCGCCCAGGTCAAACCCTTTGACCTGGAAGACGGCTCGCACATTGTGCTGGGCAGCCACAGTGCGATCAGCACCGAGTTCGACGCGGCTCAACGCCGCATCCGCCTCCTGCGCGGCGAGCTCTATGTCGATGCCGCTCACGATGCCAAGCGTCCGCTGAGTATCGAGACGACGGACGCCACCATTACCGTGGTTGGCACTCAGTTCAGTGTCAGCAAGCGCGGCAACGATGTTGTCGTCGCCGTGCGCCAGGGCCTGGTGCGCTTTGCCAATCGCGAGGGCAAACAGAGCCTGTTGCAAGTCGGTAACTGGCAGCAACTCCATGACGGTCATTTGCAACCCTTATCCCTGGAAGGCGCTGAACGGAAGATGGCCTGGATCAATGGCCGCCTATCCTTCCAGGACACCCCCCTGGCGCAAGTCCTTGACGAAGTGCAGCGCTACTACCCGGCGCCGATCTTTGTCCTGAACGCCGCCGCCGCGGGTGAGCGTGTCAGCGGCAACTACCAACTGGATGATCCGATGGCGATCGTGCAAGCACTGAGCAAAGTGACGGCCACCCAGCTTTATCGTCTGCCGGGCGGGTCGTTGGTCATCCGCTAAAAGCAGTGGCCGATCCTGCACGAAAAAAGTTTTACGGTTTTTGGGGCTTCAACCCGTCAAGGATTTTGCTTTTGCAAATAATTCTTATTCATGACGGAGCCCGCATGCCTTTCCCAGCACTCACTTCGACTCACGCCCGGAGCATACTTGCGCTCGCCATTTGCCTGGCCTGCAGTCACGCTGTTGCCGTCGAGCGCGCCGACACAGCGGCCAGCCGCGAGGTGCCAACCACCCATAGCTTCGCCATTGCACGGCAGTCGCTGGTCAACGCACTCGATCAGTTGAGTGTGCAGAGCGGGCTGCAAATTGCGTATTCCTCGGACATGGCCCAGGGCGTCGAATCCTCGGGCGTCAGTGGCCAAATGACCGCCCAACAGGCGTTGGCTCAACTGCTGAAGGGCACGCGGCTGGACTTTGAACAGAACGGCGCAAACGCAGTGCTGCTCAAACCTCGCCCCCAAGCGTCGGGCCCGCTGGAGCTTGGCACCACCAATGTGATCAGCAACCAACTGGGCACCGTTACCGAGGGCTCCGGCTCCTACACGCCGGGCACCATCGCCACCGCCACCAAATTGGTACTGACGCCACGGGAGACACCGCAGTCGATCTCCGTGGTGACCCGCCAGGCCATGGACGACTTCAGCCTCAAGTCAATCGACGACGTGATGCGCCATACCCCTGGCATCACCGTGGCCGCTTATGACAGTGAACGTACCTCGTATTACTCGCGCGGGTTTGCCATTCGCAACTTCCAGTACGACGGCATTCCGATCCTGCAAGATGCGCAATATTCTTCCGGCCACACCCTCACAGACACCGTGATCTACGACCGTGTCGAAGTCCTCAAGGGGGCCACCGGCCTACTCACCGGCGCCGGCGGCCCAGGCGGCACCATCAACATGGTGCGCAAGAAGCCAACCTCCGAATTCAAGGGCTACATCGACCTGGGCGCGGGTTCCTGGGACAACTATCGCTCCGAAGTGGATGTCAGCGGCCCGCTGACCGAGTCCGGCAACGTCCGTGGGCGGGCCGTGGCGGCCTATCAGGATAAACACTCATTCCTCGACCACTACCAGCGCCAGACCGCCGTGTACTACGGCATCCTGGAGTTCGACCTGGCACCCGACACCCTGCTGACGGTCGGCGCCGACTACCAGGACAGCGATCCCCAGGGCTCCAGCTGGTCGGGCTCGGCCTCGCTGTATGACTCGGCGGGCAATCGCATCAGCACACCGCGCGGCTTCAACAACGGGGCCAAGTACAGCAAGTGGGCACAGTACACGCGCACCGGCTTCGCGACGCTGGAACACACCTTCGACAATGGCTGGGTGGGCAAAGCCCAGTACAACCACCAGATCAACGGCTACGACGCACCGCTTTCTGCCCTGCTGAACCCGAACGCAACCACCGGCAAAGCCATGCTGCTGACCCGTGCCTACGACGGTGAAACCACCAGCGACACCGGCGACCTGTACGCCACCGGCCCGTTCAGCCTATTCGGCCGCGAACATGAGCTGGTGGTCGGTACGTCGGTATCGCGCTCGCGCTGGATCGGCCGCAACTACACCAGCGCCATCTACACCGATGGCAATAGCCACGACTACTTCAACTGGGACGGCGATGCCACTAAGCCAGGCCGGGGCCCGGAAACCAGCTACAACGACGAGACCACCCGCCAGAGCGCCGGCTACATGACCGCCCGCTTCAGCGTGACGGATGACCTGCACCTGATGCTCGGCACCCGGGTCAATAACTTTGAAGTGACCGGCACCAGCCAGGTCAAGGACACCGGCAAGGTCATGCCTTACGCCGGCATCACCTACGACCTCAACGAAAACTTCTCGGCATACGCCAGCTACACCGATATCTACCTGCCGCAGCGCGAATACCGCGATATCAATGACAAGCCGGTGGAGCCGGACGAAGGTAAAAACTACGAAATCGGGCTCAAGGGTGAGTTCTTTGATGGCCGCCTGAACTCCAGCCTCGCGTACTTTGAGGTTCACGAAGACAATCGCGCAGTCACCGACGACAGCTACGTAAACGGAAGCATCCCCGGGCTTGATGGTGCCTACAAGGGGGTTGAATCCAAGACCAAGGGCTACGAAGCGGAAATTTCCGGGGAGCTTGCACCCGGCTGGCAATTACAGGCGGGCTACACCCACAAGATCATGCGCGACAAGCAGGGGGCGAAGCTGTCCACCTGGGAACCGGAAGACCAGGTCAATATCTACACCACCTACAAGCTGACCGGCCCGCTGGACAAACTCACCGTGGGCAGCGGCGTGCGCTGGCAGGGTACGGGTTGGAAGCTACTGACGAACAACTACACGACGGGCACCCAGGATAACTTCTCCCAGTCTCCACTCTGGGTAGTCGACGCGATGGCCCGCTATCAAGTTACCGACAACGTCTCGGCCGCCCTCAACATCAACAACGTCTTCGACAAGAAGTACTACACCAACATTGGCTTCTACAACTCGGTTTACTACGGCGACCCGCGCAACGTCATGCTGTCGACGCGCTGGGACTTCTGAGAACGTACAGCGCCCCTGGCCATAAGTGAACAGGCTTCAACTAGCGCCTGACGAATCATCGTTTGTCCCCGCCATAGGCCTGAAATCTAATCCATCGCAAACAACTAACAATAACTGCGATGGAGCAGACTCACCCATGTCCCCGACCTTTTCTCTATTGATCCTTGGCGCGTCGATCCTGTTGATTGTCGTGCTGATCGGTAAATGCCGTGTCCATCCGTTCCTGGCCCTGATCGCCGCCAGCCTGCTGGTGGGGGTCGGTACGGGCATGACCCCCACCGCGATTGTCTCGGCATTTGAGAAGGGCATGGGCAGTACGCTCGGGTTCCTTGCCGGGATCATTGGCTTGGGCAGCATCCTCGGCAAGTTGCTGGAAGAGTCTGGCGGCGCCAAGCGCATTGCGACCACGCTGCTGCGCCTGCTGGGTGAGCAGAACGCCGCGTGGGCGATGATGCTGGTGGGCTTTATTGCCGGGATTCCGGTGTTCTTCGAGGTGGGATTTGTGCTGCTGATCCCGCTGATTTATGTGGTTGCCCGGCAGACCCGGATCAACCTGTTGTACCTGGGCGTGCCGCTGGCGACCTCGCTGATGGTGGTGCACTGCATCCTGCCGCCGCACCCCGCCGCCACGGCCATTACCGGCATGCTCAATGCCGATATCGGCAAGGTGATTCTGTACGGGCTGATCGTCGGGTTGCCCACGGCGGTGATTGCCGGGCCGATCTGGGTCAAGCTGACCTGCGCGCGGCAGGCCCCGGCCGGTCAGGCTCAGTTTCTGGCTGAGCGTGGCGAGGGGAGCATCGATGACAGCCAGGCCCCCAGTTTCGCCATGGCAATGATCACGGTGCTGCTGCCCTTGGCGTTGATGGTCGGCAAAACCCTGGCAACACCTTTACTGAGCAAAGGCTCGATGGCGTTTGAATGGGTGTCCTTCATGGGCAACCCGCTGATTGCCCTGGCGCTGTCGATTTGCTTTGCCTACTGGTCCCTGGGCCTGCGCCGTGGGCTGGGCATGGGCGATCTGCTTGAGCTGACCCACCGCTGCTTCCCGCCACTGGCCGGCATTCTGCTGGTGATCGGCGCCGGTGGCGCGTTCAACGACATGCTGGTCGGCAGCGGTATCGGCAAGGTCCTGGCGGATGTGCTGGGGCAGTCCAGCATCAACCCGATCCTCCTCGCGTGGTTGATCGCCGGGCTGATGCACTTCGCCGTCGGCTCGGCCACCGTGGCCATGATCAGCACCGCCGGCATGGTCCTGCCGATCCTCGGGCAGAACCCGCAATACAGCCCCGAGATCCTGGTGATCGCCATCGGTGCCGGTGCCATCGGCTGGACCCACGTGACGGACTCGGCGTTCTGGGTCGTAAAAGAGTACCTGGGGATTTCCCTCTCCGAAGCCCTCAAGAAATTCACCGGCGCCACCGTGCTCGCTTCGGTGGCGGCCCTGATCTTTACCCTCATCCTTTCCCGGTTTGTATGATGAACCCCACTTCAAAGGCAGTGCCCATGATTCAAGGTAAAACGCTCGACGCCTGGTACGAAAGCCACCCGGTCATCAAGGCGCTGGTCGCACTTGAGCAAGTCAGTTGGTTCAACCCCGCGATCGCCCCGACCGCTGTGGCCCTTGGGGATGTCGGCCTGAGCCTGGACGATGTAAAAGACGCCAGCGCGCGCCTGCTTCGCTTCGCGCCCTATCTCGCCAAGGTATTCCCGGAGACGGCGGCGGCGGGCGGTATCATCGAATCGGCGATCCAACCGCTGAAGGCCATGCAGCACGCGCTGTTGAGCGAAGCCGCCCTCCCCGACTGCGGCGCGCTGTGGCTGAAAAAAGACAACGACTTGCCCATCTCCGGCTCGATCAAGGCCCGTGGCGGTATCCATGAAGTGCTCAAGCACGCTGAAGACCTGGCCCTGCAGGCCGGCTTGATCAGCCTCGACGATAATTACGCGGCCTTGGCCGGCGAGCATGCACGGGCGTTCTTCAACCAGTACAAAATCGCCGTGGGCTCCACCGGCAACCTTGGCCTGTCCATCGGCATCATCAGCGCCACGCTGGGGTTCCAGGCGACGGTGCATATGTCATCGGATGCGCGCCAATGGAAGAAGGACAAACTGCGCGCCAACGGCGTGACGGTGGTGGAGTACGCATCCGACTACAGCGTTGCCGTGGAAAACGGCCGCCAGCAGGCGCAAAACGATCCGGCCTGCTATTTCATCGACGATGAAAACTCGCCCCACCTGTTCCTCGGCTATGCCGTGGCCGCCGAGCGCCTGGCCCGGCAGTTTGAAGTGGCCGGGGTGCGGGTGGACACCGAGCATCCGCTGTTCGTGTACCTGCCCTGCGGAGTTGGCGGCGGCCCTGGTGGCGTGGCGTTTGGCTTGAAGCTGGCGTTTGGCGATGCGGTGCACTGCGTGTTTGCCGAACCGACCCACTCCCCCTGCATGCTGCTCGGTGTGTATACCGGGCTGCATGACCAGGTGAGTGTGCAGGACTTCGGTATCGATAACCTCACTGCGGCTGACGGCCTGGCAGTGGGCCGTCCCTCTGGCTTCGTCGGCAAGGCGATGCAGCGCCTGATCGATGGCTACTACACCGTCACCGACGAAGAACTCTACCGCCTGATGTTCCTCGCCCATGAGCTTGAAGGGGTAAAACTCGAACCTTCGGCCCTGGCCGGCGCGCCAGGCATTGTGCGGGTACTCAAGGACGCGCAGTATTTGCAACGCATTGGCATCGGGGCCACGCAGTTGGCCAACGCCACGCACTTGATCTGGGGAACCGGCGGCAGCATGGTCCCCGCTGAAGAGTTCGCCACCTACCTGGATAAGGGGCGCGCTCTGCAAACGACCACCCATCGCTGATCGCCGGCGGTTGACGCGAAGAGGGATACCCACATGGCAGCACCTGGCCTGAGCAAAGCGCCCAAGCTCAACGGCGCCCACCTGTCCAACCTGCATACGTTCCTGGTCGCCGCCCGCCACCTCAGCTTCGCCCGCGCCGCTGACGAGCTGTGCCTGACCGCCAGTGCGGTCAGCCACCGCATAGCGCGCCTGGAAGAAGAACTGTCGCTCAAGCTGTTCCATCGCTTGCCGCGCAAGGTCGACCTGACCGATGACGGCGAGCGGATTTTCAAGGTCATGCAGCACACCATGGACACCCTGTCCGAGGCTGTGCAGGAGCGTTCCGATACGCAGATCGAAGGCCAGCTGTGCTTCTACGCCAGGCCTTCCGTCGCGCAATGCTGGCTGGTGCCCAGGCTGGCCGATTTCACCGCCCGCTACCCCGGGATTCAACTGGATGTGCGGGTCGGCAACGAACCGATCGACTATCGCACCCGCCGTATTGACCTGGTGCTGTGCTACTCCAATGGCGAGCATCCGGGCCTGGAAAGTATCCGCCTGATGCCCGAGCGGATGGCCCCGGTATGCAGCCCTCAATATGCCCAGGCCCATGGCTTGATCGGGCACCCGGAACGCCTGGCGCACTGCACGGTGCTGCACGATGTGGCGGCGTGGGACAACATTGCATTCGATGCAGAATGGCGTTTATGGCTGGATGCGGTGGGCGACCACAGCGAGCTGCCAAACCGCTTCATGACCTTTGACCGCTCCGACTTGAGCACCCTCGCGGCAATCAACCACGCGGGCGTAGCCATCGGCCGCGAGCAACTGGTGCGCAAGCGCGTGCAGGATGGCGAGTTGGTGCTGCCGTTCGGCGGGTTCAGCGAGGCGGTCAATTACGGTTACTACCTGGTCCACCCCGCCCACGAAACCCTGCCCAGACGGCTCAAGGCGCTGATCGACTGGCTGACCGAGCAAGCCCTTTCATCCCAACGACCCGCCTGATGAGCTCACGTCACACTGCCCACGGTCCTGCGCCCACCGTGAATCACCCCATGCACCAACAACCCCGCCACCAGCCCCCAGAACGCGCCGCCAATGCCCAGCAACGTGACATTGGCCGCCGTCGCCAAAAAGGTGATCAGCGCGGTTTCCCGGGTACGTGTATCGGCCATGGCATTGGCCAGGCTTGAACCAATGGCCCCAAGCAGCGCCAGGCCCGCCAGGGTGGTGATAAACGCGCGGGGCAGGACCATGAACAAGGTCGCCAGCGTCACGCCAAATACCCCGACCAGGATATACAACGCCCCACACACCAACCCGGCGATATAGCGTTTGGACGGATCCTGATGGGTATCGCGCCCGGTGCAGATCGCCGCTGTGATCGCCGCGATATTGAACGCATGGGCCCCGAACGGCGCCATTAGCAGAGAACCCAGGCCGGTGACGGTGATGATCGGGTTCGCGCTGGTCTTGAACCCGTCGTTGCGCAGCACCAGCATGCCGGGGATGTATTGCCCGGTCAGGGTGATCACGAACAGCGGCAAGGCCACGCCAAAAAACGCCGCGATGGAAAAATGCGGCATTTCAAACACAGGGGCGGCCAGTTGCAGCTGCAGGCTGTGCAGGTCCAGCCGCTGTTGGGCGAGCAGCAAGCCCAGGCCAATCAACAGAATCCCGACCATCGCATACCGTGAAGTGAAACGGCGCAGCACCGCGTAGGACACCACCAGGGCAATCACCAGCAGCGGGTCCGCGCTGGCCCCACCAAACGCCGCCACGCCAAATTGCAGGAGAATCCCCGCCAGCAAACCCGCCGCAATGCCACCGGGGATCAACCGCACCAAGCGCTCAAACGCACCGCTCAGGCCCAGCACGATAAAACCGATGGCGCACATCACATAGGCGCCGATCACCTCGGCATACGGTGTAAACGGCATGACCGTCGCCAGAAAGGCCACCCCCGGCGTCGACCACGCCGTGATGATCGGCTCGCGGTGGCGGTAGCTCAACCACGCGCCGGTCACGCCCACGCCGATACTCACCGACCAGACCCAGGACGCGGTTTGCGCCGCGCTCAGTTGCGCCAGGTGCGCGGCCTGGAACACCAGGACAAAGGTGCCGGCGTAATTGACGATGACGGAAATCAGCGCGCTGATGCTGGGGGACAGGTAGTCGGCGAGGCGCAGGCGTGAGGCGGGTCGGTTCATGGCGCATTCCTTTGGTTGAGGCCGCAAAGGCTAACAAGCACCGGACCGTCCTTTCAGTCCACTTCCCCACCTTGCACCAGACCACCCTTGAGGGCCTTGGCCAACTGTCGGCTGGCGCTGTCGATTTCACTGGGTGTCAGTGCCGAGAACCCCAGCAGCCAACCGCCCCTTGCCGGTGGTTGGGCATAGAGCCGCGTGAGACCTGGCAGTTGGATACCGACCCGCGCCGCCTGGCGAATCGTCTCCAGCTCCGACCATCCCTCATGCAGCACACAAGGCAACTGCAAGCCCCCGGGCGGCAAGCTGGCGGTGACCACATGGCTCAAGTGGCGCCCGACCGCCTCGGCCATGGCGTCACGTCGCTCGCCGTAGATTTTGCGCATGGCGCGTAGATGGCTGCCGAAATGCCCATCGCTCATAAAGCGCGCCAGGGTCAACTGGGTGATTTGCGGGGTGTGGCCGTCGAGGATGCTGCGGGCGTAAGTCATGGGCTTGACCAACTCCCGGGGCAGCACCATAAAGCCCATGCGCAAGCCGGGGTACAGGGACTTGCTGAAGGTGCCGAGGTACAACGTGCGCTGGTAGTTGTCCAGGCCCTGCACACAGGCGGTCGGCAGGCCTTCGTAGTGAAACTGGCTGTCGTAGTCGTCCTCGATGATCCAGCCTTGGCGCTGCGCGGCCCAGGCGATCAGGTCCAGGCGCCGCTCCAGCGCCAGGGTCGCGCCGCTGGGGTATTGATGGGACGGTGTGACATACACGGCGTTGGCGCCGCTGCGGTCGGCGCGCAAGGCGTCGATACACAGGCCCTTGGCGTCCACTGCCACCGGCACCACCTTGAGCTGGGCCATTTCAAACGCCTTGCGGGCGCCGAAGTAACCCGGGTCTTCCATCAGGATCGGCTGGCCTTCATCCACCAGCACCTGCGCGCACAAATACAGGGCCTGGCGCGTACTGGACAGCACCAGCACCTGATCCGGCGTGACCCGCGCACCGCGTTCCAGGTTCAGGTAATCGGCGATGGCCTGGCGCAGGGGTTCGGCGCCTTGCGGGTCGCCGTGCAACAGCAGGTTCGGGCGATAATCCTTCAAGGCCTGGCGGTGCAGGCGCTCCCAGATGCCCACGGGAAAAGTGCGCGTTTCCGGCAACCCCGTGGCAAATGCCTTGACCACCTGCTGGTCGGTAACGCCGCCGCTGGCGAGGATCTGCGCGCCCCTGGCACTCAGTGCCGCCGCCTGGTTCGCCATCACTGGCTGGCGCTTGCGCGCCCCCAGCAGGCTCGGCCCGATTTTCTCGGAGACGAAACTGCCCGAGCCTTCGCGCCGACACAGGTAACCGTCCAATTGCAGTTGGACGTAGGCCATTTCCACGGTATCCCGGGAGATGCCCAGTGACTTGCCCAGCGTGCGCGTGGCGGGCAAGCGGCTGCCGGGCGCGAGGATGCCCTCGAGGATCAACTGGCGCAGCACGCGCTGCACCCGGACCCGCAAATCCAGGGTGGCCAGCTTGGGGTCTGCCAGACGGATCTTCAGCGTGTCCAGTTCAAGGTTGTGGGTCATTGACTTGGCCAAGAGGGTAAAAACCATGCATCTTTGTGCGATGCCGCCGATATGTCCACGACCAATATCGGCGAGCGTTGTGGGCGGGCGCTACAGGGCCATGCGATATTCGATGCAGCCCGAGTCCTCGGCGATCCAGTTGTAGAGTTTCTGCGCGCGCTTATTGCTCTGCTGGGTATGCCAGTACAACCGTGCGCAGCCGTGGTATTGCGCATAGCGCTGGACCCATTCGATCAGCAGTTTGCCGGTGCCGCCGCCGCGCACCGTGGGGGCCACGTACAGGTCTTCGAGGTAGCAGAAGTCGGCGACCGCCCAGGTCGAACGATGCAACAGCGCATGCACCAGCCCCACCAACTCATCGCCCTGCACCGCCACGGCACAGGCCATGGCTTCATCGGCATCGAGCAAGCGGCTGAAGGCGGTGCGGGTGGTGGTCTCATCCAGGCTGACTTGATAAAAGTCCTGGTAGGCCAGCCACAGTTGCAGCCATTGCTCATAGTCTTCAGGTTGCACTGCCCTGACCACGATTGCCTGTGGATCGTTACTCATCGCGTTCTCCTATCGGGAAGCCCGTTCCGGGGTGGATCGGGACCCGGCAATGGTAGGTTTCCAAGGCGGCGGCGAACCGACCACTTCCAGACCACCTGGCAGGCCAATCCGCAACGGGAACTACGTTCACAATTCGTTAAGGATTGCCTTCGTATACTCCAACGCTGCCCCTAGCATCCGGTAACTCACCTTATGACACGCCCTGCCCCGCTGTTGCTGCTGCTTGCCGGTCTGCTGTTCTTCGTGGCCCTGGGCAATCACGCGTTACAAGGCTCCACCGAAGCCCGAGTGGCGGGGATTGCCATGGCCATGCACCTGGACAATGACTGGGTGGTGCCGCGCCTGTTCGGTGAGCCGTTCCTGGAAAAACCACCCCTGAGCCTGTGGCTGGATGCCGGGGCGATTCGCCTGTTTGGCACCAGCACCGGCGCGGTACGCCTGGCCTCGGCGTTTGCCGGGTTGTTCAGTGTGATGCTGCTGTACGCCATGCTGCGTCGGTTCGGGCGGCCCAAGCCCCTGGCGTTTTGTGCGGCGTTAATGCTGGCGACCATGGCCAGTTACTGGAGCAATGTGCGCGGCGTGGGCGAGGATGCGTTGCTCAGCCTCGGCGTGACCCTGGCGCTGCTGGCGTTCTACCAGGCCACCCGGCCCGAGGCGCAACACACCTCCAACATGGGCAGCTGGCTGTTGTTTAGCGCCGGGATGGCAATCGCCACCTTGAGCAAAGGCGTGCTGGGCCTGGCGATGCCGGGCATTGTGATTTTTGCCTACCTGGCCGGCACCAGCCTGTTGGACAAGCGTGTGCGGCCTGGCCAATGGCTGCGCCCGGGCATGTTCACTCTACTGGCGCTGGTGCCGCTATTTATCTGGCTGGGGTTTCTGTATCAACGGGGTGGGATGCAGGCGGTCGGTGAGGTGTTATGGACCAACAGCGTCGGACGCTTCAGCGGTTCCTTCGTCGAGGCCGGGCATTACGAGCCGATCTACTACTACCTGGCCAAATTGCCCGAAGCCTTCCTGCCGTGGAATATCCTGGTGTACCTGGGCCTGTGGCACTTTCGCAAACGCCTGGCGAGCAATCGTTACCTGCTGTTTTTCAGCCTGTGGCTGGTGGCGCAATTTACCCTGCTGACCTTCGCGTCGAGCAAGCGCACGGTCTACCTGATGTCGCTGACACCGGCGGCGGCCGTCCTGGCCACCGAGTATGGAGCCGTCCTGCTCGGGCGCCTGAGCGAACGCCTGCGCCGCCGCCTGATTGCCGGCGTGTTTACCCTGGTGATCGCCTGCTACCTGGGCGCCGCGATCTGGTATGCCCCCAAGGCCGACCGCCGTGAATCCTTCGTGCCCCTGACCAACCAGGTCCAGGCACTGCAAGCCCAAGGCCACACGGTGGTGCTCTACCAACCCAATGAGCGCGTGGCCGGCGCCACGGTGTTCTACACCATGCGCAACCTGCCGATCCTGCAATCGCCAGCGCAACTGCGCACCTATCTCGATGCCAAGCCGGGCAACGTGGCGCTGCTGGACCGCATCGAAGAACTGCCGACCCCGGTCACCCCCCTCCAGAAAATCACCGTGGGCAGCCGCCCCTACTACTTTGTCGAACAGTAAGGCCTACCAGAGCGCCAGGTCGTACGTCAGGTAGACCCGGTAGTTATCGCGGTCACTGGCATAGGTGGAACGGTAGGTGGCCTTGCGCAATTCCACGCCCAGGCCTTTGAGGGTACTGTCCTGGATCACGTAGCGCAGGTGGGTGTCGGACTCCCACTCGCGCGCTTCGCGGCCCTTGAAGTCGCCGTTCTGGCCCTTGTAGTAACGGGTCATGAAGCTCAGGCCCGGCAGCACGGCGGCGAAGTCATAGTCATAGCGCAGCATCCAGGTTTGCTCACCAGCCTGGATAAACTTGCCGACCCCAGCGTTGCTGAACGAGTACACCGTCGACACGCTGGCATAGGGCAGCGCGGTGTCGCCGCTGACTTTCTGGTAGCCCACGCCCAGTGCCTGCGGCCCCAGGCGATAGGTGAACAGGCCGCTGAACATGTCGCTGTCGACCTTGCCGTTGCGCGCCTCGCCGGCTTCATTGCTGATGAAGTAGCGCAAGTCACTGGTCAGGCTGCCCGGGCCCAACGGCTGTTTATGCACCAGGCCGAGGAATTGCTGGCGATAGAATTCGCGCATTTCCCCGTAGTACCAAGTGCCACTGAGCGTAGGCGTGAAGGCATAGGTGGCGCCGGCAAAATCAAAGTCGCTGCCCTTTCTGCCGCTGTAGCCCTGTGGATAAATATCCACACTGTCGGTGGAGTTGCGCTGCTTGAATTGATCCAGGTGCCCGCTGTGCAGGTACAGGTTGCGGATGCCGCTGTATTCGATCTGGGTGCCGCGAAATGTCTGGGGCAGCAGGCGCCCGTCGTTGTGCACCAGCACCGGGATCTTGGGCAACAGGGTGCCGGTTTTCACCACGGCCGCGCCGATGCGCATTTTTGCGGTCACGCCAAGGCTGGAAAACTCATTGGCGGCGCGCCCATCGTCGTGGACCGGCAACAGGCCGGTGCCCGCATGGGTGCGGCTGGAATCGAGCTTGATCCCCGACAGCCCCAGGGCATCCAGGCCAAAGCCTACGGTGCCTGCGGTGTAGCCTGACTGCAGGTTGAGCAGAAAGCCTTGCGCCCACTCCTTGCGGTCCTCGCCACCGTCGCGATAACCGTCGTTGAAATAGTAATTGCGCAGGGTCAGCTTGCCCTGGGAATCCTCCCAGAACCCCTGGGCCATCAGCGATGGCGACAGACTCGCCAGCAAGCCGGCGGTGACCGCGCCGCCCCTCGTGAAACGCTCACGCATACCTGTTTCCTCAATGCCGTATTGTCGATTTTTATGGGCAGTTGCGCCGTGTGCCAGGCTGGACGCCAGGTCACATTGGGGCGGACACTAACGGCTTGCCGAACGCCCCACAACGTTATGCGAGAAGCGCATGACGCTATGCGCAAAGCCGCCCTTCGACAGGAAACCCACGGTGAACCTCAAGCAACTCGAAGCCTTCAAGGCGATCATGTCCACCGGCTCGACCATCGGCGCGGCCACGCGCATGGGCCTGTCGCAGTCTGCGGTCAGCCGCCTGTTGAGCCAGTTGGAGGACGCCCTGGGATTTGCCCTGTTCCTGCGCAAAAAGGGTCGTTTGATGGCCACGCCAGAGGCCGAGGAATTGCTCACCGAAGTCGCCGGCCTGGTGGACGGCATGCAGCGTATCCAGCGCCTGGCGGATGAGATGCGCGTCGGCCGCTCGCGCAAGAGCCTGCTCAAGGTCGGCGTGCCCACCAGCATGACCCAGCAATTGTTGCCGCGTATTGTTGCGGACTTTCTCAAGGACCATGAAGACATCGTGGTCGAGTTGCTGACCGGCTCCTACGACATGATCGAGCGCGCCGTGCTGGACCGCGCAGCCGACCTGGGTTTTGTGCGCCTGCCCACCGAGATTCCCGACTTCGATATCGAGCCGGTGCTGCACACCGAAGGCGTGTGCGTGATGCCGGCCGACCACCCATTGAGCCGTCACGCGTTCATCGAGGTGCAGCATCTGCGCGATGTGCCCCTGGTGATGTTGGGCCGGCAACGGGCGGTGCGTACCGAGCTGAACCAGATGTTTCGCGCCGCCAACCTGACACCCCAGGTGCGGGTCGAAGTGCACTCGGTGGGCGCCGCCTGCAGCTTTGTCGCCGAAGGCCTGGGGGTGTCGATCGTCAATGGCTTGCTGGCCAGCCACTTCATGCACCTGCCGATTGTCAGCCGGCCGTTTCGCCCGGCGCTGCCCTATACATTTGGCCTGGCGTTTCGGGCCGATGAACCACGCTCGCAGTTGGTAACGGCCTTTGCCGAGCACCTCAAGCAGCGGCTGAATCTCATCGAAAAAACCCCATAACCCCACACCGACTGCGTAAAACGCATACCCCAACCCGCCCCACGCATAACGTTGTGGGCCTGCGCGCTTTGCCCTAGTGTCCGCCCAACCAAGCGTCACTACCCACAACAATAACAGCGCACACACCCCGCCCAGACGGGGTCGCGCCGGGGCCGCCAGCATGACCGAACCGCAGATCCTCCGTACCCCGCCGCCCACCGAGGCGGCCGCAGACAAACCCGTGCAACGCAAGCAAATCAACCCGGCGATTATTCTGCTGAGCATCGTCCTGCTCGCCGTGGCGTTCACCTATGCAGTGAACGCCGGCAAGTTCCAGCGCCACAATGGCCTGGTGGTGCCAGGCTCGTATCAGGTGCTGGAAAAACAGGACGCCCTCAGCCAGCTGTTCTCCCTGGAACCGCGCAAGGCCGGCGACACCGTGGCCCGCCCGGTATCGTTGGTGGAAGGCTTCATGGCCATTCCCCAGGGCATCGAAAAGCGTGCGGCGCTGATTTTCATGGTGCTGTTCATCGGCGGCATGTTCGGCGTGCTGAACAAGGCCGGGGTCATCGACGCCGGGCTGGAGCGCCTGCTGGGCCTGACGCGCGGCAATATCTACGTGCTGGTGCCGAGCCTGATGCTGGTGTTTTCCGCCGGCAGTACCTTTATGGGGTTGGCCAAGGAATTCATCCTGATCGTGCCGTTGATGGTGGCCATGGCCAATCGCCTGGGGCTGTCGAACCTGATTGGCCTGGCCATCGTCACCATCTCGGTGAAGATCGGCTACCTGGCGTCCATCTCCAACCCGGTGGCCTTGTCCGTGGCCCAACCGATGGTCGGCCTGCCAATCTTCAGCGGCTTGAGCATGCGCGTCGCGGCCTATTGCACCTTCCTGCTGGTGGGCATCGCGTTTGTGTTGTGGAGCATTCGCAGGCACGGCTTTGATGCCAGAGCGCAGATCGCCTTTGAAAGCAAGCCCCTGCCGATTCGCCACCTGCTGAACCTGCTGGTGCTGGGCGGCGGGATCGGTTTTTTGGTGTATGCCTCCAACCGCTGGGGCTGGAAATACCATGAGCTGTCGGCGTTCTACCTGCTGCTGACCGTGGCTTTCGCCGTGATCGCCGGGCTGGCCGCCAGCACCGCCGCCAGCGCGTTTGTCGATGGCATGAAAAAGGTCCTGATCGCCGGCGTCTTGATCGGCCTGGCGACCGCCGTGGAAATCATCCTCAGCACGGGCCAGGTTTTGGACACCATCGTCAACAGCCTGGCCAACCTGGTGGGCGACCACGGGCCGGTGGTCTCGGCCTATGGCATGTTCTTCGCGCAACTGGGGCTGGACGTGCTGATCCCGTCCACCTCCGGCCAGGCTGCGGTGACCATGCCGATCTTCGGGCCGCTGGGCCAGTTGTCCGGGGTCAGCCCGCAAACCACCGTGTTTGCCTTTTTGATGGGCAACGGCCTGACCAACATGATCACCCCGACCTCCAGCGGCCTGCTGGTGCTGCTGGCCACCGCCAACGTCGGCTGGGGCCAGTGGGCGCGCTATATCCTGCCGCTGTTCCTGATCTATGCGGTGCTGGCGATGGTGCTGTTGGCGATTGCCGTGCACACCGGATATTGAGTCGATGAGTGTTTTACCTATGCAAACCCTGCGCAACCAGATGATCGCCATGCGCGATGGCATCCACCTGGCCACCGATATCTACCTGCCGGACGGCGCAGGACCGTTTCCGGTGGTGATCGAACGGACGCCCTATGACAAGTGCAAACCGTCGCGCTCGGAAAAACAGCTCGACGGCCAGCACATCTCCCGCGAGCAAATGGCGGCGCGTTTTACCGCCCGGGGGTTTGTCGCGATTTTCCAGGATTGCCGCGGGCGCTACGCCTCCGAAGGGCTGTTCACCAAGTACACCGCCGAGGGTGAAGACGGTTTCGACACCCTGGCCTGGATCGTCCGCCAGCCGTGGTGCAATGGCAGGATCGGCAGCATGGGCCTGTCTTACGCGGCCCATACCCAACTGGCGATGGCCTGCCTGCATCCGCCGGGCCTGAGCAGCATGGTGCTCGACAGCGGCGGCTTCGCCAACGCCTACCAGTGCGGGATTCGCCAGGGCGGCGCGTTTGAACTCAAGCAGGCCACCTGGGCGTTTCGCCAGGCCAAGGAAAGCCCGGCCGCCCTGGCCGACCCGCAGGTGCGCCAGGCGCTGGAAGCGGAAGATCTGCACGCATGGTTCCGCCGTATGCCCTGGCAGGCGGGTCAGTCGCCATTGCGCCATGTGCCCGAGTACGAAGCCTATCTGCTGGAGCAGTGGGCCCAGGGCACCTTCGGCCCCTACTGGCAAAAACCCGGGATTTATGCCGAAGGGCATTACGGGCGCTTGCCGGATATTCCCGTGTTGTTCATGTCCAGTTGGTACGACGCTTATGTCAGTTCGACCCTGGCCAACTACGCGGCCTTTAACCAGGCCAGCCGCGCACCGCAACAGTTGATCATGGGGCCGTGGTTGCACGGTGACCGCAATATCAGCCATAGCGGCGATGTGGAGTTCGGCGCCCAGGCCGCGTTTGACGGCCAGGTGGCCGAGGATTGGTTGAGTTGCCGCCTGCACTGGTTCGAGCAATCCCTCAAGCCCGGGATGCCGCCACCGCAGGCCCAGGTGAAGGTGTTCCTGATGGGCGGCGGCAGCGGCTTGCCGGATGAAAAGGGGCGCCTGCAACATGGCGGGCGCTGGTTGCAGGCCGAGCACTGGCCACTGCCCGGCACCCAGGCGCTGACCTTGTACCTGGATAAGCAACGGCAATTGACCGAGGTTGCACCCAGCGCTGACGAGGCCGTCTTGGGTTACTACGCCGACCCGGCCAACCCGGTGCCGACCGTGGGCGGGGCCTTGACGTCCGGCGCGCCGATCTTTGTCGGCGGGGCCTTCGACCAGCGCGAACGCGCAGATTTTTTTGGCAGCCGTGGTGACAATCGGCCCTTGTGCGAGCGTGACGATGTGCTGAGTTTCCAGACCGCGCCCCTGGCGGCCGACCTGATTGTCGCCGGGGCGGTGCAGATCGAGTTGTGGATCGACAGCGACGCACCGGATACCGATTTCACCGCCAAGCTGGTGGACGTCTACCCACCGAGCGCCGCCTACCCGGAAGGCTTTGCGATGAACATCACCGATGGCATCCGCCGCTGCCGTTATCGCGACGCTTGGGAGCAGCCCACACCACTGACGCCCGGCCAGCGGGTGAAGGTGACTATTGAGCCCTTTGCCACCTGCAACCTGTTCAAGCAGGGCCATCGCCTGCGTCTGGACATATCCAGTAGCAACTTCCCACGCTTCGACGTCAACCCCAACAGCGGCGAAGCCGAGGGCCAGGCCAGGCACCCGCGCATGGCACACAATCGTCTGCACATGAGCCGGGAGGCGGCGTCGTGCCTGGTCCTGAGCATCCTGCCCACAAGCTGACCCCCACCGCCCAGTGGCGAGCGGGCTTGCACGCTCGCCACTGGGCGGCCAGCGGTTGAAAGCAACCACTCATCCACGAAGCCTGCCTTGATTAAAAAACCGTTTCAGCTCTCGCCCTGCCTGCCGATACCCCCTGACTCTCCATCGGCTGGGCGATCTTCCAGCAACTGATGTACACGCAATCTGTTCCTGGAGGAATTCGATGAATACATGGTTTGGCAACATCAGCGTCAACTTGAAACTGGGCCTGGGCTTCGGCCTGGTCCTGGTGCTCACCTCGATCCTTGCGCTCACTGGCTGGACCAGCCTCGGCGGCCTGATCGACCGCAGCAACTGGATGAGCGATATCACCCAGCTCAATGCTTCGCTGACCAAACTGCGGATCGTGCGCCTGCAATACATGCTCGCCAATGGCGACGAAACCGTGGCAGAGAATGTCCAGGCCACCCTCGACAGTTTTGCTGCGCAGCAGCAACAGTTGATCAACAGCTTCAAGAGCCCGGAAAACCTCAAGCTGCTCAACGAACAGAAAGCCATCATCACCGCTTACCAGCAGTCATTGAACAAAATGCGCGAGGCCTACCGTAACGGCAACGCGGCACGCCAGACCATGGGCGAGCGCGCCGACGCCGCCGGCCTGGTGATTGCGGCCCTGGACCACAGCGTGCGCCAGATGCCTGAAAGCAGTGAGCGCTTCGCCCAGTACGAAGCGGTCAACCATGCCAAGGAAGAGTTCCAGGTGGCCCGCTATGAAGTGCGCGGCTACACCGGCAACGTCAACCCGGACACCGAGGCCCGTGCGGCGGCGCAAATCGAATCGGCGATCAATGGCCTCAAAGGCTTGAAGAACGTGTTCGGCGAGTCCCAGCAAACCGAGCTGACCGCCCTGGAAAACGCCCTGGGCGCCTACCGCAATGCACTGCAGGTGTATAAAACGGCCAACGCCAATATCGTCCTCGCCCGCCAGGAAATGACCGTGCAGGGCGCCGATATCGTGTCACGCAGCGAAGCGCTGTATGACATCCAGCTGCAACGTCGCGACGCCGAAAGCGTCCGGGCCCGCAGCCTGCAACTGATCAGCACGGTGCTGGCGTTGTTGGTGGGCATTATCGCCGCGCTGGTCATCACCCGGCAGATCACCCGCCCCCTGCAGGAAACCCTGGCCGTGGTCGAGCGTATCGCCTCCGGCGACCTGAGCCACAACATCCAGGTGACCCGCCACGATGAACTGGGCGTGCTGCAACAAGGCATCCAGCGCATGGGCAGCACCTTGCGCGAGCTGATTACCGGTATCCGCGACGGCGTCACGCAGATCGCCAGCGCCGCCGAAGAGCTGTCGGCCGTGACCGAACAGACCAGCGCCGGGGTCAACAGCCAGAAGATCGAGACCGATCAAGTGGCCACCGCCATGCATGAGATGACGGCCACTGTGCAGGAAGTGGCGCGTAACGCCGAACAGGCCTCCCAGGCCGCATCGGCCGCCGATGGCCAGGCCCGCGAGGGCGACAAGGTGGTGGCCGAAGCCATCGCCCAGATCGAACGTCTGGCCGACGAAGTGGCGCGCTCTACCGACGCCATGGCGCACCTGCAACAAGAGAGCAACAAGATCGGCAGCGTGATGGACGTGATCAAGGCCGTGGCCGAACAAACCAACCTGCTGGCGCTCAACGCCGCCATCGAAGCCGCACGCGCCGGTGAAGCCGGGCGCGGGTTTGCCGTGGTCGCCGATGAGGTGCGTGGCCTGGCCCAGCGCACGCAGAAATCCACCGAGGAAATCGAAGGCCTGGTTGCCGGCTTGCAGGACGGTACCCAGCAGGTGGCCACTGTGATGAACAACAGCCGCAGCCTGACCGACAGCAGCGTCGAACTGACCCGCAAGGCCGGCGTCTCCCTGGAGAACATCACCCGCACAGTGTCGAACATCCAGTCGATGAACCAACAGATCGCCGCCGCTGCCGAACAGCAAAGCGCCGTGGCCGAAGAAATCAGCCGCAGCATCGTCAATGTGCGTGATGTCTCGGAGCAGACGGCCACAGCCAGCGACGAGACCGCCAAGTCCAGTGTCGAACTGGCGCGGCTGGGCAGCCAGTTGCAGCAGATGGTCAGCCATTTCCGGGTCTGAACAAAAGCCGCCCCGGCCGAAACCGGGGCGGCTCCGCTTCTCAGGCCTTAACGGTCATCGAAGCTGTCTCGCAGGAATTTCCAGACGTGATAGACACGCAGGCAATTCACGACGAGGTCCCACGTACGTCGTGCAAACTTGGACATACTCAGCCCTCCTAGAGTTGGGCCTTACCTCCAGCACACTTACCGGAACACGTGAGCCTTTGGACGCAGGTCGGTTACGTCTATTGAGGTGGCCGGGCTAATGGTCCTTGCGCATGAATCCGGCACGGATTACTAGCCCGTGGCGGCCGGTCCGGAATTCGCCCGCGTACCCGACTCACTCAAAAGCGACAAACGTAGAACGGGGAAGATCCTAACCAACATCTCGGCCAAAGGTGTGACCAACAGTGGTCAAACATCCAGTATTTGACGGTAGATTTATTGCAGCCTTTTGCAGCCAGATTTGACGCGAGAAAACCTTCAGAGACGATCATCGCTCAATCTTGCAGACCGATATGAACAGCGCTAATATCCCTGCGAGTCGATTGCTCCTTTTGAGATAGCAACCCTAGCTACTAACTGGGATTGCAATAAAAAACCGCCCACCAAGGCGGTTTTTTATTGCCTGCGATTTGTCGATCCAACCTCGCCTTCTTCGCAATTCCAAGCAAACAGCAAAAAGCCGCCCCGGCCGAAACCGGGGCGGCTCCGCTTCTCAGGCCTTAACGGTCATCGAAGCTGTCTCGCAGGAATTTCCAGACGTGATAGACACGCAGGCAATTCACGACGAGGTCCCACGTACGTCGTGCAAACTTGGACATACTCAGCCCTCCAAAAGTTGGGCCTTACCTCCAGCACACTTACCGGAACACGTGAGCCTTTGGACGCAGGTCGGTTACGTCTCTTGAGGTGGCCGGGCTAATGGTCCTTCCGCATGAATCCGGCACGGATTACTAGCCCGTGGCGGCCGGTCCGGAATTCGCGTGCGTGCCCGACGCCCCCAAAAACGACAAACGCAGAACGGGGAAGATCCTAACCAAAACTTCGGCCCAAGGTGTGACCAACAGTGGTCAAACATCCAGTATTTGATAGGTGATTTATTGCAGTTTTTTGCAGCCTGATTTGATGCGAAAAAAGCTTTAGAAACGATCGGGGCCAATCATCGTTGAACCTTGCAAACCGATATGACCAACGTTAGTATTTCCCGGCAGGTCGATTGCGTCTCTTGAGGCCGCAACCCCAGCCACTAACTGGGATTGCAATAAAAAACCGCCCTACCAAGGCGGTTTTTTATTGCCTGCGATTTGTCGATCAGCCTTCGCCCTCCTCGACAAACACCAGCCGATTACCAAACGGGTCCTTGATGCTCATCTCCCGTGAGCCCCAGGGTGTTTCCTCGACTCCAGGCTTGGCGAAGCGATAATTCTTGGCCTGCAATTGCTGCTGGAACGCATCCACCCCCGGCGCCTGAATCCGTACCGCCGCGCCTGGCGAGGCGTCGCCATGGTGCTCGGATAAATGCAGCACGCACTCGCCCAGGGACACTTGCAGGTACAACGGGAAATCCGCCTCGAACCGGTGCTGCCAATCGACCTTGAACCCCAGGAAATCGACGTAGAATTCCAGCGCCTTGGTCTCGTCGAAAATCCGCAGGATGGGCGTGACTGTTCCTAACTGCATAAGACTCTCCAACTCCAGAAAACGTCCTGTCAATGCACCACCCTACCCCAAGCGCTTGGCAGTTTTGCACTCAAGAATGGGGAATCTTGGTAATCCGCGCGTTCGACAGGTCATCATTGGACAGATGTACTTCATCGAATTTGTAGGAATTTGCCGCAAACTCATCCAGACGGCCCTCCTTGCGCAGACGCTCAAGGGTGCCTGGCGCCACGCACTGACGGGCTTCGACGAACTGGGGGTTGGCCTCGATATTTTCATTGAAGGACACAGCAGGAATGCCGCGGCTATCGATTTCGTACAGATTATAATCGCCGCCGAACTCCGTATCGCCAAAGTGCATGGCCGCCGCCTTGGAGCGGGAGGCCACCACCACATTGCCGTCCATCATTTTTTCGGGACCGGAAAAGAAATTGGAATCCCTGAAACCAATATTTTCCGGATTCCCCCGGCGCTCCACGCGCTCTGCCTTTTCGACGCGGTACAGCTTGGGCAGGTCAGTGCGCTCGATCATGCCCCGACTGTTGAAATAACCACCGGCAGGCAGGGTGACACGGTCCTTGAAGGGGTTGGTCTTGATGACATTATCCTCATAAGGCTCGTAATCCCCGGATGACGTGGCATCCGAAGCCACGGAAGGCGGCGACTGCTCATCCTCCGACAGTTCACCTTCCGACTCATCAAGCCTTGGCCTTTTGGGGTTGGGTGATTCCACGATCTCATAGCTGGGCTGCACCGGGGGCCGCTTGGCGCCCGGCTGCAAGTAAATCTCCATGGACGGATCCCATAGCGGATTCAGTTTCCCCCCCTGCGGCTCTGGCAAACGGGGGGGAGCGGTCGGGCTCATCACGACCCCGATTTTCCCGTTCACCCGTCGGTAATTGAAAAAGGGTTTATTGCCGGATGCGCTTGCGGCCTCACCCGCCGCTGGCTGCGGGGCCGTTTCAAAAGGTGCCTCGCCGGTAGATGCCCCTGACTTGCCCAGGGCATGGAAGAACGCCATGGTCGCCACGTCCATCGCGGCGGCGTGCAGGCCGTTCTTGCGCTCGGCCTGGGTATCGCCTTCGACCGCCTGGTCGATCTCCAACCCCACCTGCGCGCCATACGACGCCGCCCCAATCGCGATTCCAATCGGCCCGAGCAGGGCCATCGGAATCGAAAATACGGCGTTGCCCGCCTGCAACATACCCAAGGCATCGTCTTTATATACCTCGGCATTGGACTTCATTTCGGTGTCTGCATCGTTGTTGATGCGCTGGCGGGTCTGGCTGGCCATATAGGAAAACACGTCGCCACCGATAGGGTAATTCAGGGTGTTGATATGGCTGTCGTTGGCCGCCATGTTCCCGGTGCTTATTTTTTTCAGGGTGCTGTCCACCCCGTTGCTACTCAGGGCACCGAAGATGCCCTGCTGACGATCACGCAGGGAAAAATGCTCCTCCAGCGCCGTGGCCTTCGCCGGGTCCTTGCTCTGCTCAAGCACCCATTGATCCACCGCCGCGCGGTCCTTGAACGACAACAGGGAGGGGGTGTTCCCGGGGATATACAAGGTTTCACCGCCGTCCGAGGCCACAAACCGCAAAATATTGTTGGAGCTATAGCCATTGATATCAAAACACAGCACCTTGGTATCCTGGGCTGGCGTGGCTTCTGCCTGCAATTGCGCCTTCGACACCGGCCCTTCGAGCGGCACGTTGGGCGCCGCCGCTTGCATGACACTGGCATACGCCTGAGGGCTCAAGCCCTGGCTGGGATCCTTTTGGTTGAGGTCCCGGGCAGCGCGAGCCTCGATGACAAACTGTTTTTTCGCCAATGTGCGCCACTCGCTGCCGTTCTGGGTCCAGAAGTCGTCCAGCTTGGCGATCACCTTCTTCTGCAGGTCACCCTCGCGCACCACATCCAACAACTCGCTGGGTTTCAGGCGCAATTGATTGTCAGCGTTATAGCTGCCCTTTTGCGGGCCATCCAGATAGAGGCCGTAGACCGAATCCAGATCACGCCAGGCCTCCTTGGCATTGGGTACATCTTCATGAAACTTTGAATAGATGTAGCCAGGCCCGGTCCGATCAAGAATGAACAGGCCCAGGCGCTTGAAAAAGTCCGGGACACTTTCACTGTCAAGCAACGAGAACGGGCTTTTGTTCGAGGAAATGAAATGCGCGACCGCCTGGGCCTTTCCGGCGGTGCCATAGCGCTCTGCCGAAAAGAAATCGCTGGCGACGGCCTCGGTGAGGGTCATGGAGGATTCGGGCGGCCCGCTATGCTCCCAGCCCGTCACCGCGCTGGTGTTGTGCGTGCTGTTGGCGGATGAGAATTTATGCAGGTAAACCTTGTCTGGATCGATCCATTGATGGGTCAGGTTCCAGACTTTTTCCTGGATCCAGCCTTTGATCGTATCGCGGGGGAACGGAAAGGTTTCCAGCCCATTGTCGCCTGGCAAATCTGCCTCGTCCGTGCGTTTTCCGTCGGTCGCAGTGGCAGTGAAGATGGACGGGTTACCGAAACGACTGACGCTATCATATTGATTGTGCATACAGGATCTCCGTAAAAAGTCCTGCCTATCTTTAGATAGCCCCCCCACACCCACAACCCGTTTTTTGTAAGCCATCATTGACCACAATCTGACACATCTGGCGTCGTATAGCGCCAAATCACTGTAGGACAAAACCCGTCCGCAAATCACCACTACGCGCCAGGAAACGCCCTGCCCGCTGACCGTTCGCCCGAGCGTCGCAGTAGCTCAACACACCATTGACCCACACCCCTTCAATGCCCTCGGCGGCACGTTGCGGGTCCTTGAAGTCCGCCACATCCCTTACCCGCAACGGGTCGAACAGCACCAGGTCGGCCCAGTGCCCCTCGCGGATTTCGCCACGCCCGGCCAGGCCAAAGCGCGCGGCCGACAAGCCGGTCATTTTGTATACAGCTGTGTGCAGCGGGAAAAGTCCCAGGTCGCGGCTGAAATGTCCGAGTACCCGTGGGAAAGCGCCCCACAAGCGCGGATGGGGGAACGGGTCTTCCGGCAAGCCATCGGAGCCCACCATCGACAGCGGATGGGCGAGGATGCGTTGTACATCGGCCTCATCCATACCGTAGTACACCGCCCCCGCCGGTTGCAGGCGGCGGGCAGCGTCCATCAGGGACACGCCCCACTCGGCGGCGATGTCCTGCAAGTCCCGCCCACCCATTTGCGGGTGCGGCGTCGACCAGGTGATGGTGATGCGAAAGGCATCGGTGACTTGCTTGAGGTCCAGGGTCGAGGAACTGGCGGCATAGGGATAACAATCGCAGCCCACCGGATGGTTCTTCGCCGCCTGTTCCAGGGACGCCAGCAGTTGCGGGCTGCGTCCCCAGTTGCCCGCGCCGGCACATTTGAGGTGGGAGATGATCACCGGAGCCCTGGCATGGCGGCCGATCAGGAACGCCTCGTCCATGGCCTCCAGCACCGGCTCGAATTCACTGCGCAGATGGGTGGTGTACAGCGCGCCGAACGCCGTCAGTTCTTCACTCAGTTGCAGCACTTCGTCGGTGTCGGCGTTGAACGCGCTGGCGTAGGCCAGGCCTGTGGATAAGCCGAGGGCGCCCGCTTCAAGGCTTTCCTGCAATTGCTCGCGCATCGCCGCGATTTCGGTGGCGGTGGCGGTGCGGTGCAGGTCGTCCATATGGTTGCTGCGTAAAGCGGTATGGCCAATCAATGCTGCAACATTGAGGGCCGGCTGAGCGTTTTCCACCGCCGCGCGGTAATCGAGAAAACGCGGATAGGCAAACGCCTCGGCCTTGCCCAGCAGGTTCATCGGGTCCGGCGGATCGCCGCGCAGGCTGACCGGCGCGGCGCTGATGCCGCAGTTGCCAACGATCACCGTGGTCACGCCCTGGCTGAGCTTGGGCAACATCTGCGGCTGGCGGATCACCACCGTGTCGTCGTGGGTGTGCACGTCGATAAAACCCGGCGCCAGTACCCGGCCACTGGCCTCGATTTCATGCTCGCCCTGGGCGGCCGACAAGTCGCCGATCGTCTCGATCCGCCCGTCGCGCAGCCCCACGTCGGCGATATACCCCGGTGTGTTACTGCCATCAATGATCAGCGCCTGGCGAATCAGCGTGTGGTACTTCATCTCAATCTCCAAGCGGCAGGCTGTCAGGGCCGCCGCGATAGTCGTCCAGGGCCAGCTTGATCCGGCGCAGGCGTTCCTGGTTGTCGTCCGGCATGGCCAAGGCCAGTTCGGTGGCGAGTACATCGATGGCCAGCAGCATGCCGTAGCGCGCCGCCGTGGGTTTGTAGATAAAACTGGTTTCGGCCGGTTGCAGCGGCAGCAACACGTCGGCCAACTGCGCCAGCGGCGAGTCGGCCAGGGTGATGGCAATAATCGGTGCGCCATAGTTGCGGGCCAGTTCCACCACGCCCAGCAGCTCGGGGGTCAGACCGGTGAGGGAGCAGACAAGCAGTGCGTGTTCGGCGCTCAATGTGGCGGCGGTGACCCGCATCATCACCGGGTCATGGCAGGCGGCAATCGGGTAGCCCAGGCGTACCAGGCGCACCTGCAACTCTGCGCTGCACAGGCTCGATGGGCCGCCCATGCCAAAGGCGTGGATCATCCGTGCCTTGCCCAGCAGGTTCACCGCATCGACAAAAGCGGCCTGGTTGAAGCCCGACAGGTGCTGGCGCAAGGTTGCTTCGATATCGCCGAGGATCTGCCGATGAAACGCCGACTGCTCGGGCAACCCCGCAGGATCCAGGAAACGACTGCCCACGCCGCTGGCCTGGGCCAATTGCAGGCGCAGGTCGCGCAAGTCGCGGCAACCGACGCTGCGAGCGAACCGCGACAAGGTGGCGGTGCTGACCTCGGCGCGCAGGGACAGCTCTTCCAGGCTGGCGGATGCGGCAAAGCCCACATCCTCAAGCATCAGCCGGGCGATACGTCCTTCACCAGCGCTGAAGGAATCCTGGCGGGCGCGGATCTGGTAGAGGATGTCCATGGAGTCTCCGGGTTACAGGATGCAAGACAGACCATAAGTAAGACCGAATGCGACCAGGGAAATCAGGGTTTCCAGCACGGTCCAGGTCTTGAAGGTCTGGATCACCGTCATATTGAAGTATTCCTTGATCAGCCAGAAGCCGCCGTCGTTGACGTGGGAAAAGATCACCGAGCCGGCACCGGTTGCCAGCACCAGCAATTCCGGGTGTGGATAACCCAGGCCCAGGGCCACCGGCGCGACAACGCCCGACGCGGTGGTCATGGCCACGGTGGCCGAGCCGGTGGCCACGCGCATCAGCGCGGCAAACAGCCAGCCCATCACCAGCGGCGACAGGTTGAAGGCATTGGCCATGCCGAGGATTTCATGGGTCACGCCGGCATCCACCAGGATCCGGTTCAAGCCGCCGCCCGCCCCCACCAGCAGGGTGATGCTGGCAGTCGGCGCCAGGCACTCGTTGGTGAACTTGAGGATCGACTCGCGGTTGAAGCCCTGGGCCAGGCCCAGGGTCCAGAAACTCATCAGGGTCGCCACCAGCAAGGCGATCACCGAGTTACCGATAAACAACAGGAACTGGTTGAAGCCGCTGCCGGGCGTGGAAATCAGGTTGGCCCAACCGCCGATCATCATCAGCACCACCGGCAACAGGATGGTGCCCATGGTCAGGCTGAAGCTCGGCAGGCGGGTGCGTGGCTCGCGCTCGATGAACTGGCGTTCCAGCGGGTTTTCGGCGGGCAGATGGATGCGCGGCACGATGAACTTGGCGTACACCGGGCCGGCGATAATCGCGGTGGGGATGCCGATCAAAATCGCATACAACACGGTTTGCCCGACCGAGGCGTTATACGCCAGCACGGCCATCATCGCCGCCGGGTGCGGCGGCACCAGGGCATGCACCACCGACAGGCCGGCGACCATCGGCAGGCCGACCATCAGGATCGACACGCCCACGCGCCGGGCCACGGTAAAGGCAATGGGCACCAGCAACACAAACCCGACCTCGAAAAACAGCGGCAGCCCCACCAGGAAGGCAATGCACACCATGGCCCAGTGGGCATTGCGCTCGCCAAAGCGGTTGATCAAGGTGCGCGCCACCTGCTCGGCGCCGCCGGACTCGGCCATCATCTTGCCGAGCATGGTGCCCAGGGCCACCACCAGCGCGATATGCCCCAGGGTCTTGCCGACCCCCGCCTCGTAGGAACCCATGATCGTATCCGCCGGCATCCCGGCCAGCAGCGCCAGGCCGATGGACACCAGGGTGATGACGATAAACGGGTTGATCCGATAACGTGCAATCAGCACGATCAATGCAATGATGGCAATGGCAGCGTATGCCAACAGCCAGACGCCCGGTGATGCGGCCATGCGGTACTCCTCGGAAAGGGTCACGTCGAATTGGTTGTGAAACTCATAAATCATTACCGAGGAATATTTTCAAACTTTATGAAAGTAATTTTCGCCCACGGATAAGCGCTGTCGCTTTGGGACATGCCCGCAGACCCGGGATGTAAATCGGGGGATCGTTCTTACATGCAAGCAGGGCTAAGTGCGAGAAACTCGACTGCCACTGTCCGGTCTCAGATTGCACACCGCATCATCTTCAGGAAGCCCGTCATGAATCGTAGAATCGTTGCCCTCAGCGCGTTATTGCTGGCCTTGTCCGGCACCGCAACGGCCGCTGGCAGCAGCCCGGCCCTGCAACAGTGCCTGGATGCCGCCAACACCACCGCCGCGATGCTCGGCTGCAATGCCCAGGAAACCAAGGTGCAGGACAAGCGCCTGAACACGGCCTATAAGACCGCACTGCAAGCCCAGCAAGGCCCGCGCAGGCAGCAACTGCAGGATGTACAGCGCCTGTGGATCAAATACCGCGATGCCAATTGCGCGTTTGCCGGCTCCGCGACCGGCGGCAGTATTGATCAGGTCAACGGCTCCGGCTGTGTGCTGGACATGACCCAGACCCGCGCCGAGGAACTGGAAAACCTCGTCGGCCCATAACCCCCTCCCAATCCCTGGAAGATCAGTCGTGCTGCACCCGCGCGCGCTTGAGCAGCTTCTTGCAGCGCTCCGACAGGTGCAGCACCCGCAGGTGCTTGCCGGCCTTGCTGTAGCGTTCGCGCAGGGTCATCAACGCGGCAATCGCTGAATAGTCGACAAAACTCAGGTGACGGCAATCGAGCGTGACCTGGGCCGGGTCGTTGGCCGGGTCGAACTGGTTCAAGAACGGCGTGGTCGAGGCAAAGAACAAGGTGCCGTGCAGGCGATAGAGCTTGCTGCCATCGGCTTCCAGATGTTCATCGGCGTACAGCTCCCGCGCCTGCTGCCAGGCAAAATTGAGCGCGGCAATCACAATCCCGCACAGCACCGCCGTGGCCAGGTCGGTAAATACCGTAATCACCGTCACCGCCATGATCACCAGCACATCATTGAGCGGCACCTTGTTGATCACCCGCAGCGACGCCCAGGCAAAGGTCTGCTGGGATACCACAAACATCACCCCCACCAGCGCCGCCAGGGGAATGCGCTCGATCAGCGGCGACAGGAACAAAATAAACAGCAGGATCATGACCCCGGCCAACACCCCGGAAAAACGCCCGCGCCCGCCCGAACTGAGGTTGATCACCGTCTGCCCGATCATCGCGCAGCCGCCCATGCCGCCAAACACCCCGCTGACCATATTCGCCGCGCCCAGGGCCACGCTTTCACGGTCGGGGTAGCCGCGGGTCTCGGTGATTTCATCGGTGAGGTTCAAGGTCAGCAGGGTTTCCAGCAGCCCCACCATGGCCATCAGGAAAGCGTAAGGCGCGATGATACCCAGGGTTTGCAGGGTCCAGGGGATTTGCGGCAAGGCAAACGTCGGCAGGCCGCCGGCGATATGGGCCATGTCGCCCAGCGTGCGCGTGGGCAAGCCCAGCAGGTACACCGCCAGCCCCACGCCAAGAATCGCCACCAGCGCCGGCGGCACCGCGCGGGTCAGGCGCGGCAGCAGGTAGACGATGGCCATGGTCGCCGCCACCAAGGTGCCCATCACATACAACGGTGGGCCGCTGAGCCAGGCTTCACCGTTCTTGAAATGCTCCAGTTGCGCCAGGGCAATGATGATCGCCAGGCCGTTGACGAAACCGAGCATCACCGGGTGCGGCACCATGCGCACCAGCTTGCCCAGGCGCAGCAGGCCGAAGGCAATCATGATCAGGCCACCGAGCAAGACCGTCGCCAGCAGGTACTCCACCCCGTGTTGCACCACCAGCGCGACGATCACCACCGCCATCGACCCGGCCGCCCCCGAGACCATCCCCGGCCGGCCGCCGAACAAGGCGGTCAAGGTGCAGATGATAAAGGCGCCGTAGAGGCCCATCAGTGGGTTGAGGTGAGCCACCAGGGCAAAGGCGATGCATTCGGGCAACAAGGCAAAAGACGTGGTGAGTCCGGCCAGGGCGTCGGCGCGCAGACGAGAGAGCTTCATGGGTTTACCGGGGGCGTGGCGGGAAATGAGGGGGCGATGGTACGGAAAACCACCACACCGGACCAGTAGGCGCCGGTCAACAGGCGTAGCGCGCCAGCTTCTCCTGGATAAAGTCCAAAAAGCACTGGATACGCAGGGCCAGTTGCGAGTTGCGGTAGTACACCGCGTGGATCGGCTGGCGATAGCCACTGTTGAACGGCGCCAGGATCGACTGCAAGCGGCCGGCGTTGATGTCGTCGCTGGTCATGAAATGCGACAGGCAGGCGATCCCCTGCCCCTCCAACGCCAGCTGGCGCAGGGTTTCACCGCTGGACGCGGCAATGCCCGGCTCGATCTGCCAGCGGTCGCCCTGCACATGGCGCAGCGGCCAGTGGTTGAGGGTTTCGGTCTGGGTAAAGCCGAGCAAAGTGTGGTTGGCCAGCTCCGCCACTGTGCCTGGCGTGCCGTGTTGCTCAAGGTACGCCGGGCTGGCGAGGATATGCAGCGGGCTGCTGCCCAGGGAGCGGGCGTGCAGGGTCGAATCCGCCAGGGCGCCGATGCGGATGGCAATGTCGGTGCTCTGCTCCAGCAGGTCGATAATCAGGTCGTTGCTGTTGAGCTCCAACTGGATATCCGGGTACAGGCGGCGGAACTCGGCGACGTACGGCACGATGGCATGCAGCATGAACGGCGAGGCGGCGTTGATCCGCAAGCGCCCGGACGGGGTTTTCTGCCGCGACGACAGGCGCTCTTCCAGCTCGTCCATCTGCTCCAGGATGCGCTTGGCCTGCTCGAAGAAGTACTTGCCCTCTTCAGTCAGGTCCATGCGCCGCGTGGTGCGGTTGATCAGGGTGGTGTCGAGCTTGGCTTCGAGCCGCGACAAGGTGCGGCTGATCGCCGAAGGCGTCTGCCCGACTTGCTCGGCGGCGGCGGAAATCGAACCGCACTCAATGACGCAGACGAAGATCTGTAGCTCATCGGATCGGGCTTTCAACGTGCATCCTCGTGAATACGACTGCGTGGATACTAGCCGTATTACAGCGCCAGGTTAAACACCTGGGCCAGATGCTGTTCATAGCGCAACACATCGGCCTCGATGGCGGGGCGCTTCATCACGTCCACACAGAGGAACGTCGGCAGGCCGCTCATGCCGAGGAACTGGTTGGCCTTGTGGAACGGGAAGTACACCGCGTCCACGCCCTTGGCCTCGAAGAAGTCGCTCGGGTCGTCGAATGCCGCCTGCGGCGCGTTCCAGGTCAGCGACAACATGTACTGCTTGCCCTGGATCAGGCCGCCGCTGCCGTATTTTTGCGACGCATCGGAACGGGTGCGGCCATCGCTGGCGTACAGGCTGCCGTGGCCTTGGGTGAAGACCTCGTCGATGTACTTCTTGACGATCCACGGGGCGCCCATCCACCAGCCGGGCATCTGGTAGATGATTACATCGGCCCAGAGGAACTTGGCGACCTCTTCGGCCACGTCGTAGCCAGCGTCGATATGGGTGACTTTCACGTCGAGACCACCCCGGTCCAGCACGGCCAGGGCCGCATCATGCAGGGTGTTGTTGTAGCGGCCATCGGAGTGGGCGAATTGCTTGCCGCCATTGAGCAACAGAACTTTTTTCATAAGGGTTTACCTGAAGGTTGAAAATGCATGAGCCCAGGCTACGGGCAACCCCTCGGGTGAGTAAGCCTCGGATCGGCAAAACACTTTTGACCTTCAAGCACGAGTAATCATTTGATTGTTGCGCTAGCCGCCTATCAACAGGTGCCCGCCCAGGGCCGCCATGCCCATAAAGAACACGCGTTTGAACACCGTGGCACTGATGCGCTGGCGCAGCTGTTGCCCCAACCACATGCCCAGCAGCGCCGGCACCAACGCCAGCAACGAGGCATTCAGCTCGCCAGCGCCGAGGTTGCCGCGCCAGAACAGCCCGCCTGCCAGGGCCAGGGTCGACACGCTGAAGGACAGGCCCAGCGCCTGCACCAGTTGGTCACGGTGCAAGCCCAGTGCTTGCAGGTAAGGCACGGCCGGGATCACAAAGACGCCGGTGGCCGAGGTGATGATCCCCGTCAGCAGGCCACACAGTGGGCCCAGCCAGCGCTCGGTGCGAGCGGGCACACGGAGCGTCGGCAGCAACAGCCCGCACAGCGCATACACCAACAGCGCCCCGCCCAAGGCCCGCACCACCCAGGGGCCGCCGTCCAAGCCCAGCCACAGCGAGCCGAACCCGGTGCCCAGAAAAATCAGCAGCAACATGGGCCACAGGCGCCGGCTCAATGCGCCCAAGTGCCCACCGAAGGTCAGTTGCCAGAGGTTGGTAATCGTCGAAGGGATGATCAACAAGGCCGCAGCCTGCGCCGGCAACATAGCCAGGCCGAGCAGGCCCATGGCGACGGTGGGCAGGCCCAGGCCAATTACGCCCTTGACGGTGCCGGCCAGCAGGAAGGTGCCGATCACCAGCAGGGTCAGGGCTGGGCCGAGGTGTTGGTAGAACGCGAGGAAGGTAGTCATGGGGGGGAGTTTGCGGGTTTGGCGTGGGGTTGGAAATTCGCCATATACTGAGGCTGCCTCTTGTTTTGTGTGAGGCTTAGACCGCTATCGCAGGCAAGCCAGCTCCCACATTCTGAATGTGTTCACCCTTCCAAATGTGGGAGCTGGCTTGCCTGCGATAAGGCCCGTCCAGGCACCCGAGAACCCCAGCCATGCACTTTGACCTGATCGACCTGCGCCTCTACCTGCATATCCTCGACGCCGGCAATATCACCGCCGGCGCCGCCCGCAGCCACTTGTCCCTGGCCGCCGCCAGTGCGCGCATCCGCGCCATGGAGGCTTCATTGGGCGTCGAATTCCTGCAGCGCGGCCGCCGTGGCGTGACCCCGACCGCCGCCGGTAACGCCCTGGCCCGGCACGCACGCCTGCTGTTGCAACAAGCCGAACGCCTGCAACAAGAGCTGGCGGAATACGCCAACGGCGTCAAAGGCCAGGTGCGCCTGCTGTGCAACACCACCGCCCTTAGCGAATACCTGCCGGAGTTGCTGGCGGATTTTCTCTGCGCCCACCCCAACCTCGATATCGACCTGCAAGAGCTGCCCAGCCTGCGCATCACCCATGCCCTGCGCCAGGGCGCGGCGGACCTGGGGATTATTTCCGATGCGGTGGACACCCATGGCTTGCAGACCCGCCCCTTTCGCGACGACCCGTTGATGCTGATCCTGCCGACAGGGCATCCGCTGACGGCCGGCGCAGTGAGTTTTATCGACAGCCTGCCTTACGACTATGTAGGCCTGGCCGCCGACAGCGCGTTGGCGGTGTACCTGGAGGAGCAGGCGCTGCACGCGGGCTTTCGCTTGCAGACCCGGGTGCGGGCCGATGGCTTTGCTGGGGTGATGCGCATGGTCGCCCGTGGCGCCGGGCTGGGGATTGTGCCGCTGGCGGCGTTGCAGCGCTGGCCCCACGCGCAGCCCTTCCAGGCCCAGCCCCTGACGGAGGACTGGGCCTGTCGCAAACTGCTGGTGTGCGCGCGTTCGTTCGAGCAGTTGCCGGGTTATGCCAGGGCCTTGCTCGATGCCTTGTCCGTGCCTTTGCGGAAAAACACGTAATACACCGCCGAGAGAATCAGCAGGAACGGCACGCCAAACACCAGGGTCATCTTGAACGCCTCGGTGAAGAACGTGGTGATCATCACCGCGCCCATCAGCACCAGCCCCAGCAGCGTGCTGTAGGGAAACAGCCGCAGTTGGAACGACAACTTCGGCCCGCCATGGCGCTTGCGGTAGCGGCGGAAGAACAGGTGCGTGAGGAAGATCATGAACCAGGTGAAGATCGCGCCAAACATCGAGATGGCCATCATCAAGGTGAAGGAGCTTTCCGGGTACACCACGTTGAGCAGGGTCGCCAGGGCGATGCCCGAGCTGGACAGCAACAGGGCATTGAGCGGGATCCCGCTCTTGCTCAGGGCGCCCATGGATTTTGGCGCAAAGCCGGCGCGGGACAGGCTGAACATCATGCGCGTGGTGATGTACAGCTGGCTGTTCATGGCCGACAGCGCGGCAATCAGGATCACGAAGTTCATCACCCCGGTGGCGCCGGGAATGCCGATGGTCTGCATCACCGTGACAAACGGGCTCTGGCTCTGGCCGGCCTGGTTCCACGGCACGATGGCCAGCATCAGCGCCAGGGTCAGCAGGTAGAACACCACCAGCCGCACAATCGTCGCGCGGAAAGCTTTTTTCACCGCCTGCTCCGGGTCGGCCGCTTCACCCGCCGCCACCGCGATCATCTCCACGCTCAGGTAGCTGAAGATCGACACGATCACCGCGATCCACATGCCACTCAGGCCATTGGGGAAAAACCCGCCATGGGCCGTGTAGTTCTGCACCCCGTAAGCCGGGTTGCCGGAGCCGAACACCACATACACCGCGAGGATGATAAAGCCGACGATGGCGCTGATCTTGATCGTGGAGAACCAGTACTCGAAGTTGCCGAAGGTCTTGACGCTGATGGCGTTAAGCACGATCAGCACACTGGAGAACGAGACGATCCACACCCATTCCGGCACGTTGGCGAACCAGTACTTCATGTACATCGCCACCGCCGTGACCTCGGCGCCCACCGCCAGCACAATCGCCGCCCAGTACGCATAACGCACCAAAAACCCGGCCAGGGGGCTGATATAGAACTCGGCGTAGGCGCCAAAGGAGCCGGAGGTGGAATGGGCCACCGTCATCTCCGCCAGGCAGCCCATCAACAACAAGGTGATCAACGCGCCAATGGCGTAGCTGACCAGCACGCTGGGCCCGGCATAGCCGATGGCATAGGCGCTGCCCATAAACAACCCGGTGCCGATGGCGCCACCGATGGCGATCATGCTCATCTGCCCGGAAGTGAGCTGGCGCCGCAGGCCCAGTTCGCGGTTGGTGATTGCTGCAAAGCCGTTGTCTGGCGTGGTCACGTGGCGTGCCCCTTTATTATTGTGATGGTTACTGCTGGCCAAGCACCTGTGGGAGCTGGCTTGCCTGCGATGCAGGCACCTCGGTATGTCAGTGAGACCGAGGCGATTTGATCGCAGGCAAGCCAGCTCCTACATGGGTTTTGTGGTTTTTCAGGTGACGCTGTGGCGCACTTTGAATTGCGGCTGGTCCCAGGTTTTCTCATCGAGGATTTCGCCAAGGATTTCTACCGCATCCCACACCTCGGTAAAGCTGGTGTACAGCGGGGTAAAACCAAAGCGCATGATCTTCGGCTCACGGTAATCACCAATCACGCCACGGGCAATCAGGGCCTGGACGATGGCGTAGCCTTGCGGGTGTTCAAAGCTCACATGACTGCCGCGCTTGGCATGGTCGAGCGGAGTGATCAGTGTCAGGTCATGGGCGGCGCAGCGGCTTTGCACCCGTTCGATAAACAGGTCGGTGAGCGCCAGGGATTTGCGGCGCAGGCTGGCCATGTCGGTCTGGGCGAAGATATCCAGGCCGCACTCGACCATCGCCAGCGAGGTGATCGGTTGGGTGCCACACAGGTAGCGGGTGATGCCCTTGCCCGCCACGTAGTTGGACTCCATGGCGAACTGGCGGCTATGGCCGAACCAGCCCGACAAGGGCTGCGCCACCAACTCCACCAGCGCCGGGTTGACCCAGACAAACGCCTGGGAACCCGGGCCGCCGTTGAGGTATTTGTAGGTGCAGCCAATAGCGTAGTCGGCGCCGGCCTGGTGCAGGTCAATCGGCACTGCGCCCGCCGAGTGCGCCAGGTCCCAGATCGCCAGTGCGCCGCACTCATGGCTCAGGGCGGTCAGCGCCTGCATGTCGTGCATGTAGCCGGTCTTGTAGTTGACGTGGGTGATCATCACCACGGCAGTGTCCTGGTCGATGGCCGCCGGCAGTTCGTCCGGGCTGTTCACCAGGCGCAGGCTGTAGCCCTGTTGCAGCAGCGCGGCCAGGCCTTCGGCGATGTACAGGTCGGTGGGAAAGTTGCTCGCCTCGCTGACAATCACCTTACGCTGCGGCTGGCGTTGGCGCTGCACGCTCAAGGCGGCGCTGAGCACCTTGAACAGGTTGATCGAGGTGGTATCGGTAATCACCACTTCAGCCTCGCCCGCGCCGATCAGCGGCGCCAGGCGGTTGCCCAGGCGCTGGGACAGATCGGCCCAGCCGGCGCTGTTCCAGCTGCGGATCAAACCATTGCCCCACTCCTCGGCAATCACCGCTTGCGCCCGCGCAAGCGCCGCCACCGGGCGTGCGCCGAGGGAGTTGCCGTCGAGGTAGATCACCCCTTCCGGCAGGGCGAACTGATAGCGCAGGGGCGCCAGCGGGTCCTGGGCATCGAGGGTCTGGCAGTGATTGCGGCTGGTCATGGAAAGTCCTGTTTTTATAGGTGACGATGGACCAAATAATGAACGAAGATTTGCAGAATTTTCGTGCAAAGTGCGCGACAACTGGCTTAATAAGCTGTAGGAAATTCTAATTTAACCTCCAAATACGCGGATTAATTCTAAGCATGATTCTCGACGCCACCGACCTGCGCCTCCTGTATTTCTTGCAACAGGATGGCCGTATCAGCAACCAGGAACTGGCGGAAAAAGTCGCCCTGTCGCCGTCCGCCTGCCTGCGTCGCTTGCGCCTACTGGAGAGTGAGGGGGTGATCAGCGGTTATCGCGCGGTGCTCAATGCCGAGCAGTTGGGGATCGAGCTGGAAGCCATCGTCCACCTGTCGTTGCGCCAGGATATGGAGGACTGGCACGAGACCTTTATCAAGAAGGTCCAGGGCTGGCCGGAAGTGGCCAGTGCCTATGTGATCACCGGCGCCAGCAACTACGTGCTGCGGGTGCAGGCGCGCAACCTCAAGCACTTTTCCGACTTTATCGTGAACCACCTCAACCGCACGGCGGGGGTGATGGATATCCGTTCGGAGATTGTGTTGCAGAAGATCAAGGATCGGGATGAGGTGCTGGACCTGGTCGTGCGCAAATAGCCAAAACACCGCCGATCACCTGTGGGAGCTGGCTTTTGTGGGAGCCGGGCTTGCCCGCGATACAGACACCTCGGTTTATCTGCAATACCGAGGAGATACTATCGCAGGCAAGCCAGCTCCCACAAAAGCCAGCTGCCACAGGTTTGACTGCGTTTAGTCTTCGAGGGCGCGTACGCGTTGCATGCGCTTTTGCTCGACCGGGGCCACCGCCGGCTGCAACTCGAAGTCGAAATCGATCTGCGCAAACTTGCCCTCCACGCCAAACTCCCGCGCCAGTTGCGGGTCTTCGCTAAAGCGAATCTCGGCAATCAGCTCATCCCGCGTCGCGTAGGCAAAGTCATCATGCAGATACGGATCATCCGACAGGTTGATCTGCGTGGTCAGGTGCCGATGCCCCGGTGCCGAGATAAAGAAGTGGATATGCGCCGGTCGCTGGCCGTGGCGCCCCAGTTGATCGAGCAACTGCTGGGTCGGCCCGGTCGGTGGGCAGCCGTAGCCAGACGGCACGATGCTACGGAAACGATAATTGCCCTGGGCATCGGTCTCGATCCGGCGGCGCAGGTTGAACTCCGATTGCGATGGGTCGAACCAGGAGTAAGTCCCGCCGGTGTTGGCCTGCCACACATCCACAATCGCCCCGGCCAACGGCTTGCCGTCGACATCGCGCACTTGCCCGCGCATAAACAGCGGCACAGCCGTATCCAGGCCATCGTCCAGGCGTGCTTCGTATTTAGACAGCGGCGCACCCGCCACGTACAGCGGCCCTTCGATGGTGCGCGGGGTGCCGCCGGACTTGCCAGCTTGCTCGTCGGCGGCGTCCATCAACAGGTCCAGGTAATGCTCCAGGCCCAGGCCTGCGGCAAGCAGCCCGGCTTCCTGGTTCTTGCCCAGTTCATTGAGGTAGTTGACCGCCTTCCAGAACTCTTCCGGGGTCACTTCCAGGTCTTCGATGATATTCACCGTATCGCGCAGGATCCGGTAGATCAGCGCCTTGGCCCGTGGGTTGCCGGCGTCATTGAGGTTGCCACTGGCTTCTTCGAGAAAGCGCTGGGCATGGGCAGTCTGGGACAGTCGAATGGACATGGTGCAATCCTCATCTTGTAATTATTAAGTGGCTAGACAGACTCAGCGATCATCCTCATGGATCGACGACGGATGCCGGCACAGGGCATTCACTTCGATGGCCATGTAGGGATAGAGCGGTAGTTGCATCAACAGGTCATGCAGTTCCTGCACGCTGTCGACATCGAACACGCTGTAGTTGGCGTACAGCCCGGCGATGCGCCACAGGTGGCGCCATTTGCCCTGCGCCTGCAGGCCTTGGGCCAGGGCTTTTTCGTCGGCCTTGAGGGCCGCCGCGCGCTCGGGGTTCATGTCCACGGGCAGGTTGACGGTCATTTTTACGTGAAACAACATCGCAGGCGTCCTCTTAATGTTTGTCACGACGGAAGAACGCCAGGCGTTCCTCATCGATGGCCAGGCCCAGGCCCGGGGCGGTCGAGACATGCAGGTGGAAATCGCGATACACCAGCGGCTCGGTAAGAATATCTTCGGTGAGCAGCAGCGGCCCGAACAGCTCGGTGTCCCACGCCAGTTTGTTCAGGGTGAGAAATGCATGGGCCGACGCCAGGGTGCCGATCCCGCCTTCGAGCATGGTGCCGCCATACAGGCCGATCCCCGCCGCTTCGGCAATCGCCGCCGTGCGCAACACCGCGCGCGGGCCGCCGTTTTTCGCGATCTTCAGGGCAAACACCGAGGCCGCGCCTTCGCGGGCCAGGTTAAAGGCATCTTCGACACATTCGATGGATTCGTCGGCCATGATCGGCGCCGGGCTCGACAGGTTGAGGCGGGCCATGCCGCCACGGTTATTGCGCGAGATCGGCTGTTCGATCAGGTCGATCCCGTTATCGCCCAGCACCTTGCAGGCGCGCAGGGCCACGGCTTCGTCCCAGGCCTGGTTGACGTCCACCCGCACGCTGGCGCGCTCGCCCAGGGCTTGTTTGATCGCGATCACATGGGCCAGGTCCTGGCTGACTTCACCGGCGCCGATCTTCAGCTTGAAGATGCGGTGGCGGCGTAGGTCGAGCATCTTCTCGGCCTCTTCGATGTCTTTTGCGGTGTTGCCGCTGGCCAGGGTCCACGCCACTGGCAAGGCATCGCGCACGCGGCCGCCGAGCAGTTCGCTGACCGGTAAAGCCAGGCGCTTGCCGAGGGCATCGAGCAAGGCGCTTTCAATGCCGGACTTGGCAAAGGTATTGCCACGGATGCTGCGCTCCAGGCGCAACATCGCCGCGTTGATATTGCTGGCATCCTGACCGATCAGCAGCGGCGCAAAATGTTGGTCGATATTGATCTTGATACTGTCGGGGCTTTCATTGCCGTAGCTCAGGCCACCGATGGTGGTGGACTCGCCAATGCCTTCGGTGCCGTCGGCGCAACGCACGCGGATGATCACCAGGGTCTGGTTTTGCATGGTGTGCATCGCCAGCTTGTGCGGGCGGATGGTGGGGAGATCGACGATGATGGTCTCGATCGACTCGATGGCGCAAATCGGCATGGCAATACCCGTTGGGTTCTTTATAGGTCTTGCTTGATTCTGTCGCCCATTGTTGTTGGCTTCCAATATAGAATTGGTCTCGAACAATACCCTCAAGGTATGAGAGGAACCCGTATGGAACTGCGCCACTTGCGTTACTTCCAGGTGCTGGGGGAAACCCTGAACTTCACCCGCGCCGCCGAACGCCTGCATATCGCCCAGCCGCCGTTGAGCCGGCAGATCCAGCAATTGGAAGACGAGTTGGGCGTGGTCCTGCTGGAGCGTGGCCGGCCGTTGCGGCTGACCGAAGCCGGGCGCTACTTCTATGAACACGCCAATGTGCTGCTGGAGCAATTGACCAAGACCTGCGACAACACCCGGCGCATCGGCCTGGGGCAGAAGACCTGGCTGGGGATCGGCTTTGCCCCCTCGACCCTGTATGGCGTGCTGCCAGAGCTGATCCGCCGCCTGCGCAGCCATGACGCGCTGGAGCTGGAATTGGGCCTGGCGGAGATGACCACCCTGCAACAGGTCGAGGCGCTCAAGGCCGGGCGCATCGATGTGGGGTTCGGGCGGATTCGCATTGATGACCCGGCCATTGTCCAACGCGTGCTGGTGGAGGATCGGCTGGTGGCGGTGTTGCCGGCCGGGCACCCGCTGCTGGGCGCACCGGTGACCCTCGCGCAACTGGCCGCCGAGCCACTGGTGCTGTACCCCGGCAACCCGCGCCCCAGCTATGCCGACCATGTGATCGCACTGTTCGACACCCATGGCCTGGCGATCAAGGTGGCGCAATGGACCAATGAGTTGCAGACCGCCATTGGCCTGGTCGGGGCCGGCATGGGGGTGACGCTGGTGCCGGCCTCGGTGCAGATGCTGCACCGGGCGGATATCGGCTATACGCCGATTGTCGAGGCCACCGCGACGTCGCCGATCATTCTCAGCCGGCGGGTTAATGATCAGTCGCCGGGGCTGGGTCATTGCTTGCAACTGGTGGAAGAGCTGATCTGAAACAGCCCAGCCACCACTAATACCCTGTGGGAGCTGGCTTGCCTGCGATAGCGGTGGATCAGTCACCAGATTCTTTGACTGCCCCACCGCTATCGCAGGCAAGCCAGCTCCTACATTTTGATCTGCAGTGTGTTCAGGCACCGCGCATGCGCCGCGCACCGTTACGTTGCAGCGTCTGGCTGGGGGATTCGTCGAACAGTTTGCGGTACTCCGCCGAAAACCTTCCCAGGTGGGTAAAACCCCAGCCCAGGGCGATTTCGGAGATGGTGCGGGTTGCCCCATGCTCCAGAATCTCCTGGCGCACCGCGCCCAGGCGGTACTTTTTCAAGTAGGCCATGGGGGACAGGGCGAAGTATTTGCGAAACGCATCGAACAGCTTGAACCGCGACACCCCGGTGGCCGCCTCCAGGTCTTCCAGGTGCAGCGCTTCGCGGGCGTTATCGTGGATATATTGGCGGGCGCGGATCAGGTAGTGGGGCAACTTCACGCCCAGCACGTCGCGCAGTTCTTCGGAGTAGTTGTTCGGCTGGGCCAGGATCAGGCCCTTGATCAGCGAGCTTTCCAGGTCCCGGGTAAACGCGGCCTGGTCATACAGCTCGCTGCTGTGTTCCAGCTCCGCGATAACGTGCCGCGCCATGCGCCACCACGCCGCCGGTGCACCCTGCACCGCATCCATCACCGCTTCAAAGCGCAACGGCGCATCAATCGGCCGCTGTAACAGGCCCTCCAGGATTTCGCTCATCGCCGCGCGGGTGATCACCACCTGCAACTTGCGGCAGTCGCCGGAGATCGCCAGCACCTGGTGTTCATTGGGCGAGATGATCACGCCCTGGTCGCGGTTGGAACTCAAGCGCTGGCCGCCCTTGCTCAACTCCTGCTCGCCCACCAGCGGCAGGCTCAGGCTGTAGCTGCGAAAGTGTTCGGCGTCTTCGATATCGATGGTCACGTCGGTGCCATATTCGATCACCCCCAGCGTGGTGGCGCGGGACTTGAACACATTGGCACTGTGGTGGAAGCGCAGGCGCGCAGGCGCGGTGGTTTCCAGGCGATGGGGCCCGCAGATGCCGGACATCCAGCTGCGGGCACCTTCAAGGTCGAAACGTTCAATACGGATATCGCGTGTATGGCTACTCATCAGGGTGCACTCACGGCGGTTGTGGCCAGCGCGCTCTGACGGCGCGTCCGGTGGATCAAGGCAAGTTCTGCGCCACCTCGCGCACTTGCCCACTGAGTGGATAACGAGCGTCGACTATGTGGATAAGAAACCGGCTTTTACGACCATTGCCTGGCCAGACAGTAGCGCATTCCCCGGCGGCGTTGCACCCAAGTGGGTACTTGCTCCCCAACTATGCGGCCCATCTTCCCCCACTAAGCGGATAGCTGGCCGCCCCCCTGCCCGCCTCTAATGAACCACCGATTAGCTACCCAATAAAAGGTGCCTCCCATGAGTGGTGCAAGAAGCGTCGAGCAGTGGAAAACGTTTATCGAAAGCTGCCTGGATTTCCGTCCGGCCGAGGGTGTGTTCCGCATCGCCCGTGACATGTTCACCGAGCCCGAGCTGTTCGACCTGGAGATGGAACTGATCTTCGAGAAGAACTGGATCTACGCCTGCCACGAAAGCGAACTGGCCAACAACCATGACTTCGTGACGATGCGCGCCGGGCGCCAGCCGATGATCATCACCCGCGACGGCGAAGGCCAGCTCAATGCCCTGATCAACGCCTGCCAACATCGCGGCACCACCCTGACCCGCGTCGGCAAGGGCAACCAGTCCACCTTTACCTGCCCGTTCCACGCCTGGTGCTACAAGAGCGACGGGCGCCTGGTGAAGGTCAAGGCGCCGGGGGAATACCCGGAAGGTTTCGACAAGGCCACCCGCGGCCTGAAGAAGGCGCGCATCGAAAGCTACAAGGGCTTTGTGTTTATCAGCCTCGACGTGCACGGCACCGACAGCCTGCAAGACTTCCTCGGCGACGCCAAAGTGTTCTTCGACATGATGGTCGCGCAATCCGCCACCGGTGAGCTGGAGGTGCTGCCCGGCAAGTCGGCCTACACCTACGACGGCAACTGGAAGCTGCAAAACGAAAACGGCCTGGACGGCTACCACGTCAGCACCGTGCACTATAACTACGTGGCCACGGTGCAGCATCGCCAGCAGGTCAACATGGAGAACGGCAGCGCCTCCGGCAGCACCCTGGACTACAGCAAACTCGGCGCCGGCGATGCCAACACCGATGACGGCTGGTTTGCCTTCAACAACGGCCATAGCGTGTTGTTCAGCGACATGCCCAACCCCAGCGTGCGCTCCGGCTACGCCACCATCATGCCGCGCCTGGTGGCAGAGCACGGCCAGCAAAAGGCCGAGTGGATGATGCACCGCCTGCGCAACCTCAACGTGTACCCGAGCCTGTTCTTCCTCGACCAGATCAGCTCGCAACTGCGCATCATCCGCCCGGTGGCGTGGAACAAGACCGAGATCATCAGCCAGTGCCTGGGGGTCAAGCACGAATCCGACGCTGACCGCGAAAACCGTATCCGCCAGTTTGAAGACTTCTTCAACGTGTCCGGCATGGGCACCCCGGATGACCTGGTGGAATTTCGCGAAGCCCAGCGCGGCTTCCAGGGCCGCCTGGAACGCTGGAGCGATATCTCCCGGGGCAGCCATCGCTGGGCAACCGGGCCGACGCCCAACAGCGAGGCCATCGGCATCCAACCGGCCATGACCGGCACCGAATTCACCCACGAAGGGCTGTACGTCAACCAGCACCGCAACTGGCAGACCTTCCTGCTGGACGGTCTGGACGCACAATCCTTGAAACTGCACGAGGTGAAATGATGAACGCGCCATTGCAGTATCAGATCGAGCAGTTTTTCTACCGCAAATCCGAGCTGTGCGACGCCCAGGACTGGGACGCCTATGTGCAGTTGTTCGACCCGCAGAGTGAGTTCCACCTGCCGCAATGGGATTCGGAGCACGTCTACACCCGCGACCCCAAGCGCGAGATGTCGCTGATCTACTACGCCAACCGTTCGGGCCTGGAAGACCGGGTGTTCCGCCTGCGCACCGGCAAGGCGGCGTCCGCCACCCCCATGCCGCGCACCTTGCACCTGATCAATAACGTACGGATTGCCGAGCAGGCTGATGGCTGCCTGGAGGTGCGGCTGAACTGGCACACGCTGTTTTATCGGTTGGCGATGTCGGAGCAGTTCTATGGCCACGCCACCTATAGCCTCAAGCCCCATGGCGACAGTTGGCTGATCACGCGCAAGCACGCATTGCTGCTCAACGACACCATCAACTCGGTGCTGGATTTCTACCACCTCTGACGTTGCCCTCCCACGGCGAATACGCAAAATATCCATGGAGAACGGTGGATGAATCACAAAGTGGCCTTCAGTTTTGCCGACGGCAAGACCTTGTTCTTCCCGGTGAGCGCCAACGAGATCCTGCTGGATGCGGCGCTACGCAACGGCATCAAGATCCCCCTCGATTGCCGCGAAGGCGTGTGCGGCACCTGCCAGGGGCGCTGCGAGTCCGGCGACTACAGCCAGGATTATGTGGACGACGAGGCCCTGTCCAGCCTCGACCTGCAACAGCGCAAGATGCTCAGTTGCCAGACCCGAGTCCAATCGGATGCGGCGTTTTACTTCGATTTCGATTCGAGCCTGTGCAATGCGCCAGGGCCGGTGCAGGTCAGCGCCAGGGTGTGCGAGGTGCAACAGGTGTCGGCCAGCACGGCGATTTTGTCGGTGCAACTGGAGCAGGCCCTGGATTTTCTGCCAGGCCAGTACGCCCGGCTGTCGATTCCCGGCACCGATAGTCAGCGCTCGTACTCTTTTGCCAACCGCCCGGGCAACCGTTTGCAGTTTCTGATCCGCCTGCTGCCGGACGGGGTGATGAGCAATTACATCCGCGAACGCTGCCAGGTCGGCGATGAACTGCGACTGGAGGCACCGCTGGGTGCGTTTTATCTGCGGCACGTCACCCAGCCACTGGTGCTGGTGGCCGGCGGCACCGGATTGTCGGCACTCTTGGGGATGCTCGATGAATTAGCCGAGCGCGGCTGCGAGCAACCGGTGCACCTGTATTACGGGGTGCGCGGGGCCGAGGATTTGTGCGAGGCCGAGCGTATCAAGGCGTATGCCCGATCCATCCCGGGGTTTCGCTACACCGAAGTGCTCAGCGACCCAGCGCCGCAGTGGCCCGGCAAGCGCGGCTATTTGACCGAGCATTTCGACCTGGCCGAATTGCGGGATAAATCGGCCGATATGTACGTGTGCGGCCCCCCGCCAATGGTCGAATCGATCAAGAACTGGCTGCAAGAACAGGCACTTGATGGCGTTCAGCTGTATTACGAAAAGTTTACCGAGAGTAATATCTGACCCCTCAGCAGTGAGGGGCGGGTCTGGCGTGCAGGATCAACCCTGAAAAAAACAAGTAAAAGGGAATGTTAATGGCGGATGACATGGTTAACCCGGTGGGCCTCAAGCGTGGCCTGAAAAACCGGCATATTCAGCTGATTGCCCTGGGCGGGGCGATTGGTACGGGTTTGTTCCTCGGTTCGGCCGGGGTGCTGAAATCGGCGGGGCCTTCGATGATCCTGGGCTATGCGATAGCCGGGTTTATCGCGTTCCTGATCATGCGCCAGCTGGGCGAGATGATTGTCGAGGAACCGGTCGCCGGCTCCTTCAGCCACTTCGCCCACAAGTACTGGGGCGGCTATGCAGGCTTCCTCGCCGGCTGGAACTACTGGGTGCTGTATGTGCTGGTGGGCATGGCCGAATTGACGGCGGTGGGCAAGTACATCCAGTTCTGGTGGCCGGAGGTGCCGACCTGGGTCAGCGCGGTGGTGTTCTTTATCGCGGTGAACCTGATCAACACCCTGAACGTGAAGTTCTTCGGTGAGACCGAATTCTGGTTCGCGATCATCAAGGTAGTGGCGATCATCGGCATGATCGTGCTCGGCTGCTACCTGCTGTTCAGCGGCACCGGCGGCCCGCAAGCCTCGATCAGCAACCTGTGGGACCACGGCGGCTTCTTCCCCAACGGCGGCATGGGCCTGTTGATGGCGATGGCGTTCATCATGTTCTCGTTCGGCGGCCTGGAGCTGGTGGGTATTACCGCAGCCGAAGCCAGCGAGCCGCGCAAGGTGATCCCCAAGGCGATCAACCAGGTGGTGTACCGGATCCTGATTTTCTACGTCGGCGCCCTGACCGTGCTGCTGTCGCTGTACCCCTGGGATCAACTGCTGCAAACCCTCGGCGCTTCCGGCGATGCCTACAGTGCCAGCCCGTTCGTGCAGATCTTCTCGTTGATCGGTAACGACACCGCCGCGCACATCCTCAACTTCGTGGTGCTGACCGCCGCCCTGTCGGTGTACAACAGCGGCGTGTACTGCAACAGCCGCATGCTGTTCGGCCTGGCCGAGCAAGGCGACGCGCCCAAGGCGCTGATGAAGCTCAACAAGCAAGGCGTACCGTTGCGCGCCCTGGGCATTTCGGCCCTGGTGACGTTGCTGTGCGTGGTGATCAACTACGTGGCACCCAAGGATGCACTGGTGCTGTTGTTTGCCCTGGTGGTTGCTTCGCTGATGATCAACTGGGCGCTGATCAGCCTGACCCACATCAAGTTCCGCAAGGCCATGGGCGAGCAAGGCGTGGTGCCGTCGTTCAAGACCTTCTGGTTCCCGTTCAGCAACTACCTGTGCCTGGCGTTCATGCTGGTGATCGTTGGCGTGATGCTGGCCATCCCGGACATGCGCCCATCGGTGTATGCGATGCCGGTGTGGGTGGGGATTCTCTTTGCGGCGTACTGGCTGCGCTCGAAGAAGGCCAAGGCCGTCGCCGTCGCACAATAACCTGTGTAGGAGCTGGCTTATGTGGGAGCTGGCTTGCCTGCGATGGCATCGACTCGGTCTAACTGAATGACCGCGCCGCCTGCATCGCGGGCAAGCCCGGCTCCCACATGAACGGGGTCACAATAGGTATGCATTGCCAACAAAAAGCCCCGGTACTCAATGAGTGCCGGGGCTTTTTGCTGGGTTTCAATCAGAGCGTCGAACGCACCCGCCACAGCTCGGGAAACAGCACCGTGTCGAGCATCTTGCGCAGGTAACCCACGCCCTCAGTACCACCGGTGCCCGGCTGGAAGCCGATGATCCGCTCCACCGTGGTCACATGGCGGAAGCGCCATTGGCGGAACGAGTCCTCCAGGTCGATAAACTTCTCGGCCAACTGATACAGGTCCCAGTAACGGTTCGGATCGCGGTACACCTCGCGCCACGCCGCCTCTACCGATTCGTCATGCACCGTCGGCGCCGTCGGGTCGCGTTGCGCGCGCTGCGGGTCAATCGCCAGGCCCGCCTTGATCATCAGGTTGATCGCCTCGTCATACAGCGACGGCGTGGCAATCGCCACTTGCAGCTCCTTGAGCAATTCCGGGCGATGGGCGTGGGGCCGCAACAATGCCGCGCTTTTATTGCCGAGGATGAACTCGATTTCCCGGTACTGGAACGACTGGAAGCCCGACGACTGCCCCAGGTACGGGCGGATCGCCTTGTACTCCGACGGCGTCATGGTCGCCAGCACCGCCCAGGCGTGCACCAGTTGGTCGAAAATCCGCGACACCCGCGCCAGCATCTTGAACGCCGGCGCCAGCTCACCCAGGCGCACATGTTCACGGGCGGCCTTGAGTTCGTGGAGCATGAGTTTCATCCACAGCTCGGAGGTCTGGTGCTGGATGATAAACAGCATCTCGTTGTGGTCCGGCGACAGCGGGTGCTGGGCCGTGAGCACTTTGCCCAGGTCCAGGTAGTCGCCGTAGCTCATGGACTCGGAAAAATTCAGCTCGGCGTTATGCCATTCTTCCGGCGGCTGGTATTCAGGGGAGAAAGGACATTGGCTCATCGCGTGGGCTCCTTGAGCGGGCGCAGGATTGCTCGTACCGGGCTGGCATCGAGGTTGGCAAAACGCAGCGGCAGCGCGATCAACTCGTAATCGCCCTGCGGCACGTCGTCGAGCACGATGCCTTCGAGAATCGCCATGCCATGCCGGGCGACGGCGTTGTGGGCATCCATGGTCTTGGACTGTTGCGGGTCCAGGGATGGCGTGTCGATGCCGATCAGGCGCACGCCGAGGCTGGCCAGCAGCTCGACCGTTTCTTTGGCAACGGCGGTGAAGTCCGCATCCCAGGTAGTCAGCGGCGCCTGTTGATAAGTGCGCAGCAGCACCCGCTCCGGCAGGTTATCCAGGCGCCCCTGCAACTGCTCGGGCTGCACCAGCGCGCCGCTGTCCAGGCAATACAGCACCCGGCACGGGCCCAGGTACACATCCAGCGAGACTTCGCCGATGGGCGCGCCGTCGGCACTGTAGTGCAACGGCGCATCGACATGGGCACCGGTGTGGGGCGACAGGGTAATGCGCCCGACGTTCACCGGGCATTCGGGGCCGAACTGCCAGACGCGTTCTTCCTGGAAGGGGGTGTCGCCCGGCCAGGTCGGGGTGGCGGTGCTCAAGGGTGGGCTGATATCCCACCACGTTTTTATTGGATTCATACGAGGCTCTCGGCTGTTTCTAAAGTGAATGATACGAGGGCCAGCGGTAAATATTCTTGCGAATTCCAGCGCGAAGGCTGATTTCTTTCGTACTTACTGCGAAGAAACGTCTGATTATTGAACAGATCCATCAGCCATCGCCGATCAAATGTGTGCGAGCTTATGTGGGAGCTGGCTTGCCTGCGATAGCATCACTGCGGTGTGACTGACACACCTCGGTGCTTGTATCGCAGGCAAGCCAGCTCCCACAGGGTTCGGTATAGGTTTGGGAAGCGTATGGCAATGCGCTTCTGGGCATCCCAGTGTCGAGTTCAGACCACAGCCATTCGGGCAAGCGCTATAGGGTTGGCCTTCACGTCCCAACCTTGGAGCCATCATGTCCCAGCCGATCACTGTACTGCGCGATACCCATCCCCTGCCGGTCCTGGATGCCTGCAAATGGCAGAAACTCGAAGGCGACCCACACACCGTCAACCTCAACGCCTACACCAGCGAAGACGGCAGCAAGATCATGGGCACCTGGATCTGCACCCCGGGCAAGTGGTACGTGGAATACGTGAAGTGGGAATACTGCCATTTCCAGGAAGGCTACTGCGTGATCACCCCGGATGGCCTGGAGCCGATCCATTTGCGCGCTGGGGATATCTTTGTGGTGGAGCCCGGCATGAAGGGCACGTGGGAAGTGGTCGAGACAGTGCGTAAGTATTTCGTGTTTGCCTGATCGAGAAAAACCCGGGAACCCGCCCGACGCGGGCTCCCGGAAAAGCCCTTACTGGGGTTTGCGATAGCTGTTGATGATCGCCGAGAAGTCCTTGCCCCCGTCCCCGCGCTGGCTCATCGCTTGATACAACTGCTGCGCCACCGCCCCCAGGATCACCGGCTGGTGCGCCTGGCGGGCCGCTTCGGTCGCCAGGCCCAGGTCCTTGAGCATCAAGTCGGCGCCAAACCCACCGGTATAGCCCCTGGATGACGGCGCGGTCTCGCTCACCCCCGGCCATGGGTTGTAGGTGTCGGAACTCCAGCAACGCCCGGTGGAGCTGTTGATGATGCCGGCCAGCACCTGGGTGTCGATGCCCAGTGCATCGCCCAGGGCCATGGCCTCGCTGACGCCGACCATGCTGATCCCCAGCAGCAGGTTGTTGCAGATCTTGGCGATCTGCCCGGTGCCGACTTCACCGCAATGCACGATGTTGCGGCCCATCTGCGCCAGCACCGGTTGCAGGGTGGCGAACAGTTCCGGGGTGGCGCCGACCATAAAGGTCAGCGTCCCGGCCTGCGCCCCGCCCGTGCCGCCAGAGACGGGGGCATCGGCCATCGCCACGCCGTGCCTGGCTGCCGCAGCCGCCACATCGCGAGCGGTCTGTGGGTCGATGGTGCTGCAATCCACCGCAGGTACGCCTTTGCCGATACCGGCGAGCACGCCGTCTTCATTCAGCCAGACGCTGCGCACATGGGCGGCAGCAGGCAGCATGGTCAACACCAGTTCGGCGCCTTCTGCTGCTGCGCGCGGTGAGGCGCTGATGGTGCCGCCCAATTCGGCCAATTCCTTGAGCACGGTCTGGTTCAGGTCGAACAGGTTCAGCGCGTGGCCAGCCTTGATCAGGTTGCGGGCCATGGGGGCGCCCATGTTGCCCAGGCCGATAAATGCAATCTTCATGCTCGTCTCCTTGATCAACGCAGGTTGATGGTGGTGTTGACGCCATCATTGACGCTGTCGTCGTCGAACCAGCGGCTGGTGACGGTTTTGGTCTGGGTGTAGAACTGCACCACTTGCTTGCCGTACGGGCCCAGGTCGCCGAGTTTCGAGCCACGGGAACCGGTGAAGCTGAAGATTGGCACTGGCACCGGGATCGGGATGTTGATGCCCACCTGGCCGACGTCGATTTCGCTCTGGAACTTGCGCGCCGCCGCACCGCTCTGGGTGAACAGGCCGGTGCCGTTGCCGAACGGGTTGGCGTTGACCAGGGCGATGGCTTCGTCGAGGGTATCGACTTCCAGCACCACCAGCACCGGGCCGAAGATTTCCTGGGTGTAGATCTGCATATCGGTGGTCACGCCCGAGAACAGGGTCGGGCCGACGAAATTGCCTTGCTCGAAGCCCGGCACCTGGATGTCGCGGCCATCCAGTTCCAGCTTGGCACCTTCTTTCACGCCGCTGGCGATCAGGTCGAGGATACGTGCCTTGGCGCGCTTGGAAATCACCGGGCCCACGTCGGTGCCGGCTTCGCTGCCGGCGTTGACTTTGAGTTTCAGCGCCAGGGCCTTGAGGTCCGGCAGCCACTGCCTGGCCGCGCCGACCAGCACCACCACCGAGGTGGCCATGCAGCGCTGACCGGCCGCACCGAAACCGGCGCCGACCAGGGCATTGAGGGTTTGTTCACGGTTGGCATCCGGCAGCACCACCGCATGGTTCTTCGCGCCCATCATCGATTGCACACGCTTACCGTGCTTGCCCGCCAGGTCGTAGACATGGGTGCCGACAGCAGTCGAGCCAACGAAGGACACGGCCTTGATATCTTTGTGGGTGCACAGGGCATCCACCACCGCCTTGCCACCGTGGACCACGTTCAACACACCGGCTGGCACACCAGCTTCCAGCGCCAGCTCCACCAGCATCAGGGTCGACAGTGGATCCTGTTCCGACGGCTTGAGCACAAAGGTGTTACCGCAGGCGATGGCCATGGGGAACATCCACAACGGGATCATCGCCGGGAAGTTGAACGGGGTGATGCCGGCGCACACGCCGATGGGTTGGCGCAGGGTGTAGGTATCGACGCCACCGGCGACGTTCTCGGCAAACTCGCCCATTTGCAGGGTGCCGATGGAGCAAGCGTGCTCGACCACTTCCAGGCCACGGAAAATATCGCCCTCGGCATCGGCAATGGTCTTGCCTTGCTCGGCACTGAGGACGACGGCAATGCGCTTGGAGTGTTCACGGATCAGCGCTTGCAGCTTGAGCATGATGCGCATGCGCGCGCCGATCGGCGTCAGCTTCCAGGTCTGGAAGGCGCGATGGGCGGCGTCGATGGCCGCGTTGACTTCATCGGCCGTGGCGAAGGGCACACGGGCCAGGACTTGTTGGGTCGCCGGGTTGACGATGTCTTGCCACTCGGTGGTCTTGGACTCGACCCATTCACCGTTGATCAACAGTTTGGCCTGTTTCACGGTGGTATCGGCAGACGTAAGCGATGCGTTCATGGGGGTCTCCAGATCTTGTAGTTATGCAGAGAGCCAAGGCGTGAAGCGCCTTGAGGATGAGGCGTTCGGACGATTTTTGGAGTATAGATGTGCAAACTTCCAATAAGAACCCACATAAAAGCCGGTCCAACATGCAAAAAAACATCACCTCTTTAGGCTCGCTGAACTGGGACGACCTGAAGTTTTTCCTCGAAGTGGCCCGCACCCGCAAGGCCAGCGTCGCCGCCAAGCGCCTGGCGGTGGACTACACCACCGTGTCACGGCGCATCAGTTCGCTGGAAGGCTCCCTGGGCACCCTGCTGTTCGAGAAATCCCGGACCAGCGGCTTTGTGCTGACCAACGAAGGCCAGCGCTTGCTGGGTTATGCCGAGTCCATCGAAAGCACCTTGCACATGGCCTGCGAACAAGTCTCCGGCTCCGGCGTGGCACTGTCCGGGCATGTGCGCATGGGCTGCACCGAGGGGTTCGGCAGCTTTTTCGTCACCCCGCAACTGAGCCACTTCGTCGACACCTACCCGGCGATCTCGGTCGACATCCTGCCCCTGCCCCACTTCATCAGCCTGTCCAAGCGCGAAGCCGACATTGTCATCGCCCTGGAGCGCCCGGAACACGGGCCCTACGTATGCTGCAAACTGTGCGACTACAAGCTGCAGCTGTACGCGACCCAGGACTACCTCGACCAGCACCCGCCCATCCGCCGCCCGGCCGACCTGGCCGACCATCCGTTTATCAGCTACGTGGATGACCTGGCGTTCAGCTCAGAGCTGCTGTACCTGGCCAATGTCGTCCCGGGCGCCAGCGCCAGCCTGCGCAGCACCAGCGTGATCGCGCAGTACGTGGCGGCGCAGCAGGGGCGTTCGCTGGCGATCCTGCCGTGCTTCCTGGCTGCGCAGGATCCACGGTTGCTACCGGTGCTGGGGGAGGAGGTCACTGTGACGCGGCAGTTCTGGATGTATTGCCGGGAGGATTTGCGCAAGTTGAAACGGATTACGTTGTTGTGGGATTACATCCGTGAGGTGACGGAGCAGAACCAGGGGTTGTTGATGGGGCAGACGCGGGAGATGGTGTTTGCCCAATAGCCGCCAGAACACTGGAGCAACTGTGGGAGCGACCCGACAAGCTCGCTTCCACAGTTGGGCGTATTTCAAATTTAGACCGGCCTGTCGGCTCAGTCGGCGATCACTACAATCGACACCCGACGGTTTTCGGTACGGCCCGCGGAGGTGCTGTTGGACGCCACCGGCTCGCTGCTGCCCAGGCCGCGCAGTTGCACATTTTCTTCCTTCATACCCACCGCCACCAAGACCTTGCCCACGCTTTTCGCCCGGCGCAGGGACAGTTGCTGGTTGTAGGTTTCCTTGCCCGAGGCGTCAGTGTGGCCGTCTACACGCACACGTTCGATGCCCACGCCGGTGAGGGCCTTGCCAATGCGTTCGACGATATCGGTGCTGGGCTTGTTGAGTTTTTCGACGTCGCTGCCAAACAGCACTTTGCCCGACAGGCCGAAGGCCCAGCCTTCGTCGGTCAGCTCGAAGCCTTGTTGCTTGAGCACCGCCACTTGTGCCGGGGTCAGGCCCTTGGGTGGGGCGGTTTGGCAGCCACTCAGGGCCAGCAGTGCGATAAACAAGGTGATAAAGAGAACGCGGGTGTTAGCAAACAAGGGATCAACTCCTGTGTTGAACATTGGCAGCGGGGTGCTCCGACTCCGCCGTGTGCTGGCCGCCCTGGGAAAGGCGTTTGGCCTGGTACATCGCCGCATCGGCAGCATTGAGCAAGGCGCCGGGAGTGGTGCCATGATCGGGATAAACCGCAATACCGATACTGAGTGAGGTCAACACTTGGGTGTTGCCCGGCAGCGGAATGGGTTGGTCCATGCTGGCGATGATTTTTTCGGCGATGCGCTGGGCATCTTCGAGCTTGTGCAGGGGCGAAAGCAGGATGGCGAACTCATCGCCGCCCAGGCGCGCCACCAGGTCGCTCTCGCGCAGTTGCGCCCGTATGCGCGCGGCGACGGCCACCAATACCGCGTCACCGGCGGCGTGCCCGAAGTTGTCGTTGATGTCTTTGAAGCGGTCGCTGTCAAGAAACAGCACCGCCACCCGCTCGTTGAGCTTGGCCGCGCTGCGCAAGGCACGGATCAGGCGGCCCTCGAAGAAGGCGCGGTTGGGCAGCCCGGTCAGGCTGTCATGGCTGGCCTGGTGAGCGAGGGTTTCGTTTTCGCTTTGCAGGTGGGTTTGCCAGGCTTCTAACTCATCGAGCAAGGCATTGAAGTCATTGCCCAGGTTATCGAGTTCGGCAATCTGTGCCGGCGGCACGCGGCGGTCGAAGGCCCGCTCGCTGCGCGCGGCGTGGGCAACATCGGCCAGGCGGTGCAACGGGCCGGTGATACCGCGCAACATGCGCCGCGCCAGGTAAATCGCCACCCAGCCACTGATGGCCGTACACACAACGATCCCCGCCAGGCCGCTGAGCAAAAAGCGCAACAGGCTACCGCCGTGGCCACTCAGCTCGACGGTGCCAATCTTCTTGCCTTGATGCAGGATCGCTTGGCTGATGGGTTCCTCCAGCAGCGTGTGGGCCAGTTCCAGCTCCACCTGGGACAGCATCCCGGTTTCCGGGCGCACCCAGTGGGCCAGGGTGTTGCCATTGAGGTCCAGCACCCGGGCTTCGGCCACTTCTTCGGTGGTGGCGATCAGCGCCAGGGCTTCGGTGGCCGCCACGCGGTCGTTGAATACCACCGCGGCTTCCACGGTGTAGTTGATCGAGCGGGCGATCAGGTGCAGGTTGTGGTCGGCATAGACCCGCAGGGCCAACACCCCCAGCAGGGTCAGGGACACACTGGCCATGGCAACCGCCACCAGCGCCACACTCAGGTGCCCGCGACCGAGGACTGAACGTAATGTGGGGCGGCTTGTGGCGTTACGCAGCTTCATGACTCCGGCGCCCGACGACGGGATAGCTGCAGGACGCTGGGATGAATGCGCACACCGCTGCGGGCCACGGAATCGAGGTTGACCTCGAACGACACCTGCTCATCGCTGACCCGCAGGCAGAACAGACTGCCCACGGTGCATTGGTCACCGCCTTCGCTGATGCTCAACACCGGATGGCCGATCAACGAGGTAAACAAGTGGCTGCGTTCTTCAGGGCTGAGCTTGCCGATATACAGCGCGTCGCAGGCGTTGACGATATTGGGGTTGTCCGCCAGCAGGCGCTGGACCACCACCGGTCGGCCCGTGGCCTGTGTGGTGCCTTTGACCAGGTCGTCGGTGTATTGGGTCGGGCCAACGATGCACAAACGCAGTTGGGCGGGTTCCACCGGCCAACGGGCGTAGCTGAGAATCCCCAGCACCACTTGGGTCACTGCCTGGGCCCGTTGGTCAGCCGCACTGGCAACGGACGCCTGGGCAAAAGCCAAAGGCGTGACGAGGCACAGAACGGCCAACAGCAGCATTCGTCTCCAGCTCCAACTACGCTCTGCGGGCGAGACAGCCACGTTCATGCAGCAATTCTCTTTGATCTTCTCGGGATGATGCCGCAACGATAGCATATTGGCGGAAAACCCAGCGACACGGGGCCTAGGTAGATTGCGCCATTTACCAATAAAATCCGACAGTTCGGTCAGGTTTTGGCTACACCCTTATGCCCCTAGCGCCAACATCAGCCCGCTCAATCGTTTCACCTTGCGCCGCACCGCTTCCTCGAAAACCCCACCACGGGTTTCGATCAAACTGAAGCGATCCTTGGCCCGGGTGATGCCGGTGTAAATCAGCTCCTTGGTCAGTACCGGGTTCAGCGCATCCGGCAGGATCAGGGCCGTGTGGGCGAACTCCGAGCCTTGGGATTTGTGCACGGTCATGGCGTAGACGGTTTCCACATCATTGAGGCGGCTGGGCAACACAAAGCGCACGCCGCCCTGGCCATCGTTGCGCGGGAAGGCAACGCGCAACACCTGCGGCCCACCGTCACTTTCGGGCAGCTTCAAGGCAATTCCGATGTCGCCGTTCATCAAGCCCAGGCCGTAGTCGTTGCGGGTCATCAGTACCGGACGGCCTTCGTACCATTGCTGGTCGCTGTCGATCAGCCGCGCCTTGAGCAACGCCGCCGTGATGCGCTGGTTGAGGCCCTCCACACCCCAGGGCCCCTTGCGCACCGCGCACAGCAACTGGAAGGCATCGAAGGCTTGCAACAACTGACGCGCCCAGTCAGTCCAGCGCGGGTCGTCGCGTGGTGTCTCGGCCGTCGGGCGCGAGGTGCGCAGCAGGTTCAGGTAGTAGCGATAGCCCTGGGCGTCGCCGCCCTGCCCGTCCAACACCAGGCGCTCCAGGGCGCGGTCATGCTCGCCCTTGAGGCGCAGGCAAAACAGGTCGTGGCTGCCGGCGTCCAGCCGTTGGCGGGCCTGCTCGGGGTTTTGCTGGTTGACCCAGCGCGCCAGTTGGCCGATGCCACTGCCTTCGCCGAAGCGCCGGGAGTAACGCAGCATGACCACTTGTTGCGCCAGCGGATGACTGGCGTCGAGGTCTTCCTGCAGGCCGCTGCCCGCCAGGGTCTCGCCGCTGACACGTTCCAGCCATTGGCGCGTGTCGGGGCTGTACCAGCCAGCCTCGGCATCGCGACACAAATCGCCGAGCACCGCGCCGGCTTCCACCGAGGCCAATTGGTCCTTGTCCCCCAGCAGTACCAGGCGTGCATGGGGCGGCAAGGCATCCAGCAGGTTGGCCATCATTTCCAGGTCGATCATCGAGGCTTCATCCACCACCAGCACATCCAGCGGCAACAGGTTGCCCGCGTGATGGCGAAAATGCCGAGTACCGGGACGGCTGCCCAACAGACGGTGCACGGTGGTGACCTCGGTGGGGATTTTTTCGCGCAAGGCCTCGGGCACTTGCAGCGAGCGCACTTGCTGGCTGATGGACTCGGTCAAGCGCGCCGCCGCCTTGCCGGTGGGCGCCGCCAGGCGGATGCGCAACGCCGTGCCCTGCTCCACCGCAGGTGCTTGCAGCAATGCCAGCAGGCGTACCACGGTGGTGGTCTTGCCGGTGCCGGGGCCGCCGGTGACGATGCTGAACGCCCCCCGCGTGGCCAGGGCACAGGCGAGTTTCTGCCAGTCGACCACGCCATCGGGTGGCGGCTGCTGGAACAGGCCATTCAAACGCTGGGGCAGGTCTGCCGAGACCGCTTCCTGCACGGCAAGACGCTGACGCAAGGCGCTGTCGATGCGCCGCTCATAGGTCCAGTAGCGGCGCAGATACAAGCGCTTGCCCGACAACACCAGCGGCCGGCTGTGTGCCGTCTCACTGCCATCGCCAGCCAGCGCCACCAGCGTGCTCGCCGCCAGGGCGTGGCACCAGTGCGCACCGTCCAGGCCATCGAGCAGTTGCGAAGGCAGCAGCATCGCGCCACTGGAAAGATCCCCTTCAGGGGGCAACGACAGGGCAAAATCCGGGGCGTTCAGGGTCTCGAACACGTCCAGGCACACGTGGCCGTGGCCCAGTTGGTGGCTGGTCAGGGCGGCGGCCAGCAGCACCAGGGGATCGGCCTGTGGGTCGAGCTCATGCAGAAAGCCCACGAATGCCTTGTCCAGCGCCCGCAGCCAGCCGCGCTCGACCCAGCGTGCCAGCAGGTGCATCAGGTCGTCAGCGCGTGCCAGCGGTGCCAGTGCCTCCAGCGGCAGCGTCGAGAGGCTCATAGCAGGACTCCTTGTTCCCAGGCCGGTTCGACCTTGGGCGGTTGCGGCTTGCCCTGGAACAACAGGTCCAGGCGTTCGATCAGTTCCCGTGGCGGCCGGGTGAAATACGCGCCCTGGCTCACGGCTTGGCTACCGCGCAGGAACAGGTAGAGGGCGCCGCCCACATGCCGGTCGTACTCGTAATCGGGCAGGCGCGCCTTGAGCTGGCGATGCAGGGCCAGCAGGTAGAGGACGTATTGCAGGTCATAGCGATGGTCGAGAATCGACTGTTCCATGGCCTCGCGGGTGTAGGCCGCGTCGTCGGCGCCGAGCCAGTTGGATTTGTAGTCGGCCACGTAGTAGCGGCCGTCATGTTCAAACGTCAGGTCGATAAAGCCCTTGAACATGCCGTTGAGCAACACCGGCTCGGCGGCGACCCGCGACACGCCGGCGTGGGTGTATTGGCAGACCAGTTGGTCGAGGACGAGCACATCGACGGAGTGGCTGGCGAACCAGAACTCCATTTCGATCTGATACTGCTGCAGCTCGCTCAGGGTCACCGCTGCCTGCCCATGGCCCAGGCCCAGTGGCACTTGCAGCAGGTACCCGAGCCAGTCGCCGAGGGTGCCGATCCAGCCTTCCCAGCCGCGTCGGTTGCAACGCCGCGCGACGGCATCTTCGATGGCTTCGGGGCTCACGTTGAAGCCTTCGTTGCCGGCCCACTCCAGCAGGCCGTGGAGAAAGGTCCCGGGGTTGGGCCCCCGTGGGAAACGGTGGATATCGCCGCCAGACGCGGCGACTTCGCGCGGTGCATCCGGGTCCAGGCGTTCGTCGTCGAACAGTTTCTGTGCTTGTGGGCTTTCCGGGGCTTCCAGGTTGGCGGCGCTCATGCTTTCGCCGATGCGCAGGGCGCTGTAGGAGGCAATCCACCAGTTTTCTGCAGCCTTGCGCTTGGGCAACAGCGGCGCGAGCAAGGTCGCGTCATTGCGCGGTGGCTGGTAGATATTGCTGTCGGCGTCTGGCATGTGCCCGTAGGCAATCGCCGCGCAGCCGTCCTGCACATCCATCAGCCAACGGGCCAGGGCTGCAGACTCACCCAACGCCGCGCCCCCTCCCAGCAGATAGCCCAGGGCCGACAGGTGCAACACCGAACTGTTGTTATTGCCACGCTTGAGGTCGGCCACGCCGAGCCAACAGGCATGTTTGGCCCTGGTCAGGGCCACGTAGAACAGGCGCAGGTCTTCGGCCAGGCGCTCGTCGTCGGCCTGGGCGATCAGTTCGGCGGTGGGTTTGAGGCTGACCTGGGACTTGCCGTTGGCATCGTGATAATGCAGCGGCAGGCGACTGCCGTCCACAGGCTTGGCCGAGCAGATAAACGGCAGGAACACCAGGTCGTATTCCAGGCCCTTGGATTTGTGGATGGTCACCACCTTGACCAGTTGCTCATCGCTTTCCAGGCGCAAAATCTGCTCTTCGCCAGCCTGGCCCGACAGCGCCAGGTGTTCTGCCAAATGACGGACCAGCGCTTGTTCGCCGTCCAATTCAGCGGCGGCCTGTTGCAGCAATTCGCACAGGTGCAACAGGTTGGTCAGCACCCGTTCGCCATCGCTGCGGGCGATCAGGGTTTGCGGCAACTTGAAGTCATGCAGCAGGCGCCGCAGCATCGGCAGCACGCCCTGGGTGCGCCAGATCACGCGGTAGTCGCGAAACTGCATGACTCGCTGCTCCCAGGCCAGTTCGTCCTGGTTCAGTTGCTCCAGTTCCGCCAACGACAGGTTGAGGGTGACGCAGGCCAGGGCCGCGCGCAGCGGGCGCTCGACATCCGGTTCGGCACAGGCCTTGAGCCAGGCGAGCAGGTCGTGGGCTTCCTGGGAGGCGAACACCGAATCCTTATCGGACAGGTACACACTGCGCACACCGCGCGCGGCCAGTTCGCCGCGTACGGCCTGGGCTTCCTTGCCGTCACGCACGAGGATGGCGATGTTCGACGGTTGCACGGGAGTAAAGTCCGTCCCCTTGATAAACCCCGCCGTGCCCTGCTGGCCACCATTGAGCAACGCGACAATCTGGCTGGCGCACGCGCCGGCCAGTTGCTGGCGATACAGCACATTGGAGATCGGCTGGTCGGTGGGCAAGTGCCAGAGATTCAGGGCCGGCAATGGGTGGCCATCGACCTGCAACTGCTCCTTGCGGCCCTGGGAAGAGACCGGCAGGAACGGCACCGGGTTCTCGCCGTCGGGCTCACGAAACAGAAATGCCCCACGCCCGGTTTCCGCACGCTCGAACACGTGGTTGACCGCCTCGACCATGGCATGGCTGGAGCGAAAGTTGGTGCCCAGGGTGTGCAAGCGCCCGGCGGTGGCCTGGCGGGCGCGCAGGTAGGTGTAGATATCGGCGCCGCGAAAGGCGTAGATCGCCTGCTTGGGGTCGCCGATCAGGAACAGGCCGCTGTGCGGGCTGTTGTCTTCGATGCGGTAGATGCTTTCAAAGATCCGGTACTGCACCGGGTCGGTGTCCTGGAATTCGTCGATCAGGGCCACCGGGAACTGCTCGCGGATCACACTGGCCAGGCGTTCGCCCCCCTCGGCTTGCAGGGCGGCGTCCAGGCGAATGAGCATATCGTCAAACCCCATCTCGGCGCGCCGGCGCTTCTCTTCTTCAAACCGTTTGCCGACCCAGGCGGCCGCATGTTGCAACACTGCGGCATCAGGCGTGGGCAAGGCGTCGAGGCTGGCCTTGAGGCCCGCCATGGCATCCAGGCCCGGATGATGGGGCGCATCGCCCTTCCAGGCCTCGGCCATGCCATCGGGGGTCAGGCGCGTGAAGCCAGTGCCGATATCCAGTTGTTCCAGGGTTTCGTCGGCGGCCCAGGCGCTGAGTTTCTCAAACCAGGGCTCGAAATAACGGGCCTGCATCTTGCGACCATCCACCGCCTTGGCGGCGACGGCTTGCAGGCAGATTTCGCGCAACTCGCCCGCCCATTGCAGCCAAGGGGCCTTGAGCGCCACCAGGGCCTCACGGCGCTCGTGCAGGCAGGTCTCGATCAGTTCGGCAGGCTCACGGGGGTCGTCACTGGGGCGCTCGCTGCCGAACAACGCGCGCACCCGGGGCATCAGCGCCGCAGGGCCGCCCCAGTTGGCGCGGACCCAGTTCAGGGCATCGCCGTGCATCGGGTAGCAGAACAGCCGCCAGTAGTCGCGCAGCACTTCGCCGAGCAGGTCGCTGTGGTCGGTTTCCAGGGTCTGGGTAAACAGGCTGCCACTGTCGAAGGCGTGTTCGCGCAGCATGCGCTGGCACCAACTGTGGATGGTCGAGACGGCGGCCTCGTCCATCCATTGCGCGGCGATGTCGAGACGGTTGGCGCAGCCTGGCCATTGCTCGGCGCTGTAGTGATCGCGCAGCTCGGCAATCAAGGCGTCGGGCTGTTCGATCTCGTCACGAAAGAAGCGCGCCGCCTGTGCCAGGCGGGTGCGGATGCGTTCGCGCAGCTCTTTGGTGGCGGCATCGGTGAAGGTCACCACGAGGATTTGTGGCGGCAGTAACTCGCGGCCAAAACCCGCCTCATCGCCACCGTGCCCCAGGACCAGGCGCAGGTACAACGCGGAGATGGTGAAAGTCTTGCCGGTGCCAGCACTGGCTTCGATCAGTTGGCTGCCACGCAGGGGGAAGGCCAGGGCCAGGGGTTTGATGGCACTCATGGGCGGGCCTCCTCGCTGGTCAGTGATCGCCAGGGGGCGCTGATCAAGGGTCGATACAGGGTTTCGCACCAGCCTTCAAACTCTTCGCTGGCGACCAGGGCCGCATAGTCGGGGAACTGTCGGGTGAGGGCCGGGCTTTCGCGGCGCTCGCCATCGCTGGTGATGCCATCGCCTTCGTAGGCTTTAAGCGCGGCGGCCTGGGCTTTGTCCGGGTCAGTCTGGCCGAGCCAGGCGAAGGCGGTCTTGACCGCGATCGGTAGCGGTTCGCTCATACCTGTTTTCCAGGCCAGGAGCAGATTGCCGAGTACATCCTGGGCAAGGTTTTGCGCCAGTGGCGCCAGCAGGAGTGTGTCATCGCTGGCCACCAGGCCGGTGCTCAGGGGCAGGCCACAGGCACAGGCCACCAGGTGATTGACCCATGGGCGGATCAGGCGATGCCACTTGCGGGTCTTGATCGAGCCGATGCTGTTGGGGATGGTGGTCACACTGAGCAAGCCGCCATCACTGCGCCGGTGCAAGCCGCTGACCCAGCCATCGAGCTCAATGCCCTGGTGCGCGAAACTGACGGGTTCCGCCGTGTTGTGTGGCGTAGGCCAAAGCGCCAGGAGTTGCTGGTAGCGTTGCAGCAAGTCGGGCAAGGGTTCGATCAGTTCATTGCGCAGGCATTCGCCGAAGCCGACCATGGGCAGCAGGCCACTCCCTTGCAGCCGTTGCGCCTGGGCCTCCAGGGCTTGCTCCAGATGATCCGGGTCGGTCAACGCGGCGGCGAGCAGGCTATCGCTCAAGGTGTAGCGCTGCAAGGCGTCGAGGACGAAGGGTTCCTCATCGGCCAGGGGCACTTCGGCAGCCTCGAAAAACACTTTGAGGCGCTGACTGAAGAAATGCCTGACGGGGTTGCGCAAAAAATCCTGCAATTGGCCCAGACTCAGGGGGTCTTCCTGGATGTAGGCTGCCAGGCCGGTTGTTTCGCGGACCTCGTCCTGGGCTGCGTGCAATAGCTGCCATTCGCGGGCATAGCTGAACAGTGGATCGCCCGCGTGGAAGTAGCGTGCACTGAAGGGTTGCAGCGGGTGCTCCTGGGTCATCGCCTCCAGCAGCGGTTGCTCCTGGGCATGCTGCCAGCCACTGGCAAGGTGGTCGCGCAACTGGCCGATCAGCACCGACGCCGGGCGCTCGCTGTTATCGCGGATGCTGCGGCCAACCCAACTGATGTAGAGCTGGTCGCGTGCAGACAGCAGGGCCTCCAGCAGCAGGTATCGGTCGTCTTCACGTCGGGAGCGGTCGCCGGGACGGTAGTCGCTGCCCATCAAGTCGAAATCCAGCGGCGGTTGCGCGCGCGGATAGTCGCCGTCGTTCATGCCCAGCAGGCATACCAGCTTGAAGGGAATGGCGCGCATCGGCATCAGGGTGCAGAAGTTCACGGCACCGGCCAGGAAACGCTGGGACAGGCGGCCCTGGTCGAGGCCGGCAAGCCAGGCCTCACGGACGACGGTCAGCGGTAATTCGTCGTACAGGCCAACAGACTCGCAGGTTTCCAGCCAGTCTTCCCGCAGTTGCTCCAACTGGCCCAGCAGATAGTCATCGTGTTCATTGCTGGGCAGGAAGAAGCGCTGCATCAGGTCTTGCAGGCGTGCGCCCCAGGCTTGTGGGGTTGCGGGTTGTGACAGGGCTTGATGTGCAGCGTGCAGTGCGTCAAGCAAGGCGACCAGTGGGCCAATCAGCGCGGCGTCGAGGCCGCCGATTTCGTCATAGGGTTCAATGCCGTCGCAGGCTGCGCCACTGCCGACGGCATAGCCCAGCAACATGCGGCGCAGGCCGAATCGCCAGCTGTTCTGTTCCAGCGCGCTGGGCAGGCCCAGGCCGGCGCGCTGCTCGGCATTGAGCCCCCAACGGATGCCCGCACCTTCTATCCAGCGGTGCAGGGTGGGCAGGTCGCGCTCCTGGATGGCGAAGCGTTCGCGCAGGGCGGGAACGTCCAGCAAGTCGAGGATTTCGCTGACCGGGAAACGGCTGTCCGGGAGTTTCAGCAGATGCTCGACGGCGATCAACAGTGGGTCGCGGCCCCGTTGGCCCTGGTCCGTCAGGGTGAAGGGGATGAAGCGTGGGTCTTTTTTATCCAACTGGCCGAAAACTGCGCGGATATGCGGTGCATAGCTGTCAACGTCGGGGACCATGACGATAACGTCGCGAGGGCGCAACGTGGGGTCCGCGCTGAAGCGCTGGAGCAGTTGGTCGTGGAGGATTTCCACTTCGCGCTGGGCGCTGTGGGCGATGTGGAAGCGGATCGAGGTGTCGTACTGCAGATCGACGGCAGGCCAGCGTTCACGGGTTTCCGGGAGCGGGCGCAGTTCGAGGATGTCGTCCTGTAACTGGTTGAGGATGGTGGTCGGTTCGCTGTCGCTGAACAGGTCGATGCGCCCGTCGCGGAAGGCCGAACGGTAGCTGTTGGGGTCGTCGTAGCTGTCCAGCAGGTTGATGTAGTCGCGGCCTTGCTTGCCCCAGGCGGCCAGCAAGGGGTGGGCGTGCTGGTGCAGGGTTTGCGGGTCGATGGTGACGGGCATTCCGGTTTTGCGCGCCTGGCGTTTGTATTCGTTTCGCAGGAGGTCTTTGTCGGCAACGATGTCAGACCAATGGTGACGGCAAGGGTTGTGTACACAGAGCAACACCTGGCTGAAACGGGCCAGGCCGGCCAGCGCTTCCAGGGCTTGGGCGGGCAAGGAAGAAATGCCAAACACAATGACTCGGGACGGCAGGCCTTGCGGGGCGGTGTCCAGGTTATTGATACGCTCGATAAAACGCTGGTGGACCCCGGCACGGCTCTGCGCCATGCCTTGCTCGCCAACGTCCAGCAGCAACGCCCGCCATAACTCGGCCTGCCAGCAGTTGGCCGGGCTCAGGGGCTTGGCTTCGCCTCGGCCATTGCGCAGTTGGTGGCGACCAGCGGCCCAGTCTTCCAGCCAGTCCGCACGGTAGACCTGATATTGGTCGAACAGGTCGGCCAGGCGTTCCGCCAGTTGGTAGCGTTTACGCAGGTCAGTGTCGTGGGTGAGGAAGCGTTGCAGGGGCTCGAAGTGCGGCTGGTCGATCAACTCGGGCAGCAGGCGCATTAATCGCCAGGTCAGCGGGGCCTTGTCCAGCAGGGACTTGACCGGGATTTCGTCGCGGCCCAAGACCATGCGATAGAGCTGCCACATAAAGCTGCCGGGCAGTTGCACGTCGATTGCTGCGGCGATGCCGCAGCCCCCCATGTCGTCCTCTTCCGGGTCTTCGGCAAGGGCCAGCTTGAGCCATTGCGCGATGCCGTTGCTTTGCACCAGGGCGATTTCGTTTTCCAGGGGAGCCAGCGGATAACGACGCATCCAACTGACAACCAGGCTGCGCAGTTCATCCAGGCGATTGCCGTGGACGACCATGAATCCAGCGCTGAGGGACGTTGCATCCGGCATAACGGCTTCCTTGGGAAAAGCAAAATCGAGGGAGGGACTTTAGCATTGAAGGGCGTTATGGGCAGAGTTGGACTATGTGCCAAATCACCTCAGTACTTTTCAACCGCCCAAAACAAAACCCCAACTGCTTTCGCAATTGGGGTTTCGGAATTTAATCTTGACGATGACCTACTCTCACATGGGGAAACCCCACACTACCATCGGCGATGCATCGTTTCACTACTGAGTTCGGGATGGGATCAGGTGGTTCCAATGCTCTATGGTCGTCAAGAAATTCGGGTACTGAGTCGCGGCAGAGGCCTCGCTTCAGCAAATTGGGTATGTGACAGCTTTCGGTGTTTTGTGAGTATCGAACTTTCGGTTCATTTCGTCTTCACACACCGCAATCTGATGCTCTTTCGAGTAGTCAAATTGCTTGGGTGTTA
>NZ_MNPU01000137.1 GCF_001983165.1 Pseudomonas gessardii | reverse complement strand
GTAAACCCTAACCCGGAGCTTTTCTCATGGCAATGACTGTCTCGCAATCAATCATTGGAGTGGATGTCGCTAAAGCCGAAGTAGTTGTTTATCAAAGTGAAACTGCTGAAACAAAGATCGTATCGAACAAGAAAAGCGAGCTGAAGGCATGGCTGAAGTCTTTGCCTGCGGGCAGCGCCATCGCAATTGAAGCCACCAATATCTATCACGTGGATACCGTCAACTTGGCTCATTCGATGGGCCATATCGTTTACGTGATTGATGGATATCGCCTTAGCCATTACCGCAAAGGCACAGGTGGTCGCGCTAAAACAGACTTCAGTGATGCGCAGTTGCTGGCTCGCTACTTGAAGAATGAACAGGCTGATTTACGCGCCTGGAATCCGCCGCCGAAGATTTATACCAAGCTTCAAAGCTTGCTGCGTCGACGCGCAGCGCTGGTGAAAATGCGTGTTGCACTGAATCAGAGCTGGGCGGGCGAGCCATCACTCAAGGCCTCGTCCAAGAGCATTTCAGCGTGTCTTGATAGGCATGAGGGGCTCATTGAGAAAAGGATATTAGATGCTGTTACTGAGGCGGGGCTTTTGCATCAGGTCAAGCGCTGCCAAGCCGTCGAGGGCATTGGGTTTCTGACAGCAGTTGCCCTGGTAATGGCGTTTCAGCGAGGAGAATTTGAAAGTGCTGACGCTTACATCGCGTTCTTGGGAATGGACTTGAGAGTATCCGATTCTGGGCAAATGAGCGGACGCCGCTCATTGAGCAAGAAGGGAGATTCAGAGATACGCAGATTGCTGCATAACGCGGCGTCAGCAGGTATCAGGTCAGAAGCCTGGAAACCTTTATACGAGGGTTATCTGGCCAGGGGCCTGAAAACGACTCAAGCCCTGGTCATCATTGGCCGCAAGCTGGCGCGCATCGCCTTTTCGCTCATGAAAAACCTGAGCGAATACCAGTCAAAAGCGGTTTTGGGGGCTTCCCCAAAACCATAGAATCTCCCACA
>NZ_MNPU01000136.1 GCF_001983165.1 Pseudomonas gessardii | reverse complement strand
CCTGAATTCATAGAATAAGCGCAACGCTTGAAACGAGAGGCAGAGAGCCAGCCACCGGTAGAATCCAGGCTCTCACACCGAAGGATTCAAGCGCAGATGACTACGCATTACCGGCAGCTGACTCAGGGACAACGTTACCAGATTGAGGCTGGCTTGAGCGCCGCAGAGAGCCAGGCGAGCATTGCAAAGCGGGTCGGCGTGCATCCCTCGACGATCAGTCGCGAGGTTCGCCGCAACAGCACCCAGAATATCTACAAGGCTGTTTCTGCGGCCCATGAAAGTGATGCTCGTCGAGCGGGTGCGCGCAAGTTTTGCAAGCCGGCGACATGGCTCAGCCATCATCTCCCGGTGTGGCTCAAGCATGGCATGAGTCCGGAGCAGATCGCCCAGCGGTTGAAGCAGGAGCAGCCAAGCCGGGCGGTCAGCCATGAGTGGATTTATCGGTTCATTGCCGCCGAACAGCGCGCCGGTGGTGAGCTTTATACCTATCTGCGACATCGCCGAAAGCGCTACCGGAAACGCTATGGAAGCCACGATCGGCGCGGGCAGCTGCGTAATCGCGTGTCAATCAGTGAACGCCCAGCCGAGGTCGAAAGCCGCGAGCGCCTGGGGGACTGGGAGGGCGATACGGTACATGGACTGGGCGGTAACCTGGTGACCCTGGTTGATCGCAAAAGCGGCTATCTGAGCGCCTATCCGGTCAAGCGCAGAACGCGCCGGCAGGTAACGCGGGCGATCAATCTGATGCTTCAGGGCCATGCCGCTCACACGCTGACGCTGGATAACGGAAGGGAGTTTGCCGGGCATGAACGCATCGCGCTACGGAGCCAGTGCCAGGTCTTTTTTGCAGACCCCTATTCATCCTGGCAACGTGGCACCAATGAAAACACCAACGGTCTGCTCCGCCAGTATTTCCCCAAGGGCAGCGACTTCAGCAAGCTGACCGTCGAAGCCGTCAATCGGACAGTAGCGAGGATCAATCTACGCCCGCGCAAGCGCTTGGGCTGGAAGACGCCGTACGAAGTGCATACAGGGGTGAGCGTTGCACTTATGTGTTGAATTCAGG
>NZ_MNPU01000135.1 GCF_001983165.1 Pseudomonas gessardii | reverse complement strand
TCGGTTGATCAAGCAGGCAATCCTGCGCAAGCTGAGGCCTTGGGCATGACTAACTTGAATGGTGGCACGCTCTTCAACGCTGAGTTCGGAATAAGACATAGGGCAGCACCGTACCGGAAAGGTCAGGTGTTGCACTCAGTTTTTGCCGCCGCCCTTACCACGAATGAGATATGCAAAACTACCAATATCTAACGGCTTCTTTTTAACCTTAACGGTCAGCTGCAATCGCAAACGCTCAGGTTCGGAAAACTCCTGAACCAACTCATTTAGCGTAATAATTTTTGTATTTTCGCGATGCTCTAACAGCTGCCGACTACTCATTCTTGGACCGTCAATTTCATGACTTCGTAGTTACCGTTAAACAATTTCTTCTCCCACACCTCTTGGGCGATGACTTTTTCGTGAGTCATATTGAATAACTTTAGATAGTTTTCAGTTGTTTCCCTAGACTCGTGATGCATACGTTTTTGAATAAAATCAATATCCTCCCCTAATTTCAAAACGCCTTCTTGAACCAACGGTTGCAGGCGCTGGTAGAGTTGATAGGCAAAAGTCGCTCGCAGCCAGTGATATGTAAAATCTTTTGGAAATTGGCTAGAAGCTGTACTCTGCAATTTTCGCTTTATTGTTTCCGTCACCTGCCCTGTCTGTGGCGACCTAACAATTGCGTAACGCGGATCATTTGAAGCCATGTAATAACAATTGCCTTGATCGGAGAGAAACAAATACATATCGTCCTCTTCTATCAACAGACCGGGATGACTGACTTCTAATTGAGCACGAAATTTTTCCCGCCGTCTCCTCATCATCGGACTACGTGCAAGCGTGACCAATTCTTCAGCAAGTTGCTTTGGAACATACAGAACTTGAGTTTTGTCAAATTTCGTATCAATGCCTGTGCGCGGGCCGGCATGCAATTTATAGGCACATTCCGGCACTAGTTTGTGGCTCTTCGCATTTAAGGGTGTAGAAAAAATCTGACCGGCTGGAAAAGGAGTCGAGGATCTTAGAAAATGTAAGCTCTCACACCAACAAAAACTAAGCCCCCGACGTGAACAATCTTACCTTTTCTA
>NZ_MNPU01000134.1 GCF_001983165.1 Pseudomonas gessardii | reverse complement strand
CCTGACCTTTCCGGTACGGTGCTGCCCTATGTCTTATTCCGAACTCAGCGTTGAAGAGCGTGCCACCATTCAAGTTAGTCATGCCCAAGGCCTCAGCTTGCGCAGGATTGCCTGCTTGATCAACCGATCCCCTTCGACGGTCAGCCGGGAGATGCGCCGCAATCGAGATGCAGCTGGCAGCTACTCGGCCCGTGTGGCTCAGCAGCGGATGAAGGCCCGCCGCCAGGCTTGTCGGCCCATGCGAAAGCTGCTGCCAGGGAGTGAGCGCTTTGAACTGGTGATCCATATGCTGCGCCAGCGTTTGTCTCCCGAGCAGATTGCCGGCAAGCTGCGCAGTATGAACATACCCAGCCTTAGAGATGCCTACGTCTGTCGCGAGACGATCTACAACGCGATCTATGCCCTGCCCGTCGGTGAGCTGCGCAAGGAGTTGATCCTTTGTTTGCGCCAAGGCAAGACGACACGTAGACCACGCCTTGGCGGTGTGGATCGGCGCGGGCAGATTCCAGAGATGGTCAGCATTCACTTGCGCCCGCCGGAAGTTGAAGACCGGCTGATGCCGGGGCATTGGGAAGGCGACCTTATTAAGGGTAAGGCTAACGCCTCGTCTGTAGGTACGCTGGTGGAGCGCACTAGTGGTTACCTGATGCTGGTGAAGATGAACGACGCGACGGCGACCTCGGCGATGGAGGGCTTCAGCGCCGCCCTCAATAACATGCCGCTGGCGATGCGCAAGAGCATGACCTACGACCAGGGCCGGGAAATGGCACAGCACGCCGAGATCACCCAGAGAACCGGTGTGGCGATCTACTTCTGCGACCCGCACAGCCCTTGGCAGCGCGGCAGCAACGAAAACATTAATGGCCTGATCCGCCAGTACCTGCCCAAGGGCACTGACTTGTCGGTACATAGCCAAGAAGAACTGGATGCCATTGCGTTTCAACTGAACATGCGTCCACGTAAGCGCTTCGATTTCAAATGTCCTATCGAAGTCATGAGCGAAGTGATGCAGAAAGCCTTGGCTATGCAATATGATGCTCCTGCGTCAATTCAATAACCGTGTTGCACTCAGCTCCTGCAACCGCC
>NZ_MNPU01000132.1 GCF_001983165.1 Pseudomonas gessardii | reverse complement strand
AATGTGGGAGCAACTGTCTTCAACATGCCATTCGTCACCTCCATTCGGTGCCGTCACGCAGCATGGCATTCAGTCTGATAAGCAGTATCCGCATGCAGGCAATGAGCGCGACTTTCGCGCTCTTGCCTCTCTCGCGCAGAGCCTCGTAGCGGGTTTTGAAGTCAGCTTGATAGCGGATCACAACCCAGCTAGACATGTACAACGCATGTCGTACGCGGCCTCTTCCTCCGTAAATTTGCCGTTTTCCGTTGTGATTTCCACTGTCGTCGTTATACGGCGCGATTCCCGCCAGGGCCGCAACTTCCCTGCGATCAAGCTCACCGAGCTCCGGCAGGTAAACCAGCAAACTGGCAGCAGCCACCATGCCAATGCCTTTCACAGACATAAGTCGGTTGGCTTTTTCCGCGTCGAGCTCAAGCATGCTGTGAGTGATGTATTTTTCAAGTGCCTTAATCTGCGTTTTTAGGTAGCGAATATGGTCTTGGGTGGCCGTGACAACCGCTGGCAACTGGGCTTGCTGAAGCCGACGCTTGTTATCGTCGCGCTGCTGAACGAAGTGCTCGCGCAACTGAATCAGTTCACGCAGCGCCTCACGCTCAGGCGAAATGCGTTTTTCACGAGACCCATGAAGAACTTCGGCGAAATCGGCCAGAACAGCCGCATCAATCGGATCAGTTTTAGCCGTCTTGCCCATTGCCACGGCAAAGGCTCTGGCTCGGCGAGGATTGATCCGGAGTACGTTGAAATTTGCCTCCTGAAGCGCTGCCATAACCTGGCGCTCATAGCCTCCCGTAGCCTCAAGTAACACCCGGCCAACCTCGAAGCATCTTAAGCGTTTGATCAGTTCAGCAAAGCCTTCAGAAAGGTTTGAAACCTCAAATCCTTCGCCCTGAGGTTGAACCCAGACAACAAGATTTGATTTGGATATATCGATGCCGACCCAGGAAATCATGGCAAAACCCTCTTACACTCAGGAGTGAGAGCACTCTGGCTTAGCCCACGCTTGTGATTCGAGTGGCGCTCGTTCAACTGTTCGGGCTTATGGGCCAGAGTGGAAAGGTGGATGGCAGCTTTGCTCCCACTCGTGCTTCTAGCACTGCGGACTTACAGCTTGCCATCCACCCCTCTCACCTCAGAGTTTATTCCCAGATCAAGACACAAGCGGGCTTGC
>NZ_MNPU01000133.1 GCF_001983165.1 Pseudomonas gessardii | reverse complement strand
TAGGGATGCTCCGATCAACTTGTCGTGCAGCCGCGGCAAGTTGCAATTTTCCAGGCACCTACAGCGTCATTGGACGAAAAGTGACCGAAAAATCATGTACGGAGAGCTTTTTCGACCGGTTCTCCGTGTTAAACGCGAACCTCACCCATACCCATGAGCTGTTTTCGAACCCTCCACAGGTTTGCCAGGGCGAACAGCGTGGTCAACTGAGCCGTGTTTTTCATCAGCCCACGAAAACGTACTTTCACGTAACCAAACTGCCGCTTGATCACGCGAAACGGATGCTCGACCTTGGCCCGTGTCTGAGCCTTGCAGAACTCGATCTTGCGCTTGGCTTTGTACAGTACGCTGCGCTGGTTCAGCTTGGAATAGGTGCTGCGACGCGCTGCAATCTGCCAGATCACCCCCCGATTTTCATGCTCTTCGCGTCTTTCGACACCGGTGTAACCGGCATCTGCATACACGGCGTTTTCTTCGCCATGCAGCAGTTCAGCCACCTGCGTGACATCGGCCACATTGGCAGCGGTGCCATGGACGTGATGCACCAGGCCGGACTCGACATCGGCACCGATGTGCGCCTTCATCCCGAAGAAATACTGACCGCCTTTCTTGGTCTGGTGCATCTCGGGATCACGCTTGCCTTCTTTATTTTTGGTCGAGCTGGGGGCATGAATAATGGTGGCATCGACGATGGTGCCTTGGCGCAGCGACAGGCCTTTTTCCTGCAGATAACCATTGATGACCGCAAGGATTGCCGGTGCGAGCTGATGCTTCTCCAGCAAGTGCCGGAAGTTCATGATCGTGGTGTCTTCGGGGATTGGCGCGCTCAGCGTCAGGAGTGCGAACTGGCGCATGGGCGTGATTTCGTAGAGCGCTTCTTCCATGGCCGGGTCGCTCAGGGAGAACCAGTTCTGCAACAGATGGATGCGCAGCATGGTTTCCAGAGGATAGGGTTTTCTACCGCCGCCGGCCTTGGGGTAGAACGGTTCGATCAGCTCCAGCAGGCCTGCCCAGGGCACCACCTGATCCATTTCGGCGAGGAAGCGCTCTCGGCGGGTTTGCTTGCGCTTGCCGGCGTACTCAAAGTCGGAAAAGCTCATCTGGCTCATGGGCGGCTCGGATCAGGTGTTGCGGGGATTCTCGCATAACTGAAGGCTTGTTCGGAGATTCC
>NZ_MNPU01000131.1 GCF_001983165.1 Pseudomonas gessardii | reverse complement strand
ATCGCAGGCAAGCCAGCTTGTATGGTTAGACTTGTAGGGGTGGTGGGACTAAAAGCCAGCATCTGACTCTAGCCAGTACAGACCGTGGGAGACTTCGCCCCACCCCTTCACCAAAGCGCCGATAAGGAATGCATCGGCCATGACCGACGATAGAAGCAAGCCAGCGCAACGGTGAAGCCCCGACAAGCCTGTAAACCCTAACCCGGAGCTTTTCTCATGGCAATGACTGTCTCGCAATCAATCATTGGAGTGGATGTCGCTAAAGCCGAAGTGGTCGTTTATCAAAGTGAAACTGCTGAAACAAAGATCGTACCGAACAAGAAAAACGAGCTGAAGGCATGGCTGAAGTCTTTGCCTGCGGGCAGCGCCATCGCAATTGAAGCCACCAATATCTATCACGTGGATACCGTCAACTTGGCTCATTCGATGGGCCATATCGTTTACGTGATTGATGGATATCGCCTTAGCCATTACCGCAAAGGCACAGGCGGGCGCGCCAAAACAGACCTCAGCGATGCGCAGTTGCTGGCTCGTTACTTGAAGAATGAACAGGCTGATTTGCGCGTCTGGAATCCGCCGCCGAAGATTTATACCAAGCTTCAAAGCTTGCTGCGTCGACGTGCAGCGCTGGTGAAAATGCGCGTTGCGCTGAACCAGAGCTGGGCGGGTGAGCCATTACTCAAGGCCTCGTCCAAGAGCATTTCAGCGTGTCTTGATAGGCATGAGGGGCTCATTGAAAAAAGGATATTAGAGGCTGTTACTGAGGCGGGGCTTTTGCATCAGGTCAAGCGCTGCCAAGCCGTCGAAGGCATTGGTTTTCTGACAGCGGTTGCCCTGACAATGGCGTTTCAGCGAGGAGAATTTGAAAATGCTGACGCTTACATCGCTTTCTTGGGAATGGACTTAAGAGTGTCTGACTCTGGGCAAATGAACGGACGCCGCTCGTTGAGCAAGAAGGGAGATTCGGAGATACGCAGATTGCTGCATAACGCGGCGTCAGCAGGCATCCGGTCAGAAGCCTGGAAGCCTTTATACGAGGGTTATCTGGCCAGGGGCCTGAAAACGACTCAAGCCCTGGTCATCATTGGTCGCAAGCTGGCGCGTATCGCCTTTTCGCTCATGAAAAATCTGAGCGAATACCAGTCAAAAGCGGTTTTGGGGGCTTCCCCAAAACCATAGAATCTCCCAC
>NZ_MNPU01000130.1 GCF_001983165.1 Pseudomonas gessardii | reverse complement strand
GGATGGTCTGAAATAGCCGCGTCTTTTTGGCTGACCGCAGCTCGTGGCTATTTAAAAAATGGCGCTTGATCGAAAAAAAGATCAAATCAGTCGCTTATTCCCGTTTCTCGGCCCTCAAGCGAACTATTCCTATCCATTTTCCACATTACAGGCGCACCTCTCCTGCACCCGTCAGTAAATGTCGGCGAGCCATCCACAGATTCGACAAGGCAAACAGCGTCACCATCTGCGCTGTGTTCTTCGCCAGTCCACGGAAACGCACCTTCGTATAACCAAACTGACGCTTGATGACCCGGAAAGGGTGCTCCACCTTCGACCGCACTTGAGCCTTGGCCCTTTCTATCTTGCGAATTGCCTTGTAAAGAACGCTGTGCTCACCGTGTTTCTTGTAAGTACTGCGCCGAGCGGCAACCTGCCACATCACGCTCCGGTCGGCATGCTCTTCGCGCTTCTCGATACCGGTGTAACCGGCGTCAGCGCACACAGCGTTCTCCTCGCCATGCAGCAGTTTGTCGACTTGCGTTATGTCGGCGACATTCGCCGCTGTGACCACCACGCTGTGCACCAGACCTGATTCGTCATCAACGCCGATATGCGCCTTGGCACCGAAGTAATACTGGTTGCCTTTCTTCGTCTGGTGCATTTCCGGATCGCGTTTGCCGTCCTTGTTCTTGGTCGAACTGGGGGCATTGATCAGCGTGGCGTCCACGATGGTGCCCTGGCGCAACGACAGTCCACGATCGCCCAGGTAACCATTGATTACCCCCAGAATCCCGGCCGCCACCTCATGTTTTTCCAACAGACGACGGAAGTTGAGGATGGTCGTTTCGTCTGGGATGCGCTTGAGTTCAAGTCCGGCAAACTGGCGCAGGATAGTGGTCTCGTACAGCGCTTCCTCCATGGCAGGATCGCTGTAGCCGAACCAGTTCTGCATCAGGTGAACACGCAGCATCGCCATCAGCGGATAGGCCGGGCGACCACCTTCACCCTTTGGATAATGGGGTTCGATCAAGGCAATCAGTCCTTTCCACGGAACCACCCGATCCATCTCGATCAGGAACAGTTCCTTGCGGGTCTGTTTGCGTTTGCCGGCGTACTCGGCGTCGGCGAAGGTCATCTGCTTCATGGAATGGCTCGGCGATGGGACTCGGGGTATTTTGCCAAATAAGAAAGTCTTTTTCAGGATTTCCCTA
>NZ_MNPU01000129.1 GCF_001983165.1 Pseudomonas gessardii | reverse complement strand
TGTAGTGGTCTAATGAAACCGGACACCCATTTAGGCGAGAATGCTCGCCAGATCGAGGTGTCAGATGACCAAACAACGCCGCTCCTTTACTCCTGAATTCAAGCGCGAGGCTGCCGACCTTGTGCTCAAACAAAACTACAGCTACATCGAAGCCAGCCGTTCACTCGGCATTGGTGAATCGGCATTGCGCCGCTGGGTTGACCAGATTCAGAAAGAACATAAAGGCGTCACCCCGCAGAGCAAGGCACTGACTCCGGAACAGCAAAAAATTCAGGAGCTGGAAGCCCGGATTGCTCGGCTTGAGCGAGAGAAATCAATACTAAAAAAGGCTACCGCGCTCTTGATGTCGGAAGATCACGAGCGTTCGCGCTGATTGACCAGTTGAGCGCCCATGAGCCGGTTGATTGGCTGTGCAAGGTGTTTGACGTCACTCGCTCGTGTTACTACGCCCAGCGCCTGCGGCGCCGCACGCCCGATGCTGAACGGCTTCGATTGCGTAGTCGCGTCAGTGAGCTGTTCTCGCAAAGTCGCAGCTCTGCGGGCAGTCGCAGCATCCTGTCGCTGATGCGTGAAGACGGTGAGCAACTCGGTCGATTCAAAGTGCGTAGCTTGATGCGCGAGCTTGATTTAGTCAGCAAACAACCCGGCTCCCATGCCTACAAACGAGCAACAATAGAAAGACTGGATATCCCGAACACATTGAACCGTGAGTTCGACGTGCCAGCGCCCAATCAAGTCTGGTGCGGCGATATCACCTACATTTGGGCGCAAGGAAAGTGGCATTACCTGGCTGTCGTCCTGGATCTTTGTACGCGTCGGATCGTGGGCTGGGCGCTGTCGGAAAAGCCAGACGCTGAGCTGGTGATCAAAGCGCTGGATATGGCTTACGAGCAGCGTGGCAGGCCTTCGGATCTGCTATTCCACTCGGACCAGGGATCGCAATATGCAAGCCGACTCTTTCGCCAGCGGTTGTGGCGATACCGCATGCGCCAGAGCATGAGTCGACGAGGAAACTGCTGGGATAACGCACCGATGGAGCGCGTATTTCGCAGCTTGAAAACAGAATGGATACCGACCGTGGGCTATCGAACTGCGCAGGAAGCACAGCGCGATATCAGCCATTTTTTGATGCATCGCTACAACTGGATTCGGCCTCACCAATTCAACGATGGGTTGGCGCCAGCGCGGGCCGAGGAAAAACTTAACGTCGTGTCCGGGATTAGTTGACCACTACA
>NZ_MNPU01000012.1 GCF_001983165.1 Pseudomonas gessardii | reverse complement strand
ACGACTCAAGCCCTGGTCATCATTGGTCGCAAGCTGGCGCGTATCGCCTTTTCGCTCATGAAAAATCTGAGCGAATACCAGTCAAAAGCGGTTTTGGGGGCTTCCCCAAAACCATAGAATCTCCCACCCTTTAGATCGGGGCGATCAGGGTTTCAGCGTTCGCAGTTGCTCGATCGTGATCTCCCGCATCCGAAACTTCTGGATCTTCCCCGTCACCGTCATCGGAAACTCTTCGACAAAGCGGAAATACTTCGGTGTCTTGAAGTGTGCAATGCGCCCCTTGCACCAGGTTTGCAGCTCCAGCGCGTTGGCCACGTGCCCCGGGTGGAACTTGATCCAGGCCACGATCTCTTCGCCGTAACGCTCATCGGGAATGCCGATGATCTGCACATCGGCCACCGCCGGGTGGGTAAAGAAGAACTCCTCCAGCTCCCGTGGGTACACGTTCTCGCCACCGCGAATGATCATGTCCTTGTTGCGCCCGGCGATGCACACATAGCCCTGCTCATCCATGCTCGCCAGGTCGCCGGTGTGCATCCAGCCAGCGGCGTCGATGGCCTCGCGGGTGCCTTCGGGGTTGTTCCAGTAGCCAAGCATCACGCTGTAGCCACGGGTGCACAACTCGCCGATCTGCCCGCGCGGCACGGTGTTGCCGGCCTCGTCGATGATTTTGCTTTCCAGTTGCGGCTGGGTGCGCCCAACCGTGGTCACGCGCCGCTCCAGGTCGTCATCCGCGCCGGTCTGCAACGACACCGGGCTGGTCTCGGTCATGCCGTAGGCAATCTGCACTTCGCTCATGTGCAGGTCGCTGATCACCCGGCGCATCACCTCGATCGGGCAGGTGGAACCGGCCATGATCCCGGTGCGCAGGGTCGACAGGTCGAACGTGCTGCGTTGCGGGTGATCGAGCACCGCGATAAACATCGTCGGTACGCCGTACAGGCCGGTAGCGCGTTCTTCGGCCACGGCGGTCAGGGTCAGCAGCGGGTCGAAGCCGTCATTGGGATAGATCATGGTGGTGCCATGGGTGATGCAGCCCAGGTTGCCCATGACCATGCCAAAGCAATGGTAGAGCGGCACCGGGATCACCAGGCGATCCTGCGCGGTCAGGCCCAGGCTTTCGCCGACCATGTAGCCGTTGTTGAGGATGTTGTGGTGGCTGAGGGTGGCGCCCTTGGGGAAGCCCGTGGTGCCGGAGGTGTACTGGATGTTGACGGCTTGATCGAAGTGCAGGCTGGCCTCGCGGCTGTGCAGGTGTTCGGCGGGAATACCCGCGCCGAGGGCCGATAATTGCGACCAGGGCAGGAACCCCGAGGGCGGTCGCGCATCCAGGCTGATCACCCCGCGCAGCTCGGGTAATAGCTCACAGTGCAATTGGCCGATGCCCTGCTCCGCCAGTTCCGGCACCAGCGCCTGTAGCATCCCGTGATAGTCAGAGGACTTGAACGCGCCGGCACAGATCAACCACTGGCAACCCGATTGCTTGAGCACGTATTCCAGTTCGCTGCTGCGGTAGGCCGGGTTGATGTTGACCAGGATCACCCCAAGCTTGGCGCTGGCCACCTGGCTGATGCACCACTCGGCGCAGTTCGGCGCCCAGATGCCGAGGCGATCCCCGGCCTGCAGCCCCAGGGCCAACAGAGCGCGGGCATGCAGGTCCACGGCTGCGGCCAATTGCTGCCAGGTGTAGCGCAGCTGCTGATGGCGCACCACCAGGGCCTCGCCCTCCGGGTGCTGCGCCACGGTGCGGTCAAATGCCTGGCCAATGGTCATGGCCAGCAGGGCCTTGTCCTGTGGGCCACGGCTGTAGCTCTGATTCGGTTGATCCATGACGACCCCTATTGTCTTTTTTGTAGGTGGACGGTGCGCCGGTCAGGCGCGAGCTTGACGTTAACGTAAGCTACGATTGACAGTCATGCAACGCAAGTTTACGTTAACGTAAAGGTGACCGCCCAATGGCGTCGCCAGCCCCACAACAATAATGTTTATAGGTGCCCTCCCATGAGTTACCCGACCCTGAACTTCGCCCTCGGTGAAACCATCGACATGCTGCGCGACCAGGTGCAGGCCTTCGTGGCCAAGGAGCTGGCGCCACGGGCGGCGCAGATCGATATCGACAACCTGTTCCCCGTGGATATGTGGCGCAAGTTCGGCGACATGGGCCTGTTGGGCATCACCGTGGCGGAAGAATACGGCGGTGCCGGCCTGGGTTACCTGGCCCACGTGGTGGCCATGGAAGAAATCAGCCGCGGCTCGGCCTCGGTGGCCTTGTCCTACGGCGCGCACTCCAACCTGTGCGTCAACCAGATCAACCGCAACGGCAGCCACGAGCAGAAACTCAAGTACCTGCCCAAGCTGATCAGCGGCGAACACATTGGCGCCCTGGCCATGAGCGAGCCGAATGCCGGTTCTGATGTGGTGTCGATGAAGCTACGCGCCGACAAGCGTGGCAGCGTATACGTGCTCAATGGCAGCAAGACCTGGATCACCAACGGCCCCGATGCCCACACCTATGTGATCTACGCCAAGACCGACCTGGAAAAAGGCGCCCATGGCATCACCGCGTTTATCGTCGAGCGCGACTCGAAAGGCTTCAGCCGCAGCAACAAGTTCGACAAGCTGGGCATGCGCGGCTCCAACACCTGCGAGCTGTTTTTCGATGACGTCGAAGTGCCCGAAGAAAACATCCTCGGCGCGCTCAATGGCGGAGTCAAAGTGCTGATGAGTGGCCTGGACTACGAGCGCGTGGTGCTCTCCGGTGGCCCCACCGGGATCATGCAGGCCTGCATGGACCTGATCGTGCCGTATATCCACGACCGCAAGCAGTTCGGCCAGAGTATCGGTGAGTTCCAGCTGATCCAGGGCAAGGTCGCCGACATGTACACCCAGCTCAACGCCAGCCGCGCCTACCTGTATGCGGTGGCCCAGGCCTGCGAGCGTGGCGAAACCACGCGCAAGGACGCCGCCGGGGTGATCCTGTACAGCGCCGAACGCGCGACGCAGATGGCCCTCGATGCGATCCAGATTCTCGGCGGCAATGGCTATATCAATGAATTCCCCGCTGGCCGTCTGTTACGTGATGCCAAGCTGTATGAAATCGGCGCGGGCACCAGTGAGATCCGGCGCATGTTGATTGGTCGCGAACTGTTTAACGAAACCCGCTGAGGGAGTGCACCATGGCCACCCTGCACACCCAACTCAACCCGCGCTCGGCAGAGTTTGCCGCCAACAGCGCGGCGATGCTCAAACAGGTCGATGCCTTGCACACCCTGCTCGCCCAGGTCCAGCAAGGCGGTGGCAGCAAGGCCCAGGAGCGTCATACCTCCCGTGGCAAGCTGCTGCCGCGCGAGCGCATCAACCGCCTGCTCGACCCGGGCTCGGCGTTCCTCGAACTCAGCCAACTGGCGGCGTATCAGGTCTACGGTGAAGACGTACCCGCTGCTGGCGTGATCGCCGGGATCGGCCGGGTTGAAGGCGTGGAATGCATGATCGTCGCCAACGACGCCACGGTAAAAGGCGGCTCCTACTACCCGCTGACCGTGAAAAAACACCTGCGCGCCCAGACCATCGCCGAACAGAACCGCCTGCCGTGCATCTACCTGGTGGATTCCGGCGGCGCCAACCTGCCGCGCCAGGACGAGGTGTTTCCCGACCGCGAGCACTTTGGGCGGATCTTCTTCAACCAGGCCAATATGAGCGCCCAGGGCATCCCGCAGATCGCCGTGGTCATGGGCTCCTGTACCGCCGGCGGTGCCTATGTGCCGGCGATGGCCGATGAAGCGATCATGGTGCGCCAACAGGCGACCATCTTCCTCGCTGGCCCGCCCCTGGTGAAGGCCGCCACCGGCGAAGTGGTCAGCGCCGAAGACCTGGGCGGTGCCGATGTGCACTGCAAGATCTCCGGGGTGGCCGACCATTACGCCGACAGCGACGAACACGCCCTGGCCCTGGCCCGCCGTAGCGTCGCCAACCTCAACTGGCACAAACAGGGGCAGTTGCAGCAACGCACGCCGGTCGCACCGCTGTATGCCAGCGACGAGTTGTACGGGGTGATCCCGGCCGACGCCAAGCAACCTTTCGATGTGCGCGAAGTGATTGCGCGGCTGGTGGACGGCTCGGTCTTCGATGAATTCAAGGCGTTGTTCGGCACCACGCTGGTCTGCGGCTTTGCCCATTTGCATGGCTACCCCATCGCGATTCTCGCCAACAACGGCATCCTGTTTGCCGAAGCGGCGCAAAAAGGCGCGCACTTTATCGAACTGGCCTGCCAGCGCGGGATTCCCCTGCTGTTCTTGCAGAACATCACCGGTTTTATGGTCGGCCAGAAATACGAAGCCGGCGGTATCGCCAAGCACGGCGCCAAGCTGGTCACGGCGGTGGCCTGCGCCAAGGTGCCGAAATTCACGGTGATCATCGGCGGCAGCTTTGGTGCCGGTAACTACGGGATGTGCGGGCGCGCCTATGATCCGCGCTTTTTGTGGATGTGGCCCAACGCACGCATTGGCGTGATGGGCGCCGAGCAGGCGGCCGGTGTACTGGTGCAGGTCAAGCGCGAACAGGCCGAGCGCAGTGGCCAGGGGTTCAGCGCCGAGGACGAAGCGCAGATCAAGCAGCCGATCCTCGACCAGTACGAAACCCAGGGCCACCCCTATTACTCCAGCGCTCGCCTGTGGGATGACGGCGTCATCGACCCCTTGCAGACCCGCGACGTGCTGGCCCTGGCCTTGTCCGCCGCGCTGAATGCCCCCATCGAGCCGAGCCGCTTCGGCGTGTTCCGCATGTAATTGGAGCTGCACCCATGAGCGATTTCAACACCGTTGAACTGGTCAACGACCCCCGGGGCTTTGCCACCCTGTGGTTGAGCCGGGAAGAGAAGAACAACGCATTCAACGCCGAGATGATCCGTGAGCTGATCATTGCCCTGGACCAGGTGCAGGCCGATGCCGCCTTGCGTTTTCTACTGGTCCGCGGGCGCGGCAAGCATTTCAGCGCCGGCGCGGACCTGGCCTGGATGCAACAGTCGGCCGAGCTGGACTACCACACCAACCTCGACGACGCCCGCGAGCTGGCAGAGCTGATGTACAACCTGGCCAAGTTGAAGATCCCCACACTGGCGGTGGTCCAGGGCGCGGCCTATGGCGGCGCCCTGGGCCTGATCAGTTGCTGCGACATGGCCATTGGCGCCGATGATGCGCAGTTCTGCCTGTCGGAAGTGCGCATCGGCCTGGCGCCGGCGGTAATCAGCCCGTTTGTGGTGCAGGCGATTGGCGAGCGCGCGGCACGCCGCTATGCCTTGACCGCAGAACGCTTCGACGGTCAGCAGGCCCAAGCCATCGGGCTGTTGGCGCAAAGCTACCCTCTCGATACGCTGGAGCAGCAGGTCGAGCAATGGACCGCCAACCTGCTGCTCAACAGCCCGGCCGCCATGCGCGCCAGCAAGGATTTGCTGCGCGAAGTGGGTAACGGCACGCTGACCCCGGCGCTGCGCCGTTACTGCGAAAACGCCATCTCCCGTATCCGCGTCAGCGCCGAAGGCCAGGAAGGCCTGCGCGCATTTTTGCAAAAGCGTACGCCCAGTTGGCAGTCCCAGGAGCCGCGTTCATGAGTTTGCCGTTGATTACCTGCGTGCTGGTGGCCAACCGGGGCGAAATCGCCTGCCGGGTCATGCGCACGGCCAAGGCATTGGGCATGACCACCGTTGCCGTACACAGCGCCACGGACCGCAATGCGCGCCATAGCCGCGAAGCGGATATCCGCGTGGACCTGGGCGGCAGCAAGGCCGCCGACAGTTACCTGCAGATCGACAAACTGATCGCCGCCGCCAAGGCCAGCGGTGCCCAGGCGATTCACCCGGGCTATGGCTTTCTTTCCGAGAACCCAGGATTTGCCCGGGCGATTGAAGAGGCCGGGCTGATTTTCCTCGGCCCACCCGCCTCGGCCATTGATGCCATGGGCAGCAAATCCGCCGCCAAGGCGTTGATGGAAACCGCCGGTGTGCCGCTGGTGCCGGGTTACCACGGCGCCGAGCAGGACCTGGAAACCTTCCGCCAGGCCGCCGCGCGCATTGGCTACCCGGTGCTGCTCAAGGCCACCGCTGGCGGCGGCGGCAAGGGCATGAAAGTGGTCGAGGACGAAAGCCAGCTGGCCGAAGCCCTGGCCTCGGCCCAGCGTGAGGCGCTGTCATCGTTTGGCAATGCGCAGATGCTGGTGGAGAAATACCTGATCCAGCCGCGCCACGTGGAAATCCAGGTGTTTGCCGACCAGCACGGCCATTGCCTGTACCTCAATGAACGCGACTGCTCAATCCAGCGTCGCCACCAAAAAGTCGTCGAGGAAGCACCCGCCCCCGGCCTCAGCCCTGCCCTGCGCCAGGCCATGGGTGAGGCAGCGGTGCGTGCCGCCCAGGCGATTGGCTATGTCGGCGCCGGCACCGTGGAGTTCCTGCTGGATGCACGCGGTGAGTTCTTCTTCATGGAGATGAACACCCGCTTGCAGGTGGAACACCCGGTGACCGAGGCCATCACCGGCCTGGACCTGGTGGCGTGGCAGATTCGCGTGGCGCAAGGCGAACCGCTGCCGATGACCCAGGAGCAGGTGCCGTTGCGCGGCCACGCCATTGAAGTGCGGCTGTATGCCGAAGACCCGGCCAATGACTTCTTGCCGGCCACCGGGCATCTGGCGCTGTACCGCGAGTCGGCGCCAGGCCCGGGACGCCGGGTGGACAGTGGCGTCGAGCAAGGCGACGACATCTCGCCCTTCTACGACCCGATGCTCGGCAAGCTGATTGCCTGGGGCGAGGACCGCGAACAGGCACGCCTGCGCCTGTTGAGCATGCTCGACGAATTTGCGGTCGGCGGCTTGAAGACCAACCTGGGCTTTTTACGGCGCATCATCGGCCACCCGGCGTTCGCCGCGGCGCAGCTGGATACCGGGTTTATCCCGCGCTATCAGGAGCAACTGCTGCCGGTTGCAAGCGCGTTGAGCGATGCGTTCTGGCAGGCGGCTGGCCATGGGTTTATGCAAAGCCAACTGCCTCGGTTGCGGGACGACGACCCCGCCTCGCCGTGGGCTGCGACACAGGGGTTTCGTGCAGGCCTGCCTGCCGAGACATCACTGCACTTGAGCTGCGACGGTCAGGACCGCCTGGTGACACTGCAAACCACCACTGCGCCACAACTGCGCGACGAACAGCTGTTGATCGAAGACGCCGGCATACGCCGCTCGCACCTGGCCGTGCGCCAGGGGCCGACGCTGTTCCTGCGCTGGCAAGGCGAAATGCGCAGCGTGACGCTGTTTGATCCGATCGCCGCCGTCGAGGCCGGGCAAGCCCATCAGGGCGGCCTTACGGCGCCTATGAACGGCAGCATCGTGCGGGTGCTGGTGGAGGTCGGCCAGACGGTCGAGGCCGGCACGCAACTGGTGGTGCTCGAAGCGATGAAGATGGAGCACAGCATCCGCGCGCCCCATGCAGGTGTGGTCAAGGCGCTGTATTGCCAGGAAGGCGAAATGGTCGGCGAAGGCAGCGCCTTGGTGGAGCTGGAGGCCCAGGCCTAGAACTTCACCGTGGCCTGTACCACGACGCCGATGATCCGGCAGTCATCGGTCAGCAGCGCCTTTGGATAGGTCGGGTTGAGCGGCACCAGGTAACGCTGGCCGCTTTCTTCGATCAACTTACGAAAGGTCGCCTGGCTGCTGCCGGCCCATTGGGCCACCACCAGGTGGCCGGGTTCGGCGTCGAGGGCCGGGTCCACCAGGATCATCATCCCGTCGGCGATGCTCGGCCCACTGGGCGCGGTCATTGCGTCGCCGCTCACCTGCAGCCAGAACGCCTCGCCGCTGGCGTCGTAGTCACTCGCCTCAAAACGCCCAGGGCCATAGGCTGGTCGCGCTTCGTGCACCCGGCAGGGTTGCTTCCAGTCACTCACGGGGTAGCGAAAATACGGATTGTATTGAACGGCCGACGCGGTGTCGTCTGCCGGGCCGTCGCCCCTTTCGCGGATCACCAGCGCCGCTTCCAGGTAACCCAGGCCCAGCTCTTCGAGCACCCGGTTCATATCGGCAAGGCTCGGCACCCGGCGCTTGCCCAGCCAATGGCCAATGCCGCCCTGGGACATGCCCAGGCGCGCGGCCAGTTGATTCTGCGTGACCTTGCGGGCCTTCATGTTGGCTTTGACCAACGCTATCCATTTATCCATGGGGCAGACAATACCGGGTGGATTCACGGCGACAATAAACAGTTTGTAGTAATCAATCAAATGACATAAATACAGATCGTATTATTATCAACCCCACCTGTTCACCCTCCCACCCAGAGCACCGACCTCATGACCACAACCCCGGATCACCTGCCTGGCACACCTGATAACGACGAAATAAAGTTTTTGCAGGGCAGCGATGCAGCCCGACGCGCACTGGACTACTACTTGAAAGAAGAGACAGCCCCAACCTCGGACGAGGTGGCCTTTTTTGAAGCCAACCCCACTGTCAGCAGTGAAGAAGCCCTGGTCCATGCTTCGGACCTGCTGCGCAGCGCCGCCGCCATTGCGTATGAACTGGCGAACAACAAGCTGGGGGGCACCCGGGACCTGGCGTTTTCGGTGGTGTATCTGATTGATATGGCCAAGGCCATGCTGGAGCGTCCACTGCAACTGGCAGGCGGGAAAACCCCGTGAGCCGGTAGATGTGCAGGAACAGCGAGAAAAATATTTCTATCTGGACGATAAAAACATTTGACTTGCAAATGATAATGATTATTATTGCATGCAGCTGGTCGCGAGATCAGTCGATAGACCAAGGGACCTTAGGTCGGACTCTTGGAATATCTCCTCATCAGGCTAATCACGGTTTTTGACCCGGCTCTTTGGCCGGGTCTTTTTTTTGCCAGTTATTCTGGCGTGGCTTCAGGCTAATGAAGACTGTGTGTTGCTTGATGGCGCGCATGGTAGCAAAAGACCATCGCCGAAAGAAAGCCAAGAAAGCGCTCTGGCCCGGTTCTTTCCAAATTAGCACTTGAGAATCAATCTCATAGACTCTAAGCTGCTGCGGCGTCATGGACGACGCCCCCTCCTTTTTCGCAATCATTTGCGTCCAGACTTTACCCCGCGCCTGTGTAAACTGCCTGTCACAACTCTCATACTCAGGCAAGCAGACTATGACCGTGGCCTTGACCTCCATCAAAATCAGCACCGACTTCGACAGCGGCAATATCCAGGTGCTCGACACCAGCGATGCCCATCAGTTACTGCTGGCAATCAAGCCGGATACCCGCAGCCAGCACTTCCAATGGTTCCACTTCAAGGCCGAAGGGATGCACGTAGGTCATACCCATACCTTCCGCCTGAGCAACGCTGGCCAGTCTTCCTACAAACATGCCTGGAGCGGCTACAACGCCGTGGCGTCCTATGACCATATCAACTGGTTCCGGGTCCCCACGCGCTTTGATGGCGAAACCTTGCACATCGAACTGCAGACCGAGCAAAAACATGCCTGGCTCGCCTACTTCGAGCCCTACAGCCGCGAGCGTCACGCCTGGCTGATCGACCAGGCGCTGAACCGTGCCGGTACGCAATTGCTGGCCACCGGCAAGAGTGTCGAAGGCCGTGATATTCCCCTGCTGCGCCGTGGCAAGGGGGGCGCTGGGCGGCGCAAGGTCTGGATCATTGCGCAACAGCACCCGGGCGAGCACATGGCCGAGTGGTTTATGGAAGGCATCATCGAACGCCTGCAACAGGACGGCGATGCCGAACTGAAAAAACTCCTGGCCGCCGCCGACCTGTACCTGGTGCCGAACATGAACCCGGATGGCGCATTCCACGGCCACTTGCGCACCAACGCCATGGGCCAGGACCTCAACCGCGCCTGGCAGAGCGCCAGCCAGGAACAGAGCCCGGAAGTGCTGTTCGTCCAGCAGCAAATGGAGAAATACGGCGTCGACCTGTTCCTGGATATCCACGGCGACGAGGAAATCCCCTACGTGTTCACCGCCGGCTGTGAAGGCAACCCTGGCTACACGCCGCGTATCGAGGGCCTGGAAAAACACTTTCGCAGCCACTTGAGCGAGCTGACCCGCGACTTCCAGACCACCCATGGCTACACCCGCGACTTGCCGGGCCAGGCCAATATGACCCTGGCCTGCAACAGCGTGGGCGAGAAATTCGACTGCCTGTCCCTGACCCTGGAAATGCCGTTCAAGGACAACGACGATGCCCCCGACCCACATACCGGCTGGTCCGGCAAACGCTCCCGGCAACTGGGCAAGGACGTGCTGAGCACCGTGGCGGATATAGTCAGCGTACTGCGCTGAACCTGCCCCAATAAGCGCCGCTAACCCTAAGCCTCGGACTGCGCCGCCACCCGCACGCAGTCCTGCGGCCCAAGCACCCGGCCATCCGCCGCCTGCACGTGCAAAGCCTGCAGCGGTTGCCCGTGCTCCCGGTCCAACAGCACCGAATGGGCCTCGCCTTCGGCGTAGAAAAACCCCTCGCCCCATTGCCGCAACCCAATGATCACGGCAAACAACCCCCTGCCCTTTTCCGTCAACACGTACTCCTGGTAAGCGCTGCCATCCGAGGCCGGGACGATCTCGAAAATCCCATGGCCGACCAGGCTGCGCAGGCGTGCCGACAGAATGTTCCTGGCCATCCCCAGGCTGCGCTGGAACTCGCCAAAACGGCGGATACCGTCGAACGCATCCCGAATGATCAACAGCGCCCAACCATCGCCAATCGCCTCCAGGGAGCGCGCCACTGGGCATTCGGCACTTTCAAAACGGGTGAGTTTGACCATGACTGGTGCCTGCCTGACTGAATAATGTAGTTGCAATATAAAACTGGAATACCTACCGTACAACCAGTTTCATTTTAAAACCAAAATCAGGACCCAGCATGCCTCAATCCTCTTTAAGCGGCGCCGTGGTGCTGCTATTCGCCATGGCCTGTGGCTTGTCGGTGGCGAATGTCTATTACGCCCAGCCCCTGCTCGATGCCATGGCCACGACATTCGCCATGGCCCCTGCCACTGTCGGCATCGTGATCAGCCTGACCCAGGTCGGCTATGGCGTCGGTTTGTTACTGCTGGTGCCATTGGGCGATCTGCTCAACCGGCGGCACTTGATCGTCGGCCAGTTACTGCTGTCCACTGGCGCGGTGTTGCTGGTGGCCCTCTCTAACAGCCGCGTTGGGTTTCTGGCCGGCCTGCTGCTGACGGGCCTGCTCGCGGTGGTGGCCCAGGTGCTGGTGGCCTATGCCGCCAACCTGGCGCGGCCCGAGCAACGGGGGCATGTGGTGGGCCTGGTGACCAGTGGCATCGTGGTCGGCCTGCTGCTGGCGCGCACGGTGTCCGGGATCATGGCGGACCTGGCCGGCTGGCGCTCGGTGTACCTGTTGTCGGCTGGCTTGACCTTGCTGATGGCGCTCTTGCTCTGGCGCGTCTTGCCCACCACCGAACAACCCCGGGCGCCAGGCACCTATCGCCAGTTGCTCGGCTCGGTGTTCCGCCTGTTGCGCGAAGAAAAAGTGCTGCGCGATCGTGCCGTGCTGGCGTGCCTGGTTTTTGCCGCTGGCACCGTGCTCTGGACCCCGCTGGTGTTGCCCCTGAGCACCCCGCCCCTGTCGTTGTCCCACACCCAGATCGGCCTGTTCGGCCTCGCCGGTGCCGTCGGCGCGCTGGGCGCGGCCCATGCCGGGCGCCTGGCGGACCGAGGCTGGGCGCAGTGGACCAGCGGCATGGCCCTGGCGTTGATGCTGCTGTCCTGGCTGCTCATCGCCTTCACCCAGTCGTCGTTGTGGGCGCTGTTTCTCGGAGTGATTGCCTTCGACCTCGGCCTGCAAGCTGTGCATGTCACCAGCCAGAGCCTGATCTACAGCGTGCGCCCCCAAGCCCAGAGCCGACTGGCGGCCGGCTACATGCTGTTCTACTCGGCGGGCAGCGCCCTGGGCTCGCTCGGCGCCACCTTGATGTACGCTTGGGGCGGCTGGCTCGGCGTTTGTGCCCTGGGTGCCGCCATCAATCTACTGGCCCTGGTGTACTGGCGGGCGACCCTGGCGGCGCAGCCCTTGTCACGGCCAGTCCAACCCAGGAACAACGCCGCCGCCAAATGCAGCAACAGCCCATAGGGGATGCAGGCCTTTTGCTCAGGAATCCCAGATCGCGCCATAAGCCGCAATCCCCCGCGCCTCCATTTCCTCCACCACCCGGCGCGTCAACGCCTGGTTGGCGATACAGATCACCGCTTCGGCCCCCACATCCTGCACCGCGGCGTAGGCCAGTTGCACCAGGTCAGGCTTGCCCCGTACATCGGTATCCCAGATCACAGCGTGGGGTTGTGCACGGAGGATTTCTGCGACCAATTCCTCGCCATAGGTCTTGGCCGGGCTGCGGGTGGACCATACCAACTGGATCGGCACCTGCCTCGCCAACAAGTGCGGCATCACCGGGCCAATACCGCTGCCGGTGGCGATATACACCACCGACCTGAACAAGGTCTCGACATGGGCCACCCCCGCTGTGGTGATGCCCTTGACCCACACATGGGACGGCCTCTGCTCGATAAAACGCCCCGTCCAGTCCCCGGCCCTGGAAATGATCAGGCGAAAGCCCGGCTGGCCCGGGGCCGGGATATTGGCAAATGAATGCCACTCCAGCAGCGGCTGCAGGCTGATGGCCGTAGACGAGCCGGCAAAGGGCGTGGTGTGTCGCAATGTGCTGATCACGGCATGGCCGGAAGGCCGCTGATGACTGATCGCCACTTTGCGCAACCGCAACCAAGGCAGGGCAATACTGAAGGTCAGCACCAGTAGCACCCACAACGCCGCCGCAGGGGCCTCGGCCAGCAGGGCCTGCACCCAGAACAGCAGCAAGGCCCCCCACCCCGCAAACCGGTGCACACGCTCAAAGCCATTGTGAAAGCGACGGCGGATCCCCGGCTGCGCCATGAGCACCATCAGCAGCAACAAGCCCAACAGTGCCGCACTGACCAGCAACCACGGCGCCGAAACACTCTGCGGCTGTTGCAGATATCGCCAGCCCTGGCTGCCGACCAGCACGGCGAACCACAGCGTCGCCGCCAGCGCACCGCCGCTGTGCAGCCCGCCCAGGTGATAGACCTTGGCGGCGTGGCGGCGCACATACAGTGGCCAGCTCACCGGAATGCGCGTCGCCAGCCAGAACAGCCCATTGATCACATACTGCTGGCGCACCAGGATTGCCAGGGACAGGTTGATCATCACCAGCATCGACACCTGCGGCACGTCGATCTCGGGCAGTTCCAAGCCGCAGAACGCATACCAGCCATTGCCCAGCAGCACCAACACCACCAGCCGGTTGTAATGGGAAAATATCGGCAAGCCACACCAGCGCCGCCACCCGCCCGGCCGGGCGGGCACCACTGTCGCCATCCACCGCTCAATCATGCTCGCTCACCGGCTTTCAGGGCCAGTCGGCGCCCCTCCTCGCTGTCGCGGGCCCATTGCAACAGCAAGGCCTTGTCGAGCTTGCCGCGCGCCGTCAGTGGCAAGTGGTCCAGGGCAAAAATCACGGCGGGTACACAGTAGTAGGCCAGCCGTTGCACACAGGACTGCCTGGCGGCCGGAATGTCCACCGTGGCGGGTGTCACAAACGCCACCAGGTGCTGGCTGTCGAGTTTCAGCGCCACCGCCCGGCTACAAGCGCCACTGGCCTCCAGCGTGCTGGCCACCGCGTCCAACTCCACGCGAAACCCGCGGACCTTGACCTGGTCGTCGACCCGCCCCAGATGCTCCAGGGCCCCCTCGTCCGTCCAGCGCCCCAGGTCCCGCGTGCGAAACATCATCCGCCCCGTCGCCAGGAACGGGTCGGGACGATAGCGCTGCGCGGTCAACAGTGGGTCCTGCAGATAGCCCGCCGTCACCCCGTCGCCCCCGGCCCACATCTCCCCCACTTCCCCCGGCGCGCAGGCCTGGCCGTGTTCATCCAGCACATACACCGTGTTGTTGGGCGTCGGTTTACCGATGGTCAATGGTGCCCCTGGTACATGCCGATGCAGAGTATTGACGATGGTGGTTTCGGTGGGCCCGCACCCGTTGTAGAAGGTGCAATGGGCCGCCCAGCGATCCGCCAGGGCCTGCGGGCATGGCTCCCCCGCTACCGCCACCACCTCAAGCGTGGGGCACCGCTGGGGGTCCAGGGTGGCGAGTATCGATGGGGTGGCGATCAGCACCTGGCACTGGCGGGCCGTTTCGCCGATGTCTTGCTGGCGGATATGCAACGTCGCCCCATGGGCCAGGCAGCCGAGGATTTCCCAGGCGGCCATGTCAAACGCGATATTAAGGATTTGCCCGACCTGCATGCCCGGCTTGATTCCCAGGTTGCCCGGTGCCGTCAGCACAAGATTGCAGACATTGCGGTGGGTCACCCGTACGCCATTGGGCCGCCCTGTCGTCCCGGAGGTAAACAGTACAAAGCACAGGCTGGCAGGGTCCGGCGCGGCAACGTTCAGCGCGCACGCCTGCGCCACCCACGGCTGTTGTGCCAGGAACTCATCCAGGCACACACACGGCTGGCCCGCTGCCAGCGGCAGGCGATCCTTGAACCCCGACAAGGTCAGTACCACGGTACTCGACAACGCCCCAAGGATCATCGCCAACTGCGCCGGCGGGGTGATCCTGGCATCTTGCGGTACGTAGGCCGCACCAATCTTCAGCACCGCAAGCATCCCCACCAGCATGGGGATCGATCGCTCGACAAACAGCGCCACCGTGTCGCCCGCCACCACCCCCTGCTCGATCAGGTGCCGGGCCAGCCGGTCGGCCTGGCGGTTCAACTGCTCATAGCTGATGCTCTGGCCCCGCCAGAGCGCGGCGATCCCATGGGGGGTTGCCGCTGCATGCGCCTCGAACGCCTGGTGTATACACGCGTACGGCAGTGGCCGTGCCGGCCCGCATCCCCAGGCTTCAAGGGTATTACGCTGGATAATGGGCAAATGGCCCAGTGCCTTGGTGCAAGCAAATCCGCTATCCGCTGTTGTCGCCGATATCATGGGTCAACTCCTCATCTGGCCCCTGCCTCACAGTGTTCGGGCAGGCAGAGGGCTGGACTGAGGACAATTCACGACATTACAGGGCCACGAGAGCCCACAAACGATAGAGACCAAGACTCTCTATAACGCTTACTTTTCCTACAGATGGAACAACCTTTGCCGGTAGGCGTTTCCCTCAACACCGCCCCATCGCCTGCCAGGCCGGGGCAGTTGCAACAAGTCAGCTCGCTGGCGCTCAAGCCGCTATCATGAGCCCCTTTGCCCCTGTCGAGTGACCTAAGCTGTTCATGGATACCCTTGCCCAACTCAAGGCTGGCCAACTGGCTGGCATCAAGCGCCTGGACCTGTCCTGCGGCCTGACGCAGTTCCCCCGGGAAATCTTCGACCTGGCCGACTCCCTGGAAATCCTCAACCTCAGTGGCAATGCCCTGAGCAGCCTGCCGGACGACCTGCACCGCCTGCCCCACTTGCGCGTGCTGTTTTGCTCGGACAACAACTTCACCGAACTGCCGGCGTGCCTGGGCCAATGCCCGCAGTTGAGCATGGTCGGCTTCAAGGCCAACCAGATCGAACAGGTGCCCGCCGCCGCACTCCCGCTCTCGTTGCGCTGGCTGATCCTCACCGATAACCGCATCCGCCAGTTGCCGGACGCACTCGGTGAGCGGCCACTGCTGCAAAAACTCATGCTGGCCGGCAACCGCCTGGAGCAATTGCCGGCCAGCCTGGCCCAGTGCCATAACCTCGAACTGCTGCGCATCGCCTCCAACCGCCTGACGCAATTACCGCACTGGCTGCTGACACTGCCGCGCCTGACCTGGCTGGCCTATGCCGGCAACCCGGTGGAAAGCGCGGTGGACGTGGCAACTGATGACGCGACGCCGAATATTCCCTGGGCCGAGCTGGAGCTGGCCGACGTGCTGGGCGAAGGCGCTTCAGGCGTGATTCACAAGGCGCTGCGCAAACCGTCGAACGAGCCGGTCGCGGTCAAACTCTACAAGGGCACCATCACCAGCGACGGTTCACCGCTGCACGAAATGCAGGCCTGTATTGCCGCCGGGCTGCACCCCAACCTGATCAAGGTGCAAGGCCGCGTGGTCGGCCACCCCGCTGACCAGGCCGCCCTGGTGATGGACCTGATCGACCCGAGCTACCGCAACCTCGCCGGCCTGCCCAGCCTGGCGTCCTGCACCCGGGACATCTACGAGCCTGCCACCCGTTTCAGCCTGGAAGTGGCATTGCGCATGGCGCGCGGCATCGCCTCCGTAGCGGCGCATCTGCACCGGCACGGCATTACCCATGGCGACCTGTATGGGCACAATATCCTGTGGAATGCCCAAGGCGATTGCCTGCTCGGGGACTTTGGCGCGGCATCTTTCCACGCCACGGCAGACACCTTGGAAACCAGGGCATTGCAGCGCATTGAAGTGCGGGCATTCGGGGTGTTGCTGGGGGAGTTGCTGGAGCGGATTGACGCAGGCCTGAGCGATGCACAGCGCCAGGTGCTGGAGGCGCTGCGTGACAGTTGCTGCCAGCCGCAGGTGCTGGCGCGACCGGCGTTCGAAGAGATTGAGACACTGCTGTCCTCACTCTGAAACGCCCTGCAAATGTGGGAGCGGGCTTGCCCGCGATTGCGGTGTATCAGATGGCACATCAGCTGGCTGACCCACCGCTATCGCGAGCAAGCCCGCTCCCACACGAGTCTGCGCCCATAATTCCAGGCCGGGCTTAGCCCGCCAGGCCGACGAACATATCCTGCACATCATCATGGTTGTCCAGGCCTTCCAGGAAGGCTTCGACTTCGGCCATCTGCTCGTCGCTCAGCCCGCTGACCGGGTTTTTCGCGAGGTAGCCCAACTTCGCCGACAACACGGTAAACCCCTGCTCCGGCAAGGCTTTCTGCACCGCGTCCAGGTCCGTGGTCTCGGTGATGAACAGGGTCGTGCCCTCTTCTTCACCGTCTTCAAAGTCCTGGGCGCCAGCTTCGATGGCGGCCATTTCCGGGTCGGCGTCCGGGGTATCCGGCGAGGCCTCGATCAGCCCCACGTGGTTGAAGTCCCAGGCCACCGAGCCCGAAGCCCCCAGTTGCCCCTTGCGGAACGCCACGCGGATTTCCGCCACGGTGCGGTTGATGTTGTCGGTCACGCATTCAACGATCAACGGCACCTGGTGCGGGGCAAACCCTTCGTAGGTCACGCGATGGTACTGCACGGTCTCGCCCAGCAGGCCCGCGCCTTTCTTGATCGCGCGTTCCAGGGTTTCCTTGGGCATCGAGGCCTTCTTGGCCTGCTCGACCACCAGACGCAGGTGGGCGTTGGTCGCGGTGTCCGCACCGTTACGGGCGGCAATGGTGATCTCTTTCACCAGCTTGCCGAAGATTTTGCCCTTGGCATTGGATGCCGCTTCTTTATGTTTAACCTTCCACTGTGCGCCCATGACTCACTCTCTTGATATCCGTGGCGCCGAGACGTCTACTGGCCGGCGCTTTGGCCGCAGAGTTTATAGGGCAAGCCCCCATCGTTCCACCAAAAAACCGGCCAGCGTTGCAGGCGCCTCAGGTGCGCAGGGGTTTGATCGCCACAGTGCGATCCGGCACAAAGTCGCCCACTTGCGCCAATACCGCAGGCCGGGCGTTCCAATAGGGCATCAGCACCAGTGCGGAAAACAACGCGGCGCCGGCGAACACGATAAATACCGTTACCGTGTCGAAGTAGCCCGGCAACAGGCCACCGAGGATCGCCCCCACCGAACCGCAACCATTGACGAAGCCCGCCGCCGTGGCGCCGGCCTTGGCCGTGCCGAAGTCGATCGCCGCGGTGCTGCTGATCATCGAGTCCGGCCCGTACAGGGTCAGGCCCATGACAAACAGCAAGGCCATCACCAGCATCACGCTGCCGGTATGCAACGCCCCCATAAACAGCGCCAGGGACACGGTCAGCGCCAACAGGCTGAGGACGCAAGCCGGCATGCGTCGGGCGCCAAACAGTTTGTCGGATGCCAGGCCAATCATGATCGGCCCCAGCAACCCCGCCAGCTCGAACGCCGTCGGCACAATGGCCGCGCCGACCTTGCCCACCGAGGGCATCTGCTCATAGACAATCACCGGGCCCCACAACAGGATCGCGTAACGCGCCGGTTTCAACAGGAAGTACGCCAGGCCCAGGGTCAGCACCGTGCGGTTGCGCAAGATTGCGCGCAACGGCTCAAGGATGCTGATTTTCTTCGCCGCCGCCTGCTCTTGCGCACTCATTGCCGGTTCGGGCTCTACTTCCGGCAGGCCGACGTCCTGTGGCGTGTTGCGCTGGAAGATAAAGAACAGCACCGCCACCACCGCCACCACGGCGGCACTGGAGATAAATGCCGCATGCCAGCTGCCGATCAGGGTATAGGCCCACCAGCCGGCAAACGGCGAGGCCACCAGGCCGCCAAACGCATAGCACGAGCTCCACAACCCCAGCACCCGCCCGCGCTGTTGCGCCGGGAAGAAACTGCCAAGGTTCTTGCACAGCCCCGACCAGCCGGTGGACTGCGCCAGCCCCTGGATCAACATGCACGTGACAAAGATCGGCAAGGTGGCAAACGTGCCCATGACCAGGGCAGCGGCCGCCGAAATCACCAGCCCGCCCAACACCACGACCCGTGGGCCGAAACGGTCGGCGAGCATGCCCCAGGTGAACTGGCCGACGGCATAGGCCGCCAGGTACAGGCCATCCAGGTTGGCCATCATCATCTTGTCCAGCGGGAAGCTCGGATCGTCGACGATCCCCAACTTGGCCACGGAAAACGCTTTGCGGGTGAAATAGAAGGCGGCATAGGCCAGCCAGGTGATGGCGAAAATCTGCACGCGCCAACGCTTGATGCTACCCATAGGGATATTCATGGTGGTTCTGACCTCAGGTGTGAGTGTGCCGGCAGAGTCGAGAAGCAATTGCCTGTGTTGTTATTGTTTTGCACTGCAGTACCGGGTCGCAGGGCGCCGGGTACTGGTCAGATGAGTCCTGCAAGGTTGCGCGCAAGGGCCCATGGTCGCCGAAGTTGTAGGACTCAACCTGCGGCGACTGGGGGCTATCAAAGCAATGGCTGACTAATAGGTAAAATCGATTTATCGTATTTCAAATATAAGCTCAGCTTGTAAGAGGTCGTGCCATGCCGGTATCCCATGCCCAACTCAAAGCCTTCCACGCCGTGGCCGTCCACGGCAGCTTTACCCTGGCGGCCGAACGGCTGTTCCTCACCCAGCCGGCCATTTCCGACCAGGTGCGCAAGCTTGAAGAGCGTTTTGGCGTGCTGCTGTTCCATCGCAACAAGCGCTCGGTGCGCCTGACCGACCTGGGGGAGCGCCTGCTGAGTATCACCCAGCGCCTGTTTGTCATCGCCGCCGAAGCCCACGAGCTGCTGCAAGACTCCAAGGCCTTGCAAACCGGCAGCCTGACCCTGGCGGTGGACGCGCCGGTGCATGTGCTGCCGCAAATCGCCCGGTTCTGCCAACGCTATCCGGGGATCACGGTGAAGATCGAGACCGGCAACACCGATGATGCACTGTACCGCCTGTACAACTATCAAGCCGACCTGGCGCTGGTGGGGCGCGATGTCGACGATGAGCGCCTGCTCTCGATCCCCCTGCGCGATGACCCGATGCTGGCGTTCGTCGCACGCAACCACCCGTGGGCCGGGCGCGAGTCCATCGACCTGGCGGACCTGGACGACACGCCCCTGGTCCTGCGCGAAACCGGCTCGGTGACCCGGCAGACCCTGGAGCGCGAGATGCACCAGGCCGGGCTGCGCATCCGCCCGGCGATCCAGGTGGAAGGCCGCGAGGCCGCCCGTGAAGCGGTGGTGGTGGGGATTGGCGTGGGCGTGGTGTCGGCGTCGGAATTCGGCGCGGATTCGCGGGTGTATGCCATGCCCATCCGCGACTGCACCCAGCGCATGAAGGAAACGTTGGTGTGCCTCAAGGAGCAGAGCTCGCGGCGGGTGGTGGCGACTTTTCTGGAGATTGTCCGGGAAAGCCTGCGCGAAGATTAGCTGAGTAATTGCATTGAGTTGACCCGTGCACAGGCTGTCGATGGCTGGCCAGACTCGACCCAACCTCGTTCCTGAGCCTGCACGCCATCATGAGCGTGACTAATACTCTTTTGAAATCAATTCGTTTTTGTTCATGTAGCCTCCTTGCTTAAAATACGTGCAGCTCTTCACGCTGGCCGATCTACAAGCCGTCGAGTGAAGAAACAGCATGTTGATCAAATCTGAAAGAGGCCAGGCGCCATTTCAGGTTTGTCCAAAATACGGGTGCAGGTCACGATGAACAACGAATTCACATTTGCTATCAAGAGCATTTGTTTTGATGAGAATTACTTTCCTTCAGACACTACGCGCATCACGACCAACTTTGCCAATCTGGCGAGGGGGGAGAGTCGTCAGGAGAATCTGCGCAACACGTTGAAGATGATTGATAATCGCTTTAATGCGTTGGCGCACTGGGACAATCCTACGGGTGATCGTTACACGGTCGAGTTGGATATTATTTCCGCTGAAATGAAAATTGATACTGAAGGTCGCGGCCACGCTATTCCTTTGATTGAGATTTTGAAGACCACGATTGTTGATCGAGAAACCAATCAACGCATCAGTGGCATAGTGGGAAATAACTTTTCATCCTACGTGCGAGACTATGACTTCAGTGTGCGGCTGCTGGAGCACAACAAGAACCAGTCACAATTCAGCACCCCACACGACTTTGGCGATTTGCACGGCAAACTATTCAAGTGCTTCGTCAACTCCAGCGCTTACAAAGAGCACTTCGACAAGCCACCGGTCATCTGCCTGAGCGTATCCAGTACCCGGACATACCTTCGAACCGAGAACCAGCACCCTGTGTTGGGCTTTGAGTACCAGCAAGATGCCTACTCTTTGACAGATGAGTACTTCAGGAAAATGGGCTTGAAGGTTCGTTATTTCATGCCGCCGAACAGTGCCGCGCCACTGGCTTTCTACTTCTCGGGGAATTTGCTCGGTGATTACACCGATCTTGAGTTGATTGGCACCATTAGCACCATGGATACGTTCCAGAAAATCTACCGCCCTGAGATTTACAATGCAAACTCCGTAGCTGGAAAGTTCTACCAGCCTAGTTTGAAGCATCAGGACTATTCATTGACTCGAATTATTTATGATCGAGAAGAGCGAAGCCGACTGGCTACTGAACAGGGAAAGTTTGCCGAAGAGCAATTCATCAAGCCCTATAAGGTCATTCTTGATCAATGGTCTGTTAGCTGCGCGCATTAATTAATTTCAAATCAAGGTCTTCTTTAATGAAAAAGCTGTTGCCTACTTCGACCGCTGGGAGCTTGCCTAAACCTTCCTGGCTTGCACAACCTGAAACGCTTTGGTCGCCCTGGAAATTGCAGGATGAAGAACTGGTTGAAGGTAAACAGGACGCTTTGCGCCTCGCCTTGCAGGAGCAGCAGTTGGCCGGCATTGATATCGTCAGTGATGGCGAACAGACCCGTCAGCATTTTGTGACGACCTTCATCGAGCATCTCGAAGGGGTCGATTTCGAGAATCGTGAAACCGTCCGGATTCGTGATCGCTACGATGCCAGCGTGCCGACGGTTGTGGGTGCCGTTTCTCGGAAAAAGCCGGTATTCGTGGAAGACGCCAAATTCTTGCGCCAGCAGACGAAGCAGCCAATTAAATGGGCCCTGCCCGGCCCCATGACGATGATTGACACCCTCTACGATGCTCACTACAAAAGCCGTGAAAAACTGGCCTGGGAATTCGCGAAGATTCTCAATCAGGAGGCCAGAGAGCTGGAGGCTGCCGGGGTAGATATCATCCAGTTCGATGAGCCTGCATTCAACGTGTTTTTTGACGAGGTGAATGACTGGGGTGTGGCCACCTTGGAGCGAGCAATCGAAGGGCTCAAATGCGAAACCGCCGTGCATATTTGCTATGGCTATGGCATCAAGGCCAACACCGACTGGAAAAAAACGCTGGGTTCGGAGTGGCGCCAGTATGAAGAAGCGTTCCCCAAGTTGCAGAAATCCAGCATCGATATCGTCTCGCTCGAATGTCACAACTCTCACGTCCCGATGGATCTGATCGAACTCATCCGGGGTAAAAAAGTGATGGTGGGCGCCATTGATGTGGCAAACCATGCCATCGAGACGCCCGAGGAAGTCGCCAATACCCTACGCAAGGCACTTCAGTTCGTAGATGCCGACAAGCTCTATCCTTGCACCAACTGCGGCATGGCTCCGTTGCCTCGCCAGGTGGCAAGGGGCAAGTTGAATGCGTTGAGCGCAGGCGCAGAGATCATTCGAAAAGAGCTGTCGAACTAGGAATCGCGATGTCACTCACTGCCACTACCACTGCTACTTCCATCGAGCCCCTGAGCTTTCGTCAGGCGCTCGGGCACTACGCTTGCGGTATCACGGTGATTACATCGCACACCGGTGATGAGCCGATTGGCTTTACTTGCCAGTCGTTTTATAGCGTATCGATGAACCCGCCACTGGTCTCGTTCAGCGTCATGTGCAGCTCGGCCAGCTATCCGAAGATTCGTGAGGCAGGTCGATTCGCAGTCAATATTCTGTCCGGTGAACAGGTTGGGATTTCCAACCAGTTCGCTCGCCGAGGCACGGATAAGTGGCATGGAATCGAATGGCAGGAATCACCGCTAGGTAACCCCGTCATTGCCGACAGCCTGCACTGGCTCGACTGTGAAATCCACGCCGAGCACGTCGCAGGCGATCACGTGATAGTGATTGGTGAGGTGAAAGCCATGGATCTGCAAAAGGCCGACACCGCACAGCCATTGCTGTATTTCAAAGGGCAGTATCGCAACCTGGCGGCGCATGGCGCAGTTTGAGCGACGAGGGTTTTCCTGCGTAAACGCACTGGCCACAAGCCACTGCGTTATGTTGCGTTAACCCACACTAGACACCTACAGCCCTGCGAGAGGGGTACGGGGCCAACTCGAAGTCGAATGCAAACGACTGGTCAAACGGGGTGCAACGTCCCAATCAGCTTGAGGCCAACTCGAAAAACGCCTGAATCAAGCGCAACTCGCGGCGTCGTTCCATGCAGCCGAGCATGTGCTGGTTCAGCAGCCCATCGCCACGGATCGCAATCGCATGCACCCGCGGGTCCCGGCTGACTTCCATGGAAGACACCACCCCCACCCCCAATTCGGCGGCCACCGCTTCCGCCACCGCTTCGCGGCTATCGAGTTCCAGCAACACCTTGGGCTGCACGCCGGCCTTGGCACACGCCTCGTCGAAAGTGCGGCGGGTGATGGAACTGGGCTCGCGCAGCACCATGATCACCTGGTCCAACTGCTCCAGGCGAATACCCGCCGGGTCCGCCAGCCACGGGTGGCCAGCCGGTACCAACGCGCAGATACGTGACTCGTTCAACGGCTGCAGGTGCACGCCCTTGCGCGGCTCGACTTCGGTCAACACCGCCACATCCGCATGCTCGGACAGCAGCGCCGCCAGGGTTTCCTGGGCATTGCCCAGGCGCAGGTTGACGGTGATCCCCGGGTAACGGGCACGCAGCTTTGCCAACATCGGCATGACCATATGCGGGCCATCCGCCGCCACCTCCAGGCGTCCGGTGAGCAATTGGCGGTTGGCTTCGAGCAGGGTCTGCGCTTCATCCACCAGGCCGAAGATGCTGCGGGTGATGGCCGCCAGCTTGATGCCCTGCTCCGTCAACTCCACGCGCCGCGCGGTACGCCGCAGCAGGGTGATCTGGTAATGCTCTTCCAGCGCCTTGATATGCCCGGTCACGGCTGGCTGGCTGATAAACAGGCGCGCGGCGGCACGGGTAAAACTGCCGTCCCGGGCCACGGCGTCAAATGCACGGAGTTGGAAAAGATTCATAGCTATCGGCCTCACTGATGGCTGGCATAACAACAAACAATTTGATTGATGACAAGGCAAACTGCAATTTATGCCCCGTAGCTTCATCCCACTGCTTTGCGAGGACATGAGAATGAGTACTGCCGCGCCGATCCTGCTCACACCTGGGCCCCTGACCACCTCTGCCCGCACCCGCCAGGCGATGATGGTTGACTGGGGTTCGTGGGATGACCGCTTCAACCAACTGACCGCCAGCCTCTGCGAGCAACTGCTGGTGATCATTAACGGTGGCGACAGCCATCACTGCGTGCCCTTGCAGGGCAGCGGCACGTTCGCCGTCGAAGCCGCCATCGGTACCCTGGTGCCCCGCGATGGCAAAGTGCTGGTGCTGATCAACGGCGCCTACGGCAAGCGCCTGGCGAAGATCTGCGAAGTGCTGGGCCGCCCGTTCAGCACCTTCGAGACCGCTGAGGACCAGCCCACCACCGCCGCCGATGTCGACCGTCTGTTGCAGGCTGACAGCAGCATCACCCATATCGCGCTGATCCACTGCGAAACCAGCACTGGCATCCTCAACCCGCTGCCGGAGATCGCCCAGGTCATCCAGCGCCATGGCAAGCGCCTGATCATCGACGCCATGAGCTCCTTTGGCGCGCTGCCCATCGACGCCGCCCAAGTGCCGTTTGACGCCCTGATCGCTGCCTCCGGCAAATGCCTGGAAGGCGTGCCCGGCATGGGTTTTGTCTTTGCCAAAAAAGACGCACTGGCCGCCGCCCAGGGCAACAGCCATTCCCTGGCCATGGATTTGTTCGACCAGCACGCCTACATGGCCAAGACCGGGCAATGGCGCTTTACCCCGCCGACCCACGTGGTAGCCGCCCTGCATGAAGCGCTGCTGCAATACAACGAAGAAGGCGGCCTGCCAGCCCGTCATCAGCGCTATGCCGCCAACTGCCAGACGCTGCTGGACGGCATGGCCGACCTGGGTCTGCGCAGCTTCCTGCCGGCCGCGATCCAGGCGCCGATCATCATCACCTTCCACGCACCGAAAGATCCGCGCTACCAGTTCAAGGACTTCTACGAGCGGGTCAAGGCCAAGGGTTTCATTCTGTATCCGGGCAAGTTGACCCAGGTGGAGACCTTCCGCGTCGGCTGCATCGGTCATGTCAACCAGGCCGAGATGCAGGCGGCGGTGGCGGCGATCGGTCAGGCGCTGCAAGAGATGGAAGTGCTCGAAATCTGATTCCCCTCGGCGATGGGGCCTTCAGGGCCGCTATCGCCGGCAAGCCGGTTCCTACACATTATTTACAGGATTTGCACCATGAACTATCAGAACCCCAACACCCTGCAGGCCGCTATCCTTGACTGGGCCGGCACCGTGGTCGACTTCGGCTCCTTTGCCCCCACGCAGATTTTTGTCGAGGCGTTTGCCGAGTTCGACGTGCAGGTCTCCATCGAAGAAGCCCGTGGCCCGATGGGCATGGGCAAGTGGGACCATATCCGCACCCTGTGTGATCAGCCGCAAGTGGCCGAGCACTATCGCAAAGCCTTCGGCCGCACGCCGACCGACGCTGACGTGACCGCCATCTACGAGCGCTTCATGCCCTTGCAGATCGAGAAGATCGCCGAACACTCGGCGCTGATTCCCGGCGCCCTGGCGACCATCGCCGCGTTGCGTGCGCAAGGGATCAAGATCGGCTCCTGCTCCGGCTACCCCAAGCCAGTGATGGACAAGGTGGTCGAACTGGCCGCCACCAACGGCTATATCGCCGACCACGTGGTGGCCACCGATGAAGTGCCCAATGGCCGCCCATGGCCGGCCCAGGCCCTGGCCAACGTGATCGCCCTGGGCATTGACGACGTGGCGGCCTGCGTGAAGATCGACGACACCGTGCCGGGCATCCTCGAAGGCCGCCGCGCCGGGATGTGGACCGTGGCGCTGACCTGCTCGGGCAACGCCCTGGGCCTGACCTACGAGCAGTTCCGCGCCCTGGACCCGGCGACGCTGGCCAGCGAGCGCCAGCGTATCGAAACGCTGTTTGCCGGCTCACGCCCGCACTACCTGATCGACACCATCACCGACCTGCCCGGTGTGATCGCCGACATCAATCAGCGCCTGGCCCGTGGTGAAATGCCACAAAGCGCCTGATCGAGATCAATACTTCGCCCCTCACTCGGGCAAACCTTGCGCAACAGGTTTAGGCTGAAGGGACTCCGTCGCCAAAGAACGGAGGTTTGCCCCTGATGAGTGAGGAAAGACGCGATGCCGTGGAAAAACAGTGAGTCCCGTTACAGTACGATGTCCATTGCCCTGCACTGGCTGATGTTGGTGCTGCTGGTGGCGGTCTACGTCACCATTGAATTTCGCGGGATTTTCCCCAAGGGCAGTGGCGGGCGCACCCTGATCAAAGAACTGCATTTCATGTTCGGCCTGACCGTGTTTGTGCTGGTCTGGCTGCGCCTGTTTGCCCGCAGCCTCGGCGTGGCACCGAAAATCCTGCCGGCGCCGCCGCACTGGCAAACCCTGCTGGCGACCCTGATGCACGTGGCGCTGTATGTGTTCATGATCGGCATGCCGATTTTCGGCTGGCTGATTGTCAGTGCCGAGGGGCATCCGGTGTGGTTCTACGGGATCGAGTTGCCACCCCTGATCGGTGAGAACAAGGACCTGGCCAAGCAGATCGAAGGCTGGCATGTACTGGGCGGCACCATCGGCTACTGGCTGATTGGCCTGCATGCGGCGGCGGGGCTGTATCACCACTACTTTATGCGCGACAACACCGTGTTGCGCATGTTGCCCAAGCGTTAATCCACAAAACCCCGGCGGCCCTGCAAGCCGCCGGTGTGCACAAAGACCAGGCGAGTGCCGGGGGCCAAGCGTCCGGCCTCGATCTGCTGCTTGAGCGCCAGCAGCGCCTTGCCGGTGTAGAGCGGTTCCAACGGCAGGCCACTGGCCTGCTCGGTGGCCTGGATAAACTCCAGCAATACCGGATCGACCTTCGCAAAGCCGCCACGGCTGGCCTCCAACAACTCATACCCGCCCTGCACGATAGCCTGCACGTTCTGCGCAACCCCGTGATCATCCGGCACCGCCAGTGCCCCGTACACCGGATGGGCACCCGCCTCCGCCAGCACCAGCCCCGCCAGGGTGGTACCGGTGCCGGCTGCCAGCCACCAGGCGTCATAGTCGGCCCACCCCAGGGCGGGCAACTGCCTGCGCACCTGCTCGACCAACACCCCACAGCCCAACGCCCCCGTCACCGCGCCGCCGCCTTCGGGCACGGGATGCAGGTGCGGGTATCGCTCGCGCCAGGGCAACCAGAAGTCCGGCTCATGCCGCGCGCGGTAACCGCCATAACCCAACCAGTGCAGTTGCATGCCGAAGGCTTGCAGGTCGAGGACCGTCGGGGTGTCTTGCGGGTGCCCGCGCAGCAGGCCGACGGTGGCAAAGCCAAAGCGTTTGCCGGCCGCCGCCAGGGCATGCAGATGATTGGAGTAGGCGCCGCCCAGGCTGATGATGCCGCTGGCACCCGCCTGTTGCGCCTGGGCCAGGTGCCCGCTGAGCTTGAACCACTTGTTGCCGCTGATCAGCGGGTCGATGCGGTCCAGGCGCAGCACGGCCACCTCGACCCCGTTCAGCCAATCCAGCTGCAAGGGTTCAAGGGGCGCGTGGGGAAGCCAATCGAAAGGACCCATCAGGGCATATCTGCATGAAAAAAGGGGCGCTAGTCTAACACCGCCCCTGCGCGCCCCTTACAACTCGGCGGCCAGGCGCGAGCCTTGGTTGATGGCGCGCTTGGCATCCAGCTCGGCGGCCACATCGGCACCGCCGATCAGGTGCACGTGCTGGCCCGCGGCGACCAGGTCCTCTTGCAGTTCGCGCAGCGGGTCTTGCCCGGCGCAGATGACGATGTTGTCCACCGCCAGCACCTGGGGCTCGCCCTCGGCACCAATACGGATATGCAGGCCCTCGTCGTCGATCTTCAGGTACTCAACGCTATTGAGCATCTGCACCTGCTTGTTCTTCAGGCCGGTACGGTGGATCCAGCCAGTGGTCTTGCCCAGGCCGTCGCCGACCTTGGAAGCCTTGCGCTGCAACAGGTACACCTCACGCGCCGGCGCATGGCGCTCGGGCTTGATCCCGGCCACGCCGCCACGGGCTTGCAGATGGGTGTCGATACCCCACTCCTTCCAGAACGCTTCGCGGTCCAGGCTGGTGGACACGCCCTGGTGCACGAGAAACTCCGAGACGTCGAAGCCGATCCCACCGGCGCCAATCACCGCAACGCGCTTGCCCACCGGTTTGCGTGCCAGGAGCACGTCCAGGTAGCTGAGCACCTTGGCGTTCTGCACGCCTGGAATGGCCGGGGTCCGCGGCGCGATACCGGTGGCGAGGATGATCTCGTCATAACCGCCGGCCACCAGTTGCGCCACATCCACCCGGGTGTTGAGGCACAACTCGACATGGGTGGTTTGCAGCTTGCGCTTGAAGTAACGCAGGGTTTCAAAAAACTCTTCCTTGCCCGGCACGCGCTTGGCCACATTGAACTGGCCGCCGATCTCGCTGGCCGAATCGAACAGGGTCACCTGGTGACCGCGCTCCGCCGCCACGGTGGCAGCCGCCAGGCCGGCGGGGCCGGCGCCGACCACGGCGATTTTCTTGATCTGCTTGACCGGCAGGTAATTAAGCTCGGTTTCGTAGCAGGCACGCGGGTTAACCAGGCAAGTGGTCAATTTGCCGCTGAAGGTGTGGTCCAGGCAGGCCTGGTTGCAGCCGATGCAGGTATTGATCTCATCGGCACGGCCAGCGGCAGCCTTGTTGACGAACTCCGGGTCGGCGAGGAACGGCCGGGCCATGGACACCATGTCGGCATCACCTTCGGCGAGGATCTGCTCGGCCACTTGCGGGGTGTTGATGCGGTTGGTGGTGATCAACGGGATCTGCACCGCGCCGCGCAGCTTGGCCGTGACTTTACTGAACGCGCCACGCGGCACCTTGGTGGCGATGGTCGGGATACGTGCTTCGTGCCAGCCGATGCCGGTGTTGATAAGCGTCGCACCCGCCTGCTCGATGGCCTTGGCCAACTGCACGATCTCTTCCCAGGTGCTGCCGCCTTCCACCAGGTCGAGCATCGACAGGCGGAAGATAATGATGAAGTTCGGCCCCACGGCTTCGCGCACCCGGCGCACGATTTCCACCGGCAAACGCATGCGGTTTTCGTAGGCGCCACCCCAGCGGTCAGTGCGATGGTTGGTGTGGGCGGCGAGGAACTGGTTAATGAAATAACCTTCCGAGCCCATGATTTCCACGCCGTCGTACTCGGCGACCTGGGCCAGTCGCGAGCAGGTAACAAAGTCGCTGATCTGCTTTTCGATGCCGTCCTCGTCCAGCTCCTTGGGCTTGAACGGGTTGATCGGCGCCTGGATCGCGCTGGGTGCGACCTGCTTGGGGCTGTAGGCGTAACGCCCGGCATGCAGGATTTGCATGCAGATCTTGCCGCCCGCCTCGTGCACCGCCTGGGTGACGATCTTGTGCTTGAGCGCCTCGGCCTCGGTGGTCAGCTTGGCCGCCCCGGCATACACCCCGCCTTCATCGTTCGGGCCAATCCCGCCGGTGACCATCAGGCCCACGCCGCCACGGGCGCGTTCGGCAAAATACGCGGCCATGCGCTCGAAACCGCCGGGCTTTTCTTCCAGGCCAGTGTGCATCGAACCCATCAGGGTGCGGTTGCGCAAGGTGGTAAAACCCAGGTCCAACGGGGCCAGCAAATGCGGGTAGGCAGCAGCGCTCATGGTACAGCTCCACAACGGATCATCACGGGACGTGACAGGCTCGAATGGCCGGCCATCGGTTTATGTCCCACAGACTAAGAGCCATACCCCTAGCGCTCAATGACTGAAACTGACAAGTTATTGATCCAAATGCGCAGCGCCCCTTGGCAAGTGTGGCGACGGGCCCTACCCTAGGGTCGAACCCTGCACACGGCCTGTTGTCTGTTCCCCCATGCGTAAATTACTTGCCTTGACCCTCACCATGGCCCTGGTCGCCGCCGTTTCCGCCTATCTGGTCTGGACCCAGGAGCGCCCCGTGGGGCATTACCTGTCGGACCTGCGGATCAACCTGGCCGTGAACCAGGGCACTCCCGCCGATCACGGCAACCTGCTGGGCATCCAGCCGGAACTGTTCCCCGCCGACTACCAGAGCCTGGAGCGCCTGCACCTCAAACTCTCGGCCTACCTGCGCAATGCCCGGGACCTGGGCCTGCTCAACGACAAAACCATCGTGGTCCTGCCGGAACATGTCGGCACCTGGTTGATGATCAGTGGTGAAAAAAACCAGCTGTATCAGGCCACCACCTTTAAAGAGGCGATGAACTGGCTGTCGGTGAGCAACCCGTTGCCGTTCCTGCGCGCACTGATCAGTGCCCAGGGCGACAACCGCCTGGACGATGCCTACCTGCGCATGAAAGCGCCGGCCATGGCCCGTGATTACCAGGTGCTGTTTGGCGGCCTGGCCAAGGAGTTCGGGGTGACCCTGGTCGCCGGCTCCATCGCCCTGCCCAACCCAAGCATCAGCCAGGGTCAACTGCAGGTCGGCCATGGCGCGCTGTACAACACTAGCCTGGTGTTCGACCGCGATGGCCTGCCCCTGGGTCAACCCCAGCGCCAGCTCTACCCGATCTTCGATGAGCGCGGTTTTATCGCCCCGGGCGACGAAAACGCGATCAGCGTGATCGACACCCCGGCCGGGCGCCTGGGCATTCTGATTGGCAGCGACAGCTGGTACCCCGACAACTACCGCAAGCTCAACGAACAAGGCGCGCAAGTGGTGGCGGTGCCGGCACTGGTGATTGGCCGCGACACCTGGGACAAGCCGTGGCGCGGCTTCAAAAGTGTGTCCACGCCCCCGGAAGTCAGCCTCAAGCCCGAAGAGCTCAGCGAAGGCGAAGCCTGGCATCGCCTGAGCCTGATCAGCCAGGTGCCCATCAGCCTCGCGGGTGCGGGCATGAGCGTATTCATGCGCGGGCAATTCTGGGACCAGGGCACCAGCGGCCAGAGCTTTCTCAGTGCCCAGGGCCAAGTCTTCGCCGACAGCAACGCGCGTGGTGCGCGCCTGCTGAACGTGTGGCTGTAAGCCCATGAAACCGGCACCGATGCGCCTCGGGGACTTATCGGTGGGCATCGTGCACACCCTGGCCGACGCCATCCTCAGCCATGGCCTGGACCCACAGCCGCTGCTGTTGCAGTACGGCCTGGACCCAGCGCGCTTGAGTGAGCCCGGCGCGCGCCTGTCGATCCCACGCTATATGCGCCTGGGCCATGCGGCCATCCAACTGACCGGCGACCCCGGCCTGGGCCTGCGCATGGGCCAATTGAGCCGCATGAATCAACTGGGCCTGGCCGGCGTCACCGCCGCCCAGGCGCCCAACGTGCGTGAAGCGGCGCGTACCCTGACGCGCTTCGAGGCCCTGTACGGCGCCAACTACCGTGGCCAGTCGAGCTTTCATGAAGACGCCCGGGGCGCCTGGCTGCGTTTCTATTCCATCAGCCCGTACAACGCCTATAACCGCTTTGTGGTGGACTCGATCCTGGCTGGCTGGCTGCAGCAGATGGCGACCTTGTGCCAGCAGCCGGTGTTGGCCGAGCGTATCGAAATCGAATTCGCCGCCCCGGACTACAGCGCCCGCTACAGCGTACTGGGCGACTGCCCGATCCAGTTCGGCGCCGAACTCAATCAACTGCGCCTGAGCCAGCACAGCCTGGGCCTGCGCAACCCGCAACACTGCCCCAGTACCTGGCACATGCTGTTGCAGGTGTGTGAACGAGAACTGGAACAACTGACCCGCACCCGCAGCCTGCGCGAGCGCATCACACGGTTGCTGGGGCCGATGCTCAATGGCGGCCGGGAACCCGACCTGGAAGAAGTGGCGGCGCGCCTGAAGCTGCCGACCTGGACCTTGCGCCGTAAACTGGCCGAGGAAGGCACGCAATATCGCGCCATACTCAACGACACCCGCCGCGACCTGGCCATGACCTACATTCGCGATACGGAACTGGCGTTTGGGGAAATTGCCTATTTGCTCGGTTTTGCCTCAGCGCAAGCCTTCCAGCGGGCCTTCAAGCGCTGGAACAGCCAGACCCCAGGGGAATTTCGCCGCAGCCAGCGGCATTTCGCCTGACGCCGGCCTACAGCTCGGTGGCGTCGTCGGCCGGGTCCAGAGGGTCCAGTTCAAAGGCCTGGAGTTCCAGCAGTTCTTCCTGGTAATCGTCCATCGTCGACTCCTTATTTGAGGTGAGTGGCTGCATAGTGACCCGCATCACCAGCCTAAAGTGCCTTCATGACGGAAAAATGTATGCGTCAAGATGTGTTCCTGCACCTAAGGAGTAAACGTAGTAGCGCCGTGGGAATTTATGGCGGTGACGGCAGCGCTGGGATCGCCTCGGTCGGGGCCGGCAAGGCGGGTGGGGCTTGCACCGGCACGGCAGGTTGCTCTGGAGCAATCGGCGCGGCATCAGGAGGAGGTGCCAGTGGCTGCGAAGCCTCGGGTTCGGCTACCGGGGCTGCCGGTGCCACAGGCTCTGCTGCCTTCGGCTCCGGCACGCCCAATTCTGCCTTGGGCGCTTCAGGCAGCGGTGCTGCAGGTTTCTCCTGGGGTAGAAACACATCGACCAAGGCAAAGTAGCGGTCATAGAACTTCGGCGAAGTCACTGTCTCGCTGGCCACCTTGACCATCGAGTCGTCGGTGGAGCCGATCGGCATCGACACCGAGCCAAGCACCCCCACTCCCAGGCTGGCGGAGTTGTTGACCTTCTTCAGCGCGTAGCGATCCTGCAGGGCGTTGGCAAACATCGTCGCATGATGCTCACCGCTGCCGTCTTCGGCACACACCACGTTGAAACTGATCTGCAGATGGGTCTCACCGGTCTGCTGGAAGCTTTTGTTACCACTGACCAGCTTCGGGTCGCTGCTGGTGATGATGTAGCCCTGGCTGAGCAACGCCCGGCGTGCCGCTTCGCAGGCCGCGACATCGCTGACCGGGTAATTGCGCGAAAACGTACCGGAGTCGTCGAAATTCTCATGTTCGTAGATAGCGGTCTTGGGCGACGAGCAGCCCGTGGCGCCTGCCAGCACCAGCGCAAGCACAAGGCCACGCAAGTGAAATGAAGTTGACATTGATCATCCTGGGGAAAACGGTCAGGGCGGTATTGTGCAACAGATCACCGGGTGCGCGCGCGGATTCCTGTCGGTAAAACGTCACCGGCCGGCTCGACGCGCGGCGCAGGAAAAAGCCTGGCGCTCATATGATCGATAAACACCCGCAGTTTGGCCGAGGCATGCCGGCTCGACGGCCAGAGCATCCAGAAACTGCCGCGATGCTCCAGGTAATCGTCCAGCACCCGCTGCAAGCGGCCCTGCTCGACGGATTCGCGGACCATGAAGTCCGGCAGGCAGGCGATCCCCAGGCCTTCGTGCACCACATGCTTTAGCGACTCGATGGTCGTGCTGACCAGCGGTGCGCGCAGCAACGGCTCGGGCTCACCCGGTAAATGGCGCAACGGCCAGCTCTCCAGCTTGCCGGTGGCGCAGAACTTGTGACGTAGGCAGGCATGATGGTTGAGCTCCGCAGGACAGGCTGGTATGCCGTGTAGGGCGAAATACTGTGGCGATCCCACCAGCACCAATCGATAGTGCCCCAGCAGCCGCGCCGACAGCCGCGAATCCTCAGGCTTGCCGGTGCGCACCACGGCGTCGAAGCCTTCCTCGATCACATCCACCATGCGGTCGGAAAAATCCACGTCCAACTCAATCTCTGGATAGGCCCGCATAAACTCGGTCAGCACCGGCATCAACAGGCCCCTGACCTGCGGCAAGCTGATGCGCAATTTACCACGGGGGGTGGCCGCCGCTTCGGTCAACTCCCGTTCAGCCGCTTCAACCTCGGCCAGGATCCGCCGCGAACGCTCAAGGAACAGCGCACCCTCGGCCGTCAGCGTAATACTGCGGGTGCTGCGGTGAAACAACCGCACCCCCAGGCGCTGCTCCATACGCGCAATGCTTTTGCCCACGGCCGAGGACGACACACCCAGCAAGCGAGCGGCCTGGGTAAAGCTGCGGGTCTCCGCGACCTGCACAAACACCGACATACTGCCCAGGCTATCCATTGTCCCTTCCTGCTGATTACGGACACCACTGTCCGATAAGTTCGGAACCTTAGCCTATTTTTCCGAGCGGTTCAGCCCCCTACTCTGCCCCGATGTCCTGATGCCTTGAATACGGAGCCGAGCCCCATGAATGACTGCAGTACACCGCAATGCCTGCCCAGCCAGCGCGAACGATTGCCCCTGGCGGGTTTGCTGGCGCTGGCCACCGCTGGCTTCATCACCATCCTCACCGAGGCGATGCCCGCAGGCCTGCTGCCCCAGATGAGTACTGGCCTGGGCGTTTCCGAAGCGCTGGTGGGCCAGCTTGTCACGCTGTATGCCCTGGGCTCATTGCTGGCCGCCATCCCGCTGACCATCGCCACCCGTGGTTGGCGCCGCCGCCCCTTGCTGCTGATGGCCATTGGTGGTTTTGCGCTGGTCAACAGTGTCACGGCGCTATCAAGCGTGTATTGGCTGACCCTGGTCGCACGGTTGTTGGCCGGGGTGTTCGCGGGCCTGCTCTGGGCACTGTTGGCGGGGTATGCCAGCCGCATGGTGGCGCCGCACCTGCAGGGCCGGGCGATTGCCGTGGCGATGCTGGGCGCGCCGCTGGCGCTGTCCCTCGGGGTGCCCGCCGGGACCTTCCTTGGCACGGCGGTAGGCTGGCGCTTGAGCTTTGCGATCATGAGCGGGCTGACCGTGCTGCTACTGGTGTGGGTCCGCTGGCAGGTGCCGGATTTTGCCGGGCAACGTGCGCAGCAGCGCCTGGGCTTGCGCCAGGTATTGCACTTGCCGGGGGTGCGCCCGGTGCTCTGGGTGACCTTTACCTACGTGCTGGCGCATAACATTCTGTACACCTATATCGCGCCGTTCCTGATGCCCGCCGGGCTTGGCGCCGACATTGACCAGGTGCTGCTGGTATTTGGCCTGGCCGCGCTGATGGGCATCTGGATCGTCGGCCTGTTGATCGACCGCCTGCTGCAGGGCTTGCTGGTGCTCAGTTGCGCGCTGTTTGCCGCTGCGGCATTGGCCCTGGGGCTGTGGGTCGCCGCTACCGAGGTCGTCTACCTGTCAGTCGCCGTCTGGGGCCTGGCATTTGGCGGCCTGCCCGCCTTGCTGCAAACCGCGCTGGCCAAGGCGGCCGGTGACTCGGCGGATGCCGCCCAGTCGATGCTGGTGACGGTGTGGAACCTGGGGATTGCCGGCGGTGGCCTACTGGGCGGCGTGTTGCTTCAAGGGTGGGGCGTGGTGTCCTTTCCCTGGACCGTTGCCGGCCTGGCCATGCTGGCGTTGATCACGACCCTACAGCTTCGCCGCACCTGACCCACAGGCAAAAAAAGACCCCGGTTTTCAGGCCGGGGTCTTTTTTTGAGGCGGTATCACACGATCAGAAACGCTTGATATCAGCCTTGGCTTCCAGTTCCTTGCGGAACGCTGCGAAGTCTTGCTGGCCGACCCGCGAGGCGAGGAAGCGACGATATTGCTCCTTCTCTTCATCGCTTGGTGCGGCACCTTCGTTGACGCTGTTCAAGCGCACGATCATCAGGCTGCCATCCGGCAGGGTCACGTCGGTAAAGGTCGGTTTGTCCTTCGCCGCCGGCTTGGCCATGCGGAACAGGGCCTGCAGCACGGCAGGCTCAACGCCTTCCTGGCCACGGGTGGCGGCTTCGGTGACTTTCCAGGCCTGGCCATCAACGGCCTTGTCCAGCGCCAGCTTGCCATCGCGCAGGTTGGCGATCAGCTCGTCAGCGTGGGCCTTCGCCGCAGCGCTTGCACGCTCCTTGGTCAACTGGGCACGGATGGCAGTCGCCACGCTGTCCAGTGGCAGTTGCTCCGGCTTGCGGTGCTCCTTGGCGCGCAGGACCACGATGGTTTCCGGATCCAGCTCGATGGCAGTGCTGTTGGCACCCTCATCCAGCACTTCAGGGCTGAAAGCCGCCTGGATCACCGCACGATTGGCCGTGATGCCTTCGCCACCTTCACGGCCAAACGGCGCCGAGGTGTGCACGGTCAGTTTCAGGTCCGATGCCGGCTGGGCCAGGTCGGAAGCCTCAAATGCCGCATCTTCCAGTTGCTTGGTCGCCTCGACGAAGCGCTGCTCCACTTGCTGGGTCTTCAGCTCGCGGGTCAGCTTGTCTTTGAGGCTGGCGAACGAAGGCACTTCTGGCGCCTCAACACCCAACAGCTTGATCAGGTGCCAGCCGAAGCTGGAGCGTACCGGTGCCGAGACCTGATCCTTGTTCAAGGCATACAGGGCGGTTTCAAACTCCGGATCGTAGACGCCAGGGCCTGCAAAACCCAGGTCGCCGCCATTGTTGGCCGAACCTGGATCCTGGGAGAACTCCTTGGCCAGGGCCTCGAAGCTTTCGCCCTTGGCCAGGCGCGCCTGGACGTCTTCGATCTTGGCCTTGGCCTGCGCCTCGGTCACCTTGTCGCTGACTTCGATCAGGATATGCGCGGCACGACGCTGTTCAGCGAGGTTGGCGGTTTCTTTCTCGTACAGGGCCTGCAGTTCATCGTCCTTGACCGTTACCTGGTCAAAGAACGAAGCCTTCTTCAGCTCCAGATAGTCGATGACGACCTGGTCCGGGGTCATGAACTCCTTGGCACGCTGGTCGTAGTAAGCCTTGACCTCGTCGTCGGTGAGCTTCACCGCTGCCGGGTCGGCCTTGATGCTGACGGTGGCAAAATCACGGGTCTGTTTATCCAGACGCGCGAAGTTCAGCACTTCCTGGTCGGTGACGAAACCGCTGCCGGCAATGCCCAAACGCAACTGCTCGATCAGCATTTGCTGCGTCATCATCTGGCGGAATTGCATGCGGCTGTAGCCCGCCTGACGAATCGCCTGGTCGAAACGCTCAGCGTTGAACTTGCCCTCTACCTGGAATTCCGGCATTTGCAGGAGCATTTGGTCCAGGGCCGCTTCCGAGAAGGAGAACTTCGAGTCGGCCGCGCCTTGCAGCAGCAGCTTGCGGTCGATCAGGCCCTTGAGGGCCGCTTCGCGCAGCATTTTTTCATCCAGCAAGGACGCGTCGAAGTCCTTGCCCAGTTGTTGCATCAGTTGCCGACGTTGCGAGTCGACAGCCTGGCTCAGCTCGTTTTGACTGATTTCTTCACCATTGACCTTGGCCGCGTCCTGGCTGTTGGTCGTCGCCTGGAAAATGGCCTCGATACCGGTGAAAGCCATCAATACAACGATGAGCCCGATAATGGTCTTGGCAATCCAGCCTTGTGAATTGTCCCTGATATTCTGCAGCATGCGTCCCCCAGAAACGGTTGAACTTCAAAATTAGGCAACCGTGGAGCGTGGGTAGAATCCGGATAGAAGAAAGGCGCATCCGAGGATGCGCCTTCTCGTAACTGGCGGAACGGACGGGTGTTGAACCCGCCCCCCGGCGTCGCGACCCAATGGATACCTGGGTCAGTTGCCGCTCCGCTGCCAGGCCAGACCTGCGTCCAGCCCGGATAGGCAAAGGCTTGAGCGAAGCTTAGTTAACGGCTTCTTTCAGGGCTTTACCGGCTTTGAAACCTGGTTTCTTGGCAGCAGCGATTTGCAGTGCTTTGCCAGTCTGTGGGTTACGGCCAGTGCGAGCTGGACGATCGGTCACAGAGAAAGTACCGAAACCTACCAGTACCACGGAGTCGCCGGCCTTGAGAGCGCCAGTGACGGATTCGATTACTGCGTCCAGCGCACGGCCAGCAGCGGCTTTCGGGATATCAGCAGATGCGGCGATAGCATCAATCAGTTCCGACTTGTTCACTCTAAGTCCCCTTATATCTATTGAGTATGATTCTAAGTTTTTTGGTGAAAGCAAAAACCAGTGCTGAATGGCCTACAGACACTTAAGAGCCGCTTTATAACAAGGGCTCTAAAAAGCTGTCAAGGAAGCCACCCGGCTTAAACGTATTAATGCGTGCTAATTCTTTCCTTAGAGTCTGTCTCGCGTTTTTCGTCCTTCGCGACTATCTCGGGAGCCACATCCGGCAAGGGCTCCGGCGCGTATTGCAGCGCAATTTGCAGGACCTCGTCAATCCATTTAACCGGTTTAATCTGCAGATCCTGCTTAATGTTGTCAGGAATTTCCTTCAAGTCGCGGACATTCTCTTCCGGAATGATCACGATCTTTATGCCACCACGGTGGGCGGCCAGCAGTTTTTCCTTGAGGCCACCAATGGCCAATACCTGGCCACGCAGGGTGATCTCCCCGGTCATGGCGACATCGGCACGCACCGGGATGCCGGTCAGGGCCGAAACCAGGGCCGTACACATGCCTACGCCAGCGCTGGGGCCGTCTTTGGGGGTAGCCCCTTCCGGCATATGGATGTGAGTGTCGTGCTTCTGGTGGAAGTCCTGGGGGATCCCCAGGCTGCGGGCGCGACTGCGCACCACGGTCTGCGCGGCCGTGATGGACTCGACCATCACATCCCCCAGGGAACCGGTCTTGATCAGTTGCCCCTTGCCCGGAATCACCGCGGCCTCGATCGTCAGCAATTCGCCGCCCACCTGGGTCCACGCCAGGCCAGTCACCTGCCCGACCTGATCCTGCTGCTCGGCCAGGCCGTAGCGGAATTTACGCACGCCCAGGAAGTGTTCCAGGTCATCGGCCGTGACCTTCACCGAGAAGCGTTTTTCCAGGGCATGTTCCTTGACCGCCTTGCGGCAGATCTTCGCCAACTGGCGCTCAAGGCCCCGTACACCGGCCTCGCGGGTGTAGTAACGAATGATGTCGCGGATCGCCTCGACCTCGAATTCGATCTCGCCCTTCTTCAGGCCATTGGCCGCAATCTGCTTGGGCGCGAGGTATTTGACGGCGATATTGATCTTTTCGTCTTCGGTGTAGCCCGGCAGACGAATCACCTCCATCCGGTCCAGCAGGGCGGGTGGAATGTTCATCGAGTTGGAGGTGCACAGGAACATTACATCGGACAGGTCGTAGTCGACTTCCAGGTAATGGTCGTTGAAATTGTGGTTCTGCTCGGGGTCGAGCACTTCCAGCAGGGCCGATGCCGGATCGCCACGCATGTCGCTGCCCATTTTGTCGATTTCATCGAGCAGGAACAGCGGGTTGCGCACGCCAACCTTTGTCATCTTTTGAATCAATCTTCCTGGCATCGAGCCGATATAAGTCCGGCGATGACCACGGATTTCCGCTTCATCACGCACGCCACCCAAGGCCATGCGCACGAATTTACGGTTGGTGGCATTGGCGATCGACTCGGCCAACGAGGTTTTACCCACGCCAGGAGGACCGACCAGGCACAACACCGGGCCACGGATCTTCTTCACGCGCTTCTGCACGGCGAGGTATTCGAGGATACGTTCCTTGACCTCTTCCAGGCCGTAGTGGTCGGCGTCGAGGATATCTTCGGCACGCACCAGGTCCAGGCGCACCTTGGTCTGGGCCTTCCACGGCACCTGCACCAGCCAGTCGATGTAGGAACGAACCACGGTGGCTTCGGCCGACATCGGCGACATTTGCTTGAGTTTGTTCAGCTCGGCAGTGGCTTTGGTCAGCGCGTCTTTAGGTAAGCCTGCGGCATCGATGCGCTTTTTCAGCTCTTCGATTTCATTGTGGCCTTCTTCGCTGTCGCCGAGTTCTTTCTGAATGGCCTTCATCTGCTCATTCAGGTAGTACTCGCGCTGGCTGCGCTCCATCTGTTTCTTGACGCGACCGCGAATGCGCTTCTCGACCTGCAACAGGTCAATCTCGGCATCCAGCAGGGCCAGGACGTGCTCGACCCGGGTCGACAGGTCGATGATTTCGAGGATGTCCTGCTTCTGCTCGATCTTCAGCGCCATGTGCGCGGCCATGGTGTCGACCAGGCGGCTTGGCTCATCGATGCTGTTGAGGGAGGACAGGACTTCAGCCGGGACTTTCTTGCCCAGTTGCACGTATTGCTCGAACTGGGACAGCAGGCTGCGTACAAACACTTCGGACTCGCGCTCCGGCGCATCGACTTCGTCGATCAACGCCACTTCTGCACGCAGGTGGCCATCCACCTCCATGAAGCGCTCGACCGCACCGCGCTGCTCGCCCTCGACCAGCACCTTGACGGTGCCATCCGGCAGCTTGAGCAATTGCAGGACGGTTGCAACGGTGCCGACGCGATACAGGGCGTCTTCGCCTGGATCGTCGTCAGCCGGATTTCTCTGGGCCAACAGCAGGATCTGCTTGTCGCCCGTCATCGCGGCCTCGAGGGCTTCGATAGACTTCTCGCGCCCCACGAACAGCGGGATAACCATGTGCGGATACACAACCACATCGCGCAATGGCAGGAGAGGCAATTCAATGGTTGTCTTCATGATTTCGCCTCTATGACAGATGAAAGTAAGCTTGAAGCCAAGATGGGGGCTGCGTGCAAAAAAAACAAGCTCAATGCTGGCAGTTACACACAGTAAAAATTTCCATGAAAAACAAAGGGGCCCCTAGAGGCCCCTTGTCTGTACCGAAACGGCGAAACGCTTACGCGTCTGGCGCAGCCTTGGCCGCCGGCTCACTGTTTTCGTAGATATACAGTGGCTTGGACTTACCTTCGATAACGCTTTCGTCGATCACCACTTTACTCACCTCGGACTGCGAGGGGATTTCGTACATGGTGTCGAGCAATACGCCTTCGAGAATCGAACGCAAACCGCGTGCACCGGTCTTGCGCTCCAGTGCCCGCTTGGCCACCGATTTGAGCGCGTCAGAACGGAACTCAAGGTCCACGCCTTCCATCTCGAACAGCTTGGCGTATTGCTTGGTCAGGGCGTTTTTCGGCTCGGTGAGGATCTGAATCAGCGCAGCTTCATCCAGCTCGTCCAACGTGGCCAGGACCGGCAGACGGCCAACGAATTCCGGGATCAGACCGAACTTGACCAGATCGTCAGGCTCGACTTCACGCAGGGACTCGCCCACCTTCTTGCCTTCTTCCTTGCTGCGCACTTCTGCACTGAAACCGATGCCGCCACGGGTGGAACGGTTTTGAATAACCTTTTCCAGGCCGGAGAACGCACCGCCACAGATAAACAGGATGTTACGCGTATCAACCTGCAGGAATTCCTGCTGCGGGTGCTTACGGCCGCCTTGAGGCGGTACGGAAGCGACCGTGCCTTCAATCAGCTTGAGCAGGGCTTGCTGCACGCCTTCACCGGAAACATCCCGGGTGATCGACGGGTTGTCGGACTTGCGCGAAATCTTGTCGATTTCATCGATATAGACAATACCCATCTGGGCCTTCTCTACGTCGTAGTCGCACTTCTGCAGCAGTTTCTGAATGATGTTCTCGACATCTTCACCTACGTAACCCGCCTCGGTGAGGGTGGTGGCGTCGGCGATGGTGAACGGAACGTTCAGCAGGCGAGCGAGGGTTTCTGCAAGCAGGGTTTTACCCGAGCCTGTAGGACCGATCAGCAGGATGTTGCTCTTGCCGAGTTCGACCTCATCACCTTTCTTGTCACGCTGGTTCAAGCGCTTGTAGTGGTTGTACACCGCTACGGCCAGAACCTTCTTTGCACGCTCTTGACCAATCACGTACTGGTCAAGGATGCCGCTGATTTCTTTAGGCGAAGGCAATTTATGCGCGCTGCTCTCGGCCTGTGCCTCCTGCACCTCCTCACGGATGATGTCATTGCACAGGTCGACGCACTCGTCGCAGATAAAGACCGAGGGGCCGGCAATCAATTTGCGCACTTCATGCTGGCTTTTGCCACAGAAGGAGCAATAGAGCAGCTTGCCGTTGTCCTCGCCGTTGCGGGTGTCAGTCATTCGTTCGATCCAAATCCGATAGGCTTGCAACACAAGATGAAGGCTTATGCGGGCTTTTTCAAGCCCGCCGGTGGTCGGACATGCCGACCAGCCCTATTTTGAGCTGCTTATATTAAGCGGGGCGCTTGTCGATCACGGCGTCGATCAGCCCGTATTCACGCGCGGCTTCGGCACTCATGAAGTTGTCACGGTTGGTATCGCGCTCGATTTCTTCCAGGGTGTGCCCGCTGTGCTTGGCCATCAGCGTGTTGAGACGCTCGCGGATAAACAGGATTTCCTTGGCGTGGATCTCGATGTCCGACGCCTGGCCCTGGAAACCGCCCAGTGGCTGGTGAATCATCACACGCGAGTTGGGCAGGCAGAAACGCTTGCCTTCGGCACCCGCCGTCAGCAGGAATGCCCCCATGCTGCAGGCCTGACCGATGCACGTGGTGGATACGTTCGGCTTGATGAACTGCATGGTGTCGTAGATCGACATGCCCGCCGTCACCGAACCGCCTGGGGAGTTGATGTAGAGATGGATGTCCTTGTCCGGGTTTTCCGCTTCAAGGAACAGCAGTTGCGCACAGATCAGGTTGGCCATGTAGTCCTCTACCGGACCAACCAGAAAGATCACTCGCTCCTTGAGCAGGCGCGAGTAGATGTCATAGGCGCGTTCGCCACGAGCAGATTGCTCGACAACCATCGGGACCAGGCCGCCTGCGGCCTGGATATCAGAGTTCTGCTGAATATACGAATTACGGAACATGCTCTGCAGTTACTCCCAAATAGTCATGTCTTGAATACGCATAAGCCAGCGCGAGGCTGGCTTATGGGTGTATTTTCAAACGAGTTGGACAATCAGTCGGCTTGTGCTGCTTCTGCCGGCTTGACTGCTTCTTCGTAAGAGACCGCTTTGTCGGTCACCTTAGCCTTCTGCAGAACAGTATCTACAACTTGCTCTTCCAGCACAACCGAACGGACTTCGTTCAGCTGCTGGTCATTCTTGTAGTACCAAGCCACGACCTGCTCAGGCTCCTGGTAGGCCGAAGCCATTTCCTGGATCATTTCGCGAACGCGGTCTTCGTCTGGCTTGAGGTCGAATTGCTTGACCACTTCCGCGACGATCAGGCCCAGCACGACGCGGCGCTTGGCTTGCTCTTCAAACAGCTCGGCCGGCAGTTGATCAGGCTTGATGTTGCCACCGAACTGCTGGACAGCTTGTACGCGCAAGCGATCCACTTCGTTGGACAGCAGGGCCTTGGGCACTTCGATCGGGTTGGCGGCCAGCAGACCGTCCATGACCTGGTTCTTGACCTTGGACTTGATGGCCTGGCGCAGCTCACGCTCCATGTTCTTGCGAACTTCGGTGCGGAAACCTTCGATACCGGTTTCCTTGATACCGAACTGGGCGAAGAACTCTTCGTTCAGCTCTGGCAGCTTAGGCTCGGAAACGCTGTTGACGGTCACGGTGAACTCGGCGGCTTTGCCAGCCAGGTCCAGGTTCTGGTAGTCCGCCGGGAACGTCAGGTTCAGAACGCGCTCTTCGCCGGCCTTAGCGCCAACCAGACCGTCTTCAAAACCCGGGATCATGCGGTTGGAGCCCAGTACCAACTGGGTGCCCTTGGCCGAACCACCGGCGAAGACTTCGCCGTCAACCTTGCCCACGAAATCGATATTCAGCTGGTCTTCGTTCTGGGCAGCGCGATCGGCCACTTCAAAACGGGTGTTCTGCTTGCGCAGGATTTCCAGCATATTGTCCAGGTCGGCATCAGCCACTTCGGCGCTCAGGCGCTCGATTTCGATACCGTCGAAGCCTGCCACGGTGAACTCTGGGAACACCTCGAATACGGCAACGTATTCCAGGTCCTTGCCCGCTTCCAGGGACTTGGGCTCGATCGAAGGCGAGCCTGCCGGGTTCAGCTTTTGCTCGACAACGGCTTCGTAGAAGGAAGCCTGGATCACATCACCTACAGCATCTTGACGTGCGTCAGCACCAAAACGGCGCTTGATTTCGCTCATCGGCACTTTGCCTGGACGGAAACCAGCGATCTTGGCCTTCTGGGCAGTCTGCTGCAGACGCTTGTTGACCGCGGTCTCGATGCGCTCTGCCGGCACGGTGATGCTCATGCGGCGCTCGATAGCAGTAGTATTTTCAACAGAAACTTGCATGGATATTCCTCGTTGCACAGACGTTAGCCGGCCGTTTCCGACCCAAGAATCAAGGGCATGCATTCTAGTGGGTCAAACTCAAGAAGTCACCCTACTGAAAACGGGTTAAAAAACAGCAGGCATTTTACAGGTACGAATGCACGAATGCTCCTCGCCCCAGTGACAAATACAGCCCATCACGCCAGGGCTCTGTGCCGCCCCTTCTATATATAGAAGAAACCAGCAACTTCCTCCCTGGCAGCCAACCCTGCACGCAAGGCCGGCGGGTAGTTCGGCATCATCGAGAAACAAAAATACGACGAAACGCCCTACCCCTGCGACCCGGAGCCGCAAACCGCTAAAACAAAAAAGGCGCCAGACTGTTAAATCTGGCGCCTTTCGGAATATGGGGTGGACGAAGGGGATCGAACCCTCGACAACGGGAGTCACAATCCCGTGCTCTACCAACTGAGCTACGCCCACCATATTGCGTGACAAAGAAGCCAATCGCCTTCTCTGTTGAGCACCAACCCAGCCCATGGCAAGGGTGACGCTGTATTTGGTGCGGATGAAGAGACTCGAACTCTTACGCCTCGCGGCGCTGGAACCTAAATCCAGTGTGTCTACCAATTCCACCACATCCGCGGCTTGAAGCTTTTAAAACAAAGGCGCCAGACCGTTAAATCTGGCGCCTTTTCAAATATGGGGTGGACGAAGGGGATCGAACCCTCGACAACGGGAGTCACAATCCCGTGCTCTACCAACTGAGCTACGCCCACCATCTTGCGCTACTTGTGCCAAAGCTGCCTAATGGCGCACCCGGCAGGACTCGAACCTGCGACCATCCGCTTAGAAGGCGGATGCTCTATCCAGCTGAGCTACGGGCGCCTGATTAATCTGTACTCTTGGAGGACTACAAACTAAATGCTTCCAGCCTTACACAATAAAACAGCCATTGCGCTCGACCTTCTTAACCAGTGCTAGGCTGTGCCCGACAAGTGCGACGAATAGTATAGACGCCCCCAGGGGCCGTCAAATCTTTTTTGAAAAAAATTCATTTTATTTAAGGGGTTAGGGGAATTTACAGACCAAGCGCCTTTGCCCTCACGTCCTGGCGTGCGAGAATGCGCGCACTTTTCCTCCCCCTCTCGATGGTTAATCACGCGTAATGACTGCACAACTTATCGACGGCAAATCAATCGCCGCCAGCCTGCGCCAGCAGATCGCCAAACGTGTCGCCGAGCGTCGCAAGCTTGGGCTGCGCACGCCGGGGCTCGCGGTGATCCTGGTCGGCAGCGATCCCGCCTCCCAGGTTTATGTCTCGCACAAGCGTAAAGACTGTGAAGAGGTCGGCTTTATTTCCAAGGCCTACGACTTGCCTTGCGACACCACCCAACAGGCCCTGACCGACCTGATCGACGGCCTCAACGACGACCCGAACATCGACGGCATCCTCCTGCAATTGCCACTGCCGGAGCATCTGGATGCCTCCCTGCTGCTGGAGCGTATCCGCCCCGACAAAGACGTCGACGGTTTCCACCCTTACAACGTCGGTCGCCTGGCCCAGCGCATTCCCCTGCTACGCCCCTGTACACCGAAGGGCATCATGACCCTGCTGGAAAGCACCGGCGTGAACCTGTACGGCCTGGATGCCGTGGTCGTGGGCGCGTCCAACATTGTTGGCCGCCCGATGGCCATGGAGTTGCTGCTGGCCGGCTGCACCGTGACCGTCACCCACCGCTTCACCCAGGACCTGGCGGGCCACGTTGGCCGCGCCGACCTGGTAGTGGTCGCCGCCGGCAAGCCGGGCCTGGTCAAGGGTGAGTGGATCAAGGAAGGCGCGATCGTGATCGATGTCGGCATCAACCGTCAGGACGACGGCAAATTGGTCGGTGATGTAGTGTACGAAACCGCCCTGCCCCGCGCCGGCTGGATTACCCCGGTACCGGGCGGTGTAGGCCCGATGACCCGTGCCTGCCTGCTGGAAAATACGCTGTACGCGGCTGAAACCCTGCATAGCTGAGACCTTAGGACGCAATGCTGCTCGCTTAAGCCTTCGAGATTACGCCGGGGCTCTCAAGAAATCCGCAGCCAGATCTCTGGCTGCGGATTTTTTAGGCCTGTTCAATAGCCTCTGCTCAAGCCTGGTGACGTACACCCACCTTGGCCGTCACAGCCAAGCAATAGCCGCAACTTGCACAGTACGCTGCGCTTTTCCGAGAATGAAGCCCCCATAACCCTATAGTGGTTAGCGTCATACTTCCTCCTCAAGGCCTACCACAAGCAGGCACAGGCCATGTCAGACCTTGAAGCGCGCCACTAAGCGATTCAGTTCAATCGCCAGGCCGGCCATCTCACCACAGGCGCTGGCGGTCTGACTGGCGCCCGCCGAGCTCTGGACTGATAGTTCGCGGATACTGGTCAGGTTTTGATCGGCCTCGCGGGCCACCTGTGCCTGCTCTTCCGAGGCGGTGGCGATCAACAGGTTGCGCTCGTTTATCTGGGTGATGGCCTCGGCGATCTGCTTAAGCGACAGGTCGGCGCTCTGCGCCACGGAGATTGAGCTGCTGGCCATCTGAGCACTGACGCTCATGGCACTCACTGCGTGGGTCGAATCGCTCTGAATCGCGCTGATCATCTGTTCGATTTCCTGGGTCGACTGCTGGGTGCGGTGGGCCAGGGCCCGCACTTCATCAGCAACCACCGCAAACCCACGACCTTGCTCGCCGGCGCGGGCGGCTTCAATGGCTGCGTTCAGCGCCAGCAGGTTGGTCTGCTCGGCAATCGCGCGAATGACCTCGACCACCTTGCTGATGTCCTGGGCCCTGCCGGACAAGGCCTTGACTTGATCCCCAGTACTCGCCACGTTGCTGGCCAGACTTTCGATGGCTTTGAGGGTCTGCGCCACGTTCTCGATACCCGAGTGGGTGAATGCCATGGACTCTCGCGAAGATTGGGCGGCGGCTTCGGCGTTGCGTGCCACCTCGTCCACCGCAGCGCTCATTTCGGTCACCGCGGTGGCGGCCTGATTGACTTCATCGTTCTGCCGCACCAGCCCACGGCTGGCATCTTCGGTCACAGCGGTCATTTCTTCAGAGGCCGACGCCAGTTGGGTGGCAGAGTCAGCGATACTGGCGATGGTTTCCCGCAGGTTGCTCTGCATCTTCGCCAAGGCAGCCAGCAGGCGGCCGGCTTCATCGCGACCACTGACCCCAATCTCCCGGGACAGGTCGCTACCGGCAATGCGCTCGGCCACGGCCAGGGCATCGCTGATAGGCGAGGTAATGCTACGGGTCAACACCGTAGCCAGTACTACGGTGAGCATTACGGTCACCACCAGCAGGCCAATCACCAACGTTACGCCGTTGCTGTAGATCGAGGCGGCATCCAGGCCTGCACGCTTCGCACCCTCCTCGTTAAAGGCCGAGAGTTTGTCCATCTTTTCCTGCAGGGCGTTGGTCATCGGGCTGATGCGGGTATTGATCAGGCTAATGGCTGCGGCGTTGTCGCCACTTCGCAGCAACGGTTCCAGCTCATCCACTAGCTTGAAATACTGCTGCACATCGGTGGCCACCGCCTGGTAGAGCTCACGCTCTGCCGGCCCGGTAATCAAGGGGACGTAATTGCTGATGGTGCCCTGTAGCGTACTACGGTAGCCACCCAACGAAGCGATGCGCGTTTGGCGCACTTGCTCGTCGGTAGTCACAGTGATGCGGATGCTTTCAAGACGCAGGCGCAAGACACCTGCCTGCATCTTGCCGATCTCACGGATGCTCGCCATCCAATTAGTTTCGACATCCTGCTCCGCGTCTCGAAGCTTGTCCATTTGCATCAAGGCGACAATGCCCAGAGCAAAAACCACCAGGACAATGAGCGAGAAGAAGATGGCAGACCTTGGAGCAAGGTTTATAGTCCTGACGTTCATTTTTTATCTCTCTTAGAAAGGTCGGTACGTCACTGCTGTCATTCCAGGCTATCGACCAAGATGCCCGAAGCTGTAAGCAACCCAACAATTTGGTTAGCGCAGCCTCTAGCAAGGCATCGTCAATACCTGCCCTCTTCATCTGCAACACACTTGTTTACGCCTGCGCGACTCAGTGCCCCGCCACCTTGGGTCGGATACCGCCCGAAAATGGGCGCAGCCTCGGCAACGTGCATCAGTAAAGTTGAACAACGCCGCTGCCGCCTTGATTTTTTCTGACATGAGAACCTGAAATCCACAAGCGGGACCAGCAAGCCTGAATAATTGATATCATTTAGATATCAATCTAGTTCAGGCACTGTCATAAAACCGTTCCGTTGGCGTGTTTTTTTAGCCCGCTCGATAGCAGGTGTGATGGACGACACCGTAGCGCTACACCCATCATCGCCTTACAGCCTTTATTTAAAGGCTCTCTATCGCTTTCTGATCCATACTCCTAAAATGTAACGTCATTTTTCATAAAACCGGTCGCCCCCGGTATTTTTCTATCTTTTAGCGAGTTCATCCGCGTGAAAATTCATCTCTCTCTTGTCAGCCTGTTCTTCGCATTCGCAGGCACTGTCGCCAACGCCAGCGAAACCACCCTGGCCCCACGGGACACCTCGCAACTGCACATCGCCTCGGGCAGCGCGATGCTGGTCGACCTGCAAACCAACAAGGTGATCTACGCCAGCAACCCCGACGTGGTGGTGCCGATTGCCTCCGTCACCAAGTTGATGACCGGTATGGTGGTGCTGGACGCCAAGCAGAATATGGATGAGTACATCTCTATCAACATCAGTGACACCCCGGAAATGAAAGGGGTGTTCTCGCGGGTCAAGCTCAACAGTGAGATGCCGCGCAAGGAGATGTTGCTGATCACCCTGATGTCCTCGGAAAACCGTGCCGCCGCCAGCCTGGCCCACCATTATCCGGGCGGCTATGCGGCGTTTATTGCTGCGATGAACGCCAAGGCCAAGGCCTTGGGCATGACCAGCACCCGCTATGTCGAACCCACCGGCCTGTCGATCCATAACGTGTCCACCGCCCGTGACTTGAGCAAGCTGGTGCAGGCCGCACGCAAGTACCCAATGCTCACGCAATTGAGCACCACCAAGGAAAAAACCGTGTCGTTCCGCAAGCCCAGCTACACCCTGGGTTTTTCCAACACCGATCACCTGGTCAACCGGGCCAATTGGGATATCAAGCTGACCAAGACCGGTTTCACCAACCAGGCCGGCCACTGCCTGGTGCTGGTGACCAGCATGGGCAATCGCCCGGTGTCGTTGGTGATCCTCGATGCCTTCGGCAAGTTCACGCACTTTGCCGATGCCAGCCGCATTCGCAAGTGGATTGAAACCGGCAAGAGCGGCTCGGTGCCGGACGTGGCCCTGCAATACAAGGCTGACAAGAACCTCAAGGCCCGCCAGACCGGGGTCGCCCAGTCGCGCTAAGACACCACTGACCGGCACAAAAAACGGCGCTCTCGGGCGCCGTTTGCATTAGGGCTGCTTCGGCCTTTCGGCCATCACTTTGAGCGCCTGGGCCGCCGCTTGCTCCTGGCCGGCCTGGGCCGTTGCGTTGGCCGCCTGCTGCCAGCGCGCCGCATCCAGATTGGCCGGCAACTGGCTTGGCCGCTGGACCAGCACCGCCCATTGCCCGGCGCTTTTCCAAGCGGACGCGAAGTCGCTGAACGCCACTGCGCGGCGCCGGTCCCTGGCCACTCGCAACACCACTGTACTGTTCTGCTGGTTAAAGCCCACCAGCACCGCATAGCGCGGTTCGGCCCAGAGCGTCGAGCCTTCGGTAATCCGCAACATCACCGGGTACCCCGCCGCCACCTGCGCCAACAGCGCGGTCAGCTTGGCATCCAGCGGATACACCAGCATCCCGTACTCCCGCGCCAGTGCCTGCATATTGCGCTCAAGGTCAGCTTCCCCGCCCGGCAGGCGCAATGGCTTATCCAGCAAGCCTGGTGTAATCACAATGCCTTGTTGCGACAGCATGCTGGCCAGGGCTGCCGGACCACCCTGGTAGGTGTCACCGCGAAACGCCGGCACGCCGTTGAGCTCTACCCGCTCGGGCAAGCCCTGGATTTTCGAGGATGTGGGGTGCCCGGCACACGCGGCCAATCCGAGGATGCACGCTGCCGCCAGCAAGGATTTTTTGAGGTTCGACCGTAAACGCAACTTCTTCACTCTCTTGATCATCTGCGGGCTGGGGCGTTGATCATAGGGCGCTCGCGGACGCGGGTATAGCCTTGGGCCGCAGTAAAAAACCCGGTATAGAGCAAACAAGTTGGACATACACGACCATTGGTCAATAGCACGCAGCCGCTTGGCGGTTAGACTGTCCATTGCAAAGACCGTATGTGCCCTGCACAGGGCAAAGGAGGCACTTATGAGCCTGACAACCACGATTTTCCTGCTGGTACTTGGCTGGCTGACCGTCGCCAGCGCCATGTTGTGGGGGGTGCTGCGTGTGACCCGCCGCCGCCATCCACCGCCCAAGGCCGCGACGCGCGCCAAGGCCCGCAAGCCGGTCGCGCATCACGCCTAAGCCACTCCAGGAGCCGGAAAACTGGCGCCTACCGATCTAGGCCGCAGGCTTACGGGCCACGGCCGCCGACGCCGCCACCATCGCCCGCAGCAGCACCGCACACCCCGCCGCCAGGTCATCCGGGGCGGCGTTTTCGATTTCGTTATGGCTGATCCCGCCTTCACAGGGCACGAATATCATGCCCGCCGGCCCCAGCTCGGCGACGAAAATGGCGTCGTGCCCGGCACCACTGACGATATCCATGTTGGACAACCCCAAGCCATTGGCCGCCTCGCGCACGGCATCGACACAGCCCTTGTCGAAATACAGCGGCGGGAAATCGGCGGTAGGCACCATCTCGAAGGTCAACCCGTGCTTGGCGCAGGTCTCGTCAATCACCTGGCGCACCTGGGCAATCATCGAATCCAGGCGCGCCGGCTCCAGGTGGCGAAAATCCAGGGTCATGCGCACTTCACCGGGGATCACATTGCGCGAGCCGGGGTAGGCTTGCAGGCACCCCACCGTGCCACAGGCATGGGGCTGATGGCCCAGTGCAGCGGCGTTGACCGCGGCAACCACCGCCGAGGCGCCCACCAGGGCGTCCTTGCGCAGGTGCATCGGGGTCGGGCCGGCATGGGCCTCGACGCCGCGCAGGGTCAGGTCGAACCATTTCTGGCCGAGGGCCCCCAGCACCACGCCGATGGTTTTGCGTTGATCTTCAAGGATCGGACCTTGTTCGATATGCGCTTCAAAGTAAGCCCCGACCGGATGCCCACTGACCGGCCGGGTGCCCGCATAGCCAATCGCATTCAGCGCAGCGCCCACCGTGACACCCTCGGCGTCAGTCTTGGCCAGGGTGTCTTCCAGGGTGAATTTCTCGGCGAACACCCCGGAGCCCATCATGCACGGCGGGAAGCGCGAGCCTTCCTCGTTGGTCCACACCACCACCTCCAGCGGCGCTTCGGTCTGCACGTTCAGATCATTAAGGGTGCGCAGCACTTCCACCCCCGCCAACACCCCGAAGCAGCCATCGAACTTGCCGCCCGTGGGCTGGGTATCGATATGGCTACCGGTCATCACCGGCGGCAATGCCGGATTGCGCCCCGGGCGACGGGCGAAGATATTGCCCACGCCATCGATGGTCACCGTGCACCCCGCCGCCTCGCACCACTGCACAAACAGATCGCGGGCCTGGCGGTCCAGGTCGGTCAGGGCCAGGCGGCACACCCCGCCCTTGGGCGTCGCGCCAAGCTGGGCGAGGTCCATCAACGACTGCCACAGGCGGTCGCGATTGATGTGCTGATGGGTGGATTGCAGAACGTCGATGGCAGCGTTCATAGGGATCTCCTCAGGCAGTTTTCTTATGATTGACGCGGTCCAAATGTGGGAGCGGGCTTGCCCGCGATGGCGATGTGTCAGTCACCGTAGATGTCGCCTGAAAGACCGCTATCGCGGGCAAGCCCGCTCCCACATTTGATTGCATTCCACATCGCTTACAGGGATGTCTTGGCGGCGACAGGGCTGGTTTTGCGTTTGGCGCACAGCCCGTAATACAACACCCCGCCCAACGCCGAGCCGGTGAACCAGCCATAGCTGTAGAACCAACTGAAGGCATCGCTGCCCAGCGACAGCAAGGTCAGCACCACCGGCACACCAAACGCGATAAACCCCGCCGTATTCCACGCCGGGTACACGTCATCACGGTACAACCCCGCCAGGTCCAGTTGCTGGCGGCGAATCAGGAAATAGTCCACCACCATGATCCCGGCAATCGGCCCCAACAGGCTCGAATAACCGAGCAACCAGTTGGAATACACGGTCTCCAGGCTGACATCGGACACGATCAGGCCGAGTTTTTTCAGCAACTCGTGGGCCATCAGCGCCAGCCCCACCAGGCCGGTGAGCACCACGGCGGTGGTGCGGTTGATCAGCTTGGGCGCAATGTTCTGGAAGTCATTGGTGGGCGAGACAATATTCGCCGCCGTGTTGGTCGACAGCGTGGCAATGATGATCAACGCCATTGCCACCGCCACCCACACCGGGCTCTGGATATGCCCGATCAGGGTCACCGGGTCGGAGACGCTGACCCCCACCAGTTTCACCGAGGCGGCGGTCATGATCACACCCAAGGCGGCGAACAGGAACATGGTCAGCGGCAGGCCGAAAATCTGCCCCAGGATCTGGTCTTTCTGGCTTTTGGCATAACGGCTGAAATCAGGAATATTCAGGGACAAGGTGGCCCAGAAACCGACCATCGCAGTCAGCCCGGCCATAAAGTAGCCTGTCAGGCTCGCGCCTTCGGGACGTTTGGGAGGGATCGCCATCAATTCGCTGAGCGACACATTGGGCAACGCCCACACCAGCAAGCCGATGCCCACCGCCACCAGCAGCGGTGCCGACAGGGTTTCCAGCCATTTGATCGACTCGGCGCCGCGCAGCACCACCCACAGGTTCAACACCCAGAAGATCATGAAGCCGATCACCTCGCCGGTGCCGCCCAGGCTCTTCCAGCCCTCGAAAATCGAGCCGAGGAACAGGTGGATCGCCAGCCCGCCGAACATCGTCTGGATCCCGAACCAACCGCAGGCCACCAGGGCGCGGATCAGGCACGGCACATTGGAGCCGAGAATGCCGAAGGACGAGCGCAGCAGCACCGGGAACGGAATACCGTACTTGGTGCCGGGAAACGCGTTGAGCGTCAGGGGGATGAGTACCACGATATTGGCCAGCAGGATTGCCACCAATGCCTCGCCCACCGACAAGCCGAAGTACGCGGTGAGCACCCCGCCCAGGGTGTAGGTCGGCACGCAGATCGACATGCCGACCCACAGTGCGGTGATGTGCCACTTGTTCCAGGTTCGTTCGTGCACCTTGGTCGGCGCCATGTCGTGGTTGTAACGGGGGCTGTCGAGCACGTCGCTGCCGGCGTCGAGTTCATACAGGCCGTCGCGTTCGATGACTTGCGATCTGTTCTGTTGCATGGCTGCTCCACGGTTTTTTTCGAATTATTGTTGCTCATCCAGCGCTCAACGCTGGATGGCCGCAGTCCCGCATGGACAACATGACATCACGGACCCGGCCCACCGGCAGCGCACTCAATTACCGTGCCGTAGACCGTCAACCCATCCGTACCGCTTATATAACCAACTGATGTTTATCAGTTTTATCTACAGCACCGAAAAGTCCCACGTCACTTTCAACGTTACTCAGGCCAAATAACGCAGAAGTTGTCCGAACAATCAGGACTCAATCTGGTGCAACACAATTATTTTTATTACGGCCTCCCGTCAAGAGGCAACTCTCAAGCGTCTGATTTGCAATAGAAAATGTTGCTCATATTGGGAACCTGTCAAGTGCGTCAAAAGGGTGAGAGGCCGCTACATTTTGGTGACTTTTAATTTTTATCCTTAAAAATCATCTACTTATTATAAATATATGCTTATAAAAAATAATCTTGATCATTCCAAAGACTCGGGCTAGTTTCTATTCCTATCACCTGTGACAAGAATAAACCTTGCACCGTGAGCAGCACTACAACACTTAGAACTGGCATAAGCCGGTCAAGCCTCTGAGGAACTCGGCATGTCTCTGTTGATCCGTGGCGCCACCGTTGTTACCCATGATGAAAGTTATACCGCCGATGTAGTGTGCGCAGACGGTCTAATCCGCGCCATTGGCACTGGCCTGGATATTCCCGCCGGCACCGAGATACTCGATGGCAGCGGCCAATACCTGATGCCCGGCGGCATCGACCCCCATACCCATATGCAACTGCCCTTCATGGGCACCGTGGCCAGCGAGGACTTTTTCAGCGGTACGGCAGCAGGCCTGGCGGGCGGGACCACGTCGATCATCGACTTCGTGATTCCCAACCCGCAGCAGTCGTTGCTGGAGGCCTTCCACCAGTGGCGCGGCTGGGCCGAGAAGTCGGCGGCCGACTATGGGTTTCATGTGGCGATTACCTGGTGGAGCGAACAGGTGCGCGAGGAAATGGCCGAGCTGGTGAGCCACCACGGCATCAACAGCTTCAAGCATTTCATGGCCTACAAGAACGCGATCATGGCCGCCGACGACACCCTGGTCGCCAGCTTCGAGCGCTGCCTGGAACTGGGCGCGGTGCCCACCGTGCATGCGGAGAACGGCGAGCTGGTGTATCACCTGCAACGCAAGCTGATGGCCCAGGGCATCACCGGGCCCGAGGCCCACCCGCTGTCCCGGCCTTCGCAAGTGGAGGGCGAAGCCGCCAGCCGTGCAATCCGCATCGCCGAAACCCTCGGCACGCCGCTGTACCTGGTGCACGTTTCGACCCAGGAAGCCCTCGACGAAATCACCTATGCCCGCGCCAAGGGCCAGGCGGTCTATGGCGAAGTCCTGGCCGGGCACCTGCTGCTGGACGACAGCGTGTACCAGCACCCCGACTGGCAAACCGCAGCGGGCTACGTGATGAGCCCGCCCTTCCGCCCCCGCGGGCATCAAGACGCACTGTGGCGTGGCCTGCAAGCGGGTAACCTGCACACCACCGCCACCGACCACTGCTGCTTCTGTGCCGACCAAAAGGCTGCCGGGCGTGACGACTTCAGCAAGATCCCCAACGGCACCGCCGGCATCGAAGACCGCATGGCGTTGCTGTGGGACGAAGGGGTCAACACCGGGCGCCTGTCGATGCAGGAGTTTGTCGCACTGACCTCCACCAACACCGCGAAGATCTTCAACCTCTACCCGCGCAAGGGTGCGATCCGCGTCGGTGCCGATGCCGACCTGGTGCTGTGGGATCCCCAGGGTACGCGGACCATCTCGGCCAAGACCCACCACCAGCAGGTGGACTTCAACATCTTTGAAGGCAAGACCGTACGCGGCGTGCCCAGCCACACCATCAGCCAGGGCCGGCTGGTGTGGGTCGATGGCGATTTGCGCGCCGAGCGCGGTGCCGGGCGCTATGTCGAGCGGCCGGCGTATCCGCCGGTGTTCGAGCAGTTGCGCAAGCGGGCCGAGCATTCCAGGCCAGTCGCCGTAAACCGCTGACATAGCCAATCGCAGGCAAGCCAGCTCCCACCCATTGAGATATGAACCCGATCAAATGTGGGAGCGGGCTTGCCCGCGATGAAGCCCGCACAGGCAACAAAAAACCAATGCCCGCCAGAGGCAAAAAAACCGTGAGGCCATTACCGTGATCCAGACCCTGAACCACCTCCCCCACCCCGACGAAGACGGGGCGACCCTCGCCAGCCATTTCACCGACCTGGCACCGCCCCTCAATGCCCGCCAGGCCCACCTGGAAGCCTCGCGCTGCCTGTATTGCTACGACGCGCCGTGCGTCAACGCGTGCCCCAGCGAAATCGACATCCCGTCGTTTATCCGCAATATCCACACCGACAACGTCCAGGGCGCGGCGCAGAAAATCCTCTCGGCCAATATCCTCGGCGGCAGCTGTGCCCGGGTCTGTCCGACCGAAATCCTCTGCCAGCAGGCCTGTGTACGCAACCACAGCGAAGAATGCGCCCCGGTGCTGATCGGCCTGTTGCAACGCTATGCCATCGACAACGCGCACTTCGAGCAACACCCGTTCCAGCGCGCCGCCGCGACCGGCAAGCGTATCGCGGTGGTCGGCGCCGGGCCTGCGGGTTTGTCCTGTGCCCATCGCAGTGCCTTGCATGGGCATGACGTGGTGATTTTCGAGGCCCGGGAAAAGGCCGGCGGCCTCAATGAATACGGGATCGCCAAATACAAACTGGTGGATGACTTCGCCCAGCAGGAGCTGGACTTCCTGCTGCAGATCGGCGGCATCGAAATCCGCCACGGCCAGCGCCTGGGCGACAACCTGAGCCTGAGCGACCTGCACCAGCAATTCGACGCGGTGTTCCTCGGCCTGGGCCTGGCCGCCAGCAAACACCTGGGCCTGCCCCACGAGGACGCGCCCGGCCTGCTCGCCGCCACCGACTACATCCGCGAACTGCGCCAGGCCGACGACCTCAGCCAACTGCCCCTGGCCGACCGCTGCATCGTGCTCGGTGCTGGCAACACCGCCATCGACATGGCCGTGCAAATGGCGCGCCTGGGCGCACGCGATGTCAACCTGGTCTACCGCCGCGGGCTTGCCGACATGGGCGCCACTGGCCATGAGCAAGATATCGCCAAAGCCAACCAGGTCCGCCTGCTGACCTGGGCCCAACCCGACACTGTGCTGCTGGACGACCAGGGCCAGGTACGCGGCATGCGCTTTGCCCGCACACGCCTGGAAAATGGCCGCCTACACACCACCGGCGACACCTTCGAGCTGGCGGCGGATGCGATCTTCAAGGCCATCGGCCAAGGCTTTGACGAGCAGGCCTTGCACGACCCCCTGGCCCAGCAACTGCAACGCCAGGGCGAGCGGATCTTTGTCGATGCACAGCTGCAAACCAGCATCCCCGGCGTGTATGCCGGTGGCGATTGCGTCAGCCTCGGGCAAGACCTCACCGTCCAGGCCGTGCAGCACGGCAAGCTGGCCGCCGAGGCCATGCACGCTCAACTCATGCTCACTGTGGAGGCTGCGTAAATGGCCGATCTATCGATTGTGTTCGCTGGCATCAAAGCCCCCAATCCGTTCTGGCTGGCCTCCGCGCCCCCCACCGACAAGGCCTACAACGTGGTGCGCGCCTTTGAAGCCGGCTGGGGCGGCGTGGTCTGGAAAACCCTGGGCGAGGACCCGGCGGCAGTCAACGTCTCGTCCCGCTATTCGGCGCACTTTGGCGCCAACCGCGAAGTACTGGGTATCAACAATATCGAACTGATCACCGACCGCTCCCTGGAAATCAACCTGCAAGAAATCACCCAGGTGAAAAAGGACTGGCCGGACCGCGCCCTGATCGTGTCGCTGATGGTGCCATGCATCGAAGAGTCCTGGAAAAACATCCTGCCACGGGTGGAAGCCACCGGTTGCGACGGCATCGAACTGAACTTCGGTTGCCCCCACGGCATGCCGGAACGGGGCATGGGCGCGGCGGTGGGCCAGGTGCCGGAATACGTCGAACAGGTGACGCGCTGGTGCAAGACCTATTGCTCGTTGCCGGTGATCGTCAAGCTCACGCCCAATATCACCGATATCCGCGTGGCCGCCCGTGCCGCCTATCGCGGCGGGGCTGACGCGGTCTCGCTGATCAATACCATCAACTCCATCACCAGCGTCGACCTGGAGCGCATGGTCGCCCTGCCGATCGTCGGCACCCAGAGCACCCACGGCGGCTACTGCGGCTCGGCGGTCAAGCCGATTGCCTTGAACATGGTGGCTGAAATCGCCCGCGATCCCCAGACCCAGGGCCTGCCGATCTGCGGGATCGGCGGCATCGGCAACTGGCGCGATGCCGCAGAGTTCGTCGCCCTGGGCTGCGGCGCGGTGCAGGTGTGCACGGCGGCGATGTTGCATGGTTTTCGCATCGTCGACGAGATGAAGGATGGTTTGTCACGGTGGATGGACAGCCAGGGCTACAAGAGCCTGCAGGACTTTTCCGGGCGCGCGGTGGGCAACACCACAGACTGGAAATACCTGGACATCAACTACCAGGTGATCGCCAAGATTGACCAGGCGGCGTGCATCGGCTGCGGGCGCTGCCATATTGCCTGCGAAGACACCTCGCACCAGGCCATTGCCAGCCTCAAGCAGGCCGATGGGACCCACGTGTATCAAGTGATCGACGACGAATGCGTGGGCTGCAACCTGTGCCAGATCACCTGCCCGGTGGCGGACTGCATCGAGATGGTGCCGATGGACACCGGCAAGCCGTTTTTGAACTGGACCCAGGATCCACGCAACCCCTACCGAGAGGCGGTGTAGCCTTTTAAATCGCTATCGCAGGCAAGCCAGCTCCCACATTTGATCGGGTTCACACAATCAAAATGTGGGAGCTGGCTTGCCTGCGATAAGGCCCTCAACCGCACCACAAACTCAGGGCTCCAACCCGATCCCCCGCAAAATCACACTGGTCACCGTCTGCACCGCCCGCTCGAACTGCATGTCCGACAGGGCCTGATGGTCATTGAGGATCATCACCTGGTGATCGAAGTCGGCATAGTGCTGGGTCGAGGCCCAGATCATATACAGCAGGCTCGACGGCTCCACCGCCAGGATGCGTTTGTCTTCCACCCACTGGCGGATCTTCGCTTCCTTCATCTTGGCCCAGTCGTACAGGCTCGCATCCAGCGCTTCGCCAAGGGTGGGCGCGCCGTGGATGATTTCATTGGCCCAGACTTTCGAGCCATAGGGGCGGCTGCGCGAGTGCTGCATCTTCGCCCGGATATAGCTGCTGAGGACCACCCGCGGGTCATCGAACATCTCGAAGCACAGGGCGTCCTGCTTCCATACTTCCAGCAGGTCGAACAACACCGCGCTGTACAACTCGCTCTTGGTGCTGAAGTAGTAATGCAGGTTGGAGCGCGGCAGTTGCGCCTGTTCGGCAATGTCAGCCATAGCGGTGCTGCCATAGCCCTTTTCGGCGAAGACCTTTTCAGCCGCCAGCAGAATTTTTTCGACGTTGACCCGACGGATACCGATCTTGTGATTGCCCATAGGGGCTCCCTGACAACGACATGCCTGGAAGACTACCATCCGCTCTAGATCGGGGCGACAGCCTAAGTAGAAACTTCGTACACTGCCCGCTCTTCCCATTGAGAGGTAGTGCACGATGTTGATCAAGAAGACGCTGACGACAGTGACCTTGCTGGCCTCGCTGCTGGGCGCTTCGGCAGCCTTTGCCCACACCCACCTGAAAACCACCACGCCGGCGGCCGACAGCACCGTCGCCGCCCCCGCTGATCTGCGCCTGGTGTTCTCCGAGGGTGTCGAAGCCACCTTCACCAAGGTGTCCCTGAGCAAGGACGGCACTGAAGTGGCGATCAAGGGCCTGGAAACCCCGGACAAAGACAAGAAAACCCTGGTGGTGACTCCCGCCGCGCCGTTGGCTGCCGGCACCTATAAGGTCGAGTGGCACGCCGTTTCGGTCGATACCCACAAGAGCGCAGGCAGCTATAGTTTCAAGGTCGGCCAATAATCCATGACCACCCTGCTGGTGCTGTGCCGTTTCCTGCACTTCATGGCGGTGCTGCTGATGTTCGGGACCTGTGTGTTGCGCCCCTTGCTCCTGGGCCGCAAACCCCAGCCGACACTGGACCGGCGACTAGCGCGCCTCACCGGGGTGCTGGCCTGGCTGGCCCTGGGAACCGGTGTGGTGTGGTTGCTGCTGGTCAGTGCCGCCATGGCCGGCGGCGAACTGCTGGCGCTGGACCTGGCAACCGTGCAATTGGTACTGGGCAAGACCTTCTTCGGCCAGGTCTGGAGCGCGCACCTGCTCGTCAATGGCGTGTTGGTGCTGGGCCTGCTGATGCGCTGGAACCGTGCGCGCCTGCCCCTGACGGCGCTGCTCCTGGCGACCCTCGCCCCCGTGGGCCACGGCGCCATGCTCGATGGCCTGGGCGGGCAATTGCTGATCCTCAACCAGGCCGTACACCTGCTCTGCGTCGGTGCGTGGCTCGGCGGGCTGCTGCTGTTGGTCTTGATTCTGCGCCATGCGCAACAGGTGCCCCTGGAAGACATGCTGCGACGCTTCAGCGGCGTCGGCTACGGGCTGGTCGCCGGTTTGCTGGTCAGCGGGCTGATCAATATCCGTGTGCTGACCGGGCAATTCTGGCCGACCCCACTGTTCAGCGGGTTTGCCTTGATCCTGTTGATCAAGGTGCTGCTGGTGGCGGGGATGTTGGGCCTGGCATTGTTCAACCGGCTACGGATCAAGGGTTGCCAGCAGCGAGTCGGCCAGTTGCAGGCCAGCGTGTTGCTGGAATGGCTGTTGGGCGCGGCGGCCGTGGCGGCCGTTTCCCTGTTGGGCACCCTGCCACCGATGCTGTAGGAGCGCTTGCGCCCTCCTACAAGGGGCGCCATCCCTCTCAGGGCGGGCTGTTTTTCAGGCGCCCCGCCGTGTCGATACTCACCACCACCGACAGCCCCGGGCGCAGACGTTCGCCCTGTTCCTGATCCGGGTCCACCGTGATCCGCACCGGCACCCGCTGGGCGATCTTGACGAAGTTGCCGGTGGCGTTGTCCGCCTGCAACAGGCTGAACTCAGAACCGGTAGCCGGCGAAATACGCTGCACCGTGCCATGAAACTGGCGGTGGTCCAGGGCATCGACGGTAAAGGTCACCGGCTGGCCCACCTGCACATGGTCCATCTGGGTTTCTTTCATATTGGCGATCACCCACAGCTGGTTCGGCACCAGCGCCATCAACTGCGCACCGGAGTTGACATAAGCCCCCAGGCGCACGCCGATCTGCCCCAACTGGCCGTCCCGGGGGGCCAGGACGCGGGTGTTCGACAGGTCGATCCGCGCCAGCTCCACCGCCGCCTCGGCGCTGGCGACCGCGGCTTCCAGGGAACCGCGATTGACGATCACCGTCTGCAGGTCCTGGCGCGCGATCTCCAGGCTGGCCTGGGCCTGGGCCACGGCGGCGAGGGTCTGCGCGTTGGCAGCACGGGTCACGTCCAATTCGCGGCGCGACACCGAGCCGTCGCTGATCAGTTCTTCATTGCGGCGCAGGTCGGCGGTGCTTTTGCGCGCCTGGGCCTGGCTATCGACCAGGGCCGCCTGGCGCAGCTTGATGGTCGCCTCGGCGCTGTTGCGTTGTTGCACCACGTTGGCCAGGGCGGCCTGCTGTACCGCCCGTTGCGCCAGGGCCTGGTCCAGGCGCTGTTTGTAGATGCGGTCATCGAGGCGCACCAGCAAATCCCCGGCCTTGACGTGCTGGAAGTCCTGCACCGGCACCTCGAACACATAACCGCCCAGTTGCGGGCTGATGATCGTCACCTGCCCGCGCACCAGGGCGTTCTCGGTGGTTTCCACAGCGCTGCTGAACGGCGGCAATTGCCAGGCATACAACACGATCAATACGCCGACGATGGCAATGGCGGCAAAGCCCAGGGACGAGATGATGCGCACCCCCAGGGAACGCGGCTCGGTGGCCATGGCCCCGGGCGGCGTGCTGCCTTCCGGGGTGGCGGCAATGGCGTTGGTGGTCGTGGTGCTAACCGCAGGTTCTGTCATGAAGGAAGTGCGCCGCTAGGTTGAACGGAAGGTGCTGCACGGGCGGCAGCTTTCTGGGTGGTGCTCATCAGCCACAGGCTCCGGGTAAAAATCCACAGCATGGTCAATATCGCGATGATCGCGATCAGCATGAACACGTCGTTATAGGCCATGACATTGGCTTCGCGGGTGGCCGCCGTGGCCAGGCTGCGAATGCCCATCAGGTTGTGCAACTGCGGGTCGGCGATCACCGAGCCATAGGCCGAGCCGCCGCTTTGTACCCGGGCGGCGACACGCGGATCAAGCAGGGTCAGGTGTTCGACGATCATGCTCGAATGGAATTTCTCCCGCACCACCTGGAAGGTGCCGAGCAAGGCCGAACCCAGCAGCCCGCCGAGGCTCTGGCAGATCCCGAACAACACCGAGAAACTCACCAGGTTGCGGGGGTTGCTCAGCACATTGCGCATGCCCAGCACCATGGTCGGGCCGAGGAAGAAGGTCCCGCCAAACCCCAGCAGAAACTGGCTCAGGTACATGTTCTGCGGCCGCGTCAGGTTGCTGGAGAAACTGTCCATCACCGAGCCTGTGGCCATCAAGGCCAGGGAAATCACCAGGGGCATCAGCAAGTGCGCCGGGTTGATGGTCAAGGCGCTGGTGACCAGGCCGCTGATCGCCCCCAGCAGCATCACCAGGTACAGGGTGCGCATCTGCTCGCTGCTCATATTCAGCGCCTGCAGAAAACCCACCGCGCCGGTGGACTGCTCGGACAGCACCATGCGGATCAGGATCACCGCCAGGGCCAGGCGAATCATCACCCCGCCGCCCAGCCAGCGGGTCATCAACAACGGGTTGCTGCGGTTATGCTCGATGGCCAGCCCGGCCATGATCAGCACCAGGGAGCAGGCCGAGGCCACGCCAATCCACGGTGCTTCCAGCCACCAGTCGATGCGCCCCAGGGACAGCACCGCGCAGAGCAACGCCACGCCCGAGGCGAGCAGGGCGAAGGTCAGGAAGTCGAGTTTTTCAAAGGTCCTGAAGCGGTCGCCCGGTGGCAACTTGAGCAGGCACACACAGCCCAGGCAGGTCAGCGCCATGCCCAGCTCGAACAGGTACAGGCCGCGCCACTCGGCAATTTGCAGCAGGTCCTCGGAAAACAGCCGCGCCATCGGCAGGGCCAGTTGCGCGGTGCCCAGGCCCAGTACCAGGGCCTTGAGCCGCCACTTTGCCGGGAACGCCTGGACCATGTAGTACAAACCCAGGGAACTGAGGGCCGCGCCCACCATGCCGTGGGCCGCACGCACGGCAATCGCCGAGCTGAGGTCATTGACGAACAGATGGCCGAAAGTCACCAGGGCATAGAGCACCAGGAACACTTCGGTAAACGCGCGCAGGCCGAACTGCTGGCGGAACTTCACCAGCAGCAGGTTCATCGACACGTTGGTCATAACATAGGCGGCGGGCAGCCAGGCCATTTCGGCGGTGGTCGCGCCCAATGCCCCTTGCAGGTACGGCAAGTTGGCGATCACCAGCGCATTGCCCAGGCCCCCGGTAATGGCCACCAGCACACCAACCAGGGCAAAGGCCCAGCGTTTGAGCGTGGGGTGATGGGGCGTCGAGGGCGACCCCGGCAAGCTCGGACGCTCGTGGGGTTGCCAGGTGTGCGGGGTGTATTTATCCATTCGTGACCTTGATGACCGACGCACGAGGCCGGTAAACCCTGACTCAGAGCGTAGTAGACCTGAGCAGGATTCATCTTGTCATCTTTGTGGGGGCTTTAGATCCAGCCCAGCCAGCTCCAGTAGGTGGCGGCAAATACCAGCATCAACAGGTAGCCAATCAAGGTCACCAACAAGCCCACCTTGGCAAACTGGCGCGCGGTAAAGGTGCCGGTGCCCAGGCACACCATGTTCTGCGGGGCGTTGATCGGCAGGATAAAGCCATAGCTGACCACAAACCCGAGCAACATGGTCATGCCCAGCCGGCTGAAGTCCCCCGGCAGGGTTTGCAGTACGGCAATCAGGATCGGCAGCAACGCCGAGGTCAACGCGGTGGCACTGGCAAACCCCAGGTGGATCACAATCAGGAATGCACCCAGGATCGCAAACACCCCCAGCGGCCCCAGTTGATCCAGGCCGGTATGCGCCACCACCTGCGCGCCCAGCCATTGCCCGGCCTGGGTGGTGAGCAGTGCTGTGCCGAGGCTGATGCCCACACCGAACACAATCACCGTGCCCCAGGGGATGCGCGACTGCACGTCCTTCCAGGTCATCACGCCGATGCCCGGCAGTAGCAGGAACACCAGGCCGGCGTAGGTGGTGGAGGTGGTATCGAAGCTGTGCAGGCGCCCTTCCGTGGCCCAGGCCAGCAGCAGCAATACCGAGACCGTCAGCAAGCGCTTCTGCGGCCCGGTCATGGGGCCGATCTCCACCAGGGACTGCGCCACCGCCTCCTTGCCTCCGGGAATGCTATTGCTTTCCGGGGGCAACAACTTGAGCACCAGCAACAGCAATACCGCCGACATGATCAACGCCCACGGCGCTCCGGCGATCAACCAGTCGATCCACGACACGCGCTGGCCAAGCATCTTGTCCATAAAGCCCACGGTCAACAGGTTCTGCGCGGCGGCGGTCTGGATCCCGACGTTCCAGATACTGGTGCCCTGGGCAACGACGATCATGATCCCGGCAGCGATATTGGAGCGTTTGTCCACGCCAAACGCGGCAATCACCCCCATCATGATCGGCACTACGCAAGCACTGCGCGCGGTGGCGCTGGGCACTACCAGGCTGAGCAGGATGGTCACCGCAATCGCCCCCACCAGGATCCCGCGGGTGCTGGTGCCGACGCGGGTCAGGGTCACCAGGGCGATACGCCGGTCCAGGCCGGTGTGGGTCATGGCGGCGGCGATAAACAACGCACCGGCCACCAGGGCCAGGGCCGGGTTGGCAAACCCGGTGAGCGCCATGCTGATGGCCGGGCTGGAGCCGATCAGGTGCGTCGGGTCCTGCAAGGACGGCGCGGTGCCCAGCAAAAAGGCCATCAACGAGGTGATCATGATCGCACTGGCTTCGTAGGACACCGCTTCGCTGATCCACACCACCACGGCAAACGCGAGGATCGCCAGCATCCGCTGGCCCGCCACCGGCAAATCGGCGGGCAGCGGCAACAGCAGCACGCCGACCATCACCAGCACGGCGATCACCAGGCCCATGGGCAACTTGAAGGAAACAGCAGGTGTTGCGGGGGCACTCATGGAAATCTCCGGCGGCCATGACAATCAAGGCCTGGAGCATGAGGCAAAGCGTCGCGGCGGGTCTTGACAGGTATCAAGGCGCGGGCAGTTTTGCCCTGCCAGGCAAGCCTGCCCACATTTGGAGCGTATTAAACGCTGCCTTGGGGCTAGAAGGCGTTGAACAACATCCCCCCGGCCACCACGAGACACAGGCTGGCAAAGCCGATTTGCAAGGCCCGCGCCGGGACCCGCGAGCCCAGGCGCCGCCCGGCCAGCATGCCGACGATGCTGGCGCCGATAAACACCCAGCCCAGGGTGTCGATCACCACCCCGGCATGGAACGCGCCGACCACGCCAATCAGCGAGATCAGGCTGATCACCATCAATGAGGTGGCGACGATCCCGCGCATCTGCACATCGGTCAATTGCTTGAACGCCGGCACGATCAGAAAGCCGCCGCCCACACCCAGCAGGCCCGAGACCGCGCCGGTCACCGCGCCCAGGGCAGCCAGGGTCGCGGTGCATTTGGCGGTCCAGGAAAAACGCCCGGTCTGCTGATCGAGCATGCAGTTCTTCTGCCCCCAGGACGCGGCACCGTGGTCGCTGGGGCCGGCCTCGACCTTCTCGCGCCGCAGCATGCGCCAGGCCACCAGCACCATCAGCGCGCTGAACAGGCCCATCAGGATCTTGTCCGGCAACTGATGGGCAAAAAACACCCCCAGGGGCGAAAACAGCGCGCCGAGCAAGGCAATCAGCAAGGCCGCACGATACCGCACCAGGCCATGGCGCAAACCATCCAACGCCCCCACCGCCGCCGCCGCCCCCACCGCGAACAGTGACACCGGCGCCGCTTCGGTCATGGTCAAGCCCAGCCCCAGCACCAACGCCGGCACCCCCAGAATCCCGCCCCCGGCCCCAGTCAGGCCCATGACCAACCCCATCATCACACCAAAGAAACTAGCCAGCAGCATAGGGGTCTCTCACTCCACCTTGGCCAGGCGGGTCAGCCATTCGCGGCCCTTGAGCATGCCGTTCCAGTAGAACCATGGCAGCAGGGTCGCCTTCAAAAACCATGCCGAACGCCGCGCCACGGTGGGGTCCAGGGGGAAAGTCGGCAACAGCCGGCCGCCATAACCGAACTCGGCCAGCACCACCTTGCCGCGCTCCACGGTCAGCGGGCAGGAGCCATAGCCGTCGTACTTGAGCGGCAGCGGCGCCTGTTTGCGCAGGGCCAACAGGTTCTCGGCCACCACCACGATTTGCTTGCGCACTGCCGCCGCTGTCTTGGCATTACTGGTGGAACACACATCGCCCAGGGCGAAGATCTGCGGGTAGCGCACGTGTTGCAGGCTATGGGGGTCGATCTCGCACCAGCCAGCGGCATCGGCCAGCGGGCTGTGGCGGATAAAGTCCGGGGCCACTTGCGGCGGCACGACGTGCAGCAGGTCAAAGGATTTTTCCTCGATGCGGACCGTGCCCTCGGCGTCCTTGACCTCGAACCAGGCCTTGCGCGCCGGGCCATCGACCTTGATCAGGTTGGAATTGAAGGCCAACTGCGCGCCGTATTTCTCGACATAGTTCATCAGCGGCGGCACAAAGGTCGCCACGCCAAACAGCGCGGCACCGGCCAGGTTGAATTCGACGTCGATACTGTTCAGGTCACCCTGCCTGAGCCAATGATCGCAAGACAGGTACAGGGCCTTTTGCGGCGCCCCCGCGCATTTGATCGGCATGGCCGGCTGGGTGAAGATCGCCTTGCCGCCCTTGAGCTGTTGCACCAGTTGCCAAGTGTAGGGCGCGTGCTGGTAGCTGTAGTTGGAGGTGACGCCGTTGTGGCCCAGGGTCTGCTCCAGGCCTTCGATTTTTTCCCAGGCCAGGCGCAGGCCGGGGCACACGATAAGGTTGTTCCAGGTCACGCGCTGGCCGCTGTCGAGCACCAGGGTCTGTTCGTCGGGCAGCAATTGGCTGACCGCCGCCTGCACCCAGGTCACGCCATCGGGCAGCACCTGGGCCATGGGCCGCATGGTCTTGCGAATGTCATGGGCGCCGCCGCCCACCAGGGTCCAGGCGGGTTGGTAGTAGTGTTCGGCGTTGGGTTCGATCAGGGTGATATTCAGGTGCGGGTCGCGCTTGAGCAGGCTGGCCAGCAGGCCGATGCCTGCCGAGCCGCCGCCGATGACCACGATGTCGCCACTGATGGTCGGTCCCCAGTGTTGGTCGTTCATAGTCCGGGCCTTTCTTAGGTTGACAATGCACACAAGGGTCGTTGCCGCGTGGCGTCACGCCCCGTTCGTAAGCGATTCTTTGCCTCGGATCGCTCGTTTCACTTAAGCTCGCAAGCCTATGTGGAAATCACTTTGAATGTAAGCTGCTATTAGCTACCCAGGACACTGTCATGCCCGCGTTGATTCAATCTTTTCTGGACGAGGCGTCGTCAACCTACACCTACGTCGTCTATGAAACGGACGGCAGCCCCTGTGCCATCGTGGATTCAGTGCTCAACTACGACCCGGCCTCGGGGCGCACCGACACGGCCCAGGCCGACCAGGTGATTGCCTTCGTCCGTGAGCACGACCTGCGGGTGCAATGGCTGCTGGAAACCCACGCCCACGCCGATCACCTATCCGCCGCGCCCTACCTGCGCCGCACGTTGGGCGGCAAGATCGCCATCGGCCAGTCCATCAGCCAGGTGCAGGACGTGTTCAAGAACCTGTTCAACCTGGAGCCGGCGTTCCGCGCCGACGGCTCGCAGTTCGACCACCTGTTCGCCCCCAACGAGGTGTTCCATATCGGCCAGCTCAAGGCCCAGGCCCTGCACGTGCCCGGCCACACGCCGGCGGACATGGCCTACCTGGTCGACGACCAGTTGATCCTGGTAGGCGACACCCTGTTCATGCCCGACGTCGGCACCGCCCGCTGTGACTTCCCCGGCGGCGATGCGCGGCAGTTGTATGCCTCGATGCGCAAGTTGCTGGCCTTCCCCGCCGACACCCGGCTGTACGTATGCCACGACTATCCGCCCGAAGGCCGCGAGGCCAAATGCCTGACCAGTGTCGCGGAACAACGCGCAGGCAATATCCATGTGCATGACGGGGTGGATGAGGCTGCGTTTGTGCAGATGCGCACGAAGCGGGACGCCGGGCTGGGAATGCCGACGCTGTTGCTGCCGGCGATCCAGGTGAATGTGCGGGCCGGGCATCTGCCCCCGGCAGAAGACAATGGCGTGGTGTATTTGAAGATACCGCTCAACCAACTATGACCTGCTACGCCGGGCTTCAACTGAAGTAGGAGCCCTTGGGCTCGGGCAAGCCCGACCACAGTTCGTCGATCTGCTTGAAGCCCCAGTCCTCGATATTCTCGCGGCCGACAATCTTGTCGCGCCGGTCGGCCAGGTTCACCACAGCCTGGACAATGGGCAACCGGGAACGCGCCGAAAAGAACACTTTGACCACCGGGGTGAGCAACGATTTCTGGTTTTGCTCGATCACCACACCGATACGCCCGCTCTCCAGGCGCACCAGGGCGCCAACCGGGTAGATCCCAACGCACCGGACAAACGCCTGGAACACCCGCTCATCAAAATGGCCTTTCCACTCGGCCATTTTCTGGATGGCATCGGCCGGCCCCCAGCCCTGTTTATAGGGGCGCTCTGAAGTCACCGCGTCGTACACATCACACACCGCGCCCATTTGTGCAAACAGGCTGATCTGGTGCTGGTGCAGGCCGTGGGGATAGCCCTCGCCGTTGCACTTTTCATGGTGATGCAGGCACACATCCAGCACCATGTCGCTGATATGCGCACTGTTGCGCAACAGGTTCACCCCTTCCTGCGGGTGGCTGCGCACAATGTCGAACTCGGCATCCGTGAGTTTGCCGGTTTTACTTAAAATGCCCTCCGGGATGACCATCTTCCCGACATCGTGGAACAACCCTGCCAGCCCTGCTTCCTGGACCAACTCCGGCGCCAGCCCCAACTGCCGGGCCAGCGCGATCATCAAGCCACTGACCGCCACCGAATGCATGTAGGTGTATTCATCGGCCTGCTTCAAGCGGGCCAGGCTGATCAGGGCATGGGGGTGGCGCATGATTGATTGGGAGATTTCCTCGACCACGCTGGCCACGCGAGTCGGTTCGATCGCCCCGCCCATGCGCAGGTCATTGAACATTTCAACCACGGCCCCCTTGGCCACGGCGCACACCTTGGCAGCACGCACCACCTCGGCCTTCATGTCGGCACGCGGGGGCACCACAGAGCGTGCTGGCGCAGTGGTTTTAGGCACAACCGCAGGCGAATGCGGCTGTTCGCCCGACGGCACGTCAGCCCCCTTTTCGGTATTGATCCAGACGTTCTGGACCCGTGACTGCCGCAAACGCTGCAGGTCTTGCGGTTGGGTCAGCAAAAAACTGCTTTTCCAAAAACCATGGTCGGTCCAGGCGCCCTCCATTTTGTGGACATACATACCCAGCCTGACTTGAGAAGCAGGAATGCGTTTCAACATAAGCCTTCCCCCACTGATCAGGAGCAAACAACCCGCTGGCCTCGACTCAGCTCACAGAAAACTTCGAGACTATTTGCTTGAGATCAACCGCCAGCTTCGATAGTTCATTACTGGCGATAGACGTCTGGCCTGCGGCCGACGAGCTCTGGATGGACAGGTCACGGATGCTGATCAGGTTCTGATCGACAGAGCGTGCAACATGGGCCTGTTCTTCCGATGCGGTGGCGATCAGCAGGTTTCTTTCATTGATATCCTCAATAGCCTGGGTGATTTGGGTAATCGCCGCCCCCGCTTCATGGGCGATCCTCAACGAATCCACTGCTTCAGTTCGGTTCATCCCCATCGAGAGCACGGCCTCGCTGGAACAGCTCTGGATTTTCGCGATCATCTGCTCGATTTCCTGGGTCGAGGTCTGCGTTCTGTGGGCCAGCGCCCTGACTTCGTCGGCCACCACCGCAAAGCCTCGCCCCTGCTCGCCAGCCCGGGCCGCCTCGATGGCCGCATTCAGCGCCAGCAGGTTGGTTTGTTCGGCAATGGAGCGGATGACTTCCACGACCCGGGCAATGTCCTGCGCCTGTTTGGCCAGGCCCTCTACTTCGACCCCGGTTTGCTGGACCGTGGCGCTCAACTTCTCAATCGAGGCGATGGTCTGGGTCACACGCTCCTGGCCGACTTGCGCCGAACGCTGGGAGTCCTGGGTCGATTGGGAGGCGGAGACGGCATTACGGGCCACTTCCTCGACTGCGGCGGTCATCTGATTGACGGCCGTGGCAGCCTGGTCCGTTTCCATACTTTGCCGTTCAATACCGGCAGTGGACTCCTTGGTGATCGAACTCATCTCTTCGGCAGCCGAGGCCAGTTGGCCGGACGCTTCAGATATATGTTGCAGAGTACTTTTCAAACTCATCTGCATCGCTGCGGTGGACTGTTGCAAGTCTGTCAGTTCGTCCTTACCGCTGATCTGGATGGCGACACGCAAGTCGCCCTGGGCAATCTTGGCCGTCGAGGCCAACAGTTCGCCAACCGGCACGATGATACTTTTGGCAAACAGCCGCCCGACCACGATGGCCAACAGCACCGAAGCCACCATCAGTATTACGGTAAACAATCGGGCAGCATTATATTCGTGGGCGGCGACAGTCACCGCCACTTGGGCGCCCCGCTCATTGATGGCCACTAACTCCCCCATCAAAGACTGGAGTTTAAGTGCCAGGGGGCTGGTGTAGTCACGGAAAAACACACTCAGGTCCGCCATCGAATGCGAACTGTCCATGGCCAGCAACTCATCAACCTTTACGTTATATTCTTCTATCCCCCGCACAACCTCATCGTATTTGTTTTTCTCTTCAGGGCTGGAGATGTACTTAACATAATCCTCTGTCATTTTAACCAATGTTGTTTCGGCCTCTTTGACCGAGCCGATCGAAGTGGAACTAAGCCGATTATCATCCAGTGCAAACCTGCGCAACTCCAGGCGCAGTTTCAACAGACTACTGTCCATCTTTCCAGCCTGACGAATACTGGGCAGCCAGTCGGTTTCTATCTCGACAGTGGACGAATAGACCTTGTCGACTTTTACCAGCGTCATTCCTCCCTGTATCAAGAGCAACAGGCATACCACGCCAAAACATAGGGTGGTACGTGAGTTCAACCTTATCGATCTCATTGACATGGCAATTCCCCTAGGCTTCTCTGGCTCAAGGACCTCTACACAGCCCCAGCGACATCAGTGTGTGGACCGTACTGTGAAAAAAATGTAGGCCCGTTGGTTTTTATAGGCTCGGCAAATAAAAAAGATCGCTACACCTACTGCTTAGCTAACTAACCATGCAACGCAACAACCCGCCCGATGTTATCAAGGTGCATAATTCAAGTTGGCGAGGGCATACACCGCATTACAGGAGCGGTCACAGTTATTTCCCACCGTTTCCAGGTGGCGCCTGAGGGACTCGCTGGTTTGTGGTGCAAGTTGCCCCATTTCCTTTATCAGCGCTGCCATATCTTCCAGCGCCGCAATGATGGACAGTTGGGTAAGGTTGAAGTCATAAAGGGCACGATAGACTAACTCTTCATTCTCCATGACTCAGCCTCCCGATTAAAATCTGAGCTTAGCAGGTCCATTGCTGCCCGTAGGGATAAGCAAACTTTAAATAAATCCTCGTTTGCCAGGCGTTGCCATTTGATTGATTTTCTTCAACTTAACACCCAAATGAGTAGCGTCTGATCACAGGCAACCCAGCCGCCCGCGCCTCTTACGCCTTACCCCAGGCTCAAGCCATTGGCCGGCAATGGCAGCGCCGTCTTGTAGCGCACCTGCTTGAGGGCAAAGCTGGAGCGGATATTCGCCACCCCCGGGACCTTGGTCAGAAAATCCATCATAAAGCGCTCCAGGGACTGGATGGTCGGCACCAGCACCCGGATCAGGTAGTCCGGGTCGCCGGCCATCAGGTAGCACTCCATCACCTCCGGCCGGTCGGAAATCGCCCCCTCGAACTGTTGCAACGCCAGTTCATTCTGTTTTTCCAGGCTGACGTGGATAAACACGTTGACGTGCAACCCCAGCAAATCGGCGTCCAGCAGCGTGACCTGGTCACGGATCAGGCCCAGTTCTTCCATGGCCTTGACCCGGTTGAAACACGGCGTGGGCGACAGGTTGACCGAGCGTGCGAGGTCGGCGTTGGTGATACGGGCATTCTCCTGAAGGCTGTTGAGAATCCCGATATCGATACGGTCCAGTTTGCGCATGAGACAAAACCACCTGTTTATTATGTTTATGCAGATTTTTTATCCGCAAATGATCTCAGGCGCAACCAAACAGAGATAAATATTCTCCCCGGCCCGGCCTATGATTGTTGTAGGACAAGATTTCCCCTACCCGGGGACTGACTGTCAGCTAAGCGCGCCCACTACAAGAAATTCACAAGATCGAGCGTAGAAAGCCATGACCCAGCATTACGAACCGCTGCGCCTGCACGTTCCCGAACCCTCGGGCCGCCCAGGTTGCAAGACCGACTTTACCTACCTGCGCCTGACCGACGCCGGTACGGTGCGCAAACCCGCCGTTGACGTAGAACCCGCCGACACCGCCGACCTGGCCAAGGGCCTGATCCGCGTGCTCGACGACCAGGGCCAGGCCCTGGGCCCATGGGCTGAAGGTGTGCCGGTAGAGATTTTGCGCCGCGGCATGCGTGCCATGCTCAAGACGCGGATCTTCGACAACCGCATGGTGGTCGCCCAGCGTCAGAAAAAAATGTCGTTCTACATGCAGAGCCTTGGCGAAGAAGCCATCGGCAGCGCCCAGGCCCTGGCCTTGAACATCGACGACATGTGCTTCCCCACCTACCGCCAGCAAAGCATCCTGATGGCCCGCGAAGTGCCGCTGGTGGACCTGATCTGCCAACTGCTGTCCAACGAGCGCGACCCGCTCAAGGGCCGCCAGTTGCCGATCATGTACTCGGTCAAGGACTTTGGCTTCTTCACCATTTCCGGCAACCTCGCCACCCAATTCGTACAGGGTGTGGGCTGGGGCATGGCCTCGGCGATCAAGGGCGATACCAAGATCGCCTCGGCGTGGATCGGTGATGGCGCCACCGCCGAATCGGACTTCCATACGGCCTTGACCTTCGCCCACGTGTACCGCGCGCCGGTGATCCTCAACGTGGTCAACAACCAGTGGGCGATTTCCACCTTCCAGGCCATCGCCGGTGGTGAAGCCACCACCTTCGCCGGACGCGGCGTAGGGTGCGGCATCGCCTCCCTGCGGGTGGACGGCAACGACTTTATCGCGGTATACGCCGCCTCTGCCTGGGCCGCCGAACGTGCGCGCCGTAACCTGGGGCCGACCCTGATCGAATGGGTGACCTACCGCGCCGGCCCGCACTCCACCTCCGATGACCCGTCCAAGTACCGGCCTGCCGATGACTGGAGCCACTTCCCCCTGGGCGACCCGATTGCCCGCCTCAAACAGCACCTGATCAAGATTGGCCAGTGGTCCGAAGAGGAACACGCCACGGTCACTGCCGAGCTTGAAGCCCAAGTACTCAGCGCGCAGAAAGAAGCCGAACAGTACGGCACCCTGGCCGGTGGCCAGATCCCGAGCGCCGCGAGCATGTTCGAGGACGTCTATAAAGAGATGCCGGAGCACTTGAAGCGCCAGCGTCAAGCGTTGGGGATCTGACATGAACGATCACAACAATAAAATCGAGCTGGAAACCGCCATGACCACGACCACCATGACCATGATCCAGGCCCTGCGCTCGGCCATGGATGTGATGCTTGAACGCGACGACAATGTGGTGGTGTTCGGCCAGGACGTTGGTTACTTCGGCGGCGTGTTCCGTTGCACCGAAGGCTTGCAGACCAAGTACGGCACCTCGCGGGTGTTTGACGCACCGATCTCCGAAAGCGGTATCGTCGGCGTGGCCGTGGGCATGGGCGCCTACGGCCTGCGCCCGGTGGCCGAGATCCAGTTCGCCGACTATGTGTACCCGGCCACCGACCAGATCATCTCGGAAGCGGCGCGCCTGCGTTACCGCTCGGCCGGCCAGTTCACCGCGCCGTTGACCATGCGCATGCCTTGCGGCGGCGGCATCTACGGTGGGCAGACTCACAGCCAGAGTATCGAAGCGGTGTTCACCCAGGTCTGCGGCCTGCGCACGGTGATGCCGTCCAACCCCTATGACGCCAAGGGCCTGCTGATCGCCTCCATCGAAAACGATGACCCGGTGATCTTCCTTGAGCCCAAGCGCCTGTACAACGGCCCGTTCGACGGTCACCACGACCGCCCGGTAACGCCGTGGTCCAAGCACCCGCAAGCCCAGGTGCCGGACGGTTACTACACCGTGCCGCTGGACGTGGCCGCCATCGTGCGCCCTGGCTCGGCCGTCACCGTGCTGACTTACGGCACCACGGTGTATGTGTCGCAAGTGGCCGCCGAAGAAACCGGGATCGACGCCGAAGTCATCGACCTGCGCAGCCTGTGGCCGCTGGACCTGGAAACCATCGTCAAGTCGGTGAAAAAGACCGGCCGTTGCGTGGTGGTGCATGAAGCCACCCGTACCTGCGGTTTTGGTGCTGAGCTGGTGTCGTTGGTGCAGGAACACTGCTTCCACTACCTGGAAGCGCCTATCGAGCGTGTGACCGGTTGGGACACCCCCTACCCCCACGCGCAAGAGTGGGCGTATTTCCCTGGCCCGACCCGTGTGGGCGCGGCTTTACAACGGGTCATGGAGGTCTGAATGGGCACGCACGTTATCAAGATGCCGGACATTGGCGAAGGCATCGCAGAAGTTGAGTTGTCGGTATGGCACGTCAAGGTCGGCGACATGGTCGTCGAAGACCAGGTGCTGGCGGATGTGATGACCGACAAGGCGATGGTGGATATTCCCTCGCCGGTTCATGGCAAGGTGATATCGCTGGGCGGCGAGCCAGGTGAAGTCATGGCCGTGGGCAGTATCCTGATCAGCATTGAAGTCGAAGGCGCGGGCAATACCAAAGAGTCGGCGCTGTCGGCAGTGGTTGAGCAAGCCGCGCCGGCCCCGAAGGCCGACATCAAGGCGCCGGTGGTTGAAAGCAAACCGGCCACCAAGCCGCAGGTAGCGGCCCAGGCCCCGGTAGCTCGCGAGGCCAATGAGCGCCCGCTGGCCTCCCCGGCCGTGCGCAAGCATGCGCTGGATGCCGGGATCCAACTACGCCTGGTGCAGGGCTCGGGCCCCGCCGGACGTATTCTGCATGAAGACCTCGACGCCTATCTGCAACAGGGCAGCCCCCGCGCCTCGGCCGGCGCCAACCCGTATGCAGAGCGCAACGACGAAGAGCAGATCCCGGTGATCGGCATGCGCCGCAAGATCGCCCAGCGCATGCAGGATGCCACGCGCCGTGCTGCGCATTTCAGCTACGTCGAAGAGATCGACGTGACGGCCCTCGACGACTTGCGCGTCCACCTCAATGAAAAACACGGCGCCAGCCGCGGCAAGCTGACGTTGTTGCCGTTCCTGGTGCGCGCGATGGTTGTGGCCTTGCGCGATTTCCCGCAGATCAATGCGCGTTATGACGACGAAGCCCAGGTCATCACCCGTCTCGGCGCGGTGCATGTGGGCGTCGCCACCCAGAGCGATGTGGGGCTGATGGTGCCGGTGGTGCGCCACGCCGAGGCGCGCAGCCTGTGGGGCACCGCCGAAGAAATCACCCGCCTGGCCAACGCCGCGCGCACGGGCAAGGCCAGCCGTGACGAACTGTCGGGCTCGACCATCACCCTGACCAGCCTCGGCGCGTTGGGCGGGATTGTCAGCACCCCGGTGCTGAACCTGCCGGAAGTGGCGATTGTCGGGGTCAACCGCATCGTCGAGCGGCCAATGGTGATCAAGGGGCAGATCGTGATCCGCAAGATGATGAACCTCTCCAGCTCCTTCGATCACCGGGTGGTCGATGGCATGGACGCGGCGCAATTCATCCAGGCCATCCGTGGCCTGCTCGAACAACCCGCCAGCCTGTTCCTGGAGTAAGGGCATGACTCAGACATTACAGACCACCCTGCTGATTATCGGCGGCGGCCCTGGCGGTTATGTGGCGGCGATTCGCGCCGGCCAACTGGGCATCCCGACGATCCTGGTAGAAGGCCAGGCGTTGGGCGGCACCTGCCTGAACATCGGCTGCATTCCGTCCAAGGCGCTGATCCATGTGGCCGAGCAGTTCCAGCAAACCGTACACCTGAGCCAGGGTTCGGCCCTGGGCATCGACGTGGATGTGCCGACCCTGGATATCCGCAAGAGCGTCGAGTGGAAAGACGGCATCGTCGATCGCCTGACCACCGGGGTTGCCGCGCTGCTGAAAAAGCACAAGGTGCAGGTGATCCACGGCTGGGCCAAGATCGTCGACGGCAAGACCGTGGAGGTGGGCGACCAACGCATCCAGTGCGAGCACCTGCTGCTGGCCACCGGCTCGAAAAGCGTCAACCTGCCGATGCTGCCGATTGGCGGGCCGATCATCTCGTCCACTGAAGCCCTGGCGCCGAGCCGTGTGCCAAAACGCTTGATCGTGGTCGGTGGCGGTTACATCGGCCTGGAACTGGGGATTGCCTATCGCAAGCTCGGGGCCGAGGTCAGCGTGGTCGAAGCCCAGGACCGCATCCTGCCCGCCTACGACGCCGAGCTGACGCAACCGGTGGCCGAATCCCTCAAGCAATTGGGGGTCAAGCTGTACCTCAAGCACAGCGTCACCGGTTTTGAAGGTGGCAGCCTGCAAGTGCGCGAGCCCAATGGCGAGACCCTGGCCCTGGGCACCGACCAGGTGCTGGTGGCCGTCGGCCGCAAACCCAACACCCAGGGCTGGAACCTGGAAGCCTTGAACCTGACGATGAACGGCGCGGCGATCCAGATCGACAACCGCTGCCAGACCAGCATGCGCAATGTCTGGGCGATCGGCGACCTGAGCGGCGAGCCGATGCTGGCGCACCGGGCCATGGCCCAGGGCGAGATGGTGGCGGAGCTGATCAGCGGCAAATCCCGGGAATTCAACCCGGCGGCGATCCCGGCGGTGTGCTTTACCGACCCGGAACTGGTGGTGGTCGGCAAGACCCCGGACGAAGCCAAGGCCGCGGGCCTGGACTGCATCGTTTCAAGCTTCCCGTTTGCCGCCAATGGTCGGGCCATGACCCTGGAGTCCAAGACCGGCTTCGTACGGGTGGTGGCACGCCGCGACAATCACCTGATTGTCGGCTGGCAGGCGGTGGGGGTTGGCGTGTCCGAGCTGTCCACGGCCTTTGGCCTGAGCCTGGAAATGGGCGCGCGGCTGGAAGATGTGGCGGGCACCATTCATGCCCACCCGACCCTCGGTGAAGCGGTGCAGGAAGCCGCGCTGCGGGCGTTGGGGCATGCCCTGCACCTCTGAGTCAATGCTCCCACACAGGCCAAGAATGAAGTATTGTTGCGCCCATCCAGAAATAAACCGAAAGCCTGCCTTCGACCAGGCGGTTGCGAAGAGATAGAGGGTGTCATGGGTAACGAAAGCATCAATTGGGACAAATTGGGTTTTGACTACATCAAGACCGACAAGCGTTTCCTCCAGACCTGGAAAGACGGCGCCTGGCAAGAAGGCACCCTGACCGAAGACAACGTGCTGCACATCAGCGAGGGCTCCACCGCCCTGCACTATGGCCAGCAGTGTTTTGAAGGCCTCAAGGCCTATCGCTGCAAGGACGGTTCGATCAACCTGTTCCGCCCGGACCAGAACGCCGCTCGCATGCAGCGCAGTTGCGGCCGCTTGCTGATGCCACAAGTGCCGACCGAAGCGTTTATCGAAGCCTGTAAGGCCGTGGTCCGCGCCAACGAGCGTTTCATCCCGCCGTACGGCACCGGCGGCGCGCTGTACCTGCGCCCGTTCGTGATCGGCACCGGTGACAACATCGGCGTGCGTACCGCGCCCGAGTTCATCTTCTCGATCTTCTGCATCCCGGTCGGCGCCTACTTCAAGGGCGGCCTGACCCCGCACAACTTCCTGATCTCTGGTTACGACCGCGCCGCGCCGAACGGCACCGGCGCGGCCAAGGTCGGTGGCAACTACGCCGCCAGCCTGATGCCCGGCTCCCTGGCGAAAAAAGCCAACTTCGCCGACTGCATCTACCTGGATCCGGCCACCCACTCGAAAATCGAAGAAGTCGGTTCGGCCAACTTCTTCGGGATCACCCACGACAACAAGTTCGTCACCCCGAACTCGCCGTCGGTGCTGCCAGGCATCACCCGCCTGTCGCTGATCGAACTGGCCAAGACCCGCCTGGGCCTGGAAGTGGTCGAAGGCGACGTGCTGATCGACAAACTGGCAGACTTCAAGGAAGCCGGCGCCTGCGGGACGGCGGCAGTGATCACGCCGATCGGCGGGATTGAGTACAAAGACAAGCTGCATGTGTTCTACAGCGAAAAAGACGTCGGCCCGGTGACCCAGAAGCTCTACAAAGAGCTGACCGGTGTGCAGTCCGGCGACGTTGAAGCGCCGGCGGGCTGGATCGTCAAGGTCTAAGCCGACCCTGATTGTAGGCGCTGGCTTGTGTGGGAGCTGGCTTGCCTGCGATAGCGATATGTCAGTCACCAATGCGTTGACTGACCGTCCGCTATCGCAGGCAAGCCAGCTCCCACATTTGTTTTGCGGTGGCCTCAGGATTTTGGCAGGTTCTGTGCAATCCTCTTGCCCATGCTGATCCTCGGCTCCACGCCATATCCCAGCGCCTCGTAGAACCCCACCACGTTCTCGTTGCCCAGATTGATCTGCAGGTTGATCTTCACACAGCCCAGGCCAATCAACACCTGTTCCCCATGGCGCACCAACGACACACTCAGATGGGGTGGCGAGACGACAATGCCTTCTCCATCACCAGGGTGCGCTCGTTGCCGTGGTACACATCCCGCACGGTGTGGAACCCCAGCTTGGTATAAAACGGCTCGGCGGTGAGGGACGACGGTACGCTCAATACCGTGACCCCAGCCTCACGGGCCCGCTGTTCGATATCGACCATCAGTTGGCGGCCGATGCCCTGCCCTTGCAGCGCCGGGTTGACGAACACCGAACGCACGACATTGGCGTCCAAGGCCGCCGTGGCGACGATCAGTTGCTCGCGGATTGCCACCAGCACCGTGCGCCGGGTGAGCAAGTGCAGCACCGCCTGCGGCGTGAAGTTGCTCGCCACCCGGGCAATCACGTCCGCCGGGTAGTCGCCGGCGTTGCTGCTGTGCAGGGCCGCCAGGATGACTTGGCTGATGCCTTCGGCATCGGTGGGTTGGGCGAGGCGGACGGCGGTAAACATGACTCCTCCTGACGGACGACGTTACGACAGCCACCACAATACCCATGTGTGGGCTTGTGTGGGAGCCGGGCTTGCCCGCGATGCAGGCACCTCGGTGTGTCCGCCACACCGCGGTGATGCTATCGCAGGCAAGCCAGCTCCCACACAAGCCGGCTCCTACAGATTTGAGCGCACTCCACCCCTGACAGCCGATTCGGCTGCCATACCCCTCTTTTCAGCTTTCCCGGCTGGGCCGCCCCCCTGTTTCAGCCGGGATTCTGCGGCCAGAGCGCACAAAATAGCCGCAATGCCCAACCCCATGGACCCGTGCCCCCATGCAAACCACCAATACCGTCCTGATGATCCGCCCGGCGCACTTTGCCTTTAACCCGGACACCGCGATCAACAACCGCTTCCAGCGCGCCCCCGTGGACCCGGTGGCCGCACAGCATAAAGCGCTGCAAGAGTTCGACGGTTACGTCGACACCCTGCGCCAGCATGGCGTGGAAGTGTTGGTGGTGCAGGACACGCCCGCGCCCCATACCCCGGATTCGATCTTCCCCAACAACTGGTGGAGCAGCCATGCCGACGGCAGCCTGGTGCTGTACCCGATGGAAGGCCAGAACCGCCGCCTGGAGCGCAACAAAGGTGTGCTGCAAGTGCTGGAGCAACGCTTCGCAATCAAAGACACCATCGACTTCAGCCACCTGGAACAACAGAACATGTTCCTCGAAGGCACCGGCAGCATGGTCCTCGACCGCCAGCACCGCATCAGCTACGCCTGCCACTCCGGGCGCACCCACCACGATGCCCTGCGCCAGTTTGCCGAACGCCTGGACTATCAGGTCTGTGCCTTCCACGCCGTCGACCGCCATCACGCCCCGATCTACCACAGCAACGTGATGATGAGCGTCGGCCGCGACCTGTCGGTGGTGTGCCTCGACGCGCTGCCCCAAGCCCACGAGCGCCAGGGCCTGGAACGCTCCCTGCGCGACACCGGCAAAGACATCCTGGCCCTGGACTTCGACCAGCTGGAAGCCTTCGCCGGCAACATGCTCGAACTTCACGACCGCGATGGCCAGCCGTTGCTGGTGATGTCTGCCAGCGCCTGGCACTCGCTCAAGCCGGCGCAGCGCCAGCATGTGGAACGCCACACCCACCCAGTGGTGGTGAATATCGACAACATCGAACGCATCGGCGGCGGCAGTGCCCGCTGCATGTTGGCCGAAGTGCATCTTCCGGCCCGCGCCTCATTCCAATAAGGAGTTATTCCATGACCCGTTATATCGACGTCAACGACCTCAGCTACCTGGTCTCGCAAAAAGGCCTGCAAACCTGCATCACCGAGATGGCCGAGTACATCCGCGCCGACTACCTGCGCTGGAATGACTTCGAGAAATGCGCGCGCCTGGCCAACCACTCGCCCGAGGGCGTGATCGAGCTGATGCCGGTCTCGGATGCCTCGTTGTATGCCTTCAAATACGTCAACGGCCACCCGAAAAATACCCAGAGCGGCATGCTCACGGTCATGGCGTTCGGCGCCCTGGGGGATGTGGACACCGGCAAGCCGGTGCTGCTCAGCGAAATGACCCTGACCACCGCGATCCGCACCGCCGCCACCTCGGCCCTGGTCGCACGCTACCTGGCGCGGGACAACAGCCGCAGCATGGCGCTGATCGGCAACGGTTCGCAAAGTGAGTTCCAGGCCCTGGCGTTCCATGCCTTGCTGGGCATCAATGAGATCCGCCTGTTCGATATCGATTCCAAGGCCATGCACAAGCTGGCGAACAACCTCAAGGCTTTCCCGGCGATCAAAGTGACCCTGGCCGCAAGCGTTGCCGAGGCGGTGAAAGGCGCCGATATCGTCACCACCGTCACTGCCGACAAGGCCTACGCCACCATCCTTACCGACGACATGATCGAGCCCGGCATGCACCTCAATGCCGTCGGCGGCGACTGCCCCGGCAAGACCGAGCTGGACCGGCGCATTGTCGAGCGCGCGCGGGTGATCGTCGAGTACGAACCACAAAGCCGTATCGAAGGCGAAATCCAGCATATGCCCGAGGACTCGCCGGTCACCGAGCTGTGGCAAGTGATCAACGGCCAGAAGCCGGGCCGGGAAAACGCGCGCCAGGTCACCCTGTTCGACTCGGTGGGTTTTGCCCTCGAAGACTACTCGGCCCTGCGTTATGTGCTGGATGTGGCCAAGGCCCTGGACGTGGGCAGCGAGCTGGAACTGGTGCCGGACCTGGCCGACCCCAAGGACCTGTTCGCACGCCTGGCCCAGCAACCGGTCGCACAGCACAAAAAGCGCGCCTGAAACCGCTCTGGCCTGCCGCTTTGCGCAAGCGGCAGGCCGTAAACGCCGGTTTGAAAAGCCGATATACAGGGTGTTGCAGCCGATTCCGCTGCCACCTGCGTTTTAACAGCGCATTCCGCGTGCCAAGGCCTAGGTAAACGACACAAAAAACGCACCACCATGAAGCATTCTGAGCGCGACCAAAGAGTCAGCACATGAATGTATGCCGCACCCTTTCTACTGCCCTGACATCAATTACAAAATATAGGGAAAACACCATGACTCCGCTCCGATCACTCGTCGCCGCGCTGCTCCTGCCTTTGTGCGCCACCGCCGTCCAGGCCCAGGAATGGAAAGAAATCCGTTTCGGCGTGTTCCCCGAGTACCCCCCCTTTGAATCCGTGGCCGCCGACGGCAGCCTGCAAGGTTTCGACATTGAGCTGGGCAACGCCATCTGCGCCAAGCTTGAAGTCAAGTGCACCTGGGTCCACAACGAATTCGACGGCATGATCCCGGCGCTGCGTGCGCGCAAGTTCGACGCCATCATGTCCTCCATGGCCGTGACCCCGGCCCGGCAAAAACAGATCGATTTCAGCGATCGCCTGTTCCTCAGCCCCACCTCGGTAATCACCCGCAAGGGCGCAGGTTTCGGCGACACCCCGGAATCCCTCAAGGGCAAACAGGTCGGCGTGCTCCAGGGCTCGCTGCAGGAAGCCTACGCCCGCGCCCACCTGGCCAAGCTCGGTGCCCAGGTCAAGGCGTACCAGTCCCAGGACCAGAACTACGCCGACCTGCAAAACGGCCGCCTCGACGCAACGCTGACCGACAAGCTCGAAGCCCAGCTCAACTTCCTGTCCAAGCCTGAAGGCGCCGACTACCAGTCCGGCCCGGCCTTCAAGGACCCGACCTTGCCGCTGGACATTGCCATGGGCCTGCGCAAGAACGACCAGGAACTGCTGGCGCTGATCAACAAGGGCATCGCGGCCATCCAGGCCGATGGCACTTACGCGCTGATCCAGAAGAAATACTTCGGTGACGAAGATATCTATCACGAGTAATCCCCCGCCCTATCCCCTGTAGGAGCCGGCTTGCCAGCGCTGGCGGTGCGATAAACACCGCCATTTGCGGCAGGTTCCTACCGGTTCTATCGAGACTTTCCCGTGAATGAACTCCTCAACCTGCAAGGCTTCGGCCCGCTGTTGGCCCAGGGTGCCTGGATGACCATCAAGCTGGCGTTCCTCGCGCTGGTTCTGAGCCTGAGCCTGGGCCTGATCGCCGCCGGTGCCAAGCTGTCCAGCCATAAACTGTTGCGCATCCCCGCCACTCTCTACACCACCTTGATCCGCAGCGTGCCGGACCTGGTGCTGATCCTGCTGATCTTCTACAGCCTGCAACTGTGGCTCAACGACCTGACCGAGATGCTCGGCTGGAATTACTTTGAAATCGATCCCTTCACCGCCGGGGTCGTCACCCTGGGGTTTATCTACGGTGCGTATTTCACCGAGAATTTTCGCGGTGCGATGCTCAGTGTGCCGGTGGGCCAACTGGAAGCGGCAACTGCCTACGGCTTGAGCCGCTGGCAGCGCTTTCGGCTGGTGATGTTCCCGCAGTTGATGCGCTTTGCCTTGCCGGGGCTGGGCAATAACTGGTTGGTGCTGCTCAAGTCCACCGCGCTGGTGTCGATCATTGGCCTGGCCGACTTGGTCAAGGCCGCGCAGAACGCCGGCAAGACCACCAATGATCCGCTGTACTTCCTGATCCTGGCGGGCCTGGTGTACCTGGTGATCACCACCCTCTCCAACCGCATCTTCAAACGCCTGGAACGGCGCTACAACGTCGGCATCAAAGGGGTGGCGCGATGATTGAACTGATCCAGCAATATGGCCTGGCGTATCTGTGGACCGATGGCTCGGGCTTTTCCGGGGTGGCCATGACCTTGTGGCTGTTTATCGTGTCGGTGATCCTCGGGTTTTTCCTGTCGATCCCGTTGGCAATTGCCCGCGTCAGCGAGCACTTCTGGCTACGCTGGCCGGTGGAGGTGTACACCTACCTGTTTCGCGGTACGCCGCTGTATATCCAGTTGCTGATTTGCTACACCGGCCTCTACAGCCTGGAAGTGGTGCAGGACAATACCCTGCTCAATCAGTTTTTCCGCAATGCGTTGAACTGCACCCTGCTGGCCTTTGTGCTCAACACCTGTGCCTACACCGTGGAAATCTTCGCCGGGGCCATTCGCAATATTCCCCACGGCGAAATTGAAGCAGCGCGGGCCTATGGTTTGCACGGCTGGCGGATGAACCTGTTCGTGGTGATCCCCGCCGCGCTGCGCCGCGCGTTGCCGGCCTACAGCAACGAAATGATCCTGATGCTGCACGCCACATCCCTGGCATTTACCGCCACCATCGCCGACATCCTCAAGGTGGCCCGCGACGCCAACGCCGAAACGTTCCTCACGTTCCAGGCCTTCGGTATTGCCGCACTGCTGTACATGCTGCTGTCCTTTGCATTGGTGGGCCTGTTCCGACTGGCCGAACGACGCTGGATGCGCTTTCTTGTCCCGACCCGAGGCTAACCCATGAATCAGTCCGCACAGGCCCTGGCCGCCCATCCCACCCACATTGCCGCGCCCCGCCCGAGCGTGGTGGCGGCCGGCGCCAACGTCAAACTCAAGGTCGAAGACCTGCATAAAAGCTACGGCGACCATGAGGTGCTCAAGGGTGTTTCGCTCAACGCCAGCAAGGGCGATGTGATCAGCCTGATCGGCGCCAGCGGCTCTGGCAAGAGCACCATGCTGCGCTGCATCAACTTCCTCGAACAACCCGACGCCGGGGTGATCACCCTGGACGGCATCAGCATTGAAATGCGCCAGGGCCGCGCAGGCGTGCAAGCGCCACACCAGGCGCAACTGCAGAACCTGCGCACGCGCCTGGCCATGGTGTTTCAGCACTTCAACCTGTGGAGCCACATGACCGTGCTGGAGAACATCTGCATGGCGCCACGCCGGGTGCTGGGTGTGAGTGGCGCCGAGGCAGAAAAACGCGCGCGCATGTACCTGGATAAAGTCGGCCTGCCGGGCCGGGTCGCCGATCAATACCCGGCGTTTCTCTCCGGTGGCCAGCAACAGCGCGTGGCCATCGCCCGGGCCCTGGCCATGGAGCCGGAGATTATCCTGTTCGACGAACCGACCTCGGCGCTGGATCCAGAGCTTGTAGGGGAAGTCCTAAAAGTCATACAGACGTTGGCCGAGGAAGGTCGTACCATGCTCATGGTCACCCACGAAATGGGCTTTGCCCGGCAAGTGTCCAGCCAGGTGCTGTTCCTGCACCAGGGCCGCGTCGAAGAACAAGGCAGCGCCGAGATCCTCGACCACCCCACCAGCGAACGCTTGCAGCAATTTCTCTCCAACCGCTTGAAGTGAACACAGAACCGACCATGGATACCAAGGCCAACGGACCCCATTCCTCCCCTGCGCTGGATCGCATTGATGAAGCCATCATCGATGTGCTGCGCCATCAGGGGCGCATCACCTACGAGAAGCTGTCTTCGCTGGTGCACCTGACGCCCAGGCCCTGCCTGGAGCGGGTGCGCAAGCTGGAGCGGCGCGGGGTGATCCGCGGTTATGGCGCAATCATCGATGTGCAGATGGTCTCGCCGGGGTTGTCCTTGCTGGTGCTGGTGGCCTTGTCTAACCAGAGCGGGCGCTCGGCACAAAAAGCTTTTGAAGCCTGCGTCAAAGCCTGCCCGCAGGTATTCGAGTGCCAACTGATCAGCGGGCCCTTCGACTACAGCCTGCGCATGCGCTGCCGGGACATGGAGCACTACCGCGTACTGACGGAAACCTGGTTGAACAATGATGAGCTGCACATCGACAAACTGGTGGCCCACCCGGAGTTGGCGGTGGTGAAAAATACGGCGACTGAGTTGGCCTGAAACGCTCTGCCAGAAACACAGAAAATCAAATGTGGGAGCGGGCTTGCTCGCGATGGCGGAGTGTCAGTTGATAATTGTTTGACTGATACACCGCCATCGCGAGCAAGCCCGCTCCCACATTTAACTGTGCCCGCTTGATATTTTCTTACCTCGCCGAGCCGCCACGAGGCTCGCCTGCCCATCCCGCTGCTTCCCCGTCCGCGCCTCACTGATCAACCCCGGTATCAACTTACCCTCCGGCAGATTCTTCCAGAATCGACTCGGCAAGTGCCCTTCCATGACCTTGGGATTCAACCGCGCCGGGTTGAAGATATGGCTGTAATAGGTCAGCCACATGGCACTGTGTGGGTCCTCGACATTCTGTGCCAACTGCTGCCATTGCTCCGGGCACTGGCGTTGGTGGATCAACTGCGCACCGTCGTAATACACCCCGTCCAGGGGCGTGGCGATCATCCAGCGATGACGGCCCATGCGCCCGACAAAGTGCTGGCTGGCGCTATGCAAAATATCGTGGGCCGGCTCGTGCCAGGCCACGTACTCCGGCAGCTCCGGGCCCGCCGCCGCCGGCAGGGCGATAAAACGCACAAACGCATGCAGGTGATGGGCCTCGCGCCGCACCTGCTTGATCCGCCGCTGCAACTCGCTGCCCAGTTGATCCCCCGCCATCATCGCCGTGCGGTCGCCATGGCTGACGCGCCACAGCACTTCATACAACAGGCTCCAGCGCTGCTCGCCGTGGTAGCAGGCTGCACTTTCCAGCAGCTCCAGCAGGGCCTTGGGAATGCGCGCCTGGAACGGGCCGTTGTGCGCCGGGTAGTGCTCGTCGGTGGCGAACAGGTCCGCTACTTCCACTTCGCCCCAACTGACATGGCTGGGGTCGACCTGATGGCTGAGCAGCCAGCGCGCCTGCTCGCGCCAGGTGCTGAACAGGTTGTCGCATTCCAGGCTGATCATCCCCACAACCCCATCTGTTGCGGTGGCGGGCGGTCGCGCAGTTGCTCGCGCAGCAACACACTGGTGCTTTCCGCTTGCTGGGGGTGGTAGTCGCTGGTGATGAAAAACGGCTTGGCCTTGCTCAGCACGCAGCGCATGCGCGCCAGGTCTTCAAAACGGATCTTGCGTTGCAGGCGCAGCGCCACCAGGCGTTCGGTGGTGCGCAGGCCAATCCCCGGGATACGTGCGATCAACGTTGCCTCGGCACGGTTCAGGTCCAGCGGGAACACCTCGCGATGCTCCAGGGCCCAGGCCAGCTTGGGGTCGATATCCAGCGCCAGATCCCCCGGCCCGGCGAACAGTTCATTGGCGCGGAAACCATAACTGCGCAGCAGGAAATCCGCCTGGTACAACCGGTGCTCGCGCATCAATGGCGGCGCCGCCAGGGGTACGCTTTTCGGGCTATTGGGAATCGGGCTGAAGGCCGAGTAATACACCCGGCGCAACTTGAAATTGCCATACAGCGCCTCGGCCCCGTGCAGGATAGTGCTGTCGTCCGTGTCATCGGCGCCGACAATCATCTGCGTACTTTGCCCGGCCGGGGCGAAACGCGGTGCCCGGGGCTCGTTGAGCACGGTTTGCTCGCCGGTAAAAATCGTCTGCATCGCCTGCTTGATCGAACCGATCTGCTTCTCGGGCGCGAGGAGCTGCAGGCTTTTATCGGTGGGCAATTCAATGTTCACGCTCAAGCGATCGGCATACCGCCCGGCCTCGGCAATCAACGCAGGATCGGCTTCGGGAATGGTCTTGAGGTGGATATAACCGCGAAAGTCATGCGCCTCGCGCAACAACTTGGCGACCCGCACCAGTTGCTCCATGGTGTAGTCCGCCGAGCGGATGATCCCCGAACTGAGAAACAGCCCGCTGACGCAATTGCGCCGGTAGAAGTCCAGGGTCAGGCTCACCACCTCCTCCGGGTTGAACCGGGCACGGGGCACATCGCTGGAACGGCGGTTGACGCAGTATTGGCAGTCGTAGAGGCAGAAATTGGTCAGCAGCACCTTGAGCAACGACACACAGCGCCCATCGGGGGTATAGCTGTGGCAGATGCCCATGCCATCGCTCGACCCCAGCCCGGCCTTGCCCTCGGAGCTGCGCCTGGGCGCCCCGCTGCTGGCGCAGGACGCGTCGTACTTGGCCGCATCGGCGAGGATGCTGAGTTTTTCGATCAACTGCATGGGGGGCTACCGAATACTGTATTTTTGTACAGTATCAGCAGCAATACCCGGCATTCAAGGAGAGATCGGCGAATGGTAGAACAAATAACTGTGGGAGCTGTCGAGCCCACAAGGGTTGCGCTTGCCAGTCAGGCCTTCATCCGCCTGCCGACGTTTTTTCAAACATATCGAGAACAGTTGACCGGCCCTGAGCCTTCAATCATCACGGGTCAACACTTCCAGCAACTCGATCTCGAAACACAGATTGCTGTTGGGCTGGATATGCGCCCCCATCGCCCGCTCGCCATACGCCAGATGCGCCGGCACAAACAGCTTGCGCACCCCACCGACCTTCATCCCCATCAGGCCCTGGTCCCAGCCTTTAATAACCCGACCGCTACCGATCACACACTGGAACGGCTTGCCCCGCGCCCAGGACGAATCAAACACCGTACCGTCTTCCAGGGTGCCGGTGTATTGAGTGGTGATCAGCGCCCCCTTGACCACGGTCTTGCCGTCGCCTGGGCGGATGTCGGTGATTTGCAGTTCTTCGTTGTTCATTCGCTACTCTCATTATTTCTGTATGGGATCGCCCAGATAGGTCTTTTCTCAGAACAAGGAGGGATTGGCAAGCACAATTCCAGTCTCAACTAATAGTTACTCATAAGGCCACACGAGACAATCTTACAAGTATCCACGAATATCCTCTTTAAAAAATTCCGCAACACTTATATTAAAACCTCAATAAAAAAAGGACGATGAAACCACAGAAACCTAACCAGCTTTTATGGAGAGTCAACGTGACCATCGGATCGAATTTTAACTACCCTGCCGACATTGCCGCGCAGCGGCAACGCTCGAAAAGATCTCCAAAAAGCAAATGGCGTGGGCGCTTCCCCAACCCTCCTGACTTATGCTTCGACTATAGAGCACTGGTGGAATTGGATGGGGGAATAGCAAGAGCCACTGAAAACGATCATAAAATTTGCATAATTGGTGCAGGAATAACTGGACTGACGGCCGCACGAGAGCTATATCGCTGCGGCTTTACTCATATTACATTACTAGAAAAATCAAAAAGGATAGGCGGCAGACATCTCACCGTTCTTGGAAACTACAACTCCAACAATATAGGTCGCCCACCATTTGAGATGGGGGCTATGCGAATGCCTTTTTTTAACAGATCGGATGAACACCCCAAAGAAGGCCGATCACTTATGGCTTACTACGCCAATGAATTCAATCTACTTTCCACTAACTTCCCTAATCCCGGAAGCCCATGGGTTAAATCAACTGGTATTTATTTGCGCGAAGGAAGGGTTGACAACGCAACTCAACCAACCATGTTGATTTGGAGGAATGAGAGTGGAACGACCTCACCACCTGGAGACGAGATAGGAAAAGTTTATGCCAAATGGAAGGCTTTTGCCGAGCGTCTCACACAAAAAGTTGAGCAATTTTATGGTAACGACCAATGGGAAAATCTTTGGAATTCTATAGTTGAACGATATGAGAGCATTTCATTTCGCGACTTAGTGAAAATGCCAGCAATTACTGATTGGAACATGGAAAGACCAGGAGACTTTGGAGGAATGGGAATGACCGCTCAAGAGTCTGCCATTTTTTATGCAATCGGTATCGGTGATGGTAGCTGGGGGGCATTTTACGACATCTGCTCACTTTACCCTCTACGTACCGCAATTTTCGGCTTTAGCAGTCATCTACAGTTAATACATGGCCGCATAAGGCCAGACAATAGTGTTCTAGATTCGCCGTATCTGCATAGCGCGGCTGTTTTCGACTCAAGGGGACTGCGATTTAACAAGCCAAACTATATCGGACTCGCAGCACTTGCAGAGTGCCTCCTATTCATGCAGCACACCGAAAACGAGAAATCATTGTATGACCACCTAAGAGAATCCGAAAACGGCTTACTTACCGACTCAACAGTTACAAAACTGACCAAACTACCCAACAACAAAATACGAGTTAGCTATGACTGGAAGTCAAGCTCAGAATCCGACATTGAAAAACACAACAAGGACTTCGACTCCGTAATAATGACGCTTCCCTCATGGCTTATAGAAACCCAAATAAGACTTGAAAATTTCGACCAAGACATGCTCCCTTTCGACACAATAAATGCCTACAAAACTGCTCACTGGGAAACCAGCTGTAAAATATACGCACCCTTAAAGAAATCTTTACTTTCAAAAGACACCAAAATCCCTCAAGTGATAATTTCTGATAGCTTTATTCATGATACATACATGTACCGCTACAATGAAAATACCACCTACGACTGCATTCTCCTTAGCTACACTTGGGAGGACGACGCCACAAAATTATCACTTTTTGACAATAAAGATCTAGTTAGGCGCTGCATTGATGAGTTAGATAGAATACTAATGAACTCAGAAAACATAAAAGAAAAAATCTCACCCTACATAGGCCATGAGCAGGCAGTTGTCCAACGATGGATCGCTGATAAAAACTCACTCGGCTGCGCCAAACTATATCGCCCTGGCACCTACTACGAAGCAGTCAGCCTAATGAAATACAACAGAGACTTCTCACACAAATCCGGCCTCTATCTTTGCGGCGAATCATTTTCGGTCGACGCGGGCTGGACAGAACCATGTTTCAGGGGAGCAGTAGATGCAGTCATCAATATCTGCAACAAAACCAAGGCAAATTTCAACGGGGGTTTTACCATGCAAGATTATCCAGAATATTCAACCAAGTATTAAAGCCTGAGCCCCCCTAGCAATATCCACCGTCAGAAAAAAACCACATTCCAACAGGATCCGTCCGACTTCCATTTAAACATGTAGTTGATTCTTATTAAACATTCAACCACCCCGGTTGCATAACAATAAGAGGTCACCCCCAATGAGCGAACCAACAAGCCCTGTCCGCGTCGCTGTCGTGCAGTTCGACCCCCAGGTCGGCCTGGATAACCGCGAAGACAACCTTCATCGCAGCCTGGCCTTGGCCGCAGAGGCGGTCAATGGTGGGGCTAACCTGATCGTGCTGCCCGAGTTATCGAACTGCGGCTACTTCTTCAACAGTCGCCAGGATGCATTCGAGCATGCCGAGGTTGTTCCTGGCGGGGCCAGTGTGCAGGCCTGGATGGCGTTTGCGGCCACGCACCAGGTGTATCTGGTGGCGGGCCTGAATGAGATCGATGGCCGGCAGTTGTTCAACACTGCACTGTTGCTGGGCCCGGATGGGTTGATCGGCAAGTACCGCAAGGCCCATTTGTGGAACCTGGAAAAACTCTGGTTCACTCCCGGCAACCTGGGCTTTCCGGTGTTTGAAACGCCTATTGGACGGATTGGCCTGTTGATCTGCTGGGACATCTGGTTCCCGGAAGTGCCACGGATCCTCAGCCAGCAAGGCGCCGATATTATTTGCAGCCTCAACAACTGGGTGTGGACACCGCCGCCACTGTTCGACGAGGCCGGTAAATGCATGGCGTCGTACCTGACCATGACCGCCGCCCACGTCAATAATGTGTTTATCGCCGCCGCCAGCCGGATCGGTGAGGAGCGCGATGCACGCTACCTGGGCTGTTCGTTGATTGCCGGGACCAATGGCTGGCCTATCGGCAATGTAGCGTCGGCCAACCGCCAGGAAATCCTGTTCGCCGATATCGACCTGACCAGCGCCCGCAGTGCGCCGATCTGGAACAGCCTCAACGACCTGCAACGTGACCGGCGCAATGATCTCTACGATCAGATGCTCGGGTATTGCCAACACCCCGCCCTGCCACGCTGAAGGGAGGGTGGGCCATGGAAAATCTATTCACGAAACCCGGGACCGAGCGATCTCAGGCCGATAAGGCAATCATCGCCTTGGGGCTCATCAGCGCCCTGCTGATCCTCTGGACGACCCTCACCCATCAAGGCTCCTGGCCCAGCTACGGCGATATGGTGGCGGGTTTTCCCGAGCCAATCGCCTGGCTACGCTGGGTACTGGGGGATATCAGCGAGGTAGCCTTCTACAAGCATGAACTGGCCTCCCTCGGGTTGCTGGCGGGCGCCTACCTGGCCTGGTGGGCCAGCCGCACCGGCAAGCGCTGGCAAGGCTTTGCGATTTGCTACGGCAGTGGGCTGTGGCCGTGGCTGGTGAGCAGCTCCCTGCTGGGCCTGCTGTTGAGCAACCTGTTGTGGGGGTGGACGGTCACTGCTGACACCTGGCAACCCACCTTCGCCGCGTTTGTTTCCCTGCCGGCGGCGATGGTGCTGATGTTTGGGGGTGGCTGGAAGGTCACCCTCAACGGTGCGCTGCTGGGCGCCCTACTGGTCACGCCCCTGTGCTTGCTGATCGTCAATTTTGTGTGCGTCCCCCTGGGTTTGCCCGTGGTGATTGGCAACGTACTGGGCATGGCGCTAGGCAGTGTGGTTGCCTTTGTAGTCTGTCGGCGCGTACCGGCGCTGGTGCGCTCCGGCTATATCGCCCCGACCAGGCCGGTGCCGGTCAAGCCACAGTCTTATGGCGTGGCCTGGAGCCTGCGCCGGGTCCTGGCAGACTTTACCGAAGCGCCGTTTTTTGGCAATGAATGGGCCAGCCTTGGCCTGCTGGCGGGTGTCCTGCTGGCCTATGCCTTGAACCCCATGAGCGCCGCCTATGGCTCGGGGCTGGTGCTGCAACTGATAGGCGCCCAGGCACTGACATCGGCATTGGGCGTAGTACTCTGGCGCAGCCAGTGGATCAAGCGCGGTTGGTATCCCACCTATGTGCCGCTGGTGTCGGTCGTACCGGCAGCGGTGCTGACCCATGGCGGGAGTTGGATGGTGATCGGCTCCAGTGCGTTGCTTGGCGCACTGCTGGCGCCGCCTCTGGCCTGTGCCATTGCAGGGCGACTGCCCCCCCACTTTCATCCGTATATCGGCAACGTGATCTCGATGGCGTTGAGCACCTTGTTGATTGTGCCCCTGGTGGGAAGACTGGTCGCGTAAACAAGCGGGTAAGGCTCATGTGCCTTACCCGTTCACTCACAACCACCGCCAAAACCGCCCCCAGAACCCCCGCTCCAGATCCGCCTTGCACCCTGCATACTGGCGCGCATACAGATCGGAGCGGGCCTTGACCTTGCCGGCAACCGGCAACAGCCACGCCTTGCTGGCGTAGGTGCGGTTACGGTAGCCGCCCCAGCCTTCGTGGTAGTTGAGGTACTGGCCATAGGCGTCGTATTTGTACACGCCGTTGATGCTGGCGGTCTTGTCCATGTACCAGCCGACAAAGTCGATGGCATCGTCGAAGTCCTGGCGGCTGGCCCAGTTGCGGCCGGTGCTTTTCTGGTAGTCGCCCCACACTTCATCCTTGGCCTGGGCGTAGCCGGCGGCGGTGCTGACGCGGCCCCAGGGGATGATCCACAGCAGGTATTTGCGCGGGGTCTTGGCGTTTTGCCGGAAGCCCGATTCCTGATACATGATGGCGAACGGCACCTGGATCGGCACGCCCCAGCGCTTCTGGGTGACTTTGGCGGCGTCGTACCAGTCGTCTTTTTCGCGGAAGATGCCGCAGATGTCGTCAGGGGTACGTGGCGGTGAGGTGCCGCACGCCGCCAGCAGGCTGGTGAGCAACAACAGGGTTGTGGTTTTTAGCGGGGTCAAAAGCATACCTTGGCGTGAGCGCGTAAAAAGCCGACAGTTTACGCGCTCACGCCAGGTGTTGGGGTCAAGACATCAACGGGCCTTGATCAAGCCACGGGTACTTTGCGGGTCGAAATGGCCAGGCGGCCGATGCCAAAGCTCAAGGCGGCCCCCAATACCAACATCAACAAGGTGCTCCACGCTGCGCGGGACAGTTGCTTGGCTGCGACTTCACCCGCTTCGCGAGCCTTTTGTTCGGCCTGGGCCTTGAGCTCTTCGACTTTCTGCACGGCCTGCTGATACGCCTGGGCATAGTTCTCGACGATCTGGCTGGCCTCGGCCTGGCTCTTGCCGGTTCGGGCGGCGACGATGTTGACCAGCGCCTCTTTGTCGGCGGCATTCAACGCCGGTTCACCGGAAGCCTTGACGCGCTCGAACCATTGCTTGAGCTCGGTCGCGGCCTGGGCCGGGTTGGTGGCGGCCTCAGTGGCCGCTTGCTGGCCGTCTGCGGCTGCCTGGTCGGCTTTTTGCTCGACCTTGGCCGGATCCAGTTCAGCCTTGCCGCTTTGCTTGAGCAAGGTGTCGAGTTCGCCCTGCAGGCTCTCCCAATCCAGGCGGATGCCCTTTTCGTCCATCTGCTGCTTGACGCTGTCGCTGATGCCGGGGGCCACGGCGGCAATGCCGCTACCGGCCGCCGACAGGCCTTTGCCCACCACATTGCCTGCGGCGCCGACCACGCTGGTGGCCAATGCCGCCAGCAGCCAGGTGGTGAGCAAGGTGGTGATGGTCCAGCTCAGGACGCCATGCAGGCCGCCACGATCCGGGGCGGTGCGGCCGGCGACGAAAGCACCCACGCCAATCGCCAACAGTGTGGAGACAAACAGCCAGATGCCAGCACCGGTGCCAAAACCGCTCAACGGGTTGCCAGCCGCCATGGGGTCGACCGCACTGGCGCCGATGGCGGTGCCCAGTACGCTGAGCACCAGGTAGGTCACCAGGGCAATTGCACTACCGGCCAGTACCGAGCCCCAGGACACACGAAAGGGCGAGCGGCTGGTTTCATATAAAGGGGTCATGATCTTTCCTTGGACAAATGAGTAGGCCGTCAGTGTGTCCAGGCCGACGTCTACGGTCTCGGCACAATTGCACTAGGCGCGCTGGTGCATTCGCACCCCGCCAAGCCAAATCGGTCTGCACTATGCTCAAGGCCAGTTGTCGTACTCCACACCAGCCAGACATGCCCCCCTACAGGAAGCAGGAGGCGCCGTTGTCGTTATGTAGCCATTTTGGAGAAACCATGAGCCAGGCCGTCCTCGCCCAAGAAACCAATCGCCGCCAATTGCAGCAGATCATTTCCGGCCTGTCCGACGGGGTGATTCTTGCCGAGATCGATCAGACAATCCTTTGGGCCAACGAGGCGGCGCTGACCATGCACGGCCTGGACGAGATTGCCGGGCTGGGGGCCAACACCGCCGAATACGCCGAGCGCTTTGGCCTGCGCTATCGCAACAATCACCCGCTGGCCCTGGAGGCCTATCCGCTGAGCCGGGTGGCCAACGGTGAAGAATTCAGTGACGTGGTGGTCGAAGTCACGCCCACCGCCGACACCGACCGCACCTGGGTCCATCGCCTGCGCAGCCTGGCGCTCACCGACAGCGCCGGCAAGCCGGAGTTGCTGGTGCTGATCTTGAGCGATGCCACCGAATGGGCCAGCGCCGAACAGCGCTTTGAAAAAACCTTCAACGCCAACCCGGCGCCGGCGGTGATCTGCCGCTTGAGTGATTTGCGCTATATCAAGGTCAACCAGGGTTTCCTGGAAATGACCGGCCACAACCGCGACCAGGTGATCGGCCGTTCGGTGTACGAACTGGACGTGCTGGAACAGGCCGAGCGCAAGGAGCTGGCCATCCAGCGCCTGAGCGAAGGGGCGACCATCCCGCAGATGCAAGCCGAACTGAAGCTGCCCGAAGGCGGCAGCAAACTGGTGATTGTCGCCGGCCAGCCGCTGGATATGAACGATGAGGAATGCATGTTGTTTTCCTTCACCGACCTTGAGCCCCGGCGCAAGGCCGAGACCGCCCTGCGCCAGAGCGAGGAACGCTTTGCCAAGTCCTTCCGCCTGACACCGGTGCCAACCCTGGTGTGCGATGCAGACAACTTGCAGGTGGTGGACGTCAACGATGCGTTCATGAGCATCACCGGCTATACCAGTGAAGAACTGATCGGCAAATCCATCAGCGAGATCAACTTTATCGACAGCCGCGACGCCTGCACGCAGCTGTTCGCCACCCTGGAAAAAGCCGGCAACCTCGACGGCCATGACCTGAAGATCCGCAAGAAAGGCCATGAGGTGATTGATTGCGTGGTGTCGGCTGACACCGTGTGCATCCAGGACACCGCCTGTTACCTGCTGGTGATGATGAATATCACCGAGCGCAAACGCTCGGAGCTGGAGTTGGTGTCGGCCATCGAGGAAGTGATGAAGGACGCATCCTGGTTCAGCCAGACCCTGATCGAAAAACTGGCCAACGCCAAGAGCGTCAACAGCCCCAACCTGCCAAACATCGCCTTCACCGACCTGACCGCCCGCGAACGGGATGTGCTGGGGTTGATCTGCGAAGGCCTGGCCGACAAGGAAATCGCCTCGCGCCTGAAGCTGGCGCCCAATACCGTGCGCAATCATGTGGCCACGGTGTATTCCAAGCTCAATGTGCACAGCCGCAGTGCCGCCATCGTCTGGGCCCGGGAACGCGGGCTGTTTGCCGGGGAGCGACGGGTAAAAACCGCAAAATAAGGTGCAAATGCACTAGGGCTACCAGTGCAAATTCGCCTTATTGCACGCCGATACGCTGCTTAACCTTGAAGGGTAGGCACAGGGTGTGAAGCCCTGGGTCAAGGTGATTTTTTGCCCTTGAAGGAGGCATCATGAAAAGTGAACAGGTCAAAGGCCGCGTTGAAAAAGCCGTGGGCAAGGCTCAGGATTTCCTCGGCGAGATGACCGATGACGAACAACTCCAGGCCCGGGGCGTAGCCCGCCAGGCAGCCGGCCAACTGCAACAGACCTATGGCGATGTGCTGGACAATGTTGGCGACTTTGCCCAACGCAAGCCCCTGGCCACCGTGGCAATCGTGGCTGGCGTGGGTCTGCTGCTGGGCCTGTTGTTGCGTCGTCGTTAATGGGGGCTGGCATGTTTACCCTGGCCCAACTGCGAAACTGCATCGAAGAAGCCCTGTTGCCGCTGACCTGCGAATTCACCCTGTGCCGCGACTCATCACTGACGCTGAAGGTATTTGATGCCGAAAGCGGCCGCGTGGACCTGGTCGTCACCGGGATCAGCGTGAACAAGCTCAAGACCCCGCAGGACGTCGCGACGATGGTCGAGGAACTGCGCTATGAGTTGCACAGCAACACCGTGGGCGGGGCGATCTCCATCTGACCCCACCCCTTTGTAGGCACTTATCCCCTGTGGGATAGGGGATACAGCTCCGCGCGTGAGTCTTGCCACGCCTACAAAGAGCGTGGCTTCAACGATGCACCGATAAAGTAGAACAACCCCCCGGCCACGATAAACCCCGCCAGCATGTAGAACATGTAGTGCGCCGGCAGGCTGGCCAGTACCAGCCCGCATAACACCGGCCCCAGCGCGGCGCCGAGGTTGGAGAGGTTTTGCGCGCCGTAGTACATGCCGCGCAGGTGGTCCGGGGCGATGCGGTCGATAAACATGTATTCGGCGGGGAACACGATGATTTCCCCCACGGTAAAGATCGCCATCGACACCACCCACCACCACACGCTGGTGGACAGCGCAAAGCCCATCACCCCCAGCATGAACATGCCCAGCCCCAGGAGCAGCCAGCGGCTCAGGTGACGGTGGCTGATCTGCCGGCCAATCACGTATTGCAGGGCGATCACCAGCAGGGCGTTGGTGGTCAGGATGGCGCTGATTACGCTGTAGGTGTATTCGGCGTCAGAAGTGGTCACCAGGTACTGCGACAGGTAGGCAGTGAACTGCCCGAACACCACCGCGCTCAGCAATCCGCCAAGGGTGAAGCACACCAGGCGATGATCGCGCAGCAGCACCCGGCCCACCGCGAGGAAGGGCACCGGCTTTTGCGCGGTGTCCACCGTAGCCAGGCTGCGGTCGCCCCAGCGCCAGTAGAGCAGGAAGAAACCGATCCCCAGCAGCACCGACAAGACAAACGGCAGGCTCATATCAACCTTGGCCACCATCGCCCCCAAAAACGGCCCTACCGCATAGCCGATATTGGTCAGGGTGTACTTGATGGAAAACACTTCACTGCGCGCATCGACGGGCAACAGGCTGGCAAACCCGGCCTTGACCGCGACATCGATCACCGCATACGCCAGGTTGATCAGGATCAGGCAACTGTAGAAAAGCCACAGCTCGCGGGCCAGCAGCGTGCCGACAAACCCCAGCACGAACAGCAGGCTCAGGCCCAGCAACAGCCGGTAGCTGTTGACCCGGTCCACGAGGAAACCGCCATACACACTCAGCAGGGAACCGACGATCAGCGAACTGCCGATCACCAGACCCACTTCGCTGATGCCCAGGGCAAAGTGGCTGGACAGGTAGATCACCATGTACGGAAAGGTGATCGCCTTGGCCAGGGTCAGAATCAGCGTGGCTGACAGCAGCAGGTTTACGCTGCGGGGGTAGTTTCTTATGGTTTTAAGCATCCTGCTCTCTTTGCCTGGCGGCATGCGTTGCGCGGGGAATAAGCCGCTACCTTAACGCAGGATGAGCGGCAGAAAAGGCTGTTTTATGCATTTATGCAAAATTTAAATCCACAATCCTGAATAACGTGTATACGGTACTACTCTCTTTGCGCCAGCCTACTGACGAGTCCAAGAACAATGAAAACAGCTCTGCCGCGCACCAAACTATTGGCCAGCGCCTTGATTGTGATCGCGGTGATCGGCGGCGCAACGTATTACCTGCTGGGCCGCAATGCTGACACCGACCTGCTTGAAGGCGCCGAGTACAGCGAGGCACAGCTCGATGAGGGCGGTGTGGATGGCATTCGGGACCTGCCCTTGGCGCAAGCGAAAAAACGCCTGAATTACCTGATCCTCGATATGCGCGACAACCTCAATCGCATCGCGATGATCGAAAGCATGCGCCTGGAAATCGGCCCGGCCACCCCCGCGTCCAACGAGCCCCAGGCCCAGAAAGAACTGAGCTACGAAAAGCCCTTCGCGCCCTTCCCCGATCAACAACTGAAGGCGGCGTTGACCACCCTCAAGCAAACACCGCTGCACTTCCAACAGGTGTTTTTCGACAATGGCTCCGGGCTCAACCTGGATGTCGAAACAATCCGCGACACCCTCAAGCTTGGCGCGCTGCCGGATCAGGAAAGCCAAGGCAGCTACCAGATCCAGACCGTGCATTTTCGCGATGGCACCCAACAGCCGTTCGCCGATGTGGTCCTTGAGGACGCCAATCGTGAAGCAGAGCCAAACCACACCAGCACCGAGCTGAAGGTCAACAAGCCGGTTGAACGCCTCCAGGTTGCCCTGCACTACCAGGCTTACCCAGGCTTCAGGAAAATCCTGCTGGACCCGGCCAACCCGAAAGCCACCGGTGAAAACGGCGAGGCTTACCAGCTGACAGCCCTGGGCGATTCACGCGCCGCCCTGCAACTGGCCACGCCAAAGCACAAGTCCTATGTGATCCAGGGCCTGACCGCCGACGGCAAGACCCTGTACAGCGGCGGCAGCAGCACCAACACCTCGCCCACGGCCGAACAAAAGGCCAACCTGCAGGCGTACTACAACGAACTGTTGCGCATGGCAGATAACTTCGCCGACTTCAAAAGTGCCGCGGCCGTGCAGGATCATCTGGAAAAATTCGCCAGCAGCCTGCCCAGCTCAGACAGCGAGCTGAGCAATGTCCAGGTGACTTACCAGTTTGAAGACACGCCTGCCAGTGTGGTCATCTACCTGCTGGAGCCGGCGCAACCGCAGACGATCGATCTGGAAATGAGCAACAGCCTGCCCCCCCGTGAACGCTACATTGCCTTCGACAGTGCCAGCGAAAAAAAGGGCTTTATCGATAACCAGGGAAAATGGGTGGTCAAGCCACGCTTCGAGCGTATCGAGTACACCGAGATGCCCGATGTCTACCAGATGATGGTCGGCGAAAAATCCTCGGGCGAGGGCTGGAGCCAGCTGTTGTTCAAGTACTTTGCCTTTGTGCCGGGGACCCACACCCTCAATGAACTGCCGTTCGAGAGCATCGAGAAGCAGATAAACGACCGGCTGGTGGTAGTCCAGCGCGAAACCAACGGCCCCTATGGCATCTACGACGTCAAGAAATTGCAGCTCGTGGTGCCGATGAAGTACATCAACCCCAATGTCATCGGCAATGTGTTCATCGCCCGTCCGGGCCAGAAAACCTATGGTTCCGACTCGCTGTACGGCGCCTGGAGCCTGAGTGGCCAGGAACTGCTGGCGCCGCGCTATTCCAGCGTTAACGCAGAAGGCGCGTTTATCTACGCCACCTCTGCCGACAAGCAGCAAACCGACGTCTACGACCTGGGCATGAAAAAACTCAACCCGGCCAGCGCGACGGTCTTCGGCCAGTTTATCCAGGGCCAGCCCTTGCTGATCCAGGACCGTGGCAGCCGCAAATACAGCTTTATCAACGAACAGGGCAAGGCGCTGCCTTTTAGCCTGCCCTTCGATGACGTCAACCCGTTCTCCAACGGCATGGCGGTGGTGCAAAAGGGCAGCCGCTATGGCGCCATCGATGTGCACGGCAAACTGCGCGTGCCGGTGACCTACAGCACACTCAACCCCTTCCAGAAAAACCTGGCCTCAGCGCAAATGGACGGGTTTGAAGGCCTGGTATTGATCGACAAAAACAACCGCGTGGTGAAAAAACTGGGTTCGTATACCAGCTACAGCTTCCCGTCCAACAGCAACGAAGCGACCTATAGCATCTGGGATACGCAGGTGCCGAACCGAATCAATGTGTTCGATGCCGATGGCAACCAGACCGATAGCTTCGAGCGCGAGTGAGTTGATACAGCTTGCCAGCGATAACCCAGCGCTATCAGGGAGCCTGTGGTGCCTGTGGGTTTTTCGCGAGCAAGCTCGCTCCTACAAGGGGGGGCTCTTGCGCCTGTGAAATTAATCCTGTAATTTTTCATGAAATTTTTAGAAAAGAATTTCACGAAGCGCCATGGACAAACAAGAAGAACTGGACGCCCTGGCGATCCTGATCCACGACCTGCGTAAATACAAAAAACTGACCCTGGCCCAGTTGGCGCAAAAGATCGAGCGCTCCGTGGGGTTCCTGTCCCAGGTCGAGCGCGGGTTGTCGCGCCCGACCGTGGCGGACCTGACGGCCATCAGCCATGCGCTGGACGTGCCCACCACCTACTTCTACAGCCTGTCCAAGCCCAAGACGGTGGCTTGGGTCACCCGCCCCAACGAGCGGCGCACGGTGTATTACGCCAATGGCATCACCGACATCCTCGTCTCGCCCAGCATGCAGGGGGCGTTTTCGATCCTCGACAGCCTGCTCGAACCCGGCGCCAACAGTGGCGAGCAAACCATGAGCGACCGCGCCGAACAGGCCGGCTTTGTGCTTGAAGGCCACCTGACGCTGTGGGTCGAAGGCGAGGCCGACGCGGTCACCCTCGGCCCCGGCGACAGCTTTCACCTGGCCAGTTTCGCCCACTGCCGCTACGGCAACCTGACCGACCTGCCGGCCCGCGTGCTGTGGGTCTATAACTGAGGCACACCAAGGAGCGTCACCCGTGAAAAGCCATTCCTCCACGTTACTGGCCGAAGTGCGGACCTTTCGCCAGAACCATCCCGAGGTACGTTACGTCGACCTGATTGCCCTGGACATCCCCGGGCGTTTCTACGGCAAGCGCTACCCGGTTGAAATGTTGGAAAAAGTCGCCGCCGGCAGCCCCCTGAAGCTGCCACAGAACGCGGTGTTGCTGGGCGCCCAGGGCGGTTTGTTCAAGATCGGCGACTACTGCTTCCACGACGGCGACCCCGACGCCAACCGCCGCCTGGTGCCCGGCACGCTCAAGCCGGTGAGCTGGGAAGCGCAACCCCTGGGGCAGATGCTGATCACCTCCGACGGCACCGAAGCCCCCATCGAATTTGAACCCCGCGAAGTGTTGGCCAAGGTCCTGGAGCGCTTGCACGGCAAGGGCATTCACCCGGTGGTGGCGTTCGAGCTGGAGTTCTACCTGTTCGACCGCAAACTCGCCGACGGCCTGCCGCAATTTGCCCGCGACCCGTTGAGCGACGACCCCGATGACCAACCGACCCTGCATATCGAGCGGCTGTCGCGTTTCGCCCCGGTGCTCAATGACATGGTGCAGACCGCCCAGGCCCAAGGGATCGACATTACGGTGATCACCGCCGAGCTGGGCCCCGGCCAGTTCGAGATCAATTTCGGCCACCTCGACGACGGCCTGCGCGCCGCCGACTGGGCCGCCCTGTTCTGCCGCAGCACCCGTGGCGTGGCGCTCAAGCATGGCTATCGCGCCAGCTTCATGGCCAAGCCCTACCTGCAACATCCGGGCAGTGGCATGCATGTGCATGTCAGCCTGTACGACGCCGCCGGTAACAACCTGCTGGCGGCGCACCAGCAACAGCCCTTGCGCCACGCGGTGGCGGGCTGCCTGGAACTGCTGCCGCACTGCATGCCGATTTTCTCGCCCAACCACAACGCCTTCCGCCGCCTGGGCGGTACGGTCAATGCCGCCACCCAGGCCAGTTGGGGTTATGAGGACCGGGATGCCTGCGTGCGCATTCCCGAGTCCGACCCGCGCAACCTGCGGATCGAACATCGGCTGGCCAGTGCCGACGCCAACCCGTACCTGGTGCTGGCGGCGATCCTGGTCGGGCTTGAACACGGCCTGGAGGCGGCGCGCGAACCTATCGCACCGCTGAACGAAGACCGCGCCAGCGGCCAGGCTTTCCCCCTGGAAATGCTTGAGGCCGTGCGCGCCATGCAGCAGCAACCGGCCCTGCGCGAAGGCTTGGGCGCGGAGTTTGTCGACGTCTATTGCGAAAACAAACGCCAGGATCACCTGGCCTTCCAGCAGGAGATCAATGCGCGGGAATATCGCTGGTATCTGTAGATACCGAGCACCCTGCACAGCCCTTGTGGGAGCTGGCCTGCTCCCACATTTTGAGCTTCGTGGCCTTGAGTAAGGTGTTATTTTGAAAAAGCCCGACCATCGCCCTCTCCTGCGGACTGCCCATGACCGACCAAAGCGCCCCTGCCCTCAAGGAAATCTTCAACCTCGAACGCCTGCAGCACATCGCCGATGAGATGAGCGCGGTGTACCCGCCATTCGATGCCAGGGGGTTTCTCAAGCACGCCAGCCGCGACCTCGCCGGTTTGTCGGTGATGCAGCGCATGGCCCGGGTCAGTGAAAGCCTGCATGCGGTGATGCCCCTGGACTACGCGCACACCCTCCCGCATCTGTATGCCCTGGCCCCGCGCCTGAACAGTGGTTTTGTCAGCCTGTTCCTCGGGCACTATGTGGCCAGCTATGGCCTGGATGACTTCCAGCGCTCGATGGCGGCGCTCAAGTACTTCACCACCTTTGGCTCTGCCGAGTTTGCCGTGCGGGCATTTCTGCTCAAGGATTTCGAGCGCACCCTGGCGGTGATGCAGCAGTGGTCACTGGATGACAATGAACATGTACGCCGCCTCGCCAGCGAGGGTTCGCGCCCGAGGTTGCCGTGGTCGTTTCGCCTGGCCCGGGTGCAGGCCGACCCGCGCCTGTGCGCGTCGATCCTGGATAACCTCAAGGCTGACACGAGCCTGTATGTGCGCAAGTCCGTGGCCAACCACCTCAACGACATCACCAAGGACCACCCCGACTGGGTGCTGGAGGTGATCGAGCGCTGGTCCCTGGACAACCCCCACACCGCCTGGATCGCCCGCCACGCCCTGCGCAGCCTGATCAAGCAGGGCAATACCCGCGCGTTGACGATCATGGGCGCAGGCGCGCGGGCCGAGGTGCAGATCCACCAGTTCAAGGTCGAGCCGGCGGTGATTCGCCTGGGTGAGCGCATCAACCTGTCGTTTACCCTGGAATCCATGGCCAGCGCCCCGCAAAAGCTGGTGGTGGACTACGCCATCGACTATGTAAAAAGCGCCGGCCATAGCGCCGCCAAGGTGTTCAAGCTCAAGGCCTTTACCCTCGGCGCGGGTGAACGGCATACCGTGCTGCGTGGCCAACACATCCGCGACATGAGCACGCGCAAGCACTACCCTGGCCAGCACACCGTGCATGTGCTGGTGAACGGCGAACGCCTGGCCAGCAGCGGATTCGAGCTACTCGGCTGACCCTTCCTACGAAGCTAAAGGCTCTATCCCGGGCCTTTCAGCGATATTTATTGTCCTACAATACTGGCCTTTGGTGTTGCGATCCATTATCATCTGAAATCTCTTGATACCTGCCAGGGTATCCGTGTCAACGTTCCACCCGAGGCGCCCATGCACCGTTTCTCGTTTTACCGCCCTTTGATTTGCGCCAGTCTGGGGCTTGTTTCGCACACCGCTCATGCGGCGTTGCAACCCATGGCCGAAGCGGCACTTGCCAATGAATCCGAGCTGCATTGCCACTTCAACCGCGATGCCAGCACCGATTGCACCACCACCTACCGCTACACCATCCTCCAGCCCAGCGGCCGGGAGATCTTGTCGCGAATCGACTTCAACTATGCCGAAGGCGATGGTTTTGAAGTGCTGCACGCCGAGTCCACCCAACCCGGCGGCAAGCCCCAGGCGCTGGACGCGGCGCAGATCGATACGCGCACCGCGCCCAACCCCGACCAGGGGTTTTCAAGGCTCAAGCAAACGTCATTGGCTTTTCCCAACCTGCGGGTCGGCACGCAGGTCCGCTATACCGTGCGCGAACATCACCCGGCCAAGCCGCTGATGACCGAATTCCACTACGCCCTGCAGTTCGGCCCCAGCAATGCCCGTCGCGACCGGCTCAAGGCACGCTTCACCGCGGAACGGCCCATCGAGTGGCGTGCCGAGTTGATGGACGGTTTCACCATCACCCCCTCGGTCAATCGCAAGACCCTGGATATCGAGCAAAAGGCGCCGACCTATCTCAACTACATCAACGAATCGGGCCACGCCTATATCCGCCTGATCCCACGTCTCGAAGTGGGCAGCAGCCTGGATGTGCAAAAGCACTTCGGCGGCTTTGCCCAGCGCTACAACCAGATCCTCGCCGCCAAGCTGCCGGCTGGCAGTGCCGCCGCCGTTGCCGCGGTGAAGGGCTTGGACCCGGCGCAGCAAGTGGCCGGCCTGATGCAGCACATCAACGACCACTACCGCTACCTGGGTGACTGGCGGGCCACCGATCGCGGCTATGTGCCGTTTAACCTGGCGGAGATCGAACAGCACGGTTATGGCGACTGCAAAGACCTGTCCATCCTCCTGGCGGCCATGCTCAAGGCCAGCGGGATCAAGGCCGAAACCGCCTGGGTCAGCCGTGGGGATGTGGTGGATTCACTGCTGGTGCCGGGCACTGGCGCGCCCAACCATGCCATCGTGCGTGCCGAAGTGGCCGGCCAGGTGTGGTGGCTGGACCCGACCAACCCGGTGTTCGCCCCGGGCCAGACCCTGCCCGATATCCAGGACCGCTGGGTGCTGGTCAACGATGCCCAGGGCCGGGTGCGCGAGGAACACATCCCCCTGGCGCGCCCTGACACCAGCATCCGCCTGGACAAGCAGGTGCACTATGACAAACAGGGCAACGGCACGACCCGCGCCAGCATCACCTTCAGCCGCCTGACGCTGATGCAGTTGAGCATCGCGGACCGCGAACAAGGGGCTACCGCCACCGATCAGAACATCTGCGACAACTTCGGCCGCGAGATCAGCGATTGCCAGGTCACCCGCCAGCCCACCGGGTTCGTGCAGCCCGACACCTATACAGTCAAGGCCAGCATGACCGACCTGGGCGCCCTGGAAAAACTCGACGAAGGCTATGTCTACACCGACCAGTCCCTGAAGGAGAAGTGGGACGAACTGCTCAACTACCGCCGCAACGGGCAACAGGGCGACCTGTACCTGGGCAATCCAGACACCATCGACTACACCGTTACCTTGACCGGCGGGCAGATGGACAAGCCGGTCCAGGGCTGCAAGGTCAGCTCGCCCTGGTATGACCTGGAACTCGATGGCGAACGGCTCAAGGATGGCTTGCGTTACCACTACCGGTTGACCCAGAAAGTGCGCTGGTTGAGCCATGATGAAATCGTCAGTGCACCGTTTGAAAAGATGATCAACGATGCCCGGGCGTGTGGTGAACAGGTGCATCAGACGGTAAAACTCTAATATGTGGGAGCTGTCTCGCCCTGCGAGGCTGCGATGACGGTGGGTCAGTGAACTTATCTGCTACTGATACACCGCCATCGCTGGCAAGCCAGCTCCCACATTTGATATCTGTAAAGCCCCCTTGCCCTTCGCTACTCGCCCAACAACAGCCCCTGTTCCTGGGCGCACAACTCCACCACGTAATCCCACAACACCCGCAACCGCACCGACTTGTGCAATTCGCGCCGGGAGCTGATCCAGTAGCTGCGCTGGATGCTTTCCTGCGGCAACAACGGCACCAGGTCCGGGTCGCCGGCAGCCATGAAGCACGGCAACACGGCAACCCCCAACCCCGAGCGCGCGGCCTGGTGCTGGGCAATCACGCTGGTGCTGTGGAATACCACCCGGGGGTTGCGGCAAAAGCTGCTGAGAAACTTCAACTCCTGGCTGAACAACAGGTCGTCAACGTAATCGATCCAGGCATGGGCGGCCAGGTCTTCGCGTTTCTCGATGGCCGGCATGCGCGCCAGGTAACTGCGGCTAGCGTAGAGGGCCAGGCGGTAGTCGGTGAGCTTGCGCGTGACCAGTTGATCGACACTGGGGCGCTCCAGGTGGATGCTGATCTCGGCCTCGCGGTTGAGGATGCTGACAAACCGCGGCACCGCCACCAATTCCACTTCCAGCCCTGGATAACGCTCGAACAGGCCGCCCATACGGCTAGCGAGGAACATCACCCCCAAGCCTTCGGCCACCCCCAGGCGAATCTTGCCCAGGGGCGCGGCGGAATGGGTCAGCTCCTCTTCGGCCAGCAGCGCCACGTTCTCCATGGCTTCGGCATGCTTGAGCAGCGCTTCACCCGACGGCGTCAGTTCATAACCCTGGGCGTGCTGCACAAACAGCGCCGTGCCGAGGCTTTTCTCGATGGCCTCGATATGCCGGGCCACGGTGGCATGTGTAGTTTTCAGGCGCTGGGCGGCGGTGAGCAGGCGCCCGCTGCGCTGCAACTCCAGGAAGTACCGCAGGTCATTCCAGTCGAACATGCCACCTCCCTTCTCGGCCATGGGCGCAGCGCTGTTTAAAAACGCACAGCAGCTGGGTAAAAACTAACATTTTTAAGACGAAAACTAACAACTAGGATGAAGCCAATAAGAAAAACAAGCGAGACCCCAGATGACTATTGCACCTGCGCAATACGATTACGTGGTGGTAGGCGCCGGCCCTGCGGGCTGCCTGCTGGCCAATCGACTGTCCGCCAACCCTGCCCATCGCGTGTTGCTGCTTGAAGCGGGCGGGCGCGACAACTATCCCTGGATCCATATCCCCGTCGGCTACCTGTTCTGCATCGGCAACCCGCGCACCGACTGGTGCTTCAAGACCGAGGCCCAGCCAGGCCTGCAAGGCCGTGCGCTGAGCTATCCACGGGGCAAGGTATTGGGCGGTTGCTCGTCGATCAACGGCATGATCTACATGCGCGGCCAGGCCGGCGACTACGACGGCTGGGCCGCCGAAGGCAATCCCGGCTGGGCTTGGGACGATGTATTGCCGCTGTTCAAACACAGCGAAAACCACTTTGCCGGCGCCTCGCCCCTGCACGGCGACAACGGCGAATGGCGCGTGGAACAACAGCGCCTGCACTGGCCGATCCTCGACGCCTTCCGCGAAGCCGCCAAGCAAAGCGGTATCGCCAGCATCGACGACTTCAACCAGGGCGATAACGAGGGGTGTGGCTACTTCCAGGTCAACCAGAAAAGCGGCGTGCGCTGGAATGCGGCCAAGGCGTTTCTCAAGCCCATCCGCCAGCGCGCCAACCTCACGGTACTCACGGGCGTAGAAGTCGACCGCGTGCTCCTGGAACACGGGCGCGCCAGTGCCGTGGTGGGCCGCCAGCAAGGGCAAGCGGTGACGTGGCAAGCCCACAAGGAAATCATCCTGTGCGCCGGGGCGGTGGGTTCGCCCGGCATCCTGCAGCGCTCCGGTATCGGTCCTGCCAGCGTGCTCAAGCCCTTGGGCATCGAGGTGCGGCACGAACTGCCAGGGGTCGGTGGCAACCTGCAGGATCACTTGCAACTGCGGCTGATCTACAAGCTGGAAAACGCCCGCACCCTGAACCAGATCGCCGGCTCCGTGTGGGGCAAGATGGGCATGGGCCTGCAATACCTGTATGACCGCAGCGGCCCGCTGTCCATGGCCCCCAGCCAACTCGGCGCCTTCGCCCGCTCGGGGCCGGAGCAGACTTCGGCCAACCTCCAATACCACGTGCAGCCACTGTCGCTGGAACGCTTTGGCGAGCCGCTGCACACATTCCCGGCGTTTACCGCGTCGGTCTGTGACTTGCGCCCACAGAGTCGCGGGCGCATCGATATCCGTTCGGCTGACCCGGCGGCCGCGCCGCTGATCCAGCCCAACTACCTGAGCCATCCAGAAGATTTACGCGTGGCCGCCGCGGCCATCCGCCTGACCCGGCGCATTGTCGGCGCCCAGGCCCTGCGCCCGTTCAACCCGGTGGAATACCTGCCCGGTGAGGCGTTGCAAAGCGACGAGCAATTGCAGGAAGCCGCGGCGCGGATCGGCACCACGATCTTTCATCCGGTCGGCACCTGCCGCATGGGCCATGGTCAAGACGCCGTGGTCGATGCCCAACTGCGCGTGCATGGCGTACCCGGCCTGCGCATCGCCGATGCCTCGATCATGCCGCGCATCACCTCCGGCAATACCTGCTCACCCACGTTGATGATCGCGGAAAAAGCCGCGCAACTGATCCTGTCCCCTCCCACAAGGAACTTCAGCCCCGAACCAGAACTGACAACACCGGCATGACCTGTCGGCGCGAGTTTGCTCGCGCCGGCCGGGCAAGAGCGGCGCTGAAGTTGGCGCCGACAGTGGGACAACAATAAATAATCACTGTGAGGACTACCCCATGTCAGAACGTGCTCAACCCCTGAACGCCCTACCGGGCGCCACTGTCACCAGCAAGGAGTCGCAAAAGGTCATCTTCGCCTCGTCCCTGGGGACGGTGTTCGAGTGGTATGACTTTTTCCTCTATGGCGCCCTCGCGGCGGTGATCAGCAAGCAATTTTTTGCCGGGGTCAACGACACCACGGCCTTTATCTTCGCCCTGATGGCCTTTGCCGCCGGCTTTGTGGTACGGCCGTTCGGCGCGCTGGTATTCGGCCGCCTGGGCGATATGATCGGGCGCAAGTACACCTTCCTCGCCACCATCGTCCTGATGGGCGTGGCGACCTTCTGTGTAGGCCTGTTGCCCACCTACGCCAGCATCGGCATCGCCGCGCCGATCATCCTGGTGGTGCTGCGCATGCTCCAGGGCCTGGCCCTGGGCGGCGAATACGGCGGCGCCGCGACCTATGTCGCCGAGCACGCCCCGGCCGGCAAGCGCGGGTTCCACACCAGCTGGATTCAATCCACCGCCACCCTTGGCCTGCTGCTGTCGTTGTTGGTGGTACTGGGTTGCCGTTACTTCACCGGCGATCAATTTGAAGTCTGGGGCTGGCGCCTGCCGTTCCTGCTGTCGATCGTGCTGCTGGGCATTTCCACCTGGATCCGCATGAGCCTGCACGAATCCCCCGCGTTCCTGAAAATGAAAGAGGAAGGCAAGGCCAGCAAGGCGCCGATCCGCGAGTCGTTCGGCAACTGGGAAAACCTCAAGGTGGTGCTGATTGCGCTGTTCAGCATCAACGCCGGCCAGGCCGTGACCTTCTACGCGGCACAGTTCTATGTGCTGTTCTTCCTGACCCAGTTCCTGAAGATGGACCCGGCCCTGGCCAATATGCTGCTGATCATCAGCGTGGTAATTGGCGCGCCGTTCTTTATCTTCTTCGGCTGGCTGTCGGACAAATGGGGGCGCAAGCCGGTGCTGATGGTCGGCCTGCTGCTGGCCACCGCGCTGTACTTCCCGATCTTCAAGGGCCTGGCCCACTACACCAACCCGGCCATGGACCAGGCCAGCCGCCAGGCCCCGATCACCGTACTGGCGGACCCGGCCACCTGCACCTTCCAGTTCGACCCGGTGGGCAAGGCGCGCTTTGACAGCCCATGCGACAAGGTCAAGACCTTCCTGGTCAAACAGGGCCTGCCCTACAGCAGCGAAGCCGCACCGGCCGGCAGCGCCGTGCAAGTGAGCATCGGCGATGTGCGCATCGACGGCTACGACGAAGACGCCCTGCGCGGCGCCGTGACCCTGGCCGGCTACCCGAAATCGGCGGACGTGGCCCAGGTCAACAAAACCATGGTGGTGGTGCTGATCGTCGCCCTGATCCTGATCGCCGCGATGTGCTATGGCCCGCTGGCTGCGCTGATGGTGGAACTGTTCCCGACGCGCATCCGCTACACGTCCATGTCGCTGCCCTACCACATCGGTAACGGCTGGTTTGGCGGGTTCCTGCCAACCGTGTCGTTTGCCCTGGTGGTGTACACCGGCGATATCTTCTACGGGCTGTGGTACCCGGTGGTGATTACCGGGGTGAGCCTGATCGTGGGGCTGCTATGCCTGAAGGAAACCAAGAACGTGGATCTGGATAAAAACTAATATCCCGCAAACCCTGTAAATCCCTTGTGGGAGCGGGCTTGCCCGCGATAGCGGTGGGTCAGTCAATGAATGTACTGACTGGCACACCCCCTATCGCGGGCAAGCCCGCTCCCACATTGGTTTCCCGCCGCCCACACAAATTGCTGTATATCCATCCAGATAAAGGTTGCTCAATTCCCTTCTTTTGCCCATCCTTCGCCTATTCAACGGTGTAACCAATGGGCTGAACATGCGGCTGTTCCTCTGTGAAAAACCCTCCCAGGCCAAGGATATCGCGGCCGTGCTTGGCGCCCGGCGCCGGGGCGATGGGTGCTGGCTGGGCACCGATGTCACCGTCACCTGGTGCATCGGCCACTTGCTGGAAACCGCCCCGCCCGACGCCTACGATGCCAAGTATAAGCGCTGGGTGCTGGCCGACCTGCCCATTGTCCCGGAAAAATGGAAGATGACGGTCAAGCCCAAGACCGCCAGCCAGTACAAGGCGGTCAAGCGCCTGCTGGGGGAAGCCCGGGAGCTGGTGATTGCCACCGATGCCGACCGCGAGGGCGAGATGATCGCCCGGGAGCTGGTGGAGCATTGCCGCTATCGCGGGCCGATCCAGCGCCTGTGGCTGTCGGCTCTGGATGATGCCTCGATCCGCAAGGCCCTGGCCTCGTTGAAGCCGGGCGCAGACACCTTCAGCCTCTACCATTCGGCCCTGGGCCGCTCCCGCGCCGACTGGCTGATCGGCATGAACATGAGCCGCCTGTTTACCCTGCTCGGCCGCCAGTCCGGCTATCAGGGCGTGTTGCCGGTGGGCCGGGTGCAAACCCCGACCCTGCGCCTGGTGGTGGACCGCGACCGCAGCATTGCCGACTTTGTCCCGGTGGCTTACTGGGCCATTGATGTCGAGTTGCTGCACCAACAGATGAGCTTTATCGCGCAATGGCGCGCCGCCGACGACCTGTGTGACGACCAGGGTCGCTGCCTCAACCCGGAGCGGGCACAGCAGGCGGCGATGGCAATGAGCAACGCGGCCAGCGCGCGCCTGGTGAAGTTGCGCACCGAACGTATGCGCGAAGTGGCACCCCTGCCCTTTGACCTGGGCACGCTGCAGGAGATCTGCTCGAAAAAACTCGGCCTCGGTGCCCAGGAAACCCTGGATATCGCCCAGTCCCTCTACGAAACCCACAAGGTCATCACCTACCCGCGCAGCGACTGCGGCTACCTGCCCGTAAGCCAGCACGGCGACGCGGCGACCATTCTTGCGGCACTCGGGCGTGCCGACCCAGCCGTGAGCGCGCTGATGCCGCACCTCGATGCACAACGCCGCTCCCGCGCCTGGAACGACGCCAAGGTCAGCGCCCACCACGGCATCATCCCCACCGGCGCCGGCAAGGACCTTGCGCAGTTGACCGGCAAGCACCGCGCCGTCTACACCCTGGTCCGCGCCCGTTACCTGGCGCAGTTCCTGCCCAACCACGAATATGACCGCACCCAGGCAGACTTCGACTGTGCCGGCCAAGCGTTGCGCGCCGTAGGCAAAGTGGTGGTGGAACCGGGCTGGAAACGCGCCTTGCCCGAAGCCCTGGCCCCGAGCAAGGGCCGCGAGGTGCCAGCGCCGCAGGCGTTGCCGGCGTTGGTGCAGGGCCAGGACTACGCGGTGGCGAAGGTCAACCTCAAGGACCTGTGGACCCAGCCGCCCAAGCCCTTCACCGAAGGCGACCTGATCAAGGCGATGAAGAACGTCGCCAAACTGGTACAAGACCCACTGCTCAAGCAAAAGCTCAAGGACACCACCGGCATCGGCACCGAGGCAACACGGGCCGGGATCATCCAGGGCCTGCTGGACCGGGGTTACCTGGTCAAAAATGGCAAGGCACTGTCGGCCACGCCGGCGGCCTTCAGCCTGATCGACGCGGTGCCCAGGGCGATTGCCGACCCCGGCACCACCGCCATCTGGGAGCAGGCCCTGGACATGGTGCAAAGCGGCGAGATGAGCCTAGAGGAGTTCGTGGCCAAACAGGCAGCCTGGATGAGCAGGCAAGTGGCGCGCTGCAACGGCATGCAAATGACCATCAGCGGCCCGGCCAGCCCGGCAGGCCGTGGTGCCACGCCCTGGAAAAACAAACGCAAGCCGGCCAAGCGCAAGACCGGCGCCAGCCCGAAACGGGCGGCAAAACCGGCAAACAAGGGCTGAAATAGCAAAAAAAGTCGGGTAGTGACGCTTTTCAAGCGGATATACGCCGCTTTGGGTCTTGCCCTGGCGCCAGCGGTCTAGGATTCTGTAGGCACTGCCGAATAACAAAACCGGGGTGGCCACCATGAAGACCGTCGCACAGTTGCTCAAGTCCAAGGACCAGAAGAATCAGGAAGTCCATACCATCCAGTGGAATCACACCGTGTTTGAAGCGTTGGTGGTGATGGCAGCGAAGAACGTCGGCGCCTTGCCGGTAGTCAAGGACGGCAAGGTCGTCGGCATCATCAGTGAGCGCGACTACGCGCGCAAACTGATTCTCCATGGGCTGTCCTCGACGAGCACACAGGTCCACCAGGTGATGAGTTCACCGGCAATCACCGTGGATACCCACAAAAGCGTCGAAGACTGCATGGGTATCATGACTGACGGCCACCTGCGCCACCTGCCCGTGGTGGAAGGCGGAGAACTGCTGGGCCTACTGTCCATCGGTGACCTGGTCAAGGAAGCCATCGCTGAACAGGCTGCCCTTATCCAGCAACTGGAACAATACATCCGCGGCGAATAGCATTGACCAAAACACCTTGAAGCCAATGTGAACACAGGCTTATGTGGGAGCGGGCTTGCTCGCGATAGCGGTGGATCAGTCAAAAAAATTACTGACTGATCCACCGCTATCGCGAGCAAGCCCGCTCCCACATTAGATCACTGGCAGGATCTTACCCCGACTCCCCGGCACAAAAAATGACGCCCAAGTCACCTTTCCCCAGACCACCCGCTCTTCTGCAAAAAAATATGTAGTGCTCAAAAATAATCACTACATAACCGTTGACGTAAGCATTTTGACCTTGCATGATTCAAGCGTCTCCCGGATCGGGAGCGTTGGTAACAAGCGTTTTGAACAAGCTCGTCTGACCGCCGGGCTGTTTTTCTGGATGTGCACTGCCCACAAGGCAGATTGATGAAGCTGACCGGCCCGAAAGGATCGGTACAAGAAGCTCAAATGCTGCTTGTCTTCGTTATGAAACCATTGCGTAGCAGTTCATCAGAAACACTACATGCATCAGGTTCAAGACCCTGCCCGTATCTGGCAGACCGTTTCTGACGCCCGGTTTTCGCAACCGGAGACAACTAACGTGGATTAACGAATCAACTGAAGATCGCCAACTGGTCAAGGGGCTTACACATGAATCTGAACAACCAACCAACTATCGATGAATTGGCTGAGATGTTCGCAGCGCAGAAAGACACACTCGACGACCATATCCTGTGGATTGGCAAATCGGGCGAAGTGCAAATTGACTGCCTGGCGCCCCATACCGAAGAAGCCGAGTTCGACCGCAATAACCGTGAACTGGCGGCGCGCCTGAAGATGTACCGCCGTGGCCAGGGTTATGTCGGTAAAAAGGCCGCTGCCGATCGCAACTTTATTGAGCAGGTCTTCGATACACTTAACAATGCCTGGGAGTCGTTCAAAGACAACTCGCAAGTTAAAGTGATTGACCGCTACTACTAAGAATAACTAGACCTTTGTGGGAGCTGGTTTGCCTGGGATAACCGTTTAACGATCAACCTAGTTGTTGAATGTTAAATAGCTATCGCTGGCAAGCCAGCTCCCACATTTGTTTGTGTTGACTTAAATCCCCGGGAATCGCCCCTTCTGCGCTTCGCCCCTGAAGATATCAAACAGTGCCTGCGCCGCCGCCGACAGCTCATATCCTGGCTTGGTCAGCACCCCAATCGGCCGCTCGATCACCGGACCGTTCAAGGTGAGGCAATGAGCCCCCGCCTCCTCCATTTGCTGTGCACATAAGGCTGGCACGGCGCTGACACCCAGGCCGCTGGCAACCATCTTGCCCACCGTCGCCAATTGATGGCTTTCCAATGCCACCGGCAGCTTCATCTGCAAGGCACCCAGGTGCTCTTCCAACATCACCCTTACCGTCGAAGGTCGCTGCAAGGTAATGAAGGGTTGTGCCAGCAGGGTTTTCCAGTCGATCTCGCTCATGTGCGCCAACGGCGAGTCACCGGGCACGACCGCGACAAAGCGGTCCAGGTACAGCGGGGTAAAGGCCAGCGACGACCCCGGTGAGGGCTCAAACGCCACACCCAGTTCGACCTGGCGATCGCGGACCATTTCCAGAACCTGCTCGTTGATCAAGTCATGCACCGTGACGTTGACCTGGGGAAACCGCGCACGAAAGATCTTCAGGATCGGCGGCAGCAGGTTGCCGGCAAACGACGGCATCGCCGCCACCGTCACGCGCCCGCGTTGCAGGGTAAAACGCTGACGCAATTCATCCTCGGCATTGTCCCAGTCGGCAATCAACCGACGGGCCAGGGGCAACAGGGATTCACCTTCCGGGGTCAGCGCGACGTTGCGCGTATTACGACTGAACAGCCGCCCGCCCAGGCCTTCCTCCAGGCCCTTGATGGTCAGGCTCAGGGCCGACTGGGACAAATGCAGGCGCTCACAGGCGGCGGCAAAACTTAAGGTCTGGGCCACGGCAAGAAAGGCCCGCATCTGTTTAACTGTCATGACGCTGCTCCAACGGCTTGGCGATTGTGCTGTTTTTTAAATCAATCAACCTTAAAAAACAACTTAACAAATCAATCCGTCAGCGCAACACTCGGTTTACTGGCTGGACCACAAACAATAAAAGAGGTGCATATGGCAGGTTTCGATAAACGCGTGGCGTCCTATGAAGAAGCGCTGGCAGGCCTGGAAGACGGCATGACCGTACTCTCCGGTGGCTTTGGCCTGTGCGGCATCCCGGAAAACCTCATCGCCGAAATCAAGCGCAAAGGCACCCGCGACCTCACGGTCGTCTCCAACAACTGCGGCGTCGATGGCTTTGGCCTGGGTGTGTTGCTCGAAGAAAAACAGATCAGCAAGGTCATCGCCTCCTATGTCGGTGAAAACGCCCTGTTCGAGAAACAACTGCTCAGCGGTGAAATCGAAGTGGTGCTCACGCCCCAGGGCACCCTCGCGGAGAAAATGCGCGCAGGCGGCGCCGGCATTCCAGCGTTCTTTACCGCCACCGGTGTTGGCACGCCCGTCGCCGAAGGCAAGGAAACCCGCGAATTCAACGGCCGCCCATACCTGATGGAAGAATCCATCACTGGCGACTTTGCCATCGTCAAAGGCTGGAAAGCCGACCATTTCGGCAACGTCATCTACCGCCACACCGCCCAGAACTTCAACCCGCTGGCCGCCACCGCCGGCAAGATCACCGTGGTCGAAGTCGAGGAAATCGTCGAACCGGGCGAGCTGGACCCGGCGCAGATCCACACCCCTGGCATCTACGTCGACCGGATTATCTGCGGCACCTTCGAGAAGCGCATCGAACAGCGCACTGTCCGTAAATAATCTGCCTCCAGCCCGAACAATAAGGACACCTAAAATGGCTCTTACCCGCGAACAAATGGCTCAACGCGTCGCCCGCGAAATGCAGGACGGCTTCTACGTCAACCTCGGCATCGGCATCCCGACCCTGGTGGCCAACTACATTCCCGAAGGCATGGAAGTGATGCTGCAATCGGAAAACGGCCTGTTGGGCATGGGACCGTTTCCTACCGAAGACACCATCGATGCCGACATGATCAACGCCGGCAAGCAGACCGTCACCGCACGCATCGGCGCCTCGATTTTCTCCTCGGCCGAGTCCTTTGCGATGATTCGCGGCGGCCACGTTGACCTCACGGTGCTCGGCGCCTTTGAAGTGGACGTACACGGCAACATCGCTTCGTGGATGATCCCCGGCAAGCTGGTCAAGGGCATGGGCGGCGCCATGGACCTGGTAGCCGGCGCAGAAAACATCATCGTGATCATGACCCACGCCTCCAAGGACGGTGAGTCCAAGTTGCTCAGCCAGTGCAGCCTGCCGCTGACCGGCGCCAACTGCATCAAGCGCGTGCTGACGGATTTGGCCTACCTGGAAATCGAAAATGGCGCTTTTGTCCTCAAGGAACGCGCACCTGGCGTCAGTGTTGAAGAGATTGTGAGCAAGACCGCCGGTAAACTGATCGTCCCGGACCACGTTCCAGAAATGCACTTCCAGTGAGGACAGATTCCATGCAAGACGTCGTGATTGTTGCTGCCACCCGCACCGCCGTGGGCAGCTTTCAAGGGGCCCTGGCCGGCATTCCGGCACCGGAACTGGGCGCCGCCGTGATCCGCCGCCTGCTGGAGCAAACCGGCCTGGACCCTGCACAAGTAGACGAAGTGATCCTTGGCCAGGTGCTGACCGCAGGCTCCGGCCAGAACCCGGCGCGCCAGGCGTCGATCCTCGCCGGCCTGCCCCACGCAGTGCCCAGCCTGACCTTGAACAAAGTCTGCGGCTCGGGCCTCAAGGCCCTGCACCTGGGTGCACAAGCCATCCGTTGCGGTGACGCCGAGGTGATCATCGCCGGCGGCATGGAAAACATGAGCCTGGCCCCCTACGTGCTGCCCGCCGCCCGCACCGGCCTGCGCATGGGGCACGCGAAGATGGTCGACAGCATGATCAGCGACGGCCTATGGGATGCGTTCAACGACTACCACATGGGCATCACCGCCGAGAACCTGGTGGACAAGTACGGCATCAGCCGTGAAGCCCAGGACGCCTTCGCCGCTGCCTCCCAGCAAAAAGCGGCCGCCGCCATTGAAGCCGGGCGTTTTGCCGATGAAATCACACCGATCCTGATCCCTCAGCGCAAGGGCGACCCGATTGCCTTTAGCGTGGACGAACAACCCCGCGCCGGCACCACCGCCGAGTCCCTGGGCAAGCTCAAGCCGGCTTTCAAGAAAGACGGCAGCGTCACCGCCGGCAACGCGTCGAGCCTCAACGACGGCGCCGCCGCGGTGTTGCTGATGAGTGCCGATAAAGCCAAGGCCCTCGGCCTGCCAGTGCTGGCGCGGATTGCCAGCTATGCCAACGCAGGTGTCGATCCGGCGATCATGGGCATTGGCCCGGTGTCCGCGACCCGTCGCTGCCTGGACAAGGCCGGCTGGCAGTTGGCCGACCTGGACCTGATCGAAGCCAACGAAGCCTTCGCCGCACAGGCGCTGGCAGTGGGCAAGGAACTGGAGTGGGACGCGGCCAAAGTCAACGTCAATGGCGGCGCGATTGCCATCGGCCACCCGATTGGCGCCTCAGGCTGCCGTGTGCTGGTGACCCTGCTGCATGAAATGCTCAAGCGCGATGCCAAGAAAGGCCTGGCGACCTTGTGCATCGGCGGCGGCCAGGGCGTGGCACTGGCCCTTGAGCGCGACTGATTCAACGAGCAACACGGAAAAGGCCCGGCTCCACGAAAAGCCGGGCCTTTTTTGCCTATTTTGATTGGCGAACACCGTCCAATGTGGGAGCTGGCTTGCCTGCGATAGCGGTGGGGCAGTCACCGGCAGCATTGACGGTTACACCGCTATCGCAGGCAAGCCAGCTCCTACATCAGATCTCTATCGCTAAGTAGATTGCGGCACGGCAAACACCGCATTGGCCCGCACCACCACCTTTTCCCCCACCTGCAGACTGACCGTGGCAAACGCCATCTGCCGCCCGCGCTTGTGGTGCTCCAACTGCACCTCGATCCACTCCCCCACCTGCACCGCCCCCAAATAATCGAGGGTCATGCTCGCGGTAATCAACGGCAACGGCGGGTCACTGGAAAACGCCATGGCATAGCCCATGCCGACATCCGCCAGGGTCGCCAGCACGCCGCCATGCACCGTGCCGCGCCCGTTGGCGTGGCGGTTGTCGGCGCGCAGGCCCAGTTGCAACCGCAGGCCTTCGCCACGGCAATACACCGGGCCCAGCAAATCCAGGAGCGGGCTGCTACGGGGTAAGGGAATAAAACCTTCAGGGATATCCGCCATGGTAGATCGTCCTTGTGGCCGGGCATGAGGTTTAACCCGTGTCGCTCATGGCAGCCAGCATGATCAACCGGGTAAATCAGTGTCGATAAGCCCACACCTGCTTTGCGTTCGCCGGGCAAATTCGCTTTAATCGCCGCGCACTGTATCCCGCACACTTGAAGGAACCGCCATGCGCCACCTGGAAGGCAGATCGACTGCATTGATGTTATTGACCGCCCTGCTGCTTGGCGGCTGTTCGCCCAAGGAATATTCCGAAGCCACGCTGATCAATGGCGAACAGGGCCGGGCCGGCGCGCAGTTGGCCTATGAACACGAGTTGAGCCTGGCGATGCCGCTGGCCCTGCTGGCCCCGCGCATGCAGGCTACCCGCCAGGCCTGTGAGTCGGCGCAGTTTGGCGCCTGCAATATCCTGCGGATCGAAGAGAACAGCGACGGCGGCATGATCGTGCTGCGCATTGCCCCAGCGGTGTCGAACCGCTGGTGAAGATGGCGGCCGAGGGCGGGCAACTGGGGCAACGCATCACCAGCGCCGAAGATCTGGCCGACGCGGTGGCCGATGTGCGTCGCCGCCAGGAGCGCTTGCAGACCCAGCAAAAACGCCTGGATGAACTGGCCGCACGCAAGGACATCACCGTGGGCGACCTGATCACCCTCACCAAAGAACAGGCCGCCATCGAAAACGAGCTGCAGGAGCTGGCGCAGATCGCCGCCGGCCAGCAGCGGCGCCTGGACACCAACCGTGTGACCCTGAATTTCCGCCCCTCCGATGGTGAGCATCAGCAATCACGCTTTGCCCGGATGTTCGGCAACCTGGGCGACAACCTGGTCGACGGCACCGCCGATGCCCTGGAACGTTCCAGCTATGTGCTGCCGTTTGTGATCCTCGCGTTCCCGGTGTTGTGGCTGTGGGTCTGGTTGTGGCGCAAGCTGGTCAAGCGCCGCCCTTGACCTCAGCGCTGCATGCAACGCTGGTAACGCTCATCCACGCGCTTGGCGAACCAGGCGGTGGTGAGGTTGCGGGTGATCTTCGGGCTCTTGAGCACAATCCCCGGCAGGATCGCCCGTGGCAGCGGCTTGCCTTCGGCTTTCTCGGCCAGGGCAAACACCCGCTGGTACAGGGTGGTCTGTTCAAAGTCCAGACGGTCACCCTGCTCCAACTGGCTGCGAATGCTCGGGTTGCGCATGTCCAGCTTCTTGCCCAGGGAACGCACCGCCAGCTCCGTGGTGCCGGGCATGATCGAGCCGTAGCGGATCAAATCGCCATCTAGCGCCAGGCGGGTCCCGGAAGCGCGGCTGACCGCAGCCTGGAACGCAGCATTGCGGCTGGCGTACCAGCCGGCGTTAAAGTCCGCAAAGCGATACAGCGGCTGCGCGTAGCTCACCGGATAACCCAGCAAATGGGCGATGCCGAAGTACATGCCGCCACGCCGGGTAAACACTTCGCGGCGAATGCTTCCGTCTACGGTGTAGGGATAATCCCGGGCCTGCTGCTCGGCGAAGGCAATGCTCACCTGCATCGGGCCTGCGGTATGCACCGGGTTGAAACTGCCGAACAAGGTACGGCCCAATGGCACGCTGCCGATAAAGTCATCAAAGATCCCACTCAGGTCCTTCTCGGTACGCGCAGCACTCAGACGCTCGGCGTAGGACTTACCCGTGGGCGAACGCAGTTGCAGCGCGGTGCGCACCAGCACGGCCGGCACATGCACCTTGGCTGCACGTTTGAGGATTTCATCCTGGGCGATCTTGCCCATGTTCGGCACCGGCGGGTCGACCTGGTAGGTGGACTCTTGCTCGGTCACCGCCAGGACCGCGCAGATATTCTCGGTGCTGGGGTAGATTTTCTGGCTGTCGAAGGCAGTGTAGATGTCCTGGGCCCAGCCGGCGCGATCGGCCACCTTGGCCGGCAGCAACCGCACGATCTGCGCCTTGACCTCGGTTTCACTGCGCTCTGGAAGCTGCTGGCCGCGTTGTGTCGAACAGCCGGCCAGCACCAGTAAGGCGGCCAGGCAGAGAGTCAGCCGGGATGAAAGCATGCGGGGAGTGTCCTGTGAGTCGCTGAAAGCGCCCACTATCTCACAAACCCACACCCACCCCCTGTAGGAGCGGGCTGGCCCGCGATGGCGTCCTCAAGCCGGCGCCCACAGTACATGCACCGGGATCAGATACCGGCGAGCGCCAGGTCCATCGCAAAGTAGGTAAAGATCAGGTCCGCACCGGCACGCTTGATCGACCCCAGGGTCTCGCGCACCACCCGCGCTTCGTCGATGGCCCCGGCCTGGGCGCCGAACTTGATCATCGCGTATTCGCCACTGACCTGGTACGCCGCCACCGGCAAGCGCGAGGCTTCGCGGATGTCGCGGATGATATCCAGGTAGGCACCGGCCGGCTTGACCATCAGCGAGTCGGCACCTTCCTGCTCGTCCAGCAGGGATTCGCGCACGGCTTCGCGGCGGTTCATCGGGTTCATCTGGTAGCTTTTGCGGTCGCCCTTCAGTGCACTGCCGCCTGCCTCGCGGAACGGGCCATACAGGGCCGAGGCGAATTTGGTGGAGTACGCCATGATCGGGATATGGCTGAACCCGGCCGCATCCAGGGCCCGGCGAATGGCCTGGACCTGGCCGTCCATCGCGGCCGACGGCGCGATCACATCGGCACCGGCACGGGCTGCCGCCACCGCCTGCTTGCCCAGGTTGGCCAGGGTGCGGTCGTTATCCACTTCATTGCCGTGCATCACGCCGCAATGGCCATGGTCGGTGTATTCGCAAAAGCAAGTGTCGGACATCACGATCATTTCCGGCACCGCGTCCTTGCAGATCGCCGACATGCGCGACACCAGCCCGCGCTCGTTCCAGGTGTCGCTGCCGCTGGCATCCAGGTGATGGGACACGCCGAATGTCATGACCGACTTGATCCCGGCGCGGGCAAAGCGCTCGATTTCACTGGCCAGTTTCGATTCGGGGATGCGCATCACGCCGGGCATGCTGGTAATCGGCACGAAATCGTCGATTTCTTCCTCGACGAAAATCGGCAACACCAGGTCATTGAGGGTGAATTCGGTCTCCTGGAACAGGCTGCGCAGCTCGGGGGAACGGCGTAGGCGGCGGGAACGGGTTTCGGGGAACTGACTGGACATGGGTTTTCCTACAATTTCCTACAAAAAAGGCCAAAGCATGTGGCAAGGCCGCTAGCTTAAGGGCCAAAGCTTATGCCTGGATTGACCGGGAGCACAAATACGGCGGCCATAACGGTGTTTTGCCATTTCCGCAACAATTGCGTTGGCAGACACCGTCGAAAGAAACACAAGAATGCAACCATCATCAACACATGGATATCTGCTTCAAAAAACACTTCTAACACAACAAGACTGTTTTAATACCCCCATGCAAAAACATGAGGGCACTTCAACAGAATTAACGCCAAGGACAACAAACAACTCACCCGACAATTAATCCCTGAGCACTCCTACGGATGGAACTTTATCATTAGCCTCGCTGCACGGTTGGCCTCTGCACTCTCTGAGGGGGCACCTTGAGATGACGCACTTACGGGCCCACCTCCGGCTCCACTGCCAACTACGCCTACACGACCTTCAGTTTTATTATTGATCTCTTCCTGGGCAATAGAGCCTAAAATACCTGCCGCAGGATTCATTACACCTAGTAGAGAGGTAAAATCGCTCATCCAAAACCCCCGATAATATAATTAAGCACAGCCTCCGACCCTATATAAAAACGGACCTGAAAGAAGCTGTACACCTGTATATGTGACGCCCCCCGCTAAAGCGTTCCCCCCACGACAAGTCGGTCAACGTTGAGGTTAATTCAAAATATTTAGACCACGGATCACCGCCGGCCGGGCGACAAAACCATCCAGCGCGCGCAGCACATTGGGGAAGTCGCTGATGCCCACCAGCTCGCCCGACTCATAGAAACCAATCAGGTTGCGGATCCAGGGAAAGGTGGCGATATCGGCGATGCTGTACTCATCGCCCATGATCCAGCTGCGGCCCAGCAGGCGCGTTTCCAGCACCGCCAGCAGGCGTCGGGCTTCAGCGGCATAGCGGTCGCGGGGGCGTTTGTCTTCGTAGGCTTTGCCGGCGAATTTATTGAAGAAACCGACCTGGCCGAACATCGGCCCGATCCCGCCCATCTGGAACATCAGCCATTGCAGGGTTTCGTAGCGCGCGGCGGGGGCCTGGGGCAGCAGTTGCGCGGTTTTTTCCGCCAGGTAGATCAGGATCGCCCCCGACTCGAACAACGCCAGCGGTTCACCGCCCGGGCCGTTGGGGTCGATGATCGCCGGGATCTTGTTGTTGGGGTTCAGGGACAGGAACTCGGGCGAGAGCTGGTCCTGGGTGTCGAAGCTGACCTTGTGCGCCTCATACGCCAGGCCCACTTCTTCGAGCATGATCGACACCTTGACGCCATTGGGGGTCGCCAGCGAGTACAACTGCAGGCGCTCGGGATGCTGGGCTGGCCATTTGGCAGTGATCGGGAAAGCAGAGAGCGAAGTCATCGAGAGGCCCCAAGGCGAAAAACCCCATGATAGTCGCCTGGTTGCCGGCCTGCATCAGACTTTAATCCGCAACATCCGCCGGTTAATCTCTGGCCGCCAGCGAACCAAAATGTCCTGGTGCACTCTTAGAGGCGCTTGAACGGGTGAATGGAAGCATACCGTCATACTCATGGAAAATCGCACGATGCTCGGAGCGTCGCTGTGGCTGGGCCTTGCGGTCTTGATCCGATGCACAGAAGACCGACCCCCAAATGAAAATCAAGCCTCCGGGCCTTGGCAAACGTTTTAAACAATATGCTTACTTGATGTTACCGACAGCCTTCGTAGGCGGTGCCTTGATGCTGGCCTTTGAAGCCCGCGAAAGCAGTGCCGAACCCAAGAACGGCGTGCAAACCCTGGTCTTTTTACGCCATGGCGAAAAGCCCGCTGGCGGCCTGGGCCAACTCAATTGCCAGGGCCTCAACCGCGCGATGAACCTGGCCACGGTCCTGCCGGAAAAATTCGGTGCCGCCGATTTTGTGTTCGCGGCCAACCCGACACGCAATGTCGAAGAAGGCGAGTTCGACAATTCCTACAGCTACATTCGCCCGTTGATGACCATCAGCCCCAGCGCGATCAAACTCGGGCTGCCGGTGAACATCGAGTTCTCCGCCAACGACACCAGCGACCTGGCGGATGAGTTGATGCATGACAAGTACCACAACGCCACCATCTACACCGCGTGGTCCCACGGCTATCTGCCGGAGTTGATCAACAAGGTGGCCAGCGAAGCAGTCGGTGAGAAGTACACCATCACCGACGACTGGTCCGGCGGCGACTTCGACAGCCTGTACGTGCTGACCCTCACCTGGCAGAACGGCAAGGCCAGCCTGCTCAGCCGCAATGACAAGCAAGGGCTGGATAACGGCTTGCACACGTGCCCGGATGCGACGCACATAGCCGCCGACACCTGACACCGGGACCGCGTATGATGCGTCGCTATCGACTTATCTGCGGATCTTGACCATGTCTAACCTCACCTCTGCCAGCCCTGTACGCGGCTGGTCTTTCTGGTGGAAACCGGCGCTGTTCCTGTTGGTGGCCTGCGTCGGCCTGTATTACGTGAAGTGGTCGCCCTACTACTTCAAGGCCTTCGTCGCGGCCGATAGCCATAGCATCGGCAACTCGATTCTCAATGACCAGCAAGGCTCGCCCTTGGCGGCGGCCCTGGCCTATGCCCAGGTGTATTTCCTGGCGATCTGGAAAGCTGCCGTGCTGGCGGTGATTCTCGGTTCGTTGTTGCAGGTATTGATTCCCCGGGACTGGCTGTTGCGCCTGTTTGGCCGCGCCGGGTTGGGCTCCACGGTACGCGGCGGGCTGTTCGCCCTGCCGGGCATGATGTGCAGTTGCTGCGCTGCGCCAGTGGCTGCCGGCATGCGCCGCCAGCAAGTGTCGGTGGGCGCCGCCCTGGCATTCTGGATGGCCAACCCGGTGCTCAACCCGGCGACCCTGGTGTTCATGGGCTTTGTCCTGGGCTGGGATTTTGCCGCCCTGCGGCTGGTGGCCGGCATCGTGCTGGTGATTGGCGTTGCGCTGGTCGCCCAACGCATCGCCCGGCCGGAGCAGGTGCCACAGGTGGCGCTGGAGGCCGTGGCCAACGTCAGCGGCGCCGAGACCCAACCGTTCCTCAGCCGCTGGCTGCGGACCCTGTGGCAGTTGTTCTGGAGCACCATCCCGGTGTACATCCTGGCGGTGCTATTGCTGGGCGCCGCGCGGGTGTGGCTGTTCCCCCATGTGGACGGGGCGATGGCCGACAGCCTGCTGTGGCTGGTGCCGCTGGCGATTGTCGGCACCCTGTTTGTGATTCCCACGGCCGCAGAAATTCCCATCGTGCAAACCATGATGGCCCTGGGCCTGGGCACCGGGCCGGCAGTGGCGCTCTTGATGACCCTGCCGAGTGTGAGCCTGCCGTCGCTGTTGATGCTGCGCAAGGATTTCGATACGCGGGTGCTGGTGACGGTGGCCGGGCTGACCATGCTGATGGGTGTGGTGTGTGGGTTGGTGGCGGTGGTCGTCCTGTAGGGAGGGATTGACTGTCAGGGCCTTATTGCAGGCAAGCCAGCTCCCACATTTGGAACTGTGAATACATTCAAAATGTGGGAGCTGGCTTGCCTGCGATAGGGCCCGAAAACCAGCCAATCACCCGCGCCGGGCAGCGCGCTCGCGCAAATACTCCAGCACCGCCGCCTGCTCCCCGGCAAACTCGATCCGCGCGCCCTTCTTCTCACGCTGGAACGCGTACATCGGGTCGTAGTACTCGCGCAGCCCGACAATCCACCCGCGATGCAAATCCACGTTCCCCGAGCGGGCCTGCTCGGCCAGGGCTTCCTGCATCAGCCCGTGCAAGCGCTGGTAGCGCTCCCCACCCAGACGCTTGTGGATATTGGCCAGGCTCTGCACCAGGCGCTCGGCAAACAGGGTGAACCCCGCTTCGCCAAACTCGGCGTTGAATTGCGCGCACAGGTCAATGACATAGTCGCGCAGGACCCGCTCGACGCGGTTTTCCAGGCTCTCTTCCAGCCATACCATCGGATACGCCTGCATGCCCCGGTGCAGGTTCAGCGGCAAGGCGCAGCTGCCGATCATGCGGCTTTCGTCCTCAAGCACAAACTGCTCGATACCCCGCGCGCGCTTTTTCAGCACGTCCACCGCCAGGCGGTTTTCAAAATCGATATTCGACGGCTGGCCCGTGGCACGCTTGCCAAAGCTGGAACCCCGGTGATTGGCATGGCCCTCCAGGTCCAGGCCATTGTGCAACTGATGGAGCACCTCGGTCTTGCCACTGCCGGTCAGGCCACCCAGCAACACAAAATCGCATTGCTCGACCGCCTGGTCCACGGTCTCCAGCAAGAAGGTACGCATGGCCTTGTAGCCACCGCCGACCCGCGGATAGTCGATGCCCGCCTCGTCCTTGAGCACCTTCTGCACCAAGTGCGAGCGCAAGCCGCCCCGGAAGCAATACAGGTAACCGTCAGGGTTGGCCCGGGCAAACGCGGCCCAGCGCGCCAGCCGCTCCTGCAACGTCGCGCCACTGACCAACTGATGCCCCAGCACAATCGCCGCCTGCTGCCCCTGCTGCTTATAGCAAGTGCCTACCCGCTGGCGTTCGTCGTCGTTCATCAAGGGCAGGTTGACCACGCCAGGGAACGCGCCCTTGACGAATTCGACCGGGGCACGGGTATCCATCATCGGCCGGTCATTGAGAAAGATGTCGCGGTAATCGGTGATGTCGATGGGCATCAAGACACCTCTACCGCGTTGCTCTGTCGCTCAACCAACTGGCCAATGGGCGCAAGGTTCAGCCCCAGTTCGGCGGCGGCCGCCAGAAACTCGGCTTCCCCCTGCGGCGTAACCGCCACCAACAGCCCGCCACTGGTTTGCGGGTCGCACAGCACGCGCTTGTGCAACTCGGTGAGACGGCCCAACTGGCTGGCATAGCTGTCGAAATTGCGCAACGTACCACCGGGCACGCAGCCCTGGTCCAGGTAGTACTCGACCCCTGGCAGGCGTGGGACTTTTTCGTATTCGATAAGCGCGGTCAACCCGCTGCCGTCCGCCATTTCCACCAGGTGCCCGAGCAGGCCGAAACCGGTCACGTCGGTCATGGCGGTAACGCCGGCCAGCTTGCCAAAACGGCTGCCGGGCGTGTTGAGGGTGCACATCCAGTCCCGCGCCAGGCCGATATCGGATTCGCGCAGTTTGCCCTTCTTCTCGGCCGTGGTGAGGATGCCGATGCCCAGGGGTTTAGTCAGGTACAGGCGGCAGCCGGCGGTGGCGGTGTCGTTGCGCTTCATATGGCGCTTGTGCACCAGCCCGGTGACGGCCAGGCCGAAGATCGGCTCCGGGGCGTCGATGGAATGACCGCCGGCCAGGGGAATGCCCGCCGCGTCGCACACCGAGCGGCCACCGCGAATCACTTCCCGGGCGATTTCCGGGGCCAGCACATTGACCGGCCAGCCGAGAATGGCGATGGCCATCAACGGATCGCCGCCCATGGCGTAGATATCGCTGATGGCGTTGGTGGCGGCAATGCGCCCGAAATCGAAGGGATCATCGACGATCGGCATGAAAAAGTCGGTGGTGGACACCACCCCGCGCTCGTCATCGATGGCGTACACCGCCGCGTCGTCCCGCGAGGCATTGCCCACCCAGAGCTTGGGGTCGAGGTTCTGCGCGCCGCTGCCGGCGAGGATCACTTCCAGCACCTGCGGCGAAATCTTGCAGCCGCAACCGGCACCGTGGCTGTACTGGGTCAGGCGAATCGGCTCGTTCATGGTGGACCTCAAGCTATCAAGTGCGGGGATTCTAACAGACAGCAAAAGGCCGGCTGGGCTCTTGTGAGCGCAGCCGGCCTTGGGGGCCTGGCGATTACTGGCGGGCAGCGAGCAAACGCTTGTGCCGATTGCGCCGTGCAATGTTCAGGCACTCGATGGCAGCCGAGAACGCCATGGCCGCGTACACGTAGCCTTTCGGCACATGGGCACCGAAGCCTTCGGCGATCAAAGTCATGCCGATCATGATCAAGAAGCCCAGGGCCAGCATGACCACGGTCGGGTTGTCGTTGATGAACTTGGCCAGGGGTTCAGCCGCCACCAGCATCACGATCACCGAGGTCACCACGGCAATGATCATGATCGGCAAGTGCTCGGTCATGCCCACGGCGGTGATGATGCTGTCGATGGAAAACACCAGGTCGAGCAACAGGATCTGCCCGATCGCGGCGGCGAAGCCGATCGCCACTGTATTGCCGACGCTGGCCTTCTCTTCGGGCTCCGGGTCCATGCTGTGGTGGATCTCGGTCGTCGCCTTCCACACCAGGAACAGGCCACCGGCGATCAGAATCATGTCCTTCCACGAAAACGCCTGGCCGAACACTTCAAACACCGGCGCCGTCAGTTGCACAATAAACGCGATGGTGCTCAACAGGCCCAGGCGCAGGATCAGCGCCATGCTGATGCCGATGCGCCGTGCCTTGGCCCGGTGCTGCTCCGGCAGCTTGTTGGTGAGGATCGAGATGAAGATCAGGTTGTCGATCCCCAGCACGATTTCCATGACGATCAGGGTTGCCAGCGCCACCCAGGCAGTGGGGCTGGCGGCCAGTTGTAAAAGGTAATCCATAGGTCAGTCCTGACGTTGTGCTGGGAGATTAAGTTTCTTTGGTGTTCGATTCAGACTCTTTAGTTTCCTGATCGTCCTTTTTTTCTGGGCTGATCAGGCCTTGTGTCGCTTCACTCAATGCCTGCTCGGCAGCCTTTTGGGTGTCGTCGATCGCTTGCTTGGCCGACTCACTGGCTTTGTCCAGGACTTGCTGCGTGCTTTTTTCGACCTGATCGCAGCCGCTGATCATCACTAATGAAAGCGCAAGCAACGATGCCGCACCGAAAGAATTGAGTTTCATGATGTATTCCTCGTTAGAACCATTGGGCACAAGTAGTGGCCCCGCGATAGCGAGGCATTCTATGCAGGTGAACACTTCAGTAAAATTCGTATTTTTATCGCGTATACTTCGGTTTTTACGAAGTAACGGTCGCCATGCTCAATTACCGACAACTGCACTACTTCTGGGTGGTCGCCAAGACCGGCAGCATCGTGCGTGCGTGCGAGCAACTGAACCTCACGCCGCAGACCATCAGCGGGCAAATCAGCCTGCTGGAGCAGACCTTTGGTATCGCCCTGTTTCAACGCGTCGGCCGCCAGCTGGAGCTGACCGAGGCCGGGCGCCAGGCCCTGCCCTATGCCGAGCAGATGTTCCAGACCGGCAACGAGCTGGAAGCCATGTTGCGCGCCCAGCCCCATGAACAACAGATTGTCTTTCGCGTCGGCGTGGCGGACGTGGTGCCCAAGTCCATCGTCTACCGCCTGATCGCGCCGACCATGGAGTTAAGCGAGCCACTGCGCATTACCTGCCGCGAAGACAAACTCGAACGGCTGCTGGCCGACCTGGCGATCCAGCGCCTGGACTTGGTGATTTCCGACAGCCCGATGCCGACGCACCTGGATATCAAGGGCTACAGCCAGAAGCTGGGGGAATGTGGCATCAGTTTCTTCGCCACCCAGGCTTTGGCGGACCTGCATGGCGGCGATTTCCCACAATGCCTGCACGGTGCGCCACTGTTGATTCCCGGTGCAGAAACCGTGGTGCGCAGCCGTTTGCAGCGCTGGTTCGCCGAGCAGCAGATCCGCCCGAAGATCATCGGCGAATTCGACGACAGCGCCTTGATGCAAGCCTTTGGCCAGTCCGGCAGCGGGATTTTCATTGCCCCCAGCGTGATTGCCGAAGAAGTGCTGCGCCAATACGGCGTGGCCTTGATTGGCCAGACGGACGCGGTCACCGAGTCGTTCTATGCCATCTCGGTAGAGCGCAAGGTCAAGCACCCCGGCATCGTTGCGATTACCGAAGGCGCCCGCCGCGAGCTGTTTACCGCGTTGCCGGCCTAGGCACAGGCGACCCGGGTCTTGGCGGTCATCAACCACAGGGCCAGGAGGATCGACAGCAGGATAAACCCCGACGCGGCGAACCCCAGGCTGCCCAGGCCCAGGGTGTCGATCACCCGCCCGCCGACCATGGCGCCCAGGCCGATGCCCAGGTTGGCCCCGGCAATGTTCAAGGACGCGGCAAATGCCGGCGCATGGGGCGCCGCCTTCATCAGCCGCACATGGCTGACCAGGAACAGCGCCGCCTGGGTCACGCCCCAGACAGCCATGGCTGCCGCCAGGCCGAGGGTGGAGTGGATCGCCGGGACCAGCGCCACCATGCCGGCGATCATAAAGCCGCAGAACACCATGGACGCGATCAGCGGATGCTTGTCGACCATGCGTCCGCCCAGGGAATTGCCAATCAGGCCGACGGCGCCAAAGCCCATCAGGCACCAGCCCACCAGGGTGCCATCGAAACCGGCCAGGCGCTCGAGAATGTCCGCCAGGTAGGTATAAGCGGTGAACATGCCGCTAAATACCAGGATCGACAGCAGTACGTGGCCCTGCATCAACGGGTTGCGCAGGATCTTGAACTGCGAGCGCAGGGTCACGGGGTCTTTCTTCAGCGTGGTCGCCGGCAGGTAAATCAACAGCAGCAACGCCTTGAGCAGCGCCACCCCGGCGAGAATGCCAAAGGCGCTGCGCCAGCCGAACATGTCGGAGATCAGGGTGCCCACCGGAATGCCGAACACGGTGGCACAGACAATGCCGAAACCGATCTTGGCAATTGCCCGGCCGGCGTAGTCCGGCCCGACGATATCCACCGCCGTTTCACTGGCCAGGGCCCAGAACACCGGCAGCCCCAGGGCGGGAATCAGGCGGGCCACGGCCATCACCCAGATAGTCGGCGCCAGGGCCGCCAGGGCATTGGCCGCGCCGAACATCAACAGAATGCTGATAAACAGGCGCTTGCGCTCGAAACGCGCGAAATATGCGGTAAGAAACGGCCCGAACGCCGCCACGGTGAAGGCAAACAGGGTCACCAGCAGCCCGGCCTGGGACACGCTGACTTCCAGGTCACGGGCAATGGAGGGCAACAGGCCGACGATGACAAATTCGGTGGTCAACACCGTAAAACCGGCTGCGGACAGCAGCAGGATGGGCAACAACATGCACAACTCCAGAAACGGCGACGCCAGCGCTGGCCCAAGGGCCCGCTGGCAGAGAGATAAGAAGAGGATGGCGAATCTTAACAGAATGTGACGGCGACTGAATGCCGCAACGAACAGGATAATTCCTACAGCATGTTAGACTTCGCGCCCTGCATAGCGCTGTACACATTAAAAAAACTAGAGACACTCTTTATGACTGCTGCCCCTTCGCTGTTTCAACGCCTGCTGCGCGTCAGCCTGGTGACCCAAATTGTCATCGGCCTGATCGCGGGCATTTTACTGGCCCTGCTGTCGCCCAGTGCTGCCTTGTCTACCGCGTTTATCGGCAAGGTCTTTGTCTCGGCGCTCAAGGCCGTGGCACCGATCCTGGTGTTTGTGCTGGTGATGGCCTCGATAGCCAACCACAAGCATGGCCAGGAAACCCATATCCGGCCGATCCTGTTCCTGTACCTGCTGGGCACCTTTTCGGCGGCGGTGGTCGCGGTGATTGCCAGCACCCTCTTCCCGTCGAACCTGGTGCTCAGCACCCATGACGTGGCCATCAGCGCCCCTGGCGGGATCGGCGAAGTGCTGCAGAGCCTGCTGCTCAGCGTGGTGGACAACCCCGTCAGCGCGCTGATGAACGCCAACTTCATCGGCATCCTGGCCTGGGCCATCGGCATGGGCATCGCGATCCGCCATGCCGGGCAAACCACCCGCACCGTATTGGACGACCTGTCCAACGGCGTCACGCTGATTGTGCGCGTGGTGATTCGCTTCGCACCGCTGGGGATTTTCGGCCTGGTGGCCTCGACCCTTGCCGCCTCTGGTTTCGATGCACTGCTGGGCTATGCGCACCTGTTGCTGGTGTTGATCGGCTGCATGCTGTTCGTGGCCCTGGTGGTCAACCCGGCGATCGTGTTCTGGAAATTGCGTCGCAACCCCTACCCGCTGGTGTTGTTGTGCCTGCGTGAAAGCGGGATCACGGCGTTTTTCACGCGCAGTTCGGCGGCCAATATCCCGGTCAACCTGGCCTTGAGTGAGCGCCTGGGCCTGCACGAAGACACCTATTCGGTATCGATCCCGTTGGGGGCGACCATCAACATGGCCGGCGCCGCCATCACCATCACTGTGCTGACCCTGGCGGCCGTGCATACCTTGGGCATTGCCGTCGACTTGCCGACCGCCGTGCTGCTCAGTGTGGTGGCGGCGATCTGTGCGTGTGGCGCGTCGGGTGTGGCCGGTGGCTCGTTGCTGCTGATTCCGTTGGCGTGCAGCCTGTTCGGCATTCCGAGTGAAATCGCCATGCAGGTGGTGGCCGTGGGCTTCATTATCGGGGTGTTGCAGGATTCGGCGGAAACCGCGCTGAACTCGTCTACCGACGTGTTGTTCACCGCAGCGGCGTGCCTGGGCCAGGAAGACAAGAACCCGGCCTGACACAACGCGGTAAGCAGGTGGGAGCTGGCCAGCTCCCACATTTTTTTGCAGTGTTACTCAGGGCTTAGAACGCGCCCATGTAGTCACGCTTGCCCACTTCCACACCGTTATGACGCAGCAAGGCGTAGGCAGTGGTGACGTGGAAGAAGAACTGCGGCAGGCCGTAGGTCAGCAGGTAGGACTGGCCGCTGAAGCGCTTCTCTTTAGGGGTGCCCGGACGGGTAACGATCTCGATGCCTTCCTTGCCGTCGACCTGTGCCGGGGCGATGGTGTCGATAAAGGCCAGGACCTTGGCGATCAGCGCTTGCAGGTCGGCGAAGGTGACTTCGGTGTCTTCGTATTTCGGCACTTCAATCTCGGCCAGGCGTGCGGAAACGCCCTTGGCAAAATCCACGGCAATCTGTACCTGGCGCACCAGCGGAAACATATCCGGGTACAGGCGTGCCTGCAGCAAGGCGTTCGGGTCGATATTCTTGGCGCTGGCGTGGGCCTCGGCCTTGTTCAGCACATCGCTCAGGGCGTTGAGCATTTGCTTGAAGACCGGGAGGGAAGCGGCGTACAGGGAAATAGTCATGGCAGTCTCGACAGTGGTGACAGGGTTTGAACAGCGGCGATTATAGCCATGCGCGCTGCTTGTCTTTTATTTTTTCGGGATTAGGCTAGTGGGCTCACTGCATAGGGAAAGCGCGATGACCACCGAGCACGACACCACTTCCTCCGAGCCGCGCCTCAACAGCACGGAAATCCGCGTCCTGGGCTGCCTGATCGAGAAGCAGGCCACCAACCCGGAAACCTACCCGCTGACCCTCAATGCCCTGGTGCTGGCCTGCAACCAGAAAACCAGCCGCGAACCGGTGATGAACCTCAGCCAGGGCCAGGTCGGCCAGAGTCTGCGCGCCCTGGAAGGCCGTGGTTTTACCAAGCTGGTGATGGGCAGTCGCGCCGACCGCTGGGAACACCGGGTGGACAAGGCCCTGGAACTGGTGCCGGCGCAGGTGATTCTGACCGGCCTGCTGTTTCTGCGTGGCCCGCAGACGGTCAATGAACTGCTGACCCGCAGCGGGCGCATGCATGATTTTGAAGATGCCGAGCAAGTGGTGCATCAACTCGAACGCCTGATCGCTCGCGATCTGGCGGTGCTGGTGCCCAAGCAGGCAGGCCAGCGCGAAGACCGCTACACCCACTCCCTGGGCGACCCGGCGGATATCGAGGCGATCCTGGCGGCCCGGGGTAGCCCGGTGGAGCGCAGCAGCGCTGGCAGCGGGGTTTCCCTGGAACGCATCGAGGAGCTGGAGGCGCGGATTGCGGCGCTGGAAGAGCGCCTGTCCCGTCTCGAATAAACACCTTGTCCCTTGTGGGAGCGGGCTTGTGTGGGAGCGGGCTTGCTCGCGATAGCGGTGGATCAGTTAATAAATAGTTGGCTGACACTCCGTCATCGCGGGCAAGCCCTAATGCCGATCAGTTAAGCGCAGATCCCCTGTGGGAGCGGGCTTGCCCGCGATAGCGGTGTGTCAGTCAGAGTTGCATTAACTGACCCACCGCTATCGCGGGCAAGCCCTAATGCCAGTCAGTTAAGAAATTGACTTCTCCGCCAAGCAATAATAGAAACGGGCTCTGTTTTTATGAGTTCGTTTCATGCCCCTCCAAAACGATCTTCAAGAAGTTACCAA
>NZ_MNPU01000128.1 GCF_001983165.1 Pseudomonas gessardii | reverse complement strand
AGCTGAGGCCTTGGGCATGACTAACTTGAATGGTGGCACGCTCTTCAACGCTGAGTTCGGAATAAGACATAGGGCAGCACCGTACCGGAAAGGTCAGGTGTTGCACTCAGTTTTTGCCGCCGCCCAGCTTTAACGCGAGCAAAGCTGCACTCGATGACGCGATGAGAGCGGAACAACTGCAGGCAAAAGAAGATCAGCTTCAAGGTACAAAAGACCTGAACGACTCCAAGCGAGACTCGTACAAAAAAGCGTCCATTCAAGCTCGTCAGTAATAAAACTTACCTCTCCGATTTATCAATCGGAGAGGTTTACCTACGCTGAGTGAAACAGCACCCCCTCCACCATTCCTAATCCCACAAACTTAAAAATAGGTTCTATATGCAAATAGAGGAAATGGAGAGTTTTTCATCAAAGCATAGAGGTTTCAGCGTTTCTAACGTAACCGATGATTCTTCAACCTCCAAAGCAGATATTGATTTTTTCACCTCGACCCTTGAACACTCAAAGTCCCCGATACACGTAACGGCCACGGCAAGCGGCCCAAGCGTGTTGATCGAAGCATCAAACCAACTTATCAAAGCAACAGATCGTATTTCCAGAAGTTTGAGATCGATAAGCAGGAATGCCGACAAAGATGAATTGGCCAAATTCCCGAACCAGCTTTCCAGCTCATTATTCCTATCACAAATTATGGTAAAAAGCCTTGGCAAGACTACTCAATGCATCGACAAAATCTGTAATTTGCAGTAGCCCATAATGAATCACTTCTTCCCCATAGCATTACTTCTATCGCTTGTATTAATGCTGAACGGTTGTAGCGACCGCGTCGAACTCCATCGCCAACTATCCGAGCAAGAGGCCAATGAAGTTATTGCGGAGCTGGCAGACAAACGTATTCGAGCGCAAAAAGTGCCCGCAAAAGATGGCGTTGTCGTTATTGTCGATGCAAGCGATATTGGCCGTGCCGTACGCACGCTAGACGCTGCCGGCCTGCCTCGAACAGCCCGGACCACTCTAGGCGAGACGTTTCGTAAAGAAGGTGTTATCTCAACACCATTGGAAGAACGTGCCCGCTACATCTATGCCTTATCCCAGGAGCTTGAGGCCACCCTGGGCGGCGGCAAAAACTGAGTGCAACACCTGACCTTTCCGGTACGGTGCTGCCCTATGTCTTATTCCGAACTCAGCGTTGAAGAGCGTGCCACCATTCAAGTTAGTCATGCCCAAGGCCTCAGCT
>NZ_MNPU01000127.1 GCF_001983165.1 Pseudomonas gessardii | reverse complement strand
TGAACTGGTCAAGTCATCCCGGACACCGATTACGGTGTTTATGCCGCTTTTTGCTCCATGGCTATTGGCGACAGGTAGTTGTTGTAGCTGTGGAGCCTGATTCGGTTGTATCGCATGAAGAAGCTAGTTATATCCTGCCTGGCTTCTTCAACTGTCGTGTAGCCCTTATTGGGCACCCACTCTGATTTGAGTGTCCCGAAGAAACGCTCTGTTGGCGCGTTGTCCCAGCACTGTCCTCTGCGGCTCATGCTTTGCGTTATCCCATGCTCCAGCAGCGCGGACTGAAAGAGCTGGCTGGTGTATTGGCAGCCTTGATCCGAATGAAACATCAAGCCTGCATGTTTACCTCGAACCTCCACCGCCATTCTCAGCGCCCTGCTAACCAGGTTGGCGTCATTGATCAGAGAAAACGCCCAGCCAACGATTCGGCGGGCGAACAGATCAATGACCGCTGCCAAGTGATACCAGCGTTTACCAACCATCAGGCTGGTAACGTCGCCGCACCAGACCTGATTGATTGCGGTTGGCTCGAAGTTACGCTCGAGCAGGTTCTTGGCTACAAATGCTTCGACGCCTCTAGAGCGATACTGATGGCGGCGGCGCTGTCTGCTGGCCAGATTTGCCTCCGCCATGAGTTTTCCGGCCAGATGTCGTCCCACCTTGATCTGCTGGGCCTTCAAGTGCTGAGAGATCATCCGCGCGCCTGCACTTCCCCGGCTTTCGTCATGCAATTGCACGACTTTTGCTCTGAGCGCGTCACGCTTGGTATTCGGCGCTGAGCGACGCTTAAGCCAGTCATAAAACGCGCTGCGGGAAACGCTCAACACACTACAAAGAAGGCGGGTCGGATATGAGCTCGACTCTCTCAGCTCTTCGATCAGGAAAAACGATCGGGATCCGACATCAAGAGAGCCGTAGCTTTTTTTAAGATTTCAGCCTCGGTCTCCAGGCGCTTGACCTTGGCACGCAGCTGTTGAAGCTCTCGCTGTTCGTCGCTGATTGCCTTAGTACCTGCCACTGGCTGCCCTTTCTGGCGTTCTTTGCGAACCTGATCAATCCAGCGGCGCAGAGCCGTAGGCCCAACGTCCATCGATGCACAGACGTCAGGAACTGAGCAGCTATCATCAAGAACCATGCTTGCAGCACGTTGCTTGAACTCGCGGGTGTAGGTCTTTCGCTCTTGCATGGAACCTCCTGATTGGGCGAATCATATCGCCCTTAAGAGGTGTCCGGGAGCATTAGGCCAGTTCA
>NZ_MNPU01000126.1 GCF_001983165.1 Pseudomonas gessardii | reverse complement strand
TGTAGTGGTCTAATTTCCCCGGACACCTCGATAGGTGGAAAATGCATCTATCGAGGAGTTTTTCATGACCACCAAACGCAGGACATTCGACGACAGCTTCAAGCTGCAAGTCGTGAAGATGATCAAGGACCAGGGGCTGACCGCTCCGCAGGTCTGTCGCGATCTGAATATTGGTGAGACAGCCGTCCGGCGCTGGGTTCAGCAGTACGAGGCTGAGCAATTGGGTCAGCCCGGGATCGGTAAACCACTAACATCCGAACAGCAGCGAATCCGGCAGCTGGAGCAGGAAAACCGCCAGCTCAAGATGGATAACGATGTATTAAAAAAAGCCACCGCCTTCTTTGCCCGCGAGCTGAAGTAACGTATCGCCTGGTTCGGCAGCTGCAACAGAAGGCTTATTCGGTGGCGTATGTCTGTCGGCTGCTGGGGGTCAGCCGATCGGGGTTCTACGAGGCAAACAGGCGTGCCGACACGCCAGCATCGGTTTGCCCCGTGACCGTGCAGCTCAAAGCGTCGTTTGATGCGAGTGGCGGCTGCTATGGGAGCCGTCCGTTACGTAAAGCGTTGCGCGCCAAGGGTATGGAAATCGGCGTTTATAAAATTCGTCGCTTGATGCGTGCCAACGGCCTGCGTTCGGCTTGGAAGCGTAAGTTTGTGCACACGACCGATAGCAAGCACGACCTGCCAGTTGCCGAAAATGTACTGAATCGTCAATTCGAGCCTGAGGCGGTAAACAAGGCCTGGGTAGCGGACATTACCTACATCCGGACCCGCAGCGGCTGGCTGTACCTGGCTGTGGTATTGGATTTGTTCTCACGCAAGATCGTGGGTTGGTCCATGGCCCCGAACATGCCTGCCGAGCTGGTGTGTAGTGCAATGCAGCTGGCAATTGCTCAGCGTCAACCGCCACCTGGCCTGATCGCCCACTCGGATCGCGGTAGCCAGTACGCCAGCGCAAGCTACAGAGCGTTGCTGGCGCGAAATGACATGCAGCAAAGCATGAGCCGTAAAGGTAACTGCTGGGACAACTCAGTGATGGAACGCTTTTTTCTGAGTTTGAAAATGGAGCGGGTATGGCGCCGCGACTACGCCAATCACGCAGAAGCGATACGTGACATCGTGGAATACATCGTTGGGTTTTACAACAACGAGCGGCTGCACTCGAAACTGGGATATCTGCCACCGACCGTTTACGAGCGGGCGATGGCGTCGAAACCACCTATCGAGGTGTCCGGAATTAGTTGACCACTACA
>NZ_MNPU01000125.1 GCF_001983165.1 Pseudomonas gessardii | reverse complement strand
GTGTCCCGTCCTGAATAAGGTTTACACCTTCTGATCTGTTTTTCAGGAGGACGTAATGGAATCAGCAAAAAGGCGTAGTCAGCGCGACTACACGTTGACCTTTAAATTGTCGGTCGTCGATCAGGTCGAAAAAGGCGAGCTGAGTTATAAAGAGGCTCAGGAGCGCTACGGGATTCAAGGCAAAACGACCGTTCTGACGTGGTTACGCAAGCACGGTCGGCAGGATTGGAGCCCAGGCAGATACATTGGCTCGCCGAGGATGGGGTCTATGCCCGACAAAAACCGACCATTAACGCCAGAGCAACGCATCAAAGAGCTTGAAGAGCAGTTAGCTCTGTCCAATCAGAAAGCGCAGTTTTTCGAGGCGGTCGTGGATGTCTTGAAGAATGACTACGGTCTCTCTGTCGTAAAAAAGCGTCCCGGCAAGTCCTCGCGCAAAAACGAATCAAAAACCTGAGCATCAGCAGGGCTTGCCAGTTCATGGGGATAAGCCGACAGGCTTACTACAAACGCAATCGCGCCGATGCTGCTCGTCTGGGGCTGGATCAGAAGGTTGCCGATTTCGTTCAGCAAAAACGTCAGCGGCAGCCGCGTTTGGGCACCCGAAAGCTACATTACTTGCTGCATTGCCAGCCCCAACTTGAACTGCAAGTGGGTCGAGATCGGCTGTTTTCGATTCTGCGGGAAAGACGTTTATTGGTAGCTCGCAAGCGGTCTTATCACAAGACGACCAATAGTCATCATCGCTTTCACCGCCACCCGAACCTGCTCAAGCCAGGTCCTGATCAGGTTGTTCCAAGCGGCCCGGAACAAGTCTGGGTGGCTGACATCACCTATTTGCCCACTCAGGAAGGTGTGGCCTATCTGAGCCTGGTAACGGATGCTTTTTCGCGAAAGATCGTGGGCTATCACGTCCATGAAAGCCTTCACACCGAGTCGGTAGCACAGGCACTGCGCCGGGCGGTAAAGCACCGTCGGACAGAGCAGTCGTTGGTGCATCATTCAGATAGAGGTATCCAATATTGCTCGGGGATGTACCAAGCGTTGCACGCGAAGTACGGTATTCGATGCTCAATGACGGACGGCTATGACTGCTACCAAAATGCCTTGGCAGAGCGGGTCAACGGGATATTAAAGACAGAGCTTATGCTCCAGCGACCACAGGATTTAACGCAGGCGAAGAAGATGGTGAGTGAGTCGGTATCGATCTACAACGGCGAGCGTCCGCACCTGTCTTTGAAATACAAAACGCCCGATGCGGTGCATCGGGCGTTAGGGTGAAACAGGTGTAAACCTATTTCAGGACTAGACA
>NZ_MNPU01000124.1 GCF_001983165.1 Pseudomonas gessardii | reverse complement strand
GCCCTAATGCCAGTCAGTTAAGAAATTGACTTCTCCGCCAAGCAATAATAGAAACGGGCTCTGTTTTTATGAGTTCGTTTCATGCCCCTCCAAAACGATCTTCAAGAAGTTACCAAGCTCAATCCAATCTCCTTTGAACGCTTTGCACAATTGATTGATCCTGCATGGATTGAACAGGCTCTCGTGTCGACCGGTACGGTCTCTATTCGCCGCAGACGCTTGCCGGCCGAGCGTATCGTATGGTTGGTGGTCGGTTTGGCCTTGTTCAAAAATGAACCGATTTGGCTCATCGTGCAGCAGTTGGGACTGGCGCTGGGCGAAGCCAAGGTGCCCGTGCCCAGTGCCGCCGTTCAAGCCCGACAGCGCCTTGGAGAGGCACCATTGGCGGCGCTGTTTGAGCAATTGGCCCAAGCATGGGGTGGTGTCGAGCAGCCGCCTTCAGCCGGTTTCTTGGGGTTGCGTAGCTTCGCCGTCGACGGCGTAGTTTGGTCCACCCCTGACACCCCGGAAAACCGTCAGGCCTTTGGTGGAGGGCGAACCCATTCTGGAGATGGCGCCTGGCCACAAGTTCGCGGTGTCTGCCTGATGGACACCTATAGCCACTTGATTCGTGCTGCCTGTTTTGGTGAGTTTGCGGTCGGCGAACTACGTCATGCCAAAGGTCTGGAGAACGCCGTCAGTGACTACTCGGTAACCATTTTTGATCGTGCTTACTATTCAGCGGCCCTGTTGCTCGACTGGCAGCAAAGTGGAACTGAACGACACTGGCTCATGCGAGCGCGCAAACCGCTCAAATACGAGGTGATCGAAGAGTTGGGCGTGGGTGACTGGCTTGTACGGTTGACCGTTTCCCGGGATGCACTCAAGCAGCGTCCGGATCTTCCCAGCCATTGGCATGCGCGATTGATCGAGTATTCGATAGACGACAAACCCCGTCGCTACCTGACCTCGTTGGTTGACGCCGAACGTTACCCTGCCCATCAGGTGGCGGGGCATTACAACGAACGTTGGGAAATCGAATTGGGTTACCGCGAGATCAAGCAAAACCTGCTTAAAGGCGAACAACTACGCAGTAAACAACCTGATCTGGTGCGTCAGGAACTGTGGGGAACCCTGCTTGCTTACAATCTGATTCGACAGGAAATGCGCTTGATGGCTGGCGAAATGAAAGTTGCGCCGCAACGTTTAAGCTTCCTCTGGTTGGCTCAAGCGGTGACCAACGCACTCCGTTTCTGTCCGCTGGAAACGCCAGGTACGATTCCTAAGCGGCTGGCAGAGCTGCGCACTCAGGCTCAACACTTCATGTTACCTGCCAGGCGTCAACGAAGTTACCCCAGGGTGGTCAAGCC
>NZ_MNPU01000123.1 GCF_001983165.1 Pseudomonas gessardii | reverse complement strand
GGCTCTTCGCATTTAAGGGTGTAGAAAAAATCTGACCGGCTGGAAAAGGAGTCGAGGATCTTAGAAAATGTAAGCTCTCACACCAACAAAAACTAAGCCCCCGACGTGAACAATCTTACCTTTTCTAGCCCTGATCTTTCCAGCTTTTGCCAACTGAATAACCTCGGCCTGACTGCCACTGGACAACATCTTTGTGCAGAGCGCGCCGTCATCGAATGTCGTTTAACCAAAGCACCCGAGCCATGCCCCAAGTGCGGGGCTGCTGGTGTTTCACGCGGTACTGTCGATAGGCATCTTGCTCACACACCTTACGGACAACGACCAACCAGATTGCTGCTGCGTATCCGTCGCTGGCGTTGTGCTTGCGGCTGTTTCTGGCATGAAGATACAAACAGTGCAGCACCTCCACGTTCAAAGCTTTCATATGGGGCGATACGCTGGGCATTAGCTGCCATCGTGCTGGATCATCTGTCGGTATCTCGTGTTGCGAGCCAGCTTGATGTTGCATGGCACACCGCTAATAATGCCATTATCAACGAAGGACGGCGCCTGCTTTTTAATGACTCGACACGTTTTGACGGTGTGACCGTGCTGGGCGTGGATGAGCATGTTTGGCGACATACACGCTGTGGTGACAAGTACGTCACCATCGTGGTTGACCTTACGCCCGTGCGTAACAAAAACGGGCCGGCCCGCTTGCTCGATGTGCTGGAAGGCCGCTCCAAACAAGCCTTTAAGCAATGGCTACAGAGTCGCCCCAAATCGTGGCGTGACCAGATCGAAAGCATTGCCATGGACGGTTTTACGGGGTTTAAATCTGCAGCGCAAGAAGCCCTGCCTCAAGCCCAAACCGTGCTGGATCCTTTCCATGTCGTGCGCTGGGCAAGCAACATGCTGGATGAATGCCGCCGGCGTGTGCAACACGACATCCTGGGCCGCAGAGGGCGTAAAAATGACCCGCTCTACAAAAGCCGTCGAACGCTACTGACTCGGATCAGCTACCTGTCTGACGCCAACAAAAAGCAACTGTTCCAGCTGTTTGCAGATGAGCACCACCTCGAAGTGGATTGCACCTGGAGCATGTACCAACGGGTGGTCAGCGCCTACAACGAGCCGGATCGAAAACGTGGTAAAAAACTCATGGAAGAGGTCATAAATATCATTACAGCCAGCGACTTGCCCAAAGCGCTCATCGAGGTGAAAGGCTTGGGGGAAACGCTGAAAAAATACGCTGAGAGCATCCTTGCCTACTTCGACCGGCCAGGAACCAGCAACGGTCCAACAGAAGCTATCAACGGGCGACTTGAGCACTTACGAGGTACCGCCTTGGGCTTTAGAAATTTAACCAATTACATAGCCAGGTGCTTGCTGAAGTCAGGAGGGTTTAGAAATCAGCTACACCCTTAAATGCGAAGAGCC
>NZ_MNPU01000122.1 GCF_001983165.1 Pseudomonas gessardii | reverse complement strand
GGTTCCGCCCTTACGTGAACTGCCCCCCGAATGTTGGACAGGGACGCTATTGATTCAGCGTCTGGATACGAAATTGTACCGGACTCAAGCCATTCAGTCTGAGGCTTATGCGGTCTTGGTTGTAGTAGGCAATGTAATCCTCTATGCCTGATGCCAGCTGCTCCACACTCTCAAATGATTCCAGATAGAAAAACTCGCTCTTGAGTGTGCCGAAAAAGCTTTCCATGGCGGCATTGTCCAAGCAATTACCCTTGCGCGACATGCTCTGCTCGATGCTCTTTTCGGCCAGCATATGTCGGTAGGTAGGCTGCCTGTACTGCCAACCCTGGTCAGAGTGCAGTATTGGTTTTTCATCTCGACTCAGTCGCCCGAAGGCTTTTTCCAGCATCATCGAGACCATCCTGAATTCGGGACGTCGGTTGATCTGGTAGGCCAGGATCTCGCCGTTGTACAAATCCATGAGAGGCGAGAGAAACAGCTTTTGCCCCTTCACCTTGAACTCCGTCACGTCGGTTACCCATTTCTGGTTAGGGGCTTCTGCCTTAAATTCGCGCTTTAGTAGATCAGGCGCAACAAGCCCTTCAGCACCTCGGTAAGAGCGATATTTCTTCACTTTGACCAGCGACTTGAGGCCCATTATCTGCATCAGCCGATGCACCTTTTTGTGATTGATCAACTCACCACTGTTTCCAAGGGTCGCAGTGATACGGCGGTAGCCGTAACGCCCCTTATTCCCGTGAAAGACGCTGCGGATGCGATCTTTAAGGTCGGCATGCTTGTCGGTTAGCAGTGTTTTGCTTTGGTAATAGAAGGTGCTGCGTGCAAGTCCCGCTGCACGTAGCAACAGAGCAAGTGGATGCTCATGCCTCAATCCTTGGACGGCCTGCGTTTTTTTGGCTGCGCAGTACGGGGATCCGCTTGGATTAAGGCATCGAGCTTTTTTAAATAGGCATTCTCCGCGCGCAGATAGGCCAGTTCTGCGAGCATTTGTTCAGGGGTCAGCTCTGCGTCCGCAGGAAGAGCAGGACTTGCTTTGGGTTGTCTGGAAGGTTTGCGGGGCATGCTGGACTCTTGAAGACGATGCGGTTGTAGCGCTTCTACGCCGCCCTCATCGTACAGCTTTTGCCACTGCCTGATACTGCTTGGGCCACGGATATCAAACTGTATACAGGCCTGTTGGGCCGACAGTCCGTCTTGTTCGATGCACTGCAAAACCTTCAATTTAAACTGGGCATCGTAATGGCTGTACTTAGCAATCAAGCCAGAGGAACCGTGCTTTTCAAAACCCTTGATCCAGCGCCGCAGTAGCGATGGACTCAAGCCATGCCTGAGGGCCACCTCATGAACGCTACTGGCAGACAGACACTCTTCAATCAGTGATTGCTTGAGCGCTAGGTTGTATTTCGTCATGGAACACCCTCCCGAGGGGTCAGGTGTCCAACATTCGGGGGGCAGTTCA
>NZ_MNPU01000121.1 GCF_001983165.1 Pseudomonas gessardii | reverse complement strand
TTGGGGCGGATTCTGCGCCTGGATAACGGTGCCGGTCGCGCCCTGCTGTTGCGCTATGACCGTGGGCATATCGTGGCGGTGGACTACCAGGTGTTTCGCGTGGACAGCGAAGCGGACGACGCCTGGGTGACCGAGCAGAACCTGGTTGCCTACCGCTATGACGAAGACTGGCGACTGCTTGAGGCGACCAATGCCGTCGGCGAAAGCGAGCGCTATCAGTACGACAGCCTCTCGGTCATCACTGAACGACAGTTGGCCGGTGGGGCGAGTTTCTTCTGGGCGTGGGAACGGTCTGGCAAGGCGGCGCGCTGTGTACGGCATTGGGCCAGTTTTGCGCAGATGGATACGCGCTATGCCTGGGATGACAACGGCAGCGTCACCTTGCTGCACGCCGATGGCAGCCAGGAAGTCTACGTGCATGACCCGCAGGCACACCTGGTGCAGCGGGTTGATCCCGATGGCGGTAAGCACTTCAAGTCCTACGACGCCCAGGGGCGGCTGACGGTTAAGCAGGATCCCCTGGGCGCGATCACGACCTATCAGTACGACGAGGCTGGGCGCTTGGTCGCGCTGTTTCCTGGGGATGACGAGCCCACCTCCTACGAGCATGAGCATGGTTTCGTACGGGTCATGCGCCGGGGTGAGGCGGTCTGGAAGTACCAGCGCAACGATCAGGGCGCGATCACGCGCCAGACCGATCCAGACGGCAATCTCACCGAGTACAGCTACGACAAGCGCGGGCAGCTTTTAGCGGTTTGGTATCCCGACCACAGCTGTCAGCGCCTGACGTGGAACGATCTCGGGCAACTGATTGGGGAGCAACTGCCCAATGGCGGTGTGCGGCGTTATCGCTATGACGTGTTCGGCCGGCAGGTTGCCCGCGAGGATGAACACGGCGCGCTGACCCAGTATCAGTGGGACGCGGTGGGCCGCCTGATCAAGGTGGTCTTGCCGGGCGGCGCCACCCGCGAATTGAGCTACAACCCCTACGGAAAAATCACCGCCGAGCGCGATGAGTTGGGGCGCGTGACCCGCTATGAATATGCCGACGGTTTGCACCTGATCAGTCGCCGGATCAACCCCGATAGCACGGCGCTGCGCTATCGCTACGACAGTACCCGCCTGCTACTGACCGAAATCGAAAACGAGGCCGGTGAAACCTACCAACTGGCCTACCACGCCAACGGCCTGATCCAGCAGGAAACCGGCTTCGACGGCCAACGCACCGCCTACGTCTACGACCTTAACGGCCACCTGCAGGAAAAAACCGAGTTTGGCGATGATGACCGTCAGCTGATTACCACCTACCAGCGCGATCACGCCGGCCGCCTTATCAGAAAAACCCTGCCCGATGGCAGTACCGTGGATTACACCTACGACCGCCTCGGCAACCTCCTCAGCGTCGACGACGGCCACTGGCCGCTGCACTACGAATACGACAACCAGAATCGCCTGACTGCCGAACACCAAGGCTGGGGCACCTTGCGCTATGGCTACGACCACTGTGGCCAGCTCGAAACCCTGCGCCTGCCAGACAACAACCGCCTGACCTTCAACCACGACAAGGGCGGGCACCTTGCCACTGTCGACCTGAATGGCCGGACCCTCACCTCACACCTGTTCCAGGCCGGCCGCGAGCACCAGCGCCAGCAGGGCCAACTGCTCAGCCACTACCACTACGACGA
>NZ_MNPU01000120.1 GCF_001983165.1 Pseudomonas gessardii | reverse complement strand
ATCGAGTAGGAGGCGGATTCACATCCGCCGTCCTCTCACACCACCGTACGTACGGTTCCGTATACGGCGGTTCAGGTTATACGGTTAAGTCGGTTTATCGTATCCAGTATCGAGACCAGCCCGAGGCGGTCCCACAGCTTCTTCGGCAACGCCTGATTCATATGGGGCGCTCCCGAGTTCCACCATGGGCCTCGGCCATTGACTGCCGATTTCCACGCCCGCGCCGCATTAAGTCCCAAGCGTATCAAGTTGCGCGCCCTCGTAGAGGGCCGCTTCCATTGACGCCAGACGATACAGCGAAGCTTGTGACGCACCCAGCCGTCCAATTCCTCAAGTGGCCGTCTGCTCTGGCTCAGCTTGAAGTAGCCCGCCCATCCGCGCAGCACGGGGTTTATCCGCTCGATGACAGTCGCCACCTTGTGGCCCCGCGCTTTACGTAGCAGCTCTCTGAGCCGGTCGCGCAAGCGACCCAGGCTCATCGTCGCCACTCTCAGTCTCGGTTGCTGATGCCAGCTCATCCCGTAACCCAAGTAATCACACATCCAAGACCCGGCTACTCGGCTCTTATCCCGATTCAGCGTTAGTTTCAGGCGCTGATTCAGGAAGCGCTCAACACTGGCCATCACTCGTTCGCCAGCACGAGGGCTGCGCACATAGATGTTCGCATCGTCGGCATAACGCACGAAGCGATGACCCCGCCGTTCCAGCTCGCGGTCGAGTTCGTTGAGCAGGATGTTCGACAGCAACGGCGAGAGCGGGCCGCCTTGCGGCGTCCCTTCCTGCCGTCGGCTGGCGATCCCACCCGACATCTCACCGGCTTGGAGGTACCGCCGGATCAGTCTGAGCACGCGTTTATCTACGATTTGGCGCGCCACGTACGCCATCAGGAGATCGTGGTTGACCCGGTCAAAGAATTTCTCAAGATCGAGTTCCACGCACCAGCGATGCCCTGCCGCCACATGGGCGCGGGCTGTCTCGATGGCTTGGTGGGCGCTTCTGCCCGGACGGAAGCCGTAGCTGTAATCCGAAAACAGCGGGTCGAAGATCGGCGTGAGCTGTTGCAGCAGTGCCTGTTGGATCAGGCGATCCACGACGCAGGGAATGCCCAGTTGTCGGGTGCCGCCTTTGGGTTTGGGGATGTCGACGGCGCGTACACCTTGCGGGTGGTATTCGCCGGCCAGCAACCTCCTCTGGAGGATCGGCCAATACTGATTCACGTAGTCCGCCAAGTCGTCGACCGTCATGCCATCGGCACCCGGCGCGCCCTTGTTGCTGACCACGCGCTGATACGCACGTCTGAGGTTGGCCGGTGCAAGCACCCGCGCCATCAGCGTGTCCGGCTCCGCGTTCGTCCACGTCACAGATGCCGTCGATACCTTTGCGCTGTCAGCCGTCATCCTCGGATTCTGTCCGGGACTCGGAGTCACAGTCTTCTCTTGGAGAAATTTCTGCATTTCGGTATTCAACGAGACTCTGACGCCTACTGGCGGCATAACCTGTTCGGCCCTTGGTGGCGCGGTTATTCGCCACTTACTACGGCTTCGGCTGACTTCTGCACGCTCATCCCATCGCCTCTCGACGCTCGGTAGCACACTGGCAAACGTGCAGATCTCCCAGGGTAATTCGCGCGACCTTCCTGCTTATGCCTGTCGGATCTACGTCACAGCGTTCCGTGCAAGTATTGGGCTTTGAAGATTTTGGCCTTCTTACCCCGCTGCGCCGCCTCTATCCGCTTCCTGTTCGTCAGGCCAGCATTTTGCCTCGGGCTTCCTTCAGATTCGCAGTCACCCGCGACACCCTTGCCTCTGGCTAACACTTCCCCTTGCCGGGTGTGTAGAGGACTTTCACCTCCCAGTCACCAGCGTGGCCACCACAGCCAAGCTGGTTGCGCTTGCGCGCAACGCGCCATGCCTGGCGCACCAA
>NZ_MNPU01000011.1 GCF_001983165.1 Pseudomonas gessardii | reverse complement strand
CGGGCGACTTGAGCACTTACGAGGTACCGCCTTGGGCTTTAGAAATTTAACCAATTACATAGCCAGGTGCTTGCTGAAGTCAGGAGGGTTTAGAAATCAGCTACACCCTTAAATGCGAAGAGCCGGTAAACGCGGGGGCTGCAAGCTGCAAGTTAAAAGCGAGTTGTTTTCGCTTGCAACTTGCAGCTTACGACTAACTATTCCAGCAATTCAAAGCTCTGCTGCTGCACATCCTGGGAATCCAGGCCGATCTGCACATTGAACTCGCCCGGCTCGGCGGCGAACTTGAGCTGGGTATTGTAGAACTTCAGGTCATCCTCGCTAATGCTGAAGTGCACCACCTTCGATTCACCGGCCTTGAGCAGGATCTTCTGGAAGTTCTTCAGCTCCTTGATCGGGCGGATCATCGAGCCGGCCACGTCCTGGATGTACAGCTGCACCACGGTTTCACCGTCAAGCTTGCCGGTGTTTTTCAGGGTGACGCTGGCGTCGAGCTTGCCGGTCTTGTTCAGGGTGGTGGACGACAGCGCCATGTCCGACAGGCTGAAGCGGGTGTAGCTCAGGCCATAACCGAACGGATACAGGGGGCCGGTGGTGTCGTCGAAGTACTGCGAGGTGTAGTTGCCTGGTTTGCCCGGGGTGAACGGCCGGCCAATGGTCAGGTGGTTGTAGTAGGTCGGAATCTGCCCTACGGAGCGTGGGAAGGTGATTGGCAGCTTGCCCGACGGGTTGTAGTCACCGAACAGCACATCGGCAATCGCGTTGCCGCCTTCGGTGCCGGCGAACCAGGTTTCCAGGATCGCGTCGGCTTGCTGGTGCTCTTCGAGGATCGACAGTGGCCGGCCGTTCATCAACACCAGCACCAGCGGTTTGCCCGTGGCTTTCAAGGCCTTGATCAGGTCGCGCTGGCTTTGCGGGATGTTCAGGTCGGTACGGCTCGAAGATTCATGGGACATGCCACGGGACTCGCCCACGGCCGCCACCACCACATCGGCGCTGTTCGCGGCCTTGACCGCTTCGTCGATCAGCGCCTGGGCCGAACGCGGGTCATCCACCACTTCCGGGGCATCGAAGTTGAGGAAGTTCAGGTAGTCCACCACCGCCTTGTCGCCGGTGATGTTGGCGCCACGGGCGTAGATCACCTGGCCTTTTTCGCCGATCACCGCGTTCATGCCGTCCAGCAGGGTCACCGACTGCGCAGGTTTGCCGGCGGCGGCCCAACTGCCCATCATGTCGATCGGGGCCTTGGCCAGCGGGCCGACCAGGGCGATGGTCGCGGATTTCTTCAGGGGCAGGGTGTCGTTGTGGTTTTTCAGCAACACCAGGCTGCGCCGCGCGATATCGCGGGCTTCGCTGCGGTGCAGGCGGCTTTCGGCATAGGTGTCGGCCGGATCATCCTCGGCCTTGCCGATACGCAGGTACGGGTCGGCAAACAGGCCCATGTCGTACTTGGCACCCAGCACTTCACGCACCGCGTTGTCGATGTCGCTCTGCTCGATTTCGCCGGATTTCAGCAGCCCTGGCAGTTCCTTGCCGTAGAGCTGGTCGTTCATGCTCATGTCGATGCCGGCCTTGATCGCCAGCTTGGCCGCTTCGCGACCGTCCTTGGCCACGCCGTGCTTGATCAGCTCGAAGATCGCGCCGTGGTCGCTCACCGTCAGGCCCTTGAAGCCCCACTCTTTACGCAGCAGGTCGTTCATCAGCCAGGTGTTGGCGGTGGCGGGCACGCCGTTGATCGAGTTCAACGCCACCATCACCCCGCCAGCACCGGCCTTGATTGCCGCGTGGTAGGGCGGCAGGTAGTCCTGGTACATCTTGACCGGGCTCATGTCGACCACGTTGTAGTCGCGCCCGCCTTCCACCGCGCCGTACAGGGCGAAGTGCTTGACGCTGGCCATGATGCTGTCGGCCTGGGCCGGGCTCGGGCCCTGGAAGGCCTTGACCATCACTTCGCTGATGCGCGACACCAGGTAGGTGTCTTCGCCAAAGCCTTCGGAGGTCCGACCCCAGCGCGCGTCGCGGGAAATATCGACCATTGGCGCAAAGGTGAGGTCGAGGCTATCGGCAGCGGCTTCCTTGGCGGCAATGCGCCCGGAGCGGCCAATGGCGTCCATGTCCCAGCTCGACGCCAGGGCCAGGCTGATCGGGAAGATGGTGCGGTGGCCGTGGATCACGTCATAGGCGAAGAACATCGGGATCTTCAGGCGGCTGCGCATGGCCGCGTCCTGCATCGGACGGTTTTCCGGGCGGGTGATGGAGTTGAACGTGCCACCAATGCGCCCGGCGGCGATTTCCTTGCGGATCATCTCCCGGGGCATTTCCGGGCCGATGCTGATCAGGCGCAATTGGCCGATCTTTTCATCCAGGGTCATTTGCCCGAGCAGGTCGCTGACGAACGCGTCCTTGTCCTTAAGCGCAGCGGGCTTGGTCTCGGCAACGACGGAGTGACTGGCCAGAGTGGCAACAAGGCCCAGCAAACACAGCTTTTTCATGAATATCCTTTTTCGGCGTACTGCGCAGCGTTCAGGTAAAACACTGCTCGGCCAAAATGTGGGGAGCGACTATTGTTGTTCGGGTGTTGTGTGGATAAATACCGCACACTTGCGGGCTCTTTATGAACTATCCATAAAGAAGGGCATCTTTTAGCTGATTGGCTCGCTGTAATCCAGTAGTGGCGGATTATGCCCCAGGCGCGTGATGTATAGGGGTCAGTCGTTAAATTCCATAAGGTTGGTCAGGAGACACACCATGCAAGCAGCACAGACTATTCGATGGGGCTGGAAAGCCGCGGCCCTGCTACTGATCAGCAGCGTGCTCAGTGGTTGCGGCATCAACAAGATCCCGACCCTGGACGAGCAGGTCAAGGCGGCCTGGGCCCAGGTGCAGAACCAGTATCAACGGCGTGCCGACCTGATCCCCAACCTGGTGGAAGTGGTCAAGGGCTATGCGGCCCATGAGCAGGACACCCTCACCGCCGTGATCGAAGCGCGGGCCAAGGCCACCTCGATCCAGGTCGATGCCAGCACCCTCGACAACCCGGAAAAACTCAAGCAGTTCCAGCAGGCCCAGGAAGGCCTGAGCGGCGCCCTCAGCCGCCTGATGGTGGTGTCCGAGCGCTACCCGGACCTGAAGGCCAACCAGAACTTCCTGGCCCTGCAATCGCAGCTCGAAGGCACCGAAAACCGTATCAGTGTGGCCCGTCGCGACTTTATCGCCGCCGTGCAGGCCTTCAACACCGAGATCCGTACCTTCCCTGGCCGCCTGTGGCACAGCGTGATGTACAGCGACTTGCCGGTGCGCGCCAACTTCGAGGCCACCAGTGCCGATGCCGATAAAGCGCCGCAAGTGAAGTTCTGATGGGCCAGCGCGTTTGGTGGCTGGCGGCGTGGCTGCTGTCTTTTTGCCTGACGGCCCAGGCAGCACCGGACTTTCCGGCGCTGACCGGGCGGGTGGTCGATAACGCACAAATGATCGACCCGCCGGTGCGGGCGCAACTGAGCCAGCAATTGCAGACGCTGGAGCAGACCACCGGCGCCCAGGTGGTGGTGGTCACCGTGCCTGACCTGCAAGGCCTGCCCATTGAAGACTTCGGTTATCAACTGGGCCGGCAGTGGGGCATCGGGCAGCAGGGCAAGGACAACGGCGCGTTGCTGATCGTGGCCCGGGACGAGCGCCAGTTGCGCATCGAAGTGGGCTACGGCCTGGAAGGTGTGCTCACGGATGCACAGTCGTGGGTGATCATCAATCAGGTGATTGCGCCCAAGTTCAAGGCGGGCAATTTCACCCAGGGCATCAGCGACGGCGTGGCGGCGATGGTGCAGGTGGTCGGCGGCGAACCGCTGGCGGTGCCGGCCCATGTGGCCGACCCCAATTTTGCCAAGGACAACCCGGTGTTCTCCATCGGCCTGTTCATTCTGTTGCTGGTGGTGTTGTGGCTGTGCAACCGCATGGGCCTGCCGGTGGGCGCCATCCTGCTGGCGATTCTCAGCAGCAGCGGGCGTGGCGGTGGCGGCGGTGGAGGCGGTTTCCGAGGCGGCGGCGGTGGTTTTGGCGGCGGCGGGGCTTCAGGTGGCTGGTAATGACAATAACTAAAGAGCATCTACAACCATGGCTTTACTGACTGAACACGAGCAGCGCCAGGTGGCCGAAGCGATCGCCAGGGTCGAGCAACAGACCGACGCCGAACTGGTGACCGTACTCGCCGCCCGCGCCGACGACTACGCCTACATCCCGCTGCTGTGGGCCAGTGTGGTGGCGTTGGTGGTGCCGGGGATCGTGCATTACCTGTCGGGCTGGCTGACCATGCACACCTTGCTGCTGGCGCAATGGGCGACCTTTATTGTGCTGTGCCTGGTGTTTCGTTTGCCGGCCATCACCACCCGCCTGATCCCGCGTTCGGTGCGGCATTGGCGCGCATCGAACCTGGCGCGCCGGCAGTTCCTGGAGCAAAACCTGCACCACACCCTGGGCAGCACCGGGGTGCTGATTTTTGTCAGCGAGGCCGAGCGCTACGTGGAGATCCTGGTGGACGACGGTATTTCCAAACGGCTGGATGACAGCAGTTGGGATGCCATCGTCAAGACGTTTACCCAGCAGGTGAAGCAGGGGCAGACGTTGACCGGGTTTATCACCTGCATTGAGGCCTGTGGCGAACTGCTCAAGGTGCATGTGCCGCAGACCCACACACGCAATGAACTGCCCAACCGCCTGGTCGTCCTGAAATAACCTGTGGGGGCTGGCTCCCACACAAGCCAGCCCCCACACACGCGACATTTTGAATGGCGCCGACCGTTGGGCAAATAACTCCGTGCCCTGGCGCCCCATCCCCCCTAAAATGCCCGGCATTCCCTGCCCGAGGCGTTTTTGTTCATGTCTGTCACCGCTAAACCTGCCAGCCCCGCGCCGGATCATCACGCCCAGTTCATCGAGCTGCTGCGCGCAAGCCTTGAGCAGAACGCCTTTATCAAGCTGGTGCTGGCCAAGTACGTGGGCGACGAGGCGGATCTGCAACGCCTGATCATCAAGCCGCTGACGGTCAAGGAGCAGGCGTGCCTGTCCTTCGTCTATCGCTACAAAACCCGTGATATCACCAAGAACTTCTCCGTAGACGACGGTATCGCGGCGATTGCCGCGCTGTTGCCGGCCTCGTTCAAGAACGCCCACCTGCTGTCGTTGACCGACGAAGCACAGCTGGAATACAGCAAGAAAAACAAAAGCTCGCTGTTCAAAAGCAAACCCCAGCAGTTGCGTGAAGCACCCTCGGCCGAGCACAACCGTGAGAAAAACCGCTTCCTCGACCTTGGCCGGCCATTTCTCGCCGACCTGGGCGTGACCAATGCCAAGCACGAGCTGATCCCGGCGATGTCGCGCAAGTGGAAGCAGATCAACAAGTTCATCGAAGTATTCAGCCATGCGCTGACCTCGTCCCCCCTGCAACTGGACCGGCCAGTGCGGGTCGCGGATTTTGGCTCGGGCAAGGGTTACCTGACATTCGCCATCCACGACTACCTGCGCAACACCCTCAAGGCCGAAGGCCAGGTGACGGGCGTGGAGCTGCGCGAAGACATGGTGACCCTGTGCAACAACGCCGCCGCCCGCCTGGAACACCCGGGGCTAGTGTTCAAGTGCGGTGACGTGCGCAGCGTGGCGCCCAGCGAGCTGGACGTGATGATCGCCCTGCATGCTTGCGACATTGCCACCGACTACGCGATCCACACCGGCATCCGTTCCGGGGCGTCGATCATCATGTGCTCGCCGTGCTGCCACAAACAGATCCGCTTGCAGATCCAGAGCCCGGCGCTGCTCAAACCAATGTTGCAATACGGCCTGCACCTGGGCCAGCAGGCCGAGATGGTCACCGACAGCTTGCGTGCGTTGTTCCTGGAGGCCTGCGGGTACGAGACCAAAGTCTTTGAGTTCATCTCCCTGGACCATACCAACAAGAACAAGATGATTTTGGCGGTCAAGCGCGCCGAGCCTGCGGATAACGCGCAGTTGCTGGAAAAGATCCGTGAGTTGAAGGCGTTCTACCAGATCAGCGAGCACTGCCTGGAGACCTTGTTGCGCGCTGACGGCTACCTAGCCTGAATAGTGCGCTTCCACATTAGATTGCATTGACCTTGGGAGAGGGCACCGGCCGCGCCGCTGGTGCCATGCCGGGGGGTTAGAAGAACCGGGTCACGCTGATCTTGGCGTTGCGCCCGACGCTGCTGGCGCTGTCGCCGCTCAAGGCTGGCATGTAGCTGCGGTTGAACAGGTTGTCGACCGTGAAGTTGACTTCGGTGCCCTTGAGGTACGCCTGTTGCGGCGTCCATTTGGCGAACAGGCCCTGGGTGTCGTAGCTGTCGTTGGGGTACTGGTCGTAGAAACTGTCGCCAAAGTTGCTGTTCAGGCCGCTTGAATATTTGTCGCTGGGCAGGCGATCGGTCTTGCGCACGAACTGGCCTTGCCAGCCCACTTGTGCGTCCCACGCGGGAATCTTGGTGCCCAGCATGGCGACCCACTTGGCCGGTGGAATGTCCCGGGCCCAGACGTGGATGTCGGTCGCCCATGGGTTGGTGTAGGGGTTTTCGCGTTTGCCGGTGGCCCACGAGTAGCTCAGGGAGCCGAACAGATAGGTCGAGTCGTAGTAGCCTTCGAGCTCGAAGCCCTTGATGGTCATGCTGCCGACGTTGCGGTAATTGGTCTTCGAGGCCATGTCGGTGCAGAGCTTGGCGATGGAGCCGTCCATGTAGTTCTGTTGCTGGCAGCCGAGGCCGGTGGCCTTGAAGATCTCGTCCTCGATCTTGTTGTGGAACAACGTGGTGCGCAGTTGCAGGCTATCGCCCCTGGCCATCACGTTGGCGAAGCTGGTGACGTTACCCACGGTAATGGCGGTGATGCGTTCCGGGTCGAGGTTGCGGCTGGTGGCGGTGCGGCTGCCCAGGCCCTGGACTTCGTATTGCTCGTCGATCACCGGCGCGCGCCAGGTGCGGCTCCAGTTGGCGAACACCGCCACATCCGGTGTGATTCTCCAGAACGCTGCCAGGCGCGGCGACCAGCCGGCATAGGTGCGGTCACCGTAGTCATGGCCGTAGGCCGGGTCGGGGTTGCTGTAGTACGGCGCATCGTTGGCTTTGCCACGGTTGAGCACATGGTCATAGCGCAGGGACGGGGTGATGGTCACGTCGCCCAGGGTGACCGCGTCCTGGAGGTAGAAGGCGTTGGTGTCGACCTTGCCGTGGGGCATGAACGCCGGCTGGAAATGCCCGTAGTTGTACAGGGGCGTGTCGTATCTCGCGCCGGGCATCCAGCTTTCAGTGTCGCGGATGTGCTTGCGGATCTGCACGCCGGTGGTCAGGGCATGGTCCAGCGGGCCGCTGTTGAAGCGGCTGATGTTGCGCAGCTCCAGGATTTTGTCGGTGTAGGCGGTGTCCATCTTGCGCCCGCCGGTGGATAAACCGACGACGGCCGTGGCGTCGCGCTCGTCGGTCTGGTCGGTATTGGACTCCGAGTAGCTGAGCTTCATGTCGATCAGCGGGTTATCCAGGGGCTGGTATTCGTACTTGCCCGACCAGGTGGTATCGACGGTGTGGCGGTTGGCCAGGAAGCGTCTGACGGCAGCGTCGTAGCCATAGCGGTCGATGTCGGTCTGGCGCGGTGGCGCTGGATAGCTTCTGGCCGAGAAGGGCGTCCAGCGTTCGCTGTTGGCCCGGGAGTAGGAGAACCCGAGGCTGTGCTCATCGGTCAGGTACATGTTCAGTTTGAACAGTTGACCGTCCACATCCTGGGCGCTGTTGGGCAGGCGCTGCGGGTTGATCGGGTATTCCTTGCTGTCATAGTCGCGCGCTGCGGCCAGCTTCATGTCGCCGCCGTCGCGCTGGGTCAGGTAGGCCAGGGCGTCGATGCGCCCGTCATCGGTGCGGCCATAGACGGCGCCGGTGTAGACCTGTTCGTGGTCGTTGCTGGCATACCCGTACTTGAGCATCGCCCCGCTGTTGCGCCCGTCCTTGAGCAGGTCCGGCGCATCCTTGGTGACCATGTTGACCGTACCGCCAAACCCGCCGTTGCCGGTGAAGGCCGAGTGCGGGCCTTTTTCCACCTCGACGTTCTTGATCATCTCGGGCTCGATAAACACGGTGCCCTGCTGATAGCGCTCGAAACCGCTTTTGGTCGCGCCATCGACGGTCATCGGCACGTCTTCGGCCTCGCCCATGCCGCGAATATTGATGATCTGCCCACCGGGTTTCATCGAACCGCCCATGGTCACCCCCGGCAGCGTCTGCACCAGGCTGGCGATGTTGTTGGGCTGCAGGCGGTCGATATCGGCCTGGGACAGGGTGGAGCGGCCGACGGTGCTGGCGTCGACCTGGTTACCGGTGCCGATCACGCTCAAGGCGTCCAACTGCACGCTGGCGCTGTTGGTGGTGCGGCTTTCCTCGGGGCGCACGACATAGGTGCTGCCCACTTTGATCAGGGTGAACGCACCGCTTTTGAGCAGGCTGCGGATCGCCACTTCGGGGGTGAAATCACCGTTGAGCGCGGGTGCCTGGATATTTTTCAGCAGGTCTTCATCGAACAGCAGCTGGATTTTCGCCTGTTGTGCCACCTGGCTCAGGGACGTGGCCAAGGGTTGGGCCGGCAGTTGCAATTTGAACGACTCGGCCTGGGCCGTGAGGCTGACGGCCAGGCAGGCGGCGATGAGTGTCGGTCGAACAAACAGGTGCTGGGCAAGGCAAGGCGCGCGAAACATGAAATCCCCCAAGGCGGCTAAATAGCCAAAAAAGGCATGCGTATCAAACGCAGACCGGAGGAAGACGCGGCAGGAAAAAAAATCCTCACATGCGAATGCAAAATATTCTCAAGTGGTGCTATTTGCGCGCTTCGATGCGGATCCTGCCGTCGGCCAGGGGCACGGTTTTCACCGGCAACAAGGCCGGCAGGGCGTTGAGCAGCGCATCCGGGTCATTCACATCGAGATTGCCGGAAACCTTCAACTGCGCCACCGGGCCATCGGCCAGCACCACGGCCTTGGGCCGGTACAGGCTCAGCTCATCCAGCAGGCTGGCCAGTTCGCGATTGCGAAAGGACAAGTGCCCGCTGCGCCAGTCGGCCACCTCGCCCGCCGCCAAGGCCTGCTGTTGCACGGAGCCCTTGGCGTAGCTGTAGGTGGCGCGTTGTTGGGCGCCCAGCAGGGTGGCGGCGGTTTTACGGTCGGGTTCAAACGCGACCTTGCCGTGGGCCACGCTGACCACCAGTTGCTGCTGGCTGCGGCGCATATCGAACCCGGTGCCCACCACGCGCACGCTGGCCTCGCCGGCGCGCACAAACAGTGGCCGTTCCGGGTCGGGCGCGACTTCCAGGTACAGTTGGCCCTGGTCCAGATGGATGACGCGCTGGTGGGCATCGAACTCCACCCGCAGCCGCGTACTGGCGTTGACGTACAAGGTGCTGCCGTCCGGCAGGTCCAGGGTGCGCATGCCTTTGTCCTGTGCCGCGACCTCGGTGTGGTAGAGCCCGCGCGGGGCGCCGAGGTTGCTGGCGAGCAAGGCGCAGACCAGCGCGGCCGCCACTGCCAGCGCCGGGCGCCAGGGCGCGGGCTTGCGCGTGGGTAAGGGCACGGGTTTGTTCAGTTGCTGTAGCTCGCCAAGGTCGGCCCACAGCTGCTCGAATTCGGCGTAGGCGCGTGCATGGGCCGGCACGGCGTGCCAGGCAGCGAAGGCCTTGCGTTCCTGCGCGGTGGCGTCGTTGCGATTGCGCGCAAACCAACTGGCAGCCTGGGCATCGATGGTCTCGTGCTCATCCAGTGCATGGCCGTCGCGGTTGCTCAATCGGGTCATTCTGGCTGCTCCTTGCCCGGGTCTTTTTGAAGTCGCTGCTTGCAGTGCAGCAGGGCAAAGGCGATGTGCTTTTCCACCATGCTGATCGAAATGCCCATGCGCTCGGCGATCTGCGCCTGGCTCAGGCCCTCGAAGCGATGCAGCATAAGGGCTTCTCGCCTGCGGGGCGAGAGTTCGGCGAGGACTTCTTTCAACTGTTCCAGGCGTTGGAGGCGTTGAGCAGCGGCCATGGGGTCGTTTTGCTCGTCGGTGACAGGCTCGGCCTCCCAGTGGGCCGGGTCATGATGGACGCTGTGGCGCACCTTCTGTTTGCGCCAATGATCACGCAACAGGTTGCGTGCCATCTGAAACAAAAAGGCCCGTGGCTGTTCGACCCTGGCCCGGTCGCGGTAGTCCAGCCATTGGGTAAACACATCCTGGGTCATGTCCGCCGCGTCGTTGGCGTTGTCCGTGCGTTTGCGCAAGTAATGCAGGATATCTGCATAAAACCCGCGAAAGGCGTCGGCCGACAACGGGTCGGGCTTGAAACGAGACATGGATATCCTTCTTGACGCAGCGCGCTGCAGAAAAGTCGCGAATGATATCGAGAATTATTTCTATTTGTCTTCGTAAATTTAAAGGCCCATGCAATCCAATGTGGGAGCGGGCTTGCTCGCGATGGCGGTGTGTCAGTCACCCAATGATTGGCTGATCCACCGCTATCGCGAGCAAGCCCGCTCCCACACAAGCCTACCTCTACACCGGATGGTGTTTAGCGCAGCAAGGTCAGCAGCTTCTGCAACTGTGCCTGGCCGGCCATGTCCAGTGGGAACACCGGCAACCGCGGATCACCCACCTCCAGCCCGGTCATGCGTAAACCGGCCTTGATCGTCGCCGGCAAGCCACCCTTGAGGATGAAGTCCAGCACCGGCAACTGCCGATAGAACAGTTCGCGTGCGCGGTTCAGGTCGTTGGCCAGCACCGCCTGGTACAGGTCCAGGTTGAGTTGCGGGATCACGTTCGGCGCAGCGGTGCACCAACCCTTGGCACCGGCGGCGAAGGCTTCCAGGGCCAGCGGGTTGCAGCCGTTGTAGAACGGCACCTGGCCTTCACCCTGGCGATACAGTTGGTGCATGCGCTGGATGTCACCGGTGCTTTCCTTGACCATCGTCACGTTATCAACGCTGTTGACGATGCGCAGGATCAACTCCACCGACATGTCCGTGCCGCTGGTGGCCGGGTTGTTGTAGAGCATGATCGGCACGCCGACGCTATCGCCGATGGCCCCGTAGTGCGCAAGGATCTGCGCTTCGGTGAGCTTCCAGTACGACGTCGGCAGCACCATCACTACATCGGCGCCTTCGGCTTCGGCAAAGCGTGCGCGGCGCACGGCCTTGGCAGTGGTCAGATCGGACACGCTGACAATGGTCGGCACGCGCTTGGCAACCCTGTGGATGCTGTAGGCGCTGACTTCGTCCCACTCGGCATCGCTCAGGTAAGCGCCTTCACCGGTGCTGCCCAACGGTGAGATGGCATGGACGCCGCTGTCGATCAAGCGGTCGATGGAGCGGCCCAGGGCGTCGAGGTCAAGGGAGCTGCCGTCGGCGCTGAAGGGGGTGATGGTGTAGCCGATGATGCCGTGAATAGTAGGGCTGGACATGGATAACTCCGGTCGAAAAAGGCTTCAGTTCAGGCAATCGGCGTGTTGGCGCAGGTTCTGCCGAGCGTAGTAGTTGAACGCGGCGCCGTGGCGCTTGGGCTTGGAGATCCAGTCATGGGCCTCGCGTCCCAACTGCGGCAGGATCGGCTTGACGGTACCGGCGGCCATGGCCAGCAATTGCAGTTTGGCCGCCCGTTCGATCAATTGCGCGATCACGCAGGCTTCTTCGATAGTGCTTCCGGTGGACAGCTGGCCGTGGTGGGACAGCAGGATGGCGCGCTTGTCGCCCAGGGCAGTGGTGATGGTCTCGCCTTCTTCGTTACCCACCGGTACGCCCGGCCAGGCTTCGAGGAATGCGCAGTCTTCATACAGCGGGCACAGGTCCATGTGTGACACTTCCAGCGGGACTTCCAGCATCGACAAGGCAGCAATGTGGGTCGGGTGGGTGTGAATGATGCAGTTCACATCCGGCCGGCCACGGTAGACCCAGCTGTGGAAACGGTTGGCTGGGTTGGGCATGCCATGGCCTTCCAACACTTCCAGGTCTTCGTTGACCAGCAGCAGGTTGCTGGCGGTGATTTCATCGAAACCCAGGCCCAGTTGCTGGGTGTAGTAGGTGCCAGGCTGCGGGCCACGGGCGGTAATCTGCCCGGCCAGGCCCGAGTCGTGCCCGTTCTCGAACAGAATGCGGCAGGTCAGGGCCAGCTTTTGCCGGTCGGTCCACGTATTATCCGCCAGGGTACTTTGCATCTGGGTCAGCGCTTGCTTGACCAGTTGTTCTTTCGGGAGTGCTAATGTCTTGGCCATATCGGTGTCCTCTGGGTGTTCAATGGACGTCGATTTGCTGGTTCCCGCTGCTCGCAAGGTCGTTGGGTCTGCAAATGACACTAGAGAGGCTATATGACACAATGTGTCATTGGCAAGTAAAAATCATCGTCCTCTGCTTGGAATAATCGCCGCGCATGTCTATCCGTTTGAAATTATTGAGAAAAAAACTCGGAATCACCTTGGAATCATTGGCCGGCAAATCCGGCATGACCAAGAGTTACCTGTCCAAGGTCGAGCGCGGCCTGAACACGCCCTCTATCGCCGCCGCGCTGAAACTGGCCAAGGCGTTGAACGTCAAGGTCGAGGAGTTGTTCAGCGAAGACAACATCAGCCTCGACAGCTACAGCCTGGTGCGCAGCCACGAGCGGCCTGACACGTCGCCGGGGTATGCGGTGCTGGCCCATCAGGTCAGCGAGCGCAGCCTGCTGCCGTTCATCATCTACCCGCCGGTGCAATTCAGCGACAAGACCTTCAAGGAGCACTTGGGGGAGGAGTTTCTGTTTGTGCATGAAGGCCAGGTGGAAGTGGACTTCATGAACGAAAGGGTCTTGCTGGAGCGCGGCGATGCGTTGCACTTCAATGCACAAAAGCCCCACCGGATCCGTTCGGTGGGCGAGGTGCAGGCGCAGTTGCTGGTGGTGGTGCACAGCGCCGAAGACTAGGCCTGGGTGTGGGGCAAGCCAGCTCCCACATCTGATCGCCTTCGTTAACGGGATCAGTGTTCGACCGGCACCGCCAGCGCCGGGTTGCCGAGGGCATGGCTGCGCGCGGCAAAAAACCGCAGTTCCACCTCGATCCCCTCGAACAGCGCGGCATACCGACGCTTTTGCTGCTGGATAAACCCGTCGCTGCGGCCAAATATCGAGATCGCCAGGGTCTTGATCTGCGACCGGCGAATCGCTTCCACCAAGTGTCCATCCTGTTCGCTCAGGTGCTGGCCGAAAATGCACAGCGCGCCTTCCTGCCCCAGCAACTGTTCATAGCAGAACGACAGGTAATCCGAACTGCGAATGCTCTTGAGCTTCTCGCTGCTGGGGCCTTCGTTGATAAACAGCGGCACATCGTCGAGGGTCTTGAGGGTGTGATTGATGGCAAAACTGCTGAGCAGGGTGCTGTCGGTGGACGGCAATTTACGCGCTGAGCCATCCAGGTTGCGCACCAGGTGCAGGCCGCCGTGCAGGTAGAGAATGCGCGTCGCGGCGGTGGTGGTATCGCGCAAGTCAAAGCGTGATTCAGCGCCACGAAACAGGTCGTCGATGCCCGGCGTGTGCAGGGTCGACCAATAGTTGAGCAGGTCGTAATTACTGGTGAACACCGTGCGGTAGCGCGCCAGTTCCTGATTGATCGTGGTCAGGGTCGACGGTTGCACCAGGCGCCACGGGATATGCACGGTGTGGATGGTATTGATCAGCGCTTCCTTGATCGCGTAATAGCGATTGCGCGGCGCGGCGGAGCTGACGGCCAGGGCCTTGTTGACCCGGCTGGTGGTTTTCAGGGCGCCCAACACCTGCTCGAAGCTGCGGGTCTGCATGGCGTCAAACACGCTCAATTCGGAAGCGCTCAAGGGCTTTTCTTCCACGGTGCGTGCGTTTTCAAACAGCGAGTCGTAGGCAAAGTCTTGCCACACCGCGCGGCTGGCACCGTTGCCGATCAGGATGGCGTCGAAGGCGATGCTGTTGCGCAGTGCGTTCCAGTCTTCAAGGGTGGCGTCGATATCCTGCAAATCCTTCATTGCGGCGGGTCTACTCAAAAACGGCTGGGCGGTGACTTTATCACGGGCGGGCGTTGATCTTGGTCAAGATGCCGCAGGCGAGTGGGGTCGATGCTGTAGGCATCAACGTATCCCCGAGGATTCACCATGAGCAGCACGTTCTTCATTCCCGCCGTCAACATCATGGGCATCGACTGCCTCGACGAAGCCATGAGCGCCATCCGCAACTACGGTTTTCGCAAGGCGCTGATTGTCACCGACGCCGGCCTGGCCAAGGCGGGCGTGGCCAGCATGATTGCCGAGAAACTGGCGATGCAGGATATCGATTCGGTGATCTACGACGGCGCCAAACCCAACCCCAATGTAGAGAACGTCGAGAACGGCCTGGCGTTGTTGCAGCAAAGTGCCTGCGATTTCGTGGTGTCCCTGGGCGGCGGCTCGCCCCATGACTGCGCCAAGGGCATCGCCCTGTGTGCCACCAATGGCGGGCATATCGGCGACTACGAAGGGGTGGACCAATCGAGCAAGCCGCAACTGCCCCTGGTGGCGATCAACACCACGGCCGGCACTGCCAGCGAAATGACGCGTTTTTGCATCATCACCGACGAAACCCGCCACGTGAAAATGGCCATCGTCGACCGCAACGTCACGCCGCTGTTGTCGGTCAATGACCCGGCACTGATGGTCGCCATGCCCAAGGGCCTGACCGCCGCCACCGGCATGGACGCGCTGACCCACGCCATCGAAGCCTATGTGTCCACGGCGGCCAACCCGATCACCGACGCGTGCGCAATCAAGGCGATCGAATTGATCAGCGCCAACCTGCGCCTGGCTGTGCGCGACGGCAGCGATATGGCGGCCCGGGAAAACATGGCTTATGCGCAATTTCTCGCCGGCATGGCCTTCAACAACGCCTCCCTGGGGTTTGTCCACGCCATGGCCCACCAATTGGGCGGCCTCTACGACCTGCCCCACGGCGTGTGCAACGCGGTGCTGCTGCCCCACGTGCAAAGCTTCAACGCCAGCGTCAGCGCAGCGCGCCTGAGCGACGTTGGCCGTGCCCTGGGCGTGACCGATAAACACACCAGCCCCGAAGAGGGCGCCCAGGCAGCCATCGCGGCGATCCGTTGCCTGTCCCAGGATGTCGACATCCCGGCCGGCCTGCGTGAACTGGGGGCCAAGCTGCAAGACATCCCGCTGCTGGCCACCAACGCCCTCAAGGATGCCTGCGGCCTGACCAACCCACGGCGGGCGGATCAGCGCCAGATCGAGGAGATTTTCCGTAGCGCGTTTTGAGAAAGCTGGTAGTTAAGCTACAAGCTACAAGCTACAAGCTACAAGCTTCTGGCTTGCAGCTTGTAGCTAAAAACTTATAACCCTCTGCTTGCCACCGTAGTTCCAAGCAGAGCCTTGGCGGGCGCGGCGCTGAACTGAATCAACGCCACCCCTGCGATCAGCATCAGTACCCCGAGCAGGCGGGGGGCGGTCAGTTGTCGCTCCACCAAGCCAAACAAGCCAAACAAGCCAAAGTGATCGAGCAACAACGAGGCGAGGATTTGCCCAGTCATGGCCAGGGCGATAAACCCCGATGCCCCGAGTTTGGGCAAAAGCACCAGGGCCAGGGAGATAAAACACACGCCGAATGCCCCTCCGGTCCACATCCACAGCGGTGCCTTGCTGATAAAACCGAGGCTGGGCAGCGGCAACCGTAACGCCAGGATCACCGGCAACAACACCAGGATACTCACCAGCAGCGAAGCCAGGGTTGCCCACAACGGATGCCCGAGGCCGCGCCCGAGGTTGGCATTGATCGCGCTTTGAAACGGCACCACCGCCCCGGCAAGCACCGCCAACAGTAACAAGCCCAGCCAATGCAACGTACTCATGATCCATCTCCCAAAGGTTTTGCTGGACTGTACGGTATTCGTCGCGCAGATTTAAATGCCAAGTTCTTATGTTGAACATGCATGCTATGAATGATCTGCGCCGCATCGACCTCAACCTGTTGGTGATCCTTGACGCCTTGCTCAGCGAGCAGCACGTCACCCGCGCCGCCGAGCGTCTGCATCTGAGCCAGCCGGCGGTCAGCCATGCGCTGGCACGCTTGCGTGACCTGCTGGACGACCCGTTGTTGGTGCGCCAGGGGGGCGGCCTGGTTGCCACCGCTCGCGCATTGGAGCTGGCGGCGCCGCTGGCCGATGCGTTGGCCCAGGTGCAGTCGTTGCTGGCGCCGAACCGTTTCGACCCGGCGTCGGCCAGGCGCACGTTTCGCCTGGCCATGTCCGATTACGGCGCGGCGCTGCTGTTGCCCGGGCTGGCGAGGGCGCTGCGCGAGCAGGCGCCGGGGATTGACCTGGTCATCTCCCACGCCAGTCGCGAAGGTATGCAGGAAGGGGTGCTCAGTGGCGAGATCGATCTGGCGGCCGGGGTGTTTCCCGACCTGCCGGCCGAGCTGCGCAGCACACCGTTGTTCGAGGAGCACTATGCCTGCCTGGTCGACCGCGACAGCTTGCCCCCAGGTGGCGTGCTCGACTTGCCCACCTACCTGGCGCGGCCCCATGTGCTGTTGGAAATGCGCGGCAGTGGCACCCCGGAAATCGAACGGGCCCTGACCGCGATCCGTGAGCGGCGCCATGTGGCGATCAGCCTGCCGCATTGGGGCATCGCGCCGCAGTTGATCCAGGGCACCGACCTGATTCTCACCGTGTCTTCACAAGGGCTGCTCAATATCGATCCCCGGCACCTGCTGGTGGTGCCGCCGCCGTTTTATATCCCGTCCTTCGGTTTTGTCTTGGCCTGGCATAAACGCCGCGCTGGGGATGGCGCCTTGCAGTGGTTGATCGCTCAAGTGCAAGACGTGTTGGCCAAACCCGTGGCCTAGCATTGCAGTGCCGGGTGGATTGTGCACAATCGACGCGCCCCTCCTTTTTTGTCAGAGCGTGTTACCCATGACTTCATCATTGCTGTTTGCCGTGATTGCCTCGGGCTTTATCTATGGCATTACGCCGGGCCCCGGGGTGCTGGCGGTATTTGGCATCGGTGCAGCGCGCGGGCGTCGGGCCGGCGCGGGTTTTCTGTGCGGGCACCTATTGGGCGATGTGGTGTGGTGCAGCACCGCGTTGGTGGCGATTGTCGGTGCACGGGAAATCGGCAGCAGTGCATTTGATGTGCTGGGTGTGCTCAGTGCCCTGTATCTGTTTTGGCTGGGCATCCGCGCTATCCGCAGCCGTAGCCGCAGCGGTGACGCGCCTCAGGGTGCGGCGCGCCAGCCGTTCTGGCACGGCATCCTGTTTGGCCTGACCAACCCCAAGGCGTACCCGGTGGCCGTGGCCACGTTCACTGCGCTGCTGTCGAGCCGGGCCGAATTGCTGACCTGGGGCATGTTGCCGTGGCTGATTGTCTTGAGCTTTGTCGGTGGCCTGCTGGCCTATGCCATCTTGATCGGCATCGTCGGCGCCCGCCAAGTGCGTACCGTGTATCAGCGCCATGAAGTACTGATCACCAAGCTGTGTGGCGTGATGTTTATCGGCTTTGCCATCAATGCTTTGGCCCATGCGTTGCCAGGCTTGCTGGGCAGTAAAACGACCTGAGCGACGACGACCGTTCGTCGCACTGGCAAGTTTTTTCTAAACCTTTGCCGCCCTGAAAATTCAGATTCAGGGCGGGGCTCGTTCCCCGGCCTGTATTTATGACCTGGAGGAACCCATCATGAGCCGCATGGCTATCCGGTTACGCACCGCCACTTTCGCGATGCTGCTGGGCCTCGGCGCCAGCAATGCCTTGGCCCAAGGGCCGGCCGAATTCATCGAGCAAGCCTCGGCCAAGGGCATGGCCGATATCGAAACCAGCCGCATGGCCCACGCCAAGACCTCGTCCCAGGAAATCAAGGACTACACCATCGAGGTCATCAATGAACGCACCCTGGCCAATCAGCATTTGGCGGCCATTGCGAAAAAACTCGACCTGCCGGTGGCGCCACGCGAGCAGATCGCCGACCAGGCCGAAACCCTGATGCCGCAGCTGACCGACGGTGACTCCTTCGACGCCGCCTACACCGCCCAGCAGGTCAAGGCCAACGAAGAGGCCATTGCGCTGTTCAAGCAGGAAGGTGCAGCGTCGGACATCCCCGAAATCAAGGCGCTGGTCGACGAAACCCTGCCCAAGCTGGAAACCCGCCTGGAAAAAGCCCGGGCGCTGGCTTCGTCTTATGGCAAGAGCCGTAACGGCGACGGTTGAGCGCTGGCCCTTTCATGAACACGGCGGTTGGGGTTTGAGGGGGGGCACAGATTTTCTCCGCGCTCTGCGCCTGGTGGTGCACGTCATCACGCAGAACTTTCTCCAACAGCCCAGGCGATGCGAATGTATAGAGTGTGACCGTGGCGGCATGTTGAGATTTCTTTTTACATCTCTTGGGCCCAATCCCGATGAAGAGGTGGGCCCACCATTTACGGGGTCATCAAAACAGCGACCGTGAGGCCTCGCCATCTTCCAGGCTCAGCAAATACTGCTTGGCTTCAAGCCCACCGGCAAACCCGGTCAGCCCGCCCGACGCACCAATCACCCGATGGCAGGGGGCGATGATTGAAATGGGATTGCGCCCGTTCGCCGCGCCTACCGCCCGCACGGCTTTCGGGTTGCCGATCTGCTGGGCGATCTGGCTGTAGGTGCGGGTTTCACCGAAAGGGATGGTCAACAGTGCGGCCCAGACTTTTTTCTGGAACTCGGTGCCGGCAAAGTCCAGTTCCAGCTCGAAGCGGTCGCGGGTACCGGCAAAATACTCGTTCAACTGGCGTTCGGCCTCCAACAGCACCGGGCTGTGGTTGACCTCTACCAACTCGCCCAGGCGCACACGGTTAGCGCGCTCGGTTTCCCACAAGATGGCGGCGAGCTTGCCATTGCGGGAAACCAGGGTCAGTTCGCCGACGGGAGAGGGCATGAGTTTATATTCACACGGCATGAGCGGGCTCCTTGTTGGGTGGATCATTGACCGGGTAGGGCAGCACTTTAGCGCTCATCGCCTTGGGGTGAACTACGTTTCTTGCGGTCAAATTCGGCGGTATTACCGTTCTTGTTGCAACACCTTCAGCGCAGCCGAAGCGAGAAACCCCGAGCGGCTTTTTTCTTCTGGGTGATGCAGCACATACTCATCGATGCGGTTGAGCAAATAGCCAGGCAGCGTGATGTTGAGTTTTTGCGCCTTGCCCAGGTATTTGGTCACATCAATATCCACCACCGCCCAGGTGCAGCCGGCGTACAGGGGGTTGGCCGCGTGGAGCGTGACCTTTTGCGCGCTGGGAATCGGCGCACCGTCCTCCGCCAGAAGCTCGAAATGACCTTCTATGGCCTCCCGCGCCATGGCCATGGCGTCGTCCAGATCATCGCCGGCAGAGAAGCAACCAGGGATGTCGGGGACTTCTACGCCCCAGGCGTGGTGGTCGTCGCCGGTTGAAATTGCAATTGGATACAGCATGTGCGTTGTCCTCCACGGACTTTTTAACTGAGCAGGGCCTGTTTCAAAATACTCTTGGCGGTCTTGTCCAGCAGGTCTTTGCGGGGATGGGGAATGGTCACCAGCCCGGGCTTGGTGGGATGCTTGAAGTGATGATGACTGCCCCTGACGCGCACCAGGTACCAGCCATCTGCGACGATATGGCCTATCAAGTATCGGCTATCCACATCACCTCCTTGTGGTGTGTTGGTAGTGACTATAACCACTAAATTAAAATTATCAACACTCTACCCACCAACAAAACAGGGCAGGTGGTGCAAGCAGTGTATGAGCACGGGGCGAGGCTGCAGGACGCAGGTATTGCGAGGTTTTACTGGGCTAAACCTGCTAGGACTCCCACAAGAGGCCTCGGTGTTCTGTAGTGGTCGCTGTGGCCTACCGCTACGGCGCGCTCTCTATCAAATTTGTCGGCACACATAAGCAGTACGCCGCCGTTGACGCAGATGCTGTTGAAATGGAGTAACCCATGAACATTCGACCCATTCATACCGAACAGGATTACCAAGAAGCGCTAAAGGCTGTCTCGCCGCTGTTCGATAATGAACCAGAGCCAGGGACTCCTGAAGGGGATTACCTTGAGGTAATGATTACGCTGATCGAGGCTTACGAAGCGAAGCACTTTCCGGTTGACCTGCCCAGTCCGGTAGATGCTATACGTTTCAGGATGGAGCAGTCCGGTTTGTCAGCGACAGATCTTGTGCCTGCCATCGGGCGGAAGAATCGGGTTTATGAGGTGTTGAACGGGAAGCGGGCTCTTACGCTGCCGATGATTTGGAAACTGCATGAGATGTTTGGGATTCCGGCGGAAAGTTTGATTAAACCGCTAAAAACTCTGTAGCACTGAGCTAGTTTTATCCGCTGAAAAATCCGGGCTCCCCATAAGAGCACCGGATTTTTATGCCTGCCATTCCTGGTTGACCGAAGTAGGCGACCGCGACGGCTTTTTCAACAACCCGAATAGGGTGGGCGTCTGACCGTAAAGTTCTGGAAACCCGGACGATGGCAATAATCAGAGTTGTTATAGGTTTATTGAATGATTTTCGCCTCTGTAATTATGATATCGGTTACGGGGACATCTGAGTACATCGATTTTTTACCCGTTCTGGTTTTTTGAATTTCGTCTACTACGCTTTGTCCTTCTGTAACTTCGCCAAAAACGGCGTAGCCCCAGCCCTGTGGTGTGCTAGAAGAGTAGTTGAGGAAGCTATTGTTTGAGAAATTAATAAAAAATTGAGCAGCGGCTGAGTCGGGGTTTTGGGTACGTGCCATGGCAACTGTATACATATCGTTTTTTAATCCGTTGTTCGCCTCATTTTTTATTGGTGCATTAGTCGGTTTTTGAATCATGTTCGGTTCATAGCCTCCGCCTTGAGCCATAAAGCCACTAATTACCCTGTGGAAGATTGTTCCGTTGTAGTGGCCGTTTTTAACGTAATCTAAAAAGCTATTTACTGAGATAGGAGCTTTTTCGTCGAACAACGTTATGGTTATTTCACCAAGGGTGGTTGTAAGTTTGACTTTGCTCATTTCGTTCACCTTGTTTGTACAGAATTTAGGAGTTACTACCTGATTGGGGTTAAGTGCTGTAGGCCTCAATTTTTTGATGTTTCATCAAGTGGCTGACGTCGTTTTAGTCGTATTTGATGTCTGATTTTTCGCCGATTATTTTTTATAAAATACTGTTAGAAATAACAGTTCCGACGAATGGTTGGTTTTAACTATGGCTATCAACACCGATGCCCAACTGCTGGAGCCGGGTGATGCCGTTCGCTTGTACGAAGTCGACTCCACCCACCTGGGAGGCGACGTGATGCGCTTTCACGGCCATATGCAGAATGGCACGATCATCTGGCAGGGACAGGCCTACGACCCTATCAGCACTGGAACCAAGGGCTTGGATCTGAACGGCGATGGCCGTCCTGCCTTGCCACCCCGCCCTTTGCAGTCACCGATGCAGTGCCTGTCGCCACCAGCTCCGGCGGGTTTACGGAGAAGAGAGAGCCGAACTTGGCCGAGTGTTTGCTCAACGAATTGTCAGAATTGCCGAGGAGGGGGATGAGGGATTGATTGTGTTGGCGGGTGTCAGGCATACGTACGAGCAATCAGTGAGTGTGGTTCGATCTAACTCCACTCTACAAACCGCTATACAAAAAATTCCAGACTGAAAAGACAAGCGGCGGAATGCTAGGGAACATGCAGAATCGCTGAAAGCCCCGTACCGCCTGGGTTGGTCGCCGATGTAAAAACGTGGGGGGATAAGGCGGAAAAACGAGAGAAAACAAAAGTGGAGCGGGTAGAGGGAATCGAACCCTCAACTAAAGCTTGGGAAGCTTTCGTTTTGCCACTAAACTATACCCGCTCAGAGCGGCTGACTTTGTACCAGATGTGCGCGGCAATTTGAAGTTTTTCTTTGAAAAATGTGCAAGTTGCGAACGTCAGCCGACGTTTGAGCCAGCCCTGGGGTGTCGCTCCAGGGCTTTGCTTTCAAATGGCAAACGCCTGCGGGGCCTGGCTCTGGTGATACCGCAGTCGGTTCACCGACTGTTGCGGTTGCAAAAAGCCCATCAATGCCTGCCGGCTGTCATTGCACGCGGCCTTGTGCTCCATGTCCAGGAAGTGCCCGGTGGCCTGGATGGTGCCGAAGCTGCTGTTGGCCACATGTTGCCCGAACAGCCGGGCATCCTCGGCGCTGGTGTATTCGTCCCACTCCCCATTCAAGAACAGGACCGGAATGTCGATCTGCCGTGCGGCCTTGAGGTAGCACTGGCGGTCGCTGTTGAGCACCTGGCTGATGTGGTAGTGCATCTGCCCGTATTCGTGCTCGGCCAGGGTGCTGACGTGCCGATAGTTGAAGCGCTTGAACAGCGGCGGCAGGTGTTTGCCGATGGTGCTGTTGACCAGGTGGCCGACGCTGTGGCGGTCGAGGTTGCCCAGGTAGTCGACGCCGCGCTCCAGGTAGTCGCGCATCGGTGCGTTGATCACCGGGGAGAATGAGCTGATGACGGCTTTCTCCACGCGGCGAGGGCGCTGGGACAGGGCGACGAGGGTGGCGACGCCGCCCCAGGAAAACGACAGCACATGCTCGGCGGCGAAGTGCTCGATGAGTTCCAGGAGGATCTGGCCTTCAATGTCCTTCGTCAGCATTTTCTCATGGCGATTGTGGGTTTTGGAGCGACCGGCGTAGGGCTGATCGTACAAAACCACATTAAATTGCGGGTACAGGCTTTTCACGGTCTGGGCGAAAGACGCAGTGGTGGCCATGGAGCCGTTGACCAGGATGATGGTCTTTTGAGCAGCCTGCGCGCGATAGAACTCCGTGTAAACCCGATACTGCCCCTGTATATCCAGCACAGCGATTTCTGGCCTCATGTCGTAAGACTCCTGGCAAGCGGGTGGTGCGCGCAGATCACTCTGCACGAGTTTTGTGACAGGTAGGCATACGCCTGGAAAGGAGGCCCATGTCGGTCCGATGAGGCTGGCCGACGGCTGTTGTTATGGCAGGCAAGGTGTTTCTTGGAGGGTAGAGTGACTCACCAGTCAGATTACGGCTGGCGTTTTGATTCAAGCAGGAGGCGGGCCAGGTCGCCCGTTTCACCCTGGGGTTTTGGCGATCACCGGCTGAGCGGTCATATCTGCTGGATTTCGGCGTCGGTCAGCGGCCGGTACTGGCCGGGGGCGAGCTGTTCATCCAGCACCAGCGGCCCCATGCGTTCGCGGTGCAGGCGCGTCACCTTGTTGTCGAAGTGCCCGAACATGCGCTTGACCTGGTGATAACGCCCTTCAATGATGCTCAGGCGCGCGCTTTTGGGGCTCAGCACTTGCAGGTCGGCCGGTTGGGTGGTCAGGTCCTCGAAGGCGAAGTACAGGCCGGCGCTGAATGTTGCGGCGTAATCCGGGCCGATCTCTTGCTCGGTCTCGACGTAGTAGACCTTGGGCAGCTTGGTCCGAGGCTGGGTCAGGCGTCGCGACCACTGGCCATCATTGGTGATCAGCAACAGGCCGGTGGTGTTGAAGTCCAGGCGGCCGGCGATATGCAGGTCGCCCTTGTCCGGTTCATCCAGCAGGTCGAGGACGGTGGGGTGTTGCGCGTCGAGGGTGGCACTCACGCAGCCTGGCGGCTTGTGCAGCATGAAATAGCGTGCGGGTTTGCCTGCTTGCAGGGTTTGACCATCACACTCCACGCGGCTGAATTCGCGAACGTCATGGTGGGAGTCGGCAACCGGCAGCCCATCGACGTGGATCCGGCGCTCCGCCAGCAGCAGGCGCACTTGCTGGCGATTGAAACGGGGCAGGTTGCTGAGGAACCGGTCGAGACGCATTACCGGGCCTCGGCCTTGCGCAATTGCTCATCGACCTGGGCACAGCGTGGGCACAGGCAGGCCTTGTTGCGCAGTGCCTCGGGCAACGCCTCAAGCACCGCCGGGTCGATACTGACGTTGTAGCACCAGCAGGCCTGGTCGACGGTACGTGGGTCGGCCAGGGTGCAGTCGTTGCGGGCGCCACAGGCAGGGCAAAGTTGAGGTGTGGTCATCGGTCGGTTCAGGCGGTATCGGACAAGTCCCGGTGGAACCCGGTGTGCCTTGCACGATACAGCCAAGGCCCGCTATTGCAAACTGCCCAGGTACTGGCGCCAGCCGCCGAAGTGGCTGATGTCGAGTGCACCGGCGAGTCCGTAGGGTTCGCAGATAAAGCCGCTTTCCCAGCGCCCGTCGGCCAGTTGCACCTTGCCCAGGCCCAGGGGGGCGGGGATGCCGTGGACAAAGGAGCCCAGTTCGCTGCTGGGCATCTCCCAGACTTCGACTGCAATCGCCACGCCGCCTTGCGCCACTCTTAGCAGGCCGGGCCGGTAGGGGGGGCCGCCGGCGAGGGCAAAGAGTTGGTAGTGGGCTGCACTGTGGGTACGCTCCAACAGGCGTGCGCCACGCCGGGTCAGTTGCCCGTTGAGTGCCAGGCCTTCCAGGTGCGCACCGCAGACCACCAGGCGCGTACGGTCATGGCTGGCGGTGCCGGTTGCTGACGCAGCCGAGGCCTGCTGGCGCTGCAGCGCGTGCGCCACACTGAGCAGGTACTGATCGGTAAACGCCCGACCAAACAGTGTCACGCCCCAAGGCAAGCCGTTGTCCATAAAACCGCCGGGCACGGCGACGGCGGCGTAATCCAGCAGGTTCATGAAGTTGGTGTAGTAGCCCAGTTCGGCGTTGCGTAGCACGGGTTCTTCGTGCAACTCGTCGAGAGTCACGGGGCGGCCGATGGTCGGCGTCAACACGCAATCAAGGGTTTGCAGTGCCTGGTCGCACAGGGTCTTGAGCATTTGCAGGCGGTATTGGGCGCGGAAGGTGTCGACACCCGTGACGGCGGGTGCCTTGGCCAATACTGCACGAATCACCGGCAGGACTGCCTCAGGCTGGCACTCCATCAAATCGCCCGCGACGCTGTAGCGCTCCGCGACCCATGGCCCTTCATACAGCAGGCGGGCGGCTTCGAGGAACGGCGACAGGTCGAGGCTGACCGGCTCGCCACCCAAGGCGATCAGGCGGGAAATGGCTTGGCGAAACAGGCGCGGGCCTTGCTCGCAGCCGAAGAATTCAAGGTCCTGATCCCGTGGCACACCGAAACGAAAAGGCCGTGGCGCCCCAAAGGCCGAGGCATCATTCCAGGCAGGGTTACGGCGACTGTAGGCGTCCAGAGGGTCAAGCCTTGCGGTCAGCGCCAACAGGTGGCTGGCTTCCTGCGCCGTGTGGGTAAACGTGGTGACGCAATCCAGGGTGCGACATGCCGGCACCACCCCCGCTGTGGAGATCAGCCCTTTGGTGGCTTTGAGCCCTAGCAGATTGTTCAAGGCTGCCGGTACACGACCGGAGCCGGCAGTGTCGGTGCCCAAGGCAAAACTTGCCACGCCCAGCGCGACGGCCAGCGAAGACCCGGCACTGGAGCCGCCCGACGGATACTGCGCCAGCACACTGTTGGGGCAGGCGCCATACGGTGAGCGGCTGCCGTTGAGCCCTGTGGCGAACTGATCAAGATTGGTCTTGCCCAGTGGCACCGCACCGAGGGCGATCAACTGCTCGACGATGGTCGCCGAGCGCGACGGTGTATAGGCGAATGCCGGGCACGCCGCCGTGGTGGGCACACCGGCCAGGTCGATATTGTCCTTGATCGCAAATGGCACGCCGAACAGCGGCAGGTCGGCTATCGCCTGGCCCTCCAGTGCTCGCAGATAAGGTTCGAGTTCTGCAACGCTGAGCAGGTGGATAAACAGGTGATAGTCCGGGTTCAACTGTATGGCTTTTTCCCGCAGTTGCAGCAGCAATTGGCGCGGGGTGATGTCGCCACTCAGGTAAGCGCTGCGCAGGTTATCGAGTTGCAGATTCATGGCTTGTCCGCCTGTAGGAAAGTAGAGATCAGTCACGCTCCAGCACCACCACGCGTTGCCCGGCGCCGATACCACTGCCAGGTTGCACGGGGATTTCCCGCACTGTGCCGGCGAATGGCGCGAACACGGGGATTTCCATCTTCATTGATTCCAGCACGACCAGCACCGCACCGGCCGCGACGCGCTCGCCCGCCGTCACCTGGACCTGCCAGAGGTTGCCGGCGATGGGGCTGTCGATACTCGCTTGCTTGGCCTCAAGCGGTGTGTCTTCTGCCAGGGGGGAGGGGCGTTCCTCGCTGTCGAAATGTGCCTGGCCACTGGCGATCCAGCGCTCGCGCTCGGCGTTGAAGGCATGCTGTTGTTGTTCACGAAACGCACCAATGCTCTGGGCCTGCTGCGCCAGAAAGGCCTGGTAATCCGCCAGGTTCAACTGGCTGTGCTCGATGTTCAGTTCAAAACGCCCAAGCGGGAAGTCCCGACGAATCCTCAGCAGTTCTTCGCCACTGACCGGATAAAAGCGGATCTGGTCGAAGAAACGCAGCAACCAGGGCTTGCCGTCGAACGCCGCCACTTCGCGGTAGCGGTTCCACATTTGCAAGGTGCGCCCGACAAACTGATAACCACCGGGGCCTTCCATACCGTAGACGCACAGGTAGGCGCCGCCGATGCCCACGCTGTTTTCGGCGGTCCAGGTGCGCGCCGGGTTGTATTTGGTGGTCACCAGGCGATGGCGCGGATCCAGTGGCGTGGCGACCGGAGCACCGAGGTAAACGTCGCCCAGGCCCATCACCAGATAGTGGGCGTCGAACACAGTGCGGCGCACTTCATCAAGGTTGGCCAGGTCGTTGATACGGCGGATGAACTCAAGGTTGCTTGGGCACCAGGGCGCGTCCTTGCGCACGGTCGTCATGTATTTTTCGATGGCCAGTTGGCAGGCCGGATCGTCCCATGACAAGGGCAGATGAACGATGCGCGAGGGTACTTGCAGGTTGGGCGTGGCGCACACGGCATGCCATTGGCGGGTGATCAGGGGCAGCAGATCAGCCAGAGGCAGTTGCTCGGGCTGGTAGTGGATTTGCAGGGAACGAATGCCCGGTGTCAGGTCGATCACGCCGGGCAGGGATAGCGCTTGCAGCGCTTGCATCAGTGCGTGGGCACGAAAGCGCAGGACCAGGTCGAGCTCGGGCGCGCCGATTTCCAGGAGCAGGTGCGTGTCGCCGGCGAGACGGGCGACGAGGCGGGTGTCGTCTTTGCCAATATCCACAACCACAGGTGAGGCGATCAAGTGTGGGGGTACGTTCGGTTTCCACGGTTGATCCCAGTCCCGGGCGAGATCGCGGGCGGTCTTGAGATCGATGGGGGTGAACTGGAGTGTGTCACCGGCCTTGAGCTGGCCCAATTGCCAAAGGTCCGCTTCGATCACCGTCACCGGGCATACGAACCCACCCAGGCTCGGGCCATCCGGCCCCAGGATCACCGGCATGTCACCGGTAAAGTCCACTGCCCCGATGGCGTAGGGGTTGTCGTGGATATTGGAGGGATGCAAACCCGCTTCACCGCCATCCGTACGCGCCCACAGCGGCTTGGGCCCGATCAGCCGCACGCCGGTGCGGCTGGAGTTGAAGTGCACTTCCCAACGGGTGACGAAGAAGGTGTCGATGTACTCCGGCTTGAAGTATTCCGGTGCACCATGGGGGCCGTAGATCACCCGCAGTGTGCGAACGTGGGCAAGTGGTTGTGGCTGCAACGTCTGGCCGGCACTGGTATCGAGCAGCGGTGACAGATGCAACACATCGCCGGCGCGCAACGCCCGCCCGCCATGACCGCCAAACTGCCCAAGGGTAAACGTGCTTTTACTGCCCAGGTAGTCGGGCACTTGCAGGCCACCACGCAGGCACAGGTAGCTGCGGGCTCCTGCGCCAGTGAGCATGCCCAGGCTTAGGGTGGCGCCGGCGGGGATCAACAAGGCAGTGTTCATCGGCACGCTTTGATCGTTCAGCAACAGCGTGATGGGAGCCCCGGTCACGGCCACCACCGCCGTGCAGTTGAAACGCAACAGCGGCCCGCTCATGGTGATTTCCAGTGCGGCGGCACCGTCTTCGTTGCCCAGCAAGCGATTGCCCAGGCGCAGTGCACGGCTGTCCATCGGGCCTGACGGTGGTACACCGACGGCCCAGTAGCCGAGGCGGCCGGGATAGTCCTGGACACTGGTTTGCGTACCGGGGCTTAGCACCTCAAAGGTATCGGCGTGGTAGACCAGGTCTTCCAGGCAGCGGGTCCATGGCTGGCCGCTGACAAAAGGGGCGGCCGAGAGGATTTGGCGCAGGTAATCGCGGTTGGTTTCCACGCCGTACAGTTGGCTGTCGCCCAGGGCCTGGTGCAGATCCAGGCGTGCCTGTTCACGGGTCGGTGCCCAGGCAATGAGCTTGGCGATCATGGGGTCGAAATAAGGCGGGATCTCACAACCGGCTTCGACCCAGGTGTCGATCCGCAGACCTTCGGCGCAGGGGAAGTCGACTTGGGTCAAGAGCCCCGGGCTCGGTTGGAAATCCCGACCAGGATCCTCTGCGTACAGGCGGGCCTGAATCGCATGCCCCTGGGGTTTGAGCACCAGTGTGTGCAGGGGGGGTAACTCTCCCGCCGCCAATTGCACCATCCAGCGCACCAGATCCACGCCCCATACCTGTTCGGTGACGCCATGTTCTACCTGCAAGCGGGTGTTCACTTCCAGGAAGTAGAAGCGCCCGTCGGCGCGATCAAAGATAAATTCCACCGTGCCGGCGCTGCGGTAGTTCACGGCTTTGGCCAGGCTGATGGCCGCCGAACACAAGGCGTCGGCCAGGCCCTCGGGCAGGTTCGGCGCCGGGGTTTCTTCGAGGACTTTCTGGTTGCGCCGTTGTACGGAGCAGTCGCGCACGCCCAAGGCGATAACCTCACCCGCGCCGTCACCAAATACCTGGACTTCCAGATGGCGGGCCTGCTGGATGTATTTCTCGATAAACACGCCGGCGTTGCTGAAGTTGTTCTGCCCCAGCCGTTTGACCGCGTCAAAGGACTCGCTCAACTCCGCGGCGTCGCGACAGACCCGCATGCCGATGCCACCGCCACCGGCGGTGCTCTTGAGCATGACCGGATAGCCCACGCGCTCACCGGCCAGCAGCGCGGCCTCCAGGCTGTCGAGCAGCTCAGTGCCTTCCAGCAGCGGGACCCTGTGTTGCTTGGCCAGGGCGCGGGCCGTGTGTTTGAGGCCGAACACACGCAGTTGCTGTGGGGTTGGCCCGACAAAGGCAATACCCGCGTTTTCGCAGGCCTCGGCAAAGGCGGCATTTTCTGCAAGAAACCCATAGCCCGGATGAATCGCGGTGGCCCCGCAGGCCTTGGCGGCGGCGAGGATTTTCTCCACCGACAGGTAGGTGCCTGGTGCCGCCCCGTCGCCCAGGCTATAAGCCTCATCAGCCTGCTGGATATGCAGGCTGGTGGCATCGGCTTGGGAATAGACGGCAATGCCTTCGACCTGCAGGTCACGCAAGGTGCGCAGGATACGGCAGGCGATAGCGCCACGGTTGGCGATCAAGAGTTTTTTGAACATGGCTAAACCCCACAGGCTGACAACGGCTCAGCCTTGTCCTGGGATGCGGGCCGTCCCGCACAGTGGGCGTGGCGCCAGGGTCGTCCATGGCGCAGATTCCAGGGCTTCAGGGTTTTTGCAGGCACTGCCCGCTTCGGGACTGGCACAGGGCAAAAAACCATCTACGCAGGCGCTTGAGTTTCAGTTCCATACCAGTAGCTCCGCAGGGGTGGGGTTGTAGGCGTTGCAGGGGTTGTTCAGTTGTGGGCAGTTGGAGATCAGCACAATCACGTCCATTTCTGCGCGCAGGTCGACGTACTTGCCGGGGGCGCTGATGCCGTCTTCAAAGGTCAGGCCGCCGTCGGCGGTAACCGGCACATTCATGAAAAAATTGATGTTCGGCCCAATGTCTTTTTTGCCCAGGCGCCCGTCATGGGCACAGGCCCGCAGGTAGTTGTCGCGACAACTGTGCATGTAGCGTTTTTCCAGGGCGTAGCGCACGGTGTTGCTCTCCTGGGCGCAGGCTCCGCCGAGGGTGTCGTGGCGCCCGCAGGTGTCATCGACGATGGTCAGCATTGGCTGGCCGAGGTTGGAATACAGCACGCTGCCGGTGCCCAGGTAGATGTTGTTTTGCCGGCGCAGAGTGCGTTGCACGTCATAGCGTTCCCTGGGGTTTTTCAGGCTGTAGAACAGGGTGTCGACCGCCTGGTTGCCCTCCAGATCAAGGATGCGCAAGGTCTGTCCGGCCTTGACCTCCATCAGCCAGGGTTCGCCGGCGGGAATGGTTGCACGGTAGATCGCGGTGTCCGGTTGTTTGGCAAGTGCAATAGACATGGCTGGGCCTCAGGCGAACAGACGGTCAGTGTTGATAAAACCGCGCTCGTTTTCCGGGCGCGAAGTGCGGCAGTGCTCGGCGACGCTTTTATCGGCGTTCATCCAGCTCAGTTTCAAAGGTTGTGGTGCGTAGTCAGGGTTGGGGTCCATCGGATGTTGCAGGGCGGTGAGCACCACCAGAGTGTCCATCGGCGCGTAGAGTTCGATGTAGTCGCCAGCCTTGGCGTTGCCCGGTACAAAGTGCAGGCCACCGTCGCCGTCCACGCGGACTCTGCTGAACAGGTTGAGGGTCATCAACAGGTCGCAAAGCCCCAGGCCCCATTTGCCCAGTTCCACCAGCAGGTTGTCGGTGCCGTTGCGCAAGAAGCCGTTACGCCGTTCCTGGAAGCGGCCCTGGCCATACTTTTCGGCCACTTCCGAGGCGCAGAGCACGCCGCCGATGCTGTCGCTCCAGCCGCAGGTATCGGCGGTGATAGCAGCCAGTACGCGGCCCATGTCCGAGTACAGGCAGTGGCCGGCAGTGAGCTTGGCGGTGTGTTGGCATTTGAGGCTGTCGGGCAGGTTCAGCCGTTCGGTTTTTTCATTGGCATTAAGCAGGGTCAGGCTGACATTGGCGCCACCGCGAATATCGGTCAGGCGCAGCAGTTGGCCACGCTTGAGCACGAAGGAACGGTGGCCGCCGCCGGGCAGCATTTCTTCGGCGAACGGTGGAAACAGTTGAGTGGCATCGATCATTGGCAAGTCGCTCCAAGTTCGGCGGCGAGTGCCTTGCGACGCTCGCTGTTCAAGGGAATGTCATAGGTGATACGGGCGCCATAGGCGCCGGGGGCGTGGGGGTCGACGCGCACCTTGTCAAAGACCAGAAGGCGTGTGCCGAGGCTGAAGCCCTCGCTGAGGTCGTGGGTGACCATGAACACCGTCAGCCGGGTTTCACGCCACAGCTCCAGCAGCAACTGATGCATGTCTTTGCGAATGCCCGGGTCGAGAGCGCCGAAGGGTTCGTCCAGCAGCAACACACGGGGCTTCATGATCAGGGCCTGGGCAATGGCGAGGCGTTGTTGCATGCCGCCGGACAGCTGTGCCGGGTACTTGTCCAGGGCGTGGCCGAGACCGACTTTGTGCAGCAACGCGGCGGCCTGTTCGCGGGCGGCTTTTCTGGCGTTGCCAAACAGCCGCCCCAGCCATGCGGACTTCGGTAGTTCGAGGCCCAGGGTGACATTGTCGAGCACGCTCAAATGGGCAAACACCGAATAGCGTTGAAATACCACGCCACGGCTGGCATCGGGCTCGGCGGCGAGGGCTTGGCCGTCCAGCAGGATCTCGCCTCGGCTGGCGGTTTCCTGTCCGAGCAACAAGCGCAAAAAGGTCGATTTGCCGCAGCCCGAAGTGCCGACCAAGGTGCAGAACTCCCCCTCGGCAACCTGCAGATTGAGGCCTTCGAGCACCACCTGCTCGCCGTAGCGCTGCCACACGTTGTTGACGCTGATAAAGCTCATGCCCGTGCTCCTTCATACCAGGGAAATGCACGCCGGGTCAGGGCCTTGAGACCCCAGTCCATCAGCCACGCCAGCAGGGTGATCCACACCACGTACGGCAGAATCACATCCATGGCCAGATAGCGGCGTACCAGGAAGATCCGATAGCCCAGGCCGTCGGTGGACGCGATGGCCTCGGCGGCGATCAGAAATAGCCACGCCGACCCCAGCATCAGGCGCAAGGAGATCAGCAGGCGAGGCAGCAACTGCGGCAGCACCACTCGCAGCATCAGGGTCCAGGTCGAGGCGCCGAGGGTTTGTGCCTTGACCAGCAACTCGACGGGTATTTCCCGCGCTCGTTGCTCCAGGTCACGGGCCAGGCAGGGGGTAATGCCGATCACGATCAGCATTACTTTCGACAGCTCCCCGAGGCCAAACGCGATGAACAAAATCGGCAGGATCGCCAAGGGCGGCACCATCGACAGTACCGTCAGCAAGGGAGACAGCGGTGCCCCGAACAATGGCAAGGTGCCAGCGGCCATGCCCAGGCACAGGCCGGCGAGGGCGCTGATGCCCAGGCCGATGGCCAGGCGGCGCAGGCTTGCAGCGCTGTCTTGCCACAGCAGGTATTCGCCGGTGCGGGTGTCAGCGGTGAAGGCCAGGCGCTTCACCGCATCACTCATTTGCCCGGCACTGGGCAGCAATTTGTCGTTGGGGTTTTCGGCCAGGCGCTCGGCCGAGCCCACGAAATAGGCAAGCAACAGCAGGGCGAACGGCAACAGCACCAACAACAGGCGGCTGGAACGATCCGGATGACGATTGATCAGGCGCATGGCCGTGTCCTCTTACAGCGTGCCGTCGGCGGCCATCTGCACGTAGCCGGGGTCGAAATGCAGCTTGAGGTTGGCGATGTCGCCGCGGGTCACGCCGTTGGCGAAGCTCATGCCTACGGCGTTGGTGTCCCGGGCACCTTCGCCGAGCAGGCCGTGTGCAAAGGAGAACTCGGCGACTTTGCCCATGGTCGCTGGCAACTGCGCACTGGTGGCGAAGTCGAGCGCCTCTCTGGGGGTGGCGAACAGTTTGGTCGTGCCCAGTTGTGCCTGGAACCCCTTGAGGTCGGTACCGGACGCCTTGGCCATGTGTTCAAGGGCGCTGGTGCCGGCTGCGGTCTGGGCATTCATCAGCGCCACCACTTCAAACCAGGCACCGGTCAGAGCCTTGCCCAGGGCGGGGTTGTCTTTGAGTACCTGGGTGTTGACCACCATCATGTCCATGATTTCGCCAGGCACTTTGCTGGAGTCGAAGACTTGGCTGGTCCCGGGCTTGGCCTTGATCTCAGACAACATCGGGTTCCAGGTGGTGACGGCTTGTACCTGATCGGTGTTGAAGGCTGCGGCAATATCAGCGTCGGAGGTATTCACCACTTTCAGCTCTTTTTCGCTCAGACCGGCCGAGTCCAGGGCCCGTGCCAGCAGGTAGTGGGAGACAGAGAGCTCCACCAGGTTGACGTGCATGCCCTTGAGGTCGGCGACGGTTTTGCCTTGGCCTTTGATCACCACGCCGTCGTTGCCGTTGGAGAAGTCGCTGACCACCAGCGCGGTGCTCTCGACACCGCCGGCAGCGGGGATGGTCAGGGCATCCATGTTGGTCATGGTGCAACCGTCGAACTGGCCGGCGGTGTATTGGTTGATGGATTCGACGTAGTCGTTGAGTTGCACCATATCGATCTTGATAGCGTACTTCTTTGCCCACTTGTCGAGGATGCCTTGGCTGCCGGCGTACTCCCAGGGCATCCAGCCGGCGTAAAGGGTCCAGCACACGCTGAAGTGGTCTTTGGGCGCAGCCGGGGCCTGCATACTCATCAGGACAGTGAAGGCTGCGGCGAGCAAGGTGGGTAGACGTATCGAAGGCATGGATGCTTCTCCAGTTGATCAAGGGCGGACAGGAACAACGCGGCACCGTGAACGGTGGCTTGTCTCCCGGGCTTTTATCCCGCCGTGTAACCTCAACTGGAGGTCGCCAACTCTCGGACCAGCCACTCGCACATGCGAGCCGGAACCCTAGTCGGCCATTGCAAATTGTGGTGCCGCGAACCTGTGATGACTCCTGCACGGGAAGAGGTAAAGCGAGAGTCGTGCCAAGTCAGGCAACGGCCGTTTTATAAGGGGCGCGTGGCGGGGGAGTGGGGGGCAGGGCGCTGTTGTGCGTGGTCGTGGTGCGCGATTGCACTGTGATGGCGCGAACGGTTGCTTGATGTACATGTATCAATCTATGTCCAAATCGCACCAGATTTGGTTTTCGATGTCTGATCCTTTGTCATTCAGTGAAAGCTGTTTGTCGCCTCCCAGCGTCGCTGGGGTGTGCTCTTCCGCGGTCGAGGAGGCCGCCATGTATCGTCGAATGCTCCTTATCGCTGTGCTCGGCCTGACCCTTTCTGCCTGCGTGCCTTATTACGATGGAGGCTCCCGCTACTACCGATCCGAAGTCTATACCGCGCCGGCGCCGGTCTATTACTACGGCGGTGGCCCGTCTTACCAGTACCGGCGCGGCTATTATGCCCCGCCGCCACGTTACTACCCGGCGCCGCGTTATTACCAGCCGGCGCCCCGTTACTATCAAGCCGGACCAAGGGCGGGCTACCGTCCACATCCCAGCCAGGGGTGGGGTGATCATCGAAGTTACGGTGGTCACGGTCGAGGCGATGGCCGTGGCGGTGATCATGGCCGGGGGCGTGGCGGGCACCGGTAATCAGCTTTCCTTGAAACGGCGCGAAATGCGCCGTTTTTTTGGGGTGTGCGTCTGTCGGCACTGTCATATTTCACAGCTATCTTAAAGGCTCTTCTAGGACTTTACTGAGCGGCAGTACCTCAGTCTCTCAACGGAACGACACATGATTGCCCGGGCACTTTTTTTATTTTTGCTGGGGAGTTGTGCCATTGCTCAGGGTAGCGAGCAATTGGGTTGCCCATACCCTTCGTCGATCAAATTCCGGGATGGCCATTTCCAAAGCGAAAATGGCCAATGGAAAAGCCTCAAAGTGGAGGCGGCAAGCTTTTTGGACCGGTTTGTCGGGGCGGTTTTTGTTCCGCTCGAGGGGCAACAGCGCCAACAAGGCTATGTGGAGTATTGCCTTTACAAGGCGGGCAATAACCAATGGGTCAACCTGAGGTTCCAGGCGCCTGAACGCCACTTCAGTATGTCACTGACCGATTCCCTGCACTGGGTCCCGGCCCGGGGGCCTTTTGAGCAGGACATCTACCTGTGCACGGACAGCCAGCCCGACAACTGTTCGTTCACGCTCAAACGCTCAAAGTCCTGGCCCGGCCGCTGACTGCGGCCTGTCATAAATCAGACAGGTCTGCCAGCGGATGCCGTCCTTCCCAGGCCTTGTGAAAGTGGGCCTCGACCACGGCGTCGGGGATGTGGTTGATATCCGGCCAATGCCAGTGTGGCTGCTGGTCCTTGTCGATCAGGCGCGCGCGGACCCCTTCGCTGAATTCTGGATGCCGACAGCAATTGAGGCTTAGGGTGTACTCCATCTGGAAAACCTCTGACAGAGACAGGTGCCGTGCCCGTCGGATCTGCTCCCAGACCAGGTGCGCGGTCAGCGGGCAGCCCTCGCTCAGGGTCTTGCCGGCCCGGCTCAGCAGCGGGTCGCTATGCTCGCGCAGTTGGCTCAATGCCCGCCAGGCGCCGCGCACATCGCCGACATCCAGCCATTCGTCGATCTGCGGGCGTCGCGGTAGCCACTGTGGCTCGGGCTGCTGGCTGGCCGCTTCCTGGACCAGGGCCTTGAACAGGCTGTTGAGCTGCATCGCGGTCTGTTCTTGCCAGTTCAATTGCAACAGGCCCTCAAGCATTTCGTCCTGTTGCTCATCGCGCAGGAAGCGGTCGGCCAGGCCCAGGTCCAGGGCATCGCGACCATTCATATGGGCGCCGGTGAGGCCCAGGAACAGGCCGAGTTTGCCGGGCAGGCGCGAAAGAAACCAACTGGCGCCGACATCCGGGTACAGGCCGATGCTGATTTCCGGCATGGCCAGGCGGCTGCTCGGGGTGACGATGCGCAGGCTGGCGCTTTGCAGCAAGCCCATGCCACCGCCCAGCACATAGCCATGGCCCCAGCAAATCAGTGGCTTGGGGTAGGTGTGCAGGTGATAGTCGAGACGATACTCGGCGGCAAAGAACTGCGCGGCCAAGGTGGGCACTTCACCCGGGTGCTCACGGCAGGCCTGGGCCAGGCTGCGCACTTCGCCGCCAGCGCAAAACGCCTTGGCGCCGTTGCCACGCAGCAGCACACAGACGATTTGCGGGTCCTTGGCCCAGCTGTCCAGGCGCTCGTGCAGGGCCAGGATCATCGGCAAGGAGAGGGCATTGAGGGATGCTTGCGCGTCCAGGCTGGCGATACAGATACGGGCACCGTCTGTGCCCGTGAGCTCTTCAAAGTGCAGATTCATCATGACCTCAATCGGTAAATTGAACGTTGAGTATGATCCCTTCGTGGGAAAGTGCCGGTTCTGCGTCAGATCAATTGACAAGTGGGGTGGGCTTTCCTAGGGTTCGCCCATTCTTTTTTACATGATGCTTTTCTGATGACTGCCGACGACCGTATCAAACTCGAACCGAGCTGGAAACACGCCCTGCGCGAGGAGTTCGAGCAGCCGTACATGAACGAGCTGCGCGAGTTCCTGCGCCAGGAGCACGCGGCGGGCAAGGAAATCTACCCGCCGGGCCCGCTGATCTTCAACGCACTCAACTCCACACCGCTGGACAAGGTCAAGGTGGTGATCCTCGGCCAGGACCCGTACCACGGCCCCGGCCAGGCCCATGGCCTGTGCTTCTCGGTGCAGCCGGGCGTGCCGGCGCCGCCGTCCTTGGTCAATATCTATAAAGAGCTCAAGCGCGACCTCAATATCGATATCCCCAGCCACGGCTGCCTGCAAAGCTGGGCTGACCAGGGCGTGTTGCTGCTCAACACCACCATGACCGTGGAGCGCGCCAATGCCAACGCCCATGCGGGCAAGGGCTGGCAGTTCTTTACCGACCGGGTGATCGAGGTGGTCAGTGAGCATCAGCCGCATTTGGTGTTCCTGCTGTGGGGCGCCCATGCCCAGGGCAAGCAGAAGCTGATCGATGCGACCAAGCACCTGGTGCTGACCTCGGTGCATCCATCGCCGTTGTCGGCGTATCGCGGGTTCTTGGGGTGTGGGCATTTCAGCCGGACCAACAAGTTTCTTGAGCAAAATGGCGAGACGCCGATCGAGTGGCGGTTGCCGCCTATCTAAGGCTCAACGCCAATGGGTGTGTGGGAGCGGGCTTGCTCGCTCCCACAGTAGAGAGGTGCCAGCTTTTAGACGGTGCCCGGCTGGCGGTTCCAGTGGCGGAATAATGGCTCTGCCAGGAACAACACAAACAACAGTCGCATCACCTGCATTGCCGTCACCAACGGCACCGACAGTTGCAGGGTCTGCGCCGTCAAACTCATCTCCGCAATCCCGCCGGGCATCATGCCCAGCGTCAGCGAACGCAGATCCAACTGCGTCAACGCACTCAAGCCCAGCGCCGCCAGGGTGGCGATCAACATGCTCAGCAGTGTGCCAATCACCGTACGGCCCATGAACGACGGCGCCCGGCGGAAGAACTGCCGGTTGAAGTGGCAACCCAGGCCGCTGCCGATCAACCATTGGCCGATTTGGCTGCCGCCGTCGGGCAGGCCGATGTGCAGATCCCAGGTGATACTGGCGATAGCGCTGACCAGCAACGGCCCGAACAACCAGGGGTTGGGTTGGCGCAGGCGCTGCCAACCCCAGGCGACCAGGGCGCCGACGGGAAACAACAGGGCCAGCCAGGCCCAATCCACGGGCGCCGGGTGAAACTGTGGCGCACCGCCGCCCAGCAAGTACTTGAAGATCGCCGGCACGCACAGCACCACCAGCAATACCCGCAGGCTCTGGCCAGCGGCTACGCGACTGAGCACTGCGCCATTGCGCGCGCCCAGGTTGACCATCTCGCCGGAACCGCCCGGCATGCTCGAAAAAAACGCGGTGGCGCGGTCTTCACCGCTGCGGCGCATCAGCCACACACCGACAATGCTTGACAGGCTGGTGACCAGCGCACCGAAGAAGATCAGGCCAAAGTGGCTCATCACCTGCTCGATCACCAACGGGGTGAAGTGCAGGCCGATGCCGATGCCTACCACCCATTGCCCGCATTTACGCCCGCCAGGAATCTCGGCCAACTGCCAAGGGGTGAGGCAACGCACCAGGATGATCGCCAGCAACGAGCCGACCATATACGGCAAAGGCCAGCCGATCAGGCTGGCCAGGTAACCGCCGGCCAGGCCGACCAGCGGTGTTCCCCACCAATGTCTGAGGCTAACCTCAGACATCGGCTACAGCACGACGCTGCAGGGCGCGCTTGCGCCAGATGCGCAGCAGCGGTACGAACAGCATGATTGCGGTCAGCACCCACACACCAAAGGTGATCGGGCTGGACCACAGGATCTCCAGCGCACCGTTGGAGATCGACAGCGCCCGACGCAGGTTCTGCTCCATCAGGCCGCCGAGGATAAAGCCCAGCAGCAGTGGCGACAGCGGGAAATCCAGCTTGCGCAGGATATAGCCGAAGATGCCGATGCCGATCATCAGGAACAGATCGAAGGTGGTGGCGTGGACCGCGTAGACGCCAATCGCGGTGATGATGGCAATCACCGGCACCAGTGCCCAGTTCGGCACGGCAAGGATGCGCGTGAAGATACGGATCATCGGGATGTTGAGGACCACCAGCATGATGTTGGCGATAAACAGCGAAGCGATCAGGCCCCAGACAATGTCCGGTTGTTGTTGGAACAGCAGCGGGCCAGGTGTGATGTTGTACAGCGACAGGGCGCCGATCATCACTGCCGTGGTGCCCGAGCCTGGAACGCCCAGGGTCAGCATTGGCACCATGGCGCCGCAGACTGAAGCGCCAATGGCGGTTTCCGGGGCGGCCAGGCCGCGCATGTCGCCCTGGCCGAACTTGCCACTGGCGCCGGCGATACGTTTCTCGGTCATGTAGGCCACGGCCGAGGCCATGGTCGCACCGGCACCGGGCAGCACGCCGATGATAAAGCCCGAGATGCCGCAACGTATGTTCACCGTCAACACCGACAAGGCTTCCTTGACGTTGAACATCATGCGTCCGGTAGCTTTCACGGCTTCCTGGCCGCGGTGGGTTTTTTCCAGGAGCAGGAGGATTTCACTGATAGAGAACAGGCCCAGTACCAGGACCACGAACTGGATGCCGTCCGTCAGGTGAATATTGTCGCCAGTGAAGCGGTACACGCCACTGTTGGCGTCGATACCCACCGCCGACAGGAACAGGCCGATCAGCGCTGCGACAAAGGTTTTCAGCGGTTTGTCACCGGCCATGCCGCCCAGGCAGACAATCGCAAACACCATCAGGACGAAATATTCCGCCGGGCCGAAGGCTATCGCCCATTTGGCCAGCAGCGGTGCGAACAGCACCATGCCGCAGGTGGCGATAAACGCACCGATGAACGAACTCCAGGCCGACAACGACAACGCTACACCGGCCATGCCTTTACGGGCCATCGGGTAGCCGTCGAGGGTGGTCATCACGGTGGAGGCTTCGCCCGGGATGTTCAGCAGGATCGAGCTGATCCGCCCGCCATATTCGCAGCCCAGGTACACCGCTGCCAGCAGGATCAGCGCCGACTCGGGCGGCAGGCCCAGGGCGAACGCGATGGGGATCAACAAGGCCACGCCATTGATCGGCCCCAGGCCTGGCAACAGCCCAACCACGGTGCCGATCAGGGTGCCGATCAGTGCGGTCACCAGGTTATAGGGGCTCAGCGCGACGCCGAAACCCTGGCCCAAATAGCCAAAAGTATCCATATCAGTTCTCCAGAACGTCGAGCAGACCGAGGGGCAGCGGCACGTCCATGGTTTTATCGAACAGCAGATAAAGACCGACGCTCATCAAGGTGATGACCACCGCACTGGGCAGCCAGCGGCCGCCATACAGCCGTGCCATCGGAATACCGATCAGCATGCTGCTGAGCATGAAACCCAGGGGTTCAAACGTGGCGGCAAACACCAGCAGCAAGACCACGCAGATCCCGATCTTGACCAGGGTCGGGCGGTCCAGCGCCGGTTCATCTTCAGTATGTTTGGTGGGTTGCGGACGAATCAGCATGTAGATCAGCGCCAGGCCCATCAGCCCGAGCAGCAGCAGCGGGAACGCCCGGGGTCCTACGGGTTCGTAGGAAAAGGCCGCCTGATAGGGCCAGGCCATCAGCGCCAGGCCGATGCAGACCAACAACATCACGCCAGCGAAAATGCGTTGTAAGAGCATAGGGGGACTCCTTTGCGACTCGTGTAGGCGCTAGCTTGCTCACGAAGAACGCCAGGACATCGCGTGTATCCAGGCAGCACGCGTCCTCGTTGCAGTTTTTCGCGAGCAAGCCCGCTCCCACAGAGGGGCGATTACTGGATCAGGCCGAACTCTTTGGCCAGCACTTTGTAGTCAGCCACCTGTTTCTTCACGTAGGTGTCCAGCTCCTGGCCGGTCATGGCGAACGGGAACAGCTCGCGCTGGTCGCGCAGCTTGGCGAAGTCCTCGGAGGCCAGCAGTTTGTCGAACGCGGCTTTCCACCAGGCGTAGTCTTCATCGCTGACTTTTGGCCCGAGGTAGAAACCACGCACCACCGGCCAGACGATGTCGTAGCCTTGCTCCTTGGCCGTCGGGATATCCTTCATTTCCGGCTCGTCCAGGCGCTGCTCGGAGAACACCGCCAGCAGGCGCATATCACCACTCTGGATATGTGGCATGGAGTCGGAGATATCGGTACTGCCGACCTGGATATGCCCGCCGAGCAGGGCGGTGGCGATTTCACCGCCGCCTTCGAGGGCCACGTAACGCAGGTCACGCGGGTTGATCCCGGCGGCCTTGGCGATCAGTGCGGTTTGCATCCAGTCCTGGCTGCCGACGGTGCCGCCGGAGCCGATCACCACTTTGCTCGGATCTTTCTTCAGGGCCTGGACCAGGTCGTCGAGGCTCTTGTAGGGCGAGTCGGATTTGACCGCAATCGCGCCATAACTGGTGCCGACGGCGGCCAGCCATTTCACGGCGCTCTCATCAAAACGCCCGAACTTGCCCTGGGCCAGGTTCAGCAGCGAACCGCTGGACCAGGCCACCAGCGTGCCGGCATCGGCGGGGCGCTGGGCCACGACGGCGTTGTAGGCCACCGCCCCGACGCCGCCGGGCATGTAGGTCACGCGCATCGGCTTGCTCAGCAGCTTTTCGTTGATCAGTGCGCTTTGCACCAGCTTGCAGGTCAGGTCAAAACCACCGCCGGGGGAGGCCGGTGCGATGCATTCCGGGCGCTTGGGTTCTTCGGCGGCCAGCAGTTGACCGGCAAACAGCATGCAGCCGGCGGCCAGGGCAAATTTACGCAGGGATGAAGACATGAGGAACTCCGTCATTGTTGTTATTGGGGAGATGACTTTCAGTGGTTACCACAGCGCGACGCTGTAACTGACCAGCACGCGCACTTCGTCTGCGTCCCGGGCCGAGTAGTTGGAGCGGTAGGTGGCGTTGCGCAGGCGCACGGCCACGTCCTTGAGGGTGCCGCTTTGCACCACGTATTTGATCTCGGTGTCGCGTTCCCACTCTTTGCCGGTGTCGCCGTTCTTGAGCTGGATATTGTCACCGGACATGTAACGGCTCATGAAACTCAGGCCGGGAATCCCCAGCTTGGCGAAGTCGTAGTCGTAGCGGGCCTGCCAGGAGCGTTCTTCGGCGCCGGCAAAGTCGTTGAGCTGCACGAAGTTGATGAGGTACGGGTTGCTGCCATCCACATAGGGGAATGCACTGTCACCGAACATGCGCTGGTAGCCGGCGCTCAGTTTATGGCCGTTGAGGCCGTAGCTGAAAATGCTACTGAAGGATTTGTTGTCAATGTTGCCAGCGCGTGCACTGCCGGCGTCATCGCTGATGGCCAGGCGCATGTCGGCGGCGAAGGTGCCGGGGCCCATCGGGCTGGAAGTGAGCAGGCCGAGGAAGTGCTGGCGGTACACGTCATCCAGTTGGGCGAAGTGGTAGCTGCCGGTGACTTTTTCGGCAAACTTGTAGTCCACGCCGCCGAAGTTGAAGTATTTGCCGGTGGCTCCACTGACGAAGCGGCCGTTCTTGTTGTTGAGGGCGATATCCTCATAGTTGCTGTCGTTGCGGTCCTTGACCTTGTCCAGGCGCCCGCCGGTGAACGTCAGGTTCTTGAACTCCTTGGAGGTCAGCAGGCCGCCGTTGAAGGTCTGCGGCAGGATGCGCCCGTCGTTGGGCTTGAGGATTGGCAGCTCAGGGATCAGCGAACCGATTTTCAGCTCGGTGGCCGAGATTTTCACTTTGCCGGTCAGGCCCAGCTTCGAGTATTCGTCGGCGGCGCGGCCATCATCGTGGGTCGGCAGCAGGCCGCTGCCGGTGCGGTCCGGGCTGGAGTCGAGCTTGACCCCGAGCATGCCCAGCGCATCCACGCCAAAGCCGACGGTGCCGTCGGTGTAGCCCGACTGCAGGTTGAGCATAAAGCCCTGGGCCCACTCGTCGCGCTTGGATTGCTGGGCGCTGGTGCCGTCGCGAAAGTCGCGGTTGAAGTACATGTTGCGGGTTTCCAGGGTCGCGCTACTGTCTTCAAAGAAGGCAGCCTGGGCAAGCGGCGAAAAGCCGGCAAGGGTAGCGGCACTGGCGAGGGCGGTCTGGGTCAGGCGGGAAAAACGAACAGACGGGCAAGTATTGGGCCGTGTAGGCAGCATCGGGGTGTACTCCGTTTATTGTTTTTATTTGGCGAAAACGCATCAGGGCGTTTTTCGGGCGCTATAGGTCAGATAGCTCGGAAGGTATAACCATCCGTTTTTGGATGCTAATGGGCGAACCTTTCACTAACCTTTCAACGCCCTTTCCATGTTTTCGGGCTTCACAGCACAGGCTGCGGCTGTAAACTGCGCCGCGAGTTGGTCAACCCGGGGCGGCGTCGGCCACCCCTTAACGAGGTAAGAATCCATGCGTGTCCTGCTCGTCGAAGACCATTTGCAACTCGCCGAAAGTGTGGCCCAAGCGCTCAAGAGCACGGGCTTGACGGTGGATGTGCTGCACGATGGCGTGGCTGCGGACCTGGCCTTGAGCAGCGAGGAGTACGCGGTGGCGATTCTCGATGTGGGCCTGCCGCGCATGGACGGTTTCGAGGTGCTGGCGCGCTTGCGGGCCCGTGGGAAAAACCTGCCGGTGTTGATGCTCACCGCCCGCAGCGATGTAAAGGATCGGGTGCATGGCCTTAACCTGGGGGCCGATGACTATCTGGCCAAGCCCTTTGAGTTGACCGAGCTGGAAGCCAGGGTCAAGGCCCTGTTGCGCCGCAGTGTGCTGGGCGGCGAGCGGCAGCAGACCTGCGGGGTGCTGGTGTATGACGTGGAAACCCGGCGTTTTACCCTCGGCGGTGAACTGCTGACGCTGACCTCCCGCGAGCAGGCGGTGCTTGAAGCGCTGATCGCCCGTCCTGGCCGGGTCATGAGCAAGGAACAACTGGCGTCCCAGGTATTTGGCCTGGACGAGGAAGCCAGCCCCGACGCGATCGAAATCTATGTGCATCGCTTGCGCAAGAAGCTTGATGGCCAGCCGGTTGCCATCGTTACCTTCCGCGGCCTTGGTTACTTGCTGGAAGCCCGCGATGCGTAAGCACAGCAGCCTGCGTTGGCGTTTGCTGTGGAACCTGGCATTGCTGTTGGTGGTGCTGATGCTGGCCAGCGGCTTGAGTGCCTACTGGAACGGTCGCGAGGCGGCCGACACCGCCTACGACCGCACCCTGCTGGCCTCGGCCCGCACCATCGCTGCCGGGTTGTCCCAGCGTGACGGCACCCTGAGCGCCGATGTGCCCTACGTGGCATTGGACACCTTCGCCTACGACAGTGCCGGGCGGATTTACTACCAGGTCAATGATATTCACCAGAAGCTGATTTCTGGCTACGAACACCTGCCTGGCCCGCCGCCCGGTACGCCACGCACCGACGATTACCCGGCCCTGGCGCGGTTCTATAACGCCAAGTACCAGGGGCAGAATGTGCGGGTGGTGAGCCTGCTCAAGGCGGTGTCGGAGCCGAATATGAACGGCATGGCCGAAATCCGTGTGGCCGAAACCGACGAAGCCCGCGTCAGCATGGCCCGCAGCCTGATGGCCGACACTCTGCTGCGCCTGGGCATGCTGGCCGTCGGTGCCTTGTTGCTGGTGTGGTTCGCGGTGAGTGCGGCGTTGCGCCCGCTGGAGCGCTTGCGCACGGCAGTGGAAGAGCGCCAGCCGGATGATCTGCGCCCCTTGCCGTTGGTTGAGGTGCAGCACGAATTCGGGCCGCTGGTGCGAGCGTTGAATCACTTTACCGAACGCTTGCGCGGGCAGTTCGAGCGCCAGGCCCAGTTTATCGCCGATGCGGCCCACGAATTGCGCACCCCGCTGGCGGCCCTCAAGGCCCGGCTGGAGTTGGGCCTGCGCGCCGAGGAACCGGCGATCTGGCGCAGCACCCTGGAAACAACGGCGCAAGGCACGGATCGCTTGACCCACCTGGCCAATCAGTTGCTGTCCCTGGCCCGCATCGAAAACGGTGCGCGGGCGATTGCCGAAGGTGGCGCGCAGTTGCTCGACCTCAGCCAATTGGCCCGTGAGTTGGGCATGGCCATGGCGCCCCTGGCGCATGCGCGGGGCGTGGCGCTGGCGTTGGAGGCCGATGAACCGGTGTGGTTGCGTGGCGAGCCGACCTTGCTGAATGAACTGTTGAGCAACCTGGTGGATAACGCCCTGGCGCATACACCGTCAGGTGGCAATGTGATATTGCGGGTCACGGCGCCGGCGGTGCTGGAAGTGGAAGACGATGGCCCGGGCATTCCACTGGACGAGCGGGATCGGGTGTTCGAGCGCTTCTACCGGCGTAACCAGCAGGGCGCAGGTTCGGGCCTTGGCTTGGCGATTGTCGGCGAAATCTGCCGCGCGCACCTGGCCCAGATCAGCCTGCATGATGGCGAGCGCAAAGGGCTCAAGGTGCGGGTGAGCTTTATCGCAGGTTAAACCTGCCTGGCTACGGGGGCTCAGTCGAACATCGAGCGCGCTTCGTCCAGTTCGGTGCGCACCGCTTCATTGAGCGGGTCGATGCGCAATTTCTTGAAGGCCGGCAGGTTCGACAGCACAGCATTGGCCAGCGGGTGCTCGGTGTTCTTGTGGCAATACAGCACGGCCACTTGCACCAGGTCGACATAGTCCAGGCTGGCCGATTCGCGCTCAAGGTCCTGGTAGTGCGCGGGCACATTCACCAGCATTTCCGGGAAGTCCCAGCCGCGCAGCAGCTTGTCCCCCAGCAGCGGGTGGATGCTATCGATCACATGGTTGAGGCTGACCGGGTCGGAGAGCAGTTCATAGTGATCTTCGGCGTAGGTCAGGATCGGCAGCACGCCGATCTGGTGCACCAGCCCGCCGAGTGCCGCCTGGTCCGGCTTGAGCTGGCTGTGGTTGCGGCACAAGGCGTAGCAGACGCCCGCGACTTCGAGGCTGCGGCGCCAGACTTCGCGCATCTTGTGTTCGACGACTTCGGAGCGGGCATGGAATATCTGCTCCATCACCAAACCAATCGCCAGGTTACTGCTGTAGTTGGTGCCCAGGCGGGTGATGGCGGTGTGCAGGTCGGTGACTTCCTGGGATGCCCGCAACAGCGGGCTGTTGACCACTTTGATCAGGCGCGCGCTCAGGGCGGTGTCACGGCCGATGACTTTGCTCAAATGGCTGATGCTGACTTCGGGGTCTTCGGCGGCCTGACGAATTTTCAGGGCCACTTCCGGTAACGTGGGCAGAACCAGGTCATCGTTATCGATGGCCGTCACCAACGCCTGTTGGACTTTTTCCGCCAGTTTGTTCATTCATGCTCTCTAGGGTGTTGCAAAAGGGTGCGGCAATTAACGCTGGATCTCGCGATCGCGGTCCAGTCGGTAAGGCAGGTCAAGCAACATGAGGCCCGGGCCTTCCAGCGTACCTAAATGCACATCGCCACTGTCGGCTGCTTCGGCTTGCAGCACCGCCAGAAGTTCAATCCCTTCGTCGGCCCGGGCGGCGATCACCACCTCACCGATGGCGCTGGTATGGCTGGGCGCAAACAGTGGCGTGCCCGGCTCGGGCAATGCCGTGCCGTCCAGGCTCAGGCGGTACAGGCGGCGCTTGAGTTTGCCCAGGTATTGCATACGGGCGACGATTTCCTGGCCGGTGTAGCAGCCCTTCTTGAAGCTCACGCCGCCGACCGCCTGCAGGTTGAGCATCTGCGGGATGAACAGCTCGCGGGTCTGGGCCATGACCTGGCCGAGGCCAGCGCGGATCTGCCCCAGCAGCCAGGCATTGAGGTCGCCTTCGGCAAGGGTTGCGGCCAGTTGGCTGCGCAGGGTGTCGGCTTGCGCCGCAGGGCCCCAGAGCTCGGCGCGGCCGGGGGAGACGCGAATGGCCAGCAGCTCTTCATGGCGCGCCACGCTGTCGGTCTCGGCGGGCAGTTCCAGGCCCAGGCTGGCGAGGGCCTGGTCGGCGTCGGCCAGGCCGAAGCGGGCCCAGGCAGCGCTTTCGTCCGTCAGCTTGGACTTGGAAAAGACCGCGTATTTCTTCAGGTCCGCCAACTGCGGTTCCAGCAGCTCGCTGGCCATGGCCAGCAGCACACCGTCACCTTGCAGCACGATACGGAAGCTCGACTGCATACGCCCTTTTTGGGTACAGCGCGCGCCGAGGCTGGCGTGGGTGTCGTTGAGGTAGTTGAGGTTGCAGGTCAGTTGCCCCTGGAGGAACTTGGCCGCGTCAGCGCCGCGAACGGCCAGGACGCCTTCGTGGGACAGGGGACAGAAGAAAGCAGAGTCAGCCATGGGTCATCGCAGTTGGAAAGTCATGGGTGCATCATAGAGGGGTGCCCGGCAAATGGGTAGTTTCATCAGCCCGACCAAAGCCGACTGTTCCGAGGGGCGCGGGCCTGTATACTTGCGCCCTATTTGAGGAGCGCTCCATGGTCGAAGATGTAGAAATCAATCGCCTGTACTGGCACAGCCGTCGCGGCATGCTGGAGTTGGATGTGTTGCTGGTGCCGTTCACCAAAGAGGTGTACGCGACCCTCGATAAGGTCGATCGCGACCTCTACGTCCGGCTGCTGACCTGCGAAGACCAGGACATGTTCGGCTGGTTTATGGAGCGTGCCGAATCAGAAGACCCGGAGCTGCAGCGCATGGTGCGGATGATCCTGGATCGTGTCCAGCCCAAGTAATACCTTCGAGTGCCGCTGGCAGGCCAGTGGGCGCTTGCTGGCGGCGTATCTCCTCGCCCAGGTGCTTGCGCTCGGTGCGCTGTGCCTGTTGGCTGTACCTTTCTCGATGGCTGCGCTCGGTGTGCTGGCGTGCCTGGTCCATGGGCTGTGGACGCTACCGCGGCATATTCGCTTGACCCACCCTTCGTCGGTTCGTGGCCTGCGGCGCAATGCCGACGGCTGGCAATTGTGGAGCGCGGCACGGGGCTGGCACGCCGTGCAGTTGCGCCCCGACAGCCTGGCATTGCCGCTGATGGTGGTACTGCGCTACCGGTTGCCGGGCGATTGGCGGGTGCGCTCGATCTGTGTGCCGCGCGATTCGCAGGCCGCCGATGTGCATCGGCGCCTGCGGGTGCGCTTGAAGTTCAGCCGCCGTAGGTGGTTGGCACCAGGATAGTGTCGAGGGCTTCGGGCAGCATCTGCGGGTAGTCGAGGGTGTAATGCAGGCCCCGGCTTTCCTTGCGCGCCATGGCCGAGCGGATCATCAGTTCGGCGACCTGGGCCAGGTTGCGCAACTCGATCAGGTCGCGGCTGACCTTGTAGTTGCTGTAGAACTCGTCGATTTCATCCAGCAGCAAGCGCACCCGGTGCTGGGCACGCGCCAAGCGCTTGTTGGTGCGCACGATCCCCACGTAGTCCCACATGAAACGCCGCAGCTCGTCCCAGTTGTGGGCGATGATCACGTCTTCGTCCGAGTCGGTGACCTGGCTGGCATCCCAGCGGGGCAGGGCGGCCGGCACCGGGATGCGTGGCAGTTGTTCGAGGATGTCGGCGGCGGCGGAGCGGGCGTAGACGAAGCATTCGAGCAGCGAGTTGCTGGCCATGCGGTTGGCGCCGTGCAGGCCGGTGAAGCTGGTCTCGCCGATAGCATACAGGCCCGGCACGTCGGTACGGCCGCGCTGGTCGACCATCACCCCGCCACAAGTGTAATGCGCCGCCGGCACCACCGGGATCGGCCCTTGGGTGATATCGATATTGAAAGCCAGGCAGCGCTCGTAGACCGTCGGGAAGTGGGTCTTGATAAAGTCGGCGGGCTTGTGGCTGATGTCCAGGTAGACGCAGTCGATGCCCAGGCGCTTCATCTCGTGGTCGATGGCGCGGGCCACGATATCCCGTGGCGCCAGTTCGGCCCGCGGGTCGAAGCGCTGCATGAAGCGTTCGCCGTTGGGCAGCTTCAAGTGCGCACCTTCACCGCGCAGGGCTTCGGTGATCAGGAAGCTCTTGGCCTGGGGGTGATACAGGCAGGTGGGGTGGAACTGGTTGAACTCCAGGTTCGCCACCCGGCAGCCCGAGCGCCAGGCCATGGCGATGCCATCCCCGCAGGCGCCATCGGGGTTGCTGGTGTAGAGGTAGACCTTGGCGGCGCCCCCTGAGGCCAGGATGGTGAAGCGCGCGCCGTAGGTATCGACTTCGCCGCTGGCGCGGTTGAGCACGTAGGCCCCCAGGCAGCGCTCGCCCGCCAGGCCCAGGCGTTTTTCGGTGATCAGGTCGACGGCGACCCGTTGCTCCAGCAGTTCGATATTCGGCCGTTGCCGGGCCTGGGCGAGCAGGGTCTTGAAGATTGCGGCGCCGGTGGCGTCGGCGGCATGGATGATGCGCCGGTGGCTATGGCCGCCTTCGCGGGTCAGGTGGAACTCGAAACCGCCGTCATCACTGCCGGCATGTTCATCGCGGGTAAATGGCACCCCCTGGTCAATCAGCCACTGGATGGCTTCGCGGCTGTGTTCGACGGTGAAACGCACCGCGTCTTCATTGCACAGGCCGCCGCCGGCGTTGAGGGTGTCTTCAACGTGGGATTGCACCGTGTCGGTGTCATCGAGCACGGCGGCAACCCCACCCTGGGCCCAGAACGTCGAACCGTTGGCCAGGTCGCCCTTGCTCAGTACGGCTATGCGCAGATGGCTCGGCAGGGTCAGTGCAAGGCTCAGGCCTGCGGCGCCGCTACCAATCACCAGGACATCGTGTTGAAACTGTTGGCTCATTTATGGGATTCCGCAAAAAGCGATCCGAGGGGTGGCGCAAACAGGACGCCTGGATCGGCGAATCAAAGGGTCACACGGCCCACTAGTATATAGAGGGGGCTATCGGCACAATAGCCGGGCATTCGTGGCATTGTGAGACTACGGTGAACGAACTGCACGGCTTTGATGAGGCGCTCGGGTGTCGAGATGGGAACTTTTGCATCCGCCCCGACTCCATAACAGGATGCCCGAAAGCTGGGAAAACGTTGGTTTTACTGATTGGCCTGGAACATGGGGCGTCAGAAAACCGGCGACAAGATTATTCACGCAGCCGGCTATGCCCGCGCTGCGTTTTTCGTGTGTGCCAAAACAGAGCCCACCGGAAACTTGCTTGAAGGGGGAGAACTTTTGCGAAAAGTCCTAGTCTATGTTTGCAAGCCTGATCGTTTAGTTATGCACGCCTCCTGCAAGTACAACGAGGAGTGTTCATGCTAACCCAGGAAGAGGATCAGCAGCTGGTCGAGCGCGTTCAACGCGGCGACAAGCGCGCATTTGATCTGCTAGTGCTGAAATACCAGCACAAAATTCTCGGGTTGATCGTGCGGTTCGTGCACGACACCCATGAAGCGCAGGACGTTGCACAGGAGGCCTTTATCAAGGCCTACCGTGCACTCGGTAATTTTCGCGGTGACAGTGCGTTCTACACGTGGCTGTACCGCATCGCCATCAACACGGCGAAGAACTATCTGGTGTCTCGCGGCCGCCGCCCACCCGATAGTGATGTGAGTTCGGAAGATGCAGAATTTTACGATGGTGATCACGGCCTCAAAGATCTCGAGTCGCCGGAGCGTGCATTGCTGCGCGATGAGATCGAAGGCACCGTCCACCGTACTATTCAGCAACTGCCAGAAGATTTGCGTACGGCGTTAACTTTACGTGAATTCGATGGTCTGAGTTACGAGGACATTGCGAGCGTCATGCAATGCCCGGTGGGGACCGTACGCTCCCGGATTTTCCGGGCTCGGGAAGCCATCGATAAAGCCCTGCAACCGTTGTTGCAGGAAAACTAAAGACAGCGGCGACAGCCAAGAGAGGAACCGCCATGAGTCGTGATGCCCTGCAGGAATCGCTGTCCGCAGTGATGGATAACGAAGCGGATGAACTGGAACTTCGTCGAGTGCTCAACGCATTTGATGATGCCCAAACCCGTGATACCTGGTCTCGTTACCAAGTCGCTCGGGCGGTGATGCACAAGGATCTACTAATCCCTCGTCTGGATATTGCTGCGGCCGTTTCTGCTGCGCTGGCCGATGAAGCCGTTCCGGCAAAAGCTGCACGTGGCCCTTGGCGTAGCCTCGGTCGCCTGGCAGTCGCTGCTTCGGTGACTGTGGCCGTACTGGCCGGTGTGCGCCTGTACAACCAGGACGAAATCGCCGGTGCCGAACTGGCCCAGCAAACCCAGCAGCCGGTCATGGCCGGTCCGCAGGTCAAGGGTCCGGCTGTTCTGGCTGGCTACAAGGAAAGCGCTGAGGCAACTGGCCCGATGGCCAATGGTGTGCTTCAGGGGCAGTCCGGCTGGCAGGATCAGCGTCTGCCAGGCTACCTTCGCCAGCACGCTCAGGAATCGGCGGTAAAAGGCACCGAAAGCGCGCTGCCATACGCTCGTGCTGCAAGCCTGGAAAACCGCTAAACCGCTAAGGAGCCTTATGCGTGCCATACCGCTCCTTGCGCTTTTGCTCAGTGGCTGGTTTGCCGTACCTGCCCATGCCGATGAAGCCCAAGACTGGCTCAAGCGTCTTGGGCGGGCAGAGCAGCAGCAAAGCTACCAAGGTACGTTTATCTACGAGCGTAACGGTAGTTTCTCAACCCATGACATCTGGCACCGTGTCCAGGATGGCCAGGTCCGCGAACGCCTGTTGCAGCTCGATGGTTCGGCCCAGGAAGTTGTCCGGGTCGATGGGCGCACCCAGTGCGTCAGTGGCAGCCTGGTGGCGGGGCTTGGCAACTCCCCGGGCGCTTCAGCCCAGGTTCTTGATCCACAAAAACTCAATTCTTTTTATACGCTTGCCGTTATCGGCGAATCACGCGTGGCTGGCCGCAAGGCGGTGATTATCTCGCTGGCGCCACGGGATCAGTACCGCTACGGATTCGAGCTGCACCTGGATCGAGAAACCGCATTGCCGCTCAAATCATTATTGATCAATGACAAAGGGCAGTTGCTGGAACGTTTCCAGTTCACTCAATTGAGCACCCAGGCCCCGGATGAGCGGGATTTGCAGCCCGGCAAGGACTGCAAGCCATTGTCGGTCAGTAGCCAGGCCGATGACGTGCCGGCCGCCCAGGCGTGGCATCCGAGCTGGCTGCCGCCGGGCTTCCAGTTGGTCCGCAGCACGACACGCAAGGATTCCCGGACCCAGGCGGTGGTAAACAGCCAGATGTACGAGGATGGGTTGGCGCGTTTTTCGCTGTTCCTTGAACCTGTCAGTGGCGAGGCCGCGACAGAGAGCCGGGTTCAACTGGGGCCAACGGTTGCAGTTTCGCGCCGGATGAACACCCCGCAAGGCGAGGTCGTGGCGACGGTGGTCGGGGAGATTCCCCTGGGCACCGCCGAACGGATCGCCCTGTCGGTTCGCAGCGGCCCGGCGCCCGAAAAACCGTGAGCCGTTAATCCTATGCTCATCCAGATCGTTCACAGTGATCCAGGAAATGCCTGCTTTGCTGCACAGAACATGAAATGTCTGGAGAGTATTTTCACTTGCAAAATCTCCTTATGTTTTTTATAGGTCAGAACTTCTCGGCCCTGGCCTTGTTTTGTTCACGCAATCTTGACGCTGGTAGCAGTAGTCTCTGGCGTTTATTGAACCTTGTCGCCCAACCCTGCTCGTCGTAACGGGAGCTGTATGTCGATACCACGTTTGAAGTCTTACCTTTCCATAGTCGCCACGGTGCTGGTGCTGGGTCAGGCCGTTACCGCGCAAGCGGCGGAGCTGCCTGACTTCACCCAACTGGTAGAGCAGGCATCGCCTGCGGTGGTGAACATCAGTACCACCCAGAAGCTGCCGGATCGTAAAGTCTCGAACCAGCAGATGCCCGACCTTGAAGGCCTGCCGCCGATGTTGCGGGAGTTCTTCGAGCGCGGCATGCCCCAGCCACGTTCGCCGCGTGGCGGCGGTGGTGGCCAGCGTGAAGCCCAGTCCCTGGGCTCGGGCTTTATCATTTCGCCTGATGGCTACATCCTGACCAACAACCACGTGATCGCCGACGCTGACGAAATCCTCGTGCGCCTGGCTGATCGCAGTGAACTCAAGGCCAAGCTGGTCGGCACCGACCCACGTTCCGACGTGGCCCTGCTGAAGATCGAAGGCAAGGACCTGCCCGTGCTGAAACTGGGCAAGTCCCAGGACCTGAAGGCCGGGCAATGGGTGGTGGCCATCGGTTCGCCGTTTGGCTTCGACCACACCGTGACCCAAGGTATCGTCAGTGCCATCGGCCGCAGCCTGCCGAACGAAAACTACGTGCCGTTCATCCAGACCGACGTGCCGATCAACCCGGGTAACTCCGGCGGCCCGCTGTTCAACCTGGCGGGCGAAGTGGTGGGGATCAACTCGCAGATCTACACCCGTTCCGGCGGTTTCATGGGCGTCTCCTTTGCCATCCCGATTGATGTGGCCATGGACGTCTCCAACCAATTGAAAGCCGGTGGTAAGGTCAGCCGTGGCTGGTTGGGCGTGGTGATCCAGGAAGTGAACAAAGACCTGGCCGAGTCCTTTGGCCTGGACAAACCGGCCGGTGCCCTGGTCGCGCAGATCCAGGACGACGGCCCGGCTGCCAAAGGCGGTTTGCAGGTGGGTGATGTGATCCTGAGCATGAACGGCCAGCCGATTGTCATGTCGGCCGACCTGCCGCACCTGGTGGGCGCACTCAAGGCTGGCGGCAAGGCCAGGCTGGAAGTGATCCGCGAAGGCAAGCGCCAGAACGTTGAGCTGACCGTGGGTGCCATTCCCGAGGAAGGTCAGGAGCTGGGAGCCCTCAACAAGTCGGGTGCCGAGCGCAGCAGCAACCGCCTGGGCATCGCCGTGGTCGAGTTGACCGACGAGCAGAAGAAGAGCTTCGACCTCAAGAGCGGTGTGGTAATCAAGGAAGTCCAGGACGGCCCGGCCGCCCTGATCGGCCTGCAGCCGGGCGACGTGATTACCCACTTGAACAACCAGGCCATCAACACCACCAAGGAGTTCACCGACATCGCCAAGGCGTTGCCGAAGAATCGCTCGGTGTCGATGCGAGTCCTGCGTCAAGGGCGTGCCAGCTTCATTACCTTCAAGCTGGCTGAGTAATCCGCTAGCGGCAGGTCAATAAAAAGCCCCGTTCTCGAAAGCCGAGAGCGGGGCTTTTTTGTGGCATCGGATTTAGCTCATCATGCCTTTGACGATGCGTTCCTGTTCGATCAGCTCGCGCTGGCGTGCATCGATGCGGGACGACAGCGGGAAGTTGCTACCGGCCCGGCGCTTGGCGAAGTCCAATTGCTGGATCGCCTGCTGGAAGTCGCCGACCAGCGCGAAGTATTCGGCGCGGGCCTGGTGCAAGCCGATGATATTGCCGGACAAGCCACGGGTTTCGGCCACCTGGTACCACACATCGGGATCGTCGGCGCGCGACTTGAGCAGGCCTTCCAGGGCTTTTTCCGCGTCGGCGGTACGGTTCTGCTTGAGCAGCAGGTCTACACGCACCTGGTTCAGCGGGTAGTTGCTGGGGTACTGGGCCAGCATGCGGTCAGTGCGTTGCTGCGCATCGGGCATACGGTTGTTGGTGATATCCAGCTCGATCTGCGCCAGGTTGTAGGTGATATCGTTGGGCGCCTTGGCCAGCAGCGGCTTGAGGGTCTCGCGCGCCTCATTGAGCTGGGTGCCCTTGATCTGGGCGATGGCCAGGCCATAGCGCGCTACATCGCTTTTCGGGTTCTCATCCAACTGCGCACGGAAGCGCTTGGCGGCCAGCCCGGGCGTGTCTTCGTAATACAGCTGGACCCGGGCGCGGATCAGTTGATAGCGCAGGCTGTCTTCGGTGCCGCCGGCTTTGGCCTGTTCGGCGCGGTTGCGGGTGTCGGCGATCCGCGATTCGGTAACCGGGTGCGTCAGCAGGAATTCCGGTGGCTTGGCATCGAAGCGGTACTGGCGCATCAAGCGCTCGAACATGGTCGGCATCGAGCGCGGATCGTAGCCGGCCTTGACCATGTTGAGGATGCCGATGCGGTCGGCTTCCTGCTCGTTCTGCCGGGAGAAGCGCCGCTGCTCCTGGATCGCGGCGGCCTGGCTGCCGGCAATCGCGGCAATCCCGGCATCCCCGGCACCGGCGGCGGCGGCGATAATCCCGCCGAGCAACGCGGCCATCATCGGGATCTGCATCCGTTGCTGGGCTTCCACGCCGCGGGCGAAGTGACGCTGGGACAAGTGCGCCAATTCGTGGGCCATCACCGAGGCGTATTCGCCTTCGGTCTGGGCGTTGAGGAACAGGCCGCCGTTGACCCCGACAATCCCGCCCGGCGCGGCAAACGCGTTGAGCTGCGGGCTGTTGATCAGGATGAACTCCAGGCGCCGGTCGTTGACCTGGCTGGTCTCCACCAGCTTGTAGACGCTGGTCTCGACGTAATCCTTGAGTTGCGGGTCATTGAGGACCGAGACCTGGCCGCGCAGGAACGCCAGCCACGCTCGCCCCAGTTGGTGTTCCTGTTGTGGCGAGACAATGGCAGAACTGGCGTCGCCAAGTGACGGCAGGTCGTCGGCGAAGCCTGGAGAGGCAAGCAGGCAAGCGAGCGTCAGCAGGGTAGGGCGCAAAAAAGTCATGCACAAAGCCTTTCGACAAAGACATTACTGTAGCCGGACACTGAGCCCGGGACCAGATATTCTAAGCGCCCCTGACGCCGCCTGGAGCAAAACCATGACCGCTGCTGTAAACCACAACGCCGAGCTTGATGCCAGTGGCCTCAACTGCCCGTTGCCACTGCTCAAGGCCAAGATGGAACTCAACCGGCTGGCCAGTGGTGCGGTGCTCAAGGTGATCGCCACGGATGCGGGTTCCCAGCGCGACTTCCGCACGTTTGCCAGGCTGGCGGGGCATGTGCTGTTGCACGAGGAAGCCGATAACGGTGTGTATCGTTACTGGTTGCGCAAGGCCTGATGGCCCCATCGCGGGCAAGCCCGGCTCCCACCACTACCGAGTTGTCTGGTCGAGCACCGGTCCCATGTAGGAGCTGGCTTGCCTGCGATAGCTATCTAACTGCCACCCACAACATCAAGCCTTGTCCAGCGCCTGCGCCGCCGCCAACACCGCATCCACATGCCCCGGCACCTTCACGCCACGCCATTCCTGGCGCAGCACGCCATCCTTGTCGATCAGGAAGGTGCTGCGGTCCACACCCAGGTATTCCTTGCCGTACAGCTTCTTCAGCTTGATCACATCAAACAGCTGGCAAACTGCCTCATCCTTGTCGCTGATCAGCTCGAAGGGGAAGGCCTGCTTGGCCTTGAAATTCTCATGGGACTTCACGCTGTCCCGGGACACCCCAAACACCTCGGTGTTGGCGGCCTGGAAGGCGGCGTACTGGTCGCGGAAACCCTGGCCTTCGGTGGTGCAGCCCGGGGTGCTGTCCTTCGGGTAGAAATACAGCACCACTTGCTTGCCCTTGAGCCCGGCAAGGCTGAACGTCTGCCCGCTGGTCGCCGGGGCCTGGATATCGGCGACCGGTGTGTCGATGACTACCGCCATGAAAAACTTCCTTACATTGGGTTCTGTGGGCGCCACGGTTCGATCAGGGCATCGAGGTTCAGCGCATCGGCGAAATCCAGGAACTGGTCGCGCAACCAGCTGATCTGTACGCCGGCCGGCAAGGTCACGGTAAAGGTGGCATTGAGCATGGTGCCGCCGGTCTGGGGGGCCTGGTAGGTGTCGCAGGTCAGGTTTTCCAGCTCGACGTTATGGTCGATAAAGAACTGGCACAGCTCATTGACGATGTCCGACCGGTAGGCCGAACTGACATAAGCCACGTACGGCAGCGCCTGGGGACGGTTCTCCAGGGCGGCACTGCGCACCACATTGACGGTGAAGTCGTGCTTCTTGGCCAGGGTCGGCAAGCCGGTTTCCAGGCGCGCCAGGGCGTCCCAGCTCCCGGAAATCTGCAGGACCAGCGCGCTGCACTCGCCATGGCGGGTCAGGCGGGAGGTCACGACGGCGCAGCGGTTTTCATGGCTGGCGCGGCACAGGACGTTAGTCAGCTCCATGGGGTTGGCGCCAAGGGCACTGATAACAAGGAATTGTTCGCGGACTGTGGGGGTGGACATGCAGCCTTCCTAAAGCGATGAGCGGTCGATACGAACGAGCGGTACCGATCAAAGGATCAAGGGTAGCGAAAAGCGCCGCCAAGGGCTAGGACGTGGCGTTTTCATTGCATCTTCAGCGGCATCTGGCCGTGCTTTGGCCCAATGAGGGCGTTGCTGGCAACTAAGTTGATCCAGAACACCTCCTCAGAGGGTACTTCGCTTGTGCAAGCATCTTGGCGCCAGTACCATTACGGCTCTCTTTTTCCGGCAGGAGCGGTTGCATGATTGCGGGCAGTATGGTGGCACTGGTCACACCCATGGATGCACAAGGTAATCTCGACTGGGACAGCCTGGGCAAACTGGTGGACTTTCACCTGCAAGAAGGCACCAACGCCATTGTGGCCGTCGGCACCACAGGTGAATCGGCCACGCTTGATGTGGAAGAACACATCAAGGTGATCGAGTTTGTGGTCAAGCGCGTGGCAGGGCGTATCACGGTGATTGCCGGTACGGGCGCCAACTCGACGCGCGAAGCGATCGAGCTGACCAAAAACGCCAAGAAAGCCGGCGCCGATGCCTGCCTGCTGGTGACGCCGTACTACAACAAGCCGACCCAGGAAGGCCTGTACCAGCACTTCAAGGCCATCGCCGAAGCCGTCGACATCCCGCAGATCCTCTACAACGTGCCGGGTCGCACGGCGTGCGACATGCAGGCCGCGACCGTGATCCGCCTGTCCACCGTGCCGAACATCATCGGTATCAAGGAAGCCACGGGCGACCTGCAACGCGCCAAGGACATCCTGGCCGGCGTGAGCAGCGACTTCCTGCTGTACTCCGGCGACGACGCCACGGCGGTGGAGCTGATCCTGCTGGGTGGCAAGGGCAATATCTCGGTGACCGCCAACGTGGCCCCGCGTGCCATGAGCGAACTGTGTGCCGCCGCAATCGCCGGTGATGCCGTAAAGGCCCGGGCGATTCATGAGCAACTGATGCCGCTCAACAAAACCCTGTTTATCGAATCCAATCCAATTCCCGTGAAATGGGCGCTGCATGAGATGGGCCTGATGCCGGACGGTATCCGTCTGCCGCTCACCCCGCTCAGCCCAGCCTGTCACGAACCGCTGCGACAGGCCCTGCGCCAGTCCGGCGTCCTGGTTTAATTGAGGAAGCACTACGCATGAAGCGATTGGCCGGACTTTCCGCACTTGCCTTGATTATCTCCAGCACCAGTGGCTGCGGTTGGATCTGGGGCCCGGAAGGCTACTTCCGTGACCGCGGCAGCGATTACCTGGAAGCACAACAAACCGCACCGATGCAATTGCCGCCGGACGTCAATGTCGCCAAGCGCCTTGACCCGCTGTTGCCGATCCCGCGCAACGTGGCCGACGACACCGTCAAGGGCGAGTACGAAGTGCCGCGTCCGCAACCGATTTCGGCCCAGGCCGATGCCAGCGACTACAGCCTGCAAAAAAGCGGCGATTCGCGCTGGATCATGGCCCAGCGCCCACCTGCCGAAGTCTGGCCGGTGGCGGTGCAGTTCTTCCAGGACAATGGCTTCCGCCTCGACGAGCAACGCCCGCAGACCGGTGAGTTCACCACGGCGTGGCAGCAACCGAGCGAACTATCGGCCAACATGGCCAAGCGCCTGCAATCCGGTGGTGTCGCCGCCGATGGCGAAAGCCGCATCCGCGTGCGCATCGAGCCAGGCGTGCAGCGCAATACCAGTGAAGTCTACGTGGTCAGCGCCGAGCGTCCTGCCGGCAGCACCGCCAACGTCGAGTTCACCAATCGTTCGGTCAACAGCGGTGTCGATGCTGCGCTGGTCGACGAGATGCTTGCCAGCATGAGCCGCATCTCCGAGAAGGGCGGTTCCGTATCCCTGCTCGCCGCTCGTGACTACGACACCCCTAGCCGTGTCAGCCTCACCGAGGACGGCAGCGGTAACGTCGTGCTCAACCTGGGTGAAGACCTGGATCGTGCCTGGGCCAGCGTCGGCCGTGCCCTGGAGCAAGGGCCATGGCGTGTCGAAGACATCAACCGCAGCCTGGGCCTGTACTACATCAACGTGGCGGAAAAGGCCGAGAAGAAAGACGACGAGCGTGGTTTCTTCAGCAAGTTGTTCGGCAGCGAGCCGACCAAGGAAGAGATCGAGACCCGCGCCGAGCGTTATCAGGTTCGCCTGAGCAAGGTCGGCGACAACGTGCAAGTCACCGTCGAGAAGAACATCAACACCGTGGCGCCAGCAGAAACGGCGCGCAAAGTGTTGGGCGTGATTCAGGACAACCTGGGCTGATCCGATGCGTTTTGCTGTTCTCGGCAGCGGTAGCCAAGGGAACGGCACGCTTGTAGCCCACGACGACACGTATGTCCTGGTCGATTGTGGTTTCTCCCTGCGGGAAACCGAGCGCCGCCTGCTGCGCCTGGGGGTTCACCCGGCGCAGTTGAGCGCGATTCTAGTGACCCACGAACATGCCGACCACGTGCATGGCGTGGGTTTGCTGTCTCGGCGCTACAATCTTCCGGTGTACCTGAGTCGCGGCACCTTGCGCGGGATGCGCAAACCCATTGAACCCGCAGGTTTCCTGGCCGGTGGCGAGCAACTGCAGGTGGGGGCCTTGAGCATCGACGTGATTGCCGTGGCCCACGATGCCCACGAGCCCACGCAATATGTCTTCAGTGATGGCGAGCGCCGTTTTGGCCTGCTGACCGACCTGGGTTCCTACTGTGCCAAGGTGCTCGAAGGCTATCGGGATCTCGATGCCTTGATGATCGAGTCCAACCATTGCCGTGACCTGCTGGCACGCGGTCACTACCCGTACTTTCTCAAGCAGCGGGTTGGCGGCGAACGGGGACATTTGAACAACCACCAGGCGGCGTACCTGGTGTATGAGTTGGGCTGGCAAGACCTGCAACACCTGGTCCTGGCCCACCTGAGCAGCAAGAACAACCTGCCGCAGCTTGCCCGGCAATGTTTTGTCGACACCCTCGGGTGCGACCCGGACTGGCTGCAACTGGCCGATCAAGATTCAGGGCTCGACTGGCGACATATCGCCTAGCCCACCTACTTACCAAGCGGAGCCCATCATGGAAAAACGTGAAGAACTCTACCGCGGCAAAGCCAAGTCGGTATACAAGACCGACGACGCCAACCGCTTGATCCTGCTGTTTCGCAACGACACCTCGGCGTTCGACGGCAAGCGCATCGAACAGCTCGACCGCAAAGGCATGGTGAACAACAAGTTCAACGCCTTCATCATGCAGAAACTCGAAGCGGCCGGCATCCCGACCCAATTCGACAAACTGCTGGGCGACAACGAATGCCTGGTGAAAAAACTCGACATGATCCCGGTCGAGTGCGTCGTGCGTAACTACGCCGCCGGCAGCCTGGTCAAGCGCCTGGGCGTAGAAGAGGGCCTCAAGCTCAACCCTTACACGTTCGAGCTGTTCCTCAAGGACGACGCCAAGGGCGACCCGTTCATCAACGAATCCCACGTCGTGGCATTCGGCTGGGGCACCGCTGAGCAACTGGTGCGCATGAAAGAACTGTCGCTCAAGGTCAACGACGTGCTGAGCAAACTGTTCGACGACGCCGGCCTGCTGCTGGTGGACTTCAAACTGGAATTCGGCGTATTCCACGACGGCTCCATCGTCCTGGGCGACGAATTCAGCCCGGACGGCTGCCGCCTGTGGGACAAGGACACCCGCAAGAAGATGGATAAAGACCGCTTCCGCCAGGGCCTCGGTGACGTGATCGAAGCCTACGAAGAAGTCGCCAACCGTCTTGGCGTACCGCTGTAATCGACGCAAGCATCTGATAGCACGGAAAAAAATTGCTTCGGCGCTTTGCTTCCACGAAACAGACTGTTATGATGCGCGCCGTTGGAGAGATGCCAGAGTGGCCGAATGGGACGGATTCGAAATCCGTTGTACCTTCACCGGTACCTAGGGTTCGAATCCCTATCTCTCCGCCATACAAATGAAAGCCCCGTAAATGAAGATTTACGGGGCTTTTTTGTTTCTTGCTTGACAATGTATGCCCATTTGCACTCGGGTTGTAAAAGCGCAAGCAGGTTCGGATTTTAGATTGATTCGCACAGGTTCCAAGAATGGATTCTGATGCTCCACATCCTGATGTGTGGCGCAAAATGTCAGGGAGGTACCCTAGTGTCCGCTGATTTTGACCCCGTATTAATCGCTGCTCTGCAAAGTGCGCGCAGGATTACCGTGCTGACAGGGGCGGGTGTATCCGCTGAAAGCGGCATCCCGACATTCCGCGATGCATTAACTGGCCTTTGGCAGAATTTTGATGCGCACACGCTTGCTACCGCCGATGCGTTCCTAGGCGACCCGTCCCTGGTTTGGGGATGGTATGAGTGGCGGCGCTCGCAGGTGCTTGCAGCGCAGCCAAATGCGGCTCACCGGGCGCTCGCCGAGCTTGCTCGTCGCGTCCCGCAACTTTCATTGTTCACCCAGAACGTGGACAACCTGCATGAGCGGGCAGGAAGCGTCGATGTGCAACACCTTCACGGCTCCCTCCATCATCCGCGCTGTTTCGATTGCGCGCACCCTTTTGTGTTGCCTGATGGTATTCCCGAAGAGCCCGCAGGTGGTTGGCGGGTGCCTGCGCCAAAATGCCAGGCGTGTGGAGGGCTGGTCCGGCCAGGCGTCGTCTGGTTTGACGAGTATTTGCCTGCGGACATTCTTGATGGGGCATTCAACTCATCTCGTTCATCCGATCTGCTGATCGTAGTCGGTTGTTCGGGGAAGGTTGACCCGGCCGCGAGGCTTCCCAGGGATGCGAAAAAAGCAGGGCGTAAAGTCATTCAGATCAACCTGGTCGAAAGCGCACTTGATGGTGTTTGCACATGGAACCTGAGGGGGCGGGCCGGGGAGTTATTACCTGAATTGATCAGGCAAGCATTTTAACGATTTACCCATCTATCAAATGGAAATGAGAGGCGCGTAATGGCTGGAAGATGGATCAAGGGCATGGGCGATACTGTGTCGCCAGTGGCCGTGGTGTTTTTACACGGGGTGCTGTCCGATGGTGAAGCGTGCTGGCGCCATGAGAATGGTACTTACTGGCCAGAACTGCTTTCCAACCACCCAACCATGGCTGGCGTTGGCGTTTACGAGTTTACCTACCACACGGATATCTTTAGTGGTTCCTACAGCCTGAGCGATGTAGTGAGTGCCCTGAAGGAGTGCCTGCACCTTGATGGTGTCAACCAGGCGCGAAAAATCATCCTTGTCGCTCACAGCATGGGCGGCATCGTGGCACGGCGTTATATCGTGCAACGCTCTGATGAATTGGTAGAGCGTGGTGCGCAGGTGGGGCTTTTCCTGATTGCCTCGCCTTCATTGGGTTCGTCCTATGCCACTTGGCTTGAGCCGATCGCCAAGGTCATGGGGCATGCTCAGGGACGGGCCTTGACGTTTTGCCAGAGCAATGCCTGGCTCAATGATCTTAATAGCGACTTCCGTAATCTACTGGCACTGCGCAAATTGGTCATTCATGGCCGGGAACTGGTGGAAGACCAGTTTGTGGCGTTCAAGCGCTTGTTTCGAGCCGAACAAGTCGTGCCTCCGTTCAGTGGCGCTACGTATTTTGGCGAGGCGCTGAAGGTGCCGCAGTCGGATCATTTCTCCATCGCCAAGCCCGAGGGTGCCCAGGCACTCCAGCACCGAACCTTGTGTGATTTCATCGAAAAAATCGTGCGGTTTATAGATAACTCCAACAATGTCTGGGAATGCGCAGGTGGTTACCGCACTCGTGTGGGCGAGAGCGAAATCAGCATTGTGCTCGGGCGTATCGAAGAGTATCCGGCCGGGCGGGAAACCGCCGTCGTATTGCCTTGCAATGAGTATTTTGAAGACCACTGCGCGACTGATAGCCGAACCGCACTGGGTGTCTATATCCAGCGACATTGCGCTGCAACCGCATCGGTTTTTTTTGCATCGGTCAGGCAGCAGTGCCAGGAGAAGTTCGGTGAAGGAACTCTAAAGGAAAAGGCTGAGGGTGAGTTAAGCGAAAGCTATGGCTCGGGCCGCTCTATTTTTGTTTCTGACCCCTCGCATAACGTAGCGGGCATCGCTTTGGTTTCTACCACGACGCAAACGGCCGGGCAGGGGCTGGCTGCGCGAATGTCCTATGTGTTCGATGGTGTAGGGGAGTTGTTCAAGTTATTGGCGGACAAACGGATCAATGAAGTAGTGATGCCTGTGCTGGGGGCCGGACACGGTGGTATTGATCCGCCGCTGGCACTCGCGGGGCTGGTGCTGGCACTGGCGGAGGGCGTTCGGTATGGCGTTGGCCGACAGAGCCGCAAAAAAATCACGATCGTTGTTTTCCAGAAAACGCCGCTGGATCCGCCGGATGTGACGCTTGCAAGCATCCGTAAGACGCTAGAGCTGGTGGCCAATAAAACGTAATGCAAGGACAGGCTATGAATGCAAAGGACTCCATTTGTCGTTATCTGGGCTACGGAGGCCCGGATCACTTGCATCGCACATTGGACGAGTCTCTGGCTTGGGATGATGAGAGGCTTGAAAGCACCCATGATTTTGTCCAGTGGTGGTTTCCGCTGGCCGAACCCAGTGCTTTCAACCCCCATGCGCCGGTGGCGAGTCATGCGGAGTTTGAAGCGCTTGGCGTCGACAAGCGCGTCAGGGCCGGGGTGGAGCGTGCTATGCACCGTATGCTGCGTTTCTACGGCCTGCGTCAGGAGGCGTCGGGAGTCATCAACAAGGCGCGCGAGTGGGATAGGCGTAGCCCGAACTGGGCATTCAAGAAGAGCCACAACGACCTACGGATTACTCGCCTCCTCAAATCCTTGTGTTTATTGGGGCATCGCCAGCAGGCAGAGGCATTGCTCAGTGCCCTGGAGGACATTATTAAGTGCGAGCGTGACCCGAGCGATCAAGGGGCGCTGATTTTTTGGCGCGAAGCCCTGTTGTGACGATTTAAATCGCCACTGCGCCTGGCGGGTTCTGGCTTGAATCAATAGCCCCTGAAATGGTTGAGCCTTTCAGGGTTTTTTTGTTTGTGCGCTGTGGCTTCCAGGTTTTCGTCTAAAAACGTTGAGTGTTTTGCCTGGCGAAATACTCGGTCAAATGATGCCCAGGCTTTTATTAAAAATAATAAATATAAAACAATGAGTTACCTATTAATCGATTCTTTTTTCCTGCGAGCGCTTTACTTAAATTTTTTGAAGTGCTTATATTTTGTTGTTAATTCAAAACATGATTTCGCATAGCGAAACTGATTGAGTTGTAAAAGCTGTAGCGTGCCTTTGCCCCTGGCAAGGAGCCGCAGGAGCTTCATACATAACAACAAAAATAGGGCTGCATCATGGAACGCCATTCCCGCGTTATTGCCACGTGCCTGCTGTTTTCCATTGGGCAGATCGGCCTGCCAGCATCGGCGCAGGCCGGTTTTTTCGAGGACAGCAAGGCCAGCATTGAGCTGCGCAATTTTTACATCAACCGCGACTTCAGCCAGACCAGTACCACTCAGTCCAAGCAAGAAGAGTGGGCCCAGGGCTTTTTGCTGCGTTACGCATCAGGATTCACGGCAGGCTCTGTCGGCTTTGGGCTGGATGCAATCGGCTTGGCCGGTTTGAAGCTTGACTCCAGCCTGGACCGTGCCGGTTCCGGTTTGTTGCCTCGTCAACGAGATGGCCGTTCAGTCGATGAAAGTGGCGCCCTTGGCCTGACGGCCAAGGTGCGGGCGTCCAGGAGCCTGCTCAGGATCGGTACGCTGCATCCGCGTTTGCCGGTGGTGCAATTCAATGACACTCGCTTGTTGCCGCAAACGTTCGAGGGCGTGCATTTGAACTCCCAGGAGTTTGCCAATGTGACCGTCGATGCGGGCCAGATCCGCCAGGTGACCCAGCGCGATTCGACCAACCGTGAAGACCTGGCGCCGTCGGTGGCCAACGCCAAGGGCATCCGTGTGACCAAGGGCGCGACCACCGATGAGTTCAATTTCGCCGGTGTCGGCTACAAGTGGAGCAACCAGTTAAGTGGCAATTACTTCTACGGTGAGCTCGACAGTTTCTACCGCCAGCACAATTTCAGCCTGTTGCATCTATTGCCGCTGGGCGAAGGCCAGTCGCTCAAGAGTGACGTGCGCTACGCAAGGTCGACCAACCAGGGCAACAGCAATATCGACAACACGGCCCTGGCGGCGATGTTCACCTACACCCTGGGCGGCCATGCCTTTGGCCTGGCCTATCAGAAAATGAGTGGCGACACCGGCTATGCCTATATCCATGGCGCCGATGCCTTCCTGCCCAACTTTGTTTCCAATAACGACTTTGCCAATCGGGACGAGCAGTCCTGGCAGGCGCGCTACGACTTCAACTTCACCGCTGTCGGTATCCCGGGCCTGACCTTCATGACCCGCTACATCTATGGCAGCGGGATTGAGCTGGGTGCTGGCAAACCGAGCGGTTCGGAATGGGAGCGCGATACCGATATCGCCTACGTATTCCAGAGCGGCACCTTGAAAAACCTGGGGGTGAAGTGGCGTAACTCGTCCCTGCGCATGAATCACTTTGGCAGTGATCTGGACGATAACCGCCTGATCATCAGTTACACCTTGCCACTCCTGTAGTCGAGTCGATGACAGCCTTCCGGGCGGGTCCATAACAACAATGAGGTCGTAGCGGCTATGAAGAACACACTTTATCCATCACGGGTACGCGCCTGGTTCACTGTCAGCGTGCTGATGCTGGCCTACGTTTTATCGTTCGTGGACCGGCAGATTCTCAACCTGCTGGTGGGGCCCATTCGTCAAGACATGGACATCAGCGACACCCAGATGAGCCTGCTGATGGGCCTGTCGTTTGCGATCTTCTATACCTTTTGCGGGATTCCCCTGGGGCGGATTGCCGACAGCAAGAGCCGGCGCAATCTGCTGATGTGCGGGATTCTGGTGTGGAGTGGCATGACCGCCGCGTGCGGGATGGCCAAGGGGTACTGGCAGTTTCTGTTTTGCCGTATCGGGGTGGCGGCGGGCGAGGCATCGTTGGCGCCTTGTGCCTACTCGATGATTTCCGACAGCTTTACGCCTGAGCGTCGCGGCACTGCCTTTAGCGTGTACTCCACGGCGATCTACCTGGGGTCGGGCGTGGCGCTGTTGCTCGGCGGCGTCGCGGTGCATTTCGCAACCAGCCAGGGCGATATGACATTGCCGCTGATTGGCATCGTACGCCCATGGCAGATGGTGTTTTTGATTCTTGGCGCCATTGGCGTGGTCTTCTCATTGTGCCTGCTGTTGCTGCGCGAGCCGGTGCGCCAGGGGGTTGGCGCGGGTCTGCAATTGCCGTTCTCGGAGTTTGTCGACTACCTGCGTAAAAACCGTCGGACCATGCTCTGCCACAACCTCGGGTTTGCCTGCCTGACCTTCACGGCCTACGGCAGCAGTGCCTGGATCCCGACGTTCTTTGTGCGTTCGTTCGATATGAGCGTGCCGCAAGTCGGGGTGATCTACGGCAGCATGCTGGCGATCTGCGGCTCCCTCGGCCTGCTGGTGGGTGGGCGCCTGTGTGACTGGCTGGTCAAGCGTGGTCATCGGGATGCACCGCTGCGCATCGCGATCCTCGCCGCAGTGCTGACATTGCCATCAAACCTGGGCTACCTGGTTGATGATAAGAACCTGGCTTTGGTGCTGATGGCGTTTCACGTGTTTACCGTGAGCATGCCGTTCGGTGTCGGCCCCCTGGCGGTCCAGGAAGTCGTGCCCAGCCCGATGCGCGGGCAGGCATCGGCGCTCTATCAGTTTGCCGTGACCCTGATCGGCCTGGGCATCGGCCCGACCGCCGTAGCCTTGGGGACGGATTACGTGTTTGGCAGTGATTCGGCACTGGGTTATTCGTTGGCCGTGGTGACCGGCATCTCCCTGGTGCTGGCGGTGGTAATTTTGACGGTTGGCCTGCGCTCATACCGCGAGAGTCTGGAGCGCCTGAAAAGCTGGGCCCCCAAGGATCCCACCGTGGTGGTGCCTGGCCGGCAGGTGCCGGCGGCTGACGCCTGAGCCTTCAATTTCTCCCGCTGGCCAAGCTGACACCTTCCGAGGTGTCAGCTTTTTTTTAAGCGGAGATCTTTCCATAAACCGTTTGCCAAAACATGTCTCTTTGATAATATTGATTCATATGTTCCGCAGCGCGGAATATGGTTCCAATAAAAACAATGTGTCGAGGCTCAGATGAATTCCAGCGTCAACTACGAGCGTCAAGGCGAGGTTGCACTGATCACCCTCAACAACCCGCCGGTCAACGCCCTTGGCCAGGCCCAGCGCGAAGGTTTGCTGCGGGCCTTGCACCAGGCTCAGATCGACACGCAGGCCAAGGTGCTGGTGTTGCTGTGCAGTGGCCGCACGTTCATTGCCGGGGCGGATATCAAGGAGTTCGGCAAACCCCCTCAGGCGCCGAGCCTGCCGGAAGTGGTCAATGCCTACGAACACAGCGACAAGCCCTGCGTAGCGGTGATCCATGGCACGGCCCTGGGCGGCGGTCTGGAAATGGCTCTGGGTTGTCACTATCGAATCGCGCGCCGCGATGCCAAGGTCGGCCTGCCGGAGGTCAAGCTCGGGTTGCTGCCGGGGGCGGGTGGCACGCAGCGCTTGCCCCGTTTGGCGGGGGTGGCCAAGGCGCTGGAGATGATTGTCTCAGGCCAGCCCATCAATGCCCTTCAAGCCCGCGAACATCACATTGTCGATGAGCTGTTTGACGGCGATCCCCGCGCCGCCGCAATCGCTTTTGCTCAACGGATCCTGGACAGCGGCCTGGGCGTGCGGCGTACCGGCGAGCAGGCTGCGGCACTCGAGGGCGTCGACAACGCCGCATTGATCGCCGCCAAGCGCGCCGACGTCGCCAAGCGTTTACCGGGGTTCTTTTCTCCGCCCCGTTGTGTCGCCGCCGTAGAAGCGGCGACTTTGTTGCCGCTGACCGAAGGTTTGCAGCGCGAGCGCGCACTGTTTCAGGAATGCCTGGCCTCCGAGCAACGTGCGGCCCTGGTACACGGTTTTTTTGCCGAGCGCCAATGCGCTCATATCGACGGCTTGCCCAAGGACACACCCGTGCGTGCCATTGAGCGTGTCGGAGTCATCGGTGGCGGCACCATGGGCGTGGGTATCGCCTTGAGTTTTGTCAGCGCGGGTATTGCCGTGATCTTGATGGAAGTCGACGAGCCCGCCCTGCAGCGCGCATTGCAGCGTGCCCGAGAAACCTGTGAAGCCAGCGTCGCCCGTGGCAGCTTGAGCCCTGCCGTGATGGAGCAGCGCCTGGCACTGCTGCATGGCGGGGTGGACTACCGCGAACTGGCCACTGCCGACCTAGTGATCGAAGCGGTGTTTGAAAGCCTGGAGGTCAAGCGCCAGGTGTTTGAACGCCTGGATCAGGTATGCAAGCCCGGCGCGATCCTCGCCAGCAACACTTCGTCGCTGGATCTGGACGTTATCGCCAGTTTCACTTCACGGGCTGAAGACGTGGTGGGCCTGCACTTTTTCAGCCCGGCCAACGTCATGCGGCTGCTTGAAGTCGTGCGCGGTCGGTACACCGGTCTTGAGGTGTTGGCCACGGTGATGCAACTGAGCAAGAGGTTGAACAAGATTGCCGTGGTGGTGGGCGTCTGTGATGGTTTTGTCGGCAACCGGATGATCTTCCAGTATGGCCGTGAGGCCGAGTTCTTGTTGGAGGAGGGCGCCACCCCGGAGCAGGTCGATACAGCCTTGCGCAACTTCGGCCTGGCCATGGGCCCGCATGCCATGCGCGACCTGTCCGGGCTGGATATCGGCTGGAGCATTCGCCAACGCCAGCGCGCCACGCTGCCATCGAACTACCCGCTGCCCGGGGTCCTCGACACGTTGTACGCGGCCGGGATGCTCGGCCAGAAGACCGGCCAGAAGACCGGCCAGGGCTTCTACTGCTACGCCCCCGGCTCCCGCCATCCCGAGCCGAACCCTGAACTGTTGCCGTTGCTGGAAGCCGTCTCCCGCGAGAAAGGCATCGAGCGCCGCGCCTTGAGTGATGACTACATCGTCGAGCGCTGCGTGTTCGCCTTGATCAATGAGGGCGCAAAAATTCTTCAGGAAGGCATCGCCCGGCGCAGCAGCGACATCGATGTGATCTACCTCAACGGCTACGGTTTTGCCGCCTGGCGGGGAGGCCCGATGTTTTATGCCGACAGCCTTGGCCTGGACAAGGTATTGGCCCGCATTCGCGAGTTCCACCAACGTTTCGGCGCCTGGTGGGAGCCGGCGCCGCTGCTGGAAGAACTGGCGGCGCAAGGGCGACGCTTCGCCGACTGGAAACTGGATTCATAACGGCCTGCTTCACGGTCTATCAACGGCTTGGAGAAACAACATGGATATTCATTTTACCGCTGAAGAACTGGCGTTTCGCGATCAAGTCAGGTCCTTCCTCAAGGACAAACTGCCCCGGGATCTGGCCGACAAGGTGCGCCTGGGCAAGCCCTTGTCCAAGGATGACCACTTGCGCTGGCAGGCGGTGCAGAACGCTCAGGGGTGGTATGCCACCCATTGGCCAGTGGCCTTTGGTGGGACTGGGTGGGGGGCAGTTGAGAAACACATTTACGAAGAGGAATGCGCGCTGGTGGGGGCGCCGCGCAGCATTCCGTTTGGGGTCAACATGGTGGCCCCGGTGCTGATCAAGTTCGGCACGCCACAGCAACAAGACCACTATCTGCCGCGCATCCTCAGCGGCGAGGACTGGTGGTGCCAGGGTTACTCGGAGCCAGGCGCCGGTTCTGACCTGGCTTCGTTGAAAACCCGTGCGGTGCGCGAGGGTGACGTTTACATCGTCAATGGCCAGAAAACCTGGACCACCCTGGGCCAGCACGCCAACATGATTTTTTGCCTGGTGCGTACCGACCCGCAGGCGCAGAAACAGCGGGGTATTTCCTTCCTGTTGATCGATATGAGCAGCCCAGGCATCAGCGTGCGGCCGATCATCACCCTGGATGGCGAGCACGAAGTCAACGAGGTGTTTTTCGACAACGTCAAAGTGCCGGTGCAGAACCTGGTTGGCGAAGAAAACCACGGCTGGACGTGCGCCAAATACCTGCTCACCTATGAGCGCACGGGCCTGGCGGGGATCGGCGCGTCCAAGGCCGCGCTGGCCCACCTCAAGCGCATTGCCCGCAAGCAGATGAGCGAAGGCCGGCCGATATTCGACGATCCACTGTTTCGCGCCCAGGTCGCGGAAGTGGAGATGCAACTCATGGCCACCGAAATGAGCACGCTGCGCACCCTGGCTGCGGCCAAGGACGGCGGGGTGCCGGGGGCGGAAAGTTCGATCCTCAAGGTCAAGGGCACTGAAGTCCGCCAGGCGATCAGCCACTTGCTGCGCAAGGTGATCGGGCCGTACGCGTTGCCGTTTCTGGAAGAAGAGTTGGACCTGGATTACCCGGGCGAACCCCTGCACGCCGACTACAGCGTGGCGTTGGCCAGCCAGTATTTCAACCTGCGCAAGCTGTCGATCTTCGGCGGCTCCAACGAAATTCAGAAAAACATCGTCTCCAAGATGATTCTCGAACTGTAAGGGGCTCTGACCATGGACTTCAAACTGACCGAAGAGCAGCAAATGCTGCAAGACACGGCGGCACGCCTGGTACGCGATGCCTACAGCTTCGAGGCGCGAGAGCGCTATGCCCAGAGCGATGCGGGTTTTAGCCTTGCCTTCTGGCAGCAATTGGGTGAGCTGGGGCTGACGGCAGTGCCGTTTCCCGAGGCCCTGGGTGGTTTTGGCGGGGGCGGCGTCGACACGATGCTGTTGATGACTGAATTCGGCCGAGGCTTGTGCCTGGAACCTTATGTGGAGTCGGTGATTTATGCGGGAGGGTTGCTGATGCAGCTCGGCAGCCCGGCCCAGCAACACCTGTTGCAACAAGTGGCCAGCGGCCAATTGCTGCTGGCCACAGCCTTTGCAGAACCACAGAGCCACTACCACCTGAACGATGTGCAGACCCGCGCCCAACAGACGGCCGAGGGCTGGACGCTGACTGGTCGGAAAGCCGTGGTGATAGGCGGGCATCAGGCCGGCTTGATGCTGGTCAGCGCGCGGATCAGCGGTGAAAGTCGTGATGAGCAGGGCATTGGCCTGTTCTTGATTGATCCGCAGGCCGCCGGTGTCGAGCGCCGCATTTATCCTACGGTCGATGGTCGCAAAGCCTGCGACCTGTACCTGGACAAGGTGCAGGTCTCTGCCGCTCAGGTACTGGGTGAACCAGGCCAGGCCCTGGCAGCGTTGCGTTATCAACAAGGACGGGCCATTGCCGCACAGTGCGCGGATGCCCTGGGCAGCATGCAGGAAGCCTGTCGCCTGACCCTGGACTACCTCAAGACCCGTCAGCAATTCGGTGTGGCCATTGGTCAGTTCCAGGTGCTGCAGCACCGTATGGTCGACATGCGCACCGAACTGGAACAGGCCACCAGCATGGCCATCCTGGCCGCATGCTGCTGCGACGAAGCGCACAGCCTTGAACGCACCCGGACCCTGGCCGCCGCCAAATTCATCGTCACCCGGGCCGCGCGCAGCATTGCCGAGCAGGCGATCCAGCTGCACGGCGGGATCGGCATGACTTGGGAATACGCCCTGGCGCACCACGCCAAGCGTCTGGTGATGCTCAGCCATCAGTTCGGTGACGACGACTATCACCTCAAGGCCTATGCCGCCTTGCTGGACGCCGCTTGAATGCCGTTTTTTTCACTCTGAGAGAGCCATTATGAAAGTCCTCGTCGCAGTCAAACGAGTGGTCGATTACAACGTGAAAGTTCGCGTCAAGGCGGACAATTGCGGCGTCGATCTGGCTAACGTCAAAATGTCGATGAACCCCTTCTGCGAAATCGCCGTGGAAGAAGCCGTACGCCTGAAAGAGCTCTCTATAAAAGAAGGGCGCATCGCGACTGAAATCGTCGTCGTTTCCGTAGGGCCATCCACTGCTCAAGAGCAGCTGCGCACCGCCCTGGCGCTGGGTGCCGACCGCGCCGTGCTCGTCGAATCCGCTGAAGAACTGACCTCGCTGGCCGTGGCCAAGCTGCTCAAGGCCGTTGTCGACAAGGAGCAGCCACAACTGGTGATCCTCGGTAAACAGGCGATCGACAGCGACAACAACCAGACTGGCCAGATGCTGGCTGCACTGACCGGTTACGGCCAGGGCACCTTTGCCTCGAAAGTCGAAGTGTCTGGCGACAGCGTTGCCGTGACCCGCGAAATCGACGGCGGCGCGCAGACCGTTTCCCTGAAACTGCCGGCCATTGTCACCACCGACCTGCGTTTGAACGAGCCGCGTTATGCGTCCCTGCCAAACATCATGAAAGCCAAGAAGAAGCCGCTTGAAGTGCTGACTCCAGAAGCTTTGGGCGTTTCCACCGCCTCCACCAACAAGACCGTCAAAGTCGAAGCGCCAGCTGCACGCAGCGCGGGGATCAAGGTCAAGTCGGTGGCTGAACTGGTCGAGAAACTGAAAAACGAAGCGAAGGTAATCTAACAATGACTATCTTGGTAATCGCAGAACACGACAACAAAGTGCTGGCCCCGGCCACCCTGAACACTGTGGCCGCTGCCGCCAAAATCGGTGGTGACATCCACGTACTGGTAGCAGGTCAGGGCGCTGGCGCCGTGGCTGAAGCCGCGGCAAAAGTCGCCGGTGTGAGCAAAGTACTGCTGGCCGACAACGCCGCTTACGCGCATCAACTGCCGGAAAACGTAGCGCCGCTGGTTGCAGAGCTTGGCGCTGGCTACAGCCATATCCTGGCTGCCGCCACCTCCAACGGCAAAAACATCCTGCCACGGGTTGCTGCGCAGCTGGACGTTGACCAGATCTCCGAGATCGTTTCGGTGGAAAGCGCCGACACCTTCAAGCGCCCGATCTACGCCGGTAACGCCATTGCCACCGTGCAATCCACTGCCGCGGTCAAAGTGATCACCGTGCGTGCCACCGGTTTCGACCCGGTTGCCGCTGAGGGTGGTTCGGCTGCGGTTGAAGCCGTTGCAGCTGTGCACAATCCTGGCACTTCCAGCTTTGTTGGCGAAGAGCTGGCCAAGTCGGACCGTCCAGAGCTGACCGCGGCCAAGATCGTCGTTTCCGGCGGGCGTGGCATGCAGAACGGTGACAACTTCAAGCACCTGTACGCCCTGGCCGACAAGCTGGGCGCGGCGGTCGGCGCTTCGCGCGCGGCGGTCGACGCAGGTTTCGTACCCAACGACATGCAGGTCGGCCAGACCGGCAAGATCGTTGCGCCACAGCTGTACATCGCCGTCGGTATCTCCGGCGCGATCCAGCACTTGGCCGGTATGAAAGACTCCAAGGTGATCGTTGCGATCAACAAGGACGAAGAAGCGCCGATCTTCCAGGTGGCTGATTACGGCCTGGTGGCGGACTTGTTTGAAGCGGTTCCCGAGTTGAGCGGTAGCCTGTAAATGGGTTATGCAGGCGCGAACAGTTTCGCGCTTGCATAACCCATGGCGATCAGGCGCCCAGGCTTTCGATGTCCCTGGCCAACATCACCAGTTGATGGGCCAGGGAGCTTTGCAGGGTGTCGGTCGGCAGTTGGAATTTCGGCGCGCCGCAGGTCAGGGCCATGATGCTGCCGTCGGCCAGGCGCAGCGGAACGCCTGCGGCGTTGACGTTGCGGTCCCACTCGCCGAGGGACAGGCAAAAACCGAACTCTTCATACTCGCGGAACGATTCGTTCAACGAGACCTCCAGGGCCGGCCATTCGTCACCGGCCTTCTTGGCAATTTCGCCGATCAGGTGGGCCCGCTCGTTTTCCGGGGTGGCGGCCAGGTAGGCGCGGCCTGCCGCAGTGGTGCTCAAGGGCAGGCGCACGCCGGCTTCCATGCGCAGGCTGGCCACGTCGGGTGGGCGGCAGCTTTCCACATAAATCATCGAGAGCCGGTCGCGGCAGGTGAGGCCAACGGTGGTGTTGGTGCGCCGGGCGAACTCGTCCATCAGCGGTTTGCCCAACTGGCGAACCCGCAGGTTGTTGACATAGGCATACCCCAGGGCCAGCACCCCGGAGTCGAGTTGGTATTTTTCCACGTCCTGGTTGTAGCTCAGGTAGCCAAGCTGCGTCAGGGTGTAGGTCAGGCGCGAAACTGTGGGCTTGGGCAGCCCGGTAATCCGCGCAATGTCCTGGTTGCCCCGGGTGACGTTGCCGTGGGTGAACGCGCGCAACACTTCGAGACCCCGACTCAGGGCTTCGACGAATTTCCGGTCCTTGGGTTCGTTCTCGGGCGTTTCGATTTCTTCAGTCATGGAGGCTCATGTGGGCAGCGGGCAGGCAGTGGAAGAGGTTAGCCGATAATACCGGGCAGTGTGGGCAGTAATCGGCGTGATTTCAATGCAATGACTTAATAGTTGCGCAAAAAGGCAGCATAGCGGAATCCTGTTCCGCTAGTGATTCCATTGCACGACCCAGGACAGGGCAAGTAATACCGGGATGGCGATCAGCGCAAAGCGGCCATTCCAGGTGAGGACAATCGTCCACGGCAAGGTGCCTGCGGTACGCGCGAGGATCAGCACGGCGGGCCCAAAGGGCGAGAGCAGCATCGCCAGGGAGAAGGCACAGACCAGGCTGACGGCGGGCCCCAGGGGGTTGACACCGGCCGCCTGCAATTGGGCCAGCAAGCCGGCACAAATGCTCAGGGTAATAATCGGCGCAATGCCAACCAGCGCGAGCCCTACGATACCCAGCAGGGCCATGCATTGCAGCACAAATACCTGGGAGGCGCCGCCCAGCAGCGGCACCAGTTGATCCAGGGAAACCAGCTGATTGAACAGCGCGCCGAACAGCGCGGAACAACCAAAGATAAAGACCTCATTGCGCATGCCCGCCAGATGCTCGGCCAATTCGTCGTAGGCTTTGCCAGGGCTCTCAAGGAACAGCCAGCCACTGACCAGCAGCGGCACCACCACCAACGACGCTTGGGTGATGTTCAGCCAACTGAAGCTGGCCAGCGCGACAATCGCGCCGATGCCCAGGGCCGTGCCCAGGGCGAGCGGTGTGAGCGAGGCGGCGGGAATTTCTGGCGACTCATCCACCAGCGTCTGCAAATGGCGGTTTTCCGTGCGTGCGCCAATAAGCATCAGCAGCGCCGTGGCGATCACGCCGTAGGGCAGCAGGTCGGTCCAGGTCAGGCTGGGGACTTCACGGGTAATGATCGCCACGACAATGCTGGTTGGCGCGATTAACGGCACCAGGGCAAAGCCGCGAATGGCGGCGGTCAGCACGCCTCTCTGGCCATCGCGTTGGGCCGGGTGATCGGGGGCAAAGTGTTGCAGGTAACTGTGCAGGGTTGAACACATCAGGTTGAGCATGCCGAAACTGAGGATTGAGCCCAACCCGAGCGCCGCCAACAAGTAGCGCGGATAGAGCAGGGCCCGTGGTCCACGCAACAACACACGATGCACCTCACGCAGTGCCGGCAGGCGCTTGACCAGGCAACCCATCAGCCCCAGGCCGCCAATGAACGCCGCGTAATAGGCGGCCGCGCTGCTGATGCGCTGGACGGTGGGCAGGTCCAGTGGGGCCTTGACCAGCCATAGCGCGAGCAGCGCCAGCGTCGCCAGGCCCAGGCGCCGAGGGTAGGGCATGAGCGACTGCCAGTGCCGGATAAAAAACAAACCGAACAGCAGCGCTGCGATCAGGCTGAACGCAGTGGTACGTGTGCCCAGGGCAATCAGTTCGCAGAGCAGGGCCAGTGGCAGCAGGCGTGTCAGCTTCACGCGGGCAGACGCCGCAGGCGGCTATGTTTGAACACCCCTTCGGCGCTGGCCAGCAGGTTGTCCTCGGCATCGAGCACATCACAAGCGGCCATGTAGATTTTCGGCCCGCCGCCCCGTACCCGGGCGATGACCCGTACCCGACTGCCCGCCGGGGCGGGGGCCATGTAGTTGATGTTCAGCGACAAGGTCAGGGACAAGCGCCATTGGGCCGGATCGACGTGCCAGGTGCCGCACATGCCCAGGGCCGAGTCGGCCATGGCCGCGATCACGCCGCCGTGCAGGTTGCCGGCCTGGTTGAGATGGTCGGGGCGAATCTGCAGGGCGATGACCGTACGAGCCTGGCCATATTCAAGCAGATCAAGGCCCAGGTAAGCGGCAAAACCACTGAACAGCCCGATCAGGTCGGTTGCAGGCGATGTGGGGGTCATGGGGTGTTCTCTTCTTGTTATGGCGTGGCGCGTTTGCGGGCAGTGACCTTTTGGCCTGTACTTCCAAGTTCCGCAAAGTCGGTTTATTGATTGAAGTTGAGCCTGACAATATTTAATATCATAGTCAATATGGAATCTGGTTCTGCACAGCGAAACATTAATTCGGAGAAGACATGTTTTCACGTATCGGTGTGATAGGCAGTGGCGCCATGGGGCGTGGCATTGTTCAGGTGTTTGCGACGTCAGGCTGCGAGGTGCTGCTGTATGACGTGCGTCCCGAGGCAGTCGAGCAGGCGCTGAGCTTTAACAAGGACCTGTTGGCGCGCCAGGTGGCCAAGGGCAAGCTCAGCCCCGAGCAGTTGGAGCAGACCCTGGCGCGTATGCAGCCTGCCGCCAGCCTGGAAGCCTTGGCCGGTTGCGATCTGTTGATCGAAGCCATCGTCGAGAACCTGGAGGCCAAGCAAGGGCTGTTTCGCCAGTTGGAGGCCATCGTTGCGCCGAGCGCCGTGCTGGCGACTAACACGTCTTCGTTGTCCGTTACGCAGATCGCCAGCGGTTGCCAGCACCCCGAACGGGTTGCCGGGTTTCACTTCTTCAACCCGGTGCCGCTGATGAAGATCGTCGAGGTGGTGCGCGGTGAGCGTACCCAGGCGCAGGTGGTCGAGCGCTTGTGCGCGTTGGCCGAGGCCGCGGGCCACTTTGCGGCGCAAACCCCGGACACGCCGGGTTTTCTGGTCAACCATGCCGGTCGCGCCTATGGCACTGAAGCCTTGCGCATCCTTGGCGAGAACATCGCCGATGTCGAGCAGATCGACCGCATCCTGCGCGATGGCCCGGGGTTTCGCATGGGGCCGTTCGAGTTGTTTGACCTCACCGGGCTGGATATTTCCCACGGGGTGATGGAGTCGATCTACGCGCAGTTTTATGGTGACCCCCGCTATACGCCTTCCTACCTGGCAGCCCAGCGCGTGGCCGCCGGTTTGCTGGGGCGCAAGAGTGACGGGCAGGGTTTCTACCGGTATGTCGACGGCCAACAGCTGCGTTCGCCCCCGCTCAAGCGCGCGGTGGTAGCGGTCGAGCGGGCCTTCTGGCTCGACAGCCAGGAGCTGCACGTGCGCGACGCAGTGGCAACCTTGCTCGCCGCTGGCGGGGCGACGCTTGAGGAGGATGCTCAACCACCGGCCAACGCGATCTGCCTGATTACCCCGTTGGGGGAAGATGCCAGTAGCATGATTGCGCGCCTGGGTTTACCGGCTGAGCGCACCCTGGCCCTGGACACCTTCTGCGATTTTTCCAAGCGCCTGGTGTTGATGCGCCAACCGGCGCTTGAGCCTGCGTTGGAAGCCCAGGCGGTACAGGCCCTCGGCAGCAGTGGCGTGCCGGTGGAAGTGATCAATGACTCGCCCGGTTTCATCATCCAGCGCGTGGTGGCCTGCGTGGTCAACCTGGGGGCGGAAATCGTCCAGCGGGGCATCGCCACCCCGGCCACCCTCGACCGTGCGGTGATGCTGGCGCTGGGTTATCCGCGCGGCCCGCTGGCCTTCGCCCAATTCTATGGCGCCGACAAGATCCTTGCGGTATTGCGCGGTATTCAAGGTTGTTATGAAGAACCGCGCTACCGCCCCAGCCCTTGGCTGCGTCGCCGGGTCCAACTGGGCCTGGGCCTGCAATCCCCTGATCATCCCTCTGCCGTGCAGGAGCAATAACCATGTCCGCTTATATCTATGATGGCCTGCGTACACCTTTTGGCCGCAGCGCCGGCGCCTTGGCCAGCGTGCGCCCCGATGACTTGCTGGGCGAAGTCATTCGTGCCCTGGTGGCGCGCAGCTCGTTTGCAGGCGCCGACTATGAAGACGTCGTGGCGGGGTGTGCCTGCCAGGCCGGTGAAGATGCGCGCAACGTTGCCCGCAATGCGGCATTGCTCGCGGGCTTGCCATTGACCACGGGGGGCTTGACTGTCAACCGCTTGTGCGGCTCGGGGCTGGCGGCGTTGCTGGATGTGAACCGGATGATCCGTTGCGATGAGGGCCAGTTGTTTATCGCTGGCGGCACCGAGAGCATGAGCCGTGCGCCGTTTGTCGTCGGCAAGAGCGAGGCGGCATTCTCCCGGGCCTTCCAGGTCTTCGACAGCAGCATCGGTGCGCGTTTTCCCAACCCGCTGATCGAGGCCGAATTCGGCGCCGACAGCATGCCGCAAACCGCCGATAACATTGCGCGCGACCTGGGTATCAGCCGGGCCGACAGTGATGCGTTCGCCGCGCGTAGCCAGGCGCTGTATGCCAAGGCGCTGGCCGAGGGTTTTTATGACGGGGAACTGATGTCGGTGTTGGTGCCACAAGGACGCAAGTTGCCGCCCAAGGAGGTACTGGCTGATGAGCACCCACGGCCGTCCACCGATGAGCCGGCGCTTGCCCGGCTGGGGGCGCTGTTCGACGACGGAGTGGTCACGGCGGGGAATGCCTCGGGGATCAACGATGGGGCGGCGGCGCTGATCGTTGGCAACCGTGCGATCGGTGAGCGGTACGGGGTCAGGCCTCGGGCACGGATCGTGGCCGGTGCGGTCGCGGGGGTTGCGCCCAGGGTGATGGGCCTGGGGCCGGTTCCGGCCATTGGCAAGGCCTTGGCGCGTGCCGGGCTCAGCCTGGCGGATATGGATGTGATTGAAATCAATGAAGCCTTCGCCACCCAGGTGCTGGGGTGCGCTAAAGAGTTGGGCCTGGCCTTTGACGATCCGCGTTTGAATGCCCTGGGCGGTGCGATTGCCATTGGCCATCCGTTGGGCGCCTCGGGTGCCCGCTTGGCCCTGACGGCCTTGCGTAGCCTGGAGCGCCAGCAAGGGCGCTACGCGCTGGTGAGCCTGTGCATCGGGATTGGCCAGGGCATTGCCTGTGTGATCGAACGGCTTGACTGAAGCCACCCCATACAAGTGTGGGAGCGGGCTCGCGATAGCGGTGGTTCAGCCGACATATTCAGTGACTGATCCACCGCCATCGCAGGCAAGCCAGCTCCCACAGGGGAACGCAGCTTCGCGCTCTGGTTCTGCTTTTAAACGACCTCGAACAACCCCGCAGCCCCTTGCCCGCCGCCGATGCACATGGTCACCACCACATATCTGGCGCCGCGCCGTTTGCCTTCGATCAGGGCATGGCCGGTCAGGCGTGAGCCGGTGACGCCATAAGGATGGCCGATGGAGATGGAGCCGCCGTTGACGTTCATCTTGTCCAGGGGGATGCCCAGCTTCTCGCGGCAGTAGATCACCTGCGAGGCGAAGGCTTCATTGAGTTCCCACAAGTCGATATCGTCGACGTTCAGGCCGTTGCGCTTGAGCAGGCGGGGGATGGCGTAGACCGGGCCGATGCCCATCTCGTCCGGCTCGCAACCGGCCACGGCAAAACCGCGAAAAATGCCCAGTGGCTCGAGGTTGTTGCGTTCGGCATACAGACTGTCCATGACCAGGCACACCGACGCCCCGTCAGACAGCTGGCTGGCATTGCCCGCCGTAATGAATTGCCCGGCACCGCGCACCGGCTCCAGCAAGGCCAGGTTGGCCAGGGTGGTGGAGGGGCGGTTGCACTCGTCCTGCGTCAGGGTTACCGCCTGTTCACTGACCTCGCCGCTGTGTTTGTCCTTGACCAGCATGTGGGTGCTGAAGGGCACAATCTCCTCATCAAACAAACCTGCGGCCTGGGCGGCGGCGGTGCGCTGTTGGCTGAGCAGGGCGTATTCGTCCTGGGCCTCGCGGCTGATGTGGTAGCGCCGGGCAACGATGTCGGCGGTTTCAATCATCGACAGGTAAAGCTCGGGTTTGTGTTCCCGCAGCCACGGGTTCTGCCCGCGATCGGTATTGAGCTTGTCGTTTTGCAGCAGGCTGATGGATTCCACGCCGCCGGCAATCATCGCCGGGACTTTCTCCGACACGATACGTTGGGCCGCGAGGGCAATGGCTTGCAGGCCCGAGCTGCAAAAACGGTTGATCGACAACCCCGCCGTGGCGCTGGACAGCCCGCCACGAATGGCGGCCAGGCGCGCCATGTTCTTGCCCTGGGCGCCTTCATGAAACGTCGCACCGAGGATCACATCTTCAATCAACCCCGGATCAATCCCGGCCCGGGCCACGGCGTGCTGGATCACATGCCCGGCCAGGTCGATGCTGTGGGTGTTGTTCAGGGCGCCCCGGTAGGATTTGCCGAGGGCGGTACGCGCGGTGGAGACAATAACGGCGTCAGACATCAATCAGTTTCCTGTGCCAGTACTGGTGGGGGCGTGGGCGGCCCATTCTTCATCCTGCAACTGGCGCCATAGCAGTTTGCCGGCGCCTGATTGCGGCAGATGCTCGCGAAACTCAATAGTGGCGGGGACTTTATAGGCCGACATATTGGCCTTGCACCACTCGATGATGTCGTCGGCCGTGGTGTCCTGTCGCTCGGGGTGCAGGGTCACCAGGGCTTTGACGGCCTCCCCGCGGCGTGCGTCGGGGGAGGAAATGACGCAGCACTGCTTGATCGCCGGATGGCGGTACATCAGGCTTTCGACTTCCGAAGGCCAGACCTTGTAGCCGGAGGCGTTAATCATTCGCTTGATCCGGTCGACCATGAAGAAGTAGCCGTCTTCGTCGTAGTAACCGAGGTCGCCGGTGCGCAGGAAACGTTTACCTTGCAGTTCGATAAAGGCTTTTTCGGTGTCGTGCGGGAGCCGCCAGTAGCCTTTGAAAATTTGCGGGCCGTGGCAGACTATTTCCCCTACCTCATGGGGCGCCAGTTCCAGGCCAGTCGTACTGTCGATAACGCGCGAGTCCACGTCGAACGCCGGAATGCCCAGGCATTGGGATTTGCTGCGTGCCTTGGGGTTCATATGGGTCGCTGCCATGGTTTCGGTCATGCCGTAGCCTTCGATGTAGTCCAGGCCCAATAGCTGTTTGAGCTTGTTCTTGACCGGCCCGGGCATCGCCGCACCGCCACCGCCAATGTAATCGAGGCTGGACAAGTCATAGCGATCGAGCCCTTCCTGGGTCAGGAAGTCCACGGCCATGGTGACGATATTGGACCAGTTGCTGACGCGATAACGCTGCATCAACTGCGCGGCAACTTCGCGGTTCCAACGGGTCATGACCACCACACAGGCACCACTGAAAATCGGCCCGTTCATCGACGACTGCATGCCGGCGACATGGAACAGCGGCAGGGTGGTCAGGACCACATCTTCACAAGTGCGGTTAGTCCAGGCCTGGCGATGCACGGCCGTCGCCATCACTGAGGCATGGGTGTGCAGGCAGCCCTTGGGCACGCCGGTGGTGCCGGAGCTGTAAGGCATTACGCAGTGATCGTCAGCGCCACTGAGGTGCGGGCCAGGCTGTTGGCCACAATCGAGTGCGGCCTGCCAGCGCACCACGCCAGGCAACGTCGCGGTTTCCACCGCAACGAGCAACTCGGGCGGCAGGGGCAGGTCGGTGGGCTGGCGCAGGTATTGGCAATAAGCGGTGGTCAGCACCTGGCGCAGCTTGAAGCGGCCGAGCAGCGGCGTGACAAAAGGCGCCAGATCCTGAGCGCAGACGACGATCTCGCCGTCAGTATCTTGCAGGTAGTGTTCCAGTTCGCTGGCGCGGCTCATGGGGTTGAGCGGTACCACCATGGCGTCGGCGCGCAAGGCGGCGTAGTAAGTGATGATGAATTGAGGCGAGTTCTGCATGAACAGCAGCACCCGGTCGCCACGCTTGATCCCTTGGGACTGGAAATACCCGGCCAGTCGCTCGACCTCATCGAGCAACTGGGCGTAGGTGATGAGGGTGTCGTAGTAAATGATCGCGGTCTTTTGCGGATAACGCCGGGCAGCGATCTCCAGGTTACAGAAAAGACTGGTGTCCGGCAGTGTCAGGTGGTGGGGCGCACCCTCCGGCCAATGGGGCAGGTGACGATTGAACATTCTAAAACCCTGTTGTTATGAGTCTGGGTTAATCGATATGCGGGCGGTATGGCGGGTGCCATCTCGCTGGAGATTTGCATGCAATGCTGCGAAATGTCAAATATATGGAATTATATTTCGCTGTGCGGAATTATTGATTGGCTTTTCGTAAGGCCAGGAAGTCTGCGGGTCGCTTGTCGAAGAATGCCGCAATTCCCTCGCCAGCCTCATCGTCCCCCATGGACTCCACCATATGGGTGGCCTCCAGTTCCAACTGCTGCTCCAGGGTTGCGCTGCTGGCCTGACGGCACAGGGCCTTGATCCGCGCCATTGCCCGCTGTGGGCCTGCGCCAATCCGGGTTGCCAGCGTGATGGCCGCCGCGAGCGCTTCACCGGGCTCGACCAGGGTATTCACCGCACCCATGGCATGCAGGCGTTCACCGCTGATCCGCTCACCTGTCAGGCACAGTTGCGTCAGTACCTGGCGCGAGACAAATTCGGCGAGAAACGCCGTGGCGCCGCCATCCGGGGTGAGGCCAACCTTGACGTAGGCCACCGAAAACGAAGCATTGCGGGCCACTACCAGCAGGTCGCACGCCAGTGCAATCGACAGGCCGGCCCCGGCTGCTGCACCTTCGACGGCGGCGATCACCGGTTTGCTGCAGGTGTGGATCGAGCGGATCAGGTCATGCAGGCCTTCAAGGTTGACCCGTCGCGCCGCCGGCGTCATGGTCCGGCGTAATGCCAGCCGATGCAGATCGCCGCCGGCGCAGAAATGGCCGTCAACACCGGTCAACACTACGGCGCCAATCGCCGGATCCGCCTCGGCCCGGGCCAGGGCCTGGGGTAATGCGCCATAGAACTCGGGCGTGAGGGCGTTACGTGCGCCGGGGTTGTTATTGGACAGCACTAGAACGGCACCTTCGCGGTGCACAAGAATCGGTTCACGCATGGTTTCACCTGTTGTGCTCGGCGGCTGATTATCCGAAGGATTATCGGAAGGCAAAGCTTCATTGACAATCACAGCCCTGATTGACAGGCTGTTCAAAATCCTTTGACAGTGGCCGCCCATGGACCTCAAGTCGCTTACCTTGCTGGTCGAAATCATCGATGCAGGCAACCTCAGTGAGGCCGCACGGCGCCTCAAGGTCAGCCGGGCCAACATCAGCTACCACCTCAGCCGCCTGGAACAGTCAATCGGTTTGCAACTGGTACGGCGTACTACGCGCCGCATCGAGCCGACCGAGATCGGTCTGCGCCTGTATGAGCATGGGCGAGCCATCCGCAATGAGCTGCTGGCGGCGCAAGAGTCGGTCTCTTCACTGGGGCAGAGCCTGCAGGGCCGGGTGCGTGTGAGCGTCCCGAGCGGGTACGGGCAATGGGTCATGGCCGACTGGCTACTCGATTTCAAGCGGCTTTACCCCGGGATCGTGCTGGACGTGATGTTTGAAAACCGTGTCGAAGACCTGATGCGCGATGAAGTGGATATCGCGGTACGGGTCATGTCCGAGCCGCCGCAAAACCTGGTGGCGCGGGACATGGGCGTGTTGCGCTACGTGGCCTGCGCTTCTGCGGCCTACGCCCAGGAGCATGGTGTGCCCGAGCAACTCAGCGACTTGCGCACCGCGCCGCTGATTACGGCGGCGGTGGTTGGCCGGCAATTGCGGGTCGCCGCTTACCTGGACGAGGAGCGTCATGAGGTCCTGCTGGAGCCCACCCTGATTTCGGAGAACTTTCTGTTCTTGCGCCAAGCCGTCTTGGCCGGGTTGGGCGTCGGGCTGGTGCCGGACTACCTGGTGCAGGATGACGTGCGCCAGGGCACGCTGGTGACCGCCCTGGATGCCTGGCGGCTGAGCATCTTCGGCACCAACATGTATATGCTCTATATGCCTGATCACCATCACACCCGTGCGACCTCGACCTTCATCGACTTCATGCTCGCCCGGGCCAGAACCACGGAGGTAGACTGCGCCCCATGTCCATCCAGCACGCACTCCTGACCTCACTCCTGGAAAAGCCCTCCACGGGGTATGAGTTGGCCAATCGGTTCGACCGCTCCATCGGCTATTTCTGGCAAGCCACCCATCAGCAAATCTATCGTGAGCTGGGCCGTATGGTCAGCGCCGGCTGGCTCGTGGCGCAAGATGGCCCTGAGGATGACAAGCGGCGCAAAAAAATCTACCAGGTGCTGCCTGCGGGGCGCGCCGAGTTGATGCGCTGGGCGGGCGAGCCGCAAGAAGCGGGGGACCAGAGCCAGGCATTGCTGATCAAGCTGCGTGCCGAGGCGGTGATTGGCCCGCTGGGCCTGGGGGCTGAGGTCCAGCGCCTGATCAAGCAGCATCAGGCCCTGCTTGAGACGTATCGGCAGATTGAACAGCGCGACTTTTCATCTGCCTCGTTGAGCACCACACAGCGCCTGCAATACATAGTGCTGCGACGTGGAATCATGCTCGAAGAAAGCTGGCTGGCCTGGGCGGATGAGGTATTGCCGTTGATTGAGGTGTGAGGCCAGGCAGGGTTCGACTTCATCCACCGCCAATCCCCTTGTGGGAGCTGTCGAGCCCCGGCGAGGCGGCGATGGCGGCGGCACAGGCACTGAAGAGGTCACCTGCCCCGCCGTTATCTGAGGTCCAAGCGTTTGCGTGAGGCTTGATACTCACCCTTGAGCCGCTCGATCAGCTTGCCGGCCGGCAGTACCGACTTGACGGCGCCCACGCCCTGGCCTGCCCCCCAGATATCTTTCCAGGCCTTGGCCCCTTCACCGGTGCCGAAATTCATTTTTGAAGGGTCGGACACTGGCAGTTCATCTGGGTCCAGACCGCTGTTGGCGATGCTTTGGCGCAGGTAATTGCCATGCACACCGGTGAACAGGTTGGAGTAGATGATGTCGTCGGCCGAACTCTCGACAATCATTTGCTTGTAGGCAGATTGGGCATGGGCTTCTTCAGTGGCGATGAACGCCGAGCCGATATAGGCCAGGTCAGCGCCTGCCGCCTGGGCAGCGAGAATCCCATTACCGTGTGAAATGGCCCCCGAAAGCAGCAGCGGGCCGTCGAACCATTCACGAATTTCCTGGATAAGCGCAAAAGGCGAAATTTTCCCCGCATGGCCTCCAGCCCCCGCAGCCACGGCAATCAGGCCGTCGGCGCCTTTCTCAATGGCTTTTCTGGCGAAGGTATTGTTGATCACGTCGTGCAGCACGATGCCGCCGTAGGCGTGTACCGCCTCATTCACATCCACCCTCGCACCCAGCGAGGTGATGATGATTGGGACTTTATATTTGGCGCACAGTGCCAGGTCATGTTCGAGCCGATCATTGGACTTGTGCACGATCTGGTTGACCGCAAACGGCGCAGAGGGCTTATCCGGATGCAGGGCATCGTACGCGGCCAACTCGGTGGTGATTTGTTTCAGCCAATCCTCCAATACCGGCGCCGGTCGTGCATTCAGCGCGGGGAATGAACCCACTACGCCGGCCTTGCATTGGGCGATCACCAACTGAGGGCTGGAAATGATAAACAGCGGCGAACACACCACTGGAATCGAAAGACGGCCTTGCAAAACAGCAGGGAGAGACATAGCGGCTCCAATCGGATCGGGTGTCGGATACCCGGCGAGGAGAAATTAGCAGGGTGAATTTTAATATGCAACTGGTTGCATAGTTGCTGCCCCGGCCGCTACCCGCAAGCAATGTATTTGCTGTTCTATGGTAAACGCTCCATAAACCCGACATTTGCCCGTCACACCCCGTACTACATAACAAACACACCTTTTCATGCAGGTTTCCAAAACGTTACGCACAGCTCCTGCGTTGCGCCTCCCTCTGTAAGTCAATATCGTTTGCCGTGTGTGAGATAAGCCTCAGATCCCAACACTGCAAAGGAATGCCTTATGAGCAAAAACACGAAAAAGACCTCCGGCAAGATGGCCACATTGGCCGCCGAAACCCTGAATAATCCAAACGCCTCAGCCATCGCCAAAAGCCTGGCTGCCTCGGCGTTGGCTCAACGTGGTACGGATAAGCAGACCAGTGCACAGATGGAGGAAAAAGCTGGAAAGACGCTTCAGAGCGATAAGTACAGCGAGCAGACAAAAGCCCTTGCCGCCTCCGTGCTCTCCCAATCCAATAAAGAGCGGGGAAGCTGAGTGGCGACCAGGCTGTCGCTCCCAGAAGCTGTTGAGGGGCAGCGTGCAGGCCATGGTCTCCGAATGGGGTGAGCCCCGTCGCGGCTGTCAGCTCAAGCGCTCAGCCGCTTTACGATAAACCTGGTCCCGTTCACGTTTATCAACAGCGACTACAACCACGGTAACTTCCTGATCAATCACCTGATAGACCAAGCGATAACCGCTGCTGCGCAGTTTGATTTTGTAGCAGTCGGGCAAACCGTGCAGGCGGTTGGTTTCAATGCGCGGATTGGTCAGGATTTCTCCCAGCTTTTTCTTGAGCTGCTGGCGTACGGTATCCCCTAGTTTTTGCCACTCCTTCAGCGCTCGTGCATCGAACTCAAGGCTATAGGTCATCCAATGAAACCTTCACGCGTTGAGGCGCCGCCAACCTCTCTCGTACGGTTGCCATCAGTGCCTCGTCATCCTCAGTCATCAAGACTGGTTTGAAGGGCAACTGACCACGCTCTGCCACATACTGCAGAGCCTGGCGCATCAGTTCGGAAGGCGTGACACCGAGTTTTTCCAGTTCACGATAAGCGCGTGCCTTAAGGTCGTCGTCGATACGGATATTGATAGAGGCCATGCTGTTGGTTCCCGATGTAATGACGTTGGTCATTACAATGGGCTGGGATGAGCTTTTTGACAAGTATTCCTCGACGTTTGACCGAGTATGGCGCTTACCATGAATGGGCAATCTTACTGCGGCTCGGCTTGGTCAGCATTCCATCAGCTGTAACTGATTTTTAAGATGTGTGATACGTCGAGGGCGTTTGGTTGCTGGGGTTTTGTTGGCCCGCCTGGCAGGGCTGTTCTATGCTGAGTTTATGTGTCCAATTCTTACGGACGGGAGATGGGTATGAATAACGAACCCAAGCCACGCGATGACTCGGCGCAGGAGCGCGCGCGGCAGCTTCGCGAAGAAGAGAAACCGCAGACCTGGAAGCACCCGGATGATGGGACGGAACTGTCCGAGCGCGACCAGGAGCGCCCACTTAAGCCCTGATGTCAACGATGGGCCCAGCGTTCACCCGGCTATCGGCGTACACAACTCCACCAGCGTGCCATCCGGGCAGCGCACATAAGACACCACCTGGCCCCAGGGCTTGCTGCTCGGTGCCGAGAGTTCGCTGGCGCCTGCGGCCAGCGCCTTGGCGTGGGCGGCCGGCACGTCAGCGGTCACCAATCCCAACTCCATGCCCAGCGGTTGCTTCGAGGTATGAGCGGCAACGTGCCCGCCCTTGAAATTCATTTCCCCCAACTCATGGGCGGCGAAGGCCAGGGTAGTGCCCCCGGTTTCCAACTCGCCATAGGTCCCTGATTCATGCAGAAAGCGTCGGCTGAAGCCAAAGGCCTGTTCAAAAAACTGCAGCGACGCGGCAACGTCCGGGACGTAGACGATGGTGTAGGCGAATTTCATGGCTCAGCGCTCCGTGCTTGAAAAAGTGGCTATTTAGAGGGGGGTGACAACGGGCTCGTCAACCTGCCGATACCAGCAGCGCCGTGGGAAACCCCGACGCCAAGACCAGGTACGCCACAATGGCGGCCAGGCACAGCCCGACAAATACCCGCAGCAGTGTCCTGGCGGTTGGGTGGGCGATGAACCTGATGCTCCAGATACACAGCCCGGCCATCAGGATGGCCAGGGCAAGAATGACCAGCACAGGGGTGTTCTCGGTTGCCATGGAAGCTGATTTATAGTCCCAAACCCGTCGGTTGGATAGTCGGCGCATAGACGCAGGCCCCGCTGTGTTCCTAAACTGCCGGCAGTCTTGGGCTGTAGGGCGTTTGTCATGAATCGCAATGAATTACGCAAGGCCGACATCAACCTGATGGTGGTCTTTGAAACGCTGATGCTTGAGCGCAACGTGACACGGGCGGCGGAGAAGCTGTTTCTCGGCCAGCCGACGATCAGTTCGGCCCTCAACCGCCTGCGCACGTTGTTCAACGACCCGCTGTTTATCCGCGTCGGCCACCGCATGGAACCCACGGCGCGGGCCGAGGAACTTATCCTGCATCTGTCGCCGGCCCTGGACTCGCTGTCGGCGGCGTTGAGCCTGACCCATGATTTCGACCCGTCTGTCAGCACCATGACCTTTCGCATCGGCCTGTCCGATGACGTCGAGTTCGGCCTGTTGCCGCCGCTGCTGCGGGCCCTGCGCAGCGAAGCGCCGCAGGTGGTGTTTGTGGTGCAGCACGTTGATTACTGGCGGATTCCCGATTTGCTGGCCTCTGGCGATATCACGGTCGGTATCACCCAGACGCGCGGCCTGCCGGCCAATGCCAAGCGCAAGTTGTTGCGCCATATCCGCCCCAGCGTGCTGCGCGCCGATGCCTCGGACCAGCCGCTGAGCCTCGACGAATACTGCGCGCGGCCCCATGTACTGGTGTCCCACACCGCCAACATCACGGGTTTTGCCGATGAGTGGCTGGCGCAGATCGGTCGCCAGCGGCACGTGGTGTTATCCGTGCCGCAATACAGCGCCTTGCCGGCACTGCTGGCCGGCACCGATATGATCGCCAGCCTGCCGGATTACACGGCCCAGGCCATGGCCGCGGCAGGCAGCCTGTTTTGTGAGCCGCTCCCGTTCGATACGCCGACCCTGGACCTGTCCATGGTCTGGCTCAGCCATGTGGACAGCGACCCGGCCGAACGTTGGATGCGTGCGCGGCTGGAGGCGTTTATGGGGGGGGAAGTGGCAAGCTAGTGCGACACCTCTCTTGCCGCTTAACTCCCACCCACCGCCGCCACCACCTGCTCCCGAAACCACGCATTGGCGCTTTCCTGCTCGCTGGCCTCGTTCCACTGCATATCCAGGGTAAACCCCGGCAGGCCGTTGGGCGCTTCGCAGTGGCCGAACTGCGGTTCCACGGCCAGTAGCTGTTGCACGCGCCGGGGCAGGGTGACGATAAAGTCGGTGCCGGCAATCATCTTCAGTGCCGCGCTGTAGCTGTTGGCCCGGGCGATGACCTGGCGCTTGTGGGCCTGGCGGGCCAGCCAGCCGTCGATCATGTTGGTGTCCGAGGTCCAGGGCGTGGGGAACACATGGCGCCGGGCGACGAAGGATTGCAGGCTGAACGCCGGCTCCCGTGGGGCGGCGTGTTTGTCGAAGACGCAGACCAGGTCGTCTTCGAGCAGCATCTGGGTCCTGAGGTCCTTGTGCTCACGATGAAAGTGCGGGCCGAAGCAGATCACCAGGTCCAGGCGCCCGTCGCGCAGGGCCTCGACGGGAATCTCGGTTTCCAGCTTCTGGACGTTGACGATCACCGGCAGGTCGGCGTGATCGAAGTTTCTCAACAGCCTGGGCAGGATCAGTTGCTCGAAATATTCGGGCGCGCAGAGGTTGAAGGTGACGGCTTTTTGCGTGGGGTCGAAGGCCTGGGCGCCCGCGTGGCAAAGGTTGATGCTTTCGAGGATTTTCTGCACATGCCCGTACATGGTGCTGGCTTTGTAGGTCGGGCGCATGCCGGCGCGGGTATTGATAAACAGATCATCTTCAAAGCTGGTGCGCAGTTTCTTGAGGCTGTAACTGACCGTGGACTGGCTGACAAACAGGGTTTCGGACACATCGGTGACGCTGCTTTGCTCATACACAGCGACAAACACCATCAGGTCCTGCATATCGAGCTTTCTAAGCAAGTTGCTGTTTAGCATTCGTTCCGTCCGTGGGCCTGTTGCGCGACCGCAGCGCAAACAAGGCAAAATGTTAACGGAACGCTCGTACCAATAGAAAGGTCTGTCGGACCTTTCTATGTCTACTGTGGGACAGATACTGTTTGGAATACGACGCCCCTAGCGGATATGCCGTGCATAGTGGCGCGGGTCGAAGCGCAGGACCATCAGCAGCATCACCACCACCACCGCGGTGAGCGACCACCAGGCCCACTCGAAACTGCCCAGTTGGTCGCGGATCACTCCGGCAATCAGCGGCGATATGCCGGCAATCAGGTAGCCGATGCCCTGCACGAACGCCGTCAGGCCACCGGCGCGGCGCGGGTTGTCCAGATGGTCGAGGGACAGGATCAGGCTCATCGGGAACAGCCCGCCAATGCCCAGGCCCAGCAGGCATGGCCACAGTAAGGTGAGGTGCTGTGGGGAGAGGATCAGGCCGCAGAAGCCGGCGATGATCAGCACCAGCAGCACGGCAACCACGCTGCGTTTGTCCTGGCGCCGATTGGCAATGGCCGGGGTGAGCAGCCCGGAGACCACCTCCATGGCGGTCAGGAAGCCCAGCAGCAGGCCGGCATTCTGTGCGCTCCAGCCTTGCTCGACGTAGTACGGCGCCAGCCACGCCAGTACGCAGGTGTAGGACGCGGTACCAAGGCCGAAAAAAATCGCCAGCAACCACGCGCGGCGATTGCCAAAAAAGGACGCCTGCGCGTCGGCACCGGTTTGGGGCAGGGGAGGGAACGCCGCGCGCTGGGCGGACCAGAACAGCAGCGCCACTACGGCGAGCACCGCCCAGATCGCCAGGCCGATGCGCCAACTGCCGGTCTGCACCTGGATGAACGGCGAGAACGACGCCGCCAATGCCGCGCCGCCCATGATCGCGGTGACGTACAGGCCCATGAACAGCGAAACGTTGTCACTAAAGCGCGACTTGATCAACGCGGGCAGCAACGCCTGGATCAGCGCAATGCCCACGCCGGCGGCGATGGCGCTGAGGATCAACTCGGCGGCGGAGTCGAGAAACAGCCGCGACAGGGTGGCGAAGCCAATCAGCACCAGCGCCAGCACGATGCTGCGATGCTCGCCAAAGCGTTTGCCCAGGCCGATGCCGAAGAACATCGCCAAGCCCATGGCCATCACCGGCAACATGGTCAGCAACGACGCGGCGCTGAAACTCAGCGGCACCTCGCCGCGGATCGACGACAACAAAGGCCCCACCGCCGCCATGGACGGCCGCAGGTTGAGGGCCACCAGCACGACGCTGATCATCAGCCAGAGGGCGGTGGTGGGTTTGGCGTGGACGTTTTCCATGGGCGGGCCTTGAGCGGACAAGGCTGCTATTAGGCGGCTGAGCAGGGCAGGGAGCAAATGAAAAAGTCGCAGGGGGTATTGAAAAACTGCCCCTGCAGGCGCCGGCAAGCCGGCTCCTGCAGGGGGGTGTCAGTAGCCTACGGTAAAGCGCTGGCGCGAATGCTTCGGGGTGTCCACTTCATCGATCAACGCAATGGCGAAGTCGGCAAAGCTGATCCAGCTGCGGCCCTCGCTGCTTACCAATAGGTCATCCTGGCCCAGGCGGAATGCGCCGGTGCGCTCGGTCTCGACAAACTCTGCCGAGGGCGAAAGGAAGGTCCAGTCCAGCGCCTTTTCCTGGCGCAAGGTCTCGAGGAACACCGCGCCAGCACTGGCTTCGGCCTTGTATTGGGCAGGGAAACCTTCGCTGTCGATGACCCGCCCACCGCCCGGCAACAGCAGCGAACCCGCACCGCCCACCACCAGCAGACGCGGCACACCAGCCTGTTTGACCGGCCCGATCACGGCGGCAGCGGGCAGGGTGGAAAAATGCGCGGCGCTGATCACCACATCGCTGCCGCTGATGGCCTGTTGCAGGGCATTGGCGTCCAGGGCGTCGGCCTGTTTGACGGTCAGGCCGGGGCGCGCGGCGAGAGCTGCGGTGTTGCGTGCGATGGCCGTGACCGTGTGGCCGCGACGCAGGGCTTCTTCCAGCAATTGGCTGCCGGCACGGCCGGTGGCACCAATGATTGCGATTTTGCTCATGACGTTCTCCAGTGCGGTAAGGGTTGGATCAATTCACCACTGCATTTCGCCCTTGGCGACTTTGGCGCTCAGTTCCAGGGAGCTTTCATCGGCCAGGTTCGGGTAGCGTTTTTTCATGGCTGCGATCAGGGCGGCGGAATCCTTGGCCTTGGCGGTTTCTAGGTCGAACGCCTTGATGTAGTCGGCCGTGAAGGCGACGGATTTGACCGAAGGCGTGCCCAGGTAGTGGCCGGGGACCACGGTGACCGGCTTGAGTTTTTCGATACGTTGCAGGGTGTCCAGCCAATCGGCATGGGATTGCGCGCTCTGGGTGTCGGCCATCCACAGGTGGATGTTTTGCGAGACCACCACACCGCCGACCACGGCCTTGATCGATGGGATCCAGACGAAGCTGCGATCGGGCTGCGGGCCGTCCAGGCCGATGACTTCCAGCGATTGCCCTTCAAGCGTCAGGTGATGGCCTTCGAGCACTTGGGGAATAAGGGTGTTGGCGGGTTTATCGGCGCCCATTTTCGGGCCCCAATAGGCGATTTTTCCGGCAACGGTGGCCTTGATATGCTCGACCACTGGCTGCGGTGCGAGGATCTTGGCCTGTGGGAAGGCGCGGGCCAGGGTGTCGAGGCCGAAGTAGTAATCCGGGTCGCCATGGCTGATATAGATGGTGGTCAGCTGTTTGCCGCTGGCGCGGATCTTCTGCACCAGTTGCTCGGCCTGGCCCTTGCCGAACTGCGCGTCCACCAGGATCGCGTCTTTTTCGCCGCTGACCAGCACCGAGCTGACGGGGAAGATCGCCGCTTCACCCGGGTTGTACACGTCGAGGGTGAGGTCGGCGGCGGCGGCGTGAGCGGCAAAGCCGAGTACGGTGGTGGCCAATACAAAACGCTTGAGGGTGGTGAGCATGTGCAGGTCCAGGTCAGAGGTGCCTTGGCAGGCGATGAACAGAGCTTAGTTGCACTGAACGCAGCAAAAAATGCGATGCTGGAACATAGTTTGTTTCTAAAGCCGGGCAAATCATGGATCGTCTTCAAGCAATGCGCGTGTTTGTCACGGTGGTCGACCTGGGCAGCCAGTCGGCGGCCGCCGATCATCTGGACCTGTCGCGCCCGGTGGTGTCGCGCTATCTGGCGGAGCTGGAGGACTGGGTCGGCGCACGCCTGATGCACCGCACCACGCGCAAGCTCAGCCTGACCGCCGCCGGCAGCGAAACCCTGCCGCGCTGCCGGCAGATGCTGGAATTGTCCTGCGACATGCAGGCCGCCGTCAGCGAACCGGACGACGCGCCCCGGGGCCTGGTGCGCCTGAGCGTCAGCACTTCGTTTGGCCAGGCGCAACTGGCCGAAGCGATGGCCGAGTACGTCAAGCGCTACCCGCTGGTGTCCATTGACCTGCAAATGCTCGACCGCACGGTGAACCTGGTGGATGAGCGCATTGACCTGGCGATCCGCACCAGCAACGACCTGGACCCCAACCTGATAGCGCGGCACCTGACCGTATGCCGCTCGGTGATCTGCGCATCGCCCGGCTATCTGCTGCAACACCCGCAACCCCGGCGGGTAGAAGAGCTGGCGGGGCACAACTGCCTGACCCATTCCTACTTTGGCAAAAGCCTGTGGCATTTCGAGGAGAACGGCGAACCCGTGTCGGTGCCGGTGCACGGCAATATCAGCGCCAATGAGGCCAGCACCTTGCTGCGCGTGACCCTGGCCGGGGCCGGGGTGGCGATGTTGCCCACCTATCAGGCCGGCGACTACATCCGCAGCGGCCAGTTGATCCGCCTGCTGCCCCAGGCCGAGCCCCGGCAGATGAACATGTACGCGGTGTATGCCTCGCGCAAGCACATGCCCCAGGCGTTGCGCAGCCTCTTGGATTTTTTGGTCGTGCGGTTCCCGCCAGAGCCACAATGGGATGCAGGGTTATAGGCCTGATAAGACGCCTGAATACCTGTCAAAACTGGCAACTCTTCCTGGCTGGCCTATGCTTAAGACAGCACCTTCTTGATCTGTCCGGAGGTCACCGCCATGACGATCAAAACCAGAAAGTACCTGAAGATTTTCACCCTCTGTGCCTTGGCCACGGCCCTCTACGGCACCGCCGTCTACCGCGCCGAACAGGCCCGCCTGCAACCCGGCATGGCCGCTGCCTGCAACCATGGGCAATGCACCTACTCGGCGACCCTGAGCGACTTGCGCTGACTAGGCGGGTGTGGGGTCAACCCGCATTCAGCTGTTCGCGAAACGCCTTGGGTGAAAACCCCACGCGCCGGCGAAACAGCCGCGAAAAGTTCGTCGGATCAGAGAACCCCAACACGTCCGACATTTCATTGATGGTCATGCTGGTGTAGGTCAAAAGGCGCTTGGCCTCCAGCAATTGGCGGTCGTGCATGATCTGCAAGGCCGGCTGCCCGCCCAGTTCGCGGCAGGTGCCGTTGAGGTGCGACACCGAGATCCCCAGCGTGTGCGCCAGGTCTTCGATCTTTGGGTGTTCACGGTAGTGCTGCTCCACCAACTGGGTGAAGCGCCGAAAATACTCAAGGCTGCGTGGTGCCCGTGGATGGCGGCGCTGGATGGCCTGGCGGCTGATCCACACCAGCAGCACGCTGACCAGGGCGTGCAGCATCATGTCCCGGGCCGGGAGGTCGTCGTTGTATTCGTCCTGCAGCCGTGCGAACAGGCTGTTGAGGTAGTCACTGTCCTCGCCCGCCGGGTAACTGCCCAGGGTGCTCAAGCCGTCTACCGCCGAGCCCAGTTGACCTTGTAGATGTGCCACCAGCGGCGCGGCCAGTGTCACCACAAACCCTTGCACATCCTCGGCAAACCGAAACCCATGCACGCATAACGGCGGCAGCACTTGCAGGGTCGATTCGGTCAGCGTCGTGCGCTGGCCTTCGATCTCCAGTTGCGCCTGGCCCTTGTACACATAGAGCAATTGGCACAGGTCGGCATGCCGGTGGGGTTGGATTTCCCACTGGTACTCGCGGCTGCGCCGGGAGATGGTCTCGCAATGCAACAAATCCGGGGTCGGCCACTGTTGGCTTTCTCCGTAGAGTTTGAACACTGGAATCGCGGGACTGGCATTTTTGGTCATGGTTTCAATCCGATACTCAGGACAGTGGTTCGGTAATCGCCCCAATTGGCGAAAAGCGCAGGTTTTGGCTCAGTTTTCACCTTCTGGTAATGGCCGCTCAAGGGAAAAATGCCAGCACCAAATCCAATGACAACGCTTTCACCGATAACGTTCGGGGGAAGCAGGCGGGCTATAAAAATAATGAAAACCCTGAAAACCCAAGTCGCCATCATCGGCGCCGGTCCTGCGGGGCTGTTGCTCGGCCAATTGCTGCACAACGCGGGGATTGAAACCCTGATCCTTGAGCGCCAGGCCCCGGACTATGTCCTTGGGCGCATTCGTGCCGGGGTGCTGGAGCAGGGCATGGTCGACCTGTTGCGCCAGGCGGGCGTCAGCCAACGCATGGACGCCGAGGGCCTGGTGCATGAAGGCTTCGAGCTGGCCCTGAATGGACGCTTGCAACATATCGACCTGAAAGCCCTGACCGGCGGCCAGACCGTGATGATCTACGGCCAGACCGAAGTCACCCGCGACCTGATGGCCGCCCGCGCGCAGGCCGGCGCGATCACCCTGTATGAAGCGCGCAATGTTCAGCCCCACGACCTCAAGGGCGAGCGGCCCTGGCTGACCTTCGAGCACCAGGGGCAGCCGGTGCGCCTGGACTGCGACTACATCGCCGGGTGCGACGGTTTCCATGGCGTGGCGCGCCAGTCGATTCCCGCCGGGGTGCTCCAGACCTTCGAGCGGGTCTACCCGTTCGGCTGGCTGGGACTCCTCGCCGACACCCCGCCGGTCCACGGGGAGCTGGTATACGCCAAGCACCCGCGCGGCTTCGCCCTGTGCAGCATGCGTTCGCCCAGCCGCAGCCGTTATTACCTGCAGGTGCCGGCCGAGGAGTCGCTTGATGCGTGGTCCGACCAGCGCTTCTGGGATGAACTCAAGGCGCGCCTGCCCAATGAGTTGGCGGCGCAATTGGTGACCGGGCCGTCGATTGAAAAGAGCATCGCCCCGCTGCGCAGTTTTGTGGTGGAGCCGATGCAGTACGGGCGCCTGTTCCTGCTGGGGGACGCCGCCCATATCGTGCCACCTACCGGTGCCAAGGGCCTGAACCTGGCGGCCAGCGATGTCAGCACCTTGTTCACTATCTTGCGCAAGGTGTACCGGGAAGGGCGCGTGGAGTTGCTGGAGCAATACTCACAGATCTGCCTGCGGCGGGTCTGGAAGGCCGAGCGGTTTTCCTGGTGGATGATCTCGATGTTGCACCCGTTTCCCGAGGCCGATGGCTTCAGCCAGCGCATTGCCCAGAGCGAGCTGGAGTATTTTGTCGAGTCTGAGGCGGGGCGCAAAACTATTGCAGAAAATTACGTCGGACTTCCTTACGAGGCTATCCAATAGCGGGCTATCGAGTAAGCTGTCGGGCATTGCCACGGGGCTCTTTTCCCGTGGGCCTTGCCTACAGGTTCTGTTGTGACCCAGACCACTCCTGCCGTACGCAGTATCCTGGCCGCGCTGATGCTGGCGATTTTCCTCGGCGCGCTGGACCAGACCATTGTGGCCGTGTCGATGCCGGCCATTTCCGCGCAGTTCAACGACGTCAACCTACTGGCCTGGGTTATCTCCGGCTATATGGTGGCGATGACCGTGGCGGTGCCGATCTACGGCAAGCTTGGCGACCTGTATGGGCGCCGGCCCATGATGTTGATCGGCATGGGCCTGTTCACCGTCGCCTCGCTGTTTTGTGGCCTGGCGCAAAGCATGGAACACCTGGTGTTGGCGCGCATCCTCCAGGGCATCGGCGCAGGCGGGATGATTTCCGTGAGCCAGGCGATCATCGGCGACATTATCCCGCCCCGCGAGCGTGGGCGTTACCAGGGTTACTTCAGCAGCATGTACGCGGTCGCCAGTGTGGCCGGGCCGGTGTTGGGCGGCTATATGACCCAATACCTGTCGTGGCGCTGGGTCTTTCTGATCAACCTGCCCTTGGGCGCGGGCGCCTGGTGGGTGGCCCATCGCACACTGGTGGGGCTGCCGGTGCCGCAGCGCAAGCCGATCATCGATTACCTGGGCACAGTGCTGATGATCATCGGCCTGACCGCGCTATTGCTGGGCATCACTGAAATCGGCCAGGGCCATCATTGGCGCGATAAGCCAGTCCTGGGCCTGTTGGCATGTGCCCTGCTGGCATTGACGGTGTTTGTCTGGCACGAGCGTCGGGCGCGGGAGCCGTTGTTGCCCATGCACCTGTTCGCCAACCGCAATGCGGTGCTGTGCTGGTGCACGATTTTCTTCACCAGTTTCCAGGCCATCTCGCTGGTCGTGCTGATGCCCCTGCGTTACCAGAGCGTCACCGGCGCCGGTGCCGACAGCGCCGCCCTGCACCTGCTGCCGCTGGCGATAGGCTTGCCCATGGGCGCGTTCTTTGCCGGACGCATGACCTCCGTGACCGGCCGCTATAAACCGATGATCCTGACCGGGGCGCTGCTTATGCCGATAGCGATCCTTGGCATGGCCTTCAGTGCCCCCCAGTCGCTGATCCTCAGCAGCCTGTTCATGGTGCTCAGTGGCATTGCGTCTGGCATGCAGTTCCCGACGTCCCTGGTGGGCACGCAAAACTCGGTGGCGCAACACGATATCGGCGTCGCCACCAGCACCACCAACCTGTTCCGCTCACTGGGGGGCGCGGTCGGCGTGGCCTGTATGTCGGCCTTGCTGTTGGCGTTGTTGCAGGATTCGAGCTTTGCCCATCTGGCCAGCGGCTCGATGATGGCTGAAGGCAGCTCCGGCAACGTCCTGCTCGATGGCCTCAACGCGGCCCCGGGCCCGGCGCAGGATGCCTTGCGCGCAGCGTTGCTGAGCACCTTCCAGCATTTGTTGATGGTCAGCGCGGCAGTGTCGTTGCTGGGGCTGGCGGCGGCGATTGTCATGCCCAATCAACTGCTGCGGGGGCGTGAGGACCGGGCGCGATAGCCGGACGATAGGGTCCGGCCTCAGCCAAGTGGCTCAAGGGCTGTAGTAACCCACCGCCACCAGAAAATGCCCACTCTTGCGCAGATAGGCATGCTTGTTTTCCACCTTGTCGGTCACCGGGTTTTTCCAGCGGTATTCATATTCCCCCTGACCCTGCTCCTTCATCAATTGCAGGATTGGCTCACCCACAGGCTTGCCGTCCGGGTCCTTGACCTTGGCGAAGTCGGTGTTGACCAGGCGCAGGTTGGTGCCGTGGGCCACATAGCGTCCGGTCTCCAGGTCGACCACAAACACATACAGGTCGTCCTGCAAAAATCCGCCTTGCAGCGCATTGATTGCCTTCAAGGTGGCGGCTGCGTTTTTCTCCAGTGCCTTGACCGCCTTGTCGCGCAGGGCCTTGGCCTGTTCGGGCGTGGCCCGGGGCAGGTAATAGCCGACGGCCAGGATGCGCTGGCCGATACGCTGGTAGAACACATGTTTGCGTTCCACCTTGCCGTCGTTCCAGTTCTGCCAGTGGTATTCGGCCTGCTGGATGCCATTGCCTTCCGGGATCTTCAGCGCGTCCTTGAAGGACTGGCGCAGGTCCGGCCCGAGCACTTCGGACACATCGCGCCCGATCAGCGCCGATGAAGGACCGCCACTGGCCAGCAGCACGCCCTTGGTATTGACCACGAACACATAGCGGTCCTTGTCGACAAACTCGCCCTGGCGGCTGAAGGCGGCAAAGGCTTTGTCACCGTTGTCGTGGTAATAAGCCAGGGCCTTTTCCAGCAAGGCCACGGCCGCTTTGGCGTCCTGTTCCTGGGAGGGTGCAGCGTGCACCTGGCTGAAACCCAATATCAGCAGCAGCCAGGTGGCTTGGAGCATTGCCTTCATTGACCCGTTCCTCGTTCTTGTGCAAGTCCCAAGAGCGTAGACGGTTGTCGGCGGGTTAGAACGGCTTGGTTGGCAGGTATTTACCGTCCAGGGTAATCACCGCACGGGAACCGCCGTCCGGGTCTTCGACCTTCTTGATGTCCAGCTTGAAGTTGATGGCGCTGATGATGCCGTCGCCGAACTGCTCGTGGACCAGGGCTTTGAGGGTTGAACCATAGACCTGCAGCATTTCATAGAACCGGTACACGGTCGGGTCCGTCGGAATGCCACCGGGGATGCTGCCACGCAGAGGCACGCTTTGCAGCAGGCGGCTGGCGTCCGCGTCCAGGCCCAGTTTGGCGCACACCACATCGGCGGCCTCCTTGGGCAGCGGGTGTTGCCCAAGCAGGGCGGCAGTGACGAATGCCAGGCTCAGGCCGGTGCCGTCGGCAAGATCCTGCCAGGACAGGTCCTTGCGAGCCTTGAGATCAATCACGGTGTCGGCCAGGGCCAGGCGTGGGGTTTGGCTCAATTGGGATTGCAGCATGATGGTTTCCTCTTCGGTTAATAAGCTTCAGGCGGCGTGCGCGCGGGTCTGTGGGTTGTCCAGCAGAGATATAAAGCGAGCGGTGCGGCCATCCAGGGCGTTGATACAACCACTTTCGATATCGTAGACCCAGCCATGCAGGTTCAGCCGGCCCTGTTCCAGCGCCAGGGCGACGCTGGGGTGGGTCTTGAGGTTGGCCAATTGTGCGACCACGTTTTCCCGTACCAGGTCGTCCAGGCGCTTCGCATCCGAGGCATGGGTACGGGCGGCGTTGATCACCTTGGCCGACTCGGCATGACGCAGCCAGTTGGCCACGGCGGGCAAGTGATCCAGGCATTTGCAGGTGGCGATAGCGGTCATGGCGCCGCAGTCGGAGTGGCCGCAAATCACGATATCGCGCACACCCAGTACCGCTACGGCATATTCGACCGTGGCCGAGACCCCACCCGGCTCCGGGCCGTAGGAGGGCACGATATTGCCGGCGTTGCGGATCACAAACAGATCGCCAGGTTCCTGCTGGGTCAACAGCTCCGGGACTACACGGCTGTCGGAACAGGAAACAAACAGCGTGCCGGGGTTTTGCGTGGTCGCCAGTTGCTTGAACAGGTCACTGCGCTGGCTGAAGGCTTCGTCCTGGAACTTGCGAAAGCCGTCGATGAGATGCTGCATGGTGTTTCTCCTTGCGTCGCTGATGGGGGCAAGGATGGAAGTGTTTGGTTATAGCGTCCAAGACCGGCTTATTATGGTTTCTATAAGTAGTGCCTATAGCTGGAGCGTTTTACATGCTGCTACGTCATATCCGTTACCTGCTGGCCGTTGCCGAGCACCGTAACTTCACGCGGGCCGCCGAGGCGTTGCATGTATCGCAGCCGACATTGTCGCAACAGATCAAGCAACTGGAAGAGCGCCTGGGGGCGCCGTTGCTGGATCGCTCTGGGCGTCGCGTCAACCTGACCGACGCGGGCCAGGCCTATGTGCGCTTCGCGCGCCTGGCCTTGCAGGATTTGCAGGCGGGCACCCGGGCCATGCATGACGTACAAGACCTGAGCCGCGGCAATTTGCGCCTGGCCATGACCCCGACCTTCACCGCGTACCTGATCGGGCCGCTGCTGGCACAGTTCTATGGCCTGTATCCGGGGATTAGCGTCAGCGTCGAGGAGATGACCCAGGATCGTCTTGAGTGCGCGCTGACCGAGGACCTGGTGGATATCGGTATTGGCTTTAGCGGCGAACACGTGCCAGATATCGAATGCCAAGAAGTGTTTGTCGAGGAGTTGAGCCTGGTGGCCAGCGCCAGTCATGCCACCTTGCACCGCAAACAGTGGCTCACGCTGGCGGACTTCAAGCAGCAACCCCTGGTGCTGTTGAACAGCGAATTTGTGACACGTCGTTACATCGATGACTATTGCCGCATGGTGGAGATGAAACCGCAGATTGCCATGGAGGCCAATTCGATCAGTGCGGTGATCGAGATTATTCGCCATACCCAACTGGCGACGATCCTGCCCCGTGAAGTGGCCATGGCCCAGCAGGGCTTGCACGCGGTGCAATTGCGCCCGCCATTGCCGCAGCGCACGGTGGCTTTGCTCAGTCGCAAGGGGGCTTATCGCAGCGCGGCATGCCGGGCGTTTGTCGAGCTGGCGAATGGGTGGCGAATGTTTAGTCATCCTGAAACTGCACTCCATCAAGACTGAATTTAATGGCTTGACCCGCCGTGTGACGCTGGCGCGCATCTCTTGACTGTGATCCCTGCATGGACGGTTCCCCCGACACTCACCCCGAGGCCTTGCCTGGCGCCATCGTGCCCAGCCGCCCGGTGTGTCGGCTGGGTGTTGATGCGCTGCCTTCGGAACTAGCCTTTTGGGCGCTGTGGCACTGCCGCCATGCGCGCCCGCCGGATACCTCTCCCTTACGCTGATTGCCCCCATTACGGGTGCGCCGTCGCGCGCGCCTGCCTGACGCAAACGTAAGAGAGTTGCCATGAGTCACGTATTTGCCAGCCTGCACGAAGCCCAGTCCTTTCTTGAGCACAACCCCGATATCGAGATGTTCGAGCTGTTTATCCTCGACAGCAACGGCGTGCCCCGCGGCAAGCTGCTGCACCGTGATGAACTGCTGGCGGTCTACGAAAGCGGCCGGCCGCTGCCCAGTACCATCCTGGGCCTGACCCTCAATGGCGACGATGTGGAAAACTCCGGCCTGGTGTGGGAGGTGGGGGATATCGACTGCCGCGCCTACCCGATCAGCGGCAGTTTGCAGCGCATGCCGTGGCGGTTGATCCCGACGGCGGCGGTGCAGGTCAGCATGCACCCCGAGGAAGGCCTGCCGGCGACGGTGGCCGACCCCCGGCACTTGCTGGCCAAGGTCATCGACGGGCTCAAGGCCGACGGTTATTACCCGGTGATGGCGGCGGAACTGGAGTTCTACCTGCTGGACCAGAAACCCGACAGCAATGGCCGCCCACAACCGGCGCGGGATATAGATGGCGGTCGCCCGCGCTCGACCCAGGTCTATGGCCTGCGGGAGTTGGAGCAGATCGAACCGTTTTTGGCCGACCTGTACAGCGCCTGCAAACTGCAAGGCATCCCCGCCCGCACGGCGATTTCCGAATACGCCCCGGGCCAGGTCGAGATCACCCTGGAGCATCGCAGCGATGCCTTGCAGGCGATGGACGAGGCGGTGCGCTACAAACGCCTGGTCAAGGGCGTGGCCCATAAACACGGGATGACGGCCTGTTTCATGGCCAAGCCGTTCGATGACCTGGCTGGCACCGGCATGCATATGCACGTCAGCCTGGCGGACGCAGACGGCAACAACCTGTTTGCCAGCGAGGCGGCCGACGGTACGCCGCTGCTGCGTCAGGCGGTCGGCGGCATGCTCAGCACCTTGCTCGACTCCTTGCTGCTGTTCTGTCCCAACGCCAACTCCTACCGCCGCTTCCAGAGCAACAGCTATGCGCCGCTGGCGGCCACCTGGGGGGTCGACAACCGCACGGTGAGCCTGCGTGTGCCGGGCGGCCCGGCGTTTTCGCGGCATATCGAACACCGCATCTGCGGCGCCGATGCCAACCCCTACCTGGCGGCGGCAGCCATTCTGGCGGGGATTCACCGCGGCATTCGCGAGCAGCGCGATCCCGGCGCGCCGGTCACGGGCAACGGTTACGCCCAGGCCAAGGAACTGCTGCCCACCGACTGGCTGACCACCTTGCGCGCATTGGAAGCTTCGGCCTGGGCGCGGGAGGCGTTCGGCCAGGCGTTCCTTGATGTGTACCTGGCGGTCAAGCGGGCCGAGTACCGGCAGTTCATGGGCGAAGTGGGCGAGCAGGACTGGCGCTGGTACCTGCACCAGGCGTGATGACGGGCCGTGGCGCTTTCAACCTTTTTTTCACGCGAGGGTGGTTAAGCTGAAGATCCAGTGTCCGTAGAGACCGGTTCATCTACATGAGTCCCGTGATGTCGTCACAACCCCCATCGTCCATCGAGGCTGAATTCGCCGCGTGCTGTGATCGTGACCACGCTCGGGTCTGCGGCGATCCGCGTCCGCCAACGTTGCTGCGCCGCTTATGGTTATGGCGCGATGAGCGTCTGGTGCGCCACGCCCTGAAAGTGGCGGGGGAGCCCGGGCTGGTGCTGGACCTGGCCTGTGGGGCCGGGCGTTTCTGGCCGGTGCTGGCCGAGCACAGTAACCGGGTGATCCTGGCCTCGGACCCGTCCCAGGCCATGCTTGACCATGCCCAGAGCCACCATGGCGCGGTATTTTTGCGGCGAATCAAGACGTTCCAGGGCTCGGCCTTTTCCATCGGCCTGTCGGCCAACGCGGTGGACTGCATTTTTTGCCTGGAGCTGTATCGCCACGTGCCTACGGCCGACGCGCGGTTGGCGCTGCTGCGTGAGTTTCACCGGGTCAGCCGCGACACCGTGATTGTCTCGGTGAACAACGACAGCCGCCACCGTGAACGCCAACCGCCAGGCACGGGGCAACCCTTGCGCTCCCATCGCATCGAGGTGGAAGCGGAGTTCCGCCAGGCGGGCTTCACGGTGCTTAACCAGCAAGAGTTCATGCCCGGCTCGGCCTTGTGGCGGGTTTATGTGTTGCGTAAACGAGGATAACCTTCAACGGTCGGGCTTTTCTTCGTCTCCTGTCAGAGTTTTCATGATGGCTGGCACACTGCGGGTGCTCGAAAGCCCCTCTGGCGATATATACTGCGCGCCATTCTTCAAGGGAGAGCCGTGTGGCCATCGATATTCACTGGATCTGCGACAACGATAGCCTCGGCCAGCATTGCGCCGAATGGCAGCAGTTGCCATTCGTCGCCCTCGACACCGAATTCATGCGGGTCGATACCTTCTATCCCATCGCCGGGTTGATCCAGATCGGGGATGGTGTACGCGCTTATCTGATCGATCCCCTGACCATCGATAACTGGCAACCCCTGGCCGCCCTGCTGGAAAACCCGGCGGTGATCAAGGTGGTACATGCCTGCAGCGAAGACCTGGAAGTGTTGCTGCGCCTGACCGGCAGCCTGCCGGTGCCGTTGTTCGATACCCAACTGGCGGCTGCCTACCTGAACCTCGGCTTCTCCATGGGCTACTCGCGCCTGGTGCAAGCGGTGCTCGACATCGAGCTGCCCAAGGGCGAGACCCGTTCGGACTGGCTGCAGCGGCCATTGTCCGAGACCCAGGTCAGTTATGCCGCCGAAGACGCGGTGCATCTGGCGCAGGTCTACACACGGCTGCGCCCGCGACTGTCCGACGAAAAATACGCCTGGGTCCTGGAAGATGGCGCCGAACTGGTGGCCAACCTGCGCCGCGAGATCGACCCCTACGAGGTCTACCGCGACGCCAAGCTGGCCTGGAAACTGTCCCGTGCCCAGCTCGCCGTGTTGCGTGAACTGTGCGCCTGGCGCGAACAGCAGGCCCGCGCCCGCGACCTGCCGCGCAACCGTATCCTGCGTGAACACTCGTTATGGCCCCTGGCCAAGTCCCAGCCGGATACCCTCGCGGCCCTGGGCAAGATCGAAGACATGCACCCACGCACCGTGCGCCAGGACGGCGAGTTCCTGCTGGGCCTGATCAAGCGTGCCGCCAGCGTGCCGATGGACCAATGGCCACCGGCCGTGCCTGAGCCGTTGCCGGTGGATGCCGCGGTGCTGATCAAGCAACTGCGCGCCCTGGGCCAGACCTTCGCCGAACGCCTGGACATGGCCCCGGAGCTGATGCTGCGCAAGAAAACCCTCGAGGCGCTGGTCAAGAGTGGCTACCCCGATGGGCCTTACCAATTGCCTGACTCGCTGCGTGGCTGGCGCCGCGAGCTGATGGGCCAGGTGCTGCTGGACAGCCTGGCCACTGCCGGAGAACAGCCTTGAAACATATTTGTTCCATCTACCGCAGCCCGAAACGCGCCGGCATGTACCTCTACGTGCTCAAGAGCGATGCCCTGGAGCGCGTGCCCGAAGGCCTGCTGACGGTATTCGGCAAGCCAGTACACGCGTTCAACCTGGTGCTGACGCCGGAGCGCAAGCTGCAGCAGGAAGATATCGTGGCGGTCCTGGCCAACCTGCAAAAGCAGGGCTACCACCTGCAAATGCCACCGCCGGACGACGAGTACATCGAACACTTGCCCGAAGAGCTGCTGCGCCGTAACGACCCGATGTGATCGACCCGTGTCCCGTTCGGGGCACGTTTGAATCGAATGACCTGGCGAGCCCCGAGCCCTGCAGTCAGTGTGCTGGCGGTGGCTGCCTGCACTGTTTTTGAAAGGTTTGAACCATGCGCGTTCTGATTGCAGAACAGGACCACCCGCTGTATGCCCGGCTGCTGCGCGAAGCAGCGCCGGATCTTGAAGTCCTGACCAGTGGCGACTCGGCCCAATTGTCGCGCCTGGCCGCCGATTGCCCGGTGTGGCTGGGCCAGCCGGACCTGCTGGCAACCCTGCTGCGCCAGGGCCATCACCCGCAATGGCTGCAATCGACCTGGGCCGGCATCACGCCGCTGTTGGCCGATGGCTTGCCACGGGATTATCGATTGACCCGTGCCGTTGGCATTTTCGGCCAGGTGATGGCCGAGTACGTGCTCACCTACCTGCTTGGTCACGAGCGTGAGGTGCTGGCGCGCCTGGTCAGCCAGGTCGAGCGCAAGTGGGACAACCGCATGGGCCAGAGCCTGGCGGGGCGCAAGGTGCTGATCGTCGGCACCGGCGATATCGGCCAGAGCGTGGCGCAGTTCCTGCTGCCCTTTGGCGTGGAGTTGTACGGCATTGCCAGCGAGGCCCGGGAGCAGGCCCCGTTTATCGAGGTGGCCGGGCCGGATCAACTGGGCCGCCTGGTGGGCGAGGTGGACTATGTGGTCAACCTGCTGCCCAACACGCCGAACACCCACGATCTGTACGATGCGGCGCTGTTCAAGCAGTTCAAGCCCACCGGCCTGTTTATCAACGTCGGTCGGGGCGTGGCGGTGGTGGATGCCGATCTGGTCGAGGCCCTGAAGGAAGGGCACCTGGCCGGTGCGGTCATCGACGTTTGCCGCCAGGAGCCACTGCCCCAGCGTCATCCGTTCTGGACGGCCTGGGGCTTGCTGTTGACCGGCCATAGCTCGGCGCCGACGTGCCCGCGGCGCATGGTGGCGCTGTTTGTCGAGAACCTGCGGGCGTACCAGGCCAAGGATTCGCTGCGGGGCGAGGTGAGCTTCGAGCGCGGTTATTGATCCGGCAGGCGCTGGCAAACCAACGCCTGCCATGTGTTACAGGCTGAAATCACCTGCCGCTACCAACTCGCTCAACGGCCGGCGCGGGCTTGGGGCTTCCCGGGCTTGCAGGTAGTCGGCCAGGGTCGACTTGTCGCCCAGCTTGCCCACGGCGACTGCCGCGTGCAGGGCATAGCCCTCGGGGATTTTCAGTTCCCGGCGGGTCAGTTCCTGATCGAAGCCAGCCATGCCATGGGTGTGCCAGCCGCTGATGCTGGCTTGCAGCGCCAGGTGGCCCCAGGCTGAGCCGGTGTCAAAGGTGTGCCACAGCGCCGGGGTTTCTTCAGTGGCGCCCGGCACGGTGAAGTCGGTTTTCGAGACCACGATCACCAACGCTGACGCATGTTGCGCCCAGCCCCGGTTGAATTCGTTCAGCAAGCCCAGGAACCGCTGCCAATCCGGCGTATCGCGACGGGCGTAGAGAAACCGCCAAGGCTGCGAGTTGTAGGCCGAAGGTGCCCAGCGCGCCGCCTCAAAGAAGCTCAGCAGGGTTTCTTCGGGGATACTTTCCCCGGTAAACGCACGCGGCGACCAGCGCTCGGTGAATTGCGGGTGGATCGGATAATCGGCAACGCGGGCTTGAGTACTCATAAGCGCATCCTGATGAAAAAACGGTGTTCAAAACTACTGCGTCACCGCGCACCTGACAAGCCTGGCCCTACCGGCAGTCGTAAGCGCTTGGCCCCGGGGGGCTTGGGCACTAGACTGGCGGCCTTTTCACCTATTGATACTGATGCAGAGCCATGGCCGCCAAAGTCGAACCTTTCTGGATACGCAAAACCCTTGAGCACCTCGACCAGGAGGAATGGGAGTCGCTGTGCGACGGCTGTGGCCTGTGCTGCCTGCAAAAGCTTGAAGATGAAGACGACAACAGCGTCTATTACACACGTATCGCCTGCAAACTGCTGGACCTGAAGACCTGCCAGTGCACCGACTACCCTAATCGTCGGGACTCGGTGCCCGATTGCATCCAGCTCACCCCGGGCCAGGCCGATCAGTTCAAATGGTTGCCACCGACCTGTGGCTATCGCCTGGTCAGTGAGCGCAAGGACTTGCCGCTCTGGCACCACCTGGTCTGCGGTGACCGCGATGCGGTGCACCACGAACGCATTTCCCAATCCGGGCGCATGCTCAGCGAAGGCAGCGTGCCCGAGGACGATTGGGAGGATTACCTGATTTTCCGCGCAGGCTGAGGAGAGCGTATGACGGTCCAAGCCAGGCTGATGGCGAGCCTGCTGTTGCTGGGGTTGAGCGCGTCGGCGTGGTCGGCGAAAAAGGTCGACCTCGATTATTACGTCAAGCTGTTACCCCAAAGCGATCAGGCCGAGGTGCGCCTGAGCCTGTCCCAGGGCTCGGCGGTGCGCAGCCTGGACTTCGACCTGGGCCGCGACGGTGACTACAGCGACTTCAAGGCCGACGGCCAGTGGCAGGTCACGCCAGCAGTGGGGGCCAGTCGCGGCCTGTGGCAGCCGGGCGCCGACAAGGCCAGCCTGACCTACCGCGTGCGCCTGAGCCATGCGCGCAAGGCCGGCCTCTACGAATCGCGCATGACCCCCAGTTGGGCGCTGTTTCGCGGGGAGGACCTGGTGCCAGCGGCGCGCCTGGACCAGCAGGACGGCGTGGAGCTGGTGTCGCGGCTGACCTTCGAGCTGCCGCCGGGGTGGAAAAGCGTTGAGACCCCTTGGCCGCGCATCGGCAAGCATAAGTTCCGCATCGACAATGTCTCCCGCCTGTTCGACCGGCCCATCGGCTGGATGCTCGCCGGCAACCTGGGCAGCCGCCGGGTGCGCCTGGGCGAAACCGAAATCAGCGTGGCCTCGCCCAAGGGCCAGGCCATGCGCCGCATGGATGTGCTGACCTTGCTGACGTTTGTCTGGCCCCAGGTGCAAGCGGCGTTTCCCCGGCATCCGGCCAAGCTGCTGGTGGTGGGCGCCAGTGATCCGATGCGCCGTGGCGCGTTTGCCGGGCGTGATTCGGTGTACCTCAATAGCCGTACGCCGTTGGTCAGCGAAAACGGCAGCAGCCCGTTGATTCGCGAAGTGGTGCAGGCCATTGGCCGGTTCAACGACCAGCAGGGCAGCGACTGGATCAGCGAAGGCCTCGCGGAGTATTACGCCATCGAGTTGCTGCGGCGCGCGGGCGGTATCAGCGATGAGCGCTATGGGGCGATCCAGGCGCGCTTGAGCAAGGACGGCAAGGGCGTGACGACGTTGCGCGGCGAGCACGTCAGCGGCGCCACGGTGGCGCGGGCGGTGGTGGTGTTGCAGGAGCTGGATCGCGAGATCCGCCTGAAAACCCACAACAAACGCTCCCTGGATGACCTGACCCAGGCGCTGATGCGCCTGGACAGCATCACCACCCAGGCGTTTGTGCAGTTGGCCGCCAGCGTGATCGGCGAATCCTCGGTGGTGCTCGACAGCAAATTGCTGCGCTGAACCTCAACGGTGGGAACACCGCTTGTGTAGGCACTGGGCTTGTGTGGGAACTGCATTTGTGTGGGAGCTGGCCCAGTTTCCACACAAGTTGTGTCAGTGGGTGGTTTTTTCGGCAGCCACTTGTTGCGCCCGGGTCTTGAGGGTTTTCAGTTCCTCACCGGCCCGTTCGATTTTAGTGCGCACGCTGTTCATATCCCGGCGGCTTTTTTCCAGCAGCGACTTGGCCGAACTATGCCCGCTGATCCCGCGCGCGAACGCCACGCCGCCAATCGCCACCTGGACCAGGCCGAAAAAACCGCCCCGGCGAATGCCCTTGCCCATCATCACCACACCACCGGCCAGGGAGCCAATGCGCTCCCAGCCCTGGACGTTCTGGGTCGGCTGGGTCTGGAACGACGTCGATTCAATCACGGGGTTGAGGGTTTTGCTGTCGCTCATGGTCTGTCTCCAACAAAGGGCCATAGATATTCAGCTGACTGCGGGCAGGCGGTGGATGTTCCCAAAAAATCAGTACTTGGGGCCCGAGCGGGTGTTATTGCCCTTGGCCAGGCGGTCGTAGAGCACCACATTGACGGTGGCCGCCAGGTTCATGCAGCCGGTGGTCGGAATGTAGATCACGTCTTCGCACCAGTCGCGGATCTCTTTGTCGAGGGAGCCGTCTTCGGGGCCGAAGATATACAGCGCGCGATCAGGATGGGTGTACTCCGGCAACGGCCGGGCCCCGTCCACCAACTCCACGGCGACCGGGATACAGCCCAGGGGCAGGATTTTTTTCAGGTCGTCGATACCGATCAGCGGGATATCGTGGTGGACCTTCTTGGTGTCGGTAATAAAGTCCCGGGCCCGCTCATAGCGTTTACCGGTGTAAAACACCGAAGCCACGCCATAGCAGCCGGCGGCGCGCATGACCGAACCGACGTTTTCGGGGGATTTGGGGTTATACAGACCGATGCAGCTGTAGCGTTTATTGCCCACGGGAGAGGGTGCCTTCGAGAAAAACCGCGATTATACGGGGATTGCTCGATCTGCGGTCGGTATAGAAATGGCGTGTCTGGGCGATTGTCATCGCGGCGATACGGCGACCCGACAAGCCCGGCTCCCACAGGTGAATGCATTTCAAATGTGGGAGCCAGGCTTGTCGGATCGCCGCATCGCCGCGATGGCGTCGTAACGTTCAGCGACGACCGTCAGTCGTCCTTCTTCATCAACCCCGCCAACGCCGCAAACGGGTTGTGCGTAGCCTTGGCAATGGTCGGGCTGCTGGTGGAGCCTTCGCCGAAGTACTGTTGGTCGGTATAGCGCGAGTGCTCGTTGTCGTGGCAGTACAGGCACAGCAACTCCCAGTTGGAGCCGTCCTGGGGGTTGTCATCATGGTTGTGGTTACGGTGGTGCACGGTCAGTTCGCTGAGGCGCTTGCCGGCGAACTCACGGGCACAGCGGCCACACACGTGGGGGTACATTTTCAGGGCTTTGTCGCGGTAGCCCATTTCCCGGTCGCGCTGGGCATCGGCGAGGATGCGGTCCAGCTTGGCGGTGTGGGAGGGCGGGTTGGTCGAGCTCATCATGGCTCCTGTTTTTAGTGGCTCACGGATAGCGTTGATTCTAGCTGCTCGCGGGGCAATTTACTTCAGCCCTTGAGCTTCTCGGCAATCCAGATGGTATGCCGGGTGCCCTTGTTGCCGTGGGCGAAGACTTGCACTTGCTCGGCCTTGAAGCCGGCCTTGCGCAGTTTGTCGCTGAACTGCTTGTCGGCGCTGGCCGACCACACCGCCAGCACGCCCTTGGGCCGCAGGGCCTTGGCGCAGGCGCTGAGGCCGCCGGCGGAGTACAGCCAGCTGTTGGCTTTCTGCGTCAGGCCTTCGGGGCCGTTGTCGACATCGAGCATGATTGCATCAAAGCCCTGGGGCTCGGCTTGCAGCACCTTGGCCACGTCTTCCAGGCGGATCACGGTGCGCGGGTCCTGCAACGGGTTGCCGGACTTTTCCCCCAGGGGGCCGCGATTCCATTCCACGACGCCCGGCACCAGCTCAGCCACCACCACTTGTGCCGTCTTGCCCAGGTGCTTGAGCGCCGAGGCCAGGGTGAACCCCATGCCCAGGCCGCCAATCAACACCCGTGAACCGGGGCGCCCGGCGACCTTGCGGCAGGGGATCTCGGCCAGGGCATCTTCGGAACCGTGCATGCGCGTGTTCATCAATTGCCCGCCGTCACCGCCCTGGATCTTGATCACAAAATCCTCGCCATACTCGAACAGGCACAGGGCGCCGCCGTTATCGGGAATGGGGGTGGTGTCGAGCAGCACGAAACGTTTCATGGAAATCTCATTGGGAAGGGCATTCTTGCGCGGTTGGGAGTAGCCTTGGGACTGGTTAACAGTCAGGCCATGGAGCCATCGATGAAGTGCAGCATTCTAGCGGTCATTGTAGGGAGTGTGCTCACATTGGGGGCCGCACATGCCCAGCAGTTGCAAGCCGTGCCGAACACGCCGGCGACCACCACGGGCGGACCGGGCACTGCAACGCCGACCCCCTATCCGCAAGTTACCCCGCCCACGGCACCCAAGCCACAAGGGGCCGGGGCGCCGTTGCCGCCGATTGAAATGCCCAAGCCGCCCAAGGACCAGATCTTGCCCGGCCTGCAGCAAAACGACAGCAAACCGAAGGCGACGGGTTCTTAAGCCCGCCCCAGGGCCTTGAACACAAAGGCGTATTCCAGGGCCACGTCACGCAAGCCCTGGTAGCGCCCGCTCATGCCGCCATGGCCGGCGCCCAGTTCGGTCTTGAGCAGCAACAGGTTGTCGTCGGTCTTGGTGGCGCGCAGCTTGGCCACCCACTTGGCGGCTTCCCAGTACTGCACGCGGCTGTCGTTATAGCCGGCGATCACCAGCATCGCCGGGTAGGCCTGGGCGCTGACATTTTCGTAGGGCGCATAGGCCTTGATCCGTTCATACACCTCGGGCTCCTGGGGGTTGCCCCATTCGTCATATTCGGTGACGGTCAGGGGCAGGTCCGGGTCGAGCATGGTGTTGAGCACGTCGACAAAGGGCACCTCGGCAATCGCCGCCTGGAACAGCTCCGGGCGCTGGTTGAGCACGGCCCCGATCAACAGCCCGCCGGCGCTGCCACCGCTGATAGCCAGTTGCTTGGCGGTGGTCAGGCCCTCGGCGATCAAGTGCTCGGCGCAGGCAATAAAGTCGCTGAAGGTGTTTTGCTTGTGCTCCTGCTTGCCGGCGCGGTACCAGGCCTCGCCCAGTTCGCCACCGCCGCGTACATGGGCAATGGCAAATGCCACGCCGCGGTCCAGCAGGCTCAGGCGCGCATGGGAAAACCACGGGTCGAGGCTTGAGCCGTAGGCGCCGTAGCCGTACAGGTACAGTGGCGTCGGCTGGCCCACCTGGTCGCGCCTGACCACCAGGCTGATCGGCACCTGGGTGCCATCGGCAGACGTCGCCCACAACCGCTGGCTGACGTAGTCGTCGGCATTGAACACGCCCAGTACCGGGGTTTGCTTGAGCACTTGTTGCGCGCCGCTGGCCAGTTCCAGTTGACGGACCTGGGCCGGGCGATTGAGGGCTTCATAGCGCAGGCGGATCTTGTCGCTGTGGAACTCCAGGCTGTTTTGCACGTATAGGCTGTAGGCCGCGTCTGGCAATTCCACGCGATAGGTCGGCAGGCCCTGTGGGTGCACGTCGATCACCGGCAGGCCGCCAATGCGCAGGCTCAGGGTCATGGCCCGGGCATTGAGCGTCACGCCGTCGAGCATTACGGCGTCATCGTGGGCAATCAGGTTGTGCCACTGGTCTTCGCTGGGCACGCTGCCGGTGTCGGCGGCCTGGAACAGCGCAAAGTTGATGCCGTCGCGGTTACTGCGGATAAACCAGGTCCATTGGTCGTCCAGCTTGCCGTGGTCGACATCGTACTCATGGCCTTCGACCCGTGGCGCCAGGCAGGTAAACGCCTGTTGCGGCTGCTCGGCATCCAGGGCCCAGACTTCGCTGGTGGTCTTGCTGCCCAGGGACAGCAGCAGTTGACGCTCGGAGCTGGAGCGGTAGCAATGCAGGAAGAAGCGCCCGTCAGGCTCGTGGAACACCTCTTCGGCGGCGGTGCCGTCCAGGCGATAGCGATACAGCTTGTGCGGGCGGTGGGTGTCGTCCAGTTCGCCGAAGAACAGCGTCAGGCTGTCGTTGGCCCAGGTCATGCTGCCATCGCAGTCGGCAAACGCCAGTTCGCTGACCTTGCCCGAAGACAATTCCTTTACGTACAGGGTGTAGATCTCTTCGCCATTGGTATCCAGGCTGTAGGCCAGGCGCTTGTGGTCCGGGCTGATGCTGAAGGCACCGAGGGAGAAAAAGCCGCCATTGGCCAGCACATTCGGGTCCAGCAGCAGTTCTTCGGCGCTTTCGTCGATCTGCTGGCTGTCGTCGGCCGGGCGTGGGCAGCGGTAGTGGCGTGCGTACTCGTCACCGGCGGTGGTGCGCGTGTAATACAGGTACGGGCCCCAGGGCGAGGGCAGTGATAGGTCGGTCTCAAGGATACGGCCCTTGATCTCTTGAAACAGCGTTTCGCGCAGCGCTTTCTGGTCTTCAAGCTGCGCCTCTTGCCAGGCATTCTCGGCCTTGAGGTAGTCGAGCACCTCGCTGTTGTCGCGTTCTTGCAACCAGGCATACGGGTCCTGGCCTGAGTCCTGGCGGGCAATCGGGGCGGCAGCGGCGTGGGTCGATGGAGGCATGGATCACTCTCTGTCTGGTGGTGGGCCGACGGCATTGCAGCCGTGGCCCTCAAAAGCCGTTATCATACGGGCCTGTTTGCCTACCTTGCCATGGACACCATGACCGAGAACGACTATCTGACCGCTTGGGGCCTTTACGCCTTCGCCGCTTTGGGCTGCCTGCTGGTGTGGTTTCGCCTGACCCGCTGGATCTGGCGCTGGCTGCGCGAACCGCTGCGGTTGCTGATGGCGGTGCTACTGTTGAGCCCGACCATTGTCGACCCGGTCAAGGAGCAGTTTGCCCCGGCCGTGGCCATCACCGCCCTGGATCTGTTGCTCAAGGTGGGCAATAACGCCTGGCGGGCGGTGTCCGACTTACTGATGTACGCCATGATTGCCTTTGGCCTGTACCTGGTCTTTGTGCTGATCCGCTGGCCCATCGAACGTGCCGCCAAGGCCCGGCGTGAGCAGAAGGCCGCCGCTGCGGCAGCGGTCGCGGCCGAGCCTGAGGACGACGAACCCTATGGCCGCCCGCCGGCCCCTGTCAGTGGCATGCGGGTCGAACCGCGTCTTTAACGTTGTTTGCCCTGCATCGAGAGTCCTGGCATGTGTGAATTATTGGGCATGAGTGCCAACGTACCGACTGATATCGTGTTCAGCTTCACCGGGCTGATGCAGCGCGGTGGGCGCACCGGGCCGCACCGCGATGGCTGGGGCATTGCCTTCTACGAGGGCCGTGGCCTGCGGCTGTTCCAGGACCCGGCGGCCAGCAGCGAGTCGGAAGTGGCGCTGCTGGTGCAGCGTTATCCGATCAAGAGTGAAGTGGTGATTGGCCATATCCGCCAGGCCAATGTCGGCAAGGTGAGCCTGTCCAACACCCATCCGTTCGTGCGCGAGCTGTGGGGGCGCAACTGGTGTTTCGCCCATAACGGCCAACTCGCGGACTTCACGCCCCAGGCCACGTTCTACCGCCCGGTGGGCGATACCGACAGCGAAGCGGCCTTCTGCGACCTGCTCAACCGTATTCGCCAGGCGTTTCCCGAGCCGGTGGATATCGAGCAGGTGCTGCCGGACCTGATCGCCGCCTGCGCCGAATACCGCAGCAAGGGCGTGTTCAACTGCCTGCTCAGTGATGGTGATTGGCTGTTTTGCTATTGCTCGACCAAACTGGCACAGATTACCCGTCGCGCACCTTTTGGTCCTGCACGCCTGAAAGATGTCGACGTGATCGTCGATTTTCAGGCCGAAACCACGCCTAATGATGTGGTGACGGTGATTGCCACCGAACCCTTGACCGAAAACGAGACCTGGACCCGCTACGAACCGGGCCAGTGGAGCCTGTGGCGGCGCGGCGAATGCGTGCGCCAGGGCACAACCGCATAAGGACGTCGATTATGTTGCTCAGCTATCTGCGCCTGGTGTTGTTTGCCATCGGCTTGTTGGTCGGGGTGCAAGTCCCGGGGTTTATCAACGACTACGCCAAGCGCGTCGAAGCCCATTTGATCGAAGCCCAGACCGGTTTGCGCGGTTTTGAACGCACTGCGCAGCAGTTCTTTAATGGCGATTTGCAAGCATTGGTGGCGCATTACCGTGCCAGCGAGGATCCGGTGTTTCGCAGCGATGCCAACAGCCTCGGCACTTTGCTCGATCGCCAGGTGGCGTTGGACAAGCAGTTCCAGGCCATGCAGGGACCGTGGTACATCCGCGCCTTGCAGGTGGCGGTGGCCGCCGACCCGGATATCCGCCGGGAAACCTGGAATGGCTACAGCTACCAGATCCTCCTGACCCCCGAAGCCATGGGCTGGGGCCTGGGTGGGGCGATGCTGCTGTCGTTCGGCCTGGAGTGTTTGTTCCGCCTGATCGACTGGGTGGTGCTGGGCGGCAAGCGTTTGCGCCAGAGCCGGCCGATTGAAGAGCGGGATCTCAAGGGCCTGTAAGGGATAGGTAGGGCTTGTGTGGGAGCGGGCTTGCTCGCGATAGCATCGCCTCGGTGTATCTGATTGACCGCAGCGCTTGCATCGCGAGCAAGCCCGCTCTCACAGCTTCAATCGGGTTTCTTCAGCGAGGGTGGTTGACTGAGCACCATGCGCTCTTCACCCACTTCCTCGGCATACCGCGCCACGACGCTCTGGCAGAGCGCGACGATTTCCTCTACCAATTCCACCCCCACCCGCCACGACACCACCACCTGCAGGTTCGGCAAGCGCTGTTCCATGGGCAGCAGCACCAACTCACCCCGTGCCAGCTCCTCGCTGACCAGCACCGGCGGCAACGCGCCAATGCCAAAGCCGTCACGCAGTAAACGGGTGATGGCCGACACCGAGTTCACGCAGTTCATGCGCGGCGCCGCCACGCCGTGGGCTTGCATCAGGCTCAGCACATCCTGGTGCGGATGAGAGTTTTTCGAGTAGGTGATGATCCGTTCCTGGGCCAGTTCGGCGAGGGAGGCGTAGTCGCGGTTGTAGATCGAATGGCTGGCGACGATCCAGCCCATGGGGTGGCTGGCCAGCTCCAGGCTGCGCACCGATTCCTGACGCAGCAGGTCGGTTTGCAGAATCAGGTCGAGAAAGCCTTTTTGCAGCTGATCGCAGAGGTTCAGCGCGGTATCGGCGACCAACTCGATTTCCACCAGAGGGAAATGCGCCATCAGTTCGGTCACCAAGGGGCTGAGCCAGGTGTGGATCACCGTGTCCATCGCGCCGATGCGGATGCGTCCGACCTTGCTGCTGGTGGTTTCCAGCGACTGCTTGAGCCCCTGCATGGTGATCATCATCTGCTCGGCATAATCGAGCACCTTCACCCCATCCGGGGTCAGGCTCACGCCACGCGAGTCACGCAGGAATAGCTTCACCCCCAGCTCGCTTTCCAGCACCGCAATGCGGCTGGAGATCGAGGCTTGGGTGGTGAACAGCTTCTCTGCCGTAAGCCGGAAGCTCTTGAGCCGGGCTACCCAGACGAAGGTTTCGAGGAACTTCAAATTCATGGGATCAACTTTTTCTTATGCATGGATCGGTTTTTATTAGTTGGACGCAACAGGGGCTGCGCGCCAAAAATCGAGCTGTCTCACGATAAGCGTCGTCGGGGCTCAGGACAACATCGTTGCGAGATCTTGGTAAAAGATCCCACACTATAAAAAAATAAAGCCTACAGGAGTCTTCAGCGTGAGCCGCCTGCTACTGAACTGCGACATCGGCGAAAGTTTTGGCGCCTGGACCATGGGTCTGGATGCCGAGGTCATGCCATTTATTGATTGCGCCAATATCGCCTGCGGTTTCCATGCCGGCGACCCGAGCATCATGCGCAAGACCGTCGCCCTGGCGTTGCAGCATGGCGTGCAAATCGGTGCACACCCGGCGTATCAGGACCTGGCAGGCTTTGGCCGCCGATCCATGGCGTACGCCCCCCAGGAGCTCCAGGACCTGCTGCATTACCAGATCGGTGCCCTCGACGGTATTTGCCGGGCCCAGGGTGGCCGGGTCAGCTACGTCAAACCCCATGGCGCGATGTACAACGACATGATGGCCAAGCCTGCGCAATTGCGCGCAGTGATCCAGGCCGTGGCGGCGTATGACGCCAGCCTGCCGTTGATGCTGATGGCCACCCGTGACAACCGCGCCGCCCAGGCCCTGGGGGATGAATATGGCGTGACCCTGTGGTTTGAAGCCTTTGCCGACCGTGCCTACGACAACGCCGGGCACCTGGTCTCGCGGCAGTTGCCGGGTGCGGTGCATCACGATGCGCAGGTCATTCTCCAGCAGGCCCTGACCATTGCCCGGGGCCAAACCCTGGTCGCCAGCGATGGTAGCCCCTTGCTGTTGCAGGCCAACACCCTCTGCGTGCATGGCGATAACGCCAGCTCGGTGGCGGCGGTGCAGCGTATTCGCCAAGCGTTGACGCCACAATGAAGCCACGGATCGAAGTAGTGGCCATCGACTGCCTGATGGTGCGCCTGTTTGATGTGATCGCCGAAGACAACATGCCCTGGATGCTCGCCGCCACGCGTCGGCTGCGCGAGGGGTTTGGCACGGCGCTGGTGGACCTGGTGCCTTCCTACACGACCCTGATGGTGCATTACGACCTGCTGGCGTTGAGCCCGGCACAGGCGCGGGAACTGATCGATCAGGCCCTCACGGGCTTGCAGCCCCAGGCCCAGGGCAGCGGGCAGTGTCATGTATTGCCGGTGTGGTACGACCTGAGCGTCGGTCCTGAGCTGACCTTGCTCGCCCAGCGCAGTGGGCTTGCGGTCAACGAGGTGATTCGCCGCCACAGCCAGCATCAATATCAGGTCTTCGCCCTCGGTTTTGCTCCCGGTTTTGCCTTTATGGGCCTGGTGGAAGAGCAACTCGCCGCCCCCCGCCTGAGCACCCCACGCAAGCGGGTGGCGCCGGGTAGCGTCGGCATTGCCGAGCGCCAGACCGCCGCCTATCCGGTGGAATCCCCGGGGGGCTGGAACCTGATCGGCCGCACCCCGGCCAAATTGTTCGATCGTGAGCGCGACGGCTACAGCCTGATGCAGCCGGGCGACAGTGTGCGTTTTGAAGCCATCGGGCGTGCTGAATTTATCAACCTGGGTGGCGATGACACGCCCTTGGAGGCCCAGGTATGAGCCGTTTGTCGATCGAGGCCAGCACCCCACTGTGCCTGTTGCAGGATGCCGGGCGTTTTGGTGTGCGGCACCTGGGCGTAACCCAGGGCGGCGCGCTGGATTGGGTGTCGATGTCCTGGGCCAACTGGTTGCTGGGCAACCCGCTGGATGCGCCGGTGGTGGAAATCACCCTGGGCGGTTTTACCGTACAGGCCGAGGAGATTTGCGTGCTGGCCCTGGCGGGTGCGGACCTGGGGGCGTACATCGACGAGCGCGCCATCAGCCCGGGCCGCAGTTTTATTCTGCAAAAAGGCCAGCGCTTGCGCTTCACCCAGCCGCACAGCGGTGCTCGGGCTTACCTGGCGGCGCCGGGCGGGTTTGACGCGCCCAAGGTCCTGGGCAGTTGTGCCAGTGTCGGGCGCGAAGCCCTGGGCGGGCTGGACGGTTTTGGCCGGGCCCTGGCTGAAGGCGCAGCCCTGGGGTATTCCGGCTCGGGCAGCCACTTGCGTGAATTGCCAGCTGAGCGGTTGCACTCTACGGCGCCCCTGGACGTGATCCTCGGCGCGCAGATCGGCCAGTTCAGCGGCCAGAGCCTGTTCGATGCGTTCAATAGCGAATGGGCCCTGGACAGCCGCGCCGACCGCATGGGCATGCGCATGCTGGGCACGCCGTTGGCGTATCAGGGGCCGTCGCTGATCTCCGAAGGCATCCCCTTGGGCGCGATCCAGGTGCCACCGGATGGGCAGCCGATTGTATTGCTCAATGATCGCCAGACCATTGGCGGCTACCCACGACTGGGCGCGTTGACGCCATTGTCGTTGGCGCGCCTGGCCCAGTATCTGCCGGGAGAGAAGGTGAGGTTGGCGCCGGTGATGCAGGAGACGGCGCACCGCGAGCATCTCAAGTATTTGCAGCGTTTTACGGCGATCTAGAGAACACTGCAAAGCCAATGTGGGAGCGGGCTTGCTCGCGATAGCGGTGGGTCAGTCAATAAATTCGTTGACTGGCCCACCGCTATCGCGAGCAAGCCCGCTCCCACATTTGGATCTGTATTCAGGCAGAAGATGATTTATTTGGAGAGAAACCGCATCCCCTCTTCCAGCCCGCGCAAGGTCAACGGATACATCTGGTCCTCAATCAAATCCCGCACGATATTGGTCGATGAGGTATAGCCCCAGGTATCTTTCGGGTACGGATTAATCCAGATCAGCTTCTTGTACTTCTCCATGAACCGCTGCATCCACACATACCCCGGCTCTTCGTTCCAGTGCTCCACGCTGCCACCGGCCTGGGTGATTTCATACGGGGCCATGGCTGCGTCACCGATAAAGATCACCTTGTAGTCGGCGCCGTACTTGTGCAGCAGGTCCTGGGTCGAGGTGCGCTCGGAGGTGCGGCGCATATTGTTCTTCCACACCGATTCATAAATGAAGTTGTGGAAGTAGAAGTACTCCAGGTGCTTGAACTCGGTCTTGCAGGCCGAGAACAGCTCCTCGCAGGTCTTGACGTGGGCATCCATCGAACCGCCGATGTCGAACAGCAACAGCAGCTTGACCGTGTTGCGCCGCTCCGGGCGCATCTGGATATTCAGCAGGCCGGCATCGCGGGCGGTGTGGTCGATGGTGCCGTCGATATCCAGCTCTTCGGCCGCACCCTGGCGCGCAAACTTGCGCAGGCGGCGCAGGGCCACCTTGATATTGCGCGTGCCCAGTTCCACCGAGTCATCGAGGTTCTTGTACTCGCGTTGGTCCCAGACCTTGACCGCCTTGCCCTGGCGCTGGCCGGCATCGCCCACGCGAATGCCCTCGGGGTTGAAGCCGCCGGAACCGAACGGGCTGGTGCCGCCGGTGCCGATCCATTTATTGCCGCCGGCGTGGCGCTCCTTCTGTTCTTCCAGGCGTTTCTTGAATTCCTCGATCAGCTTGTCCAGGCCGCCCAGGGATTGGATCTGCGCGCGCTCTTCATCGCTCAGCGAGCGCTCGAACTCCTTGCGCAGCCAGTCTTCGGGAATCAGCGCCTGCAAGTGGTCGTCGAGTTTCTCCAGGCCATTGAAGTAGGCGCCGAAAGCCCGGTCGAACTTGTCGAAGTGACGCTCGTCCTTCACCAGAATCGCCCGGGACAAGTAGTAAAACTCATCCATGTCGGCGAAGGTCACCCGTTGTTTCAGGGCGTTGATCAGGTCCAGCAGCTCACGCACCGAGACCGGCACCTTGGCTGCACGCATTTCATTGAACAGGTTGAGCAGCATGGCAAAAGCCCTTATCGAGTGCCGCGACGGCTCATGAACGCCAGGCGCTCAAGCAGTTGCACATCCTGCTCGTTTTTCACCAGGGCGCCGGCCAGTGGCGGGATGGCCTTGGTCGGATCACGCTCGCGCAGCACCGCCTCGCCGATATTGTCGGCCATCAGCAGCTTGAGCCAGTCCACCAGTTCGGAGGTGGAGGGTTTTTTCTTCAGACCTGGCACCTTGCGCACGTCGAAGAACACGTCCAGGGCTTCGCTGACCAGGTCTTTCTTGATGTCAGGGTAGTGCACGTCGACGATTTTCTGCAGGGTGGTGCGGTCGGGGAAGGCGATGTAATGGAAGAAGCAACGGCGCAGGAACGCGTCCGGCAGCTCTTTTTCGTTGTTGGAGGTAATGATGATGATCGGGCGCTTCTTGGCCTTGATGGTCTCGTCGATCTCGTAGACGTAGAACTCCATCTTGTCGAGTTCTTGCAGCAGGTCGTTGGGGAACTCGATATCGGCCTTGTCGATCTCGTCGATCAGCAGGATCACCCGCTCTTCGGACTCGAAAGCCTCCCACAGCTTGCCTTTCTTCAGGTAGTTGCGCACATCGTGGACCTTGTCCACGCCCAGCTGCGAGTCGCGCAGGCGGCTGACCGCATCGTATTCATACAGGCCCTGGTGCGCTTTGGTGGTGGACTTGATGTGCCAGGTAATCAACCTTGCGCCGAACGATTCGGCCAGTTGTTCGGCGAGCATGGTCTTGCCGGTGCCCGGCTCGCCCTTGACCAGCAGCGGGCGCTCCAGCGTGATGGCAGCGTTGACGGCCAGTTTCAGGTCATCGGTGGCAACATAGGCCTGGGTGCCTTCAAACTTCATTTCTCAATCCTCGAACATGACGCCGGTAGTCAGCATGCCTGCGACTATAGCGCGCAGGCCTGGCGACTGTGAACGTAGACGGGTTATTCAGTCTCTGAATGACCGGTCACGCCACAGTCAATCCGCGCTGGGCTTGGGTTGCTCATAGCGGGCATTGAACGCATGGACAAAACCATTGCGCAAAATCTGCAAAAACGCCTGGAACGCGCTGATATCTTGCTGGTGAACGCTGCCGCTCAGTTCGACCCGGGTGGCAAATTGGTTTTTGCTCTGGTTCTTCAGCACGGTTTCGCTGGCGCCGACCACGGCCTCCCAGATCGAGCGGAAAACCCCCTTGTCCTTGTTCTGCACATCCTGTTGCCAGTTGAACACTTCCACATCCCGCAACAGTGGCTTGATATAGCCGGTCAGTTGGGCCTTTTCGGCCTGGGCCTCGATTACCACGTCGCCGGTGCCGGCATTGAAGTCAAACTTGCCGTAGGCCGAGGCGAAGTCGTTCAGGCGCTTGAGCTGGATGTCGCGGGCGCGAAAGCGGAACGCGAAGTCTTCAAAGTTGCTCAGCGGATCGAAGGTTGCGCTGGCTTCCAGCGGCGCATGCCCCAGCAACAGGGCCTTGCCATCAAAGCGCGCATCGCGCTTGCCTTCGACGTCCACCACATTGGTCAGGTTGTAGAAACTGGCGTTGACCTGGGTGGCACCGAGGTTGACCGGCGGTTTGGAGTTGAAGTTGTGAAAGGCAATCGTGCCATCGTCGATCCGCACTTCATTGAGGGTGATCGGCAGCAGTTTGCCCAGTTGCGCCCGCCAATCGGTGCCGCGACCGGTCTGGGACGCCTGTTGGTTGGCACCGCCGTCGACGAAGTTGAGCTCTGGCTTGACGAATTGCACTTGGGCCACCACCGCACGGTCATACCATAAGGAGTGCCAGCTGACCGACAGGTCAATGACCGGCGCCTTGACGAACGGCACGGGCACCTTGCCATCCACCTTGACGATCTGCAGGCCATTGATCCGGTACGCGCCGCGCCACAGGGCCAGGTCGACATCGGTCACCTGGCCACGGTAGTCGCCCATGTCGGCGAGTTTTTCGTTGAGGTAGTTACGCACCAGGTAGGGCAGGGCGATATCCAGTGCCACCAGTACGACCAGCAGCCCGGCGACCGTCCAGAGCGGCCAACTGTAGCGACGCTTCATAGGTTTTTTCTCCCTGTGTATAGGCGGTTGACTACGCGGGCAGCGGCAACGTTCCTCGACTGGACGCCTTGGAGTACGAGGCATACCCTTGTTGCCTTCTTGAAAACCGCCTAAAGGACTCCGCCATGAGCCGCATTTTTGCAGACAACGCGCACTCCATCGGCAATACGCCCCTGGTTCAGATCAACCGTATCGCGCCCCGTGGTGTGACTATCCTGGCCAAGACCGAAGGGCGTAACCCCGGGTATTCGGTGAAGTGCCGGATTGGGGCGAGCATGATCTGGGATGCCGAAAGCAGCGGCAAACTCAAGCCGGGCATGACCATCGTCGAGCCGACCTCGGGCAATACCGGGATCGGCCTGGCCTTTGTTGCCGCCGCCCGAGGCTACAAATTGCTGCTGACCATGCCGGCGTCCATGAGCATCGAGCGGCGCAAGGTGCTCAAGGCCCTGGGCGCCGAGCTGGTGCTGACCGAGCCGGCCAAGGGCATGAAAGGTGCCATCGAGAAGGCCGGTGAAATCCTCGCCAGCGACCCGGCCACCTACTTTATGCCGGCCCAGTTCGATAACCCGGCCAACCCGGCCATCCACGAAAAAACCACCGGCCCGGAAATCTGGAACGACACCGATGGCGCGGTGGATGTGTTGGTGGCGGGGGTCGGCACCGGGGGAACCCTCACGGGCGTATCGCGTTATATCAAGAACACGGCGGGCAAGCCGATCCTCTCGGTGGCCGTGGAGCCCATCAGCTCGCCGGTGATTACCCAGGCGTTGGCTGGCGAAGAGATCAAGCCCAGCCCCCACAAGATCCAGGGGATTGGCGCGGGTTTTGTGCCAAAGAACCTCGATCTGTCGATGGTGGATCGGGTGGAGTTGGTCAGTGACGACGAATCCAAGGCCATGGCCCTGCGGTTGATGCGGGAAGAGGGCATCCTGTGCGGGATTTCCTGTGGCGCGGCGATGGCCGTGGCGGTGCGCCTGGCCGAGAAACCGGACATGCAGGGCAAGACCATCGTGGTGATCCTGCCGGACTCCGGTGAGCGCTACTTGTCGAGCATGCTGTTCAGCGATCTGTTCAGCGACCAGGAAAACCAGGCCTGACCCTTGTAGGTGTAGCGAAAGCGGGTTGATCCATATCAGCCCGGTTTTATGCCTCTTATGCATAATTGATTGCCCGCCGCGTGCTCCTTAAAACGGATTGTTGGATCACGCGGGTTTTTCCTCCGGCCCGGAGTGTTTATCATGGCCGGCTGCTATGTCTGGTTTCCCGCTGCCGGGAGGCTCTTTCCAGGAGTTGCTGCATGACCTTTTCTTTGGCCGCCAAGCTGTCGGTGCTGTTGCTGTTTATCGGCAGTACGCTTTACGTGCATGTGCGCGGCAAGGCGCGTTTGCCGGTGCTGCGTCAGTTCGTCAACCATTCGGCGCTGTTCGCCCCCTATAACGCCTTGATGTACATCTTCTCGGGTGTACCGTCCAAGCCCTACCTGGACCGTAGCAAGTTCCCGGAACTGGATGTGCTCAAGGACAACTGGGAAGTGATCCGCGACGAGGCCATGCACCTGTTCGACGAAGGCTATATCCGCGCCGCGGAGAAGAACAACGATGCCGGTTTTGGCTCGTTCTTCAAGAAGGGCTGGAAGCGCTTCTACCTCAAGTGGTACGACAAACCGCTGCCGTCGGCCGAGTTGCTGTGCCCGAAAACCGTGGCCCTGGTCAGCAGCATTCCCAACGTCAAGGGCGCCATGTTTGCGCTGCTGCCGGGCGGTAGCCACCTCAACCCCCATCGCGACCCGTTTGCCGGCTCCCTGCGCTATCACTTGGGCTTGTCCACGCCCAACTCCGACGACTGCCGCATTTTTGTCGATGGCCAGGTCTACGCCTGGCGTGATGGCGACGACGTGATGTTTGACGAAACCTATGTGCACTGGGTAAAGAACGAAACCGAGAAGACCCGGGTGATTCTGTTCTGCGACATCGAACGGCCCCTGAGCAACCGGCTGATGACCCGCATCAACCGTTGGGTCAGTGCCCAACTGGGCCGCGCGACCGCGCCACAGAACCTGGATGACGAGCGCGTGGGCGGCATCAACCAGGCCTATGCCTGGAGCAAGAGCTTCAGCGACCGTTTCAGTGGCGTGGTCAAACAGTGGAAGCGCAAGCACCCCAAAGCCTATCGCATCATGCGGCCAGTGCTGGCGGCGGCGGTGGTGGTGGCGTTGGTGTATTGGTTGTTTGGCTGATAGTTTTAGAACAGAAAACCGCTCTTAGGAGCGGTTTTTTATGTCTGTTACTTTTCCGGGCGACCCGCCAATAGGCTTGGCTCGTCAATGTTGCCGGCCATAGCCGCATTTAGAAAACGGCGTTGATTGGCGGTCAGCACAGTGCTTTTAGGCTCTTGGCCTGCCTTGGACGACGCTTTTCGGGCGACGGGTTTTTTAATAAGTTCTCCCATGCAGCCTCCACGATTGATCATTAATTGAACATGTTGCGATGCTATTCGTTCTCTACCGCTATCACAAGCCTGCCCCGTGAATCGAAGTCAAAGCCCAGGTTTTGATAGAGGGGAATAGCCCCGGGTGCGGGTTCCTGAATTTCTATCCATTGGCTGCCAATGATTCTCGCGTAATGGTCGATGGCAATCATCGTCAGTGATGCTATGCGGCTTTTCAAAGGGTGGGACTTTCCAGGTCTTCCCTCCAGGCGGATGAGCTTGATCCGCAACCGGCTTTGATTGGGATTGGCAAAGCACAGCCCACAGAGCACCTCGTCGTACCAGAGAGACAAATCGAACGCCATCGGTTCACGGCCTTTCCACGTCGCAACCTCGTCCCACGAGAAGTGAGCGTCTTCTGCCCAGTCCTGATAGGCAGCCAATGCATGGCTGTCGATCAATTCAAAACGGACATGGGTCAAGTCGATGTCTGTGCCTTGGGCGTCGGTGTGTTTCAGGTTTTTGTACCACTGTTGAGTCGATGCATTCGCAAGGCGCAAGGCTTTGGATCGGTAGAGCTGGTATCGCAAGGAGTCGCGTGTTTTTGGCATTGGCGGTCATGAGTCAAAAGCCTCCTGAAGTGGAGCGCGTTGGTTTTTTCCAAGGCTAGAGGTGGTTTTTCTACTTGTCCTTACTGGCCTTTTGGCAAAGCCATTGCAAAGCGTGTCACCGGCTGGTTATAGTCGAACCCAGGTGCTTCACGGCACTTTTCAATCCCTTCAAAAAGATCAGCCCATGCCTGCTTCCCCACGCATAGCGGTAGTCGATTCAGCGCTCAACGCTGCGGTCGTGCCGTGCGGGAATCAACAGCCTGTGCAGATCAGTCATTACCCCCCACCTGTCAGTAGCACACCGGTGTACGCAGTCGTATCACCGCCGGGCGTTGGCATTTCGGGCTGATCAGCAGACCGCTGTTCCCCGTTGCCCGCCTGTACCGAACCTACTGAATTTCAGCCTTGGCTGAGTTGGCTTTTTGCCTGACTACAGGTGTTCATCATGTCTGTGCTTTCAAAACAGTCCGTGGCCGCGGCGGCCTCGACGAGCCTGTTTGTCCTGCTGTGGAGCAGCGGGGCGATTTTCTCCAAGCTGGGCCTGGCCCATGCCTCACCCTTTGCCTTCCTGTTGATCCGCTTTGCCATTGCCCTGGCGGGCCTGGTGGTGCTGGTGCCGGTCCTCAGGCTCAAGCTGCCGCGCCCGGGTAAACCGCTGTGGTATGCCGTCGCCACCGGGCTGGTGTTGCTGGGGGCCTATCAGATTTTTTATCTGCTGGCCCTGGACCTGAAGGTCACCCCCGGCGTGATGGCGACCATCATGGGCGTGCAGCCGATCCTCACCGTGGTGCTGATGGAACGCCAGCGCTCCTGGCGCCGGCTGTTCGGCCTGGCACTGGGGCTGGCGGGCCTGATCATGGTGGTGTACCAGGGCATCGGCCTGGCTGGGATGTCCCTGGCCGGCATGCTGTTCGGCTTGCTGGCGCTGGCGAGCATGACCCTGGGCTCGATCATGCAAAAGCGCATCACCGAGCACCCACTGGGCACCTTGCCGGTGCAGTACCTGGCGGGCTTGTTGCTGTGCGCGGTGTTTGTGCCGTTCCAGCCCTTTGAGTTCGAGCACACCCGTGGCTTTTACCTGCCAGTGCTGTGGATGGGGCTGGTGGTGTCGCTGTTGGCGACGCTGTTGCTGTACCGCCTGATTGCCCGGGGCAACCTGGTGAATGTCACCAGCCTGTTCTACCTGGTGCCGGCAGTCACTGCGGTGATGGACTACCTGATCTTCGGCAATCGCCTGGCGCTGCTGAGTGTGCTGGGGATGGGGTTGATCATCATCGGGTTGGTATTCGTCTTCCGTAAGGCTTGATATCCCTGTGTAGGGGCCGAAAAGCCGGCTCCTACACAGCTTTGATCAATTTCCCTGGTCGCAGCACCAGCCACAATGCCCCCGCGATCAACATCCCGCCATACAGGTGCGCCATGGACAATGGCTCATCCAGCAGCAATGCCCCCCACAACACACCGAAGGGCGGGATCATGAAGGTGACTGTCATCGACTTCACCGGCCCGATGGACGTCAGCAAACGGAAGTACAAGATGTAGGCGAACGCCGTACACAACAGCCCCAGGCCCAGCAACGACAGCCACACATGCCAGCCGCCCCAACTGGCGGGCGGATGGCTGATGGCGCTCCAGCCAAACCAGGGCAAGAGAAACAAGGTGGCGCCCAGCATGCTGCCCAAGGCTGAAAGGCGGCTATCCAGGCCACCCTGTTGGTCCAGCCAGCGGCGCGCCAGGAAGCCGGCGAAGCCGTAGCAGGTAGTGGCCAGCAGGCAGGCGAGGGCGCCCATCAGCAGTTCCAGGTCAAACGCCACCGGCCCGGCCCGGGTCAGGATGCCTACGCCGAACAGGCCCAGGCCTACCCCGACAATCTTCGACAGCGTCAGCCGTTCATGGAAAAACAGCCCGCCAATCAGCACCCCCATCAACGGCGTGGTGGCGTTGAAAATCGCCGAGTAACCCGCCGGCAAGACCTGGGCCGCCACCGAGTACATGGTCGCGGGGATCCCCGAGTTGATCACCCCCAGCAACAGCACGGTCTTGAACTTGCCCTGGAAGTCCCAGCGCACCCGCAGTAGGGCCAGGATCACCAGCAAGCCGGCGGCGGCAATCGATACTCGGAAGAAGGCCGTGGGAATCGTGCCGATTTCCGGCGCGATAACCCGCATGAACAGAAAGCTCGCGCCCCAGATGGCGGCCAGCACCAGCAGGTACAGGGTGTCGACAGGTCTCACGGACAGCTCCTTTTTCACAAGGGCGAGAGTGTTGCCCAGGGATCGGCCTGACACAATCTTTTACGCGTCAACGACACCAGAAAGCGCATCCCCCTGCCAGTGAGGCCCAGCGCCTGGCAAAAATTGTACTTCTCCTGCCTACGGACTCTGGCTAATCTCAGGTCTTCCGAATGCCCGCAGAGGTCTCCGACATGCCGCAGCAAACGCCTGCCATCGACACCGCGCAGTCCATCGCCCAGATGATCCTCGATGGCTTCGACGATTACCGCGAGCACTTTCGCCAGATCACCGACGGCGCCCGCGAGCGTTTTGAGAAGGCCCTGTGGCAAGAGGCGCAAACCGCCTCGGCGGCGCGGATCAACCTGTATGAAGAGAAGGTCGGCGAAGTCACCACGCGCCTGCGGGCCGCTTTCGACGCGGGGGCATTGCTGGATGTCAACGCCTGGCCCCTGGTCAAGAGCGCCTATATCAGCCTGATCGACCTGCGGTTTGACGATGAACTGTCCGAGACCTGGTACAACTCGATTTTTTGCGGGTTGTTCAGCCACGACCTGATCAGCGACGGCTGCATGTTCATCCATACCACCCGCCCGAGCCTGCGCCGTGCCCGTGCCGCGCAGACCCGCACCTACAAGCCCCAGGGCCAACTGGCGGGCATGCTCGAACAGATTTTCAGCGACTACCGCTTCAGCGAGCCCTACGCCGACCTGCCCGCCGACCTGCAGCGTCTCGAAGCACAACTGCGCGAGAACCTGCCGGACTGGGTGTGCAAGGACCCGGACCTCAATGTCGAGCTGTTTTCCTCGGTGCTTTACCGCAACAAGGGCGCGTACCTGGTGGGCCGCCTCTACACCCGCGATGAACAGTGGCCGCTGGTGATCCCGCTGCTGCACCGCGAAGGGCAGGGCATCCGCATCGACGCGCTGATCACCGACGAAGCCGATGTGTCGATCATCTTCTCGTTCACCCGCTCCTATTTCATGGTGGATGTGCCGGTGCCGGCAGAGTTCATCGGCTTTCTCAAGCGCATCCTGCCGGGCAAGCACATCGCCGAGCTGTACACCTCCATCGGCTTCTACAAACATGGCAAGTCAGAGTTCTACCGGGCGCTGATCAACCATCTGGCCAGTACCGACGACCAGTTCATCATGGCCCCGGGCGTGCGCGGGATGGTCATGAGCGTGTTCACCCTGCCGGGGTTCAACACCGTGTTCAAAATCATCAAGGACCGCTTCTCGCCGTCGAAAAACGTCAACCGCGCCACGGTGATCGAGAAGTACCGCCTGGTCAAAAGTGTCGACCGGGTCGGGCGCATGGCCGATACCCAGGAGTTCGCCGACTTCCGTTTCCCCTTGAGCAAGTTCGAGCCGCAATGCCTGGCCGAATTGCTGGAAGTGGCCGCGGGCACGGTCGAGGTGGAAGGCGACACGGTGTTGATCCGCCACTGCTGGACCGAACGGCGCATGACCCCGCTCAACCTCTACCTGGAAAACGCCAACGAGGCCCAGGTGCGCGAAGCCCTTGAAGACTACGGCCTGGCAATCAAACAGCTGGCGGCGGCGAATATCTTTCCCGGCGACATGCTGCTGAAGAACTTTGGCGTCACCCGCCATGGTCGCGTGGTGTTCTATGACTATGACGAGATCTGCTTCCTCACCGAAGCCAACTTCCGCCATATCCCGGCACCGCGTACCCCCGAGGATGAAATGGCCTCCGAGCCCTGGTACTCCATCGGCCCGCTGGACGTGTTCCCCGAGGAATTCCCGCCGTTCCTGTTTGCCGACGCCGGGCAACGGCGCCTGTTCGATGAGTTGCACGGCGAGTTGTACAACGCCGACTACTGGAAAGGCCTGCAAGAGGCGATTCGGGCGGGGAAGGTGATTGATGTGTTCCCGTATCGGCGCAAGGGCCTGGATAACGAATAGGGGCTCGACAGCTCCCACATGTGATTTACGCGGCCTTTAACGTTGTGTGCGCTTTTCTGCCACAATTGCCGGCCGTGCATAAATAGACGACCTTCAAAGTACCTGATGACTGACCAAGCGCCCGCTATCGACCAACTCCTGAAAAACCTCGATCACGCCATGCTCGCCGACCGCCACCGCTTGCGTCGGCAGTTGCTTGAGCTGCGCAAGAAGCCCGATGAGGAGAAGCTGGCGCAGTGGGTGGCGCGCATGCAGGCGTCCTGTGCCCAGGTCACGGCGCGGGCGGCCAGCGTGCCGCGGATCCGTTATGACGACAGCCTGCCCATCGCCGCCAAGCGCGATGAGATCAAGGCGGCGCTGCAAAAGCACCAGGTGCTGATCATCGCCGGCGAGACCGGCTCGGGTAAAACCACGCAGTTGCCAAAGATCTGCCTGGAAATCGGCCGCGGCCAGTACGGCTTGATCGGCCATACCCAGCCCCGGCGTATCGCCGCGCGCAGTGTGGCCAGCCGGGTTGCCGAAGAACTGGCCACGCCGCTGGGGGCGCTGGTGGGCTATCAGGTGCGCTTCGAGGACCAGAGCGACGCCAACACCCTGATCAAGCTGATGACCGACGGCATCCTGCTGGCCGAAACCCAGAACGACCGCTACCTCGAACGCTACGACACGATCATCGTCGACGAAGCCCACGAGCGCAGCCTGAATATCGACTTCCTGCTCGGCTACCTGAAGACCCTGCTGCCACGCCGCCCCGACCTCAAAGTCATCATCACCTCGGCCACCATCGACCTGGAGCGCTTCTCCAAGCACTTCGACGATGCGCCGATTGTCGAGGTCTCGGGGCGGACGTTCCCGGTGGAAACCTGGTACCGCCCGCTGACCCTGGAGCAGGACGAGGAAGGCAACCGCGTCGAAGACGACTTGACCGTGGACCAGGCGATCCTCGCCACCCTCGATGAAATAGCCGCCTTTGAACGCAGCGAGCGCAAGAGCCCGGGCGATGTGCTGGTGTTCCTGCCCGGTGAGCGTGAGATCCGCGATGCCGCCGATATGCTGCGCAAGGCCCAGCTCAAGCACACGGAAATCCTGCCCTTGTACGCGCGCCTGTCGCCGGCCGAACAGCAGCGCATTTTCCAGTCCCATCCGGGGCGGCGCGTGGTGCTGGCGACCAACGTTGCGGAAACCTCGCTGACCGTGCCGGGCATCCGCTACGTGATCGACAGCGGCACCGCACGCATCAGCCGCTATAGCTACCGCGCCAAGGTTCAGCGCCTGCCGATCGAGGCGATCTCCCAGGCCAGTGCCAACCAGCGTAAGGGCCGCTGCGGCCGGGTCGAGCCGGGCATCTGCGTGCGCCTGTTCAGTGAAGAAGATTTTATCGGCCGCCCGGAATTTACCGACCCGGAGATCCTGCGTACCAACCTGGCGGCCGTGATCCTGCAGATGCTGCACCTGCGCCTGGGCGAAATCACCGACTTCCCGTTTATCGAACCGCCGGATGGCAAGGCCATCAGCGATGGCTTCAACCTGCTGCAGGAGCTTTCGGCGGTGGACCGCAACAGCCAGCTGACGCCCCTGGGCCGGCAACTGGCGCGCTTGCCGGTAGATCCGCGCATGGGCCGCATGTTGCTGGAAGCGGCCAAGCTCGGCAGTTTGCAGGAAGTGCTGATCGTCGCCAGCGCCATGTCGATCCAGGACCCGCGCGAGCGCCCACCGGAGCGCCAGCAAGCGGCCGACCAGGCCCACGCGCAATGGAAGGACCCGGACTCGGACTTCGCCGGGCTGGTCAACCTGTGGCGCGGCTTTGAAGAGCAGCGCCAGGAACTGACCGCCAGCCCGCTGCGCAACTGGTGTCGCAAGAACTTCCTCAACTACCTGCGCTTGCGCGAGTGGCGTGATTCCCACCGCCAGTTGAGCTTGATCTGTCGTGATATGCAGTTGACGGTCAACAAGGAGCCGGCGGATTTCCCGAAACTGCACAAGGCGGTGCTGTCCGGCCTGTTGAGCCAGATCGGCCAGAAAACCGAAGACGGCGATTACCTGGGGGCCCGTCAGCGGCGCTTCTGGATTCATCCCTCCTCGGGGATCGGCAAGAAGCGCCCGCAATGGCTGATGACCGCCGAACTGGTGGAAACCACCAAGCTGTATGCGCGCATGGTGGCCAAGATCGATGCCGACTGGATCGAGCCCCTGGCCGGGCACCTGATCAAGAAAAACCACTTTGAACCCCATTGGGAGAAGAAGCGCGGCCAGGTCGTGGCCTTTGAGCAGATCACCCTGTTCGGCCTGATCGTGGTGGGGCGCCGGCCGGTGCATTACGGGCCGGTGGACCCGGTCGTGTCCCGCGAGCTGTTTATCCGCGAAGGCCTGGTGCGTGGCGAGATCCAGTCCCGGGCCAAGTGCCTGAGCGCCAACCAACAGTTGCTGGAGCAATTGGACGAACTGGAAGCCAAGGCCCGGCGCCGCGATATCCTGGCCGACGAAGAAACCCTGTACGCCTTCTATGACGCACGCCTGCCGGCGCAAATCCATCAGACGGCGACCTTCGACAGTTGGTACAAGCTCACCAGCCAGAAAGACCCGCAACTGCTGATCATGCGCGAAGAAGACGTGCTGGCCCGCGAGGCCAGTGAAGTCACCGCCGCCCATTACCCCGACACCTTGCACCTGGGAGACCTGGCCCTGGCCTTGAGTTACCACTTTGAACCCAACCACCCGCGCGACGGCGTGACCTTGCGCGTGCCGGCGCCGCTGTTGCCGGCCTTGCCCGCCGAGCGTCTGGAATGGCTGGTGCCCGGGCTGATCGAAGCCAAGTGCATTGCCCTGGTGCGCAACCTGCCCAAGGCCCTGCGCAAGAACTTCGTGCCGGTGCCGGACTTCGTCAAGGCCGCGCTGCAACGTATCGAATTTGCCCAGGGCTCGCTGCCCCAGGCGCTGGGGCGCGAACTGTTGCGCATGACCGGTGTACGGGTCAGCGATGAAGCCTGGAGCGAAGCGGCGCAGCAGGTGGAAAACCACCTGAAGATGAACCTGGAAGTGGTCGACGCCCAGGGTAAGTTCCTCGGCGAAGGCCGCGACCTGGCAGCGCTGACCGCACGGTTTGTCGAAGCCAGCCAGGCTGCCCTGGCGGTGCCGCAGACTGCCAAAAGCCAGCAGCCGGTGGAGGCCAAGGTCTTCGCTGCGGTTGCCGAGACTACCCAGCAGAAGATTGCTGGCCTGTCGATGACGGTGTATCCGGCGCTGGTAGAAGAAAACGGCACGGTCAAGGAAGGACGTTTCTCTACGGCTGCCGAAGCCGAATTCCAGCACCGCCGTGCCTTGCAGCGCCTGTTGATGCAGCAGTTGGCCGAGCCGGCAAAATTCCTGCGCGGCAAATTGCCGGGCCTCACAGAGCTGGGGCTGATGTACCGCGAGCTGGGGCGCATCGATGCCCTGGTCGAAGACATACTGCTGGCCAGCCTCGACAGCTGCGTGCTGGAAGGCGAGGCCAGCCTGCCACGGGATGGCGCGGGCCTGGCAGCTTTGGCTGAGCGCAAACGTGGTAGCTGGACCGAGCACGCCGAACGCCTGGCGCGCCTGACCCTGGAAGTATTGAAGCTGTGGCATGGCCTGCAAAAACGCTTCAAGGGCAAGATCGACCTGGCCCAGGCCGTGGCACTCAACGATATCAAGCAACAACTGAGCAACCTGGTGTACCCAGGCTTTGTGCGCGAAACCCCGGCGCAGTGGTTCAAGGAACTGCCGCGCTATCTCAAGGCCATCGAACTGCGCCTGGAGAAACTGCCCAGCCAGGTGCAGAAGGACCGGGTCTGGAGCGCCGAGCTGGGCGGCCTGTGGAGCCAATACCAGACGCGCCTGAACAAGCACGCCCAGGAAGGCAAGCGCGACCCGCAACTGGCGCTTTACCGCTGGTGGCTGGAGGAATACCGGGTGTCGTTGTTTGCCCAGCAGTTGGGCACCAAGGTGCCGATTTCTGACAAGCGCTTGAGCAAACAGTGGAGCCAGGTCGAGCCTTGACCTGCAAGAACCTGGGGGGAAGGGCGTGCGCAATAGGCGCCAAACCCCCCGGTTTATGGCAAACTTCGCCGGTATAAATGCCGGGATCGTCTAGATTGGCTGTATCAGCCTCGACGCGCCGGGACAAAGCGTTTCCCCGTTTGATGTCCGCGCGGCGGACTAGAGCGACTTACGGTTTGGTACGACGGTACCAATCCCTTCTGCCTGAACAGATTTAGAGGAACGACCGTGCATAACGTCGTCATCAGCGGCACAGGCCTGTACACCCCGGCCAACAGCATCTCCAACGAAGAGCTGGTGCAGTCTTTCAATGCTTACGTTCAACAGTTCAATGCCGACAACGCCGTGGCCATCGAGCAGGGCGACGTTCAGGCGTTGACCGAATCCAGCGCCGCCTTTATCGAAAAGGCCTCGGGTATCAAGAGCCGCTTTGTCATGGACAAGGACGGCATCCTCGACCCCCAGCGTATGACCCCGCGCCTGCCCGAGCGCTCCAACGACGAGTGGTCGATCCTCTGCCAGATGGCCGTGGGCGCCGCCGAGCAGGCCCTGCAGCGCGCCGGCAAGACCGCCGCCGATATCGACGGGGTGATTGTTGCCTGCTCCAACCTGCAGCGCGCCTACCCGGCCATTGCCATCGAAGTCCAGGAAGCCCTGGGTATCCAGGGGTTCGGTTTTGACATGAACGTGGCCTGTTCTTCGGCGACCTTCGGCATCCAGAACGCCTGCAACAGCATCCAGCTGGGCCAGGCCCGGGCGATCCTGATGGTCAACCCGGAGATCTGCACCGGCCACCTGAACTTCCGTGACCGTGACAGCCACTTCATCTTCGGTGATGCGGCGACCGCGGTGATTCTGGAGCGTGCCGACCTGGCCACTTCCGAGCACCAGTTCGAGGTGGTCAGCACCAAGTTGCTGACCAAGTTCTCCAATACCATCCGCAACAACTTCGGTTTTCTCAACCGTGCGGCGGAAGAAGGTGTGGGCGCGCCGGACAAGCTTTTCGTGCAGGAAGGCCGCAAAGTCTTCCGTGATGTCTGCCCGATGGTTGCCGAGTTGATCGGCCAGCACCTGGTTGAGAACCAGTTGAGCGTCACCGACGTGAAGCGTTTCTGGCTGCACCAGGCCAACCTGAGCATGAACCACCTGATCGTCAAGAAGCTGCTGGGCCGCGAAGCCGAGATCGAAGAAGCACCGGTGATCCTCGATACCTACGCCAACACCAGTTCGGCGGGTTCGGTGATCGCGTTCCACACCTACCAGGACGACCTGCCCAAGGGCGCGTTGGCGGTACTCAGCTCGTTCGGCGCCGGGTATTCGATTGGTAGTGTGATCCTGCGCAAGCGCTGAGTAAGCAGGCTTCCTTGGCTTCAACACAATGAGGTTTTGAATGGCAGCCGCCGACGACGCGCATCTGCTTGAACGCCTGCTCAAGGGGGAGCAGCGTGCCTACAAGGAGTTGGTCACCACTTACCAGAGCGCAATGCGCGCCGTGGCCTACGCCATCGTCGGCCAGCGCCATGCCGACGAAGTGGTGCAGGATGCCTGGCTGTCGGTGGTCCGCAACCTTGCCAAGTTCGAGGGGCGCTCCAGCCTCAAGACCTGGCTGCTGACCATCACCGCCAACTCGGCCAAGGGCCGCTACAAGCTGAACCGGCGCGAAGTGTTGCTTGATGACCTGCCGTCACCCCACGGGACCATTGGCGATGAGCGCTTTGCCGCCGATGACGGGCATTGGCTGGTGGCACCGTTCGCCTGGCATGAAGACACCCCTGAAGCGCTGCTCACCGAAAACGAGTTGCGCGAGTGCCTGGAGCACACGTTGCTGAGCCTGTCGGAATTGCAAAGCAGCGTGTTGACGCTACGTGAGCGCCAGGGGCTGGAGTTGGAGCAGATCTGTAATCTTCTGGAGATATCGCTCTCCAATGTTCGTGTGCTGTTGCATCGGGCGCGGCTTAAAGTCTTCGCCACGGTGGAGCATTTCGAGGAGACCGGTGAATGTTGACGTGCAAGGAACAAGTGGCGCGCTCCAGCGACTATCTCGATGGGCAACTGACCTTTCGTGAGCGTTTGTTCATGCGCCAACACTTGCTGTTTTGCGGTCATTGCCGGCGTTTCATGCGCCAGATGCGCTTGATGCAGGCCACCTTGCGCATCCTGCCCGAACCCGAAGTGGCCGATGCCGAAGGGTTGGCCGAGCGCCTGGCCTCGGAGCTCAAGCACAACTCCTGACCCAGCGCTGCCTGCGGTTGCCAAAGCCTGCGACGTCCCCGTCGTGGGCTTTTTGGTGTCGGTGAAAAGCGATGTGCTGGAAAACATTGCAGATTTGTAATTTTTTTCACCTTTTTTTCACTTGGCATTTCTCGTAATTTTTCCGCTCAAGCCCACGCCGTCTGTAGCTTTGCGCTTATTCCCCGTGGTTGTAAGAAAGTTCCCCTGTAATCAAATATTTATCTACCGGAAACCTGTCTGAAATATCCCCTCGCCAAGATCCCCTCCCAACACCAGCGGGCCTGACCCGTGTGTTTTCCAACGCAAAAGACCACCAATTAGGGGAATTCTTCGATGATCCGTAAGCACTTCGCCGGTTTCGCGGCCAGCGCCCTGGCCCTGGCCGTTACCGCCCAGGCTTTCGCTGGTACTGTCACTACTGATGGCGCCGATATCGTTGTCAAAACCAAGGGCGGCCTTGAGGTTGCTACGACCGACCAGAACTTCAGCTTCAAGCTGGGTGGTCGCCTGCAAGCCGATTACGGCACATTTGACGGCTTCTACACCAAAAACGGTGATTCGGGCGACGCCGCTTACTTCCGCCGCGCCTTCCTGGAACTGGGTGGCACCGTCTACAAGGATTTCAAATACCAGCTCAACTACGACTTCTCCCACAACTCGGGTAACTCCGACGACGGTTACTTCGACGAAGCGTCCATGTCTTATGTGGGCTTCAAACCGGTCACGATCCGCGTCGGTCGTTTTGATCCGGATTTCGGCCTGGAAAAAGCCACCAGCTCCAAGTGGATCACGGCCATGGAGCGTAACTCGGCTTACGAGGTTGCAGACTGGGTCAACCTTCACGAAAACGGCATGGGTATCCAGGTCAGCGGCACTGCCGCCGATATGTTCTACGGCTCGACCAGCCTGGCTTCCAAGGACATCAACGACGAAGACGGCAAGGGCGTGAAGCAATTCAACGGCCGTATCGTACTGGCTCCGATGAACAAAGGCGGCGACGTCCTGCACTTCGGCTTGAACGTGGCGGTACGTGACCTGAACGATGCCGCTTTCGACTCGCGGATCCGTCCACGTCTCGGCGCTCGTGGCGTGGCAACCACCGGCGGCAACGATGCGGGCACCAACGGCAACCGTGCGACCTTCGGTGGTGGCGTGGGCCTGAACGCCAGCAACCTGACCGCAGTCGGCGCCTACGACACCGACACCGTATTCGGTGGTGAATTTGCCTTCGCCAGTGGTCCATTCTCGGTGCAGGCTGAAGCCCTGAGCCGCAAGATGAAAGCTGACAGCAATGCCTACCAGGATGTGAAAACCAGCGGTTTCTACGGCCAACTGGCCTACACCCTGACCGGCGAATCCCGTGCCTACAAACTCGACGGTGGCAAGTTCGACGCGATCAAGCCCGAGAACAAGCAATACGGCGCCTGGGAAGTGTTCTACCGCTACGACAACATCAAGGTTGACGACAAAAACATCGTCGTCAGCAGCGCTACCCGCGAAACCGGCGACGCCAAGGCCAACGTCAACACCCTGGGTGTGAACTGGTACGCCAACGAAGCGGTCAAGCTGTCCCTGAACTACAGCAAGGTCAGCACTGACAAGATCACCAACGCCAATGGCGATGACAGCGGTGATTCCATCGTCGGTCGTGTGCAGTACGTGTTCTAAGCAACGCTAATACCGCTCCAAGCGCTCTTTCTTCATCCGTTAAAGCGCAATCCTCTTTTTCACCCCGCCATTGGCGGGGTTTTTTTTTGGTGCGCCAGGCATGGCGCGTTGCGCGCAAGCGCAACCAGCTTGGCTGTGGTGGCCACGCTGGTGACTGGGAGGTGAAAGTCCTCTACACACCCGGCAAGGGGAAGTGTTAGCCAGAGGC
>NZ_MNPU01000119.1 GCF_001983165.1 Pseudomonas gessardii | reverse complement strand
GTAAGCGCTTCGATTTCAAATGTCCTATCGAAGTCATGAGCGAAGTGATGCAGAAAGCCTTGGCTATGCAATATGATGCTCCTGCGTCAATTCAATAACCGTGTTGCACTCAGCTCCTGCAACCGCCCTATTAACGGGCTTAACTACCAACGCATCGGGGAATTCTTTTCTAGCATATGGCTCATACAATGAGGCTCCCCCACCGCCGAGAATCACACAGTCGATAGCGCGCCCCTTCAGGAATCGAAGTCCTTGTTTGATCTCAGTGAAGACGGATGGGATAACACGTTCGGCAGCACGCTCGAGATATTCAGATAGTTCAACTTTGCGGCCATAAATCAAAATGTAAGACTTACCCGACTGAAGCGCATGTTCGATCTTTTCTACACCAGGAATACCGCCATGATCCTTCGCAATTTCTTCGTTGCATGCTTCAAGTACAACAGACATAGCTTTGAGGCTGCTGCTGCTGGAGTTTACTACTAGCTCGCGATGGTCAAATACCACCCAATCAACACTGAAAAACCCCGGATCAATAATGATTGAAACTGACTCCTCAATAACTTCCGAAGCATCTGAGTTGCAGTAAATCTCCGTCAGAGTCCCGATAGGCTGAGCAACAACCTCTACTTGCTTAACCGTAACCTCTCGCTTGGGCGTAATCCGATGCGTCCCGGTCATACGCTTCATCAGGGCTTCTACATAGGGCTTATCGCGAGCCTGCGAGACAGGAAGGCCAGTTACTAAGCAGTCAATCACGTCTTTATCACCGGCCGCATGAAGCAGAGCCCCCTTAAATAGGGCCTCATAGGCGTGCGAGGAAGTGTAGTCCTCGTGCAGCTCTCGTCCATCCTGAACTCGGCCGGGCGCGGCAAATGCCACCCAGGGCGCGCCATCAACTTCAACGATTACTTCACCGGGGCGTAACCCAGAATCCCCAGGCAGAACGCTCAAGGGAGCGGCCTGCGAGGGACGAATAATCGACTCCGGTTGCCCATCGCCACTGCCAAAAACGCAAATGACGTTGCTGTAACCAATATCCAGACCTAAGGCGTTACCCATTCGTATGCCGCTCCCAGCAAAAAAATGACAAAAGAAGTGCGTCAGATGACGACGCGCATGACCCCGCAGCACATGAAACCCCATATCCAAAGAATCCCAAGCGCTATATCTGCATCACCCGGTCACCAGATGACGACACACCGTAATAATCAGCCTTCCTGAAAGCTTTGGGCTTCGTTTTCAGGACGTTTTAGCGTCTGAAAACGATCCGCGCCTTCTCTGTCGACCCGCAAAATGCTCCCATCCACAAAGGAGCAACACATGAACTCACCCTCTGAAGCACCCAAGCACCCAGCAGTAGCTGAAATTGATCGGATGTATGCAGTTCTCGTTGAGCGTGCGGAGGATTTGCGGGAAGCCTTTTTCAAGACAGCATTGGATCTTCATGCGGGCAAGCCTGGGCATATCCCCATTGGCATCAATGTCAAGCAGTCGAGCCCCAATGCTTACTCGTTTAACTGGGTGAAAATTGAGCTAATCAAGGGCGACGGGAAGAACGGCAGTCAGAAGATCACTACCCTAGATAAGGGACGGGGTAGCAATTACCCGCTGAATGGCTTCAACTTTGTGAAAGGCAGCTTGAACCCTATCGTGCGTGGTTATGAGCTACAGCTTCGGGAGATACGGGTAGCCGGTTCAATGCTCCAGAAGATCCGCAGATCGCTGATCGCAGCAGCGACGAGGGTAGCGTCAGTTGAGCAAAGGGTGGCCATTCTCGCGGAGGACCGGCGCTAAGTAGTGCTGTATTACGGGCTCTTCGCATTTAAGGGTGTAGAAAAAATCTGACCGGCTGGAAAAGGAGTCGAGGATCTTAGAAAATGTAAGCTCTCACACCAACAAAAACTAAGCCCCCGACGTGAACAATCTTACCTTTTCTA
>NZ_MNPU01000118.1 GCF_001983165.1 Pseudomonas gessardii | reverse complement strand
TAGCTTCTTCATGCGATACAACCGAATCAGGCTCCACAGCTACAACAACTACCTGTCGCCAATAGCCATGGAGCAAAAAGCGGCATAAACACCGTAATCGGTGTCCGGGATGACTTGACCAGTTCAAATAGCCGTTGTCTCCTTAGGCAAAGCATACGAGCTAAGCATTCCCGACCAGGGCCTGGTCCCATTGCTGGGTTGGATAGGCGCTGTGGCCACCGGTACCATTGCATCGGTCGTCCACCTGGGTACTAGTTCATTGCAGGGGTTCGCTATTGCATTGCTCGTGATGATTATTTCGATGCACGCGATCCCAAGTACAGCCGATATCGCCCTAGGTCTCAAGGGCTTTGCCATCGTCACGATCGGTTTCGGAGGCCTAGTTGTACTGCTCCAGATGATCCCCTTCCAAGGGGAAGGCGTTGCAATGAAGTACATCATCAGGTCAGCGGATCTTGTGGCACGTTATCTCGAGATCGGTATGTGGCACGCACTCAACGGCGCAGTAACGGTGGTGACGTTATCGGTCTGTGGCAGCGTAGTTCTGATCTTGCTCCCAGCGATTTTTTTCCATCTCAAATCCTTCTGGGATGGAGCACGTGGCCATGTATAGAACCCCAAAGTGGGATATTTAACTTTCCTTGACACCAGGCGGGGCTTGCTGATACCCTTGTCAGGAGGCTACTGCCTGACTCTCTCCAGATCCAGCACGATTCCCGTGCAATCCTGACAGAGAGCCCGTATGACACCCCGCCGAGCTACTTCCCTCCGCCCTGGACAATATTTAAGCACCTGATCCGCGTTGCATCCGTCACTGGCGGTCTGCCGGAGCGTGACGTGATGCTGTTGTGGCTCACTATTCCATAAGTTAGACCCTTGGGTTGAATCGCTTAACAACAAAAAGATTGACAGGTAGCGATTGTAAACTGACGCATAACATATAGGATTGACTGATTCATCAGGGGGGGCGAATGTCCTACACCAATCCGCGTCACGAAGGTCGTCTGATTCTCATCCCGAATTTGCAGGATGCCTTCGCTATCCTGCATGTCAGTGAAGCGCCTCGCGGCTCTATTGAGTCAGCGCTTGAGGGGGCTGAATCCAATCTGCTTTATAAATGCGATGAAGTCGGTTCAGGGAATGACCGTGCCCTGTTCAATTTCCCATTTTTGTTTAGTGCTAATGGCAACCCTTGGCACGAAGCGAACGACTACTTGCTGAGTCTCATGCGTGATAGGGCTCCTGCAAGTCGACGCACTGATGATGTTAGGCGTCGTGCCAGTAAACTGTTGGATTACCTCCTATTCTGTGAGGATAACAATCTGGATTGGCTCGACTTTTCCGGTGCCCGTCCTTCGCTTCGCCCGACTTACAAGTACTTCTATCACCTGATTAAAGAAGGCCGTCGCAGTAATCAGGTCATCAATCAATATACCGCTGCGGTCTATCACTTTTATAAGTACGTTTCCGAGCATTGGCATTACCTCGATCTAAAGCGTGTTGATACGATCAAGCAAGTGCGGCTTATCGTGCAGAGCCCAAAAGGCGCGAAAATCATCGATGCTGAAAAGCGCAGCCAAACGCGGCGTACGCCGCCTAGTAGCTCCGTTCCTTTGGGATTCGTGCGTGAAGATGGCGAGGATCTTCGACCTCTCTCCAATCTTGAGTTAGGCGCGCTTTTGGAGGCCATTAATGAAAAGAAATGGTCAACGATTGAGCGGTTGATTCTTCTCACGTCTCTGATGACTGGAGCTCGTAAGCAAAGTGTTTTGACCATACGCTTGAAGCATTTGAAAGGATTTACAGAAGACAAACTAGGCTCTTCGCATTTAAGGGTGTAGCTGATTTCTAAACCCTCCTGACTTCAGCAAGCACCTGGCTATGTAATTGGTTAAATTTCTAAAGCCCAAGGCGGTACCTCGTAAGTGCTCAAGTCGCCCGTT
>NZ_MNPU01000116.1 GCF_001983165.1 Pseudomonas gessardii | reverse complement strand
GTAAGCGCTCCATAAACCCCACCTCCCGCTGGTGGGGTTTTGCGTTTTAAAGTGGCGTTGTGGGTTTGCAGTTCCACGGCAGCAGCGCTTCGTAGCCTTCGATGCAATTGGCCTGAGGCAGGCGTTCGAGGATGTGACGCAGGTAGGCGTAAGGCTCTTGGTGGTTGGCCTTGGCGGTTTCGATCAGGCTGTAGATTTGCGCGCTGGCAGTGGCGCCCTTGGGTGTGTCGCTGAACAGCCAGTTCTTTCGGCCGATGACGAAGGGCCGGATGGCTCGCTCGGCGGCGTTGTTGTCGATCGGCAGGTGGCCGCCTTCGGCGTAGCGCTCCAGCCGGCTCCAGTTGTTGGCCAGGTAGTTTACGGCTTTGCCCAAGGCATTCTGTGCGGTAACTTGCGGCTGAGTTTTCTCCAGCCAGTTTTTCAGTTGAGCGAGGATCGGCAGGCTATGTTGCTGGCGACCCTGATAACGTTGTTCGGGGATGGCGTCTTTTAGGTCGCGCTCGATGCCGTACAGTTTGTTGATCAGGTTTAGCGCCACGTCGGCCCGTCCGGTTTTGCCCTTGGGCTGCACCTTCTGCGCCTCAATAAATTTACGTCGCGCATGCGCCAGGCAGGCTAAGCGCTCAACCCCGGCTTGCGCGGCCACGGCGTTGTAGCCGGCGTAGTCGTCGGTCATCAAGTAACCGCGGTAGCCCGCGAGCAGGCGCAGCGGCACGTCCTGCGCACGGCTGGTGGTATAGTCGAACAGGATTACTGGCCTGTCTGGCGGGCCGCCGGTTTGCACCCACATCCACGATTGGCTGCTCGGCTCACGCCCCGGCTCTTTGAGCACCTGCACACGGGTCTCATCGCAGTGCAGTACCGGGTAGTCCAGCAACTGGTCGCGTATCAAGTTGAGCAGCGGTTGTAGCAGCGCGCCACACTGGATCACCCAGCGCGCCAAGGTCTGGCGCGGGATGTCGATACCGTGCCGGCTGAGCATCCTCTCAAAGCGGTACAGCGGGATGCCGTCGGCGTATTTTGTTGTTAGCAGCATGGCCAGCACGCTGGGGCTGGCTAGGCTTTTCTCGATCAACTGCGCCGGCTTATCGGCAGTGATCGGCGCGGTTTCGCAGGTCTTGCAGGCGTAGGTTTTGCGGATGTGTTTGATCACCCGGACTTGCATCGGGATGATTTCCAGCTGCTCGCTGGTTTCTTCACCGATGACCTGTTTGCGGCAACCACACTCACAGGTCAGTTCGTGCTCGGGCAGCTCGTGGACGACTTCGACACGCGGCAGTTCAGCGGGCAACGGCTTACGCTTGCCACGACGCTTAACCGGAGCGACAACCTCTTCCTCGACGTCATCGGCAACGGCTTCAGGCGCAGTGTCGGTGAGGTTTTCAGCCTCGTTGAAGAACTCTAGCTGCGGTGAGTCAGGATCGGCACTCTGCTCGGACTTACGGCCGAACAGACGCTGGAGCAGCAGGGCGTTTTGTTCGCGCAGACGCTCAATTTGTCCATCCTTTTCCGACATCCGCACGCTCGCCGACAGCAGCAACTGCTTGAGCAAAAAAGGATCGTCGGGGAGGGTTTCGGGCATGGAAATCATGCCGTGGATTATACCGAATCAGGTGACGAAGCGCGGCGTCAGCAGCTTGTGCGGCTGGTTACCCCAGAGATCGATTCCATCCAAAAGTTGGTTCAATTCACGCACCGTCAACTCAATGGCTTCATCGCCCGCATCCGGCTTAGTTTTGAAGCGTTCGGCCTCTAGACGCTTGAGCCACAGACAGAAACCGTTGCGATGCCAGTAGAGAATTTTCACTTGGCTACGCGTGCGATTGAGGAACACAAATAATACTGGGTCGAACACCGCCACCTTGATATCCAGCTCGACCAGAGCGGCCAAGCCATTGATGGATTTACGGAAATCCACTGGCTTGGGATAAAGATAAACGGCTTTAACCTTGGGATCGGGGCGCATCATGGGCTGGCTCCAGAAAGAAAATCGGGAGCACAGCATCAGGTCGTACTTGGGTCATTTGAAGGTGGGGTTTATGGAGCGCTTAC
>NZ_MNPU01000115.1 GCF_001983165.1 Pseudomonas gessardii | reverse complement strand
GTAAGCGCTTCGATTTCAAATGTCCTATCGAAGTCATGAGCGAAGTGATGCAGAAAGCCTTGGCTATGCAATATGATGCTCCTGCGTCAATTCAATAACCGTGTTGCACTCAGCTCCTGCAACCGCCTGATTTAATGTTCTCCAGAAATATTGGCAATCACAATCCCTGCTTAAAACGGCAGGGTTTTTTTTGCCTTGGATTTTATACTGACGGATAACAACGCCACTCAAAATCAGACGTGAAAACGACTTGAAAAAGCGTCATTCCAATTTTTACCCGGTTTATCGTTTCTTGATAGAACATGGAACGAGAAGCTGCATATGCAAAACGTAGATTTGGAGTTTCACGATTACGCTCAACTGTTTCCGCTAATTGTTGGTGATGAGTACCAGGCCTTGCTTGATGACATCGATGCTAACGGGCAGCGCGAGCCGATCGTTCTTTACGAAGGGAAGATCCTTGATGGCCGTAATCGCTATCGAGTTTGCAAGGATCTGCTGATCGAACCCATGAGAGAGGAGTTCACGGGAGATGATGCCCTGGGTTACGTCCTCTCCCTCAACCTGTATCGCCGGCAGCTCACTATTGCACAGCGTGCACTGATTGCTGCCGAGCTTTCCTCCCTACGCGGGAGTAGTGCCATAACGGTTGATCTTGAGAAAGCTGCGGGGCAAGAGTTGGAAGCGGCTAAAATGGCTATTGAGCAGGCAGCTAAAGTGTTAGGTATCAGTCCTCGCTCGGTATCCTCAGCTTGTAAAGTTGTCCGGAACGGCACCCAAGAGTTACTGGATGCAGTGAAGGCCGGCGAAGTCAGCGTCTCTGCGGCTGAGCAGGTGGCCAAGCTGCAGAAAGAAACACAGCAAGAGTTATGTAGCCGCGGGCCCAGGGCGATTCGTAAAGCAGCTAAAGATATGAGGGAAGAGGGCAGGGCAACAACTGGTTCCCCCAAGAAGGTAGTCCCGCCAACAGATAAATCGGGTTCCTTGCCTCCTCCAGTACCACTTGAAGTCGAGGACGATGCAGAGCCTCCTGACACTCCTCGTAACCTGGTAGCAGCTAGAGAACAAGAGTCGGAGGCTTTTTATACATTGGAAAGAAAACCTGCAGCTCAATTGCTTTTCGAAATGGCTGATGCCGGCATGCATTTTGGGCGAGAGGCAGAGGGTGTTGCTGACGACATCATGAATGAGGTTGAAGAAGGGCTAGATCTTCAATTCTTGGCCTTTGTAGTAGATATAGCGAAAAGACTTGAACCCCGGGTTAAGGTCAAAATGCAATCCAAATACGCTGAGGAACCATGAAGGTTGGGATTTTCTGGCCAGGTGTTTTGATAGATCAAAGCCCGCACTGAAAGGAATACCCAGATGCAAACGTCCCAGGACGATACCGTTATGGATTTTGGCCCTAACCTCTTTGGGGTGGATAGCAACACCGCGTCAGGATTTGTCGTCGATGATGCAAACACTACAAACGAGGTGCCAGGTAGCGACGTGCGCTCTCTTCAGAAGCAGGTGCAGAGCTTTGAGCATATCCCGGGACAGACTCCCGATCACCAGGCAGATGCTGACAATGTTCCATCCAAAAATCATGATGTCCCTGGAGGGAAAGCTGACCAGGCAGCTGCACAAACAAGCCCAGGGAAATTAGAGGTAGGTCCTAAAGCCTTGGCCAGTGCGAAAGCAGTCGTAAAGTTTCTCGGCAGCATCACCGGTTTCGACGAGCAAAGCGACAGGCAACGTAGCGTTGTCCGTGACTTGATGTCAAAGCACACCCAGGCAATGGAATTTAAACTTCAGGGACAAAAAGCACCGGAGGGTGAGGATTTCGACTCCATAGCAAAGCAACTTCGTCGAGAAAATAATCGCTTGGACACCCTGCTTGAAGGTAAGGAAATACTCTTCGGTAAGGCGCGAAAAGCCGCCGAAACCGCGATCGAGAATATGCAGAGCTGCGGATTCCATGATCATCCGGACACCCATTCCACCGACATCCGGACACTAATTCCACAAGCATCCGGACACCGATTCCACGGCCATCCGGACACCTTCAGGCAGGCAGCAACGCAGGACTATTCAC
>NZ_MNPU01000114.1 GCF_001983165.1 Pseudomonas gessardii | reverse complement strand
ATCAACGTCCGATGCCGGACTGGGCTCATGTCCATGCCGAGTTACGTCGCCCCGGCGTCACCTTGGCCCTGCTCTGGCAAGAGTATCGGCTCACCCATCTGCAAGGCTTCCAGTACAGCTGGTTCTGCGAGCACTACCGCCTCTGGGCTGCCAAGGTCGACGTGGTCATGCGCCAGGAACACCGTGCCGGCGAAAAGCTGTTTGTCGATTACGCCGGCCAGACCGTGCCGGTCATTGATCGGCGAACCGGCGAGATCCGCCAGACGCAGATCTTCGTCGCCGTCCTCGGCGCGTCCAGCTACACCTTCGCCGAGGCCACCTGGTCGCAGAAACTGCCCGACTGGCTGGGCTCGCACGTACGCTGCTTCGCCTTTCTCGGCGGTACATCGCAGATTCTGGTACCGGACAATCTGCGCAGCGGCGTCACCAAGGCGCATCGCTACGAGCCGGATATCAACCCCAGTTACCGCGATCTCGCCGAGCATTACGGCGTAGCCGTGCTGCCCGCGCGCTCGCGTAAACCCAAGGACAAAGCCAAGGTTGAAGTCGGCGTACAGGTAGTCGAGCGGTGGATCCTGGCGGTGCTGCGCAACCGCCAGTTCTTCTCGCTGGGCGAACTCAACACAGCCATCGCGCTGCTGCTGGATCGCCTCAATCAGAAGCCCTTCAAGAAGCTGCCCGGCTCACGCCGGTCAGCCTTCGAGAGCATCGACCAACCGGCGCTGCAAGCGCTGCCGGAACACCCTTACGTCTACGCCGAATGGAAAAAGGTACGCGTCCACATCGACTACCACGTCGAGGTCGACGGCCATTACTACTCGGTGCCGTATCAGCTGGTGAAGCACCAACTCGAAGTGCGGCTGACTGCGCAGACCGTCGAGTGCTTCCACGCCAACCAGCGCGTGGCCAGCCACCTGCGCTCGCCGCATAAAGGCCGCCACACCACCCAAACCGAACACATGCCCAAGAGCCACCGCGAACACGCCGAATGGACGCCGCAGCGACTGATCTGCTGGGCAGAGCAGACGGGCCCAAATACGGCCGGCGTCATCGCCTACATCCTCGAACGCCGAATCCATCCGCAGCACGGCTTCCGCGCCTGCCTGGGCATCCTGCGCCTGAGCAAACAGCACGGCGAAGAGCGGCTGGAAGCCGCTTGTCAGCGTGCGCTGGCACTGGGCGCGTGCAGTTACAAAAGCCTCGAATCGATCCTGCGCCAAGGGCTGGAACGGCTACCGCTGGCCCAGCAAAACCTGCCGTTACTGCCCGAAGAACACATCAATCTGCGCGGCCCCGGCTACTACCACTGACCTGAAAAGGAGCACCAAAATGCTGCCCAACCCGACACTCGATAAGCTGCAAACCCTGAGACTGCACGGCATGATCAAGGCGCTTGGCGAACAACATGCAACGCCTGACATCAACGATCTCAGCTTCGACGAACGCCTCGGTCTGATGGTCGACCGCGAGCTGACCGAGCGCGAAGACGCACGCCTGACTACTCGCCTCAAGGCTGCACGACTGCGCCATAACGCCTGCCTGGAAGACATCGACTACCGCAGCCCGCGCGGTCTGGACAAGTCCCTGATCCTGCAACTGGGCAGCGGCCAGTGGCTGCGCGACGGCCTGAACCTGATCATCGGCGGCCCAACTGGCGTAGGCAAAACCTGGCTCGCCTGCGCGCTGGCTCATAAGGCCTGCCGCGACGGTTACAGCGTGCGTTATCTGCGCTTGCCGCGCTTGATGGAAGAACTAGGCCTGGCCCACGGCGACGGCCGCTTCGCGAAACTGATGGCGGGTTATGCCAAGACCGACTTGCTGATCCTGGACGACTGGGGCTTGGCGCCGTTTACCGCTGCGCAACGGCGCGACATGCTTGAACTGCTGGACGACCGTTACGGCAACCGCTCGACGCTGGTGACCAGCCAAATGCCGGTGGACAAATGGCATGCGCTGATCGGCGATCCAACCTTGGGCGATGCGATCCTCGACCGGCTGGTGCACAACGCTTATCGGATCGAACTGAAGGGCGAATCGATGCGCAGGCGCGCAACGAAATTGACGGCGACAGAGACTTCAGACTAACAATGCAAACCTGCGTCGCTGCGCTCCGACTGCCCGGCCGGATGACCGTGGAATAGGTGGCCGGATGTTGGTGGACTGAGTGGCCGGATGGCGTGGAATGCCCA
>NZ_MNPU01000113.1 GCF_001983165.1 Pseudomonas gessardii | reverse complement strand
ACGCCTGCCTCAGGCCAATTGCATCGAAGGCTACGAAGCGCTGCTGCCGTGGAACTGCAAACCCACAACGCCACTTTAAAACGCAAAACCCCACCAGCGGGAGGTGGGGTTTATGGAGCGCTTACGTATCTCTAATCGGTGGCTTTAATTACTACCGAGCGGTTGATGAGGGTAAAAAACTTTTGGGAAGCTTCGATAACAACATTTGGAGCGGCAAGACCGGGGTCAAATTCGGAGCGCATACCGTGACCGTTGGGTACCAGCGCAATAATGGTAACGACGACTTTGACTACCTACGCCAATCCGACTCAATTTTCTTGGATAACTCTATTCAGTACAGCGATTTCAACTCACCGAAAGAGCAATCCTTGCAGCTGCGCTACGATCTAGATATGCAGGCTTTCGGCATCCCCGGTCTCAGCTTCATGACCCGCTACGCTAAGGGTTGGGATGCGGACTATTCCAACGCGAACAGCGTGTACATGCGTCGCGGAGTGGACGGTGCACCATTGCAGGACCAAAAGCGTTGGGAGCGAGACATAGAGGCCAAGTACGTCATCCAGTCCGGCTCACTGAAGGACATGTCTTTACGTGTTCGCCAAGCAACAACACGAGCTACCGATTTCGAATCTGATTTGGACGAGGTCCGACTGATTGTTGAATATCCACTGCAACTTCTTTAACGGGCATTAGCCATCGGCATCAAGTGTCCGCTATCCCCGATACACCCCGTCTCCTTGTTTCTCCTTTGGTTTGGAGACGGCTTAGGCGCCCTAGTGGCGCCTTTTTTTATGGATTGAAATAACTGTTGGTATCCATCGCCGGCGGCGAGCATCCCTGGGGTTGTATGGCTAATTGGAACGTGTGATCATACTCTCAATATAGGTAGGGGGGGTATGGTATGGGTCATATGAGATCAAGCAAAGACAATCTTCTTAAGCGCGTAAAGCGAATCGCTGGGCAAGTCCAGGCTATTGAGCGAGCACTCGACTCTGATGATGACTGCTCGAAAACTCTGCTTTTGGTCGCTTCTGCCCGTGGCGCTATCAATGGGCTGATGGATGAAATTATCGAAGACCACGCTCGTGAACACGTCGCGAATCCGACACTCAGCAACGACGAAAGAGCGAAAGGTGTCGACGAGCTGCTCGAAGCCATTCGCCGCTATTCCAAATAGGATTTGCCCAGATGAGTAATTCGTACGCCGAGTATTCCCACGACCATATGTTCCTTGGGAAATCACATGAAGAAAACGCCAAGCGAACCTTGTGGGTGGTGGCCCTGACCGTCGTAATGATGGTTGCTGAAATCACCGCAGGTTATCTCACTGGCTCAATGGCGTTGCTTGCCGATGGTTTTCACATGGCAACGCATGCAGGAGCACTCGGCATAGCCGCAGCTGCTTACGCTTACGCTAAAAGACATGCCTCAAGTGCTCGCTACAGTTTTGGAACTGGCAAGGTGGGAGACTTGGGTGGCTTCGCTTCTGCTCTGATTTTGGGACTGGTTTCCTTGGGAATTGCTGGAGAGTCGCTGTTTCGTCTCTTTCAACCGACTCAAGTGCAATTCGGGACAGCGACTCTAATCGCAATTGTCGGACTAGCAGTGAATGTGGTGAGCGCGCTTTTGCTGTCTGGCGGTCATGATCACCACCATGGGCATGACCACGGCCACGATGAGTCTCACCATGCGCATGGTCACGACAATAATTTGCGCTCTGCATACGTTCACGTCATTGCAGATGCATTGACTTCGGTTCTGGCCATCGCAGCCCTTCTTGCTGGTCGATACCTTGGTTGGGTATGGCTCGACCCTGCAATGGGGATTGTGGGTGCCGTTGTGATTGCACGCTGGGCTTGGTCGTTGATGCGGGTGACTTCGGGTGTATTGCTCGACCAGACAGATGATCATGTCGCTGAAGAGATTCGTGAACTGGTTGAGCGACCGGGAGATGCTTCGATCATTGATCTTCATGTCTGGCAGGTTGGGCCGCAAGCCCGCGCCGCGATTGTGAGTGTTCTGGGCAGCCCAGCAGTCAATGCAGAAAACATACGAGAACGGCTTGCGACGTATGCGTCCGGGCATCCCGCCTTGCGCAACTAAACCGGTTGCCATCTATGCGGCAGCAGCTCCGCAATCTCACTCGCCCGCTGCGTCGGCAGGCGCGTGAGGACGTCCTTCAAATAAGCATACGG
>NZ_MNPU01000112.1 GCF_001983165.1 Pseudomonas gessardii | reverse complement strand
GTAAGCGCTTCGATTTCAAATGTCCTATCGAAGTCATGAGCGAAGTGATGCAGAAAGCCTTGGCTATGCAATATGATGCTCCTGCGTCAATTCAATAACCGTGTTGCACTCAGCTCCTGCAACCGCCCAGGGTATTGCTCCCTAGAGCTTAGGATTTCGAGGACTAAAGCGGAAATATCCAGCTTATTTTGGTCTGTTAATGATGGAACTGGAAAATTGTTATAGCCTAACGTAGAGGAATATCGTGGATCTTCCTTGATTTTTCCGCAAGAAGCTTTGATCCAGACGTTGTGAATCAGAGATGATATAAGTCCGAAAACATATAGCTCCCCGGTATAAATGACTTGTGTAGCATTCGAGGCCACAAATGACTTATCCAGAAATCCAAATGGGATGTACTGGCGGCGATCCGAGCCATGAATAGGAACGAGGATAGAGTTGCTTGCTATGTAACGAGGCTCGCCAAATCGATGCGCAACACCTGCTATCGCTCTCGTTGCAGCTTTTGTGCTGTTTAGTCGGAACTCTTCTACCTTATTGATGCGTTCGCTTATTCCTCTAATGGTCAGTGCTTCGTTAAGCTCCTGATCGTTAATCCACAAGCACCACCGTTCTTTGTTATTGGTATGTTCAGAGGCTCCAATGAACCGTTTGAGGTATTTCTTTGCTTCAGGATACTTCTTTACAAATTCATCCTTTTCATTAGGTTCAAGTAAAAGATTGCCTCCGTCCGTGGGTTTACTGCCATAAGTCATCGATGGAATTCTGGATAGTGGCTTTTGCCTTTTTGGTAAGATAATATTACGCTTGGTCGCCACAAGGTAGGGGTTTATGTTTTCTACAGTTTGGGATAGCCCTTCCTTGAATAAATATTTTTCACTATTTGAAGAATTTCTTAGCCCAACAATGACACAATAAACAGCTGCGTTCTTTTTCGCATTATTTTCCCACTTAAAAGGTTGGTGTACAAAATCAATTTCGATGTTATTCTCAAAAATATTTGGCCATAAAAGCCCCACTTGCTCACCCTGGCAAATAGAGTTGGTAGATACGAATGCAGCGCGTGAGCCTGTTCCCGCAATATAGCGAGCAGCTTTGTAAAACCAGCTTGCGATTAAGTCGATACTTTTGTAGCCTTCGATACCGAAAAACACATGTGCAATATCTTCCTTCTGTTGGTCAGATTGTAGGCTAGACCCCAAGTAAGGTGGATTTCCAAGTATAAATACCTGGGTGTTATCAGATAAAGGACAAACATTTTTCCAATCTTTTTGCAACGCATTACCTCTAACTACATTGCCGCTGTTATTTAGAGGAAGCGCTGGATTGCAGCGTCCAAATACTTCTTTGAACTTTAGGTTCATTTGATGCTCTGCTAGCCATAGAGATAAAATGGCAACTTCATGCGCAAAGTCATCCAGTTCTATGCCATAGAACTGCGAAATTTTGATCCGGGGTAGCGGAATTAAACCGTCTTTAGTTATTTCCTGCAAGCGCTTGAAGATTTCCATTTCTAGCTCGCGTAGCTCTTTATACGCAATGATTAAAAAATTTCCCGATCCACATGCCGGGTCAAATATATTTATATGTTCTAAGCGAAGCAATAACTGCTCAAGTTTTGCTCGGCTACTATGATGCTTTGCGAACTCTGCCTTTAATTCATTCAAAAATAGCGGTTCTATGACTTTCATGATGTTGGGTACAGACGTGTAATGCATACCCATGTTGCCCCGTTGGCTGGGGTCAACTACGGCCTGAATCATCGAGCCAAATATATCCGGATTGATTTCAGACCAGTTTAGATCAGAGCCACACTCGATGAGCATTGCTCTGGATTTTCGATCAAATGTCGGTACAGGTAGCTTATCTGCAAATAGGCCGCCGTTCACATACGGAAAATCTTCTAAGTAGTTAGGTACATTGGTCCTAACCTCTAGATTCATTACGTCGAACACTTGGCGCAGATAGTCGGCAAGATCTGAACCGTCTTCGGCTGTGTGTGAGGCAACGTGTCCAGTGAACAACCTCGGTTCAAATATTCCTGTATCTTCTGCAAAGTAGCAGAACAGTATCCTTGATAGAAATACGTTTTGTGCATGGATTTGGTTAGAGTCGTTGGCTGCATTATTCAAGCGAAGCATGTCGAACAATTTTGCCATTTTTTCGGCTGCTTTGACGGCTCTTCGCATTTAAGGGTGTAGCTGATTTCTAAACCCTCCTGACTTCAGCAAGCACCTGGCTATGTAATTGGTTAAATTTCTAAAGCCCAAGGCGGTACCTCGTAAGTGCTCAAGTCGCCCGTT
>NZ_MNPU01000111.1 GCF_001983165.1 Pseudomonas gessardii | reverse complement strand
TGTTAAACAGCGTGCAAAAGTTTCCAGATTCCCGGGGTAAACAGCGTCCAATAGTTTCCACCCCGGTGTGTGCAACCATCCGGTCTTTTGGCTGGAGAATCTGGGGTGATATCAATGGACATCATTGCCGAAATTCGGCGCCGACATCTGGTCAGTGGCGAGACCATCAGTGTCATAGCTCGTAGCCTTAATCTTTCCCGACCTACTGTTCGCAAGCACCTGCGCAGTACTACCGCTCAGGTCTACCAGCGCCAACAGCAACCTGCGCCCAAGCTTGGTCAGTTCCAATCAACCCTTGAGGCCTGGCTCAATACAGAACGTCACTTGCCACGATCACAGCGACGAACAGCTCGACGTCTGTATGAAGACCTACAGGTAGAAGGCTATCGCGGCGCCTATGACAGCGTGCAGCGGCTGGTGAAGCAGTGGAAAGCTCTGAAAACGCGTCCAGGGGCCGCACAAGCGTTTATCCCCTTGCTGTTTGCACCTGGGGAGGCTTGTCAGTTCGACTGGAGCCACGAACAGGCCGAGATCGCCGGCGTCATGCAAACGATCAAGGTGGCGCAATTTCGCCTCTGCCATAGTCGAAAAATGTTTGTGGTGGCCTACCCGCGAGAGACCCAGGAGATGGTGCTCGATGCGCATAACCGCGCCTTTGCGTTCTTTGGCGGCGTACCGCAGCGGGTTATCTACGACAACCTTAAAACCGCAGTGGATGCGATCTTGGTCGGCAAGGATCGAATCTTCAACCGGCGCTTCCTGGCGTTGGCTAATCATTACCTGTTTGAACCTGTAGCCTGTACGCCTGCTGCTGGCTGGGAGAAGGGCCAAGTTGAGAATCAAGTCGGCAACATACGCGAATGGCTGTTCACTCCCCTGGCACGATTTGCCAGCTTTGCGGACTTGAATCATTGGTTGGCCACACGGTGCCAGGAGCTGGCTCAGCGTAAACACCCGACTGAACGCAGCCGCAGCATCGCCGAGTGTTTTGTTCAGGAGCAAGCGCATCTACGGGTTATTGATGCCCCTTTCGATGGTTATGTTGAGCAAATGCGCAGTGTTTCCAGTACCTGCTTGGTACGCGTTGACCGTAACCAGTACAGCGTACCCGCTCAATGGGCAGGAAAAGTGACTTCCGTACGGTGTACGGCCGATGAAATACGCATCGTGGCTGACGATCAGCTGATTGCCCGCCATGCTCGCCGCTTTGGGCGCGACCAGCTGGTGTATGACCCCTGGCATTATCTGGCGGTACTGGACAAGAAACCCGGAGCTTTGCGAAACGGCGCCCCTTTTGTGACGTGGGACTTGCCAGAGCCGATCAAGCAGGTGCGTGAGTACTTGCTCAAGCAGAGTCGCGGCGACCGAGCCTTTGTCGATCTCTTGTTACTGGCTCGCGACGTTGGCCTGGAGGCCCTGCAAGTGGCCTGCGAGCTGGCATTAGAGTCTGGAGTGATCAATGGTTCGCACGTGATGAACGAGCTGCGTCGGCTTACCTCAGTAGCACGTCCCGTAGAGTTGACCTTGCCCGAGGCCCTGCAATTGCGCATTGAGCCCCTTGCTGATTGCCAGCGCTATGAGCAACTGCGAGGTACTCAGCATGCCTACTGATCGTATTTCTGAACTCAAAAACCTGCACCTGCATGGTATGGCGAGTGCTTTACAAGAGCTGCTTGCTGAAGCCTCACGTCGGCCTGCGCGGCCAGAGCTTTGGCTCGATCGATTGATCGAAGCCGAACAGGCGGACCGCCAAGTGCGCCGTTTGAGCTATCAGCTCAAAGCGGCTCGCTTCCCAATCCACCGTGACCTGGGCGGCTTCGACTGGCAAGAAACACCATTGATCCGTGAATCCATCGAGCAACTGGCCGAGGGAACGTTCATGGACGGTGCGCACAACCTGATTTTGGTGGGAGGCACCGGCACTGGCAAAACCCACCTGGCCACCGCCTTGGGAGTTGGGGCCATCCATCAAGGCAAGCGGGTGCGCTTTTACAACGCTGTAGACCTAGTCAATCACCTGGAGCGGGAAAAGCAACAAGGCAAGGCCGGCAACCTTGCCAAACAACTGCAGCATATCGACGCCGTGATCCTGGATGAGCTGGGCTATCTGCCGTTCCCTGACTCGGGTGGGGCGCTGTTGTTTCACTTGATCAGCCAGCTCTACGAGAAGACTTCGTTGATCGTGACGACCAATTTGTCCTTCGGAGAGTGGGTCAGTGTGTTTGGTGACGCCAAGATGACAACGGCGCTATTGGACCGTCTGACTCACCACTGCGAAATCCTTGAGACGGGTAATGACTCTTTCCGCTTCAAACAACGGAAAAAGGCCGTGAAAAAAGCTTGAGCAACTGGAAACTTTTGGACGCTGTTACCTGGAAACTTTTCAACGCTGTTTGACA
>NZ_MNPU01000110.1 GCF_001983165.1 Pseudomonas gessardii | reverse complement strand
GTAAGCGAACGGGCATTACAGGTTGCGTAACGGCAGCCAGTTATGCGGCAACAACTCGGCGATCTCACTGGCGCGCTGCGTCGGCAGCCGCATCAGCACATCCTTGAGATAAGCATACGGATCATGCCCGTTAAGCTTGGCCGATTGGATCAAACTCATCAGCGCAGCCGCGCGTTGTCCGCTGCGTAACGACCCTGCAAAGAGCCAGTTCTTGCGTCCGAGCGCCCATGGCCGGATTTGCTGCTCGATGTGGTTGTTATCAATAGGCACCGCGCCGTCATCCAGATAACGTGACAACGCCGTCCAGCGTTTCAGGCTGTAATCCAGGGCCTTGGCGATGGCCACACCCTCGTGTACCAGCTCGCGCTGGGCGATCATCCAAGTGTGCAGCATGTTCATCACGGGGACGGCTTTTTCTTGTCGTATTCGTCGCCGTACATCGGGCTCCAAATCGCGGATTTCACTTTCGATTTCGTACAGCAACTGGATATAGCGCAGAGCTTGCTCGGCGAGCGTGCTTTTGTTCGTGGCGTGCAGGTCGAAGAACTTACGCCGCGCATGGGCCATGCAGCCGATTTCAGTGACACCGAGTGCAAAACTGGCTTTGTAACCACCAAAATCATCGCAGACCAGCTTGCCCTTCCAGTCTTGCAGGAAGTTGCGTGCATGTTCGCCCGAGCGGCTGGGGCTGAAGTCGTACACCACTGCGCGGATATCGGCAGACGCGGTGGTTGCATAGGCCCAGACGTAGGCCCGATGGGTTTTCTTCGAGCCAGGCATGAGCACCTGTACCGGCGTTTCATCGGCGTGCACCACGTTGTGTCCAAGCACCACTTCGCGCAGAGCATCAACCAGTGGTTGCAGTTGCACACCGCAAGTGCCGACCCACTGCGCCAAGGTCGAGCGCGGGATGGCGAGGCCGGCCCGGCCAAAGATCTTTTCCTGACGGTACAGTGGCAAATGATCACCGTATTTGGCGATCATCACTTGAGCCAGCAAACCTGCTGTGGGGATGCCTTTATCGATGACCTGCGCAGGAACAGGTGCCTGGATCAGGGTCTCGCAGTCCTCACAGACCCACTTGCCACGGATGTGTTGTTCAACCGTGAACACGCCGGGCGTGTAGTCGAGTTTCTCGCTGACATCCTCGCCGATACGCTTGAGGGCGCAGCCGCATTGGCAGTGAGTGTTGTCCGGTTCGTGATGGATGGGCGTGCGTGGAAACTCGGGCGGCAAGGCGGTGCGTTTAGGTTTTTGCCGAGCCACGGTCGGGGCTGGAGCGGGTTGCAACGTCTCAAGCTCGGCTTCGATGGCCGCGATATCGGCATCGATCACGTCATCGAGCAGGCTGGTTTGATACGGATTTAGCTGCTCGCTGCGCTTGGCAAACTTGAAACGCTTGAGCTGTGCGATCTCGTGGGTCAGCTTGTCGTTGACCGTTTTGTAGTGATGGATCTGCTTGTCCATGGACTCGACTTTTTGATCGAGAGTCTCGACACGCTGCATCAGCTGCGCGGCGATAGCGCGCAGTTGTTCAGGGTTTAATTGGTCGAAATCAGGAAGCAAAGTCATGCCGCCGATTTTGTCAGAACAGGCCAACACTGACGATAGGCTCATCGGACAATTGCACGGCGACGCTGGCCATGGCAGTGATTACATCAGGGTAATCGCACTGTTTTGCCCAACTCTTTGCCAAGGTAAACCCAGCACCAGGGCATGCAGTTGTTCGGCACCCAATTCCATCTGCGAGCCGTGCCGAGATCCCGGCCAGAAAAATTTGCCTTGATGCAGTCGGCGCGCCGCCAGCCAGATGCCCAACCCATCGTGCACCAGCACTTTCATGCGATTGGCGCGGCGGTTGGCAAACAGATAAGCACAGTGCGGCTGCGCCGCACCGAACACGGCCACCACCCGCGCCAGCGCTGTGTCAGTGCCGGCGCGCATGTCCATGGGCTCAGTGGCGAGCCAGATGGCGTCGATACGAATCATCGCAACAGGTCTCGAAGAAAGGTTGCACAGGCAGCAGCACTTTCAGTTGGCCAGTTCACTTTAACGGTGCCGCGCGGATGCTGGATCTCAACGCTGATAGTCGATGATGCCGATTGCGACTCAGTGCTGGCGAGTGGCATGGGCAGTGAAACAAAAGCGGGATGCAGCGCCATGCTTTTCTGCGTTTGCAGCCGAATCCACTTGTGGACGAGGTTCGCGTTGAGGCTGTGGCTCAGCGCAACGTTGGCAATCGAGGCCCCAGGTTGGGCGCACTCTTGAATGACTTGGGCCTTGAACGACCTGGAATAGGAACGGCGTTGTGGCTGCATGAAAGACCCTCTTAAAAGGCTAGAAGTGGTGTCCACTTAAATAGGTGGACACCATCGCCTTTGGCGGTGGGGTCAGAAAGGTGTGTTTGCTGGCCGGTTACG
>NZ_MNPU01000010.1 GCF_001983165.1 Pseudomonas gessardii | reverse complement strand
CTAGCTTCTTCATGCGATACAACCGAATCAGGCTCCACAGCTACAACAACTACCTGTCGCCAATAGCCATGGAGCAAAAAGCGGCATAAACACCGTAATCGGTGTCCGGGATGACTTGACCAGTTCAAGCCCGCTCCCACAGGTTGAACACATTCCAAATGTGGGAGCGGGCTTGCCCGCGATGGCGGCCTAAAGGGCCACAACTCTCTTGAGCCAACACAAGGCTCAATGTTCACAATTCTTCCTTTCCCTACCCTTCGATGAGTTTTTTCAATCGAATTCGACTGGCTGCGCCCGCCTTTATAAGCTACCATTTTCGCAAACGAACATTAATGTTCAAATTCAAATATAAATAAAGATCGCGAGGCCAGCCGATGACCCCTTCTACCTTGCCTGCCCCACCCCTTGCCGAAGTCTATGATGTTGCCGTTATCGGCGGCGGGATCAATGGCGTGGGCATCGCGGCAGATGCGGCCGGGCGCGGCCTGTCGGTGTTCCTTTGCGAAAAGGATGACCTGGCCAGCCACACCTCGTCCGCCAGCAGCAAGCTGATCCATGGCGGCCTGCGCTATCTTGAACATTACGAATTCCGCCTGGTGCGCGAAGCCCTGGCCGAACGCGAAGTGCTGCTGGCCAAGGCCCCGCACATCGTCAAGCAAATGCGCTTTGTGTTACCCCATCGCCCACACCTGCGCCCGGCCTGGATGATCCGTGCCGGCCTGTTCCTGTATGACCACCTCGGCAAACGCGAAAAGCTCGCAGGCTCCAAAAGCCTGAAGTTCGGCGCCGACAGCCCGCTGAAAAGCGAAATCACCAAGGGCTTTGAATACTCCGATTGCTGGGTCGATGACGCACGCCTGGTGGTGCTCAATGCCATGGCCGCCCGGGAAAAGGGCGCGCATATCCACACCCAGACCCGCTGCGTCAGCGCCCGCCGCAGCAAGGGCCTGTGGCACCTGCATCTGGAGCGCACCGATGGCAGCCTGCTGTCGATCCGCGCCAAGGCCCTGGTGAATGCGGCCGGCCCGTGGGTCGCCAAGTTCATCAAGGATGACCTCAAGCTCGATTCGCCCTACGGCATCCGCCTGATCCAGGGCAGCCACCTGATCGTGCCGAAGCTGTACGAAGGCGCCCATGCGCACATCCTGCAGAATGAAGACGGGCGTATCGTCTTCACCATTCCGTACCTCAATCACCTGACCATCATCGGCACCACCGACCGTGAGTACACCGGCGACCCGGCGAAAGTGGCGATTACCGAGGGTGAAACGGACTACATGCTCAAGGTGGTCAATGCCCACTTCAAGCAGCAACTGAGCCGCGACGATATCGTGCACACCTATTCCGGCGTGCGCCCGCTGTGCAACGACGAGTCGGATAACCCATCGGCCATCACCCGCGACTACACCCTGGCGCTGTCCGGCACCGGCGAAGAAGCGCCGATCCTGTCGGTATTCGGCGGCAAGCTGACCACCTACCGCAAGCTGGCGGAGTCGGCCCTGGCGCAACTGGCCCCCTACTTCCCCCATATCAAGCCAAGCTGGACCGCCACCGCGAGCCTGCCCGGCGGCGAAGACATGAGCACGCCTGAAGCCCTGGCCACGGACATTCGCAGCAAGTTCGAGTGGATTCCCAGCGAAATCGCCCGTCGCTGGTCCACCACCTATGGCAGCCGCACCTGGCGCCTGCTCGAAGGCGTGCAAGCGCTGGCCGACCTGGGCGAACACCTGGGTGGCGGCCTGTACACCCGGGAAGTCGACTACCTGTGCGCCGAAGAATGGGCGACCCAGGCCTACGACATCCTGTGGCGCCGCACCAAACTGGGGCTGTTCACCACCCCCGAGGAACAGGAAAACCTGCAGCGTTACCTGATCAAGGTCGAGCAGAACCGCAGCAAGATCGAAGCGGCCTGATGCACCCAGCCCCTGCACCGAAAGGTCCAGGGGCTTTTTTTGGCGCGGGCACTGTACGCAAACTCCTACAGATTCGGTTTTCCGAACGTGATACCACCCCCTATTCGGTTTGCCGGACTTAAACCCCGGATAAACCCCGTCACATAAAGTTAATCACTATATAAATCATATATTTATATCTTTATTCACAGTCTGGCACGACTCATGCTCTACACTTGGGACGTGTTTGCCTGAGATGCTTCAGGAGCCGTCACAGGCATTCGCTGTATCGAAAGAGCCGTCCAGGCTTCATAAAAAAAACAAATGTCGAGGAAGTATTGATGCGTATCGTTCCCCATATTTTGGGCGCAGCTATTGCTGCCGCTCTGATTAGCACTCCCGTCTTCGCCGCCGAACTGACTGGCACACTGAAGAAAATCAAAGAGTCGGGCACCATCACCCTGGGCCACCGCGACGCCTCCATCCCGTTCTCCTACATCGCGGACGGTTCCGGCAAGCCAGTGGGCTACTCCCACGACATTCAACTGGCCATCGTCAAAGCGGTCGAAAAAGACCTCGGCATGAAGGAAGGCGAGCTGAAGGTCAAATACAACCTGGTCACCTCGCAAACCCGTATCCCGCTGGTGCAGAACGGCACCGTGGACGTTGAGTGTGGCTCCACCACCAACAACGTCGAGCGTCAGCAACAAGTCGACTTCTCCGTCGGCATCTTCGAAATCGGTACCCGTCTGCTGTCCAAAAAGAACTCGACCTACAAGGATTTCGCTGACCTCAAGGGCAAGAACGTCGTAACCACCGCCGGCACCACGTCCGAGCGCATCCTCAAGTCCATGAACGCTGACAAGCAAATGGGCATGAACGTTATCTCCGCCAAAGACCACGGTGAGTCCTTCCAGATGCTGGAAAGCGGCCGCGCCGTTGCCTTCATGATGGACGACGCACTGCTGGCCGGTGAAATGGCCAAGGCCAAGCAGCCAACTGACTGGGCCGTGACCGGCACGCCACAATCCTTTGAAATCTACGGCTGCATGGTTCGCAAAGGCGATGCTCCGTTCAAGAAGGCTGTGGATGACGCCATCGTCGCCACCTACAAGTCCGGCGAAATCAACAACATCTACACCAAGTGGTTCAGCTCGCCGATCCCACCAAAAGGCCTGAACCTGATGTTCCCGATGAGCGACGAACTCAAGGCCCTGATCGCCAACCCGACTGACAAAGCGGCTGACGACAAAACGGCTGAAAAAAAGTCCTGATTCCGAACTAACCTTATCTCCTGAGGGAGCCAACCCTCCCTCAGGCGTCTGTTACTACCTGCTGGCATTATTTGGAACACTCGACCTGGCGGTTTCCGAGCCGATCGCGTGTGCCTGACGTTCACCGTCAGGCGGGAATGGATCTTCCCCAAGCGGGTGCTTGTACATCGATCGATTTCGGGGGAGACCCTAATGAATTACAACTGGGACTGGGGCGTATTCTTCAAGTCCACCGGCGTGGGCAGCGAGACCTATCTCGACTGGTTCATCTCCGGTTTGGGCTGGACCATCGCCATCGCCATCGTGGCCTGGATCGTCGCCTTGCTACTGGGCTCGGTATTGGGCGTGATGCGCACGATGCCTAATCGCCTCGTGGCCGGCATTGCCACCTGCTACGTGGAACTGTTTCGTAACGTGCCCCTGCTGGTTCAGCTGTTTATCTGGTACTTCCTGGTGCCCGACCTGCTGCCGCAAAACCTGCAGGACTGGTACAAACAAGACTTGAACCCGACCACCTCGGCCTACCTGAGCGTTGTCGTGTGCCTGGGCCTGTTCACCGCCGCCCGCGTATGTGAACAAGTGCGTACCGGTATCCAGGCGCTGCCCCGTGGCCAGGAAGCCGCCGCACGCGCCATGGGCTTCAGCCTGTCGCAGATCTACTGGAATGTGCTGCTACCCCAGGCCTATCGGATCATCATTCCGCCGCTTACCTCGGAATTCCTCAACGTCTTCAAGAACTCCTCCGTGGCGTCCCTGATCGGCCTGATGGAACTGCTGGCACAAACCAAGCAAACCGCCGAGTTCTCGGCCAACCTGTTTGAAGCCTTCACCCTGGCCACGCTGATCTACTTCACCCTGAACATGAGCCTGATGCTGCTGATGCGCGTGGTCGAGAAGAAAGTCGCCGTGCCCGGCCTGATTTCCGTGGGGGGCAAATAATGGACTTCGATTTCAGCGGTATCATCCCAGCCATGCCCGGCCTGTGGAACGGCATGGTCATGACCTTGAAGCTGATGGTCATGGGCGTGGTCGGCGGCATCATTCTCGGTACTATCCTGGCCTTGATGCGCCTGTCCTCCAGCAAGCTGCTGTCGCGCGTGGCCGGCGCCTACGTGAACTACTTCCGCTCGATCCCGCTGCTGCTGGTGATCACCTGGTTCTACCTGGCGGTGCCGTTCGTGTTGCGCTGGATCACAGGTGAAGACACGCCGATTGGTGCGTTCACCTCCTGCGTCGTGGCGTTCATGATGTTCGAGGCGGCGTATTTCTGCGAAATCGTGCGGGCCGGCGTGCAGTCGATCCCCAAGGGCCAGATGGCCGCCGCACAAGCGATGGGCATGACCTACGGCCAGACCATGCGCCTGATCATCCTGCCCCAGGCGTTCCGCAAGATGACCCCGCTGCTGCTGCAGCAGAGCATCATCCTGTTCCAGGACACCTCGCTGGTCTACACCGTGGGCCTGGTGGACTTCCTCAACTCCGCCCGTTCCAACGGCGACATTATCGGCCGCTCCAATGAGTTCCTGATCTTCGCCGGTGTCGTCTACTTCATCATCAGCTTTGCCGCCTCGCTGCTGGTCAAGCGTCTGCAAAAAAGGTTTGCCGTATGATCTCTATCAAGAACATCAACAAGTGGTATGGCGACTTCCAGGTGCTGACCGATTGCAGCACCGAGGTCAAGAAAGGCGAAGTGATCGTGGTGTGCGGGCCGTCCGGCTCGGGCAAGTCCACTCTGATCAAGTGCGTCAACGCCCTGGAACCGTTCCAGAAAGGTGACGTGGTAGTGGACGGCACCTCGATTGCCGACCCGAAGACCAACCTGCCGAAACTGCGCTCGCGCGTGGGCATGGTGTTCCAGCACTTTGAACTGTTCCCGCACATGACCATCACCGAAAACCTGACTGTCGCGCAGATCAAGGTGTTGGGCCGCAGCAAGGAAGAAGCCACCAAGAAAGGCCTGCAACTGCTGGAGCGCGTGGGCCTGTCGGCGCACGCCCACAAGCATCCCGGCCAACTTTCCGGTGGTCAGCAGCAGCGCGTGGCGATTGCCCGTGCCCTGGCCATGGACCCAATTGTCATGCTGTTCGACGAACCGACTTCGGCCCTGGACCCGGAGATGGTCAACGAAGTACTGGACGTGATGGTGCAACTGGCCCAGGAAGGCATGACCATGATGTGCGTAACCCACGAAATGGGCTTTGCCCGTAAAGTGGCCGACCGCGTGATCTTCATGGACGCCGGCAAGATCATCGAAGACTGCCCGAAAGAAGAGTTCTTCGGCGACATCAGCGCCCGCTCCGAACGTGCGCAGCACTTCCTCGAGAAAATCCTGCAGCACTAAGCACGACACAGCGTCCACTGTAGAAACCGGGCCCTGTGGGAGCGGGCTTGCCCGCGATTGCGGAATATCAGTCAACCTCTCTGTGGCTGACCTACCGTCATCGCGGGCAAGCCCGCTCCCACACGGTTCCAGGCAAGCGCTGGTTGACCCAAGGCATCTGTGATGAAATGCGACCCCACCCTCTATCGCGCCGCACCGCCATCCCTTGCCGTGAAGCCTCGTCTGATTCGCCAACTGTTCCTGCCGCCCCTGATCATCCTGTTGATGATCGGCCTGGGCTTTATCGGCTTCTGGACCAGCGAGCACTACGGCATCCGCACCCTGGGCGAGAACGGCGAGCGCCAGCTGGAGCTGCATGCGCGCACGGTCGAGAGTGAGATCAGCAAGTACACCTACCTGCCCAGCCTGCTGGAGCTGGAATCCAGCGTCTCCAAGCTGCTGGCCGACCCGACCCCGGAACACCGGCAAACGGTTAACGACTACCTCGAAGGCCTGAACCGGCGCAGCCGCAGCCGGGCGATTTATGTGATGGACACCACCGGCCGCGTAATGGCCACCAGCAACTGGCGCGATGTCGACAGTTACCTCGGTGAAGACCTGTCGTTCCGCGCCTATTTCCAGAATGCCGTGCGTGGCCAGCCAGGGCGTTTCTATGGCATCGGCAGCACCAACGGCGAACCCGGCTACTACCTGGCCCATGGCCTGGAAGAACGCGGCAAGATCATCGGCGTGGCGGTGGTCAAGGTGCGCCTCGAAGCGTTGGAAGAACGCTGGCAGCGCGCGCGCCTGGAAGCCTTCGTCAGTGACGAGAACGGCATCATCATCCTCTCCAGCGACCCGGCGCGCCGGCTCAAGGCGGTGCGCCCACTGAGCGACGAGACCAAGGAACGCCTGGCCCGCAGCCTGCAATATTACTGGGCGACCCTTAACGAACTGCAACCCCTGGCCCGCGAGCACCTCAACACAGGCACCGAAAAACTGACCTTCCCGGCCAACAGTGAAGTGGTGGCCGACGACCGGGAAGTCACCTACCTGGCCCAGACCCGGCCCCTGAACGACACACCGTGGAACTTCACCCTGCTCACCCCGCTCAACGACCTGCGCCAGGCCGCGATCAACCAGGGCATCCTCGTCGCGGTGGCCTTTGCCCTGGTGGCGTTCCTGCTGATTGCCTGGAATGAGCGGCGCAAAGTGATCGCCACGCGCCTGGCCGCCCGCGAGGCCTTGCAAGAGGCCAATAACCAGCTGGAGCGGCGGATTGCCGAACGCACAACCGACCTGCGGGCCAGCAACGAACGGCTCAAGGCGCAGATCCGCGAACGGCGCCAGGCCGAAGAAACCCTGCGCCGGGCCCAGGACGAATTGGTCCAGGCCGGCAAGCTGGCGGCCATCGGCCAGATGTCCACCAGCATCGCCCATGAACTGAACCAGCCCCTGGCGGCCCTGCGCACCTTGTCCGGCAACACCGTGCGCTTCCTGGAACGCGGGGCCCTGGATACTGCCAGCACCAATCTCAAGACCATCAACGAACTGATCGACCGCATGGGCCGCATCACCGCCAGCCTGCGCTCGTTTGCCCGGCGCGGTGACGACCAGGGCGAAGCCAGCCTGGGCAAGGCCGTGGACGCCGCGTTCCAGGTGCTGGGCAGCCGCCTCGACAGCCTGCCGTTGACCGTGCACCGCGGCTTCAGCCAGGCCATGCTGCAGATCGACCAGACGCGCCTGGAGCAGATCCTGGTCAACCTGATCGGCAACGCCCTGGATGCGATGCACGCCCAACCCACCCCCCAGCTGTGGCTGGAAAGTGACAGCAGCGAAGGCAAATACCGCCTGCGGGTGCGAGACAACGGGCATGGCATCGACCCGGAGACCCGCAAGCACTTGTTTGAACCCTTTTTTACCACCAAACCCGGCGAACAAGGGTTGGGCCTGGGCCTGACCCTGTCGGCCAGCCTTGCGGCGGCCACCGGCGGCAGCCTGGCCGTCGAACATCCGGCTGCGGGTGGTACAGCCTTTGTCCTGAGCCTGCCCCTGGCAGGCCATCAACCCGGCGAGTCGATATGAACAGCCAACCCAACACCGAGCTGACCGTGCTGATTGTCGAAGACGATCCCCATGTGTTGCTCGGCTGCCAGCAAGCTCTGGCCCTGGAAGATATTCCCAGCGTCGGCGTGGCCAGCGCCGAAGAGGCCCTTAAACGCGTCGGCGAGAACTTTGCCGGCATTGTGATCAGTGATATCCGCCTGCCCGGCATCGACGGCCTGGAGTTGCTGACCCGCCTCAAGGCCCTGGATAAAAGCCTGCCGGTGGTGCTGATCACCGGCCACGGCGATATTTCCATGGCCGTGGGCGCGATGCGCAACGGCGCCTATGACTTCATGGAAAAACCCTTCTCCCCGGAACGCCTGGTGGACGTGGTGCGCCGCGCCCTCGAACAGCGCGGCCTGGCCCGGGAAGTGTGGTCGCTGCGCCGGCAACTGGCCGAGCGTGACTCCCTGGAAGGTCGGATCATCGGGCGCTCGCCGGCGATGCAGAACCTGCGTGAATTGATCGCCAACGTCGCCGACACCTCGGCCAACGTGCTGATCGAAGGCGAGACCGGCACCGGCAAGGAACTGGTCGCCCGTTGCCTGCACGACTTCAGCCGCCGCCACGCCCACCAGTTCGTGGCCCTGAACTGCGGCGGCCTGCCGGAAAACCTGTTTGAAAGCGAGATTTTCGGTCACGAAGCCAACGCCTTTACCGGCGCGGGCAAACGGCGGATCGGCAAGATCGAACATGCCCACGAAGGCACATTGTTCCTCGACGAAGTGGAAAGCATGCCGATGAACCTGCAGATCAAACTGCTACGGGTCTTGCAGGAGCGCACCCTGGAACGCCTGGGCTCGAACCAGAGCGTGGCGGTGGATTGCCGGGTGATTGCCGCCACCAAGTCCGACCTCAACGAATTGAGCCGCGCCAACCAGTTCCGCAGCGACCTGTACTACCGCCTGAACGTGGTGACCCTGGAACTGCCGCCGCTGCGCGAGCGTCGCGAAGATATCCTGCAGCTGTTTGAACACTTCCTGCAGCAGTCCTCCCTGCGCTTCGACCGCATCGCCCCGGAGCTGGACAACCAGACCCTGTCCAGCCTGATGAGCCATGACTGGCCCGGTAACGTGCGTGAACTGCGCAACGTCGCCGAACGTTTTGCCCTGGGCCTGCCGGCCTTCAAGAAAAGCGGCACCAGCCCCGACAACCATGGCCTGGCCTTTACCGAAGCGGTGGAAGCCTTTGAACGCAACCTGCTCAGCGACGCCCTGCAACGCAGTGGCGGCAACCTGACCCAGGCCAGCCTGGAACTGGGGATGGCCAAGACCACCCTGTTCGACAAGGTCAAGAAATACGGCCTGAGCCACTAAGGAGCCATACGTGGATTTAGTCTTCAAGGCCGCCCTCGGTGCGGCGGTGGTCTTGCTCCTGGCCGTACTGGCCAAGACCAGGAACTACTACATCGCCGGCCTGGTGCCGCTGTTTCCGACCTTCGCGCTGATCGCCCACTACATCGTCGGCAAAGGCCGCTCGGTGGACGATCTGAAGACCACCATTGTGTTCGGCATGTGGTCGATCATTCCCTACTTTGTGTACCTGGCGACCTTGTATGTGATGGTCGACCGCATGCGCCTGGAGGCCTCGCTGGCAGTGGCGGCGTTGGCGTGGTTGATGGCGGCGACGGTGCTGGTCAGCGTGTGGGTGCGGATCCATGCCTGACCCCATGGTCTACCTGCAAACCGAGTTGCCCGCATCGCAGCCTCGCTAAAGCTCGACAGCTCCCACATTTGATCCGCGTGGTTCCCAGGATTCTGCGCACTGTCTGTCGAGCCAAATCCCTGTGGGAGCTGTCGAGCCCCGGCGAGGCGGCGATGGGATCGACTCGGTACACCTGCAAAACCGAGTTGCCTGCATCGCAGCCTCGCTAAAGCTCGACAGCTCCCACATTTAATCCGGGGGATTCCCAGGGCTCTGCGCACTGTCCCTTGTCGGTCCGAATCCCTGTGGGAGCTGTCGAGCCCCGGCGAGGCTGCGATGGGATCTACTCGGTACATCTGCAAAACCGAGTTGCCTGCATCGCAGCCTCGCTAAAGCTCGACAGCTCCCACATTTAATCCGGGGGATTCCCAGGGCTCTGCGCACTGTCTATCGAGCCGAATCCTTGTGGGAGCTGTCGAGCCCCGGCGAGGCGGCGATGGGATCGACTCGGTACACCTGCAAAACCGAGTTGCCTGCATCGCAGCCTCGCTAAAGCTCGACAGCTCCCACATTTGATTCGTGTGGTTCCCAGGATTCTGCGCACTGTCTGTCGAGCCGAATCCCTGTGGGAGCTGTCGAGCCCCGGCGAGGCTGCGATGGGATCGACTCGGTACACCTGCAAAACCGAGTTGCCTGCATCGCAGCCTCGCTAAAGCTCGACAGCTCCCACATTTGATCCGGGTGACACTCAGGGCTCAGTGCACTGTCCCTTGTCGGTCCGAATCCCTGTGGGAGCTGTCGAGCCCCGGCGAGGCGGCGATGGGATCGACTCGGTACATCTGCAAAACCGAGGTGCCTGCATCGCAGCCTCGCTAAAGCTCGACAGCTCCTATATTTAATCCGTGTGGTTCCCAGGATTCTGCGCACTGTCTGTCGAGCCGAATCCCTGTGGGATCGACTCGGTCCACCTGCAAAACCGAGCTGCCTGCATCGCAGCCTCGCTAAAGCTCGACAGCTCCTACATTTGATCCAGGGGGATTCCTAGGATTCAGCGCACGATCTTGTCGATCTGGATCCCCAGCTTTTTCAAGCGGTACCAGAAGCTGCGCTCGGAGATGCCGATCCTCGATGCCGCTGCCGCCTGTACGCCATTGCTCTCTTGCAAGGCTGCCAGGATGTAGGCTTTTTCTGCCTCGGCCAGTGCTGCGTCCAAGTCCTGAGGCACGCCTGGGCCTTCGCTGAGGATTGTCGTCACATCCCGCTCGGTCGGCTGGGACGCGAACAGATAGGCTGGCAAGTCGATATCTTCAATCACCGGGCTGGCGGCGACGATGGTCGCGCGCTCTACGCAGTTTTGTAGCTCGCGGATATTGCCCGGCCAGTTGTAGGCGGCCATGGCCTGCAAGGCGTCGGGGCTGAAGCCGGTGATGCGCTTGCCGGCGTTGGCGCTCAGGCTGCGGGCAAAGTGGCGGGCCAGTGGGGCGATGTCTTCGACGCGCTCGCGCAGGGCGGGCAGCGGGATCGGGAATACATTGAGGCGGTAGTAGAGGTCCTCGCGAAACGTCTTGTTCGCCACCGCTTCCAAAAGGTTCTTGTTGGTGGCAGCGATCACCCGCACATCCACCTTGCGCTCGCGTGGGTCGCCCACCGGTTCGATCACCCGCTCCTGCAAGGCGCGTAGGATCTTGGCCTGCAAGGCCAAGGGCATATCCCCCACTTCATCGAGAAACAGCGTGCCCTTGTCGGCCTGCATAAAGCGCCCTACCCGGTCAGCCACGGCGCCGGTAAACGCGCCCTTGCGATGGCCGAACATTTCGCTTTCCAGCAAGCCTTCGGGGATCGCCGCGCAGTTGACCGCCACAAAGGGCTTGTCTGCACGGTTGCCATGCTTGTGAATGGCGCGGGCAACCATTTCCTTGCCAGTGCCGCTTTCGCCGGTCAGCAGGATCGTCGCGCTGCTCTCGCGTACCGAGTCCACCGCCTGCAGCACCCGGCGGAATGCCGGGCTATCCCCCACCAGGCTATCGAACTGCGCGTGCTCATCGAGCTCGGCGCGCAGCCGTGCGTTGTCGCGCATGATGTCGCGAAACTGCAAGGCCTTGGCCACGGTGATGTCCAGCTCGTCGATATCGAAGGGCTTGGCAATGTAGTCGTAGGCGCCGTTGCGCATCGACTGCACGGCATTTTTCACGGTGCTGTAGGCCGTCATCACGATCACCGGCAACTGCGGGTAACGCACCTTGATCTCGGCCAGCAGTTGCGGGCCGTCCATGCCGGGCATGCGCCAGTCGCTGATCACCAGGTCGATCTCTTCCTGCTCCAGCACCTTGAGCGCATGCAGGCCATTGCCGGCGATAAACACCTGGATATCGTTCTGGCTCAGGGCCGACGACAGCAAGTCGCAGAGCTTGGGCTCGTCGTCGACCACCAATATGTTATGTGTCATGACTGTCCTCGTCGTCGCCGTCATCTGCACCGTTGGCCGGAATGTACAAGGTGAAGGTGGCCCCGGCATCTTTCTCGCTGGTGCATTCGATGCGGCCATCGTGACTTTCCATGATCGAATAGACTTTCGCCAGGCCCAGGCCGGTGCCCGAGGCCTTGGTGGTGACAAAGGGGGTAAAGATCCGCTCGATCATTTCAGGCGGGATACCCTGGCCGCTGTCGCTGATGCTGATCACCGTGGAGTACCCGGCACGGCTGATGCTTAAGGTCAGGCGCCCGCCCTGGGGCATGGCGTCGATGGCGTTGAGGATCAGGTTCAGGCACGCCTGCTTGAATTGCTTGGCGTCTACATACAGGGTCGCGCCGGGCGCCTGGTCATCGAGGTGCGCGTCGATGGCGTGGCTGGCCAGTTCCGGCGCGCAAAAGCCAAGGATTTCCTCCACCAACGGCCGCGCCAGTTGCTGGCTGCGCAGCGGCTCGCTGGGCTTGGCGAAGTCGAGAAAGTCGGTGATCAGGTCATTGATCCGGCTGACTTCGCTGATCACGTATTCCAGGTGGCGCTTGTCGGTCTCCGGCAGGTCCGTGCGGCGGTGCAGCAGCTGGGTCGCGGTCTTGATGATACCCAGGGGGTTGCGGATTTCATGGGCCAGGCCCATCGCCACTTCGCCCAGGGCATGCAGGCGGTCGCGGCGGCGCAGTTGGGCTTCGAGGTGATGCAGCTCACTCAGGCGCTCGGTCATATGGTTGAAGGTGCTGCTCAGTTGCGCCAGCTCGTCGCCGCCAATGACCGCCACGCGGTGCTGGTAGTTGCCGCTGATCACCGCGCTCACGCCCTGGGACAACTCACGCAGTGGCCGGGTCAGGTGCCGGGAGACCAGCACACCGGCGCCCAGGGACAAGGCGGAGCTGAGCAGGAAGATCAGCACAAACAGATTGCTCTGGTTCACCAGCCCCACCAGGCTGGTGTGGCGCAGCAGGCCGCTGAAGATCACGCCCTGCAACTCGCCGGTGTCATTGAAGATCGGCCAGTACAGGCCGCTGTAGTTGCTGGTGAACTGTTCGCTGGGCTGCTTGGTGCTGCGCAGCAGGGTTTCCACGGATTTCGGCACGCGGGTCGGGTGGTCTTCAAAACGCTGGGTGGAGAAGATCTCCGAGAAACCATCGGTATTGGCCAGGTACAGGCGCAAGTCCAGGGAGTGCACCTCGGCGACACTGGTCAGGAAACTGCTGTCCAGGTAGGTGCCGACCAGCAGTTCATAGTCGACGCCATCCTGGCGGGTCGCGAAGGTGGAGATCACCACGCCGGTGGCCACGCCGCCGATCTGCACGGTTTGCAGCACCGCATTGGGTGCCAGGCTGATCTGGTTCACCACCTCATCGTCGACGGTACTGAACATCACCTTACGGTCGTCAAGACGGATCAGCGTCACCACGTCGATATCGGTGGCGCGGGCAATGTCGGCAATCAAGCGGTCGTGTCGCGCCGCTTCCTGGCTGGAAGGCGAGCGCACATACCGCAGGAAGATCTGCGCCACACGGGCGTTGTCGTGCAGGATGTCACTGACTTCGTCCTTGACGATACGGGTCGACTCTTGCAGCCAGATGCGCACGTTGCTGTCGAAAATCTGCGACAGGGTGGTGGCCGCCAGTTCGGCGGCGATCATCGTCGGGATCACCGTCACCAGCCAGAACGCCAACACCAGCTTGCGCTGCAGGCTCCAGCGGGAAATGGCAAACGGGCGGGTTTTCTGGCGGGTTCTGGCGGTCATCGGGTTTCGCTTATTGCAGCAGCCATGGCAGGGTCGGATCGGTCCGGGCGAATAAATATTTTTACCAGCTTGAGCAGGGTGTCGAGCAGCCGGTTACGGTGCTGGAAGAACAGCGTATTGCCGGCAAACTCACAGCCCAGACGTAGCTTACTGGCATACCCGGCCTGCCCGCACTCATACAACGCAATATTGTGCTCGATGCAGTAGGCGACGTTGGCCAGCCAACTGCGAAAGTACAGGTTATGTTCGCGGCTGTGGGCCAGGTCATGGGCAAAGAATTTGTCGATCAACCGGTGCTGGTCCAGCAGTACCAGGTTGAACGCCACCAGTTGCCCATCCACCCAGTAAAGTACACAGCGCGCCCGTTGTTCAAGCCGGGCAAGCACCTGGCTGAAATACCCGGCGGGCAGGCGTTCAAATTGCAGGTCGGCGCGGGCCAGGGTCGCTTCGTAGAGGCGCATGATGTCCGGCAGCACGTCATCGACATTGTCCCGCCACTCCACCTGTGGCCCCGGCGCACGCAGCTTGCGCCGCAGGTCCTTGCGCGTGGATTTGCCCAGGGAGCCCAGGTAGGCATCCACCGAGCCGTAGGGCAGCGGCAGCAACCCGGTGGGCAGGCTCGGCATGCTGTGCAGGCCGGCGGCCTGGCAGCTGTCGGCCCAGTCCTGGTCCCGGGTCGGGGCATCCTTGACCGCCAGCAGGCCGATGCCGAATGCATCGGCGTCCCGACGCGCGGCGACCAGTAGTTGCTCCAACAGCACCCCGCGCCGCGCAGCGGGTACATGGCTGGCGACACCGGCATGGCATTGCTCGGCCACCGGCGAGCCGATGGCGTACAGGCCCAGCCGCAAAACCCCGGGCCGCCAGCGCTCCAGGCGTTGGGTAAAGCGTTTGGCGATGCCCGACACGGTGGTATCGAGGCGGTAATGGGTGATGAACGCCGGGGCGGCCGCCAGCAGTTGCCCGTCCTCATAGAGGGCCAGGTAACGCCATTGGAAGTCGTCGATGGCGGCGTTTTCCACGGCGACGTAGTAATCCCAATCTTCCAATGCCAGGGGAAAGCAGTCATTCCAGGCACTGCGGTCGATGGCTTGGATAGTTGAATAGGCTTTAGTGCTGATCACAGCGCTTCCTTCATCTAAAAACACCGCGTAAACCAGACCATATGCGTCATCGTTCACGACCATCGCGGGCAAGCCCGCTCCCACAGGGGACGGTGTCAAGCCCGGAGATATTCGTCCACAGGGGTGGCGTGTTGCTCGATAAAGCCGGCACTCAACTCGATCACCCGGCGGTATTGCAGGTCGACGGTGATCATGTGGTAGCAGTTGTCCAGCAGGATCTTGGTCACCGGGCCGCCCAGGTGGCGTTCCACGTAGTCGGCGTTCCAGCGGCTGGTGATGTCGTCCTCGATGGAGTGCAGCACCAGCGCCGGGGTCTTGATCGACGGCATGCGTTTTTTCACCACCGCGTTCATCCAGTGCAGCTCGCGCACGGTGACGCCCTCCATGGTCAACAACCCGGCCTCGCTGCTCTCGCCCTCTTTCATCTGCCGCTCGACAATGGCCCGCAGGCGTTCGTTCTTGATGCCGTAGGGCGGCTTCTCGGTAAAGCGGAACAGGCGCACGCCGAAGGGAATGCGGATCAGCAACGGCGTGATGAAGGCAAATTTGTTGATGCTCCAGCCGTCGTACTTGAGGGTCGTGGAGTACATCAGCAACCCCGCGACCTGGCCCGGGAACTCCGAAGCCAGGTACATCGACATCACCGCGCCCATGGACAAGCCACCGACAAACACCTGGGTATGGCGCTGCTGCACGCCGACAAAGGTCTTGCGCACGCCCTCGTACCAGTCGCGCCAACCGGTGGCCTGCAGGTCTTCGTTGCCCCCGCAGTGCCCGGCCAGGGTCGGCACATACACGGTGCAGTTGCCCGCCTTGGCCAGGCCCTGGGCCACCCGCCGCAACTCGGTCGGGGTGCCGGTCAGGCCGTGGATCAACAAGACCCCGACCGGACCGTTGCCGAGAACGAAGCCGGCGTTGCCTTCGCCGAGATCGATATCGGCCTGGTTCACCGCTTCATCGCTCGGGTCAGCAGTTGCTCCAGCAGCTTCAGGCCCAGGTCGATTTCCGGGTAGCTGATTTCCAGGGACGGCGCCAGGGTGATCACGTTCTTGTAGTAGCCGCCCACATCGAGGATCAACCCCAGTTTCTGGCCGTCGACCAGCATGTCGCCTTTCATGCCTTCCTCAACCATGTAGTCCAGGGTCGCCTTGTCCGGGGTGAAACCATCGGGGCCGCAGATTTCACAGCGCAGGGCCAGGCCCAGGCCATCGACGTCGCCGATGATCGGGAAGCGCTTTTGCAACTCTTGCAGGCCTTCAAGGAAATATTTGCCCTTGGCCATGACCATCGCGCCGTAGTCGACTTCGCTGGTCATCTTGAACATTTCCAGGCCCACCGCCGTACCCAGCGGGTTGGAGGCGAAGGTGGAGTGGGTGGAGCCCGGCGGGAAGATTTTCGGGTTGATCAACTCTTCCTTGGCCCAGATGCCGCCCAGGGGATTGAGGCCGTTGGTCAGGGCCTTGCCGAACACGATCACATCCGGCTGCACGTCGAAGTGCTCGATCGACCACAACTTACCGGTGCGCCAGAAGCCCATCTGGATTTCATCGACCACCATCAGGATACCGTGCTGGTCGAGCACCTGCTTGAGTTCGCTGTAGAAGTTCATCGGCGGGATCACGTAGCCGCCAGTGCCCTGGATCGGCTCGACGTAGAACGCGGCGTACTCGCTCTGGCCGACTTTCGGGTCCCACACACCGTTGTATTCAGTCTCGAACAGGCGCGCGAACTGCTGCACGCAGTGGCTGCCGTATTCTTCCTTGGTCATGCCCTTGGGCCCACGGAAGTGGTACGGGAACGGGATGAAGTTGGCGCGCTCGCCAAAGTGGCCGTAGCGGCGGCGATAGCGGTAGCTGGAGGTGATGGACGACGCGCCGAGAGTACGCCCGTGGTAGCCGCCCTCGAAGGCGAACATCAGGCTCTTGCCGTTGCTGGCGTTACGCACCACCTTCAGCGAATCCTCGATGGACTGCGAACCGCCGACGTTGAAATGCACGCGGCCATCGAGGCCGAATTTTTTCTTGGCATCCACCGCGATCATTTCCGACAGCTCGATCTTGCCCTTGTGCAGGTACTGGCTGGCGATTTGCGGCAGGGTGTCGATCTGCTGTTTCAGCGCATTGTTCAGGCGCGGGTTGGCATAGCCGAAGTTGACCGCCGAATACCACATTTGCAGGTCGAGGTAGGCCTGGTCTTCGGTGTCCCACACGTAGGAGCCTTCGCAACGGCTGAAGATACGCGGCGGGTCGATGTAGTGGACGGTGTCGCCGTAGGAGCAGTACTTGGCTTCTTTATCCAGCAGAACCTGGTCTTCGGCGGTAGCGATACGGATATCAGACATGATGAAAGAGTTCCTGAGTGTCGGAGGTAAAGTGGGTGGCGTTGGCGGCGATGCCCTGGGGCAGCCTGGCCAGCAAGGCCGGGAGTTCGGCAAAGCTGTCGAAACGCAGATGGGGGATGGCGTGGGCCTGGCAGTACTGGGCCAGGCTGCCCTTGGCGAAGACGAAATCGGCGGTGGTCGACACGCACATATCGGACTTGCCATCGCCGATCACCAGCACCCGCTTGTTGCGCGGGGTGGACTTGCATTTGCAGTTGCCCGAGGCCGCGCGGCAGGCGTCGCTGGCATGGGGGAAGTCGATGCGCCAGCTGTCCTGGTCAACCTGGCGCAGGCGGTTGGCGATGATCGGCAGCAAGGTCACGTAGTTGCGCGACAGGATCCGCGCGATGCCTTGCTCGATGCCGTCGCTGACCACTTCAAGGGAGGCGCCAAGGCCAAGGACATGGTCGACGAAATCCGGGAAGTCCGGGTCGATCTCGACCGTGTCGAAATACGCCAGCAGTTCGGCCGGGGTCGCCTTGATCAGCGCCAATTGGCGGCTCAGGCATTCCCGGGAACCGATATGGCCATCCAGCCATTGCTGCTCGATGGTTTCCCACTCGGGGCCGGCGAAGCGTTGGAGAACATTGTCGATGACATCGGTGGGTGTGATGGTCCCATCGAAGTCACACACGATATGCCAGTCATTCATCTGCGTTTACCTTGGAGATGACAGCGCGGATGCGCTTGTACCAGGGTTAGAGCAGGGACTGTGCCAAGTAGGCAAAACCCAATGGGGCCGGGCTTGCGGCGGATGCCTAAGGGAAATACCCGTGGCCCAGGCTACAATTTTTGTAGGTCGCTACAAACAAGATGAGTGCTTGCGTGAGCCCCCGCGCCTGCGCGTTCATGCGCGTATGTTTTCGAGAGGGCAATACCATGATGTGCAGGATGAGTTCGGCGCTGTTCGCCGGTTTGCTTGGCCTTTGGGCGGGCTCGGCGTTGGCTCAAGGCATTAGCGGCGAGGTCGGCCTTGGCGCCAGCTACCAGCCCCGCGAGCCCACTGGCAGCCGCTATCACACGGTGCCGGTGCCCTACTTCGACCTGGAGTGGGGCGATGTCAGCCTCGATACCGATGACGGCCTGACCTGGAGCGCGCTCAACCACCAGGGTTTCAGCGCTGGCCCCTACCTCAACTACTTGCCGGGACGCGCGGCCAATGGCCCGCTACGGGGTTTGCGGGACGTGTCGGACATGGCCGAGATCGGCGGGTTTATCCAGTACGCACCGGCCGATTTCTGGCGGGTCTATGCGCAACTGGGCCGGGCCGTGGGCGGCGCCCGCGAGCAGAGCGGCGTGCTCGGCAAGCTCGGCGGGGAACTGGGTTACCCGCTGGGCGGCGGGGTGATTGGCAGCAGTGGCCTGGTCGCACACTTTGCCGATGGCCGCCAGACCCAGACGTTTTTCGGGGTGGATGAGCATGAGGCGGCAAACTCCGGGATTCGCCCGTACAGCGCCAGCGGCGGGTTCCAGAACCTGACCCTGACCCAGAGCCTGCAGATCCCCCTGGCACCCAAGTGGACGCTGCTGACCAGTGCCAGTTGGATACACCTGACAGGTTCGGCGGCCGATAGCAGCCTCGTGCGCCAGACCGGCGAGGTGAACCAGGGGCAGGTGCAGACGGCGATCAGCTATACCTTTGATTGATTGTCTCAAGGGCGACACCCATCAAAATGTGGGAGCAAGCTTGTGTGGGAGCTGGCTTGCCTGCGATGCAGGCGCCTCGGTGTCTCAGTTACACCGCGGTGATGCTATCGCAGGCAAGCCAGCTCCCACACAAGCCCGCTCACACATTTAGTCCGTATTTCACAGGGAACTCAGTTTTCCTCGCCCTCGGCCAACAGCGCAATCCCGCCAATAATCACCACCACGCCCACCCAGTGCAGGAAGCTGATGTGCTCGCCCAAGCCCAGCCACGAGCCCAGCAGCACCACCACAAACACCAGCGAACTCAGGGGGAAGGCCAGGGACAGGCTGCTGCGCCGTAGGATCAGCATCCACACAAAAAATGCGCCGATATAGCAGGCGATCGCCGCGAGAACCCCGGGGTTGACCGCCACCGCCGCCAACCATTGCCAGTTGAAATCCATCTGCCCCAATTGATCGCCAGCCACCTTGGTAAACAACTGGCCGGCGCTTTCGGTAAGGATCAATAACGCCCACAGCACCACGGTGCCCAGGCGCCCATGCAGCCAGCCAACCGGGCGCAGCGCCATCTCTTGCGAATTCATGATTGTGCTCCCGCTATTGCCACCAACATCACCCCGGCGGTAATCACCAGCGTGCCCAGCCAGCGCCGACGGCTGACGGTTTCGCCCAGCACCACCTTGCCCGCCAGCACCACCCCGCAATAGGCCAGGGCGGCGGCCGGGAACAGCAGGCTCAACGGCGCGCGGGACAAGGCTTCGAGCCAGACGAAAAACTCGATCACATAGGCGCCGATGCCCGCCCACAGCAACGGCGCATTGAACACCTGGCCCCAGAAGGCATTCAGGCGAAACCCGCCCTCCAGCTCCGGCAAACGGTCCAGGCCCAGTTTGAAACACAGCTGGCCGATCACATCGAGCACGATGGAAAAGGCCACCAGCAACACCACGGTCAGGGTCACGGAAACAGCTCCTCGAACAGGTTGATCAACGCTTCATTGGTGGTCGCGTTACGCAGCAGGTCGTCCGCGCTCCAGCGCTCGGCCGGGGGTTGGTCGGACTTGGCTTCCCACCGTTTGAAGGCGTTGCTGAACACAGGCTGGGCAAACTCGCCACACACGTCGATGCCGACGATCCGTTTGCTCGCCGCCAGCATCCGCAGCGCCTGCAACAGGTGGGGCAGGCGCATGCCGCCCTGGTCCCAGTTGGTGGCCGCGTCCTCGCTGGCCAGCACATCCTTGTCGAGGGTGATCCACACCGCCTCGGTGGGCAGGCTGGCGATCATCTGCTCAAGGAATGCGGGCCAATCAAGCTCAGCGAGGTTGCGCCAATGCAGGTGGTTCTCCTGTTGTGCATGGCCGGCACCATCCCCTACCCGGCCCCAGACTTTCGACGGCGCGTGCTGCCAGGGAAACAACTGCAAGTGCCCGCGCTTGAGGGCGCCGAGGTTGCCGCCGCGCAGTTGCGGGTTGTGCAGGTCGTCGCTGCACGGGCCGAGGGTGACGATGCGCTGGATCGCCGGCATCTTCAGGGCCTGGTTGACCCATGAACCGCAGTGTCGGCGCGGAGCCAGGCGTACCCAGTCGGGGTGGTTGTCGAAGTGGATCAGGCTGATGGGCTCCTGCACCTCGGCGAGAAAAGCCGGGGTCAGGTGGTGATAGTCGCCGGAGCCGACAAAGAAGATTTCCGGGCGCGCCGTGCCTGGCCGGGGCCGTTGGGCCAGGCGCTGGGCAAAGCGCTTCCAGGTTTTTTCGGTGGACCACAGGCGCAGCTTCGGACCCAGGTCGAGCAGGTCCAGGCGCGTGGCCTGACCACTGGCCAGACGCCGGGCGATGGGCGCCTGGGCCGTGAGGCTGTGGTCGAGATCGAGGATATTCAAGGTAATGTGCCCCCCCTGGCAGTGCCCAGCCGCCTACCGGCTGGGCTTTAGGGGAGTAATGCAAGGGATGGGCCAGGGTTGGATGATTACACAATGAGCCCATGTGGGAGCGGGCTTGTGTGGGAGCGGGCTTGCCCGCGATGGCGGTGGGCCAGTTAAAAGATACTTAGCTGACACACCGCCATCGCAGGCAAGCCAGCTCCCACATTTTGCTTTGCGCTCGGCTTTAGGCCTTGGACTCGTTGATGATCTGGCGGATAGCGCCGACAAACGCCTCAACCGGCTGCCCGCCGCTGACCGCGTACTGGTCGTTGAACACGATGGTCGGCACCGAACTCACCCCGCGCGATACCCACAGTTGCTCCTGCTCGCGCACCTCGGCGGCGTACTCGTCCGAGGCCAGGATCTCGGCTGCGCGCTGGAGGTCCAGGCCAACGCTTTCGGCAATGATCGCCAACGTGGCGTGGTCGGACGGGTCCTGGCCATCGCTGAAGTAAGCCTTGAACAGCGCTTCCTTGAGGTTGTACTGCAAGCCCTCGAGGCCGGCCCAATGCAGCAGGCGATGGGCGTCGAAGGTGTTGTAGATACGGCTTTGGCCATCGGTACGAAACGCAAAGCCCAGGGCGGCGCCCATGTCGCGGATGCGCGCGCGGTTGGCCTGGGACTCTTCGGCACTGGAGCCGTATTTTTCGGTGATGTGTTCCACGATGTTTTGCCCTTCGGCGGGCATGTTCGGGTTCAGCTCGAAAGGCTGGAAGTGGATCTGGGCCTGCACTTCGGCGCCCATTTGATCCAGGGCCTCGGTCAGGCCGCGCAGGCCGATGACGCACCAGGGGCAGGACACGTCGCTGACAAAATCGATTTTCAGGGAAGTACTCATTTACGCAACCTCGCAGGCATTACACGCCACAAAGTTCGCACCATACACCTCTACGCGGCCGTCATAAAACCTTGGCGGGGGCCAGCGGTTCGACCTGCGCCCAATGCGCCGCCTCTGCGCGGTGGGCTTGCAGGTACGGCAACACCGCCGCCAGCAACGGCGCCTTGAAGGCCTCCTGGAAACGATGGGCCAGGCCCGGGATCAGCCGCAACTGGCTGCCCTGGATATGCGCCGCCAGGTGCACGCCATGCATCACCGGCAGCAATGGATCGGCCGTGCCGTGTACCACCAGGGTCGGCACCCGCAGTTGGTTGAGCAGCGGCACCCGGCTCGGCTCCGCGAGGATCGCCATGATCTGGCGCTTCACCCCCTCGGGGTTGAACGCGCGGTCATAGGACTGCGCCGCCTGCTGCAACAACGCCTGGCGATCATCCTGGACCTGGGGGCTGCCCAGGGCCGCCAGCAAGTCGGCCTGTTGCTCCAGGGCCACTGCGCGGTTGGGCGCGCTGCGCCGTGACAGCAGTTGCACCAGCGCGGCATTCGGCGCGGGCAGGCCTTCGGCGCCGGAGCTGGTCATGATCAGGGTCAGGCTTTCCACGCGCTGCGGCGCCATGGCCGCCAGGTGCTGGGCGATCATCCCGCCCATGCTGGCGCCCAGCACATGGAACTGGCGGATCTGTAGCGCATCCATCAACCCCAGGGCATCGTCGGCCATATCGGTCAGGGTGTAGGGCGCGGCCACCGGCAGGCCCAGTTTGTAGCGCAACACTTCAAAGGTCAGGTTGGCGCTGGCCGGGGCCTGGCGCCAGGTGGACAGACCGACGTCGCGGTTGTCGTAGCGAATCACCCGAAAACCTTGTTGGCACAGGGCGACCACCACTTCGTCCGGCCAATGGATCAACTGCCCGCCCAAGCCCATCACCAGCAGCAACGCCGGATCGGAAGCACGGCCAATGCTCTGGTACGCCAGGCTCACCGTGGCCAGGTCGACCCGCTCAGTCGGGACATTGACATCACATCGAGACGCCGCAAACGACGGCAGGCCGAACAAGAGAGCGGCCAGTAAAAACAACACGCGCATGGAAAACACCGAAACACAGAACCCCAGTAGAGCGCGAGTCTGATGAAGTTTGTTCAAGCGCGCTGCCACAGTTACGTGACAGTTTGATGAAGAGTGCCCAGCGGTCATGGTCGACAGCCCGCTCAACATGAGACAAACTCACGCTACCCGAACTTGTCACAAATTTTCTTCATGGAGAGCCCGTGCTCGAAATCCGCCACCTCAAGACCCTACACGCCCTGCGCGAAGCCGACAGCCTGGTAGAAGCCGCCGAGCGCCTGCACCTGACCCAGTCGGCGTTGTCCCACCAGTTCAAGGAGCTGGAAGAGCGCCTGGGCATGCCGCTGTTTGTGCGCAAGACCAAGCCGGTGCGCTTCACCAGCGCCGGCCTGCGCCTGCTGCAACTGGCGGATGCCACCCTGCCGCTGCTGCGCGGTGCCGAACGGGATATTGCGCGCCTGGCCGGGGGCACCGCCGGGCGCCTGCATATGGCGATCGAATGCCACAGCTGCTTCCAGTGGCTGATGCCAACCATCGACCAGTTCCGCGATGCCTGGCCGGAAGTCGAGCTGGACCTGGCCTCGGGGTTTGCCTTCGCCCCGCTGCCAGCCCTGGCCCGTGGCGACCTGGACCTGGTGGTGACCTCCGACCCGCTGGAGCTGGCGGGCATCACCTATGTGCCGTTGTTCACCTACGAAGCCATGCTCGCCGTGGCCAACCAGCACGCCCTGGCGCACAAGCCGTATATCGTGCCCGAGGATTTGCTCAGCGAAACCCTGATCACCTACCCGGTGGAGCGCGACCGCCTGGACATCTTCACCCGTTTCCTGGAACCGGCCGACGTCGAGCCGGCCCAGGTGCGCACCGCGGAACTGACGGTGATGATGATGCAGTTGGTGGCCAGCGGACGCGGCGTGTGTGGCATGCCCCACTGGGCGCTGCATGAGTACAGCTCGCGGGGTTATGTGAAGGCCAAGCGGCTGGGGGAGAAGGGGCTGTTCGCCACGCTGTACGCCGGGATCCGTGCGGATATGCTGGATGCGCCGTACATGCGTGACTTTTTGCTGACCGCCAAGGACACGTCGTTTTCCACCCTGGATGGGGTCAGCGCGGTCCGCTGAGTGTTTACGCGCTGCGCCGTTGCTCCAGCATCAGGCGCACCGCCAGGGCGGCCAGCACAAACCCCATGAAATAACGCTGCACCGCCAGCCACGTGGGGTTGTGGATAAACCAGGCGGCAATGCTCGCGGCGCCCAGCGAGATCAGCAGGTTGACCACAAAGCTGACACTGATCTGGGTAAAGCCCAGCATCAGGCTCTGGGTAAAGATCGAACCGTGTTCCGGGGTGATGAACTGCGGGAACACCGACAGGTAGAACACCGCGATTTTCGGGTTCAGCGCACTGGTCAAAAAGCCCATGGTCACCAGCTTGCGCGGCGAATCGGCAGGCAGTTGCTGGGCCTCGAACGGCGAACGGGCGCCTGGCTTCACCGCCTGCCAGGCCAGCCACAACAGGTACAGCGCGCCTGCCCATTTCAGCACTTCATAGGCCATCGGCACCGTAAGAAACACGGCGGTCAAACCCGCGGCGGCGGCGAACAAATGCACAAAGAACCCCGCGACCACACCCAACAGCGACGTCACCCCGGCCTTGCGGCCCTGGCAGATCGAACGGGAAATCAGGTAGATCATGTTCGGGCCGGGTGTGAGTACCAGCAATAGCGAGGCGGCGGCAAAAATCAGCAAGTCATTGAGGGGGATCACGGGTCAGTCCTTGGCGCCCGACAGCTCAGGCAGTAGTGGTCAGCGATGAGCGATAGAACGGCAGGATCAGGTCGCGTGTCAAGGGCGCCAATGCCAGGCCGCCGTCGCCCATCGGGTCGATCCAGCGCACTTCCTCGATCTCGGCGGCGGGGGTCACCGGCACGTCGATATGCACCTCAAACAGCTCGGCCGCCACGGTAAACCCCGGCTCATTGGCCGCCGGTGCCGAGAAGTGGCCAAGGTAGTGCGCCGCCGCCGGCTCGATACGCAACCCCAGCTCTTCGTACAGCTCGCGCGCCAGGGCCTGCGCCGGTTGCTCGCCCGCATCGATCTTGCCGCCCGGCTGCATGAAGGCCTGGGTGCCGCGCTTGCGCACCAGCAGGGTCTGGCCGTCGCTGCCGATCAACAGGGCAGCGGCGATACGGATGGTCTTGGACATGAAGTCAACGCCTTGGAGTAAAGGGCGCAAAGGATCACATGCCCCCGCACTGCGCCGCAATGCCCGCTGGCCCTATAGCGAGGGCGCGGGTTCCTCGGGCTCCTTGATGAACACGCTGTACTTGGCGCCCTCCATGGCTTCAAAGGCGATCAGCTTGTCCACCAGCGGCAGGTTAAGCACCTTGCCGGCGTTGAGCAGCAGCATGCCATTGTCGGCGTTGAGGTTGCGCGCCAGGACCATGCCGGCGGCCAGCTCACGGGTGCCCAGGACCTTGACGCTCGGGTCGCCCAGGGTCACGTCACTGAGGAACGCGGCACAGGCCTGGACAAAGTCTTCCACCATGTCCGGGTCATACAGGCGGCCCGCGTATTTGCGGATATACAGCAGCGCTTCGTCGCTGTTCATGTTGCGCTCAAGGATCAAGCCGCGCTGCAACTCGATAAAGTCCACCGCCAGCTTCAATAGCCGTGAGCCAAAGGGAATCCCGTCCCCCTTGAGGTGGTCGGGAAAGCCACTGCCGTCCCAGCGTTCCTGGTGGTGACGGATGATGCGCGCCGCATCTTTCATCGGTTCCAGGGTCATCAGCAGCGATTCGCTCTGGGTCGGGTAAGTGCGATACAGCTCGCGGTCGGTGCTGTGCAGCAGGTCAGAGGGGGCGATCATCATGCGGTCGGCCCAACTCAACTTGCCGACGTTGTAGAGCGCCGCAGCCATGGTCAGGTCGCGCACACTGGACTCATCCATCGACTGGGCCTTGCAGTAGACCCGGATCAGCTCGATCAGCGGGCGGTTGGTCTGCTTTTCCTTGGGCAGGCGCAGGTTGGCCAGCAGGGAAAACACCTCGGTGCCGGTCACATAGCTGCGCTTGAGCTCATCGTAGGCCAGGTCCAACATGTCAGCGGTCTGCTGCAGCTCGCTGGTGCGCGAGAGCACGCGTTTTTCCAGGGTGGCATTGAGCGCCTTGAGCTGATCGTTCTGTTCGCGGGTCAGGTGCTCCAGGCGCAGCCTTTCGCGCTCGGAAAACTGATGCTCCAGGGACTGGCGCAAAACCAGGAGCATCTCTTCATCGTTCCACGGCTTGCTGATGTAGCGGTGGATCTGCCCCTCGTTGATGGCCTTGATGATCATCGTCAGGTCGGCGTAGCCCGTCAGCAGGATGCGCGAGGTTGCCGGGTACAGGCGGTGGGTTTCGGCCAGCAACGTCGCACCGTCCATGGCGGGCATCCGGGCGTCGGTCATTACCAGGTCGATGGGCTGGGCCGCCATGATCTCCAGGGCCTGGGCACCGCTGCCGGCCAGCACCACCTCATAGGGCTGGCCGCGCAGCAGGCGGCGCAGGCTGTTGAGGATCGACTCTTCGTCATCGACCAGCAACACCGTGGGTTTATAGGCGGAAGGGGTAGCGAGTTGCTCATCCATGGCGACACCTGCTCAAACTTGAACTAGATTGAACCCCTGCACCTTGCCGTGGACTGCAGGCGGCGCTTGCCCAGGCAATCAGCGCACGAGGTCAAAGGGTGAACTGCGGCTGATTTGACGCCAACTGACCGACTATTTCAAGGGAGTAGGCTACCCTTGAAGATAAAGTAATTGGCTCACTCAACCCCGCCATTGAGGAAAGGACGCCTTATGTGCCCATCCATGCTGTTGCGCCTAAGTGAGTGGCAGTCATGAGCCCCCAGGGCGAACGTGCGAACCGCCGCATCCTGATCGTCGACGATACCGCGTCGATCCATCAGGACTTCCGCAAGATCCTCTGTGCCGAGACCATTGCCGACCAGACGCTGGAAAGCATCGAACAAAGCCTGTTCGGCACTTCGCCTACTCTGCACCAGAGCTATTCCCTGGATTCCGCCTACCAGGGCCAGGAAGCCCTGGCCCTGGTACACCAGGCGCTGGCCGACAACACGCCGTACGCCCTGGCCTTTATCGACATGCGCATGCCGCCGGGGTGGGATGGCCTGGAAACCATCGAACAGTTGTGGAACATCGACCCCAACCTGCAGATCGCCTTGTGTACGGCCTACTCTGACTACTCCTTTGAAGCGATTGAAGCGCGCCTGAAGTTCAACGATCAGTTGCTGATCCTGAAAAAGCCTTTCGACCACCTGGAAATCCGCCAGATGGCCAGTGCCCTGACCTGGAAATGGCAATTGGCACAGGATGCACTGCTCAAGGTGTTGAGCCTGGAGCGCACGATCGAGGAGCGGGTCCAGGAGCTCCTCAAGGTCTCGCACCTGCTGCAATACGATGCCCTCACCAGCCTGCCCAACAGCACACTGCTGGGCGACCGACTGACCCAGGCCATTGCCCTGGGCAGGCGCCACGATACGCAACTGGCCGTCATGTTCATTGGCCTGGACCGCTTCAAGCGCATCAACAATGCCTTGGGCCACCCGGTGGGCGACGAGGTGCTGCAACAGGTCAGCCAGGACCTGGTGGCCACGGTCCGTGCGTCCGACTCGGTGTTCCGCTACGGCTCGGATGAGTTCGTGATGATCCTCAACGACATTCATCACCCCCAGCAAACCCAGGGCATTGCCGAGAAAGTCCTCACGGCCGTGGGGCGTACCCGCCATATCGCCGGCCATGACCTGCGTGTCACCGCCAGCCTTGGCATCAGCATTTACCCCAATGACAGTTTCAACGCCGTGGACCTGATCAAGAAGGCGGAAACCGCCATGAACAACGTCAAGGAGCACGGGCCTGACAGCTTCAGCTTCTTTATCGAAGACATGAACCTGATCGCGCGCCAGCAACAAACCCTGGAGGCCGCGATTCGCCTGGCCCTGGAGCACGACGAGTTTGTCTTGCACTACCAGCCGAAACTGGACTTGAAAAGCGGGCGGATTGTCGGTGCCGAAGCCCTGATCCGCTGGTATCAACCTGACCATGGCTGGATCTACCCATCCGCCTTTATCCCGATGGCCGAAGACAGTGGCCTGATCGTGCCCTTGAGCCAGTGGGTATTGCGCCAGGCCTGCGCACAGGCCCGACGCTGGCAGGCCCAGGGCTTGGCGCCCATTTGTGTTTCGGTGAATATTTCGGCTATCGATTTCCGCCAGCGCGATTTTGTCCCCAACCTCGCCGCCACCCTTGAGCAGACGGGCCTGGCGCCCGCCCTGCTGGAGCTGGAGATCACCGAAAGCGTACTGATGCAGAACGTCGAGGAGACCGTGACAACCCTGCGCGAGATCAAAAAAATGGGCGTGCGGCTGGCCATCGATGACTTTGGCACCGGTTATTCCAGCCTCAGTTACCTGCGGCGCTTTCCCGTCGATGTGCTAAAAATCGATCAATCGTTTATTCGCGGCATGGCCGAGAGTTCCCAGGACCTGCAATTGATCAGTGCCATTATCAGCCTGGGCAAGAGCCTGGACCTGAATATCATTGCCGAAGGCGTGGAGACTCTGGAGCAGTTGGAGTTCCTCAAAACCAGGAACTGCGAGGAGGGCCAGGGCTACCTGTTCAGCAAAGCCGTGGCGGCCGAGGATTTTGCCCTGCTGCTGGAACCCGGCCGAAGTCATCTGATGCCGGATCAATAATCCTCTGCTCACAAGGAATTCAAGTTGAGCAATACACCATCGCGTTACCCGCTGGCATGGGGCACAAGCCTTGTGCTCGGCATCTGGCTGGGCAGCTCAGCGGCACTGGCCGCCCCCCTCGATGAGGCGCTCAAGCCCCTGCCCGAGGTGCCCGCACTGGACGCGGCGCAGGTCGAGTTGGGGCGTCGGCTGTTCAATGAAACGCGTCTTTCGATCAATAACACGCTGTCTTGCGCCAGTTGCCATCGCCTGGATAAAGGCGGCGCCGATGACAAACCCTTCTCCCTGGGCTTCGACGGCAAGCCCGTGGCCCTCAACACACCCACGGTGTTCAACGCCACCTTGAACTTCAAACAGTTCTGGAACGCCCGGGTGGACACCCTGGAGGCCCAGATCGAACAAGTGGTGATCAGCCCCGTGGAAATGGGCAACACCTGGCAAAACGTCGTCACAACCTTGGCCGCCGTGCCTGAATACCAGCACGCCTTCACCCAGGCCTATGCCGATGGCGTCACGGCCAGCAACGTGCAGAGCGCCCTGGCAACGTATGAGCGCTCCCTGCTCACACCCAACTCACGCTTCGACCAGTACCTGCTGGGCAATACCGATATCCTCAGCTACGACGAAAAACAGGGCTACCTGCGCTTCAAGGAATACGGTTGTATTGCCTGCCATCAAGGGGTCAACATCGGGGGCAACATGTACCAGAAGTTCGGCGTGATGGGGGACTACTTCAAGGACCGCGGCAACCCGGTGGAAGCTGACCTGGGGCGCTACCTCCTGACCCAGGATGAAGAGGACCGCCATGTGTTCAAGGTGCCGAGCCTGCGTAATGTCGCCGTCACCGCCCCGTACTTTCACGACGCCTCGGCCAAGACCCTGGAAGAGGCCGTTGCCGTGATGTTCAAGTATCAGTTGGGACGCATCCCCACCAGCGAGGACAAGACCCTGATCGTGCAGTTTCTCAAGACGTTGACCGGCGAGTGGGCAGGCAAACCGCTATGAAGCTGACCCGCCGCTCCAGCCTGGCCCTGCTGGGCGCCATCACCCTCGTGCTGGCCTCGATCCTGGTGTTCTTGTACGTCAAGTCTTCGTCGGACCTGAGCAGCAACTACACACAATCGCGCGACTTGATCCGCCATATCAAGCAATTGAACGCGCAATGGGACAGCGAGGTACTCAAGGCACGGATTGCCCTGACCCACAATTATGACCCGCTGGTTGCCCCCCTCAACGAAATGAACAGCCTCTGGGCCACCCTGACGCAGCAGGAGTCGCTGCACGCCCATGCCGACCCCACCCACTGGCAGGCGCTGCAAAGCACCTATCAGGCAGCGGTTCAGGAAAAGGCGCGGCTGGTGGACCAGTTCAAGGCCCATAACGCGGTTTTGCGCAACTCACTGGCCTTCCTGCCAAACGCCGAAGACGATATCCAGGCGCAATTCGGCCTGCTGGACGACCAACTTCGACTGCAGTTGCAAGACATTGCCACCGACACCTACGACCTGTTGCTCAGCAGTCTTGAGTTCGCCCTGGTAGCCAGTGATGACAAGGCAGCGGATATTCTGGTCGGGTTGAACAAACTGGCGGTCAACAAGGAACACCTGCCACCAGATTTCCAGGGCCCGATCGAAATTCTCAGCAGCCACATCTCCCTGATCATGCGCGAGCAGCCGGTGGTCAACAGTTTGCTGGAACGCATCGCCGTGATCCCGCTGGCCGAGCAGTTGGATGAGCTGACCACCCAACTCAACCAGGACCAACAGGCCGTCGACCTTATCGACCAGAAGTACCACCGCTACCTACTGGTCTTTTCGGCCTTGCTGATGCTGGTACTGGTGTACCTGGCCGTGCACCTGTTGCGCAGCTTCGCCGAGATCAACCGGGTCAACCGGGCCTTGCAGGCCTCCAACGAAAGCCTCGAACAACGGGTCGAAGCGCGTACCCGGGAACTCAAGGACGCCCAGAGCGAGCTGCTCGACAGCGCCCGCCAGGCCGGCATGGCGGAAATTGCCACCAACGTGCTGCACAACGTCGGCAACGTGCTCAACAGCGTGAACGTCTCCGCCGACCTGGTCACCCGCAAGCTGCGGGCCAGCAAGGCCCTGGGGCTGGGCAAGGCCATGCAGTTGATCAACGAGCACCCCCATGACCTGGGCACCTTCCTCACAGAAGATGACAAGGGCAAATTACTGCCGGGGTATTTGAATCAGTTGGTCGACGCCATTGCTATCGAGCAGCAAGGCCTGGCCGATGAACTGGGGCAACTGACCAAGAGCGTCGACCACATCAAGGAGATCGTGTCTACCCAGCAATCCTATGCCGGGGCCTCCAAGCTGCTGGAGCCGGTGCATATCAGCGCCCTGGTCGAAGACGCGCTGCGCATGAACTCCGGCGCCTTGAACCGCCACCACGTCACGGTGGTCAAGGACTTTCACCCGGTCCCCGAGGTCATGGCCGACAAACACCGCTTGCTGCTGATCCTGGTGAACCTGATCAGCAACGCCAAGTACGCCATGTCCAACCTCAGCGATCGGCCACGCCAGATAACCCTGACGGTCCAGGCCGTGGCAGACGACACCTTGCAGATCAGCGTCAAGGACGACGGCGAAGGCATCCCAGCAGAGAACATGACGCGGATCTTTACCCACGGTTTCACCACCCGCAAGGAAGGCCATGGCTTCGGCCTGCACAGCTGTGCCCTGGCGGCCATCGAAATGAATGGCCACCTGACCGTACACAGCGATGGGCCCGGCCTGGGCGCCGTGTTTACCCTGCAAATCCCTCTTGAGCGTGCCGAGACCTGACCATGAATCAACCCCCGAACCGGCGCATCCTGCTGATTGACGACACCCCCTCGATCCACGACGACTTTCGCAAGATCCTCATGCCGCCTATGGAACAGAACGCGGCACTGGACGACATGGAAAGCGCCCTGTTTGGCGAGGCCGCCAAACCCCAGGCCCCACCGTTTGAGCTGGACTCGGCCTATGGTGGCCAGGAGGGCCTGCAACAACTGTGTACCGCTATGGAACAAGCCCGGCCCTATGCCCTGGCCTTTGTCGACATGCGCATGCCCCAGGGCTGGGACGGCGCACAGACCATGGAAGAACTCTGGAAAGTCGACCCGGACCTGCAAGTGGTGGTGTGCACCGCCTACTCGGACTATTCCTGGGAAGAACTGCTGTCGCGCCTCAAGGGCCACGACCGGCTGCTGATCCTGAAAAAGCCCTTCGACAATATCGAAGTCCAACAGATGGCCAACACCCTGGCGGCCAAATGGGACATGGCCCGCCGCGCCCGCCTGAAAACCATCAACCTCGAACAGCTGGTCGAACAGCGCACCCAGGCACTGACCCTGGCCAGCCAGGCCCTGCAACTGGAAATCGACGAACGCAAGCAGCTGGAAAGCCAGTTGATCCAATCGGAAAAACTCGCCTCCCTGGGGCAGATGGCTGCCGGGGTGGCGCACGAAATCAATAACCCGGTCGGCTTCGTCACCTCCAACCTTGGCACGCTGGAGGGTTACTTCAAGCAATTGCAGTGCATGCTCGACGCCTATCAACAGGCTGAGGCGGCCCTGGCGCCCGGTGGCGGCCTTGAACAACTAAGCGCCTTGCGCAAAGAGTTGGACCTGGAGTTTCTCAAGGAAGATATCCCGATCCTGATCCGCGAATCCAAGGATGGCATCGGTCGGGTGACGCAGATCGTCAAGGACCTGAAGAACTTCTCCCGGGTCGATAACGACGAAAGCTGGCAATGGACGAACCTGCAGCAAGGGATCGACTCGACCCTGAACATCGTGGCCAGCGAGCTCAAACACAAGGCGGATGTGATCAAGCACTACCAGCCCTTGCCCGAAATCGAATGCCTGGCCTCGCAAATCAACCAGGTGGTGATGAACCTGGTGATCAACGCCGCCCAGGCCATGGGGCCGGAGCGCGGCACGATCACCCTGAGCAATGGGGTCGAGGGCGATCAGGTCTGGCTGGAGGTTTCAGACAACGGCTGCGGGATCGCCCCCCACAGCCTGCAGAAAATCTTCGACCCGTTTTTCACCACCAAGCCGGTGGGCGAAGGCACGGGCCTGGGGCTGTCGCTGTCCTATGGCATCGTCAAGAAACACCATGGGGATATTTCGGTGAGGAGTGAAGTGGGCAGCGGCACCACCTTCCGGGTGGTGCTGCCGATCCGCCAGACCGCAGCGTGACAGCCCTGGCGGTTCAGGCTTGAGCGGGCTTGGGACTGGAACCAAACGAGGCAAACCGTTTGTTGAACCCGGCAATCCGCCCTTCGACCTGGGTCTTGCGCTGCTGGCCGGTGTAGATCGGGTGGGAAGCGCTGGACACGTCCAGGGCCATGTAGGGGTAAGTGTTGCCATCGCTGTGTCGGTGGGTGCGGTCTGTGTCGACAGTGGAGCCGATCAGGAAAAACACATCGGCGGCAGTATCGTGGAACAGCACGGTGCGGTAGTCGGGATGGATACCAGCTTTCATGGGGCCTCCGGGGCGTTTTGGCAGAATCAATACGTTATACAGTAACGCAAATAATGCACCTAAACGAGAACGTATTGCAATACCCGTCGGGGCTTGGGCTCTATGCGGTTGCCCCGGCAAGGAACTCGCCCGTAAGCTTGGGCTCAGTGTGAACCGTGAACACCCTAAAGAAATAGAACCTTGTAGGAGCCGGCTCCTACAGGTCATAGAGAGTCCGAACCCAAGGAAACCGTATGAGCCTGTCGTTGCTTAGCCGTTATGCATTCTTTGCCGTGTGTGTCATTTTCACCCTCGCCAGCCTCCCCTTTATCCAACACGAATGGCTCTGGCCGATAACCCTGGTGACCGGCGTGCTCAGCCTGATCGGCGTGTTCGACCTGCTGCAAAGCCCCCACGCGGTGCGCCGCAACTACCCGATCCTGGGCAATATCCGCTACCTGGTGGAAGGCATCCGCCCGGAAATCCGCCAGTACCTGCTGGAGTCCGACAGCGACGCCCTGCCCTTCTCCCGGGCCCAGCGCTCGCTGGTGTATTCGCGGGCCAAGAATGAAAGCGCCGACAAACCCTTCGGCACCCTGATCGACGTGTACCAGTCCGGCTTCGAGTTTATCGGCCACTCCATGCGCCCGGCCCCGTTGAGCGACCCCAGCGCCTTTCGCGTGATGGTCGGCGGCCCGCAGTGCACCCAGCCGTATTCGGCGTCGGTGTTCAATATCTCGGCCATGAGTTTCGGCTCGTTGAGCGCCAATGCCATCCGCGCCCTCAACCAGGGCGCCAAGCTCGGCAACTTCGCCCACGACACCGGCGAAGGCAGCATCAGCGCCTACCACCGGGAACACGGCGGCGACCTGACCTGGGAGCTGGGCAGCGGCTACTTCGGCTGCCGCACCCGCGACGGCCGTTTCGACCCGCAACGCTTTGCGGTGCAGGCGCAAAATCCGCAAGTACGGATGATTGAAATCAAGATGAGCCAGGGCGCCAAGCCCGGCCACGGCGGGATCCTGCCCAAGCACAAGGTGACCCAGGAAATCGCCGAGACCCGCGGCATTCTGATGGGCGAAGATTGCATCTCGCCGTCACGCCACAGCGCGTTTTCCACGCCGATTGAACTGATGCAATTCATCGCGCAGCTGCGTGAACTGTCCGGTGGCAAACCGGTGGGCTTCAAGTTCTGCCTGGGCCATCCGTGGGAGTTCATGGGCATTGCCAAGGCCATGCTGGAAACCGGGATCCTGCCGGACTTTATTGTGGTCGACGGCAAGGAAGGTGGCACCGGCGCTGCGCCCGTGGAGTTCACCGACCATATCGGCGTGCCCCTGCGCGAAGGCCTGCTGTTTGTGCACAACACCCTGGTGGGCCTGAACCTGCGCGACAAGATCAAGCTCGGCGCCAGCGGCAAGATCGTCAGCGCCTTCGATATCGCCAGCGTGCTGGCCATCGGCGCCGACTGGGCCAACTCGGCCCGGGGCTTTATGTTCGCCATCGGCTGCATCCAGTCGCAAAGCTGCCACACCAACAAATGCCCGACCGGCGTGGCCACCCAGGACCCCTTGCGCCAACGCGCGCTGGTGGTGCCGGACAAAGCCCAGCGCGTGTTCAACTTCCACCGCAACACCCTCAAGGCCCTGGCGGAAATGCTCGCGGCGGCCGGCCTGGATCATCCATCGCAACTGTCGGCCAAACACCTGGTGCGGCGCATGTCGGCCACCGAGATCAAGCTGTTCTCGCAGTTGCATGTGTTCTTAAAGCCTGGGGAATTGTTGACCGGCGAAGTGAACGGCGAGTTCTATTCGCGCATGTGGCAGATGGCCCGGGCCGACAGTTTCGAGCCCCATGAAGTAGACGCCGCCTAAAAGGATCGCTGTGATGTTGAAGGTAATCGCTGAAGACTTTATCCAACCCGAACACCTGGACACCGTGCGCCCCTGGTACGCCGAGCTGGTGGAAAAAACCCGCCAGGAACCGCTGTGCATTGCCTACGATCTGTTTGTCGACCAGAAAGACCCGGGGCACTTTATCTTTATCGAGCAGTGGCCCGACCAGGCAGCGCTGGATGCACACTGCCAGACCGAGCACTTCACCCGGCTGGTGCCGCAGATAAACGCGCATCAGGCCAAGGCGTGTCGGGTGCTGTTGATGGATGGGTTTTAAACAATCCCCCGCTGCCGATTATTGATTCGGCAGCGGGTCTAGGGGATGTCATTGTAGTTTTCGGAGTCGCGTATTTCTTTCATGACAATGTATCCACCTTCGGGTGTCACATAAATCGAATAGAACTTACTGTCCACCACAGGCGAACCCACGCGATCTAAAACAACCAACTTATTGAAAATCTCACGCTTACCGCCAACGACATTATTAATTCCCAACCGAGGAAAAAAATGAGGATGCAGTAACACATTGGCAGTGCTTAAAATATACCTCAACGCTGGCATATAGTTCATAGCATCGTGCCCCCGAGGTAGCCAGTTACCTCCCGTCTGCGGGCCTACAAAATAAAACACAGGCATCATTTTCAATTCTTTTTCCGAGACAATGTCTTTTGCAATGTATTGAGCCATCGCCATTTCAAGTTCTTTCTTGGCGATAATCACCTGACCGTAGGCATAGCAAAAGGCAAACATGAACAACACCGGAATTACCAACACCCATCGAGCGACCAGCAAAATTCGCCCTAACATTTCATAATTCAAATATAAGACAAAAACCAAAACAGCAGAAAATCCAACATAACTTCTTGCATCCAGATTCGGCTCGACAAGAAACAGCATGATACCGGGGATACTCAACAGCAATATCGGAAGACCAAGAAAATACAGAATCAACGCTATAAACTTACTGATTACCCCACCTTTCATATCAAAGATATTTTTCATAAAAAAAATAAAAGCAAACGTTGCCACTACCAGTAAGAGAACAGTAAAAAAAACTGCCCCTGAGTTAATCAGCAAATAAACCTGTTCCAGAGCGAAGGACAGTTTTTTAGTCGCTACCTCAAACCATCGGGTATCAGAAACACTCAATTCTCCTCGCCCATCCACGGCCATCTGGTAAGCCGTGAGAGCATAGATCAGGCTCCCTCCGATCAGTTGTGCAACCCTTTGAAGGGTTAATGACAACGCCTCACGGGTAGATATCCTATTTTTCACCCCACAGACGTACTCAACAATACTCAAGCCAACAAACAGCGTCAGGGTAGGCTGATACAAACTCAATGAAACGGCTATCAACAATGCTGATGCAAGCCCCCGATACACAGCATGTTCAATACTACAAGTAATTGCATAGATAATCGCAACCACCGCCAACACCATGCCTGGACCATCAAATTGATAAGTCAGATTACCCAAAAAAAAAGGGTTACATAAAACTGGCAATACTACCAAGCAGCTTAAAACACAAGGCCGAGTAAAATACCACAGGGTCAACCGCGTCATTGCCAATGCAAGCGCAAACACTGATATCAGCAACGGCAAAGGAAATATATTGGTTGTACCGCCGGTAAACGTTAAAAATCTATGCAACACCTCAAGCAAGACTCTGCCTTGATTTCTCCACGCATCTTGCGCCTGATGCAATGCTCGCCAATTATCATCGACATAGGCATAATCCGCATGAACAATGGGGTATATATAAACAAAGGAAAGCACCACAAAAACCATTACTATCTCTTTTCGACTCAATTCCCTTTGATTCCACATCACACTTACCTCCGAGCCATGTTCCTGACAACATCTTTCACCACATACCTGGGCCTATGCTTGGCCTCCATATAAATCCGCCCCACATACTCCCCCAAAATACCGATCCCGATCAGTTGCACGCCGCCCAAAAACAGAATCGCCGTCATCAACGACGGATAGCCCGGCACATCATTGCCAAACAGCAACTTGTCGATGATCAAATACCCCGCATACCCCAGCGCCAGTAACGAAATGCAAGCACCGATATAACTCCATAGCCGCAGCGGCAAGGTACTGAACGACGTAATGCCCTCCAGCGCCAGGTTCCATAGTTTCCAGGCGTTGAACTTGCTCTGGCCGAGCACCCGCGATACCCGGTCATATTCGACGATGGCCACCGTGAACCCCGCCCACGACAGCACGCCTTTCATAAACAGTTGCTGCTCCGGCAACGCCTTGATCACGTCCACCACCTTGCGGTCCATCAGGCGGAAGTCGCCGACGTTTTCTTCGATATGGGTGTAGGCGATGCGATTGAGCAGGTGGTAGAACAGCGAGGCGCTGTGGCGTTTGAGGTAGCTGTCGCTGGAACGGTCGCGGCGCTTGGCCAGGACCACATCGGCGCCCTTGTGCCACTCATCAATCAAGCGGGCAACCACTGGCACCGGGTCTTGCAGGTCGACATCCATCGGCACCACCGCCTCGCCGCTGGCGTATTCCAGGCCGGCGAACAGCGCCGCCTCCTTGCCGAAGTTGCGGGAGAAGTTGATCAGCACCACGTTGTGATCGAGCAGGGCAATCTCCCTGGCGATAGCCTGCGTGCGGTCCGTGCTGCCATCGTTGATAAAGACGATCTCGACGTCATACGCCTGCAGCGACGGCTCGCTGTGTACGGCGCGGTAAAACGTCTCGATCGCCTGCTCTTCATTGAACAACGGCACGATCAGCGAGAGCCTCATGGTTCAGGCCTGCGAAACACCAGGTACTTGGCCAGCAAGAAGCCACACACCAGGCTGCTAAGGGAAAACACCACCACCGTGACGAGCCCGGGCAAACGCCAAGAGTCCCCCATCCAGCCCACCGCCAGGCTCAGGCTGCCCAGGCACAGCATGAACACCAGGTAACGGCCAACCGAAGCCGCTACGCCAAAGGTGAACGTGGCATTCACAAAAAACGAGAAGGTCGCGGCTACGCAAAAAGCCAGAAGGTTGCTGAGCGCCTGGCTGAGATCCAAGGCGGCCCTGAGCACGAAAAAGACCTGCCAGTGGATCACGGTGTTGGCGATGCCGATCACTGTGTAGCTGGAGAACCCCGTCCATAGCCTGCTCATGCCACCGTCACGCCTCATTATCCATTAGCCGATGGGCAAGCAAGCCATGCGCAAAACACCGCGTCTACTGTCAGAAATAACAGGTAGAGGCGGTTATACGACGAACGGCAGCAGCCCATCCCACAATTGAGACATTCAGTAATACCCAACCTTTGCAATTGCTTACAAATACCGCCAACCTGCGCCCGCCCGACGTGCGGCTCGACCACTGCCAAGCCCCACGGGTCACTATTTCACTCAATTGTTCAAGAGCCCGCAGCCATGCTTAACGGACGCGACCCACGCATCGATTTTTTTCGGGGCCTGGCGTTGATCTTCATTTTCTGGGATCACGTGCCCCACAACCCTCTCGGCCAGATCACCCTGCGTAACTTCGGTTTCAGCGATGCCGCCGAGGTCTTCGTGTTCCTCGCCGGCTACGCCTCGGTACTGGCCTACAGCAAGGTGTTGCAGCGCGAAGGCTACTGGATGGCCTGCCTGAAAATCCTGCGCCGCGCCTGGGTGTTGTATGTGGTGCATATCTTCTTGCTGGCGATGCTGATGGGCATCGTGTTCTTCGCCAACAGCAAGGTGGAAACCCGCGACCTGGTCCAGGAAATGGGCCTGACGCATTTCATCACCAACCCGCAACAAGCCCTGACCGATGAGTTGCTGCTGCGCTTCAAGCCCAACCTGATGGACCCGTTGCCGTTGTATATCGTGCTCTTGCTCGGCTTGCCGCTGGTGCTGCCGGTGCTGGTGCGCAAGCCCCTGGCGGTGGTGGCGGTGTCGTTGGTGGTGTACCTGCTGGCGCCAAGGCTGGGCTGGAACCTGGCGGCAATTGCCGATGGGGTGTGGTACTTCAACCCGGTGACCTGGCAGTTTCTGTTCGTACTCGGCGGCGCGGCGGCGATCCACGCCGGCCAGCCACGGGCGCCGCAAACCCGGGCCTTGCACCAGCAGCCCGTGTTTCTGGCCGCGGCGACCTACACACTGCTGGCTGGGGTGATCACCCTGTCCTGGCGTTGGCCCCAGATCCATGATGCCGTGATGCCCGCCGTGTTGAGCGAGCTGCTGTACCCCATCAGCAAGACCGACCTGTCCCCCGTACGTTTACTGCACTTCCTGGCCCTGGCCTATGTCACCGCCAAGCTGCTGCCCGGCCGTGGCTGGACGCACAACTGGCTGGCGCAACAAAGCTGTCGCATGGGCCGCTATTCCCTGGAAGTGTTCTGCCTGGGGGTGTTGCTCGCGCCACTGGCGGACATGCTCAACGCCCAGGTCAACGACGCCTGGCCGATGCAGATTTTCAGTGCCCTGCTGGGGCTGGTACTGATGGCCGGGTTGGCAGCGTGGCTGGAGTTCAACAAGCGCTTGAACCAGACCCCGCGCCGGGACGGCCACCCGTTAAATAGTTAGCCCCCCCGGCGGCATGCGCGGTGATTCCATCTGCCCTCCACTTATCGTGAAAGGTAGAGCGCATGCCGACTCATCAATTACTCAACGGCCTGTCCGGCAATCTGCAATCGAGTACCTCCTGGGCCCAGCAACAGGCGCTGGCGCTGATCCAGCGCAATGTGCTCCAGGCCCTGGAGAGCCTAGGCACCGAGGAAAAACAACGTTTCCTGCACCTGCAACGCCAGGCCCTCACGGCCCTGGCGGCCGTTGAAACCGAAAAGGAACGGCTTGTCCGCACCTTCAAGGCCGGCGGCCTGGCGCAGTTGCGTAACAGGATCGGTGGACGCGACCCGGAGCAGTATCGCTTCGAGACCACCTACCTGGAGAAGGTCGAGCAACCCTTGCCCTGGGAGCGACAGCCAGGCAGCCATATCAGGCTGCCCCGGCGCTCCGATCAGGATCTGCGCTACGTCGAACACATCAAGAGCCTGTCGTTGTGGGACGCGGCCTGTGTGAATTTCGGCTTCACTTCCGCCATTCGCCAGGACTCCGGCTATAGCCTGGTGGACGCCAGCACAGTGGTCGGCCCCGACGGCGATCGCAGCCTCGGCGCCCGGGAGTTCATCGCCATTGCCCGTGAGCTGGACCTGGGTCATCAATTGCAAGGGAAGATCAGGGCCGCCCTTGGCGAGAACGGCACGTTGCGCCGGTTGATGGGCGAGGCGGCGCTGGCCCTGTTGCACTTTGACGTGCTGGACGCCTGGCGCAACCGTGCGCAAAACGGCCTGACCCAGGTGGTGTACGACAGCCTCAGGGCATCGCTCGACGGCAGCGGCCCGCAACTGCCTGTCGACAGCCTGAGCTTGACCGGCGGCGTCACCCCCCTGATCGCCGTGCCCTTCGTACCCTGGGAAAGTGCGATTCCAGTGCCCTTGCTGCTGATCCGGGTGGCCAGCCTCGGGGTGCTGTCGTATTTCCCTTTCCGCCCCGGCGGCGCATTTCGCTACCACAGCGACGCCCGTTCGGCCGAGGCCGACTTCCGCCAGCAGTTGCTCGACAGTCACCAGCAAGGCGACCTGGGCTGGTTCTCCCGACAATTGCCGCTGGTGGGCCTGTCGGTGTTCAAGTCCTTACTGACCCAGGAACCACGTCCCGAGGGCATGAGCTGGCTGGGCGGGCTCCTGTATGACGGCTTTCACAAAGCCTTCCCGGAACAGACGCTCAACGATATTCGCTTCGCCACCGACCCACCCTCCGGCCCTGCCAAAACCATCCTGCAAGCCCTGACCTATCGCCAGATCCAACGCTGCCAGGCCGATATGGACACCCTGGCCAACACCCGCTCCGAAACCGACTGGCAAGCCGTCAAGGACGCTACCGCCGCCATCGCCTCCGAAGTCCTGCAACTGCTGCTCACCCCGCTGCCCGGCGGGGTCACAGGGATGAACCGGGGCATGCAACTGGCGGTGCTGGGCAGCATGACCTACAGCGTCAGCGTGGGCCTGAATGAAGCCGTCAAGGGCGACGCCAGCAGCTTCGCCCAGACCCTGACGGATGTCGCCGACCTGGCCGTCAGCGGGCGCTTGATCAGCGTCGCCGGCAGCGCCCATCGCCAGCGCATGCTGGAGCACCTGCGGCGGCTGGGCAACCCACGCAAAGTCACGCGCCCCGACGGCGTGGATGAATTGTGGAAACCCGACGCCCGCCCCTACGCCCACGACCAGCAATACCTGCTCGAAGGGCAAAACCCCGATGCCCTGTGCGTGTTCACGGTGCAAGGCAAGCAATACGTCAAGCTGCACCACGAGCACCAGACCCTGGTGGCAGAGGTCACCCACGACCAACACCATCAGCGCTACGTGCTCAAGAACAGTCGCAGCCCCTACAAGCCCCCAATTGTGCTGGATCCGGCGCTGCAGGCCTGGACCTTCGACCTGCATGACGCCCGGGCCCTGTCAGATACCCAGTTGCTGCAACGGATGCTGCCCAATGGTTCGTCGATCATCCCCGTGCTCGACCTGGAGCGCATGCTGCGCAGCACCGCCACCTCCCGCATCGCCCTGGAGAATGTCTGGCGCGGCGAACCGGCCCCCCTGAACCTGATCGAAGGCGTGCGGCGCCTACAGGCCGACCAGATGATCCAACAGATCATCGAGCACTTTGATCAAGCCGGCTACTTGCCGCCCTATGGCGAGAGTGTGGTGCTCTGCCTGCTGACCCAGTTGCCCGAATGGCCCGCCGCGACCCTGCTGAGCATCAGCGACCCACAACACAGCGTGATCGAAACCTTCGGCAAGAGCGTACCGCCGATGCCCGAGACCACGACCCTTACGATCATCCGTAACGAAGACGGCAGCTACCAGGCCGAACAGGATCGCAGCCCACCGCCCTATCGCGCCGACCCCTTGTTGGGCCTGGTCATCAGCCTGCAACCCGATACCTCGCAACTGGGTCTGGCGACCCAAGCCGATGCCACGCCCACACAGCGGATCATGGCGGTACGCCGTGCCATCGTAGACTTGGCGCGGCGTGAACGCCTGGCCCTGTTCGCCGCGCTGGTGAGTTACGCCGGTTATGAAAAAAGCGAGCAACTGCCACCGCCCAGCGTCAGGCGCTTCCTACCGGTCAAGGCATCGGAGTCGCCGGTCGCCGTCACGCCTTTTCTGAAAAAGCTGCGTGACCTCAACAGCCCACTGTCACCGGCCCTGCTAGTGCGGCTGCTGGAACAGCATCCGCTGACCCCGCGCCAACAGCAGGCCTACCTGCAAGAAGGGGTATTGCCGGTGGCCTTTTTTGAACGCTTGGATAACCACCGCACCGCCCTGCGCATCGACGCCGCCATCGACGCGCTGTATCACCCCCGACAGTTCAACAACGATGCCGATCAATGGGGCCGGGAGTTCGCCTCGGCGTTGATCCGCCGCCGCCTCAAGCGCCACTTCGTCATCACCGAAGTGCTCGCGGGGGCCATTGCCAAGCCTTATCGCTCCAGTGGCCCGGATGACCTCACCGTGGAACTGCGCCACTTCGGCGAGGGCGTCTATGAGGCCTATGACATGCGCAATGCCGGCACGATTGCCGTATCACCGGCAGTGGACAGTTTCTACCTGGCCATCGGTTCGGTCCTGCAACCCCATGAGCGACAACGCTTGGGCATGGCCAACGCAACCGACGCCATGGGCCTGCGCACCACCCTGGGCGACTACATGAGCCACCAGCGCGGCCCGGAAGGCTTTGTCAGGCTGGCCAGCGGTTCACTGGCACAATACGAGCACACCCTGGCCCTACCACAAAAGCTGCAGCCCGACGCCCTCGGCCTGTTCCCCCTTGAAGGCGACCATTACCTGCCCCTGTTCGGCTCCTGGTACCGGATTGTCTATGACAACCGGGCTTTCAAATGGCGGCTCAAGCACCCGCAAAAAATCGGCGTCGACACCCCGACCCTGGAGCACAACGGTCATGGGGCGTGGCGCCTGTCCAGCGAAAATCCCATGGGGTGGGACGATCACAGCCTGCTCTATCGCCTCGGGGGCGACCACTATGCGCTCCCCAAGAACACCGCCAAAACCATTCTGGCCCTGACCGACACCCCGCCCCATGTGTTGCGCCAGATACACCGAAGCGGCCGGCCGTCGCCGCCACTACTGGCCGATACCTGCAAGCGTTTGCGCCTCGACCAGGAAATCAACCGGTTTATCGAGGCGATGTATGAGCTGTCCACCCAGGCCCCCTTCGCCCACCCGAACCTGCTGTTGCTGGTGATCTCCAGCCTGCCCGGTTGGCCCGACAGCCACGTTCTGGAAGTTGCCGGCCGGGACACGCCCCTCAGATACCCCGCCCGGCATCGGCCCGACGCCCAGGTGGTGAGTGCCACCGACCAGGACCTGGAGAGCTCCGGGCTCCTGGACAAACTCGTCAGCGATGACGACCTGGCCCAGGCTCTGCTCGGTGAGCTGCCCAAGACCCAGGAACAGCGCCTGTTCCAGTTGATTACCCGGATCGTTGAATACACCGACCGGGAGCGCACGCAAATCCTGCAGTCCTTGTACCTGCGCAGCGAGTCCGACGGCACCGCGCAAGAACGCCGTTTCAAGGCCAAGCACCCGGAGTTGCCCAACAGTACGGTCAAGGCGATTCTCGGCCACGCCACGTCGCGCGAGCTCAAACAGTTGCATGAGAAAGACCAGTTGAGCCTGCGCCTTCATGAACAGGCGCGCCTGAGTGCCCACGACTTGCGCCTCAATCGTGCCTTTGAAGGCCTGTTTGTAGACGCCTGCGCCAATGCCGACAGCGACCGGATTACTCTGTACCTGCTCCGCTCCCTACCCGCATGGCCAAGCAACCTGCGTATCGATATCCGTGAACGGGACAACCAGGGGCGCTTGCTGGAAACGGCGGGGTCGTTGGTCGGTTCATCACGCAAGACCGTGGCCCGGACCAATCGCGGTTATCAAGCCTACGACCAGCAGGGTGCGCGCCTGGGCCAACCCTCGATCAGGTTGCTGCGGGTCATTCTCAGTACCTTGTCTACCGCCGAGCAGGTCAGCCTTGAGGTGGACACTGAAGCCGGCATCAGCGACCTGCACAACCAGCTCGCCGAACTGGCCTTCGCCCGCCGCGTGGAAATCAAGGGCCTGCTGGATATCCCGCACCTGCAACCCTGGATGCAACCGGCCATGGGCCTGGACCGCTCGTTCCTGGTGTATCCGCTCTGGCAGCGCATCTGGCCGTTTCGTGGGCCCCGGCCACCGGACCTGGTGGCCAAGACCCAGGAGCTCTATCCCCATTTCAATAATGATGACGCCCGGCGCTTCTTGCAGTCATTGAACATGACTGACCCGGAAAAACTGCTCGAGCTGGAACGCCGCCAGGCCGAGTATCAGGCCATGGATGTGGAGCTGTCGCGCTGGAGCGAAACCCTGACCCCAGCCGACAACGAACTCAACGACCCCCTGGGCATCAACCGCGGCAGACGCCGGCATATCGCCTACCAACTGCGCAGTGCATGGCGCCGCGAAAACGCCACGTTCTACATTGCCGGGCTGTTCAACGTGCCGTCCCTGGAGCTGCAACTGGACGACGAGGGCTTGCCGCCGGCCTCTTTCCTGGCGGGCACCAGCGGCTTCAATCACATTCAATACCTGCGTATTTCCGGTAATGCTTTCCCCGACTCGGGGCCGCAGTTCCTGGCCAAATTCACCCAGCTCAAGGCCCTGCGCCTCGATTGTCGCCTGGCCGAACTGCCCAGTGCGATCACCGAGATGACCAGCCTCACCCACCTTGACCTGAACGACAACGACCTGCGGTTGACCGCAGAGTCCGTGCAACGCCTGGCAGGCATGGTCAACCTGCAGAAACTGGACCTGAACGACAACCCGGACCTGAGCCTCGTGCCGGATGTCAGCCGGATGGTGCACTTGGATACGCTACGTCTGGCCAATACCGGCATCACGCAATGGCCCATCGGCGCCAGCGCACTGCCGCGCCTGGTGGAACTGCACTTGCAGGCCAATGCGATCACCACCATTCCCGACGAGGTCTTCACCAACCCCTGGTTGCAAACGGCCAATCGCAATACCCTGCTGCACGAAAACCCACTGTCCGCCGAGACCCTGGCCAGCATCGACGCCTACCGCCTCAGCACCGGTATTCGCCTGGGCGGGCAGTTGCAGACACCCGCCCACGCCCCGGCAATGGCCAATGATCTCGACACTTGGCTGACAGGCGTTGCGGCTGACGACGTGGCGGCACGTCGACAACTGTGGGAGCAGTTGAAAGCCAATGAAACAGCAAGTGCCGATGATGTGTTCCGGGTGCTGCGTGATTTGAAGAGGACCCATGCCTACCGCAACACCGCCTCCAGAATACGCCTGACCGAGCGGGTCTGGACCCTGCTGATCGCCATGGGCGAGTCAACGCAGTTGCGCAACACGGTCTGCCTCAACACCTACGGTTCCGGCAACTGTGGCGACAGTGTGCTGCTGGCCTTTACCAATATGGAGCTGCATCACCGTATCCATCAGGCCAAGCTACAGCCCAGGAGCTACCTGGCCGACCGCACCTTGCTGGAGCTGGCCAAGAGCTGCTTCTACCTCAATCAGCTGGATCACTTTGCCGACCAGTTCGTGCTTGCACGCGAGCGGGCCGGGCTGGAAGTCGATCCGGCCGAGGTCACCGTGTACCTGCGCAGCAAACTGGCCGGTGAATTCAACTTGCCGTTTTACCCACTGGATCTGCTGTACACCGTTGATGACTATGTCACCGACGAGGTGGTCGGTGACGCACGCAGAACCCTGCAGCGCCTCGGTCGATCAGCGGCCCTGCAGGAGGCGATCCTGATGACTGAGTTCTGGATCGAGTATCTGGCCAGCAGCGAGCCGGAGGCCTTTTTCACCGTCAAGGGCACCATCACCTACAAGGTCAATGTGCTGGATCAGGAAGTGTCAGACCACCGTTCGCAGGAGTATCTAGAGCGGCGCCAGTTGCTGGCCGATGAGGAAACGAACGAACACAACCGGCTGGTGCGCCAGTTGACCGAGGGCACGCAACGGACGTTGCTGCATGTCTGAGCCGGTGTTGGCCTGCCTGTCGCAAAACAGGCAGGCCAGGCGTCAAGAGGTTATGCCGAACGCTGGGAACCCTGGCCGGCCTGGGTCGGTTGCAGCTTGAACACGTAGAACAGCACGGTCAGGAACAGCAGGAACACCGGCCCGACATACAGCGCCACGCGGGTATCCGGGAAGTACGCCATCAGGCCCACCACCAGTACCAGGAATGCCAGGGCCAGGTACGAACTGACCGGGTACAGCCACATGCGGTACTTCAGGGCTTTCTGCTCGGCGGGGCTCAGGCTTTTGCGGAACTTGAGCTGGGCCAGCAGGATCATCACCCAGGTCCAGATCGCGCCGAAGGTGGCGATGGACGTGACCCACACAAAGACTTTGTCCGGCACCAGGTAGTTGAGCAGCACGCCCAACAGCAAGGCGAAGATCGACAACAGCAGCGCATTGCGCGGTACGCCGTTGCTGGAAGTGGTGCCGAAGGTCGCCGGGGCCTGGCCGTTCTGCGCCAGGCTGTAGAGCATGCGCCCGGTGCTGAAGATCCCGCCGTTGCACGACGACAACGCAGCGGTGATCACCACGAAGTTGATGATACCGGCGGCGGTCTTGATGCCCAGGCGCTCGAAGGTCATCACAAACGGGCTGCCCTGGGTGCCGATCTCATTCCACGGGTAGATCGACAGGATCACGAACAACGCACCGACGTAGAACAGCAGGATGCGCCAGAACACCGAGCCAATGGCATTGGGGATGGTCTTCTGTGGGTTCTTCGCTTCACCGGCGGTCAGGCCGATCATTTCCACGCCCAGGTAGGCGAACATCACCATTTGCAGGGACATCAACACCCCCTGCACACCATTGGGCATAAAGCCGCCATGGGTCCACAGGTTGGAAATCCCCAGCGCCACGCCGTCGTTGCCAAAGCCAAAGGCAATGATGCCGACGCCGCCGATGACCATGGCAATGATGGTGACGATCTTGATCAGGGCGAACCAGAACTCGAATTCACCAAAGGCCTTCACGGCGATCAGGTTGATGGTGCCCATGCTGAGCAGGGCGGCCAGGGCCCAGATCCAGCGTGGCGTATCGGGGAACCAGACGCCCATGTACACGGCCACCGCCGTGATTTCCGCCACACAGGTCACCAGCCACAGGAACCAGTAGTTCCAGCCGGTCAGAAAGCCCGCCAACGGGCCGAGGTAGTCCTGGGCGTAGCGGCTGAAGGAGCCGGCCACCGGGTTATGCACAGCCATCTCGCCAAGGGCGCGCATGATCACCAGGATCGCCAGGCCGCCGATGATGTACGACAGCATGATTGCCGGGCCGGCCATTTCGATGGCCTTGGCCGAGCCAAGGAACAGGCCGACACCGATACAGGCGCCGAGCGCCATCAAGCGAATATGCCGTTCGCCGAGTTCGCGTTTGAGCGGGCCGCCTGAAGCGGTCTCGCCGTGGGGCAGGTGGTTGCCAGCAGGCATAGGGGTACAACCTCATTTTGTTATTGGATTGAACCACCGAGTATCAGGCGTACCAGCGGGTGGGCTCGTACGCCTCGGTAACCGGACCTGCCTTATGGGCAGATCCGTCTGACAGGAAAAACCGGCCAGATCAGCGGGTATGCAGTATAAAAAGCCCGCTACAGAGCTTTTCACTCAATAAACGGCAATATTCAGCGAGAACTCTCGGCAAAAGCCGATATGACGGCGGCGCAATATCTGCCCGGATCGCCATTCTCCGCGGAAAACGGCGGCGAGTATTGCACAGCCATGGTGCAGCGTCATGCCCCTACCCTAGTCGCATTTACTCATCGCAAGGGCTCTAGAACGGTACTTCGCCGTCAACCCAGGCCGGTGCGTCGAAGAACAGCTTGCGCGCCATGCGCAAGTTGACTTCGCCACGGTGAATCGCCAGGGTCTGCGTCACGCGCCCGCCCTGCCCGGCCTGGAGGCTGGCAAATGCCTGGGCCTGGGCCTGGGCTTGAGACTGCTTGCCCAGCCGGTGCTGGGCCGGGGTCTTGAGGTGCGCGGCGGTAAAGTGATCGTCCGGCCCGCTCGGCCGTTCATAGTGAAAGTGCCCGTAGCACAACGCCTGGCGGGAGTGCACATCCAGCACCACATAGGCTTGCAGCCAGTCATTGGCGCGACCGGCCAGCGCGACCCGCGCGCCCTGTCGGAAAATCCGCACTTCATCATGCATGACCAGTACTTCCAACCCTCCCTGGGTCGGCGGGCGGGCCCTGATTGCGTTGAGCCGTGCCTGCAAGCCCTGCTCCGACAAACGGCTGGCGGCAGCCCGCAGCTCATCGGCCTCGGTCCTGGCCCGGGCTTTTTGTGTGGCCGCCAGCCGCTGCGGCTCACTGTGCAACAGGCGCTGCTGGATGGCGTCGGCACACCGGCGCAGCTTGTCGGCGCGTTGTTCGAGGATATCTTGCAGCGACTGTGGTTCATTGGCCTTGCCCGCCATCTTCAACACCTCGGCAATCGCCTTGTCCACCTGGGCCCGCAGTGCCTGCCCGTGCTCAAGCAAGCGGTTCAGGTTCGGCGCCGATGCGGTGCGTCGGGCCTGGGTTTTCTGCAGCGGCTCCCAGATGCCGTCGGCAGCCTGGACAAACGAGGCGATCACCTCGTCCCGCGCATCCGTGACCTGGGCCACTTCGACCGGCTGCTCACCAGCCATCACCTGGACCTGAGCCACATACATGTCCCGGTTGCGGGTGCGGATGATCTTTTTCTGCCGGGGCCGCGCCACAGTCGGTGCCGGGGTCGGTGCCGCCGGCGCCAGGGTGGCGGCCAGCTCGTGCTGGACCTGAAGATGCAATTGGGCGAACAGCTGCTGCAGTTTGTCCAGGTAACCGAGGTTGAATTGATCGGGCTCCATCGCCCGCCAGAACTCAATCCGGTCATCGGTCTGGGCATACACCCGGTCGAAGCTCTCCAATAATTCGAGACGCAATGGCGGGCTCTGGGGCGCCAACTCATCCAGTTGCGCCTGGGAACCGCTGGCCCAGCGGGCCCGATCAACCGTGTCGTTCAGGCTGTGCAAGAACTCCTCGTCCATCTGGGGGCCTTCGTTATTGATCGCCACCGCCCACAGTGCCGAGACCTGCAACGACTGCAACTCCAGGACACTGGGCCCCTCCCGCCGCCCCTGGTGCAAGGCCTCGACGGTGTCGCGGCCATATTTTGGAACGCGGCCGAGTTCATCCAGTGAGCCAAGCTCCAGGCTGCGCCAGCGGATGGCTTGCTCATTGCTGTCAGCCAGTTGCTGCAAGCCTTGCAGGATGGTGTGGTGGGCTTGTTGGTTGATCGTGGACTGGGCCTCTTCTTCACTCTCGTGCTCTACCAGGCGCAAGGCCGGCACCAGCCGGGCGTGAATCGCAACGGCCACCCCACGGGCGTGCTGGAGCAACTGCTGCAGGTTGAGGATTACCCCTTCGAGCAGGGTGCACAGCTCGCGCTCATAACCCGCACGGGACTTGATGGCCTGCAAGTCCTTGAGGCACTGAAGCTCAAGCAGCGAAGCCTGCAATTTGTTGTGCAGCTCCTGGCCGTAGCGCTCCTGTGCTGCAGCCCGCTGCTGCTCGGTGATACCCGTCGACTCGCGGGTGCTCAACTGCCGGGCGACCATCATGGCCCGGTTGGCCGCCTCCCGCCGCTGGGCGTAACGAGCATAATCCTGCTCCAGTTGCAGGCGGCGGGCCTCAGGGGCCAGCGGTTCCTGCGGGCTGTCGGGCTGGCCGCCCAGCAAGCGCAAACGCAGGTCCACATCCCAGGTGCCATCCCTGCCAGACTTAAGCAAGGGGCCGCGCACCGAGCCATCGGCGTTCGTCACCTCGACGCCGCTGCCGGTGACCTCGACCCGGTACAGATGGCCCCGGACCAGGGCCTGCCATTGCGGCGGGACCGACGTGGCATCCCGCACCAGGCCTTTCAAGCGCCCCGTGGTCTCAGCCCCAGGCAGGATGCGCGGCCATGGCGCGGCAAAGGCCTTCAGGCTCATGGCTTGCAGCCGTGCCTGCATGGGGCCGGTCATGGTTTCACGGGCATTGCACCAGCGGTAGGGCGAATCCAGCTGTACGCTTTCAGGGCCGCGCACCACCGCCGGCGCGGGCTTGACCAGGCGCGTGCGGGCAAAGGCCGGGTGCTGCCGGTCCAGGGGCGCCGGCCACTCATGGGGCGACGCGCGATAGGCAAGTACCATCACCAGATTCGTCAGCAGGTCCGTGACACCCTGGGCTTGAGCCGCCGGATCATCCTCGGCCAAGGCGAGCATATCCTGCTTGACACTGCCCAGCATCTGCACCAGCCAGCCCACCAGCAAGGCGGGCCCGCGAACAAAGGGCAGCAGCGTGTCAAACAGCAGCCACCCCGCCGTCTTCAGCGTGGCCCAGCGTTGCTCGCGGTTCGACACCGACTGCGCCTGGGCCAGGCTCACCAGGGCCTGGGCCGTGGAGGCAAACAACCGGGGCAGCGGATCGCCATCGGCCACCCGTTTGCTGAGCCGGGCCGGCGCAGGCCGCTCGGGCACACTGAACTCATCCCCCGCCAGAAAGCGTCGTATATGGGGCTCCAAAAACCCACCCTGGGCATACACCGCCTGGCGGTCCGGGGCCATCCAGGCCAGGATGCCGGCCTGCAGCTCGCCCGGCTCGCAAATGGCGTCCAGCAACTGCGCCAGGGACTCGAACTCATGCAGGCCCGGGCTGAACAGGGGGCGGTACAGCAGATGCGGCCCCTGTTCAGTGTCACGGGGGCCGATCACATACATATTGACCACTTCATCCGCCGTGGCCGTGGGCGTGGCCTTGAACGCCAAGGGCCAGATGGCCGCCGTGCGCTCAGCCGCGCCGGGCTGGAGCGCGCCCTTCACCAGTCGGTAACCGGCCTGGGTCAGGCCACCTTCGCCCTTGAGTTGCATTTCCAGCGCCAGTAACGGCAGTTGTGCTCGCAGTTGCCGGGTAAACAACGCTGCGCGCCAGGTACGTTCGGCCGGGTCGTTGATCAGTTTTTGCCGCAGCAGCTCCGGGTAAACCTGGCCGATGTCCACCTCGGTCACGCAGCCGGTGAGCAGTGCCGCAGTCAACCACCCGGGGGCCGTGGCCCCCTTGAGCCGGATCCGGGACGGCGTGTGGGGAAAGCCGCCGAGGTTTTCCAGGGCCAGGTCCGTCAGGCTCAAGTTCTGCGAATGCACATCGCCACTGGTAAAGCCGCCGGGCAACACGGCGGCCGTTACGAGGGTGTAGGTCAGCTCAATGTCATCCGGTGCAATCCCGTGGGCCCGGGAGTCTGTGCCGAGACAGCGCTTGAGCGCCTTGGCGGCAAAGGTGCGCAGTGGCTCGATCCCGTCAAGGAAGGTCTTGCCGGCCGCCTCGGCCTGTGCCTGGACCAGGGCCTGGAGCTCGCCTGCGTAGGCCAGGCTGTCCTGGGGCGAGGCGTGGGCCAGCCACAGCGGCAATTCGTCCTGCATGCGCAGTTGCAGCGGCGTCAGCACGGACTCGAACCAGCGGTTGGGGTCTGTCACATAATCGAGCAGTGCCTGGTACTGATCGGGCGTGCGCGGCACGGTGCGGTCGATGGCCAGCACTTCTGTGCACTGGCGCTCGGCATAACTGGCTGCCAGGGCATCGAACGGGTCGCCCACGGGCTCCTCGGCAAACCACTCCAGCGCCGCGCCAGCCAGGCGCGGGCCCACATAACCGGCCAGCAACGGCGCAACCTCCTCCAGCTGCGCCAACGGGTGGAGCCCCGTGGCCGGGCTGAACAGCAGCAGCGTGCGCAGCTCAGCCCCGAACATCCGGTGGTCAAGCACCAACAGCGGCAGCATCTGCGGCACTTGCGCGCTGCCTTGGCGCCGGACAAACAGGGCCTGCACCTTCAATGCAGTGCCCTGCACGCTCCACTGGCGGTCGGGGCGGCTGGCACGCAGCAAGGCACGGGGAAAGAGCCTGGAAAACTGCTGCTCATCCATGCCCGCAGGCTTCTGGCTGTCATACAGCAGCATCAGCAAATCATCGGACAGGTACGCCCAGCGGGTGGTGTCCACCGGCACCGTCTCGCGCCACCAGTCCTGCAACCGCACCAACCAGGCCTGCAACAGGTCCGGCCCGAGCTGATTGACCAGTTGCTCGATGTCGGCCAGCGCCGGCCCGCCTGGCCCATAGACCTCCCGCTGGCGCAGCAGCACCTGGTGGTGATCCTCGACATAGCGCAGCGGGCGGGCGCAGGCCAGGCGCATCAATACTTCGTCCGCCAGCCGGCTGTAGTGGTATTCGCCAGCCTGCCGGGGGGTGCCGATGGCAACGCGCTCGGCCAACAGATTGAGAGAGGGGTGGCGCTGATCCAGCGCCGCCTGCACTTGGCTGACAGCCACTTGCCGCAGGGTGGGGACGGCCGAAAACAGGCTGACGATCTGCTCGATATGAGCACGCCGCAATGAGGTCGCTTGAGGCATGGAATGGGGCTTCCTGGTGACGGACGCAGGGAAAAGGTCCGATTGGACCTGCACGATAGGCAGCGCCTGCCGGCCACGGTGGTAGTCGGTTATGGGCCGCCCGGGCCGTGGGCAGACAAATTCCTTGCGGGCGCCAATCAGCGGCTAAGCTTCAGGCAAGTCCGATCAATCTGCGTGAATGGATCAATCGACTATGGGCGCTCTCTGGCAAACCGATTCGACCCAGGCTGCGGTGCCAACCGACAGCACGGATGAACCGCCATTGCCCCAAAAGCCCCGCAAGCCGCGCTTTGCCTGGCGCCTGTTGTGGCTGTTGCTGCTGATGGGCGTGCTGGCACTGGCTTATGCCGCCTCCCGGGAAATGCGCACATCCACATGGCAGGCCCGTGAATTCAGCCGGCTTGCGGCCACCTTGACCTATCAGGTGCGGCCCGGCCCCAGCGACGCCATTGTCTACCCGGGCAACGGCCCCTTCGACAAACGCCTGGGCTACAGCGCACTGGGGGAGTTCCTGCCGCGCTTGCTCAAGCGCAATTACCGGGTCGAGCAGCAGGCGCAGTTCTCCACGGCCCTGCTCGACTACACCGGCCATGGCCTGTTCGTGCCCTATCGCGAGAAGATCCAGGCCGGCCTGTCGATCACCGATTGCCGCGCCCAGGCACTGTACCAATACCGTTACCCGCAGCAGTTTTATCCAAGCTTTGCCGCCATCCCGCCCGTGGTGGTCGACAGCCTGCTGTTTATCGAGAACCGCGACCTGCTGGACCCGGCCCAACCCCAGGCCAACCCCGCCGTGGACTGGCCACGTTTTGCCAAGGCAGCCTGGTCGCAACTGGCGCGCTGGCTGCACCTGCCGGGCCAGACAGCGGGCGGCAGTACCCTGGCCACCCAGCTGGAGAAGTATCGTCACTCCCCCGAGGGGCTGACGCTGTCCGGCGGCGAGAAAATCCGCCAGATGATTTCCGCCAGTGTGCGCACCTACCAGGGCGGCCCGCAGACGCTGGCGGCCCGGCAAGACATCGTGCGCGACTACCTCAATAGCGTGCCGCTGTCCGCCGTGCCCGGCCACGGCGAGGTGCACGGCCTGGCCGAGGGCCTGCGCGTGTGGTACGGCGCCGACTTCAACCAGACCAATACCTTGCTCAACGACCACACCGCCAACAACCTCGCGCTCAAAGGCTTGGCCCTGCGTGAGGTGTTGTCCCTGATGATTGCCCAGCGCCGGCCTTCCCACTATCTGTCCAAGGGCCGGGATGAACTGGCGAGCCTGACCGACAGCCATATCCGCCTGCTGGCGCAAAACACGGTAATCGACCCGGCGCTGGCCAAGGCTGCACTGGCCAGCACGGTAAATTACCGCGACTGGCAGCAGCAACCAACGCTGCAGCCAATCGAGACCAACAAGGGCATCAGCGTTGCCCGCAGCCGCCTGGCCGCCCTGCTCGATCGCCCGCTGTACGACCTCGACCGCCTCGACCTGGCCGCCACCAGCACCCTGCAAAGCGACCTGCAAACCCAGGCCACCGCCTACCTCAAGCACCTGGCCGACCCGGCCTTCGCCGGCCAGCTCGGGCTGCTCGGCCCACGCCTGTTGACCCCCGCCAGCACCGCGCAAGTACGCTACAGCTTCACCCTGTACGAGATGACCGCAGACGGCGCCCGGGTCCGGGTGCAGACCGACAACACCGACCAGCCATTCGACCTCAACGAGAGCAGCAAGCTGGAGCTGGGCTCCACCGCCAAGTTGCGGGTGCTGACCACTTACCTGCAAATCATCAGTGAACTGCACGGCCGCTACGCCGGGCAAACCCCCGCCGCCCTGCAAAAAACCCCCATCGACGAGCAGGACCGCCTGTCACGCTGGGCCCTGGATTACCTGGCGCAAAACCGCGACCAGGGCCTGCCCAAAATGCTCGATGCCGCCCTGGACCGGCATTACTCCGCCAGCCCCGGCGAAAGCTTCTTCACCGGCGGCGGCCTGCATCATTTCCATAATTTCCGCAATGAAGACAATGGCCGCAACCCGACCCTGCGCGAAGCCTTGCGCGAGTCGATCAACCTGCCGTTCATTCGCCTGATGCGCGACCTGGTGCGCTACAGCACCTACCAGGGCCCGCACAACAGCGCCGAGTTGCTCAAGGACGACAGCGACCCGCGCCGCCAGGAATACCTGGCCCGGTTCGCCGACCGCGAGGGCACCACGTTTCTCCTGCGTTTCTGGAAAAAATACCGCAACAAGGACACCCAGGCGCGGCTCGACACCTTCCTCGACAGCCTGCACCCCACTGCTATCCGCCTGGCCGCCGTGCACCGCTACCTGCTGCCCCAGGCCAGCCAGCAGAGCTTCAACCGCTTTGTGCGGGCCCACTTAGGTGGCGCCCAGACCCGCGAAAAGCTCAGCGACGAACGCCTCGCCACGCTGTACCAGGCCTATGGCCCCGGGGCCTATGACTTGCCGGACCAGGGCTATATCGCCAAGGTCCACCCCCTGGATTTATGGCTGCTCGGCTACCTGCTCCAGCACCCCGACGCCACCTTCACCCAGGCGGTAGCGGCCAGCCGGCACGAGCGCCAGGAAGTCTACAGCTGGCTGTTCAAAAGCCGGCACAAAAGTGCCCGGGACAGTCGCATCCGCACCATGCTAGAGGTCGAGGCCTTCCTCGATATCCACCAGCGCTGGCAACAGGTCGGCTACCCCTTCGACCATCTGGTGCCGTCTCTCGCCACGGCCATCGGCAGCTCGGGCGACCGCCCGGCCGCACTGGCGGAACTGGTGGGGATTATTCTCAACGACGGCATCCGTCAGCCGACGCTGCGGATCGACAGCCTGCATTTTGCCGCAGGCACACCCTATGAGACACGCCTGGTCAACGACCCCGCTCGCGGCAAGCGGGTGATGCCCAGCGCAGTCGCCCAGGCCCTGCGCGAGGCACTGTCCCAGGTGGTGGATGCCGGGACCGCCAAGCGCGTGGCCGGCAGTTTCAAGCTGGCCGACGGCACGCCACTGGCCATGGGCGGCAAGACCGGCACCGGTGACAACCGCCTCGAAGCCATCGGCGCCGGTGGCCGGGTCCTCAGTTCCAAGGCCATCAGCCGCACCGCGACCTTTGTGTTCTACATCGGCGAACGCCACTTTGGCACCCTGACCGCCTTCGTCCCCGGCAGCTCGGCGCAGAACTTCACCTTTACCTCGGCCCTGCCGGTGCAGGTCCTCAAGGGCATGGCGCCGGTGCTCACGCCCTTCCTGCAACCGGGCAGCCAGACCTTGTGCCGCGTGCAACGATAACGCGGGAAGCTTCGCGAGCACGCTCGCGCCGACATGGGTTTAGCCGTTGATCTCGATCACTTTCTCGCTACTGCCTTCCACCAGGAAGAACCGATAGATGCGCCCAGCCTGTTTATCGAAAGAAAACACCCGGCCCGGGAAGATGTGGTTCTTGGTGATCGGCGCACAGTCGCTGCGATCGCCCACGGCACAATCCTGGAACTCATCCACCACCACCACGGTGTTACCAGCATTGCGCAAGGTGTAGCGCCGGCCGCCGTTTTCGACGCGGGTGTCGAAACGGCTTTCGGTAGGCCGTACGAAGAACACCGTGCCGTAGCCGGACATCACCCGCACGCCCGCCGCCAGGGAGGCTTCATAGGCAGCACGGTCTTCGTCGTTGATGCCGAAGTCATCGTCCTTCTCCGGCGCCACCGGCAGGTAGCGCACGCGGAAGTAGCGTTCACGGTCGCGCTCGCCCATAAACAGGAAGCGCGTGCTCTGCATGGCATTGGCCGGCACGATCAGGCGCGCCGGGCTGGCCATCAGGCCATCGCGCACCACGCCATTGGCCTGGTCCTTGAGCGGCACTTCGTCATAGCTGCCATCGGGCTTGTAGAGCATTTCGGTGATATTGACCTTGACGAAGGCGGTGCTGGTCCCGCCATTGAACACGCGCTTGAGGTAGGTGTTTTTATCGGCGTTCATGTAGTCGTAGAAATCGCCGACATTGATGGCCGGGCCCGCCTGGACATTCAGGGACCACAGGCACAGGCCCAGTGCTGCATACAGGTATTTCATAAGCACCTCGTTGTTTACGGTAGCAACGCGTCGAAGATCAGATGCACGCTGCCAAAATAGTCGCCCGGGACATAGCCGTCCGGGGGCTCTACGGCGGCAATTTCCAACAGCACACGCTTGCCGGCCCGCGCTTCATCGGCGGGCACCACCAGGCTGTCCGCTAGGTCCAGCCATTGGCCGTTGAACGAGACATTCAGCAGGATCTGGCGCCGGCCGTTGGACAAGGTGGGCAGTTGGCCCAGGCGGGCGACAATCCCGCCGGCGCTGTTCTTCACGTCGAAGTGTTCGCGCAGGGGCTTGAGGGTCCTGGTCACCAGGTTCCAGGCCATTTCCTGCTCGCGCTCCAGAAACTGCGAGTTGATCGGCAATACATAAAAGTCGGCGGTCGGGATGGTGACCGACACGTCGAACACCTGCTCTTCACGGATCGCCAGGGCCTGGGCGCTGAGCAAGGCCGCACCGAGCAGCAACAACGTCCCCAGGATGAATTTGGACAACTTGCCCGACCGATAACGGGCAGCATGGGCCTTCTCACGGTTCATCAGCCTTTGACCTCATAGGGTTGTTTCTCGCGGCCCTCGACCAGGGTGAAGCGATAGGTTCGCCCGGCCTGCTTGGAAAAGCTGAAGGCACGCCCCGGCAGGATGTGGTTCTTGGTCACCGGCAGGCAGTCCTGGGCATCGCCGCTGGCGCAGTCCTTGAACTGATCCACCACCACCACGCTGTTACCGTCGTTGCGCAGCCCGTATTCACCGGCGCGCTCCTCTACCCGCGTGGCAAAGCGCGTGTCCTTGGGCCGCACAAAGAACACCGTGCCAAACCCCGCCAATACCGTGACCCCGGCCGACAGGCTGTTTTTGTAGGCTTCGCGCTCCTCACTGGAAACCACAAACTCATCCTCGGCCTCGGGCATCACCGGCACGAAGCGCAGGCGGAAATAGCGCTCCTTTTCCCGCGCGCCGAGATACAGCAAACGCGTGCCCTGCATGCCATTGGCCGGGACGATCATCCGCGCCGGCGTAGCCATCAGGCCATCGCGGGCGGTGTTCTCGGGGTTGCTCTTGAGCTCGACTTCTTCGGAGCTGCCATCGGCGTTGTAGAGGATTTCCATCACCGAGACCTTGATAAAGGCGGTGCTGTCACCGCCATTGAAGACCCGCTTGAGGTAGGTCGTCTTGTCGCCATCCAGATAGTCATAGAACACCCCCACATTGATATTGGGAGCGGCCGGGGCCGACAGCGGCAACCAGCACAGCGCACACAGCGCCAACAGATGTTTCATTGCCATAAACCTCATTTAGAGTTCCGAATCCCAGACCACCGTGACCTGGCCCGAGTAGGTACTGCCGCCCCGCTCCAGCATCTGGTCGGCGTAGTCTTTCTTGACCTCGAAATGCAGGGTGCCGGGCCGGCGGTTGACGTAGAACCCCGATTGAAACAACTCGGTGCCCACACCGCTCAACAGCAATGGCTGGCGACTCACTGCCCCTCCGTCGTCACGACTCAGGCCATGGGGCAGGCTGACGCTGACATCCACCGGCACTTCGTGACCGTCGGTGGTGTTTCTCAAGGCACAGGTGTCGCCGATGACCCGCTCGCAGGCCATCTGCATCTTGAAACGTGACGACGCGGAGATATTGAAGGTCTGGTCACGGAACAACCGCGCCGGCTTGCGGCCCCGGTTCAACCAGGCTTGCCAGCCGCCCTGGGGCACCAGTTCGACACGATTGCCGCCGGGGGGCACTTCCACCTGCAACTGGTGTTGCACCTCCAGGTTAAAGTTGAACGTGAGTTGGTTGTCGGTGGGGATGAGCACATCGCCAAAATCGTAATCCCCACCGGGCCCTATGGTGTATGTCAGGCTCCCGGTGTACTCGCCACTGGACATGCCCAATGGGTTGGGCGTCCTGAGTTCGTAGGCGTATTCCATGGTCCTCAAGCGCATGGTGGCAAGGTCCCGGGACGGCTTGCGGCTGCATGCACCCGCCCCTTCGGGGGCCAGCCAAAAATACGACGCAAATGACGTACCGGCGGCAAGGTGCCGGGTGGTTTGGCAAGGACCCGGTGCATTACGCCATTGGTTATCCCAACTGACACCCGGTTGTGCCCAGGCAGACACGCCAGGCGGGCGGGGAACAAACCATAGGTTGCCGACGCCAGCGATACGCATTTTTACCGTCTCGACCTCTCCCGTCCGGCTATGGGTAACCTGTACATCACGCCAGTCCGTGGGCAACTTGACCATAAAGCCCTGCCGCTCATTTTCATGGTTAGCCATAATCGGTGCGTTGGAATGCGCGGCGAAGTCTTCCACCCGGAGGCTGAAAATATTCAGCGCCTTGCATTGACTGGGAATGTGGGCTGCACAGATCGAGCTGATGGGGGTGGTATTGCGAAACTTGTTCTCAAACGGATTGGCCGGGTCCGGTGTAAACACCGCCGAAATGTCCTGGGTCAGAGCCGCTGCCGCTGAGCTGAACGCCAGGGCCGCGCCCACGACGCCCAGCCGGCTGATCAACGTATAGAGAGGTCGCATAGTGATCGCAAATCTCGTCATGGCACTCAACCTGCGGTCTGAGTGGTGAAGGTGGAATCGGCCAGGGTGTCCGGCGTACAACGCAGGTCGCCGATCATCAGCACATCGTTTTCATTGCGCGCCTGGGTGGTATCGAGGCGGAACTGGCACAGCAACTGGTTGTTGCGCCGCACTTCCAGGGTCGGCGAGCTGGCGTTCATTTCCAGGGAGAAGAACCCATCGACCTCGCTCACCCCACGGCTGGCGTGGTTGATGATGTGATGGCCCTTGAGCGGTTTGCCCTGGGGGTCCACCAGGCGACCGAGCACGGTGACGCTGCGCATCACGCTGATCTTGCGGTAATCCACACCGCCCTTGTTCAGGTGGTAGGCAGTACGCGGGGGCTGGATATTCGCCGCCGGGGCGTGGTTGCCGTCAAAGTCGAAGCTCACCGAACTGCCCTTGTAGGCGGTGATCGGGATAAAGTTGCGCCCGGCCCGCAGCAGGGTGCTGCCGCCGCTCAAGTCATCGGCGCGCAGGACGATGTCCTCCACATCGCTTTCAACATCGACAATCATCCCCGAGCCGCTGCCGGCGTACTGGCTGGTCAGCACCATCCGTTGCCCGCCGAGGGCGAAGGTGCTGTCCAGGTTCAGGCCACCGGTCAGGTCGTTGTTGAACGAGGAGCGCTGCACAAAGCCGTCACCATTGACCGCATCGGTCTGGAAGCTGGCCATGCCGGACAGGCCCACGCCGTAGGTGTCGGCCAGCACCGTGCCGGAGACGCTTTGCAGCACATGGTCTTGCAGGTCGCGGCGGTAGGTCAGCGAGCCGTTGTTGTCACGCGTGCCTTCGCGGGAGGTGCGGGTGCCGATGCTGGCGGACCACTGCTCGCCGGGGCTGCCGAGGGCCAGGCTGACACTCAGGTCGACCCCGCGGTTGCGCTTGTCGCCGGTGCTGGAGCTGGCCGGACGGTCGAACAGCGACAAGCGCCAGTTGGCATCGCTGCCGAACAGGTGGGTGCGTTCGGTCCAGCCCAGGTCCAGGCCAGTGCCTTGGGTATTGCCTTCGCTGTAGGACAGCCGCGCGCTGATGGAGCGCAGGTTGCTCAAGCGGTGGTTGACGGACAGCGCTGAGAGGCTGGTCTGGCCGACAAACACATCGCGCTGGCGAATGCGGATGCCGTCGGGCAGGACTTCGTAGGTGTTGCGGTTGTCCAGCCAGCTGCGGGTGTGGTTCAGCACCACGCTGCCCAGGCCGTAATTGTAGAGGCTGTTGAAGTCGACGCCGGTGCCGTAGTTATCGGTCTGGTAGACGTTGGCATAGAGGCTGGCATTGTTGGCCAGGGTCCAGTCGATGGACGTGCCGTACTGCATGTTGTCCTTGACCTGGCGCCCGGACAGCCCCAGCACCACCCGTGGGTGCGCCAGGTAGTTGATGGACGCGCCGGCGGTCAGGTCGCCACTGGGCTGTTCATCCCAGTTGCTCAGCAGCTTGCTTTCCTGCCCGGCAAACACGTTGTAGCGCCAACGGTTGTCGAGGTTGCGCCAGTTGTTGGGCTTGTACACCAATTCCTGGGTGGTGCTGGTGGTCTGGCCATCTTCCACCAGGCGCACTTCCACCTCATAAATGCCGCCCGGCAGGGGCCGCGTGTCCAGGCTTTGCAGGCCAGTGGCGACCGCCTGGGTGTTGATCAGCAGGCCATTGCGGTAGATCTCCACCGAACCCTGGCGGTTGGCGGTGACATAAATGGGGTAGATGCTCGGCTTGGGGTTGGCGATCATCAGGCTGTCGGAACTGCCGTACATCACGCCCACGGCGGTGTCCGGGCTGGCGCCGAAGGTGCGCAACTGGCGGGTCAGGCCTTCGGCATTGGGGGTGAAGTAGCCCAGGCGCAGGAACTCGCCGTGCATTTCACGCTGGCCATACAGGGAGTACACCGCATGGTTGAGGGCATCGTCGTCCGGCCCGCCCAGGCGCGAGAACTGCATGTTCAACACCTGGCTCCAGTTGCCCAGGCTGGCGTTGGCATCCAGCCCCAGGCGCCCGCCCAGGTCCTGGCCCTGGCCGCCGCTGATATTGAGTTGGTTACGCACGATCAGGCCGGTGCTGCCGCCGGTGGGCAGGGAGTAATACTGCGGCTCGAACCCTTCGCGCTCGGCGTTCTCGGTCAACAGGGTGACCAGGGACTTTTCCAGGTTGTAGTGGACCGCCAGCAGTTGCTCCGGGCAGTTGCCTTGGCAAGCGCCCAACGGCACGCCCTGCTTGAGGTAGTCACCCCAGCGGTCACGTTCGATATCCTTGATCACACTGCCTTCGTGATCGGTAAAATCCAGCAAAGTCAGGCGGTCGTCACGGGTCAGGACAATCATCGCCTCAGAGACGAACTCCTGGTCCAGTTCAACCCGCACCGCCAGCGGCACATCAAAAAAATGTTCTTCAAAATCCGCCGGTAAACCCTTGGCCTGGGACAGCAAACTTCTGGGGGTTGTGCCAGTTGCCGCGTCAGCTGCAAACGCTCCCGTACAAAACAACAAGGCAAGCGCTGCCGCGATGAAAATCATCGGGAACATGAACGGATACTCTGAATACGCACAGGAAATACTTGAATACCGATCAACCGACAGCGGCTGCCTGTCGATCGGTAGGTGCTAAGCAATAAGCCGATGCTTATTGGTCAACAGGTCACCTTTATGGGGTTACGCGCGGCTCATGGTCGAACACCACGGTGTAGTTGGTGGTGAACAGGCCCGCATCGGTGTCGGCCGGCTTGGCTGCCACCACCACCATGTCGGCCTGGGTGCCTGGGGTGGAACTGGCGTCATCCACGACTTCCAGCGGCGAACCGGTCAGGGTCACGCCGTTGAAGGTGGTGGTCAGGGGAATGGAAGAAGTGCCGTTGGTCAGGGAAGCCGGACCGCCTTCGATGTAGGCCTTGATCGAACCGTCGGTATTTTTCACCGCGTAGGTCGCACGGATGGGGCTCAACAGACCGGTAACGGTGTTGTAGGCCATGGTTTCATCCTTACCGAACTCTGGATCCAACGGCTGGGCATGGAACTGTTTGGTAGGAATCGTCGCCTTGATGTTGATGACGCTGGTGGCTTCACCAGCTGCAAACACGCTGGAAGAACCGATGGCCAACATCACCAGAGGCAGGACGAAAGCAGTCTTTTTCAGCATCATTAAATACCTGTTGTCACTAATTAAGTTAAAGGTTCGAGTTGATCGAAACTTCATTCCACGCCAAAGATCCAACTATCACTTTATGAGTTGAGTCTTAAGACGCGAGTAAATGATCAACCGAATTTAACTTCAGGTAAGCCAGCCAATTCCTTGTAACTCGTAGCTTCAAGTCCTTATGTTGCATGGAAAAAAACCTGGAACCCGAAAAAACCAATTACTGGCTGTAATACCTGGAGGACAACTATCACCAACTTAACCCACACCCAAAGAACAATGTTCCGTAAGAAAAGTAGCACACGGCCACCCACCACTAAGCATCGCTGCAATTAGAGCAAAGACTCCATGAGTTCATTTAAACCGACAATCTATTAATTGCCAGTGGATAAGCGCAGCGGCACCCTACCGTTCGTCGGCAAGCGTTGCTCCGCCATTAAGATATATCTTACGTTATGTCTTAGAAACCCACAGAGAGCATCCCAATGAGAGACCCTCATTCCCACCGTGAACCCGGTGACGGCCGCGACGGCTTCGAGAAACGCCCAGGCCGCGAGCGCGGTGGCCGAGGCCCGCGGGTCTTCGCCCCGGGCGACCTGAAAATCCTCCTGCCGGCGCTGATCGCCCAGCAGCCGTGCCATGGCTACGACCTGATCCGCCAGATCGAGGCCTTGTTCGACGGCGCCTACAGCCCCAGCCCCGGGGTGATCTACCCCACCCTGACCTTTCTGGAAGAGAGCGAATTGATCAGCGGCGACGCCGAGGGCGGGAAAAAACGCTACACAATCACCGACGCCGGACGTCTCTTCTTGAGCGAACAGAGCATTGCCCTGGACGGTGTGCGCATGCGCATCGACGTGAGCAAGCGTTCGCTGCGCGGCCATGACCGGCCACCGGAGATCCACGAGGCGGTGCATAACCTGCGCCATGCCTTGCAGCTGCATCACGGCCGCTGGAGCCCGGAAGAAATCACGCGTGTCGCGGGGCTGCTCAACAGCACCGCCCAAGCCATTGTGGATGGCCCGCCCGTCCAACCTGTACAGGGGAAAAGTGCATGAACAAGCCCGCCATCCACCGCGTTACCCACGAGATCAAACGCCGCTGCCTGGAGGTACTGCGGGTGGTCGATATCACCCCGCGCATGCGCCGCATCACCCTGGGTGGCGAGCAACTGGCCGGGTTTATCAGCCTGGGCAGCGATGACCATATCAAGCTGCTGTTCCCGCAGAACGCCGCCGAACTGGCCGCGCTGCAAAGCCCGACCTTCGCCATCAAGGGCGAGGGGCCCCAGCCGGCAATGCGCGACTACACGCCACGGCGCTTCGACCTGGCCATTGGCGAGTTGGATATCGACTTTGTGCTGCATGGCGATGGCCCGGCATCGACCTGGGCCGAGCAGGCAGCCGTCGGCCAACACCTGTACATCGGCGGGCCCCGGGGCTCGATGATCGTGCCGGATATCTTCGACAGCTACCTGCTGGTGGGCGACGAAACCGCGATCCCGGCCATTGCCCGGCGCCTGGAAGAACTGCCGGCCGGGCGCACGGTGCTGGCGGTGATTGAAATTGCCGATGTGCATGAAAAGCAGGCACTTGGCAGTGCGGCGGATGTCGAGGTGATCTGGGTGGTGCGCGGGGTCGATGACCTGCTGAGCACCGTGGAGAACCTGCAGCTACCGGGTGGATCGCTGTATGCCTGGGTCGCCACCGAGACCAGGCTGTCGCGCCAGGTGCGGCGGGTGCTGCTGGATAAGCACCGGCTTGACGATGAGTTCGTCAAGGCGGTGGGCTACTGGCGGGCCGAGGGCAGTAGCGAAGAATAGGACTTACTCGGTCAAAATGTGGGAGCGGGCTTGCCCGCGATTGCGCTGTATCAGTCGGCACATTTGCTACTGATCCACTGCAATCGCGGGCAAGCCCGCTCCCACATTAGTCCTTCGTTGCCTTGGGGAGCTTGTCCAGCCCCACTATCGCCAGCGCCACCAGCACAAACCCGAGCAATATCCCCCCGGCATTCATAAACACCTGTGGATAACCCAAGGTGCCGACATCAATAAACGGGTACTGATACTGCCCCAGCACATGCCCGCGCAGCAGCACATAAATGAAATACACCAACGGGTAAATCACCCAATACCCAATGTGCCGCAGGCGCAGCGTGCCCTTGGGGACGCACCACCACCAATAGCCGAGGAACAGCAGCGGCATCACATCGTGGAGTAATTCGTCGGCGATAAACTGCCAGCCCTCGGGGCTCCACAAATGCCGCAGCAGCAGGCTATAGGCCAGCCCTACGACCACGATGCTCACGGCGATCCCGCTGCTGACCGCAGGCTGTAGGAAAAAGCGGCGCCCAGCCGAAGGGCGATTCACCAGTGCATAACTCAGCACCGCCGCCGCCAGGGTGTTAGTCAGCACCGTGAAAAAGCTGAAAAAATTCACCAACCCACCCAACAGGCTGGCATCGGCCAGCCAGCGTGACGAAAGGATCAGGTATTGCTGGATCGCCAGGCCTGCCCAACCGGCCAGTGCCGCTGCCGCGACAAAGCGCTTCATGGGATCAGTCCAGCGGGCGTTTGGTGCGCATCAGCTTGACGTACAGGCCTTCGACCTTCTCCCGCGCCCACGGGGTCTTGCGCAGGAACGTGAGGCTGGACTTGATGCTCGGGTCGTTCTTGAAGCAGCGGATATCGATGCGCTCGGCCAGGCCTTCCCATTCGTAGTGCGCCACCAGTGCAGTGAGCACCTGTTCCAGGGTAACGCCGTGCAGGGGGTTGTTGTTCGATGCGGTCATGCCGGGCCTTTGCCAAGTAAATAAAGAAGAAGCCGCGCACCTTAGCCGAGAGGCCTGGCAGGCGGAAGCACCGTGTTCACTATAGCCGCTGAAAAGTTCCGCTTCCTGGAGCAAAAAGAGATGTTATATTGTAACTATAAATATCCACCCTCTCTGCTTTGCCAAGGAACCCCCGATGTCCCTCTCCCCTCTCTGGCGCCTGAGCCCGCTGGCCGCCGCCCTGCTGATCGGCACCCAGGCCCACGCCCTGGAACTGCAACCCCAAGTCATCACCGGCAACCCGCTGGGCAGCCAACAACTGGCCTCGCCAAGCACCGTGCTGGAAGGCGATGACCTGACCCTGCAACAAAAAGGCAGCCTGGGCGAAACCCTGAATAAGCAGCCTGGGGTGTCGTCGTCGTACTTCGGCCCTGGCGCCAGCCGCCCGATCATCCGCGGCCAGGATGGCGACCGCATTCGCATCCTGCGCAATGGCGTCGGCGCGCTGGATGCCTCGTCGCTGTCCTATGACCATGCGGTGCCGCTGGACCCGGTCAACGTCGAGCGCATCGAAATCGTCCGGGGCCCGGCCGCCCTGCTCTACGGCGGCAGCGCCATCGGCGGGGTGGTCAATACCTTCGACAACCGCATCCCCACCGAAGCCATCGAAGGCATCCACGGCGCGGGCGAGTTGCGCTACGGCGGCGCCGACACCACCCGCAGCAGCGCCGGCAAACTGGAAGCCGGCAACGGCAGCTTCGCCCTGCACCTGGATGCCAGCGCACGGCAATTCAACGACCTGAAAATCCCAGGTTACGCCCGCAGCCGCCACGCTGCGGAAAGCGAAAACGGCCCCGGCAAAAACGGCCGCCTGGGCAACAGCGACGGGCGCCAGGACAGCGGTGCCGTGGGCGGTTCCTACACGTGGGACGACGGTTACGCCGGGTTGTCCTACAGCAATTCCGACAGCAACTACGGCTCGCCCGCCGAACAGGACGTGCGCATCCGCATGCAACAGGAGCACTACGCCTTCGCCTCCGAGATCCGCAACCTGCAAGGCCCGTTTACCTCGGTCAAACTCGACGCCGGCTACACCGATTACGAACACCGGGAAATCGAAGGCGGCGAAACCGGCACCACCTTCAAGAACAAGGGCTATGAGGCGCGTATCGAAGCGCGGCACCAGGCGATGGGGCCTTTTGATGGCATCGTCGGTGCCCAGGTCAGCCGTAGCGAATTTTCCGCCTTGGGCGAGGAAGCCTTTGTACCGCAGACCGATACCAATGCCGGCGCGCTGTTTATCCTCGAAGAAATGCAGGCCACCGAGCGCCTGAAGCTGAGCCTGGGCGGGCGCCTGGAACACACCACCGTCGACCCGGATGGCAAAGGCAACGCGCGGTTTGCCAAGGCCAACCGCTCCAGTAGCTTCACCGCTGGCAGCCTGTCGTCGGGCGCGGTCTACACCCTGACCCCCATCTGGTCGCTGGCCGCGACCCTGGGCTACACCGAACGCGCCCCGACCTTCTACGAGCTGTATGCCAACGGCGCCCACGTCGCCACCGGTACTTATGAAGTGGGCGATGCCAAGCTGTCCAAGGAAAAAGCCGTGGCCAGCGACCTGGCGCTGCGTTTTGACAATGGTACGCACAAGGGCAGTGTTGGCGTGTTCTACAGCCACTTCTCCAACTACATCGGCCTGCTGAACAGCGGTCGCACCTTGAATGACGAAGGCGAAGAAGACGCCAGCGGCATCCCGGAATACACCTACTCAGGTGTGCGCGCACGTTTCGTCGGCTTTGAAGCTCAGGATCACTGGAAACTGGGTGAAAGTGCCTACGGCAAATTTGCCCTGGAACTGTCGGGCGACTACACCCGCGCCACCAACCTGGACACCGGCGAAGCCCTGCCCCGTATTGCCCCGCTGCGCCTGAACAGTGGCTTGCTGTGGGAACTGGACCGCTGGCAGGCGCGGATCGACGTCCAGCATGCTGCTGGCCAAGGCCGCGTCCCGGCCAATGAAAGCGGCACCGATGGCTACACCACCTTGGGCGCCAGTGCCGGCTATCGCTTCAACCTGGGTGGTAGCCAGTGGCTGGCGTTTGTTGATGGCGAGAACCTGACCAACCAGACCGTACGCTATGCCAGCTCAATCCTGCGCGATATCGCGCCGGCGCCGGGGCGCAGTGTGCAGGTGGGCTTGCGCACGACCTTCTAACAGACACTGATATTCACCTGTGGGAGCTGGCTTGCCTGCGATAGCGGTGGGTCAGTCACTGAAAATAGTGGCTGACCCACCGCTATCGCAGGCAAGCCAGCTCCCACACTGGTTTTGCGGTGCTTGCACGCACTGTTACCAAATCCGAAAGAATCCATCTTGCGATTAGCGCTTTCTCTCCCCGAGCCGGCGCTTTATCCTTGTCCGTAACAAACTGAAACGTTTCATCTTTCAGCCAGACCTGACGCGCGTCCACCCCCCGGCCGCCGTTTGCGTACCAAAAACCAAAACTATTAAGACCTGCCCTTGCCTATGCCTGCTTTCCCAACACTGCGCCAGTGCGCTGCGCTGCTGCCTTTGTGCCTGATCCCCTGTGCCCAGGCCGCGCCGGCCTTTGACCGTGAGTCACCGTGGATGCTGGGTGATTTCGGCGGTTCCCGGACAGCGCTGTCTGAACAAGGTTACGACTTCAAGATCGACTACACCGGCGAGATGGGCAGCAACCTGCACGGCGGCTCGGACCATGACCGCACGGCGCGCTACAGCGACCAATGGGCCTTCGGCAGTCACCTGGACCTGCAGAAGATCCTTGGCTGGCACAACGCCGAGTTCCAACTGACGATCACCGAGCGCAGTGGCAATAACATTACTAACGATCGCATCAACGACCCACGGGTCGGCGGTTTTACTTCGTCCCAGGAAGTCTGGGGCCGGGGCCAGACCTGGCGCCTGACGCAGATGTGGTACCAGCAGCAATTCTTCGACCAGACGCTCGACATCAAGGCCGGGCGCTTTGGCGAAGGCGAAGACTTCAACAGCTTCCCCTGCGACTTCCAGAACCTGGCGTTCTGCGGCTCCCAGGTGGGCAACTGGGTCGGTGGCATCTGGTACAACTGGCCGGTGAGCCAATGGGCGCTGCGGGTCAAATACCACCTGACACCCGAGTTGTACGCGCAAATCGGCGCCTATGAGCAGAACCCGTCCAACCTCGATCACGGCAATGGCTTCAAGCTCAGCGGCAGCGGCACCCAGGGCGCCCTGCTGCCGGTGGAGCTGGTGTGGACGCCAAAGGTCCACGGCCTGCCGGGCGAATACCGCGCCGGTTACTACTACAGCAGCGCCAAGGCCAGCGACGTGTACAAGGATCGCAACGACCAGCCCGCAGCCGTCAGTGGCGAGGCCTATCGCAGCGCCTCCAGCAAGCACGGCGTATGGCTGGGCGTGCAGCAGCAGGTCACCAGCCTGGCCAGTGACCACTCCCGTGGCTTGAGTGTGTTCGCCAACGCGACGATGCACGATAAGAAAACCAACGCTGTGGATAACTATGTGCAGGCCGGGGTGGTCTACAAAGGCCCCTTCGATGCCCGCGCCCGGGACGATATCGGCTTTGCCGTGGCCCGCGTGCACGTCAACCCGGCCTATCGCAAGAGCGCCCAGGCCAGCAACCAGGCCCGTGCGGTCTACGATTTTGACGCCGCCGCCTACCTGCCGGTGCAAGACACCGAATACAGCGCCGAGCTCTATTACGGCGTGCATGTCAGCAACTGGCTGACGGTGCGCCCGAACCTGCAATACATCCGTCATCCGGGGGCCGTCGCCCAGGTGGATGACGCGCTGGTCGGCGGGATCAAGCTGCAAGCGTCCTTCTGAATCTGAATAAACGCAATGAGACCTGAACCAAGCCTGCGCACAAACGTCATCTACAGTGAACAAGCGCGGGACTACCTTAAACGTCACGGAGAATCACACTATGAGCACTGATGGTGCTTCAAGTCCAAGCCGCCTGCTGCCCAGGTTGCTGGGGATCTTGCTGCTGATCATGGGCCTGGCCTTGTTGGCCGGGGGCATCAAGCTGAGCATGCTCGGCGGGTCGCTGTACTACCTGCTGGCGGGTATTGGCCTCACCTTGACCGGCATCCTGCTGCTGGCCACGCGCCGCGCGGCGCTGGGCTTGTACGCTGTGGTGCTGTTCGCCAGCACGGTGTGGGCCCTGTGGGAAGTCGGCCTGGACTGGTGGCAGTTGGTGCCGCGCCTGGCCCTGCTGTTCGGCCTGGGCATTGTCATGCTGCTGCCGTGGTTCCGCCGCCCCCTGCTGCGTGGCCAACCGGCCCCGCTGGGCACCGGCGCACTGAGCGTGGCCGTGGTGCTGGCCGGCGCCACCGCCGTGGCCAGCCAGTTCACCAACCCCGGTGAAATCAAAGGCCAACTGGACCGCGACGCGGTGCCGGGCATGACCAACGCCGCCCCGGCCCAGGCCGATGGCGACTGGAATTCCTATGGCCGCTCGGCCTTCGGTGACCGTTACTCGCCGCTGGCGCAGATCACCCCTGAGAACGCGCACAAGCTGGTGCCGGCCTGGACCTATCGCACCGGCGACCTGCCTGGCCCGGGCGATCCCGGTGAAACCACCGCGGAAAACACCCCGCTGAAAGTCAACGGCATGCTCTACGTGTGTACGCCGCACAGCCAGGTAATCGCCCTTGACCCGGACACCGGCAAGGAAATCTGGCGTTTCGACCCCAAGCTCTCGACGCAAAAAGCCGCGAACTTCAAGGGTTGGGCGCACATGACCTGCCGTGGCGTGACCTATCACGATGACGCCGCCTACGCCGCCACCGCGCAAAGCCCGGCCACCGGTGCCGCTGCGCCAGCGGCCAATGCCTGCCCGCGTCGCATCTTCCTGCCGACCGCCGACACCCGTCTGATCGCCCTGAACGCCGACACCGGCAAGATGTGCGAAGACTTCGGCGACAAAGGCCAGGTCGACCTGGGTGCCAATATCGGCACCTTCGCCCCCGGTGGCTACTACTCCACCTCGCCGCCGGCCGTGACCCAGAACCTGGTGGTGATTGGCGGTCACGTCACCGATAACGTCTCCACCGACGAGCCCAGCGGCGTGATCCGCGCGTTCGACGTGCACACCGGCAAGCTGGTGTGGAACTGGGACAGCGGCAACCCGGACGACACCACGCCGATTGCCGAAGGCAAGACCTATACCCGCAACTCGCCCAACATGTGGTCGATGTTCGCCGTCGATGAAAAACTCGGCATGCTCTACCTGCCCATGGGCAACCAAACCCCGGACCAGTTCGGTGGCTACCGCACACCGGCTTCCGAGCTGCATGCTGCCGGCCTGACGGCCCTGGATATCAACACCGGTAAAGTGCGCTGGCACTACCAGTTCACCCACCATGACCTGTGGGACATGGACGTGGGCGGCCAGCCAAGCCTGATCGACATCAAGACCGCCGCCGGCGTGAAGCAAGCCGTGATGGCCTCGACCAAGCAAGGCAGCATCTATGTGCTGGACCGTGCAACGGGCGAGCCGGTGGTGCCGATCAACGAAATCCCGGTGCCGCAAGGCGCGGTCGCGGGCGATCACACCTCGCCCACCCAACCCAAGTCCGACCTCAACTTCATGCCACCGCCCCTCAAGGAGCGTGACATGTGGGGCGTGACCCCGTTCGACCAACTGCTGTGCCGGATCGACTTCAAGTCCCTGCGCTACGACGGCCCGTTCACCCCGCCATCGCTGCAAGGCTCGATCGTCTACCCGGGCAACTTCGGCGTGTTCGACTGGGGCGGCATTTCGGTTGACCCGGTGCGCCAGATCGCCTTCGTCAACCCAAGCTACATGGCGTTCAAGTCAACCATGATCCCGGCAGAAAAAATTGCCGCCATGGGCCCGCGTGTCAGCGAGACCGAAGGCGTGCAGCCGAACAAAGGCACGCCGTATGGCGTGGTCCTGGAACCGATGCTCTCGCCCATGGGCCTACCGTGCCAGGCGCCGGCCTGGGGTTATGTGGCGGCCGTGGACTTGACCACCAACAAGACCATCTGGATGCACAAGAACGGCACCGTGCGTGACAGCTCGCCAGTACCGATCCCCCTGAGCATGGGCGTGCCCAGCCTGGGCGGGACCTTCACCACGGCCGGTGGCGTGTCCTTCCTCAGCGGCACCCTCGACCAGTACCTGCGTGCCTATGACGTGAAAAACGGCAAGCAACTGTGGGAAGGCCGCCTGCCTGCAGGCGCGCAAACCACCCCGATGACCTACACCGGCAAGGACGGCAAGCAGTACGTGCTGGTCGTGGCGGGCGGTCATGGTTCCCTGGGGACCAAGCAGGGTGACTATGTGATGGCGTTCAAGCTGGCGGATTAAGCGACAGCTGCAACAAAAAACCCCGGGATTCCGGGGTTTTTTATTTGAAATACCGTTCAAATGTGGGAGCTGGCTTGCCTGCTCCCACACAAGCCCTCTCCCACAGGCCCGTCACACCGTGCTGCGATCCCGGCGCATCCACATCTCAAACGCCCTGGCATTCAACGGCCGGCTGATCAGGTAGCCCTGGGCGGTGTCGCAATTCCATTGTTTGAGCAGTGCCAGGCTGGGCTCGAACTCCACCCCTTCGGCCACCACCTTGAGCCCCAGGTTGTGGCTCATCTCGATGGTCGAACGCACGATCACCGCGTCGCCGCTGGTGCTGTCGAGGTTGCGCACAAAGGACTGGTCGATCTTCAATTCCTGCACCGGCAGGCGCTGCAACTGGGCCAGGGACGAGTAGCCGGTGCCGAAGTCGTCCACCGACAGGCTGATGCCACAGCCGCGCAGTTGCTCAAGGATGCGCAAGGCCTGTTCCGGGTTGTGCATGATCGCGCTTTCGGTGATCTCGAAAATCAACTGCCCGGCCAGCACCCCATGCCGCTCCAGCAATTCGGTCACCCGTGGCGCCAGCCCTTCGTCGCCCAGGTCGTCCACCGAGATATTCAGCGACAGCTGCACCTCCAGCCCGCGCACGCTCCACTCGGCCAACTGGCGGATCGCCTCTTCGATCACCCAATGGGTCAGGCTGGCCATGCTGCCGGAGCGCTCGGCCAGGGGGATGAATTCGGCGGGCGACACCAGGCCCAGGGTCGGGTGCTGCCAGCGCAACAGCGCCTCGGCCTGGCGCACATAGCCATGGCGCAGGTCGAGCTTGGGCTGATAGCACAGGAACAGTTCGTCTTCGATGGCGGCGCGGCGCAGGTCGCGGATCAGGTTGATCTGGCGTTGATGGGCGAGGTCGCGGTCCTGTTGATAGATCTGCAAGTAGCCAGGCAACGCGGCCGCATCGTGGCGGGCAATGGCGGCGCGGCTGATCAGTTCTTCGACCTGCTGGCCATCTTCGGGGTAGGCGGCAATGCCCATGCTCACTTCGTGGCGCAGCTCGTCGCCACCGACCCGCTGCGGTTCGGTCAACAGGCTGTACAGGCGGTCGGCGCGGGCCACGGCGCTGTCGAGCTTGGTGTTTTCCAGCAACACGAGGAATTCACTGCCGGTAATGCGCGCCGCCGAATCCCCCGCCGCCAGGCTCGACAGCAGGCAGCGGCTGGCCTCACGCAGCATTTCCTCGACGCCCTGGGGGCCGAAGCCTTCGTTGATCACCCGGTAGTTTTCGATCCCCAGGTACAGCAACACCACCGGGCGCCGCGCACTGATCGCACTGCCCAGGCGCTCCATGGCCAGGGCGCGGTTGGGCAGGCCGGTCAATGCATCGTGCAGGGCGTTGTGTGCCAGTTGCCGTTCGCGCACGGCGATGCCGCTCTGCATCGCGTTGAAGGCCCGGGCCAACAGGCCGAACTCATCCTTGCCGCGCACCGCCACCGGCGTGCGGTAGTCACCGGCGCCGATGCGCTCGGCCGCCTGCACCAGGGCATCGAGCGGGCGCGACACCCGGCGCGCCATCAACAGTGCGCCCACCAGCGAGACCAGCAAGGCCGCCAGGGCAATGCCGAGAAATTGCCGGTCCAGCGGCGCGAAGGATTGCAGGGCCTGGTCCAGCGGGCTTTGCAGCAAGGCCATGACGTGCCCACCATCCCCGGTGTTGGCCAGGGGCAGCACCTGGCTGAGAAAGCGCTGGCCGTGCAGTTGGCTCATCTGCGCCAGTTCGGCGGGATTGGGGTCATACAGCGCCTGGATAATGGCCGGGCGGTCGGCCAGGGGCTGGGTGCTGAACAAGGTGCCCGGCTGGCCCTGGTCCACGCTCATGAACGACACTTCCAGGTTGCTCAACGAGCGCAACTCGGCGGCAAACGCCTCATCCATGGAAAAACCCATGACCACCCGGGCAATGGGCAGTGGATCCAGCACCTCTTCCTGCACCAGCAGGAACGGCTGGCCGGCCAGGGCCACAATCAGCATTTGCAAGGAGTTGCGCCGGGCGTAGCGCAGCGCCTGGGCATAGGGAAAGACTTGCTGCGCAGGCACGCCGGCCAGGGTGCTGACGATGACCTGCCCATCGAGCCCCAGCACAAACACCTCGCTGGCACGGATCCCGCTGCCATGATGGCGCAGGGCGGCAAGGATCTGTGCCGGCTCGCCCGCGGCGACTGCCCGGCGAAACTGCGCATCCACCGTCAGCCAGTCCAGGCCGTATTGCAGGCGCCGCCCGCGCAAGTCCAGCAACCGCTCGAACACTCGGCTGCCGGTCTCCAGTTGCACCTGGGCCTGATTCTCCACGGCATGGGTAGTGGCCACTTTCACGGCAAAGTACACCGCGCCTACCACCACCAGCAGCAATAACGCCAACACCCCGGCCAGCCGCGCCTGGAAGGCGTGGCGCCATTTCATCCGCTTGCCTCCTGGTAGCGTGCCCGCGCCCCAGCTCAAGCGTCCTTTTGTCATACGCATCCCTCGCGACTGCAGGCCCGGCGTCAAATAAATGCCCGTTCATTCAGAACATTTGGAAAACCCAGATTAGCCGTCGCAGGGCAGAAGTAAACCTAATAAATACGGGCGGTGGGCTGACATTATTTTGACGACAAATCACCGGCTACACGGCGCGGGCCCGCATAAAATCGCCCCAGCGGCGCACCAGGTAGTTGTGCTCGTCCATCACCGAGTTCCACACGGCGATATGCCCCATGCGCTGCTCATAGGAGCCGCCATCGCGCACCTCGCCGACCTCGATCAGCGGCAGGCCATCGCTGCCCGGCAGCTCTTCGCGGGCGGGCAGGCCGGCGTACCAGTAGTCCCACTCGGCACGGCTCAGGTGGTCACGGCTGCGCGCCGGGTTGCCGATGTAGTAACCCTGGCGGGCCATCACCGCGCCGGGCCAACCCGACAACCACCAGTTGAGGTAGGCGTAGGCGGCGTCCAGCACCGGACCTTTGGCGTGACGCGACAGCGACAGGCCGCCGAACCAGGCGCGGTAGCCTTCGCGGGGCACCGCCAGGCGGTATTTGACCCCGGCCCGATGCAGGCGCATCAAGGTCGGCGACCACAGGCTCTGGATATCGATGCTGGGGCTGAGCATCAAGTGCGCCGCTTCTTCATCGTCGGACCAGAACGCGGCGAAATGCCCTTCCTTCTGCTTGCGCACCAGGATCTCAGCCAGCACATCGATCTCTTCGATGCTCATATTGCCGATGTCGTTGAAGTGGGCCAGCCCCGCCCCCTGCACCGCCAACGCGGCATCCAGGGCGCCGATGGCCGCATCGCTTTGCAACGCGGTGCGTGCACGCCAGGCCGGGTCCAGCAGCCAGCCCCAGCTTTCGTTGCGGCGGCAAAAGCCTTCGGGCAAACGCTCGGGGCGGTAGGCAAAGCTGTCGGCGTTGTGGGTCAGGGGCAGCATGCTGATGCGCTCGGTAACGGCGCTGCCGAGGCTGCCGTCGTGCTGCACGAACAGGCGCTCGCTGGGCACGCTGCCGCTGCCCAGGCGGTCATTGGCACTCAGGCGCCCGCGCTTGGGCAGGTCGTTGATCTCGTGCCACAGGGCAATGCGCCGGGTGTCGATGGGCTGGATCGCCCGCGCCGGCCATACAAAATCGACGTTGTGAAACCACTGGTCGTAGAGGTCGTAGCTGTCGGGCTGCATCACCGCAATGCGCTGCGCCTGTGCTACATCGTGCACCTGGTACACCAGGCGGATGCCCAGCTCCTGTTCGGCGCGCACGCGCAACGCTTCGAGCAGGGTCACTGAAGTACCGAGGACACGTAGGGTAATCATGCTGCCAACCGCCGGGAGAACACCTCAAAGGAACGGCGCAACAACGCCGGGTCCAGGCCGCGCAGGATAAACACCAGGCGCGACTGGCGCTCCGTGCCCGGCCATGCAGGCAAATGAACCGGGGCATGCAGGCAATGCTGCACGCCATGAATGACGATGGGGGCCGAGCTTGCGTTCACGTTGAGCAGTCCTTTGACGCGAAGAATGCGTTCGCCATGGCATCTTAACAGCATCGACAACCAGACCCCGAAGCCCACCCAGTCCAGGGGTTGGTCGAAGGTCAGGCAACACACCTGCGCCGCACCGTGGGTAGAGGGCGTGGAAGACGCCTGATGCAGCCGCCAGCGCCCGACTTCCACGGCCGGCGTCGCGCTGCGCAGGCCCTCGCCCAGCAGCAGTTGATCGCCGCTATGCACCTCGCAGGCATTCAGGATCGGCGTGCCGGCGTTCAGCGCGGCCAGGTGCTGGCGCAGGCCATCGCAGTTATCCACCCGATCGATCTTGCTCAGCAGCAGGCGATCGGCCGCCGCCACCTGGGCCAGCCATTCCGGGTGCAGGCGCTCTTGCAGGGCGGCGTGGCTAGCATCGACCAGGGTCACCACCAGGCCGATATGAAAGCGCCCGCGCAGTTGCACGTCGTTGTTCAAGGTGGCTAGGATCGGCGCCGGGTCGGCGAGGCCGGTGGTTTCCAGGATCACCCGTTTGAACGCCGGGATTTCCCCGCGCTCGCGGCGTTGCAGCAGGCCCAGCAGCGCGTCTTTCAACTCGCCGCGAATGGAACAGCAGATACAGCCGCTGGGCAGCAGCACGGTGTCGGGCGCGACGGCTTCGACCAGCAGGTGATCGATGCCGACATCGCCGAACTCATTGATCAGCAGCGCAGTCTCGCCGAGGCTTTCGCCTTGTAGCAGGCGCTTGAGCAAGGTGGTCTTGCCACTGCCGAGGAAGCCGGTGATGACATTCAGTGCGATGCTCATATTTATACCTCCCGCTCCCACATTTGATCTTCGCTGCTTTGAGTATTCTGAACGGCACCCATATTTAAAGGCGTTGCGGGGTAGCTTCCAGGTGATCGAGCAGTTTGGGATCGAGGGGGTCCAGTGGGCGGCCGAGCATGCCTTCTGCCGCGCGCCACAACGCGTCCAGACCACTGGCCAATTCCTGCTTGCCGGTGGCGCCAAGCAGCAGGTAGGACGCGCCCTGGAAGTCTTCGACCTTGAGCCGGAACACCGCCAGCACCTGGTTGATCGCGGCAATCCGGCGCAGGCGTTCGCGGCGCCGGGGCAGTTCGTCGCCCAAAGGATCGCTCCAGTGCAGGTCTTCGCCCAGCAGTCCGCAGAGTCCGCACATGGTCAGGCCCCGGTCATGGCATGACATCGCCAGCGTTCGGCCCCAGCGTCTGGCCGACAAACAGGTTGCCGCCCGGTTCGCTGGCCAGCAGCACCGCCGTGGGCGCCACTTCAGCGGCCAGGCCGAACCGCCCCAGGGGCAGCTCGGCGGCCTTGGCGCGCTTCCAGGTGTCGCTGATGCCGCTCACCAGGGGCGTCTCGATGGGGCCGGGGGCGATGGCGTTGACCAGCACATTGTCCTTGGCCACTTCCAGGGCCAGGGACTTGGTAAAACCCATCACCCCGGCCTTGGCCGCCGCGTAATGGGTGAGTTCGGCGCCGCCCTTGATCCCCAGTTGCGAGGCGATATTGATAATCCGCCCCCAGCGCTGGGCGAGCATATGGGGCAAGGCGCGCTGGCTGGCGATAAACACACTGGTCAGATCCACGCGCAGCATATCGTTCCACTGCTCGATGGACAGGTCGACACAGCGCGCCTGGGTCAGCATGCCGGCGTTGTTGACCAGGATATCGATGCCGCCCCAATGCGCGACGCAGGCATCGACACTGGCCTGGGCACCGTCGACGCTGCCGACATCGGCCAGGCATTCAAATACCTCGGCGCCGAGGTTGCGGCAGGTGATGGCGGTTTCGGCCAGGCTCGCGGCATCGCGGTCGGCCAGCAGCAGGCGGGCGCCTTCGACGGCATAGGCGCGGGCGATGGCAGCGCCTATGCCGCTGCCGGCGCCGGTGATCACGGCGCGGCGGTTGCTGAGTTGAGGCATGCAGATTCTCCTGTTGTTGAGACGGGTGAGCTTCCCTGTGGGAGCGGGCTTGCCCGCGATAGCGGCGTGTCAGCCAGCAAATCTGTCACTGACATACCGCTATCGCGGGCAAGCCCGCTCCCACATTTGATCTACGCGGCTTTGAGCATTGCGTTCGCTTAACTGATCGGTATTAGGCCAAGCCTGCTCCCACATTTGGACTGCTTAGGGTTCAAGGGGGGTCAGTCGGGCCAGCGCACGGTCAGGCCACCATCAATCACGATGCTCTGCCCGGTCAGGTAGCTGGACGCCTCACTGGTCAAGAACTGCACCAGCGACGCCACTTCATCCGCCCGCCCGACCCGGCCCAACGGGATCGCCCGCGCGGCTTTTGCCAGGCCTTCGGGGCCGAGGGAGTTCTTGGCGTCCAGCGACTGCGGTGTCTCGATCAACCCCGGGATCACCGCGTTGCAGCGGATCCCCAACGGCGCCAGTTCCACCGCCAGCGAGCGGCACAAGCCCGGTACGCCAGCCTTGGCCGCGGCGTAATGGGCGTGCTCCTGCCACCCGTACACGCCACCGGCAATCGACGAGATCGCCACCAGCGCCCCGCCCTCTTTCATCTGCCCGGTTGCCGCGCGGAAGGTGCGCATCACCCCGGTCAGGTCGACGTTGAGCATCTCGTCCCACAGCGCGTCGGTCATCTCCAGCAAGGGCGCGCGGCGCAACAGGCCGGCGTTGGCCACGGCGTAGTCGAGGCGGCCAAAATGCTGGGTGGCCTGCGCCGCCAGGTTATCCACCGAGGCGCTATCCCCCACGTCCAGCGGCAACATCAGGCATTCGCCAGCGGCCGCTTGCACCAGGCCCACGGTGGCTTGCGGGTCATGGGGATCGGCCGGGTAGTACCCGCCCACCACCGCCACGCCGGCGCGGGCATAGGCCACGGCGAGGGCTTGGCCGATGCCGCTGGCGGCACCGGTAATCAAGGCGACTTTACGGTTCATCAAACACTCCTTACTGAACGGTTTCCGGGCGCACATGGCGGGCGGCAAACATCAGCGCGCCAGAGAGCAAGCACGGCAGCGCGCCGAAATACAGGGCGGCGGTCTGCCAATCGCTGCCTGAGGACAGCACCTGGGTCGCGCCAAAGCCGGCGACTACCGCGCCCAACGGGCCCATGGCATGGATGATCGCGCCGCCGGTGGCGCGGATGCTGGTGGGGAAACTTTCACTGATAAAGAACAGCGCCGCCGAGTACGGGCCGATCAAAAAGAACAGGCCCAGGCTGTACAGCCCGACCACCATGGGCATCGTGCTCGGGCCGTAGAGCATGCCGGCAAACGCCAGGCCGCCGAGCATCCAGCCCAGGCCGATGACATTGCGCCGGCCGATCTTGTCGCCCATCCAGCCGTGGCACAGGTAGCCGCAGTAGCCCACCAGGTTGGACAGCACCAGGATGATCAGCGAGTTCTCGAACGAGATCTGGTGCACGCTGATGATCACCGAGGTGCCCAGCACGCTGAACACCTGGATCGCCGCCCAGTTGAGCAGGATCGCCGCGCCGATCACCAGGGTTGCCCGGCGTGCCGGACCACGGAAGGCCGCCTTGAGGCCGGCCTTGCTGTGTTCGTCGTAGTCCACGCCGTAGGTCAGCGCGACGTTCTGCGCCTCGCTCACCGCGCCGCGCTTGCGCAATTGGGTGATGCGCTGGTGGATCTGGAACTGCGGGCTCTCCTTGAGCTTGCGCGCCATGACCGCAATGACGATGGCCGGGATTGCAGCGAAGATAAAGCAGCCCTGCCAGCCGATGATCGGCAACAGCAGCGCCGTCAGGCCCGCCGCGATCAGCGCGCCGACCGGCCAGCCGCCCTGTACCAGGCTGTAGATAAAGCCGCGACGCTTGGCCAGTTTCGGGTCGTCGGAAGCCGCATACAGCTCGCTCAGGTAGGTGGCGTTGACCGTTTCCTCGGCATAGCCCAGGCCACCCAGGGAGCGGATCAGAATCAGTGGCGACTTGCCCCACGCGCCGCCGATGGCGGTCAGCGCCGAGCACACGGCAGAGCCGGCGACGGTGAAGATAATCCCGGTGCGCCGCCCCAGCCTGTCCACCAGCGGGCCGATGGCCAGGGCGACGATCGCCGTCCCCACCGCCACCCAGGTCGCGATCTCGGCTTGCTCCACTTCACCCCAGCCAAAGTGCCGGCCGATTTCCGGCAACAGCGTGCCGAACAGGATGAAGTCATACACCGCGAACACCCAGGCAAAAAATGCAATCCAGGTGGCAAAGCGTACCTCCTTGGCCGTCAGTTGCCGGGGTTTCCAGCCAGTCAGGTCGAGCTTGTTGTAGATAGACATGGATCGCGCCTCGATGGGGGCAAAGGGTCAGGTACGGGGTTGGCGGCGGATAAAGTCGTCGGCGATTTCGTCGAAGGTGACGAAGCGCACGCCGGCATGGCCCTGGATGTGTTCGATCAAGCGTTCCAGCATCAACAGCACTTGCGGACGGCCCGACACATCGGGGTGGATGGTCATGGTGAACACGGCGTGTTCGTGTTCGCGGTAGACCCAGTCGAACTGGTCGCGCCACATTTCTTCAAGGTGCCGTGGGTTGACGAAACCGTGGCTGTTGGGCGCCTTCTTGATAAACATCATGGGCGGCAGGTCGTCGAGGTACCAGTTGGCGGGGATCTCCACCAGGTCGGTTTCTTCGCCGCGCACCAGGGGTTTCATCCAGGTGTCGGGGTGCTGGCTGTAGTCGATCTTGGTCCAGCTGTCGCCCTTGCGTACGTAATAGGGGTGGAAGTCGTTGTGCATCAGGCTGTGGTCATACTTGATGCCCTTTTTCAGCAGCAGCTCGTTGGTCACCTTGCTAAATTCCCACCAGGGCGCGACGTAGCCGGTGGGGCGTTTGCCTGTGACCTGGGTGATCAGTTCGATGGACTTGTCGAGGACGATTTCTTCCTGCTCGGCCGTCATCGCGATGGGGTTTTCATGGCTGTAGCCATGCACGCCGATTTCGTGGCCGGCATCGGCCACGGCCTTCATCTGCTCGGGGAAGGTTTCCATCGAATGCCCGGGGATAAACCAGGTGGTGCGCAGGCCGTAGCGCTCGAACAACTTGAGCAGGCGTGGCGCGCCGATTTCACCGGCGAACAGGCCACGGGAAATGTCATCGGGTGAGTCTTCACCACCGTAGGAACCGAGCCAGCCGGCGACGGCGTCAACGTCGACGCCAAATGCACAGAGAATGTCTTTAGCCATGGTGTGTCTCCTTGAAGCGTGAGTGCTCGTCGCGGCCGCTGGCAAAATCCCCGGCCATTGCAGGGGCCTTTGACATCCAGCCCACCTAAAACGTACATATTAATAAAATGTACATTTTATAAAGGCAGGTTTCGTGCCAGCCGTTCAGCACACGGCAGCCTGGTCTCTGGCGATATCGCCAAGACCTACGGGCTAGGGGGGTGTCGAGTCCGAGAAAAAATCGTGCAAGGCTTCAGGGATGAGCCCTCAATGAAATAATGTATCTTTTATAAATAAATACATTTTAGTGCAGAAAAGTAACAGCCCTAGATTCCAGGCCCCAAAAAAGCGCCGCCGATGTGGCGCAGAGTGACAGGCGCATCTATGAGAGAATCCCCGGCCACCGTCCTACATGCCCCAGAGAAAGCAATGAAAGCAGTGTCCGCCTCGGCCTCCCGTTACGCGATGATTCACCAGTTGTTGCGGGATGCGATCGTCAGCGGCACCGCGCGCCACGGGTTGGTCCTGCTGGAGGCGCCGCTGGCCGAACTGTTCGGCACCAGCCGCGTGCCGGTGCGCAAGGCCCTGGACCTGCTGCATACAGAAGGCCTGATCTGCCGTTTCGATGGCCGGGGCTACCTGATCAACCCCGAAGGCCTGGCGCTGGAGCCGCTGCGCCTGCCCCTGAGCCCTGCACACCTGGGCCTGAACGGCGATGATGAGCTGGTAGACACCCGGCCCCTGGGCGAGCGGATCGTCGAGGAAATCGGCGCGGCGCTGTCCACTTGTGTCGCCTTCGGCCACTACCGCCTCGATGAGCAGGCCGCCGCCGATCACTATGGCGTCAGCCGCGCGGTGGTGCGTGAAGCCTTGATGCGCCTGCGCGACCGCGGCCTGGTGGAAAAGGAGCCGTACTCGCAATGGCTGGCCGGGCCGCTGACCGCCCGGGAAGTCACCGAAGACTACGAACTGCGCGCCTGCCTGGAGCCCGAAGCCCTGCGCCAGAGCGCCCCAGGCCTGGCGCGCGAGGTGCTCGAAGCCATGTTGCAACGGGTGATCGACGCTCAAGACCGCGCCCATTGCAGCCTGGAAGATATCGAACAGCTGGAAGCCGACCTGCACCAGCACTGCCTGGCAGGCCTGCAGAACCGCAAGATCGCCGCCCTGATCCGCCAAGGCCAGAGCCCGATGATCATCAGCCGGATTTTCTATCGCCTGCTGGGCATCGGCGCCGATCCTGCGATGCTCGCCGAACACCGGTTGATCCTGGAATTGCTGCTGCATGGGGCATTCGATGCGGCGGCGCTGAACCTGCGCGAGCATTTGCAGCGGGCACGGCAACGGATGTTGCAGCGCTTGAAGGTGTTGTCGGTATTACCGGAGCAGCCGTTGCCGGGCTACCTCAAGAAGCTCAGCTGACCTGCTCGTTCCCACGCTCCGCGTGGGAATGCCGCCTTGGACGCTCTGCGTCCGCTCTTGGGACGCGGAGCGTCCTGGGGATGCATTCCCACGCAGAGCGTGGGAACGAGCAGGCGAGCCGTTGGGGTTAATATCATGCAATTTGTTGCTAAGCACCCCGCGCCATTGAAACCACCGCCGACCCGCCCCATCTAACCTCCATACTTCCCTATGCAGGTGCCCCATGAGCGACCAGCAAGAATTCCCCGATATCGACCTCAACGACTACGCCGACCCCGAAAACGCCCAAACCCCGTCGTCCAACACCGGCCTGGCCCTGCCTGGGCAGAACCTGCCGGACAAGGTCTATATCATCCCGATCCACAACCGCCCGTTCTTCCCGGCGCAAGTGTTGCCGGTGATCGTCAATGAAGAGCCCTGGGCCGAGACCCTGGAGCTGGTGAGCAAATCCGACCATCACTCCCTGGCGCTGTTCTTCATGGACACCCCACCCGAAGACCCACGGCATTTCGATACCTCCGCCCTGCCGCTGTACGGCACCCTGGTCAAGGTGCATCACGCCAGCCGCGAAAACGGCAAGCTGCAATTCGTCGCCCAGGGCCTGACCCGCGTGCGCATCAAGACCTGGCTCAAGCACCATCGCCCACCGTACCTGGTGGAAGTCGAATACCCGCACCAGCCCAGCGAGCCGACCGATGAGGTCAAGGCCTACGGCATGGCGCTGATCAATGCGATCAAGGAGCTGCTGCCGCTCAACCCGCTGTACAGCGAAGAGTTGAAGAACTACCTCAACCGCTTCAGCCCCAACGACCCGTCGCCCCTGACCGACTTCGCCGCCGCGCTGACCTCGGCCACCGGTAACGAGTTGCAGGAAGTGCTGGACTGCGTGCCGATGCTCAAGCGCATGGAAAAAGTGTTGCCGATGCTGCGCAAAGAGGTGGAAGTTGCGCGCCTGCAAAAGGAAATCTCCGCCGAGGTGAACCGCAAGATCGGTGAGCACCAACGCGAATTCTTCCTCAAGGAACAGCTCAAGGTGATCCAGCAGGAGCTGGGGCTGACCAAGGACGACCGCAGCGCCGACGTCGAGCAGTTCGAGCAACGCCTGGAAGGCAAGGTGCTGCCGGCCCAGGCGCGCAAGCGCATCGATGAAGAACTCAACAAGCTGTCGATCCTGGAAACCGGCTCGCCGGAATACGCGGTGACACGCAACTACCTGGACTGGGCCACCTCGGTGCCGTGGGGCGTGTATGGCGAGGACAAGCTCGACCTCAAGCACGCGCGCAAAGTCCTGGATAAACACCATGCGGGGCTGGACGACATCAAGAGTCGCATCCTCGAGTTCCTGGCCGTGGGCGCCTATAAAGGCGAGGTCGCCGGTTCCATCGTGCTGCTGGTGGGCCCGCCGGGCGTGGGCAAGACCAGTGTCGGCAAATCGATTGCCGAGTCCCTGGGCCGGCCGTTCTACCGCTTCAGCGTCGGCGGCATGCGCGACGAGGCCGAGATCAAGGGCCATCGCCGTACCTACATCGGCGCCCTACCGGGCAAGCTGGTGCAGGCGCTCAAAGATGTGGAAGTGATGAACCCGGTGATCATGCTCGACGAGATCGACAAGATGGGCCAGAGCTTCCAGGGCGACCCGGCGTCGGCCCTGCTGGAAACCCTCGACCCGGAACAGAACGTCGAATTCCTCGACCACTACCTGGACCTGCGCCTGGACCTGTCCAAAGTGCTGTTCGTGTGCACCGCCAACACCCTGGACTCGATCCCCGGCCCGTTGCTGGACCGCATGGAAGTGATTCGCCTGTCGGGCTATATCACCGAAGAAAAAGTCGCCATCGCCAAGCGCCACCTGTGGCCCAAGCAGTTGGAAAAAGCCGGCGTGGCAAAAACCAGCCTGAGCATCACCGACGGCGCCCTGCGCGCCCTGATCGACGGCTATGCCCGCGAAGCCGGGGTGCGCCAGCTGGAGAAGCAACTGGGCAAGCTGGTGCGCAAGGCGGTGGTCAAGTTGCTGGACGAGCCGGACTCGGTGATCAAGATCGGCAACAAGGACCTGGAAAGCTCCCTGGGCATGCCGGTGTTCCGCAACGAGCAAGTGCTGTCGGGCACCGGGGTGATTACCGGCCTGGCCTGGACCAGCATGGGCGGCGCGACCTTGCCGATCGAGGCGACGCGCATCCACACGCTCAATCGCGGCTTCAAGCTCACCGGGCAGTTGGGTGACGTGATGAAGGAATCCGCCGAAATCGCCTACAGCTACATCAGCTCCAACCTGAAGTCGTTTGGCGGTGACCCGAAGTTCTTCGATGAAGCCTTCGTGCACCTGCATGTGCCGGAAGGCGCTACGCCCAAAGACGGCCCGAGTGCCGGGGTGACCATGGCCAGTGCGTTGCTGTCGCTGGCGCGCAACCAGCCGCCGAAAAAAGGCGTGGCCATGACCGGCGAACTGACCCTGACCGGGCATGTGCTGCCGATTGGCGGCGTGCGCGAGAAGGTGATTGCGGCGCGGCGCCAGAAGATCCATGAACTGATCCTGCCCGAGCCCAACCGGGGCAGCTTTGAAGAGTTGCCGGAATACCTCAAGGACGGCATGACAGTGCACTTTGCCAAGCGGTTTGCGGATGTGGCCAAGGTGTTGTTCTGATAGATCTGTAGCGTCGGCACTGGCCTCATCGCGGGCAAGCCCGCTCCCACATTTTGATGTGTGAACACATTCAAGTGTGGGAGCGGGCTTGCCCGCGATGAGGCCGGCACAGCCAACATAAATACCACCCTGTAACACCTTGTCTCATCTTCGGTTATGCTCGCCCTTCGTCGCCAATAAACGGAGCCTTCATGACCGCTGCCCGCCTGCTTCTTGCCCTAAGCCTCGCCCTGCTCGCGGCTTGCGCCAGTGCACCGAAGCAAAACGTCACCGTGGAAAAACAAAGCGCCTGCCCGCTCAAGCTCAAGGCCGGGCAAAACCTGACCCTGACCTTGCCGAGCAACCCCACCACCGGTTATCGCTGGGCGATCCAGGATTCGGCCGGCGGCGTGCTGCGCAGCCTCGGCCCCGAGGTCTACAGCAACCCCGAGGACGCCGGCGTGGTCGGTGCCGCCGGGCAATCCACCTGGCGCTTCCAGGCCTTTACCGCCGGTAGCGGCCGCCTGCGCCTGACCTCCCAACAACCCTGGGCCCCGGAAGTGAATCCGGTGGACACCTTTGACTGCGCCATTACGGTGAACTGATATGCCATGGATGATTCTTGCGTTGATGGGTGCGGCTACCTTTATCTACGGCCTGAGCACGCACGCCACCTTGCTTTGCCTGTTGGTCAAGCCGCTGCCGGTCTTGGCGCTGTTGGGTTGGCTGCATGATGCGCCGCCCAGCGACTATCGACGCTGGATCAGCCTGGGGCTGATTTTCTCCCTGGTGGGCGATGTGTTGCTGGCCTGGCCCGGCGACCTGTTTATCTTTGGCCTGGGCGCGTTCCTGATCGCGCACCTGGCGTACCTCAAGGCCTACTTCAGCGACTGCCGCCGTGCAGCGCTGCCTGCCTTGATACTGGCGCTGGTGGTTGGCGCAATCTTGCTGAGCATCCTGATTTCCCACGGTCTGGGCGACTTGCTGATTCCGGTGGTGGTGTATGCGCTGGTGATCAGCGCCATGCTCTGGCGTGCGTTGGCCCGGTTGGGCAGCGATGTGCCCAAGCGCTCGGCACAATTGGCGGCGGCCGGGGCGGCGTCGTTTGTGTTTTCCGACACGCTGATCGGCATCAACCGCTTTGTGGTGACCTTCGATGCCGCGCCGTATCTGTTGATCATTACCTATTGGTTGGGGCAATGGGGCATCACCGCATCGGCTTTCCATCAGACAACCCGCGCATCGCCTCGCCAACCTGGCTAAAATGCCGGCCTTTTCCACTTCGTCGCCGGAACAGCCGTGAGCAAAGAACCCGATCGCCTATTCGCCCAGCCCTTGCCCCAGGTGCCGGACTTCGCCTTTAACGAGGACGTGGTGCGGGTGTTCCCGGACATGATCAAGCGTTCGGTGCCCGGTTACCCGACCATTGTCGAGAACCTCGGCGTGCTGGCGGCGCAGTTCGCCCAGCCGGGCAGCGTGCTGTATGACCTGGGTTCGTCCCTGGGCGCGGTGACCCAGGCCCTGCGGCGCCATGTGCGCACCGACGGCTGCCGGGTGATCGCGGTGGATAACTCGGCGGCGATGGTCGAGCGCTGCCGCGAATACCTCAACGGCCAGGACTCGATGTTCCAGGAGCTGTTGCCGGTGCAGGTGATCGAAGGCGATATCCTCGCCCTGCAGTTTCAGCCGGCCTCGGTGGTGGCGCTGAACTTCACCCTGCAATTCATTGCCCCCGAGGAGCGCCTGGCGCTGCTTGGGCGGATTCGCCAGGCGCTGCTGCCCGGTGGCGCGCTGATTCTCTCGGAAAAACTGCGCTTCAATGATGCCGAGGAACACGCGCTGCTCACCGACCTGCATGTGGCGTTCAAGCGCGCCAACGGCTACAGCGAACTGGAAATCGCCCAGAAGCGCAGCGCCATCGAAAACGTCATGAAGCCCGACAGCCTCGAAGAACACCGCGAACGCCTGCTGGCGGCCGGGTTCTCGAAAGTCGTGCCGTGGTTCCAGTGTCTTAACTTTGCCTCGTTGATTGCCTTGCCATGATTGATCTGTCTCCCCTCGCCCGCCATCTGGTCGGCACTCCCCTGGCCGTATGGGCCCAGGGCCTGCAAGCACAACTCGATGCAAAAATGGAAAAGGGCCATGGCGACCTGGCGCGCTGGCAAAGTGCGCTGGACGCATTGCCCAAGATTCTGCCTAGCGAAGTCGACCTGCTGAACGGCCTGACCCTCGACACCGCTTGCGATGACGCCACCCGTGAGCAGATGCATGCCGCGCTGATGGGCCTGAGCCCGTGGCGCAAAGGCCCGTTCAACCTGTTCGGGGTGCATGTAGACACCGAATGGCGCTCGGACTGGAAATGGTCGCGGGTCGCACCGCACCTGAACCTTGCGGGCAAGCGCATCCTCGATGTGGGCTGTGGCAACGGCTATTACATGTGGCGCATGCTCGGCGCCGGCGCCGACAGCGTGATTGGCGTCGACCCCAACTGGCTGTTCTTTTGCCAGTTCCAGGCGGTGCAGCGCTACCTGTCGGCCCCTAACGCCTGGCACCTGCCGTTCCCGTTCGAGGACCTGCCGCCGAACATGGAAGGTTTCGACACGGTGTTCTCCATGGGCGTGTTCTACCACCGCCGCTCGCCCATCGAGCATTTGCTGGCGCTCAAGGACTGCCTGGTCAAGGGCGGCGAACTGGTGCTGGAGACCTTGGTGATCGAGGGTGATCAGCAGCAGGTGCTGGTGCCGGAAGACCGCTACGCGCAGATGCGTAATGTGTGGTTCCTGCCCTCGGTGCCGGCGCTGATGCTGTGGCTGCGGCGTGCCGGGTTCAGTGAGGTGCGTTGCGTGGATGTGAGCGTGACCACGCTCGAGGAACAGCGTGGCACCGAGTGGATGAAGTATCAGTCGCTGAGTGACTTCCTCGATCCTGAGGACCACAGCAAGACGATTGAAGGGCTGCCGGCGCCGATGCGGGCGGTGATTATCGCCAAGAAGTAACCCCCAATCTCCCTGAGAAAATGCAGATCAAAAATGTGGGAGCAGGCAAGCCAGCTCCCACATTGATTGGGTTTTCACCTTGAGATCAGGTGCTGGGCTTGGCCCTTCTGGCCTTGAAGAACTCACTCAACACCGCCCCGCACTCTTCAGCCAACACCCCACCTTCAAACAACACCCGGTGATTGAGAAAGCCCTGGGTAAAGAACTGCCCCTGGCTCTGCACAATCCCGGCCTTGGGCTCCAGCGCGCCGTATACCACACGGGCGATGCGCGAGTGGACGATCAGCCCGGCGCACATGCTGCACGGTTCCAGGGTCACATACAGGGTGCTGCCCGGCAGGCGGTAGTTGCTGACGGCCTGGGCCGCCGCGCGGATGGCGACCATCTCGGCGTGGGCGCTCGGGTCGCTGCCGCTGATCGGGCAATTGAAGCCGCGGCCGATAACTTCGCCGTCCTGCACCAGCACCGCGCCCACCGGTACTTCGCCGAGGGCCGCGCCCTGGGCGGCGAGGGCCAGGGCTTGGCGCATAAAGTCCTGGTCGCGGCTGCGGTCGATGATGGCCGTGGGGCGAACCTGGCGCATCACGCCACCTCGATGGCGGCCATCAGGCCGGTTTCCATATGGTCGATCACATGGCAATGGAACATCCACACCCCGGGGTTATCCGCCACCAACGCCACGCGGGCGCGCTCGTTCTTGCCCAGCAGGTAGGTGTCGGTGAAGTACGGCGTGACCTTGTGGCGGTTTGACGCGATGACCTTGAAGCTCATGCCATGCAAGTGGATCGGGTGCTGGTACTGGGTCATGTTCTTCAATTCAAAAATATAGCTCTTGCCCAATTGCAGCTTGGCAATCGGGCGGTCGGCGCAGGTCTTGTCGGTGATGTCCCAGGCCTGGCCGTTGATCTGCCACAGGCTCGGCGGTTTACCGTTCTCGACATTGACCGAAACCGAGCCGACCCATTCAAAATTGAAGTTGAGTTTCTCGGCATTGGCCAGGTCCGGCTCGGCAATCGGGTTGGCCGGCAACGCAGGTGGCCACTCGCCGGGCGCCTCGGTGTTGGCCACCGAGCGGAAGGTGCCCAGGCGTACCGGGCCATTGCGGATCGACAGTTCTTCGCCGGCCGGCGGGGCCTTGATCGCCAGGCAGATGCGCATGCCCGGGCCCAGCCAGTATTCCTTGCCCAGGGGCCGGGGCTCGATGGGGTTGCCGTCCAGGGCGTAGATCTGCGCCTCGGCGTTGGGGATATTCAGGCGATAGGTCAGGGTGTTGTCGAGGTTGAGCAGGCGCACCCGGGTGATTTGCCCGGCCGGCAGGTCGATGACCGCCTGCGGCACGCCATTGATGGTCGACAGGCGCCCGGCCGTACCGCCACGGGCGGCTTCGCGGGGGATGCTGAATTCGACAAATTCGCCCTGTTCGTCGATATGCCAGTTTTTCAGGCTCAGGGTGCGCTCATGCTGGAAGCCGGTGGGCTCGCGCTCTTCGACAATCAACGGCCCGACCAGGCCACGGCCCAGCTCTTCGCTGCTGCTGACATGGGGGTGATACCAATAGCTGCCGGCATCCGGCACGCGGAACTGGTAGTCGAAATACTCGCCGGGCAATACCGGCAGTTGCGAGACATAGGGCACGCCGTCCATTTCCAGGGGCAGGCGGATGCCGTGCCAGTGGATGGTGGTGGCGACCGGCAGGTGGTTGATAAAGCGCACCCGCAGCCATTCGCCCTGGCGTACGCGCAACTCGGTGCCCGGCGCCGAGGGGCCAAAGGCCCAGGCCTGGGTGGTGTGCCCCGGCACCAGTTCCACGTCCAGGGGCGCGGCGATCAGCTCGTAATCACGCCCGGCGCTGGCGTCCGCGACTTTCCCCAGCCAGTAGCGGTAGGCGCCACCGGCACCGACGCCCACCACTGCCAGGCCGGCGAGGCCACCAAGGATTTGTCGACGGGAAAAAGATCGGGACACAACAACCTCACGGATCTGCGCGGGCGCAAGGCCTGCAAAGGGCAAATACGATACACCCCTGCCGGCTAAACAGTAAGGCTTCGCATTGCCGCATGTGGGAGCAAGCGGGCTTGTGTGGGAGCCGGCTTACCCGCGATAGCGCTGGGTCAGTCAATAGAGGTATCGACTGAAACGGCCTCATCGCGGGCAAGCCCGCTCCCACACAAGCGCGCCCCACCCTGGATTTTCAGCGTTGGTCAGTGTTTGGCGGCAGCCAGGATCAGCGCTTTCATCTCGGCGACCGCGCCCTTGAAACCGACGAACAGCGCGTGCGCCACCAGCGCATGGCCGATGTTCAGTTCGTTGATGCCCTTGATCGCCGCCACGGCTTCGACGTTGTGGTAATGCAGGCCATGGCCGGCGTTGACGATCAGGCCCTCGCGCAGGCCGCAGGCCACGCCGTCGATGATGCGCTGCAGTTCGTCAGCGACTTCGCTCGGGGTGGTGGCATCGGCGTAGCGGCCGGTGTGCAACTCGATGGCCGGTGCGCCCACGCGGTGCGAGGCTTCGATCTGCCGTTCGTCGGCGTCGATAAACAGCGAGACCTCACTGCCGATCTGCGACAGGCGCTCGACTGCGGCCTTGATCCGCGCTTCCTGGCCGGCCACATCCAGGCCGCCTTCGGTGGTCAGTTCCTGGCGGGTTTCCGGGACCAGGCAGATATGCGCCGGGCGGATGCGCTCGGCGAAGGCCATCATTTCTTCGGTGATACCCATCTCGAAATTCATGCGGGTTTGCAGCACGTCCTTGAGCACCAGCACGTCGCGCTCCTGGATGTGCCGGCGGTCTTCGCGCAGGTGCACGGTGATCCCGTCGGCGCCTGCTTCTTCAGCATCCAGCGCGGCCTTGACCGGATCAGGGTAGCGGGTGCCCCGGGCCTGGCGCAGGGTGGCAACGTGGTCGATATTGACGCCAAGAAGAATGCGATTGCTGGTGGTCACGGAAGCGCTCCTGAAAAGGGAAAGAATCGGCGTACAGCATACACGGGGATGTCAGGGCTTCCGAAACAACTCGCGACTGACCAGGGGCCGACCGCCCAGATGCACGGCCAGGGCCTGGCGCATCAGGCGCTTGGCCGCAGACAAGGCACCGGGCGCGCTCCAGTCGGCCTCGGCCATGGCCAGCAACTCGGTGCCCTGGAACAGGCCGGGTTGCAGCAGGTAGACACGCTCCAGCCCGGCGTCCACTTGCAGGCGGTACATGCCGTCGCTGGCGATGGGCTCGCCGTGCAGGTCGTTGTGCAGGTCAAAGCCGTAGCCCAGGTCGTCGAGCAGGCGCCACTCGAAAGCGCGCAGCAGCGGCTCCAGGGGACGGCCTTCAGCCAGGGCCAGCAGGGTCGCGGCATAGTGATCGAACACTGCGGGGTGCGGGTCTTCGGCGGGCAGCAGGCGGATCAGCAGCTCATTGAGGTACAGGCCGCTGAACAGCGCCTCGCCATTGAGCCAGGCCGAGGTGCCGATGCTTTCCAGGCGGCCGACGTTTTTCAGCTCGCCCTTGCCGCGAAACTCCACGTCCAGGGCCACAAATGGCCGCGCCAGCGTCCCCGCCTTGCCCCGCGCGCTGCGCAATACCGCACGCAGCCGCCCCTGAGGCGTGAGGAAGTCCACCAGAGCGCTGGTCTCGCGGTAGGCGCGGCTGTGCAGGACGTAGGCGGGTTGGCTGGGGGGTGGGGATTGGGACATGAAAGTCTCTTCGCAGAACTATAAGAACAGCGATAAACCAATGTGGGAGCTGGCTTGTGTGGGAGCTGGCTTGCCTGCGATGCAGACGCCTCGATGTATCAAGTAGACCGAGGCGATGCTATCGCAGGCAAGCCCGCTCCCACACAAGCCCGCTCCCACATTTTGTCCTGCGGTGTTACTGGTGACTGATTACAGGTCGCCGTAGCCCAGGGAGCGCAACGCGCGCTCGTCATCGGACCAGCCACCCTTAACCTTCACCCACAGGTTAAGCATGATCTTGGAATCGAACAGCACTTCCATGTCCTTGCGCGCTTCGGTGCCGATGCGCTTGATGCGTTCGCCCTTGTCGCCAATGATGATTTTCTTCTGGCCGTCACGTTCGACGAGGATCAGCGCATGGATATGCAGGGTCTTGCCCTGCTGCTTGAACTCTTCGATTTCCACGGTGATCTGGTACGGCAGCTCAGCACCCATCTGGCGCATGATTTTCTCGCGTACCAGCTCGGCGGCGAGGAAACGGCTGCTGCGGTCGGTGATCTGGTCTTCCGGGAAGAAGTGCTCGTTCTCCGGCAGGTAGCCGGCGATCACCCGCTCCAGGGCTTCGAGGTTGTGCCCGTGCTGGGCCGAGATCGGCATGATCTGGGCGTTCGGCAGTTGTTCCTGCAACCAGCTCAGGTGCGGCATCAGCTCGGCTTTGTCTTCGATGCGGTCGGTCTTGTTCAGCGCGACGATCAATGGGCCGGTAACGTACTGCACACGCTCCAGGACCATCTGGTCTTCATCGGTCCACTTGGTGCGGTCGACCACGAAGATCACCACGTCGACGTCTTTCAACGCCGCCGAAGCGGTCTTGTTCATGTAGCGGTTCAGGGCTTTCTCGCCGCCTTTGTGCATGCCCGGGGTATCGACATAGACCGCTTGCACGTTGCCTTCGGTCTTGATGCCCAGCATGTTGTGGCGGGTGGTCTGCGGCTTGCGCGAGGTGATCGCCAGCTTCTGCCCCAGGATATGGTTGAGCAGCGTGGACTTGCCCACGTTGGGACGGCCGACGATGGCAACATAGCCACAGCGTGTTGCGGTTGAATCAGTCATGGCCATTCTCCACGCCCAGGGCAATCAGTGCTGCAGCGGCCGCTACCTGTTCGGCAATACGACGGCTCACACCCTGACCTCGGCTTTTTTCGTTCAATAAGGTGACTTCGCATTCGACGAAGAACACACGGCAGTGCGGCTCACCCTGGATATCCACCACTTCGTAGCGTGGCAGTTCGCAGCCACGCGACTGCAAGAATTCCTGCAGGCGGGTCTTGGGATCCTTGTTGGTATCCACCAGGGTCAGGCTGTCGATTTCCGACGCCAGCCAGGCCATGACCCGCTCCTTGGCCACTTCCATCCCGGCATCGAGATAGATCGCACCGATCAGGGCTTCCAGGGCATCGGCCAGGATCGACTCGCGACGGAAACCGCCGCTCTTCAACTCGCCGGACCCCAGGCGCAGGTACTCGCCCAGGTCAAAACCACGGGCCAGCACGGCCAGGGTCTCGCCTTTCACCAGGCGTGCGCGCAAGCGCGACAGCTGGCCTTCACGGGCCAGGGGGAAGCGGTTGAACAGGGCTTCGCCCGCGGCGAAGTTAAGGATGGCATCACCGAGGAACTCCAGGCGTTCATTGTTGCGCCCGGCAAAACTGCGGTGTGTAAGGGCAAGGACCATCAATTCCTGGTCCTTGAAGGTGTAGCCGAGCTGACGCTCAAGACGACTCAAAGAAACGCTCACGGTTTACCTACTGTCAGTACGTGGCGGCAAAGGCCATCGACGATTAACGCTGTGTTCAAATTCAAATCCTGGCAATGCTGCGTATTGCTCGAAGCCGGACCAATGTCCAAGCCCCAGAAAAGCATTCGGCGCTGTGTTCACAGCGCCGCATGGATTACTTGATCAGCCCCACCCGCGAGAAGTTCGGCAGGTGACTGAGCTTGGGTTCGGGCCAGCTCATCCAGACCGCAAAGGCCTTGCCGACGATATTCTGATCGGGAACCATGCCCAACAGCGCCTTGGGAATGCTTGGGTCATCCCAGTAGCGGCTGTCGTTGGAGTTGTCGCGGTTGTCGCCCATCATGAAATAGTGCCCGGCAGGCACGGTCCACTGGTTGTCGGGCGGCGAACGGTAGCGGCTCATTTCCTTGCGGATCTGGTGCTCTACCGCTCCAAGTTTTTCCTCGTACAGCTCGGCGCTGCCCAGGGTGTTCGGCTCGGAACCGATGAGTTTCTCGGCCACCGACTCGCCATTGACGAACAGGCGCTTGTCGCTGGTGTAGCGGATCACGTCACCCGGCAGGCCGACCACACGCTTGATGTAGTTGACGTTCGGGTCGCTTGGGTAGCGGAACACCATCACATCGCCGCGCTGCGGATCACCCACCTCGATGATTTTCTTGTCGATCACCGGCAAGCGGATCCCGTACGAAAATTTGTTCACCAGGATGAAGTCGCCCACATCCAGGGTCGGTTTCATCGAGCCCGAAGGAATCTGGAACGGCTCTACCAGAAACGAGCGCAGCACCAGCACGATGAACAACACCGGGAAGAACGACTTGCCGTATTCAACCAGCAAGGGCTCTTTGTTGAGCTTCTCGATCACTACGCCATCGGGCTGGCTGACGCTGCCCTGATAGGACGCGATGGCCGCCCGACGACGCGGGGCGAAGAACAGCAGATCGAGCAGCGCCAGGAGACCACAGACGGCAACGGCGATGACCAGCAACAGCGGGAAATTTAGTGACATAGGACCTAACTATCCAACCTGAGCACCGCAAGGAAGGCTTCTTGTGGAATTTCCACGTTGCCCACTTGCTTCATGCGTTTTTTACCGGCCTTTTGCTTCTCAAGCAGCTTGCGCTTACGGCTGACGTCGCCGCCATAGCATTTGGCCAGTACGTTCTTTCTGAGAGCCTTGACGGAGGTCCGCGCAATGATCTGCCCGCCAATGGCGGCCTGGATCGCGACGTCGAACATCTGGCGCGGAATCAGTTCCTTCATCTTCTCGGTCAACTGACGACCTTTGTAGTGCGCATTATCCTTGTGCACGATCAGCGCCAGGGCATCGACCTTGTCGCCGTTGATCAGCACATCGAGCTTCACCAGATTGGCCGATTGGTAACGGTCGAAATGGTAATCCAGCGAAGCATAGCCGCGACTGGTGGATTTGAGGCGGTCAAAGAAGTCCAGGACCACTTCGTTCATCGGCAAATCATAGGTCACTTGGACCTGGGTGCCGAGGAACAGCATGTCGTGCTGCACGCCACGTTTTTCGATACACAGGGTAATGACGTTACCCAGGTGCTCCTGCGGCACAAGAATATTGGCCCGCACGATCGGTTCGCGCATGTCTTCGATGGACGACAGGTCCGGCAGCTTGGACGGGTTGTCGACGTAAATCGTTTCACCGGTTTTCAGCGCCAGCTCAAAAATAACGGTTGGCGCGGTGGTGATCAGGTCCAGGTCGTACTCGCGCTCCAGGCGCTCCTGGATGATCTCCATGTGCAGCATGCCCAGGAACCCGCAGCGGAAACCGAAGCCCAGGGCGTCGGAGCTTTCCGGGGTGTACTGCAACGACGAGTCGTTGAGGGTCAGCTTCTGCAGGGCTTCGCGGAAATCCTCGAAGTCGTCGGAGCTGACCGGGAACAGGCCGGCATAGACCTGCGGCTGGATGCGCTTGAAGCCTGGCAGCACGTCGACATCAGGCGTCGAGCTCAAGGTCAGGGTGTCACCGACCGGTGCACCGTGGATGTCCTTGATACCGGCGATGATGAAGCCTACTTCACCGGCTTTCAGGTCAACGGTGGCGGTGTGTTTCGGGTTGAAGACACCGACGCTGTCCACCAGGTGGATCTTGCCGGTGGACTTGACCAGGATCTTGTCGCCCTTTTTCACCCGGCCATGGCGCACACGGACCAGGGACACAACGCCCAGGTAGTTGTCGAACCAGGAGTCGATGATCAACGCTTGCAGCGGATCTTCGATATTGCCGGTAGGGGCGGGAATGGTCTTGACCAGGCGTTCAAGCACTTCGTCGACACCCAGGCCGGTCTTGGCGCTGCACTCGACGGCGTCGGTGGCGTCAATGCCGATGATTTTTTCGATTTCTTCCTTCACGCGGTCCGGGTCGGCCTGCGGCAGGTCGATCTTGTTCAGCACCGGCATGACTTCCAGGCCCTGCTCGATGGCGGTGTAGCAGTTGGCCACGGACTGGGCTTCAACGCCCTGCCCTGCGTCCACCACCAGCAGCGCGCCTTCGCAGGCGGCCAGGGAACGGCTGACTTCGTAGGTGAAGTCGACGTGGCCCGGGGTGTCAATGAAGTTCAACTGGTACTTGATACCGTCTTTGGCCGTGTAGTACAGGGTAACGCTGTGGGCCTTGATGGTGATCCCGCGCTCGCGTTCGAGGTCCATGGAGTCCAGAACCTGGGCTTCCATTTCACGCTCGGCAAGGCCGCCGCACATCTGGATGAATCGATCGGCCAGCGTCGACTTACCATGGTCAATGTGGGCGATGATGGAGAAATTGCGGATATGACTCAAATCACTCACGGATCAACACTCAAAAAGGCTGCAGGCAGATTGCCCGCTGAAAAATAGCCGGGAATTGTACCTGATGCTCAGGCCAGGCGTCATCTTTGACGACCAATAACAAAAATGCCCCGTTCTTGCGAATGGGGCATTTTTTGTTCAACACGCGCGGATCAAGCGGCCCGGCGCAACAGCCAGAAGCCGGCCAGGGCACAGATAGTGGTCGGCACCAGCACCGCAAACAGCGGCGAGAAACCGAATACCAGGCTCGACGGCCCCAGCAAGTCCTGGGCAATACGGAAGGTGAACCCCACCAAGACCCCGGTAAACACACGCTGGCCCAGGGTTACCGAGCGCAACGGGCCGAAAATAAACGAGATCGCCATCAATACCAAAGCAGCGGTCACCAGCGGCTGCAACACCTTGACCCAAAATGCCAGCCAGTAGCGGCCGTTGTTCAGGCCCTGCTCCTTGAGGTAGTGGATATAGCTCCACAAACCGGAGATCGGCAGGCTTTCCGGGATCATCACCACGGTATTGAGCAGTTCTGGCTTGAGCGCAATGTCCCAGGCCTGTGTCGGCTCATTGATCACCTCGGTGCTGGCCTCGGTGCCTTTGCCGGGATTGCGGAAATGGGTGGTGGTGACATCGCTCAACACCCACTGGTTGTCACTGAACTGGGCGCGCTTGGCAAAGCTCGACGACAGCATGTGGCGCTCATCGTCAAAGCGATAACGGGTCACACCCACCAGCAGGCCGCCGGGTTGCACCGCGTTGATGTGGATGAATTCATCACCCTGGCGGTGCCACAGGCCGCGCTTGGAACTCTGGGCATCGCCCGAGCCCAGGGCCAGCGCACGGTTGGCCTGGGCGGTGGTTTCCGCCGGTGGCGCCACGTATTCGCCGATCAGCACGCTGGCGGCCATCAGCAGCAGCATGGGTTTCATCACCGCCCAGACGATACGGGAAACAGACACCCCCGCCGCGCGCATGATGGTCAGTTCGCTGTTGCTGGCCAGGCTGCCCAGGCCGATCAGGCAGCCGATCAGCGCGGCCATCGGCATCATGTCGTAGAGGCGGCGCGGCGCGGTCAGTGCCACGTAGCTCAGGACGTCCGTGACCGTATAGGTCTCGGTGACGTTGCCCACTTCATCAATAAAGGCAAACAACGACGCCAGGCCGAGGATGATGCCCAATACCGCCAGGATGGCGACCAGTACGCTGCTACCGATGTAGCGATCCAGCTTACCCACGAGCCATCTCCTTCATGCCGCGACGGCTCTGCATTTTCAAGCGAATCGGTTCCCAATAGAGCAGGCCCAGGCCAATCATCAGGAAGATACCGTGGACCCACCACAACCCCAGGAGCGGCGACAGCTTGCCCTTCTCCAGGGCCCCGCGGGCGGAAATCAGGATGGTCAGGTAAGCCATGTACAGCAGAATCGCCGGCAGCAGCTTGAGGAAGCGGCCCTGGCGCGGGTTGACCCGGGACAGTGGCACCGCCATCAGGGTGACGATAAACACCAGCAGCGGCAGGGAGAGGCGCCATTGAAGCTCGGCGATCGCCCGCAACTCCTTGCTACCGATCAGGGCACTTGTCGGGAGGGCATCGCGGTCGGTGACCTCGTTGCTGACTTCCGGCCGGGCCAGCATGACGCCGTAGGTGTCGTACTTGATGGCGCGGTAGTCGGCCTGGCCGGGGCTGCCGTCGTAGCGATAGCCGTTTTCCAGGATCAGGTAGCGGCTGCCGTCCGGGCGTACTTCCTGGCGCCCGCTATCGGCCACCAGTACGGAAATGCCACGGTCTTTCTTGTCCTGGCCCAGGCGTTTCTCGGAAATGAACACACCGCCGAGGTTGGTCCGATCATCGGTCATGCGCTCGGTGTAGGTCACGCGGGTGCCATCGTTGAGTGCCTGGAAGCGGCCCGGCTCAAGGGTGTCGAACTCGGTCATCGCGTCCTGTTTGTTGAGCACCAGCTGGAACTGCATAAGGCCCTGAGGCGCCAGGCTCAAGCTCAGCCAGGCCACCACCAGCGCCACGCCGGTGGCCGGGACCATGGTCATGGCCAGCAAGCGCTGCTGGCTCATGCCGGTGGCCGAGAGCACGGTCATTTCGCTTTCGAGGTAGAGCCGGCCATAGGCCAGCAGGATCCCGAGAAACAGGCCCAGGGGCAGGATCAGTTGCAGGAACCCTGGCATGCGAAAGCCCATGATCAGGAACAATGAACCGGGATCCAGGGCCCCCGAGGCAGCCTGGGCCAGGTATTTGACGAAACGACCACTCATGATGATGACCAGCAACACCGCACTCACGGCACTCAGGGTCAGCAGAACTTCGCGGGACAGATAACGGAAGACAATCAAACCAGACACTCCAGGGTTGTCAGGCTAAGGCGGCCAAACAAGCAAGCATATCAAGTCGCCCCGTTGACACGGGCCGGCGAAAAAGATGGCGCATTATCCTGTGATTGTCGGCGCCTGTCACGGAGCTTGCTCACACCCGTGCACAAAGCTGGCCTCAAGGGTTGTCAGGCTGAGGCGGCGCGGTACAAACTGCTGGCTTTGTCGCGCTCGCTCAGGCGAGCCCAGCCTACAGGCCGGAGTACAGACTCCAGGCTCTTTGACCTTTATATAAGGGACCCGAACATGGAATTGGTTGTAAAAAGCGTTAGCCCCGAAACGTTGAAGACCGCCACCCTCGTGGTCGCCATCGGCGAAGGCCGCAAGCTCGGCGCGGCCGCCAGGCAAGTCGACGAACTGAGCGGTGGCGCCATCAGCGCCGTGCTCAAGCGTGGCGACCTGGCCGGCAAGGTCGGCCAAAGCCTGCTGCTGCAAAGCCTGCCCAACCTCAAGGCCGACCGCGTATTGCTGGTAGGCGTGGGCAAGGACGCCGAACTGGGCGACCGCCCGTTCCGCAAAATCATCAGCGCCATCTTCGGCACCCTCAAGGGCCTGGGCGGCAGCGATGCGGCACTGGCGCTGGACGAAATCGTGGTCAAGGGCCGCGACAGCTATGGCAAGACCCGCCTGCTGGCCGAAACCCTGCTGGACGGTGGTTACACATTCGATCAGTTCAAGAGCCAGAAAGCCGAACCCCGTGCCCTGAAGAAAATCACCCTGCTGACCATCAAGGCCGCCCAGGCTGAAGTGCAGCGCGCCACCACCCACGCCCAGGCTATCGCGACCGGCATGGCGTTCACCCGCGATCTGGGCAATATGCCACCTAACATCTGCCACCCGACCTACCTCGGCGAGCAGGCCAAGGCCTTGGGCAAAGCGTTCAAGGGCCTGAAAGTCGAAGTCCTGGACGAGAAAAAGATCAAGGAACTGGGCATGGGCTCGTTCTATGCCGTGGGCCAGGGCAGCGACCAGCCGCCACGCCTGATCGTCATGCAATACAACGGTGGCAAGAAAGCCGACAAGCCGTTCGCCCTGGTCGGTAAAGGCATCACCTTCGACACCGGCGGCATCAGCCTCAAGCCGGGCGCCGGCATGGACGAGATGAAGTACGACATGGGCGGCGCCGCCAGTGTCTTTGGCACCCTGCGCGCCGTGCTGGAGCTCAAGCTGCCGATCAACCTGGTGTGCATCCTGGCCTGCGCCGAGAACATGCCGAGCGGCGGTGCTTCCCGCCCTGGCGATATCGTGACGACCCTGAGCGGCCAGACCGTGGAAATCCTCAACACCGACGCCGAAGGCCGCCTGGTGCTGTGCGATGCCCTGACCTACGCCGAGCGCTTCAAGCCGCAGGCGGTGATCGATATCGCCACCCTGACCGGGGCCTGCATCGTCGCCCTGGGCTCCCACACCTCAGGCCTTTTGGGCAACAACGACGAGCTGGTCGAGCAACTGCTCAGCGCCGGCAAGGCCGCCGACGACCGCGCCTGGCAACTGCCGCTGTTCGACGAGTACCAGGAGCAACTGGACAGCCCGTTCGCCGACATCGCCAACATTGGCGGGCCAAAGGCCGGCACCATCACCGCCGCGTGCTTCCTGTCGCGGTTTGCCAAGAACTTCAACTGGGCCCACCTGGACATCGCCGGCACCGCCTGGACCAGCGGTGGCAAGGACAAGGGCGCTACCGGCCGTCCGGTGCCGCTGCTGACCCAGTACCTGCTGGATCGCGCCAAAGCCTAAACGCAACCCTGTAGGAGCCGATTTACAGGCTCCTACAGGGTTTTGCGTGCCTGCCTGGAAATGTAATGACCCAAGTCGACTTCTATATATTACCCAGCGCCGATCCTTCGGCTCGCCTGGACTTTGCCTGCAAACTCACGGAAAAGGCCTGGCGCATGGGCCACCGCATCTACCTGCATTGCAGCGATGCCGCCCAGCGTGAAGACCTCGATGCCCGCCTGTGGCGCTTCAAGGGCGAGAGCTTCGTGCCCCACGGCCCCGCAGAATCGGAGCCAGGGGGCCTGGTGGTGCTGGGTGTGGGCGACAGTTGTGGCGATCACCATGACCTGTTGGTCAACCTGGACCTGAAAGTGCCAGCCTTTGCCAAGGGGTTCGCCCGGGTGGCGGAAGTGGTGGTGGAAGACCCGGCTATTCGTCAGGCCGCGCGGGAGAGTTTCCGTTTCTACCGCGAACAGGGCTATTCTCTGCAAGATCACCGATTACAGCGACTCTGAGCACATGATGGACACTTCAAACCCGCTAAAACCCTCCGACCACCTGCTGGACGACCTTGAGTCGATCCGCCAGTTGCTGGGTGATGACAACCTGCAACCGCCGCTGCTGACCGAGACCGTCGCCACCGGCGAAGTACAGATCCCCCTGCTGTTCGATCTGGTCGGCGCCAAGCCTGCCGCCGCCGAGCCGGTCGAACCGCCCCTCGTGCAAGCAGAACCGGCCGCCGAAAAAGCCCCCGACGCCCTGCTGCTGCACCTGGACAACGAACTGCGCGCCGCGGCGCAATTGATCATGCAGGACGTGATCGACGACTTCGCCCCGCATATCGAAACCGAGATCAAGCGCCGGATGGATGCGCGGATGGAGCGGTTGCTCAGCCAGTACCAGTCCTGACCCACACAAATCCCCCCTGTGGGAGCGGGCTTGCCCGCGATAGCTGTAGGTCAGTTGAAAGATACTTGGCTGATACACCACTATCGCGAGCAAGCCCGCTCCCACACAAGCCCACTGCCACATTTGATCCGCGTAAGCCTTAGCCCCTCTCTTCGTCTCGCCCTCTCCCCTATCCCCCGTTATACTTGTCGGCTTTCCTGAATAAATGCCAACTAGGGTCCCGCCGCGCATGGATAAGACCTACCAGCCGCACGCTATTGAAACTTCCTGGTACAACACCTGGGAGTCCGAGAACTATTTCGCCCCGCAAGGCGCGGGTGATTCCTACACGATCATGATCCCGCCGCCGAACGTCACCGGCAGCCTGCACATGGGTCACGGCTTCAACAACGCGATCATGGACGCCCTGATCCGTTTCCGCCGTATGCAGGGGCGCAATACCCTGTGGCAGCCGGGCACCGACCATGCCGGTATCGCCACCCAGATGCTGGTGGAACGCCAACTGGAAGCCAGCGGCCAGAACCGTCACGACCTGGGCCGCGAGAAATTCCTGGAAAAGATCTGGGAATGGAAGGACCAGTCCGGCGGCAATATCAGCCGTCAGATCCGTCGCCTGGGCTCGTCCGTAGACTGGAGCCGCGAGCGTTTCACCATGGACGACGGCCTGTCGGAAGCAGTCAAGGAAGCCTTCGTGCGCCTGCATGAAGATGGCCTGATCTACCGCGGCAAGCGCCTGGTCAACTGGGACACCAAGCTGCACACGGCGATTTCCGACCTTGAAGTGGAAAACCACGACGAGAAAGGTTTCCTGTGGAACCTCAAGTACCCGCTGGCCGACGGCGCCAAGACTGCCGAAGGCCACGACTACCTGATCGTCGCCACCACCCGCCCGGAAACCATGCTCGGCGACTCCGCCGTGGCCGTTAACCCGAACGATGAGCGCTACCAGGCCCTGATCGGCCAATTCGTCGAGCTGCCATTGGTCGGCCGGCGTATCCCGATCATCGCCGATGATTACTGCGACCCCGAATTCGGCACCGGCTGCGTGAAAATCACCCCGGCCCACGATTTCAACGACTATGAAGTCGGCAAGCGCCACAACCTGCCGCTGCTGAATATCTTCGACAAGAACGCCGCCGTCCTGCCGGCCTGTCAGGTGTTCAACCTCGACGGCACGCTGAACGACAGCATCGACGGCAAGATCCCGGCCGAATACGCCGGTCTCGACCGTTTTGAAGCGCGTAAGCAGATTGTGGCTGCGTTCGATGCCGCCGGCCTGCTGGTCAGCGTGGACGACCACGCCCTGAAAGTGCCCAAAGGCGACCGCTCCGGCACCGTGATCGAGCCGTGGCTGACCGACCAGTGGTACGTCTCCACCAAGCCATTGGCAGAACCGGCGATTGCTGCTGTGGAAGATGGCCGCATCCAGTTCGTGCCCAAACAATACGAAAACATGTACTTCTCGTGGATGCGCGATATCCAGGATTGGTGCATCAGCCGTCAGTTGTGGTGGGGCCACCGCATTCCGGCCTGGTACGACGAGTCGGGCAAAGTCTATGTCGGCCGCGATGAAGCCGAAGTGCGCGCCAAGCACAACCTCGGCCCGGACGTGGCGCTGCAGCAGGACAACGACGTACTGGACACCTGGTTCAGTTCGGGCCTGTGGACCTTCTCGACCCTGGGCTGGCCACAGCAGACCGAGTTCCTGAAGAAATTCCACTCCACCGACGTGCTGGTCACCGGCTTCGATATCATTTTCTTCTGGGTTGCCCGGATGATCATGCTCACCATGCATTTGGTGAAGAACGAGGACGGCACTCCCCAGGTGCCGTTCAAGACTGTGTACGTCCACGGCCTGGTGCGTGATGGCCAGGGCCAGAAGATGTCCAAGTCCAAGGGCAACGTGCTGGACCCGCTGGACATCATCGACGGCATCGACCTGGAAACCCTGGTGCAAAAACGCACCTCGGGCCTGATGCAGCCGAAACTGGCGAAGAAGATCGAGAAGCAGACCCGCGACGAGTTCGCCGACGGCATCGCCAGCTACGGCACCGACGCCCTGCGCTTTACCTTCTGCTCGCTGGCGTCCACCGGTCGCGACATCAAGTTCGACATGGGCCGCGTCGAAGGCTATCGCAACTTCTGTAACAAGATCTGGAACGCCGCGCGCTATGTGCTGGACAAGGGCGAAGACTGCGGCCAGAACGGCGAAGCCTATGAACTGTCCCTGGCTGATCGCTGGATCATCTCCCAGTTGCAGCGCACCGAAGCCGAAGTGACTCGCCAACTCGACCAGTTCCGTTTCGACCTGGCCGCCCAGGCCTTGTACGAGTTCATCTGGAACCAGTATTGCGACTGGTACCTGGAACTGTCCAAGCCGGTGCTGTGGGACGAGAACGCACCGATCGAGCGCCAGCGCGGCACCCGTCGCACCCTGGTGCGCGTGCTGGAAGTGGCGTTGCGCCTGGCGCATCCGTTCATGCCGTTCATCACCGAAGAAATCTGGCAGCGCCTGGCGCCGCTGGCCGGTATCGAAGGCAAGACCATCATGCTGCAACCTTGGCCGGTGGCCAATGAAGCCCGCATCGACGAGGCTGCCGAAAGCGATATCGAATGGCTCAAGGCCCTGATGCTCGGCACGCGCAATATCCGCGCCGAGATGAACATCGGCCCGGGCAAGCCATTGGCGGTGTTTGTGAAGAACGCCAGTGCCGAAGACCAGCGCCGCCTCACCGAGAACGACGCCCTGCTCAAGAAGCTGGCCAAGCTGGAGTCGATCACTGTATTGGCTGATGGCGCCGAAGCACCGCTGTCTGCCACCGCACTGGTTGGCGAGATGGAAGTGCTGGTGCCGATGGCCGGGCTGATCGACAAAGGCGCCGAACTGGCGCGCCTGGACAAGGAAATCCTGCGTTTGCAAGGCGAAGTGCAGCGCGTGGGCGGCAAGCTGTCCAATGCCGCCTTCGTGGACAAGGCCCCGGCCGAAGTCATCGACAAGGAACGCGCCAAGCTGGCCGAAGCCGAACAGGCCTTGGGCAAGCTGGCGGAGCAACATGCGCGGATTTCCAGCCTGTAAGGGCCGGCCTGCGTAAAAAAGAGACCTTCGGGTCTCTTTTTTTTGGCTCTGAAAAACACCCCACTGCCCATTGAAAACCCGATCAATGTGGGAGCTGGCTTGCCTGCGATAGCCTCACCTCGGTCTACCTGATAGACCGAGTCGCTTGCATCGCAGGCAAGCCAGCTCCCACATTTGCCCGGGTCGGGCTCAGGATGTGTGACAATGGCCGCCACTTTGAGCCAACACCAGAATCATCATGACCGCCCCCAGCACACCCAAACCGCCCCGCAAGAAGCCGAAAACCGCCGCCCCGGCCAAGCCCGTCGCGCCACGTAAAGAGGCCACTCTGCACCCGCGCAACCGCCACCAGGGCCGCTACGACTTCCCGGCGCTGATCAAGACCACGCCGGAACTGGCCCAGTTCGTGATCCTCAACCCCTACGGCAAGGAAAGCATCGACTTCGCCAACCCCGACGCAGTGCGGGTGTTCAACCGGGCGTTGCTCAAGGCGTTCTATGGTGTGCAGCACTGGGATATCCCGGCTGACTACCTGTGCCCACCGGTGCCGGGGCGTGCCGATTACGTGCACTTTCTCGCCGACCTGCTGGCCAGCGTCAACGACGGCAAGATTCCCCGTGGCTCAATCGTCAAGGTGCTGGACATCGGCATGGGCGCCAACTGCGTCTACCCGCTGATCGGCTACATGGACTACCGCTGGAATTTCCTCGGCTCCGAGATCGATCCGACCGCCGTGGCGGCCGCCAAGGCCATCGTGCAGTCCAATGACCTGAGCAAGGTCATCCAACTGCGCCTGCAAAACAATCCCAAGCATATTCTGCTGGGGCTGCTGGAGCCGGGTGAGCGTTTTGACCTGACCATGTGCAACCCGCCGTTCCATGCCTCCATGGACGAAGCGACCAAAGGCAGCGAGCGTAAATGGCGCGCCCTGGGCAAGGCCGACCCCAAGCGCAAGTTGCCGGTACTGAACTTCGGCGGCCAATCGGCAGAGCTGTGGTGTGAGGGCGGTGAAGCGCGGTTTGTCACGCAATTGATCGCCGAAAGCGCGCACTTTGCCCATAAAGTGCTGTGGTTCAGCACCCTGGTGTCAAAAGCGTCCAACCTGCCCGCCATCCAGACCGCGCTGAAAAAGGCCGGCGCCCTGGAAAGCCAGGTGGTGGAGATGTCCCAGGGCCAGAAACAGAGCCGTTTTGTGGCCTGGACCTTCCAGACCAAGAACGAGCAGCAGATCTGGCGCCAGCGCTGGGTGCGCTAGGGGCAAATCGCAGGCAACAAAAAACCGTGCCCGGATCGCTCCGGTGCACGGTTTTTTTTACTGCGTCTTACTTGTTGATCGAGTCGGTCAGGCCTTTGGCCACAACCAGCTTGATCACTTTCTTCGCAGCGATTTCGATGGCAGCGCCAGTCGAAGGGTTACGGCCGGTACGGGCTGGACGCTCGGTCACTTTCAGTTTGCCAACACCTGGCAGAGTGATTTCGCCACCGTTGTCCAGCTGGTCACCAACGATCTGAGCCAGCTGCTCCAGTACGGCACGTACTTGAACCTTGGTGGTGTCAGTGGATTCGGCGATATCAGCGATCAGTTGGTCTTTAGTCAAAGCCATTATGGTGTTCCTTCCCTATCAAATTCATTTGGATTGCAGAGTGCAGTGTCAGCCATCGAGCCCGACCGTCATGGCCTGGCACCCCTGGCCATAACCGCGAGAGATCGGGGTTATAGATGCCTGAAACGGGGTTTGGTTCGACCTGACAAATGCTGAATGCACGCTTAACGCCGATACATCGCGTAAGACCGGGCAAAACTAGCACAGAGACGGGGAAATATCCGCTTCTACCGACCCATTTGGTCAGCTTTATCGCTCTAAACCGTGAAAAAAAGGCATATGAGCTGTCAGAGGGCTGCCAAAACCGCTGCAAACGACGCTGCGACCAACGGGTGCGGTACACTGGCGACTTTTTCCGGGAGGCCAACCGCTCCCGCCCAACCAGCCGAGAAGCCCATGCCGATCCGTCACTGCATCGTCCACCTGATCGACAAAAAACCCGACGGCACGCCCGCAGTTCTCCACGCCCGTGACTCCGAATTGGCCGAGTCCGCCGCCATCGAGAACATGCTCGCCGACCTCAACGAGAGCTATAACGCCAAACAAGGCAAGGCCTGGGGTTTGTTCCATGCCGAGTCCGGCGCGCACCCGTTCAGCGGCTGGTTGAAGGAATATTTCGAGGGTGGCAAGGATTTCACTGCCTTCAGCCGGATTGCTGTGGAGCATCTGCAAAAGCTGATGGAGGAATCCAACCTCTCCGTCGGCGGCCACGTGCTGTTTGCCCACTATCAACAAGGCATGACCGACTACCTGGCCATCGCCCTGCTGCACCACAGTGAAGGCGTGGCGGTGACCGACGAGCTGGACGTGACGCCCTCGCGCCACCTGGACCTGGGCCAGTTGCACCTGGCGGCACGCATCAACGTGTCCGAGTGGCAGAACAACAAGCAGTCCAAGCAGTACATCTCGTTTATCAAGGGCAAGAACGGCAAGAAGGTCTCGGAGTACTTCCGCGACTTTATCGGCTGCCAGGAAGGCGTCGACGGCCCGGGCGAGACCCGCACCCTGCTCAAAGCCTTCAGTGACTTCGTCGAAAGCGAAGACCTACCGGACGAATCCGCCCGCGAAAAAACCAAGACCCTGGTGGACTACGCCAGCAGCCAGGCCAAGCTCGGCGAGCCCATGGGCCTGGAAGAGCTGTCGGGCCTGATCGATGAAGATCGGCCAAAGGCCTTCTACGACCATATCCGCAACAAGGATTACGGCCTGTCGCCGGAAATTCCCGCCGATAAGCGCACCCTCAACCAGTTCCGCCGCTTCACCGGGCGCGCCGAAGGTTTGTCCATCAGCTTTGAAGCGCACCTGTTGGGCGACAAGATCGAGTATGACGAGGCCGCCGGCACCCTGATCATCAAGGGGCTGCCGACCCAACTGACCGACCAGCTCAAGCGCCGCAACTGATGCTCGGCGGGGTCCTGAAGAAAGTCCTGCTGGTGTTGCTGGTGGTGGTAGCGATCCAGAACTGGGGTAAGGTCGAGCGGCTGTTCAATCCGTCGCAGGTCGTCCCGGAGCAGGTACGCGCCACTGCCCGGGTGACGTTGTACACCACCGACTGGTGCGGGTACTGCAAGCAGACCCAGCGCTTCCTCGATCAGAAGGGCATTCCCTACACCCGCGTGGATATCGAGAAGGATGCCCAGGGGCGCAAGGCCTATGAGGCCCTGGGCGGCGGCGGGATTCCGTTTGTAGACGTCAATGGCACGCAGATCCGCGACTACAACCCGAAGGCCATCCTGTCTGCCCTGAACCTGTAGGCGCAAGCAAACCCTAATGCCGATCAGTTAAGCGCAGATCCCCTGTGGGAGCGGGCTTGCCCGCGATAGCGGTGTGTCAGTCAGAGTTGCATTAACTGACCCACCGCTATCGCGGGCAAGCCCGCTCCCACAGTTAAGAGCAAGCCAGCGCCTACAGCTGTTTGATTAACGGATCAAGAAGCCCAGGCGCGGGAAGTGCACATGCACGGTGCCGCCGCGCTCATCCTCGCGGCGCAGGATCAACTCCTCGCGACCGGCAAACAGCAACTCGCCCACCACCGGGTCCACACCATAGTCAGTCGCGGCGATGCTCACTTGCTGGCCCACCTTGAACCCGTTGGGCTCTGCAAACACTTCATCCGGCAACGCCGCAGGCGTGCTATTGCGGGCGATTTCCAGGGCCTGCCCGGCACTCATCTCGCTGGAAGTGCCATGCCCGAAGCCCAGCACCCGCCCAAGCCAGGCGCTGACGGCAGGATAATCATCCACCAGCGGCGAGGTCACCGACGAGCCTTTGATAAACCACAACGTATGGGCCATGGCGAAGTCGGCAATCGACGGTTCGCCAAACAGGAAGTCCCCCGATTGACGCTGCAACTGTTGCTCAAGCCGCGCAATGATTGCCGGCCACTGGTGCCGCGCCACATCCAGTGGCAGCCGGGTGGCGCTACCGTCGCCGAACATCTTGCTGCGGTCGGCAACCAGCACCTGCAGCATCTGCGGCGGCACCTTGGCAAATTTCACCGCCAGGGATTCGGGCTGGAATACCAGGGCCACGGCATGGGAAAACACCACCGAATCGGCCCAGGCGGCAAAGCTTTGGCTGACCAGTTCCTGGCCTTCGGGAAACAGCGGCGGCGCGGCCTTTTCCTGTTCCAGGCGGCGGGCGATCAGCGCGGTATCACAATAAATATCCGCGCCCACCTGCAGCACCGGGGTTTTTCGGTAGCCGCCGGTCAGGGCCGTCAGATCGGGCTTGGGCATCACCGGGGGAATGGTCACCGAATGCCAGGACAGCCCCTTGAAACCCAGGAGCAGGCGAACCTTTTCGGCGAACGGGGATTGCGGGTAGTGATGCAGGATTAACTCAGACATTCCAGACTCCGCTAAAAGAAGGAGCCGCCAGCTTATCGTGCAAAATCACTGCGGCCTACCCATTGGCCTGACGGGAACTGATCAGTCAGGTTGATAAGCCCGGGCCAGACACTCCTTGGCGCTTTTCTTGAGTTTTTTTATCAGGCGTTCCTGGCGCAGCGCCTCGCTCTTGCTGGCGCAGGCCTCGGTATACACCAGCGCCACCGCCGGACTGGACAGGAAAAACCGCGCGCCCTTGCCGCTCTGGTGCATCGCAAAGCGGCGCTGCGGGTCGTTGCTGATCCCGCAATAGAGCGCGCCATTGGCCGCCCGCACCAGGTAGACAAACCAGGGCTTGGGCGCGATGGGTTCAGGTGGATTGTTCACAAAAGGTTCTGGCAAACGAAAAGAGCGCCAATCTTATCAACGACTGGCCTGGAACGCCTGCAACCCTTTCAAGGCCTGGGCACGCACCGCGTTGCGCACCAGCGGCGTCCAGCCCAGCAGCAGGCCCTGGGTGCCCAGGGCCTGGCGCGACCAACGCCACAGGTCGAAGTGGTCGTGGTGCTCGCAGATCTTGCCGTCGCGAAACACAAAGCGCGCCTGGATATGGTTGACCACGGTGCGGCCGGTCTGGCTGAACAGGTAGGTGGCCACCCAATGGGCGCTGCCAGTGCTTTCGTCACTGTGTACCTGGTCGAAGGTCAGGGAAAAGTCCCTGGCCCGGGTGGTGAGCATGCGCCACATGTCGCCGGCATCGCGCCCGCGCAGTTCGCCGAACGCCGGGTCGCTGAACAGCACATCCTCGGTATAGCAGGCGCTCATGGCCTCGGCATCCAGGCGCTGGAAGGCGCTGTAGAACTCGGTGATCAGGGCGTTGTGCATCGGCAGCATCCGGCAACAAGGGGAAGTCCGTCACGATAGTGCGCAAGGGCCTGGAACGCCATCGGCATCGATGCCGGGAATGCCAGGGGTGAGCCCCTAAGGCACCATGCCGCAGCTGCGAGCATAGGCGAACAGATCCACGTCGGTGGAAATACACAACCGGCTCATGGCCGTGCTTTTCTGCTTGCTGATGGTGGAGATGCTGCGATTGACCCGGGCGGCGATCTGGCTGACCGTCATGCCGCTGGCGAGCATGCGCACCACCTCCCGCTCCTTGCCGGACAACTGCGGCTGTTGCGACTGATCGCCCGTGCCCGCCTCCACCAGTTGCACCCGCAGGCATTCGCTGACAAAGGTCTGGCCGGCGCTCACCGCCCTGATCGCCAGCGGCAACTCCTTGGCCGAGGCGCTTTTGGCGACGATAGCCCGGGCACCATGGGCAAAGGAGGCGCGCAAGGTGGCGACGTTGGCAAACATGGTCACCAGAATCACGGGCAATTCCGGGTACTGACGATGCAGCAGACTGAGCAGGCCATAGCCGTCAGCCTGCTGGCCACCCGGCATGGCGAAGTCAGTCACCAGCACATCGCAGGAAGTGATTTCCAGCAACCGCAACAGGTCATCGGGGCCTTCGGCCTCGCCGACCACTTTGCACTTGCCATTCGCCTCGATCACCACTCTCTGCCCGATTCGTACGATGGGGTGATCGTCAGCAATAATTACGCGAAGCATAAATACCCACAGATGATGGCGACTGAGCCCGCAAAATACCCTCGCCGACGGACCGCAACAACCGTCCAGGACGTGGGCTTTGCGTCACGTTCAATGTTTTGTAGTGATTTTTTTATGACCTACAAAATTAAAAGAAACCACCTACATCCATAACCTGCAACACAGACCGATATCGCCCTACATACAACCCATTTCACAACGCGCCCAAGTATTTGAGGTAGGCCCGCAAGTCCGCCTGGAAGGCTTCCAGATGGGATTTGTTCAGCAACATGCCCTGGGCGCGGACGCGTTCGATCAGGCTCATGCCACGCAGTTCCAACTCCGCGCCGCCGAGGAATGCCAGGCTGCCCACCAGGCGATGCAGGCGTTCAGCGGTCAACGGCCCATCCAGGGCCAGGCGCGCGCGCTCCAGGGCGGCGCTGTCTTCCCGGGCTTCGCAGAGCAGGCTGGTGAGCATCTGGTCCACCACGTGGGCGTCGCCAAAGGTCTCGACCAGGCTGGCACGGGTCGGCCAGGGTGCCGAAACCAGGGTGTTCGATACGGCACTGGCCGGGCCGGGCAGCCACAGCGCCAGCACCCCTTGCAGTTGATCGAGGGTCAGCGGCTTGAGCAGCCAGGCATCCATGCCAGCATCGCGGCAACGTTGGGGGTCGTCGTGCACCAGGTTGCCGGTCAAGGCAATGATCGGCACCCGGCGTTGCGCGTTGGCCTGTTCGCGCAGGCGGATTGCCCGGCTCATGGTGTAGCCATCCATCAGAGGCATCTGGCAATCGCTGATCACCAGGTCGAATGGGCGTTCGGCCAGGGCCGCCAGCCCATGTTGGCCGTCGCCGACCAATTGATGGCCCAGCCCGAGCTTCTCCAGAAACCAGCCCATCAATACGCGATAGGCGGAGTGGTCCTCCACCACCAACACGGTCAGGTGCTGCCAATGCAGCGGGGGAGTGATCGAGGGGGCCAATTCACGGGAAAGCACTGCGCTCAACGATACGCCAGTCTCCATGTTCACCTCATTGCGGCGATCCGTCCTGCAGCGCCCGGCGGCGCTGACGCAACAGCCAAACGCAAATGGCTGCCATCGCCGCCTGAAAATATCCTTATGAGTGACAGCATGACGATGCAACAACTACGAAAAAACCAACTTTCCTACATGAGCGACAACCTATTCCGACACAAGCAAAACTGATTTCCCCCCTCCCCCTCATTGTCGTAATAGTTGTATTTCCCCAGCCCCCTCCCGTCGATAAATTGCGCCCACCCCAATCAGAGGGAACGGGCACGCCGCACTGCGGCGCCCGAAACAGACACGCCAGTCGCCTTGCAACCCGCCCGCCCCTTACAAGGGCCTGGCATTGCCGGCTGCACGCGTGAATCGCCGACCTTGCACTGGAACAACCTGAAATGAACAAGTCGTTAAACCTGGTGGGCGTTGCCCTGTTGCTCGCCAGCGCCACTTCCGCCTTTGCCGCCAGCAGTGTGGACCTGACCGTTAAAGGTCTGATCACACCGAGCGCCTGCACGCCGGGCCTGTCCGGAAATGGCGTTGTCGATTTCGGCAAAATCTCGGCCAAAGACCTGAAGCCGGACAGCGCGACCAGGCTCGCAGATAAGACGGTACAACTGACCGTAAGCTGTGAGGCATCCACCCTGTTTGCGATCAAGCCCACCGATAACCGCGCAGGTTCCTCAAGCTCCGGCAACATCGCCTACGGCCTGGGACTCATCAACGGGAACGAAAAACTGGGCCGGTACTATCTGACGTTTATCAATCCCGTATCCGACATCCCATTGACTGCCCTGTACTCCTCCGACAACGGTGCCACGTGGCGTGAGCACTTAGACGATGAAGCGGCAATACCCAGCCAGCTCTATGCCTTTGGCAACAGAGGGGAAGACTTCGTCTGGGCCCCACAACCCCTACAAAATGTGATGGTGGGTATAGCACTCAATACTGCTATTGCACCCACCAATACCCTGACGCTGACCAGCGAAGTACCGATGGACGGCTCAACGACGCTTGAAGTGATCTACCTGTAAACCCAAACCAGAACACTAGGAGGCCTCAACCGATGCACTTTCTCCACGCAGTTACCTTGGGGGCCTGTCTTTTCGGCACATCCTCAATTGCACTGGCCGCCAGCAGCACCGACCTCACGGTCAGAGGCCACATCACGCCCAATGCCTGTGCACCGGTGATGTCCGGCGGCGGCACGATCGACTTCGGAAAGTTGGCGGCCAAGGATCTCGAAGCCGAGCAGTACACCGCGCTGCCCAACCAAACCATACAGCTGAGTGTGCACTGTGAAGCACCGACATTCTTCACCCTGACCACCGTCGACAACCGCGCCGGCTCGTCTGCCAACCATGCCTTCTGGCATGGCCTGGGCTTGACGGCAGAAGGGGAAAAACTCGGCGGCGCCGCTTTCCACCTCTATGCCCCCATGGCCGATGGCGTCGCGGTCCGCACCATTACCTCAGCGGACGGCGGCGTCACCTGGCTGCCCACCAGCCTGCTCACCCACACCATGCTGACCGCCATCGCCAGGGGTACCCAACTGGTGCCCATCGCCGTACAGGATTTCGCCGCCGAAATCCGCTTGTTTGCCCACATCGCTCCTGCCAATGACCTGACGCTGACCGACGAAATCCCAGTCGATGGGCACGCCACGGTCCAGGTCAACTACCTGTAACGCCACACAGACTCACTTGAAAGGAACTCATCCCCATGAAACCCCTGTTCACCACCCTCGCTACCGGCCTGTTGTTGCTCGGCTCTGCCGCTACTTACGCGGCCTCCACCGTCGACCTGACCGTCAAGGGGTTGATCGTGCCCAGCGCCTGTACGCCCAGCCTGAGCAGCGGCGGCGTCATCGATCACGGCAAGATTTCCGCCAAAGACTTGCGCCCGGACAATCCCACCTTGATCGGTACCCATGTCATGACCCTGGCCGTGCTGTGCGATGCGCCTATTCAGTTTGCCCTGAACTCCATCGATAACCGTGCGGGGTCATCCATCATGACTTCCGACTTCGGCCTGGGCTTGATCAATGGCACGCAGAAACTGGGGTGGTATCAACTGACGCTGCGCAACGCCGTCGCCGACGGTTCAGCCATGCAACTGATTGCCTCCGGGGACGGCGGCAACACTTGGTACAAGGAAAGTTTCTGGGACGCAGGCCTGTATATGGCGGTAGCCACCCAGGATGACGCCACCCAGCCGGCCTCGGTCAAGGAACTGGTAACGGAGTTGGTGGTGAGCACCAGCATCGCCCGCACCGATGGCCTGGACCTGAGCAACGAGGTCACCCTCGACGGTTCCGCCACCCTTGAAGTCAAGTACCTGTAACCCTTGGACGCCCATGCCTGGCTGACGCTTGCAGGCATGGGTATTTTTCCCGTATCGGCCGTTTTTACCCCGGCCAGTGGCGCCCCTCGATGAACACCTACCCTCGCCTTCTAGCGCTCCTGCTGTTGCTGACGAACATTGGCCCGGCCATTGCTGCTTCTTTTGTCGATATCACGGTGACGGGGCGAGTGACGCCCGATGCCTGCCATGTGACGTTATCTGACGAGGGCACGGTCGATCACGGAAAAATCCCCTCACATACCCTCAGCGCCACTGAGTTCACGGTGCTGCCCAGTCGGCTGCTGGAACTGAACGTGCAATGCAACCGCCCCATGTTATTCGCCCTGGTAGGGCTTGATAACCGAACGGAGTCCTCGCTGGCTCCCGGATTTTTCTACGGCCTGGGCAGAAATATCCATGTTCCGGCAGAGCGCCTGGGCTCAGTGGCGCTGTCCTATCGCAACCCGATGGGCGACGCACAAACCCTGCAGGTGTTGGCGTCCACCGACAGTGGCGAAACCTGGTCCCCCGAGCCCAACGCCTATCCAAAATCCTACATCGGCTTTGCCCCACCGGGTGATCGCCAGCCCGACTTCATCGGTCAGTTGACGACCCAACTGCGCATCGACACGTCCATCAACTTCACCCAATACCTGACCTTGAACCAGGAGGTGCCGCTGGATGGCTCGATTGTTCTGGATTTGCGCTACCTCTGACCTTTTCACGTGGCCCCAATGGAAAACCCCGGCATGACGACGACATTATTGAAAAGCACGACCTGCATTCTTGCCCTGACGTTGCTGCTGGGCCCCCAGGCCCAGGCCGATGGCATGGTCCCGGACACCTCCGTGGTCATCGTCTACGAAGCCGAAGGTGAAGCGTCCGTTTCGGTCACCAACACCGACAGCCAACTGGCCCTGCTGCATGTCACCCTGGAAGACATTGCCGAAGACACCGAGCCCTTGCTGGTGGTTACACCGCCGCTGTCGCGGGTGGAGCCGGGCAAATCGCAACTGGTGCGTTTTATCCTGCAACGCCAGCAGCCACTGCTTACCCAGCGCCTCAAGCGGGCGATCTTTGAAGGCATGCCCCAGGGCCGCCCCGCCACCGAAGCCGGGCACGCACGGGTCGGCGTGACAGTGCGCCAGAACCTGCCGGTGATCATTCACCCCGGGGGCCTGGCCCCCAATCGCACGCCCTGGACCGGCCTGACCTGGTCGCAACACGGCAACACCTTGCAGGTGCGCAACGACAGCCCCTATGTGGTGCGCCTGGCCCAGGAACTGCGCCTGCTGCCCGGTGACGGCAAGGCCATGCTGCCACGCACCTACGTGTTGCCGGGAGAAACCCTGAATATGCCGGCCACCGGCGGCCCCGCCAGCAAGGTCCGGCTGCAACCGGCGACGGTGTATGGCTTTGCCGTGGCCGCCTATGAAGCGCCTATCACCTAACAAACCACACGAAGTCCCCGGCCAGACACTGACCTGTGGTGAGGGGACGAGCCCCCTCGCCACAGATGCCCATCATTCGAGTGCCTTGCGTGAAAACAGTATTGAATGACCGTGACGGCGAAGCCGTGCCCGACACACCCACCCGCTGCGCCTTGCCCGCAATGCTGCTGGCGTGCGCCCTGCTGCCGGCCATGACCTTGGCCGAAGAACGGCCCGGCTTCGACGCCACCACCCTGCAGCAGCGTGGCATCGACCCGCAGTTGGCCAGCTTGCTGCTGGACGCACCGCGCTATGCCGCCGGCCGGCACGCCGTGAGCCTGCGAGTCAATGGCCAACGCCGGGGGCGGCTGGAGGTGGGGTTCGACCCCCAAGGCCGCCTGTGTTTTGACCAGGCATTACTGGACGCCGCCAACCTGGTGAGGCCCGATGACAGCGGCCCCTGCCATGACTTTCTCGCGCAATACCCGCAAAGCCTGGTGGAGCCGGACCCGGCCAGCCTCACCGTGTCACTGGTGGTGCCAACCGAGGCATTACGCCCGTTGCCACAGGACATCTCGGGCTACGAGACCGGTGGGGTTGCCGGCCTGCTCAATTACGACCTCACCGGGTTCTACAACCGCTTCGGCGACGATAACAGCCGGTTCGGTTCGGCCAACACCGAGGTGGGTTTCAACGCCGGTGACTGGATCGTGCGCAGCCGCCAGGTACAGACCTGGCAGGATGGCCTGTCGCGCAGCACCCATCTGGAAGCCTACGCCCAACGCACCTTTGCCCGGCATCAGGCGGTGCTGCAGGCCGGGCAGATCAACCTCTATAACCCGGTGTTGTCCGGCGCGCAGATCACCGGGGTACAGGTCCTGACCGAACAGGCCCTTCAAGAACAAGGCCAGGGCGCGACCATCGACGGTATCGCCAACAGCCCGGCCCAGGTCGAGGTGCGGCAGAACGGTGCGTTGATTCATTCCACCGTGGTGCCGGCCGGGCCGTTCTCCCTGACGGATGTGCGGCGCCTGAACTCACGCTCGGACGTCGAAGTCACGGTCAAGGAAAGCAGCGGCGGCGAGCGCCGTTTCACCGTTCCCGCCGCCATGCTTGGCCTGGGGCTGGCGGCGCCGGGGTACTCGGTGGCGGCGGGCCGCGTGCGCAATATCGGCGATGCCCAGGGCGACGATCCGTGGGTGGTCAGCGCCGGCTGGACCGGCGCCGTGCACCCACAACTGTCCCTGGGCAGCGGTGTGCTGGCGTCCAGTGAATACCGGGCGGCAGGGGTGAGCCTGGGTTGGCTGCCGTGGCTCGATAGCCAGGTGCAACTGGCCACCCAGGTCGCCGACACCCAGGCACGGGACAAGGTGCGTGGGGTGCAGACCGACCTGTCATGGTCCCAGCGCCTGAATGAGCAATGGTCGTTCAGCGTGGCCAACTCCTGGCGCACCCCGGGCTATCGGGAGCTGGAAGAAGCCACCTACGAACCCGAGACCACCCAGCAACGGCGCTCCCGCTATCGCGAGCAACAAAGCGCTACGGTAGGCTGGTCCCACCCATGGCTGGGGGCGTTCAGCGCCGGGGTGTCGCGCTCCAGCAGCTTTGATGGCGACAGCAGCAGCCGCGGCCTGGCGTCCTGGGGCACCAGCGTCGCAGGCGTGTCGTTGTCGGCCAGCGCCGAGTGGCAAATGGGCGGGCGCCAGCAACAGGACAACGCGGTGTACCTGAATGTCAGCCTGCCCCTGGGTGAGAGCCGGCGCATGCGCGCCTGGGTACGCAACTCGGGCGGAGAACATCGCACGGGGCTGGGGCTCAACGAACAGCTCGACGATCAACTGAGCTATCGCGTGAGTGCCGAACATGACACCCGCGACCAACAAGTAGAGACCACCCTCGGCCTATCGGCCCTGCCACGCTACAGCCAACTCGATGTCAGCTATAGCCGCTCCGATGCCGAGCGCTCGAGCTATCAGGGCAGCGCCCGGGGTGGGGTGGTGGTGCATGGCGACGGTGTCACCTTCTCGCCCTACCCGGTGCGCGACACTTTTGCCCTGGTCTCGGTGGGCGATATGGGCGGCATCAAGCTGAGCACCCCCAGCGGCCCGGTGTGGACCGACTGGCAAGGCCAGGCCGTGGTGCCCCAGGTGAGTGCCTATGGCCGCAGCCCGGTGGAAGTGCAGACCCGTTCACTGCCGCGCAATGCCGATATCAACAACGGCCTGGCGATGATCTCGGCCGGACGCGGGGCGGTGGACCGGGTGGACTTCGGGGTGACGTTGACGCGCCGGGTCTTGCTCACCGCACGTACCGAACAAGGCGCACTGCTACCCCGTGGCGCCTCCGTCAGCACCGCCGACGGCGAGTTCGTGACCCTGGTGCAGGACGGCGGCCAGGTGTTTCTGCCCAATGTGCTGGAGCAGTCCGGGTTGTGGGTCAGCGCGCCAGGCCTGAGCCGCTGCCGGCTGCAGTTCGAGCTGCCGGCCAAGGGCGATCCCCAGGTGTATTTCGAAACCACGCCCGCGCGCTGCAACCCCTTATGAGGAAAATCACCATGCCCCTTCTGCGCGCCCTGCGGTGCCTGATCGCTGGATTGCTTAGCCTCGGCCTTGCCGGCAACGCCCTGGCCAATGACGAGTGCCAGTTGAATATCAGTGAGTCGTTGCTGGACTTCGGCCTGATGAGCCGCCTTGCACAAAACGACAGCGCCCCCCAGCGCCTGCTTGGCGAGCGCCGCTTGAGCCTGAACCTCAATTGCCCGCACCCGGCGGACATGAGCGTGTTCTACAGTGCCCTGGCGGCGAACGCGCATCGCCTGCAATTTACCGAGCACGGCAGCTATGCCCTGCACGTCAGCGATGGCGTGCTGGATGGCCAGGCCGTGGAGCTGGGGTTGTTGCCCGGCGCCGGCCAGCCACCCGCCAGCATCGGTACGACATTGAGTTGGCGTCCAGGCCATGGCGTCGCGCCGGTGCAAGGTGGCAGCGTGGTACAGGGCCGCCAGCTTTCCCTGCAACTGAGCCTCAGTGCCTGGGCCGACGTGGCCGCCACCCATGTGCGCGAGGCAACCACCTGGGAAGTATCCGGGTTATTCGACGCACGCCAGAGCGGCCGCTACCGGGAACTGACCCTGCGCGCGCACTTCGCCCCCGCCGCCTGCACGCCGCAGTTGTCCAACGGCGGCCTGGTGGACTACGGCACCTTGCTGGCCAAGGACCTGAGCGCCACCCACGAAACGCCACTGCCCACCCGCACCTTGCAGTTCTCCGTGAGCTGCGATGCACCCGCGCACTTTGCCTTGCTGATGCATGACAACCGTTTCGGCTCGGCCACCGGCGGCACCGATGAAACCGCCTACGGCCTGGACCTGGACGCCAGCCGCAACAAGATCGGGCGCTACTACCTGAACCTCGACCCGGCGGACTTCAGCGCCGATAGTTTCGGCACGCTTTATCGCACCGACTCCACCAGCAACGGCCGGGCGTGGAGCAGCTCCAGTGCCCGGCAGATCCCCATCGCCGCCAACAGCCTGATGGGCTTCACCAACAGCCTCGGCAACACCCAGGGCCCGATTGCCATCCAGCACCTGGCCGGCACCGTGCGCATCAAGGCCTACCTGGCCCCCACCCAGTCCCTGGACCTGCGCAATGTAGTGCAGATCAATGGTTCCGGCACCCTCGAAATCATCTACCTCTGACCTCAGGAACCCGTCTTATGAATAAGTACTGCCTGGCTTTTTCTGCCCTGCTGCTGTGCTCGGCCCTGCCGGCACTGGCGGCCTCGACCGTGGACCTGAGCGTCAGGGGCAAGATCACCCCCACGGCCTGCACCCCGCTGCTGTCCAGTGGCGGGCTGATCGACTACGGCAAGATTTCCCAACAGGACCTCAACCTTGACCGTGGCACGCGCCTGCCGGTCAAGCAGCTGCAAGTCAGTATCGACTGCAATGCCCCCAGCCGCTTCGCCCTGCGCATGCGCGACAATCGCGATGGCACGGCCACGGTCAACAGTGAGATCTACTACGGGCTGGGGCTGGACAACAGCGGCAATCGCCTGGGCCTCTACTCCATGACTTTCGACCCCCGCCACACCCTGGTGGACAGCACGGCCACGGTCTATGGCACCGAATCCACCACCGGCGGCACGGCCTGGCGCACGGCCAACCTCAACCCCATTGATATAGGCGCCAACAGTTACCTGGGGTTCACCGACACCCAAGGCAGCGTTGCCGGGCCGTCGGCGATCCAGGAGTTGATCAGCACGGTCAAGGTCGAGGCGGTGATCAATGCCCGGCAGAACCTGGACCTGAGCAGCGACACCCTGCTCGACGGCTCGGCGACCCTGGAGGTGCTGTATCTCTAGAGTTTTTCGCTGGTGACCTGCACATACCGCGCACGCCCCGCGCCCAGCCCGGCGACGATTGCCCCGAGGCCAAGCAGCGCGAAAATCCAGCCGATGGCCGTCCAGCCTCCGGTCCAGTCATGCACCAGGCCGACCGCGAGCGGGCCGAGGGACGCCAGGGTGTAGCCGATGCCCTGGGCCATGCCCGACAGGTTGGCGGCCACGTGGGCGTCGCGCGAGCGCAGCACGATCAGGGTCAGCGCCAGGCTGAACGTACCGCCCTGCCCCAGGCCCAGCAGGATCGCCCAGCCCCACAAACCGTCCAGCGGTGCATACAGGCACCCGAACAGGCCGCCGAGGGTCAACAGCATCACCACCACAATGGCCAGGCGCTGGTCCTTGCCACGGGTGGCCAACCAGGGGGCGGCCAGGGAACTGGCCAACTGCACGATGATCGAGCCGGACAGGACCAGCCCGGCTTGCGTGGCACTCAGGCCACGGCCGATAAGGATCGACGGCAACCAGCCGAACACAATGTAGGCCAGGGACGATTGCAGGCCCATGTACAGGGTCACCTGCCAGGCCAGCGGATCACGCAGCAGCCCCTTGACCCGATAAGCGACCTGGTGCGCACCGTGCCGCTGCCCGACTTGCGGCAACCAGCACAGCGCCGCCACCAGCGCCGGCAACATCCAGAAGCCCAGGCCGATGTTCCAGCTGTGGGCAAAGGAGTGACTCAACGGCACAGTGGCGCCCGCCGCCAACGCCGCCCCCAGGCACAGGGCCATGGTGTAGACGCCGGTCATGGTCCCGGCCTGTTTGGCAAAGTCACGCTTGACGATACCCGGCAACAACACCCCGATAATGCCGATACTGGCCCCGGCCAGCAGGCTGCCGGCGAACAGGCCGACCTCACCCAGCAAGCTGCGCAGCATGATCCCGGCCGCCAGGGTCAGCAGGATGCCCAGCACCACCCGTTCAGCGCCAAAACGCCGGGCCAGGATCGGTGCCATGGGCGCAAACAGGCCCAGGCACAGCACCGGCAAGGTGGTCAGCAGGCCGGCCCGGGCCGCCGACAACCCCAGGCTGGCGGACACGTCGCCGAGCAGCGGCGCCATGCTCGCCAGCGCCGGGCGCAGGTTCAACGCCACCAGGACCAGGCCCAGCAGCAACAGCCACGGGCGATGCACCACGGGGGGGCTGTGCTGGACCACCTCGTCATCGGCCTCGGCGTCGATCAGCAATTCTTCAAGGGCGTTTTCAGGGCGGGGCATGGTGTTCTCAGGTTCAAGGTTCATTGATCAACTGCCGGCACAGGGCTTTGGCGCGCTGCGGGTCCTGCTGTTCCACGGCAGCGAGCAGTGCGACATGCAGGTCGAATACCGCTTGGCGGCGTGGCTTGAGATTCAGGGCCAGGCGTAACTGGGCGCCGACGATGCTGGAAAAGTACTGGTACAGCTCGCTCAAGGCCGGATTGTGGGCGGCGTCCACCAGGCGTTTGTGGAACACCAGGTCGCACTGGATGTAGTGCTCCAGGTCGCCATGGTAGTGCTCGCCGCTGGCCTGCAACGCTTGGTGCAGGCGCTGCAGATCCTCAGGGGTGCGGCGCAAGGCCGCCAGGCCAATGGCCTCGACTTCGAGAATCTGCCGCGTCTCCTGCGCCTGCTCCAGGGTGCACTGGGACATGGCGTTCATCACCCCCAACGGATCGGTCATCGAACGCAGGTAGCTGCCGTCGCCCTGGCGGATCTCGATCAACCCGGAAAACGCCAGCACCCGCATGGCCTCGCGCACGGTATTGCGGCTGATGCCCAGCTCGGCAGACAACTCCGGCTCGGTGGGCAGGCGTTCGCCAATCGCCCATTTGCCCTGGGCGATGCGTTGGCGCAGTTGGTCCAGGGCCTGGTCAACCAGGGAGCGTTTGATCAGCGGGGCGATGTCTGGCATGGGCTTGGTACTTTCGTCCAATCATAGGATGAATTTTCGTACAGCCTATTCGGAGTTGCCTACAGAAGCAACGCACGAGGGTATTCCAGCGGCTATCCCACAGGTAGTGCTCACTGATAGTGTTACCGCCCAGATAGTTCTGACATCGACCGACATAGCAAGACAGTCCGCCTTGCGACATCTTGTCAACTGAGCCACCTTGCACACACCGCCCCCGAAGCCTTCCCTCGGCGTGCACGCACATTTATGGAGCAAACATGAGCGAACCCTTGATTCTTCAGCCCGCCAAGCCCGCAGATGCCTGCGTAATCTGGTTGCATGGCCTGGGTGCCGATCGCTATGACTTCTTGCCCGTGGCCGAAGCCCTGCAGGAAACCTTGCTGTCCACCCGCTTTGTATTACCCCAGGCGCCGACCCGTGCGGTGAGCATCAATGGCGGCTACGAGATGCCAAGCTGGTACGACATATTGGCCATGACCCCGGCACGGGCCATCAGCCGCGAACAGCTGGATGAATCAGCAAAACGGGTCACTGATTTGATCGAGCAACAAAAAGCCAACGGAATAGACGCCTCGCGCATTTTCCTCGCCGGCTTTTCCCAGGGGGGCGCCGTGGTCCTGCACGCCGCGTTTGTGAAATGGCAGGGCGCCCTGGGTGGCGTGCTTGCCCTCTCCACCTATGCGCCAACGTTCAGCGATGAACTGGAACTGTCCGCCAGCCAGCAGCGCATTCCGGCCCTGTGCCTGCATGGCCAGTACGATGAAGTGGTGCAGAACGCCATGGGCCGTAGCGCCTATGAGCATTTAAAGCAGTGCGGTGTCACCGTGGCATGGCAGGAATACCCAATGGGTCACGAAGTGTTGCCCGAAGAGATCCGCGACATCGGCGCCTGGTTGAACGACCGCCTGGGCGGAAAACCAGCCATTGTGTAGCCGCATGTCCAACGCACTACGCCGCGCCCGATTCTTGCATTACACTGGCCGGCGTACATTCCTTAACCAATTGATGAGATGACCGTGCTCAAAGCACTCAAGAAGATGTTCGGTAAAAGCGAGGCTGAACCACTCGCCCCTGTTCCCAGCGCCCCTGTCCACGCTTCCGGCAGCCGCAATGACGGTAAACAGCCTGGCCGAACCACGCCTGTTGCCTCGCCAAAACCGTCGCCCGCAACGCCTGCCGCCCCGGCTCCAGCCGCCCAGCCCGCAGAAGAACCACCGCGTGTGGAAAAACCGCGCCGCGAACGTGCGCCAAAACCTGTGGTAAAGCCGTGGAAGCTGGAAGACTTCGTGGTCGAGCCCCAAGAGGGCAAGACCCGCTTTCACGACTTCAAGCTGGCCCCGGAACTGATGCACGCCATCCAGGACCTGGGCTTTCCGTACTGCACGCCGATCCAGGCCCAGGTCCTGGGCTTTACCCTGGCCGGCAAAGACGCCATCGGCCGCGCCCAGACCGGCACCGGCAAGACCGCTGCGTTCCTGATCTCGATCATTACCCAACTGTTGCAGACCCCGCCGCCCAAAGAGCGCTACATGGGCGAGCCACGGGCCCTGATCATCGCCCCAACCCGGGAACTGGTGGTGCAGATCGCCAAGGACGCTGCCGACCTGACCAAGTACACCGGCCTCAACGTCATGACGTTTGTGGGCGGCATGGACTTCGACAAACAACTCAAGCACCTGGAAGCGCGGCACTGCGACATCCTGGTCGCCACCCCGGGCCGTTTGCTGGACTTCAACCAGCGCGGCGACGTGCACCTGGACATGGTTGAAGTGATGGTGCTGGACGAAGCCGACCGGATGCTCGACATGGGTTTTATCCCACAAGTGCGCCAGATCATTCGCCAAACCCCACCGAAAAACGAACGCCAGACCCTGCTGTTCTCCGCGACCTTTACCGAAGACGTGATGAACCTTGCCAAACAGTGGACCACCGACCCGTCCATCGTCGAGATCGAGGCGCTGAACGTCGCCAGCGAAAACGTCGAACAGCATATCTATGCGGTGGCCGGTGCCGACAAATACAAGCTGCTCTACAACCTGGTCAACGACAATGGCTGGGAGCGGGTCATGGTGTTTGCCAACCGCAAGGACGAAGTGCGGCGCATTGAAGAACGCCTGGTACGCGATGGCGTCAACGCCGCGCAACTGTCGGGCGATGTGCCGCAGCACAAGCGCATCAAGACCCTGGAAGGCTTTCGCGAAGGCAAGATCCGCGTGCTGGTGGCCACCGATGTGGCAGGCCGCGGGATTCATATCGACGGCATCAGCCACGTGATCAACTTCACCCTGCCGGAAGTGCCGGACGACTACGTACACCGGATCGGCCGTACCGGCCGGGCGGGCGCTGCCGGTGTGTCGATCAGCTTTGCCGGGGAAGACGACTCGTACCAGTTGCCGTCGATCGAAACCCTGCTGGGCCGCAAGATCAGCTGTGAAACGCCGCCGACGCACTTGCTGCGCCCCGTAGAGCGTAAACGCCCTTAAGCTGGAATGCGGTAAAACCTGTGGGTGCCCGCTTGTGTGGGGCTTGTGTGGGAGCGAGCTTGCTCGCGAAAGCAGTGGGTCAGTCAACATCAATGTTTGCTGGGCCGACGTCATCGCGAGCAAGCCCGCTCCCACATTTGATCTTCGCTGCTTTGAGCATTGCGTTCGCTTAACTGAACGGCATTAGGGCAAGCCCACACAAGCCAACATTGGCTTTCAGCGCTTGCACATTCAAGGAGGAGCCCATGAACCAGGCCGACTATCTCATCATCGGCGGCGGTATTGCCGGTGCCTCCACCGGTTACTGGCTGTCCCGACACGCCCGCGTTATCGTGCTGGAGCGTGAGGCCATGCCGGGTTATCACTCCACCGGCCGCTCCGCCGCCCTGTATATCGCCGCCTATGGCACACCACAAGTGCGCGCCCTGACCCTGGGCAGCCGCGACTTCTTCGATCACCCGCCCGCAGGCTTTACCGAACACCCCTTGCTCACGCCCCGTGGCGAATTGCTGGTGGACCTGGTGGGCGACCCTGACGAGTTGCAGCGCCAATACCTGAGTGCCAAGGCGCTGGTGCCCGAGACGCGGCTGCTGAGTGCCGAGGAGGTGCTGCACAGGTTGCCGATCCTGCGCGCGGAAAAAGTCCACGGGGCGATCTACGATCCGACCGTCTGCGATATCGATACCGACGCGCTGTACCAGGGCTACTTGCGCGGCATTCGGCGCAATGGCGGGGTAATCCACACCGACCATGAGGTGCAGAAACTGACCCGTGACGATCAGGGCCAATGGCAGGTTCGCACCGCGCAACAACGCTTCAGCGCCCCGGTGCTTATCAACGCCGCCGGAGCTTGGGCCGATGCCGTCGCGCAACTGGCCGGCGCAGAAAAAATCGGCCTGCAACCCAAGCGCCGCAGTGCCTTTATCTTCGCCCCGCCCGCCGATATGAACATCCACGCCTGGCCGGAACTGGCCGCCCTCGACGGCACGTTCTACATGAAGCCCGACGCCGGTATGTTCCTCGGCTCACCGGCCAATGCCGACCCGGTGGAGCCCCACGATGTTCAGCCCGAAGAGCTGGATATCGCCACGGGCATCTATCACATCGAACAGGCCACCACCCTGACCATCCGCCGCCCCACCCGCACCTGGGCCGGGCTGCGCAGCTTTGTCAGCGATGGCGACCTGGTGTGTGGGTTCGATCCCCAGGTAGAGGGCTTGTTCTGGGTTGCGGCCCAGGGTGGCTACGGCATCCAGACCTCACCCGCCATGGGCCAGGCCAGCGCGGCGCTGGTGCGCGGGCTGGCGTTACCCGAGGCGTTGGTAGATGCGGGCTTGACCGAGGCGATGTTGTCGCCCCGGCGCCTGGGTTAAGGCGGCGTATGCCAAGGCTACCCTCGATACAATTCCCCCTGGATGGGTTGGCGAATGCGCGAGGCTTCGTCTCTGAATGACTGGTAGTAGCCGACGCTGCTGCTGGGCATATCAACCACTCGGCTGACAGTGGGTTGCAATTGGGGTTGGGCTGGAGCAGAGCGGCCACCGCCTCCTTCAGGTTGGGGTGTGGCTGATGATTTGCTTCTGGCTTCGATTGACCGACCAAAGTTGGTAAACCTCAATATAGTCCGCGTCCCCCCAAAAATTATGCTGAGTGGTGTAACACCCGCTTTGTCGCTGAACTTATAGCTCAAGCCCAACATGCGCTGGCGCGCAGAGAATAGAGCACTACCAAGGGGCGTGTCAGTCAGTTTGCCGATACCGGTAAACTTTGAGGCGGCAGTGTTGTAGGCCATATGCGCCGAGGTATAAGCCCCCCCAATACTCACTACCAACGAGGCAATTGAAAACCCGAGGGATGCCCACCCCAGACGATTGATGATGTGCGAACGGTCCCAGCCCATTGCTTTATCAACCTCGGCAATAGCCAGCCCCGCGACACTCAACGTCCCGCCGACAACACCGAGCCCCGCTCCGACGGTGAGCGCAGTCTTGGAGGCGATGCCCCACGCTGCGCCGGCAGCGGCAGTTACAGCCGCAGTCGCAGCCACAGAGACTGCCGTAGCCGTCAAAGCTCCCGCAGCGGCTGGTGCCGCCACCGCTGTCGCCGTCGCTACTGTCGCGGCTAGCCCCGCAGCAATTGACTTTGTCGTATATGCCCCTACTGCTGCTGAAAGAGCGACGCCCCCAAACCCAACGGCTACCACCGCCAGCACCAATGCTGCCCCGGTCAACACCCACTTCAACCAGTTCGCCCACATCCCACTGGGGTCCGTCAGGTTGACCGGATTACCGGCACAGTAGGCATAGCTGTTGATCCCCCCCTCATCAAATGGGCTCAACGGATCAGCCTGCAAGAACATCCTCAGGTAAGGACTGTAGGCCCGCAGACCGTTACCAAGAAAGTACAGATTGCTCGCCACATCCAAGTGCTGCCCCTTGAACGCCGGCAGTTGCAGGTCGGCCATACTGCGGACCTTGCCATCATCCAGGGGGATATGGGCATCGCCATAGGGTGTGTAGTGCCGGCGGACATGGGGCTGCCCGGGCGCCGATACGCCACGCACACTGCCGCTGGCATCGTTCATATGCAGTTGCGGGCCGTCCACCCCCCCACTGCGGGCCATCACCTCATCCCCGCCGTCGGCGAAGCGGATCTTTTTATTGCCTTCAACCAGTAGCTCAAGACGCTCGCCAGTGTACGCCAGCATCACCGGCGGCTCATTGCCCCGGGCTGCCAGGGCCTGGCGCGCCTCGGCGTCGTACTGGTAGCTGTACTTGAAGGGGCCGGCCTGCACCGCCGTCAGTTGCTCAAAGCCATTGTATGTATAGGCGTGGCCTTCCGGGCTCGCCTGCAGATTGCCCGCCGCATCATAGGTAAGGGTGAAATCCTGCGCCGGGCGGGTGTGGGTCAGGCGAGTCAACCGGGTCGGGTCGGTGCCGGTAAAATAGCGCTTGCAGGTATCCTGGGAGTTATCGGCAAAGGTGGTGATGACCTGGGTAATATTATTGAGGCTGTCAAAGGTGAAATCCTCCCCGACAATGCCCCGGCCCAGATGATCCTTGGGATGTTCAAGCCCGGTACAGCGGTAGGTCTTGAGCCGCAGGTAGGCGTCGTAGGTGAAGGTCTCGCTGATCACCACCCGTGAGCTCGCATCTGTAAGCACCCGTGTCGCCAGCATACTGTTGGCCAGATAGGTACTGGTCATCACCTGCAGCAGTGCCCCGTTTTGCTCAAAGCGACGCTCGGCTTCCCGCCCCAGGGAGTCGTAGGACACCTTGGTAATGACCCGCGTATTGTCATAGGCAGTGGTCAAGTTCTGCGGCCGGCCCAAGGTGTCGTAAGTCTGCTCGATAACCATGGCGCCGGTGGTCATCCTGGAAAACCGCCCGTGGGTGTCGTAGGCAAGCTCACTGCGCAGGCCATCGGCTGAGGTCTGATGCAGCAGGCGCCCTGCTGGGGAGTAGCCATACTGCGTGGTCAACGAAGTACCGCTGGCAGTTTGAACGTCCTTTATGGGGTGGCCGTTGGCATCCCGGAAAAACTCATGAACCAGGCCATTGGTCTCCGAGCGCGTCAATGCGCCGCCCAACGGGTCATGCCGATAGGTGCTCACCGGGAGCCCTGTCATCTCAATTCGGGTCGGTACATCGAGTTGTTTGTCATAGGTCATGACCTGGCGACCACCACTTGGGGAAACCATGGCAACCGGTTCCGCCCATCCTGCCTCGTACTCCCAGGTCGTGGCCGGCCCCGTCCCGCGCGCCTGGCTGGTCATCCGGCCCAGGCTGTCGTAAGTACGTGCCCCCAACAGCTTACTGTCGACCGTGATAGCACGGACCGACTCACTAGCGGTGCCAGGGGCATAGTCCGTTTTACTCAGCCGTTGTGGGGTACCGTCAACCGGTTTTTGAAGGGTCGTCAGCAGCCGGTCAAACGCGTCGTAGGTAAACTCGGTGACGGTCTTATTGATATCCACTGCCGTCAGGCATCGGCCCAGACCATCGTACGTACGTGATTCCAGCTCAACCTTATTGTTGTTGGCGTCCAGGCGCTCTATCTTGATCGGCTGGTTATGCGCATTGAAATAGGTGATCAGCCGCTCCCCACCTACAACGCCTTCCTCCGTCAGATTGAGCAGCGGGTCGTATTCATTGATCTCGACGCGACCATCGCCGTAGGTGACACGGCTGGGATTGCCCCAGCGGCTGTAGGTATGGGTGCTTTTCAATAAGCGTTGCCCGTCGCTCACGTAGTCCATATTGACCACTTCCACGGTTTGCCCAAGCGCGTCATAACGCCAGGTACAGGTGGCTCGCTCCTGATCGGGGCCCAGACACTGTGCTTCGGACACCTGGCGTCCAGCGCCATCGTAGTAGGTAATGGCCTGGTTACCTTGCGCATCGGTAGTGATCAGATGGGCGCGCTTGCCCTGCTCCGCAAAATGGTAGGCATATTGCCGCGTGGCTTTCTGCGGCGTGCCGGGGGCAGCCGTTTCCATGATCAACCGGCCACTGACGTCAAATGCCAGGTCCAGAGTGCTGCCACCATCTCGCGTCATCGACAACAGGCGCCGATTGACCAGCGAAAGCGTGCGCTTGGCCTCAAGCCATTGCTTTCCTTGCTCTTCGCGCCCTTTCAACCGCCGGGTTTCGATAAGGTTATCGCCCTGAATGACATAGCTGAAATCACTGGTCAACGCCTGCCCACCAACCGTACTGGTGGTGCTCTTCAACCGTCCAGCCAGTTCGATAGGGGTTTCGTAGTAGGTCTGCTGCATGGCCAGCACACCAGCCTGGCTGCTCGATTGCTGTAGCACAAAATAACTGCTGCCCGTTTGCGGCACGCGGGTATGGGTATATTCCGTGAGTCGCGCGGCAGGCGTGCCTCCTGTGGGCACCAGTCGCTCTTGTTTGAGGTAGCGCGGGAACAACCCATGGGGGTCGGCCGGGCATTTGCCGCTTTCGCCGGCAATCGGGTAATAGCTGTATTCGGTACGGATACCGGAAGGCTGGGTGCGGCTGAGTTCGTTGCCGTAGTCGTCAGTTTCTATCTGCTGGATCTCTTCCCTCGGGGTACCACCAGCCACTAGCTCATAGCGTTTGGTGATGGTTTTGGCAAGGTGGAGATTGGCTGGCTGGACGGGAAACAGGCCGGGGACCGTGTTGTACGTGATGTTCATTTGGGTCCGCGTCCCCTCGCGCGTAACCCGTTCTTCGATCAACAGGTGAAACTTGTTATAGGTGGTGCGGCTGACGCTCAGCACCGTATTATTAGCACTGCGGCTGGTCTCTTCGGTCCAGTAGTCATAAGCGCTGCCTACCAAGTACAGGTTGTCTTCGCCTTCGCGAAAACCGCCGGAGAACGGGTAACCGGTAAAATTTTTGCCCTGACTGTAGGCATAGGTCCGGATCATGTCCGGCTGACTGGCCCCTGGTGTCTGCACCCAACGGACGACCCGTGGAATGTATTGGTTGTTGGCATATTGGTGCCCGTTCTCCTCATAACTAATCAGTTCCTCCCCACCCATCGGCGAATAAATTCGCTTAAGAGGGACCAGGCCGTTGCGAAACTCCGGCCAGTATTCAAACGCATAAGCCGCAGCGCCGGGCGGTTCACTACGATCATAGGGGGCCGTCACTCTCGTCAAAAGATTATTGATCTGTGTAAATTGAATGCGGGCATAACGCCCCCCTTCGACCCGAGCATCTACGTACGACAAACGCCCGGTGGAGTAGGTCAGAATAAGTAGATCTTCTTGCTTATGGTTGAGGATCCGCTCCAAAAAACCTGTAGTGCCGTACCGGAAAGTCAAGCGCTCACCATTCTCGAACAATATAGCGTCTATCCGGTACGGCACAGTACTGCTTGTGCGACGTAAAACTTCTACAGATCCATCTTTGTAAATTACATGCAGCGTATTGGTATCCGGCCGTTTGACGACTAGATCTTTTAACTTGTAATCCTTGAATATCATCGTGCCGCCAACCGAAGGCAAACCACTGGTTTGATATCTTCCGCCCTTGAGCAAGGTAAAATTCAGGCTGACCAAATCAAATGAAGTATTACTGAGCTGCCATCCGATACCGTAAGGGCTATTAATGGAATTAAGCATAGAAAACGACAGAATAATATCCCGACTCACCTCTTGTGGGCCTTCAGGATACAAAGTGGCCAAGCGAATTTGCCCACCATACTGCCCCGTGCGCGGATCAACTGAACCGTTGAGATACGAACTAAAATTAAAAGCATTAGAATAGACATTCATTTCTAACTCCTTAACTGTACAGACAACCAGCAAAAATAGTTAAATTCAAACGTACACTCATGCATCTTTCAGTTCTAAACTACGCCCACTGTCCGCCTTCTCTATAAAAAATCTATGCTCACATCCAAAATTATCCCAGACACGCAATGTACTTTTTGTATCACCTTGAACAATTGGATTTTTTGTCCAAATTTTCACTACACGAAAAATAGTAGACACAACATTGTATTCAATATAAGGATTACGAAAGTTTGCATTTCTCTGAACATCATGAGTCCGCAGCTTCAAGCCTGGCACATCTTTTTGCAAGACAACACCGGCCTTACAATACCGATATCCATCTCTGTTGATTTTTTGCGAAAATGACGTTTGAAAGTAATCACCCTCATCATTGACTTGCAAAGGGTTGTCAAGCCCCATCGTGGAGACAATCCTCAGTCCTGCCGGTGGATTATAATAAAAAACATCTGCATCACTAACCGCATCATGCTGCGCATCAAAATCATGATAAACCGTCAAATCGCGCACGCTTAGACGATATGGTCTAATCGGAAGAACATCAATTGAACTACCACCTGGAGTAGATATCGGATTAGTTGTATAAACAACCCCATCTATTATAATTCTGGCCATGAATTTTTGAGTTTCGATCGGAGTGGTCGAGTCGAAACGCATATACCGATCAATTACTTCTGAAAAAGGTACCGAACCATTATCATCCGGGCCTATGTTGCGTTGCTCATCTTCCATGATGCCATCTCTCACCCAGCGTCCCGTGTCAAACATGTTTTTTTCAACATCACAAGACCATCCAGGCGGCAATACTTCGTGTACATTTGTTGAGTAACGTGTAATCGTCACACTAGCACGCTGCTCTGCAGTCAGTGGAACAGGACCTGCACCCTCGCGCTCCAATAGCACCTCGACCTGGACCTTGCACTGATGACGACCATTGCTATAAAGAGCATCCGTCCAAGTTTGATTATTAGGAAGCTTTATCTTGAAATAGGTCAAATTTAGGTTTGGCCCCTTATCTTTTATACGCAAGCCTTCATAGTTAGAACCGGCCGACTCCAATACAAACTGATGTAAGTTTCCAAAATTATCTATTAAACTCCACGTTCTACTCGAGTCGTGCGTAACATCAACTTTCAAAGCAAGAGATCGTGCCGTTATTGCCCTCATGATTGTCGGCCGCATATCAGTCCGCACATAATGATTGTAAACCGGAACACCGTAAGGCTTGAATATATCCGACCGCATAACGGGAGAGTTCCCCTTATTAACAACTACACCCCCCTTATGGGGAGTGTTATTGCCCTGTTTTGCATAAGCGTAACCAGTCTGAAAATGGTCACCCTCGTAGTCCATATCCAACGGCCGATCAAGACCTTCTTGCGCAACGAACACCACCCCAGCAGGAGGAGTCCAATAATATACCGTCGCATAGAACGCTGTATCCGAAACTGCTGCATGTTTATACTCAACCAAATCTTTCACAGAGAGTCTAAATGGAACCACTGGCTGGAGGGTAACCGACGAATCAAAACCGCTATCTTCCGCCAACGACTTGGTTTTATAAACCTGACCATTCAAAACCATACATGCTACAAGTCTGACTGACTCCATAGAGCCTTGCGAACTGAAACGCAAGTAACGAGAAACCCTCTGAACCAAGGGACCCGGATTATAATCAGTTGGTTTCAGTTCTACTTTTTTATCACCTTCCCAAAGCCCTTCACTGTAAATATTTTTTCTCTCATCACAACTCCAACCACTAGGTAAAAATCCTCCATCTTCTGAAAAAAACGAAACAACTCTGATACTTTCAACTTCTTCATCAGTTAATTCAGTACGCTCCCATACCCCAATTCTATTTGGGCACTCTTTTATCACTTCAACAACAACCTCACATTGATGGCGCCCGTTGGCATAAAGATTATCCGTAAAGTTCGAGCCATCCGGGCATGTAACCCTGAAATGGGAAAGCCTGGACAGTTTATTTTCCTCAGTCATTTTTTTCTCCCTGAAACTTTCATCTTCGATGAAGTACAATTGGAGGCATAACTACTTAATACAGCCTGGTTATCTCTAAAGGAAAACCCAATGCCCATGAGTGTAATTAAGTATTAAAGTAGAATGACGAACAACTGTCAGAATTGACAGTTACGCAGAACCTTTTGGCCTAAACCAAAGGTTTTATAGGTCAAATAGAGCTAGTAGTGTGTGCTGCTCGCCACTACCAGCGACCCGCCGCCGCATGATCACTGTCCCGCCCCTCCACCCACCGCGCCCCTTCACTGGTATTTTCCTTCTTCCAGAACGGCGCCCGGGTCTTGAGGTAGTCCATCACAAACGCACACGCCTCAAACGCCGCCTGACGATGGGCGCTGGCGGCGGCGACGAACACGATGGGTTCGCCGGGCTCCAGGGCGCCGATGCGGTGCAGCACTTCGAGCTTGAGCAGCGGCCAGCGCTGTTCGGCTTCGGTGGCGATCTTGGCCAGGGCCTTTTCGGTCATGCCGGGGTAGTGTTCGAGGAACATTCCCGCCACATCGAGGCCGTCGTTGAAATCGCGTACATAGCCGACAAAGCTCACCACCGCGCCCACGCCCACGTTGGCGGCGTGCATGGCGTTGACTTCGGCGCCGGGGTCAAAGGGTTGGGCTTGCACACGAATGGCCATGGTCAGCCTCCGGTCACGGGCGGGAAGAAGGCCACTTCATCACCGGCTTGCAACGGCTCGTCGAGGGCACACAGTTCCTGGTTGCGCGCGCACATCAGGCTGGCTTCGTTGAGCACCTCGAAGCCTGGATCTGCGGCCAGTGCCTGGCGCACGGCATCGACCGTGGAGAAGTCACCTTCGACCTCCAGGGAATCCAGGCCCACGGCCTCGCTGTAGCGTGCAAAAAACAGTACGTGGATGCTCATGCCTGGTCCGCCTTGAAATGCCCGCTTTTGCCGCCGAGTTTTTCCAACAGGCGGATGTGTTCGATGGTCATGCCGCGGTCCACTGCCTTGCACATGTCGTAGATCGTCAACGCGGCAACACTGGCGGCCGTCAGCGCTTCCATTTCCACGCCGGTTTGCCCGGACAGTTTGCAACGGGCGATGATGTGTACGGTATTTTCCCCTTCGGCGGCCAGTTCAACCTTGACACCCGTCAACATCAGCGGATGGCACAGGGGAATCAGGTCGCTGGTCTTCTTGGCCGCCTGGATCCCGGCGATGCGCGCCACGGCGAACACATCGCCCTTGGGGTGGGCGCCGTCGACGATCATTTGCAGGGTCTGGGGCAGCATGCGCACCCGTGCTTCGGCCACGGCTTCGCGGAACGTCACGGTTTTGTCGGTGACGTCGACCATATGGGCACGGCCCTGGGAATCGAGATGGGTCAGCACGGGGATACTCCTGATCAGAAGCCCCGATTGTAAACCCAACGCAGATCAAAAGGTGGGAGCGGGCTTGCCCGCGATAGCGGCGCGTCAGTCAACTTATCATCGACTGACCCACCGCTATCGCGGCGATGCGGCGACCCGACAAGCCCGCTCCCACACTGGGCGGTTACAGGTGGGATTCGGCGTATTCGGCCAGAATCGAGCGAGGGACGCCCTGCAAGGCGATATGCACGCCGTTCGGGAAGTCCTTGAAGCGTTCTGTCAGGTAGGTCAGCCCGGAGCTGGTCGCGGACAGGTAAGGGGTGTCGATCTGTGCCAGGTTGCCCAGGCACACCACTTTGGAACCGGCGCCGGCACGGGTGATGATGGTTTTCATCTGGTGCGGCGTAAGGTTCTGGCATTCATCGATCAGAATCAGGCTCTGCTGGAAGCTGCGACCCCGGATGTAGTTGAGGGATTTGAACTGCAACGGCACTTTGCTGAGGATGTAGTCGACGCTGCCATGGGTGTTTTCGTCATCCATGTGCAAGGCTTCGAGGTTGTCGGTGATCGCCCCCAGCCATGGCTCCATTTTTTCCGCTTCGGTGCCGGGTAAAAAGCCGATTTCCTGGTCCAGGCCCTGCACGCTACGGGTGGCGATGATGCGGCGATAACGCTTGGTGACCATGGTCTGCTCGATGGCCGCCGCCAGGGCGAGGATGGTCTTGCCCGAACCCGCCGCGCCGGTCAGGTTGACCAGGTGGATGTCCGGGTCGAGCAGCGCGTACAGCGCCAGGCTCTGGTAGATATCACGCGGTTTCAGGCCCCAGGCTTCCTGGTGCAACAGGGGCTCCTGATGCAGGTCGAGGATCAGCAGCTTGTCGACCTGGATCTCTTTGATCCAGCCCACAAAGCCCTGCTCGTCGACGATGAATTCATTGATATGCACGGCCGGCAGGTTGTCGATCAGTTGCACCTGGTGCCAGGTGCGGCCATGGTCCTGGCGGGTCTCGACCTTGCTCACGCGGTCCCAGAACGAGCCGGTCATCATGTGATAACCACGGGACAGCATCGACACGTCGTCGACCAGTTGGTCGGTGCTGTAGTCCTCGGCAGCGATCCCACACGCTCGTGCCTTGAGGCGCATATTGATGTCTTTGGTCACCAGCACCAGGCGCAGGTCCTTGTCGCGCGCGTGCAGGTCGATCAGTTGATTGATGATCTTGTTGTCGTTGAGGTTTTCCGGCAGCAGGCTGTTGGGTTCGCTGCGCTTGCTCATCAGGATCGACAGCAAGCCCTTGGGCCCGCTCTTGCCACGCTGGATCGGTACGCCGACTTCCACATCCTCGGGCGAGGCTTCGCCCAGGGTCTTGTCGATCAGGCGGATCGCCTGGCGGCATTCGGCGGCCACGCTGTGGTGCCCGCTTTTGAGTTTGTCGAGCTCCTCAAGCACGATCATCGGGATGGCGACGTGGTGTTCTTCAAAATTGAGCAACGCGTTTGGATCGTGGATCAATACATTGGTATCAAGCACATAAAGGATTGGCTGGTCGGAAGAAGGGTTACGTCCATGATCATCCATACTCGGTCACCTTTGTGGGAGCCAGTCGACGCAATACCACAACAGTGCTGCGCCTCGATTCGACCACCGAATACACCACAAAGGGAGTCTGGGAAGACGCCACCTGTGTTGCAGGTTTCGGCGATCTGCCTTCGTAATACCGCAAAACCCATGACAGGAAAAAGCACTTTGACGCTTTTTTGAAGTTTATTTTTCAGGATGACGAATAGCACTGGCGGGCCGCCACGCACACCGCTAAAGTCGGAAGTCCGCCTGCATCGAAATGTCGCAACAAATCACCCCGAAACACCATCATCCCCAACAGGGCCGGGCCTTTGCGCTTTTCAGCGAAACGCCTCCCGACAGTCCTGCCAACCCAGCCCACTTTGTGCCGTTGCCTGGAGCAATAAGGGCAATGCGACCCGCGCCTTATCCTGGGTGTCGTGGAACACAATCACCCCTTTGCGCCACAACAACATCAGCGTCAGCACGCGCTGGGCCGATTCGTCGGCCTTGAGCAGGCCGGGCTCATCCTGGGAGTCGATATCCCACAGCGCCACCTGCAGGCCCTGGCCCTGGAAGAAGCCCTGGCTGTCCGCCCGGCGCTGGCCATAGGGCGGGCGGAACAGCGGCACGTAGTTTTCCGGCAGCAGGTTCTGGGTCAGCGAGGCACTGCGGGTGATGGAGCTTTGCCAGTCGACCCAATGGCTGTGGGAGCGGTATTGCCAGCCCTGGATGCCCACGCACTGGCCCTGGTACAACGCCTGCACATCGGCGGCCGAGGTCTTTTCCAGGCGGGTTTGCAGGCTGTTGCCCAAGGCAAAGAAGATTGCCGTCATTTTTTGCTTACGCAGGTAGTCGGCCAGCCAGTCGGTGTTGCCGTTGAGCGGTGCCGGGCCGCCATCGAAGGTCAGTAAAAACAGGCGGTCGTTGAGCTCATCGCCATTGCGCTCGAAATCGCCATAACGCGCCACCTCGCTGCCGATCTGCGGGAACAGCGCGGCCTTGCGCAACAGCTCGTCCAGATAGCGCTGGTGAAACGCGCGGCTAGGGCCGGCCCAGCCTATATAGAAGGACTGCTCGCTCACCTCGAACTTGCCGGCCTGCTCGCGCAGGTCGTCCATGTTGTCCACCAGGTAGCAGAACGAGGCGTCCTGTTCGCAGCTTTGCTGGGCGAATGTGTAGTTTTCCAGCAGCCGTTGCCAGAGGTGGCGGCGCAGGTCGTCAATGGCGCCCTGGTTGATGATCTTCAGCCCCAGGCGCTGCTTCAGCGCAGGTTCATCCAGGGCCTCGCTGGCCAGCAGGGTATTGGCGAACATAAGGATTTCGGCGCGTGATGCCACATCGAACAGCGCCGGGCTGCTGAGTTGTTCCGGCCAGGTGCCGCGGTCCAGGGTCGCGACATCCACACTGGCCGCCTGGGCGCCCAGGCACACCAGCCAGGCGCATAAAAAAAGCGCAATTCGCACAACGGGTCCCCTCTGTAGGAGCGAGCTTGCTCGCGAAGAACGTCAACGATAACACTGGCATCCTGCAGCACGCGCTGCCCTGGCGTTTTTCGCGAGCAAGCTCGCGCCTACACAAAAGCGTGGCTATTGGCGTGATAGGTGGAGTCAAACCGCCCTACCCCCTAGAATCCCCCGACGATTACAGGAGACGACTTCATGCTGACGGTGATTTCCCCGGCCAAAACCCTCGATTTCGAGACCCCGCCTGCGACCCAGCGCATAACCCAGCCGCAATACCTCGACCACTCCCAGGTGTTGATCGAGCAACTGCGCGAGCTGAGCCCGGCGCAGATCAGCGAGCTGATGCATGTTTCCGACAAGATCGGCGGCCTCAACGCCGCACGTTTCGGCAGCTGGACCCCGGCCTTCACCCCGGCCAATGCCAAGCAGGCGCTGCTGGCCTTCAAGGGCGATGTCTACACCGGCCTCAATGCCCAGACCTTCAGCGACGCCGACTTTACCTACGCCCAAAACCATCTGCGCATGCTCTCGGGCCTGTACGGCCTGCTGCGCCCGCTGGACCTGATGATGCCGTACCGCCTGGAGATGGGCACCAAGCTGGCCAATGCCCGTGGCAAGGACCTGTACGCCTTCTGGGGCACGCGCATCAGCGAATGGCTCAACGAGGCCCTGGCCGAGCAAGGCGATGATGTGCTGCTGAACTTGGCGTCCAACGAGTACTTCTCGGCGGTCAAGCGCCCGGCCCTGAACGCACGGATCATCAACACCGAGTTCAAGGACCTGAAGAACGGCCAGTACAAGATCATCAGTTTCTACGCCAAGAAGGCCCGCGGCATGATGAGCCGCTTTGTCATCCAAGAGCGCATCAACGACCCGGCCAGGCTCAAGCAGTTCGATGTGCAGGGTTATCGCTTCAGTGCCGAGCAGTCCAAGCCGGATAAGCTGGTGTTTTTGCGCGATCACGCACCGGAATAGGTCGACAGCACAGCGCGAGTCCAATGTGGGAGCTGGCTTGCCTGCGATAGCGGTGGGTCAGCTACACATTTGGCAACTGGCAGACCGCTATCGCAGGCAAGCCAGCTCCCACACTTCATCTGCATTTCCCCAATGAAATCGTCATTACTTTGACGCCAATAATATTTCTTCAGAATTACTAACGTTTCTTTCACTCGACATTCGTCAGTTTTTTGGCTCTTCGCATTTAAGGGTGTAGAAAAAATCTGACCGGCTGGAAAAGGAGTCGAGGATCTTAGAAAATGTAAGCTCTCACACCAACAAAAACTAAGCCCCCGACGTGAACAATCTTACCTTTTCT
>NZ_MNPU01000109.1 GCF_001983165.1 Pseudomonas gessardii | reverse complement strand
CGTATGCGTCCGGGCATCCCGCCTTGCGCAACTAAACCGGTTGCCATCTATGCGGCAGCAGCTCCGCAATCTCACTCGCCCGCTGCGTCGGCAGGCGCGTGAGGACGTCCTTCAAATAAGCATACGGATCATGCCCATTGAGCCGCGCCGACTGGATCAAGCTCATGATCGCCGCAGCCCGTTTGCCGCTGCGCAGTGAACCTGCAAAGAGCCAGTTCTTGCGACCCAACGCCCATGGCCGGATCTGGTTCTCGCACCAGTTATTGTCGATGGGTACGGCCCCGTCATCGAGATAGCGCGACAGCGCCGTCCAGCGTTTCAGGCTGTAATCCAGTGCTTTGCTGATAGCCGAGCCATCGTGCACAAGTAGGCGCTGGGCGATCATCCAGGCATGCAGTGCACCCATCACCGGCACAGCTTTTTCCTGCCGTATTCGGTGGCGAAAATCCGGTTCAAGGTCGCGGATCTCACTTTCGATTTCGTAAAGTAACTGGATGTAGCGCAAGGCCTGCTCGGCGAGCTGGCTCTTGTTGGTGGCGTGTAGCTCGAAGAACTTGCGTCTTGCATGGGCCATGCAACCGATTTCGGTTACGCCGAGTTCAAAGCTGGCCTTGTAGCCACCGAAATCATCACAGACCAGCTTGCCCTTCCAGTCTTGCAGAAAGTTACGAGCATGCTCACCGGCGCGGCTGGGGCTGAAGTCGTAGACGACAGCCGCTGTTTCGCAGAGTTGGCTGGTGGCGTAGGCCCAGACATAGGAACGATGAGTTTTTTTCGAGCCCGGCATTAGCATCTGCACGGGTGTTTCATCGGCGTGAATGACCTGCTGCCCGAGCACTACATCGCGCAGCGCATCCACCAGAGGCTGTAACTGCACGCCAGTAACGCCAACCCATTGGGCCAAGGTTGAGCGTGGGATGGCCAAACCGGCTCGACCAAAAATCGACTCCTGGCGATAGAGCGGCAAATGGTCGGCGAACTTGGCGATCATCACATGGGCTAGCAGCCCGGCGGTGGGGATGCCCTTGTCGATGACCTGCGCCGGAACCGGCGCCTGGATCAGCGTTTCGCAGTCATCACAAACCCACTTGCCGCGAATGTGACGCTCCACGGTAAACACGCCGGGCGTGTAGTCCAGTTTCTCGCTGACGTCTTCACCGATACGCTTGAGGGCGCAGCCGCATGGGCAGTGAGTGTTGTCCGGTTCGTGATGGATCAGGGTGCGTGGAAACTCCGGCGGCAACGCAGCGCGCTTGGGCTTTTGCTTTGCCTCGGTTGGAGTTGGAGCTGTTTGCAAGGCCTGAAGCTCAGCCTCAATCGCCGCGATATCGGTATCGATCAAGTCATCGAGCAAGCTGGCCTGCTCCGGACTCAACTGCTCGCTACGCTTGGCAAATTTGAAGCGCTTGAGCTGCGCGATCTCGTGGCTCAACTTTTCGATCACCGTTTGACCATGATGGATCCTCTTACCCATGGTCTCGACGGTCTTGCCCATTGTTTCGACTTGTTGGTCCAGCGTCTCGACACGCTGCATCAACTGCGCTGCCAGAGCGCGCAGTTGTTCAGGGGTCAGGTGATTGAGATCAGGGAGCGAAGTCATGCCGCCGATTTTGCCAGAACAGGTCAAAACCAACGATAGGCTGATCGGACAATTGCACAGCCAGATGGGGCATGGCAGAAGTTATACGATGGAAATCGCGTTGCCTGGCCCGACCCTTTGCCAAGGCAAACCTAGCACCAGAGCATGCAGTTGCTCGGAGCCCAATTCTATCTGCGAACCGTGCCGGGAACCCGGCCAGAAGAACTTGCCCTGATGCAGCCTGCGCGCCGCCAGCCAGATGCCCAGCCCGTCGTGCACCAGCACTTTCATGCGATTGGCACGGCGGTTGGCAAACAGATAAGCACAGTGCGGCTGCGCCGCACCGAACACTGCTACCACCCGAGCCATCGCAGTGTCGGTGCCGGCGCGCATGTCCATGGGCTCGGTGGCGAGCCAGATGGTGTCGATGCGGATCATCGCAACAGGTCTCGCAGAAAGGTGGCGCAGGCGGCAGCACTTTCGGTCGGCCAGTTCACTTTGACGGTGCCACGCGGGTGCTGGATTTCAACGCAGATGTTCGATGATGCAGCTTGCGAATTTCCTCCGGCTAGCTGCAAGGGTAGCGGAACGAAAGCAGGTTGCAGCGCCATGGCTTTCTGCGTTTGCACTCGAATCCATTTGTGGACGAGGTTCGCGTTAAGGCTGTGGCTGAGTGCGACGCTGGCAATCGAAGCGCCGGGCTGGGCACACTCTTGAATGAGCTGGGCCTTGAAGGATTTGGAGTAGGAACGGCGTTGTGGCTGCATGGAAAGACCCGCTTAAAAGGCTAGAAATGGTGTCCACTTAAATTAGGTGGACACCATCGCCTTTGGCGTCGGGGTCAGGAAGGTGTGTTGGCCGGACGCATAC
>NZ_MNPU01000108.1 GCF_001983165.1 Pseudomonas gessardii | reverse complement strand
TCGGTTGATCAAGCAGGCAATCCTGCGCAAGCTGAGGCCTTGGGCATGACTAACTTGAATGGTGGCACGCTCTTCAACGCTGAGTTCGGAATAAGACATAGGGCAGCACCGTACCGGAAAGGTCAGGTGTTGCACTCAGTTTTTGCCGCCGCCGGATTTAAAACCTACGCTTTGTTTTTGGCTGACCTGATGCAGAAAAACGAGGTTGATACGTTCGAAGCTTTGATCGACAAACTCAAAGCCGAAAAGATCTAAAATCTAGCGACACCATGAAGCCCCCTAACCGGGGCTTTTTTGTGCCTGATGATGTTGGGCCCTTTATTTTGACAATTTATTTTTCAATAAAATATCGACAATTTTATTTTGGAATATCTTGCAAATTTTTGAGTTTTGTCATTTTTGTGATGGTTGTATTTTAGCTTAGATAAGCCATTAATTGCGTGTCAATAGTAAGTTGAAAATATATTTAAGGTCGAATATTATTTAAAAATAGGGTTAGACAATAAAGCCCATTCATGAAAATAGTGTGGCCCTTTAATTTGACATTATCTTTTTCTGTGTTCTAATTTTAAGTAACAAAACAGAAAAGGAGATTTATGAATAATACTAAATTTAACCCGGTCGAATTAGGTAGTCAAGCTTTTTGCATGAATGCGACTTTTGGTAAAGATAAAACGTTTCAACACGGTCATGCAAAAGCGGTTATTGGTGTTCATGTAGTTGATATAAGCACAAAACACCTATTGATCACAGCTAACAAATCTACGTTGTCTAATGTGCAATATTTGTTGAAAGACTATTTCGCATCTTCTCAATATCAAGACGCTACCCATAAGAAATTTCACATCATTGATCTTGATCAGTATGATTACGATGCGGCATCTATAAAGCTCACTAGGACACATAAATTTAAGCCGGTTTCATCTTTGTCCAAATGCCAGAAGCTTACGAGAATAATAACCCGTAAAACACCGTCATCAAACGGCATAGAGATTGATCCAGTATTGAGAATGGCTTTTGAAGGAATGTTAGAGCCTGACGACTTTTTCAAATTTCAAGAAGTCCGCACAGAGTTTAGGGTTTCGATTTCACTTGTAAAAAATAGAAAGTTGATCAAAAAAATGACTGTCAATATTGGCTATTTCACGTTGATCGTTGGTTCAAAGCCATATGACTATCAAGAAGAAGACAGCAAGCAGAAAAAGGCCACTAGGCCATCATTATCTAATCCGGTTTATAAAGATGATGGTATTGAGTTTATGGCTACATTTAACGACCGTAAAAAGGACTATCGAGATATGGTCGATATGATGAAAATTTAAAAACCTTGATTTAAAGGGAAAAAACAAAAAAAGGCTCATTCATGGGCTTTTTACGTTTTCCCTGGTCCGTTTTAAGAGATCATTGATCTTGATCAAATCGGCTTATTAAATTTCAAATGTCAATAACCCGTTATTAGGAAATAACACGGCAATAGATTATTGAAATTCCCCATTTTTACGGCATTTACTTTATTAGGTGTTAGGCCCTTTATTTTGACTTTCCAAGCAAAGCGACCACCAGAATAGGCGAGCCGCTGCACGCCTTGTTTTAGTATCGATTGCAAATAGTCTGTGTGCCTATTTGATTGCAATAAGTGGTTTTATTCTGTTCCTGTTGATTTTGCAGGTTTTGCCACGCTTGTGCTTCCTGTGCGGCCTGCTGATTTTGTGCCTCGATCTGATTTTTTCTTTGCATGATATTCATCGCCAATGTGTTGCAATCACCTTGCGACGGGGTGACCGAATCCGCTATCTGCTTAGCTCGGCTCATGAAATAATTTTGGTCGAATTGCCAAGTGTTAAGATTTGCCATCGAATATTGCTGACCACGGGCACCTGTATCTGGTGGCATGTTTCCGCTGGCAACGCATTTATGGATGCCTATCAATTGAGTAGCAAATGCAGTGTATTGGCTATCAGAAAGCGGTGGCTTTTGCGTTACGCAGCCAGTCAGTAGTGATCCAGCAACCAGCACAAAAATTATTTTTTTCATTCGCCATCCTTAGAGATCGTTGAGTAGTGGCCCTGCAATGGCACCTTGCGTTGATTCTACCCAACCCTACGGATGCCGTGCCACACATCGCGTATCCCGGCGATTTTCTGCACGGGTACAAGTCCCCGCACATCAAACCACCCTGATCGAAGCCTAGGAGCTTTTAACGCATCATTGGCCGGGCGTTCGCAACCGGGCCAATACCCACGGAGTGAGAAAAGCCGGGGGGTTAGGTATGATCCCAGTGATGAAACGACACCCAGAAAATCACAGGTTAAACGCTACCGTCTTGACTGCAAACGCTATTGCAGTGGACCGCCAACGTTCAACTGTCCGCGTCTATTCAAATCATTGACTAGGCTCTGTACGTAAAGTATTGTCGCAAGCACCGCATAGCGCAGGCCAATGAGACCATCGCCGCAAAACTTGTTGCGAGCTTGTCGAAGCGCGTCACGATGCGACGGTTCTCCTTCAGCCAGCCAA
>NZ_MNPU01000107.1 GCF_001983165.1 Pseudomonas gessardii | reverse complement strand
GTAAGCGCTTCGATTTCAAATGTCCTATCGAAGTCATGAGCGAAGTGATGCAGAAAGCCTTGGCTATGCAATATGATGCTCCTGCGTCAATTCAATAACCGTGTTGCACTCAGCTCCTGCAACCGCCTGGGTTAAAGGTTGGCAGAACCATCCAAACGGTGTTGAAGGTATTTCTGCAATAACTTATCTAGCGGATCCCGCGCTGTTAGAGGCTCGCTGGCGAGCTATGTATGGTGAAGCTGTAAAGTGCAACGGTAATGTACTTGAGGCTAATACACAGTGTGGAATACTGCGCGCAATGGATGCCGAAACAGCCGCGGAAGAATACGCAGGCGTTCCGCTGCCCCGAGTAGCCAAGGAGAGGCCTCATGCAATTGCGATTAAGTTACATGCTAAAAGCCTAAACAATGTGCGTTGGGTTCTCCATAAAAATGAATTTTCTTATTTTGAAGTGCCCGGTCGTGTTTTGGTCGCACCGGAAACTGCCGGAAATGTGATCCTTGAGTTTGTACAGAAAAATTAAAAGAGGAGCAGAGTATGTCAGTAAAAATTGGTGTGATTGGGCTAGGCAATATGGGGGGCGGTATGGCTGTCACCCTGGCCAGTAAAGGGTTCGATGTAAGCGGCTTTGACCTTTCTGAAGTCGCGTTGGCTCAGGCCAAGAGCAAAGGCGTAAAGACAGTTACTGTTCGCAACCAATTGATCAAACAGTCAGATGTTTTGATTTTATCCCTACCAAAGGCCGAACATGTCGAGGCGGTATGCTTGGAAAAGGGAGGGATTACCGAGTTTGGTAGTGAGGGGTTGATCGTTATTGACACCACGACCTCCATGCCGGAAACGAGTCGCAAGATTGCATCTGCTTTGCGGAAACTGGACATCGCTTTTATAGATGCGCCGGTATCGGGTGGCCCCAAGGGGGCGGCGACAGGCACCATGTCCATGGTAATCGGTGCCGAGGTCGATGATCTCGCGCGCGCAATGCCTGTGCTCGAAGCGATGAGTGCAACACGTGTTCACATTGGTGGATCGGGTGCTGGCAACGTTGCCAAGATTGCGAACAACATGCTTGCAGCCTGTCATCTCATCAGCACCGCTGAAGCGATTGCCATGGCTGCCAAGGCAGAAGTTGCTCCTGAAAAATTAGTAGAAGGACTCAATGCAGGTTCGGGTCGTAGTGCTGCTTCGCAAGTGATGTTCCCCACCTGGGTACTTAATAAAGCGTACGACTCTGGTTTTACCATGGGGTTGATGCGCAAAGATGTTGGGTTGGCCAGTGAATTGGCAAATGGCTTTGATCTGGATCTTCCACTGTCTCACCTAGTGGCTTCCCTTTGGAAAGCAAGCAGCGCCACGCTTGCTGACAACGAAGACTTTTGTGCAATCGTGCAGTGTACTGATACAGAACTTTTTGGCCGTGGGGATTAATCAATGAGCGTACAAACACTTTTAGAGTTGTTACGTCCCTTCTGGGGTGATCGCAGGGTCGTGGCCAGTTACATCGGTGGTGAGTTTGTTGAAGGCCACGGTTCGACTGTTGAGGTGCGTAATGCTCATGATGATAGCTTGCTGCTGAGCTACCCAGACGCTGATGATTCTCTGGTGGCGTTGGTTGACAAAGCGTCAAAGGGAGCTCAATCGAAGTGGTCGGAGCTCACAGGGCAGGCTCGTGGTCGGGTCATGTATCAGATTGGCGCCTTGATTCGCCAAGAGGCTGATTCGCTAGCCCAGATCGAGTCAATCACGGCTAACAAGCCCATTCGTGATGCGAAAGTCGAAGTCGCGAAAGTTGCTGAGATGTTTGAGTATTACGCAGGCTGGTCAGACAAGCTTCATGGCGAAGTGATCCCTGTACCTACCTCGCACCTCAATTAGGTTACCTACGAACCCTTAGGAACCGTATTTCAGATTACCCCCTGGAACGCACCGATTTTTACCGCCGGCTGGCAAATTGCTCCAGCCATCGCAGCTGGTAATGCGGTTATCTTGAAGCCTTCCGAGCTAACTGTACTCACTTCATTAGTCCTGGGTGTATTGATCGAGCGTGCAGGTACTCCCAAGGGCTTGGTCAACATCATTGCTGGCTTTGGACACACCATTGGGCAGAGCATTATCGCGAATGCCGATATCCGTAAGGTTGTCTTCGTTGGTTCGCCGGCAACCGGTCGACATGTCGCAGTTGCCGCTGCACAGCGTTGCATTCCTGCCGTTCTTGAGCTCGGCGGCAAATCTGCAAACATCGTATTCGACGATGCCGACCTTGAGTTTGCACTACGTGGTGCGCAAGCAGCGATTTTCTCCGGCGCCGGCCAGAGCTGCGTATCCGGATCGCGATTGCTGGTTCAGGAGTCGATATTCGAAAAGTTCACCAGCGCCCTTGCTGTCGCTGCGAAAAACTTCATTGTTGGTGACCCAAGCGACCCAGAAATGTTAAACAGCGTGCAAAAGTTTCCAGATTCCCGGGGTAAACAGCGTCCAATAGTTTCCACCCCGGTGTGTGCAACCATCCGGTCTTTTGGCTGGAGAATCTGGGGTGATATCAATGGACATCATTG
>NZ_MNPU01000106.1 GCF_001983165.1 Pseudomonas gessardii | reverse complement strand
TGCGGATTCCATGATCATCCGGACACCCATTCCACCGACATCCGGACACTAATTCCACAAGCATCCGGACACCGATTCCACGGCCATCCGGACACCTTCAGGCAGGCAGCAACGCAGGACTATTCACTACTATCGACCTCTTTTTTCGAAGCGAAGAGGTCGTCGTGGAGCGTTTATCCATGCGTAAAATCCGAGAGGTACTACGCCTAAAGTTCGACGCCGGCCTGTCCGTGCGAAAGATCGCCGCCAGCTTATCCATCGGCCATTCGAGTGCAGGGGATTACCTCTGCCGGTTCGCCGCCAGTGGGCTTCAGTGGCCCATCGATATTTCTGACGCGGAGTTGAATCGACGGCTGTTTCCACCGGCAGTGGCGGTGCCGACCGACCAGCGCCCAATTCCTGACTGGGCGTGGGTACACGCGGAGTTGCGCCGCCCCGGCGTCACTCTGGCCTTGCTCTGGCAGGAATATCGACTCGCTCACCCGCAAGGCTTCCAATACAGCTGGTTCTGCGAGCACTACCGCCTTTGGGCCGCCAAGGTCGACGTGGTCATGCGCCAGGAGCATCGTGCTGGCGAAAAGCTGTTCGTCGATTACGCCGGGCAAACAGCGCCGGTCATCGACCGGCAAACCGGCGAGATCCGTCAGGCTCAGATCTTCGTCGCCGTTCTCGGCGCGTCCAGCTACACCTTTGCCGAGGCCACCTGGTCGCAGAAATTGCCCGACTGGCTGGGCTCGCACGTCCGATGCTTTGCTTTTTTCGGCGGCACAACGCAGATCCTGGTGCCCGATAATCTGCGCAGTGGCGTGACTAAAGCGCACCGTTACGAGCCGGATATCAACCCCAGCTACCGCGATCTGGCCGAGCATTACGGCGTCGCCGTCTTGCCTGCTCGCTCGCGCAAGCCCAAGGACAAAGCCAAGGTCGAAGTCGGCGTGCAAGTGGTCGAACGCTGGATCCTGGCGGTGCTGCGCAACCGCCAGTTTTTCTCGCTTGGCGAACTCAATACAGCCATCGCGCTGCTGCTGGATCGCCTCAACCACAAGCCCTTCAAAAAGCTGCCCGGCTCACGCCGGTCAGCCTTCGAGGCCCTCGACCAACCGGCCTTGCAAGGGCTGCCGGAACACCCGTACGTTTATGCCGAATGGAAAAAGGTACGCGTCCATATCGACTATCACATCGAGGTCGATGGTCACTTCTACTCAGTGCCGTACCAGCTGGTAAAGCACCAACTCGAAGTACGACTCACCGCCCAGACCGTCGAGTGCTTCCACGCCAATCAGCGCGTGGCCAGCCACTTGCGCTCGCTGCACAAAGGCCGCCACACCACCCAAACCGAGCACATGCCCAAGAGCCACCGTGAGCACGCCGAATGGACTCCACAACGGTTGATCCGGTGGGCAGAGCAGACCGGGCCTAACACCGCTGGCGTCATCGCCTACATCCTCGAACGCCGAATCCACCCACAGCACGGCTTCCGCGCCTGCCTGGGCATCCTGCGCCTGAGCAAACAGCACGGTGAGGCGCGGCTGGAAGCCGCGTGCCAGCGTGCGCTGGCACTGGGCGCATGCAGTTACAAAAGCCTCGAATCGATCCTGCGCCAAGGGCTGGAGCGCCTGCCGCTGGCCCAGCAAAACCTGCCGCTGCTGCCCGACGAGCACATCAACCTGCGTGGCCCGGGATACTACCACTGACCTGAAAAAGGAGCTTCGAAATGCTACCGAATCCAACGCTCGACAAGCTACAAACCCTGCGCCTGCACGGCATGATCAAGGCGCTGAGCGAGCAACACGCAACGCCCGACATCAACGATCTAAGCTTCGACGAACGCTTCGGTCTGATGGTCGATCGCGAGCTGACCGAGCGCGAAGACGCCCGCCTGACCACCCGCCTCAAAGCCGCGCGGTTGCGCCACAACGCCTGCCTGGAAGACATCGACTACCGCAGCCCACGTGGCCTGGACAAGGCCATGATCCTGCAACTGGGCAGTGGCCAGTGGCTGCGTGATGGCCTGAACCTGATCATCGGCGGGCCAACTGGCGTAGGCAAAACCTGGCTCGCCTGCGCGCTGGCCCACAAGGCCTGCCGCGACGGCTACAGCGTCCGTTATCTGCGCCTGCCGCGCTTGATGGAGGAACTAGGCCTGGCCCACGGCGACGGCCGCTTCGCCAAACTGATGGCCGGCTACGCCAAGACTGACCTGCTGATCTTGGACGACTGGGGTCTGGCACCGTTTACCGCCGCGCAACGACGCGACATGCTCGAACTGCTGGACGACCGCTACGGCAACCGCTCGACACTGGTCACCAGCCAGATGCCGGTGGACAAATGGCATGCGCTGATCGGCGATCCGACCTTGGGCGACGCGATCCTCGACCGTCTGGTGCACAACGCTTATCGGATCGAACTGAAGGGCGAATCGATGCGCAGGCGCGCAACGAAATTGACGGCGGTAGGGGCTTCAGACTAACAATGCAAACCTGCGTCGCTGCGCTCCGACTGCCTGTCCGGATGAGCGTGGAACGAGTGTCCGGATGTTGGTGGGCTGAGTGTCCGGATGGCGTGGAATCCGCA
>NZ_MNPU01000105.1 GCF_001983165.1 Pseudomonas gessardii | reverse complement strand
GAAAAGGTAAGATTGTTCACGTCGGGGGCTTAGTTTTTGTTGGTGTGAGAGCTTACATTTTCTAAGATCCTCGACTCCTTTTCCAGCCGGTCAGATTTTTTCTACACCCTTAAATGCGAAGAGCCGGATAAATTCCAGCGCTGAGTGTCCGGTCGATCCCAGTAGGTTTGCTTGTTGTAACTGGCATAGACGGTGGTCCCAAAATCACGAAACTGCTTACTTACCGTCGCCGTATAAAGGGCCTTGCTCGCACCAATAGGTCTCCAATCATCACCCTCCCCACGCCCGCCGAGTTCGCCATTCAACCCGTAATGACGAGCATCCAGGTACTCCCCCATACTCAGAAAGTTCTCCTCGGAAAACCGGTAACCGGCAAAGGTTACCTGGCTGTCGTACTGTTCAAAGTTCTTGGAGTATTGAAGGCGGTACGACTTACCCGAGAGTGTCTCGTTCCACACGTTTGCACGTGATTGGGTAACATCCAGCGAGATGGCCCCGAACATCAGCAAGTCCCGCCCGGCGCCAATAGAGAGCGCACGATAATTGTTGTCTGTTATGCCACCGCCAAACAGGGACCAACCATTGCTGATCCCCCAGGAAAACTCTCCGGTGCCGAAAACATCGCCATCGGCGCCATATTGAAGATTGGACGGGCGCCCGGTAGCCAACTTGTAACGAACGTGTCCAGGGCGCGTCAGGTAGGGAACACCTGCCGTATCTATCTGGAAACTGTGTACCGAGCCATCCTGCTCCTCCACCCGCACGTCCAGCGAGCCCGTCACCGCATCCTGAAGGTCTTGAATGCGAAAGGGGCCTGCCGCCACCAGGGTTTCATACAGCACACGGCCCTGCTGGCTGATAACAACTCTTGCATTGGTCTTGGCCACCCCAACCACTTCCGGGGCGTAACCACGCAAGTTGGGTGGCAACTGGCTTTCATCCGACTTGAGTGCCGCCCCGGTAAAACGGAAGCTGTCAAACAGGTCCGAATACAGGTAGTCCTCGCCCACTACCAGGCGTGCCTTCAGCGCAGGAATCGCTCGATAAGCATAATAACGACTCCATTCCAGCCGGTGATAATCGGACGCCCCCTCGCGACCATTCTCGACACGCCCCTGCCAATCGGCCCTCAGGCGCCAGGCACCGGCATTGGCTCCGAGTGTTCCGTTACCACTGAGGTTATTACGGGTCCCGTCATTCTTTTGATAGTTCGATTGCGCTGTCATGTTGTAATCAACCAGCAATCCCGGCACCCCTTCATCCCAACGGGAGGGCGGATCCCAATTGATGGCGCTGTACTCAAGATAGGCCTGAGGCAGATTGATGTTCAGCGTGGAAGTGGCCAGATCACCCGTGACCTCCATGCCAGGCAAACTTTTAACATCCAGGCACTGCCCGCTCTTCCACCATACGAGTTTGTCGGCCTCAGACGCCTTCAGGCCCAGCTGGTCGACAAGATCGGGCGATAAACATGCCTGACTGCCTTTGGGATCATTATCGGGGGGATAGAACACCACCGATTGCTCTGGAATAGGCTGGGTATTGATCTGCACGGTCATCAAGTAGGTGCCCGGCAGAATAAAGCCACTGCGCGAAAACCGAGACAAGTCAATATTAGTGCGATCACTCAGATCAAGAACATCGGTATTAAACTCGATATCCCCGGCCCCCATTACAGTTCCTGCCAATGACATCAACCCACCAAAAAGGCTTGGGCGCAGCGTATTTTTGACCTTCAACGTATTCAACATGAAAGCAGCCCATCAATATTCAGAAGTATTCCAACTTGAACCGCACAGCGGCACTGTGGGCGCCAACGCCCATCGGCAATCCGTTACCCACCAAGCGGAAGGTGTAGTGCAGCGTCATGTCGCCCTCAGCCAATGGCGCCGGCGCCATCCGCTCACCCGGAACACTCTCCTGGCCAGCAGAGTCCACAATGTGCAGCGCAACGCCCTGCGAGCCGCCAAAGACCGCAAAGGAGCGCCCGTCCCTGTCAGTCGGGCCGTCAAACGTCACTTGCAGATGCTGCCAGTCAGGCAGGGTTTCTCCAGGACGTAACGGGTCTGGGCGAGTCAATGAGCAATTGACCAGACGCAGTTGGAAGGGGTGTGGCTCTCCCCTTGCGTTTCGCACAATCCGGCCTATTGGCTCGGGAGGCATCTCGATGGTTTGATCAACAGAGACCAGTTCCAGCCCGCAGGCTGAATCAACAACTTCTCCCCCCAGTGTGACGATCCCTTCGCCTTGCCCAGCGGCCTGCGCAAAAGCACAAGGGCTGATGAATATCGTCAATAAGGAGGCAACAGCGAGACTTATGAATGTGTTCACCTCTATCCCCCGCCAGTTCCCCCGCCACACTAAGTGGCGGGGGAAAAACTTACTGATAAGCCAAGGTGAAGTTGGTGATCGCGCTGAAATCACCGGGGATGATTGGGTCAGTAGCAGCACCTTGTACATAGGCACCGAATTCCAGGGTGTTATCAGGCTCTTCGCATTTAAGGGTGTAGAAAAAATCTGACCGGCTGGAAAAGGAGTCGAGGATCTTAGAAAATGTAAGCTCTCACACCAACAAAAACTAAGCCCCCGACGTGAACAATCTTACCTTTTCTA
>NZ_MNPU01000104.1 GCF_001983165.1 Pseudomonas gessardii | reverse complement strand
AATGATGTCCATTGATATCACCCCAGATTCTCCAGCCAAAAGACCGGATGGTTGCACACACCGGGGTGGAAACTATTGGACGCTGTTTACCCCGGGAATCTGGAAACTTTTGCACGCTGTTTAACACCATAGTGTTTAAATGTGCTGACGCGTGGATGTAGTCGGCGCTGCTCATCCAGATCTGCAAGTGCGCAGGCACGCCAAGAGGTAAGACGTTGAGCACCAGCCAATCGATTAGGCCAATGGCAACACCGCGCGCCTGAAGCTCCATCGCCAGCATAAGAAGTACTTTGTGTAGGGAGTTTGCTGCTTTTATAGCAAGAGATTTTCGACCCAGTTGATCTGCTTCGACCACTATCGCGATCAGCGCTGCGAGGGTATCCAGGCTTGCCCTGCGTTCGAGTTTTTCGAGTAGAACTTGAGTGGTTGGTTCGCGCTGAACACTGTCCCAAATCATGTTGCTGGTGTTGCGGTAAAGCACCAGCTGGACTTCGGTGTTTAGCGTACGGAAGTAACTGTCGAAGTTGATCTTCTGTTGCCGAGAGATCAGCTTCATCAACGTCCATATAGGATGGTTCAGGTCGCGGGAGGATCCAGGTGCTAGCAGTTCCACCCTGCTCAAGGTCTTGGCCTTGGGCGAGATCATTTTCTGTTCGTATCTAGACCACTTGCTTCGGTAATGCCGGATCGTGCCATTCGTGTTTCTTCGAAACGACTCTTTTTCGAAGTACAGCTCAAGGGCATAGGCAGTCTTGAGGCCTGTCCGCTGCCTTAGGCCTTCGAACCAATAGCCCACTGCGAGCATTTCCACAGTGCTGCTCCGGGGGCTGTAATTTTCCGGAATTAGTTCGCGCAAGCTCTCTGCGAACTCCGAATAAATGTTTGCAATTCTCTTAAAATCAGACACTTAAAAATCCCTGATTGATCTTTGTACCGTAAAAAATGTAGAAGTCTTACGGCTGGAGCGCAAGGGGGCGGTTTATTACTATTAACTGTGACCAAACCGGACATTAAGTGCGATGCGCGAGCCCCTTGAAATCCACAATCTGGCATCCGAATTAGAGCTTGATCTCAAAGATCGATATGGCCTGATGGTGGGTGGCAGCGCGCTGTGGAGAGAGTTGGGATACGCGTCCTATGACGCGTTTCGAAAAGCCAAACAGCGGGGGACTATCGAAGTGCCCCTGTTTGAGGTGCCCAATCGTCGGGGCTTCTTTGCCCTGTCCAAAGAAGTCGCATGCTGGATTGCCACGCAGCGCTGCGCACGGCAGCAGGCCATATGAACTAGGCATATGAGGAGTACCGCAATGAGGCCAGGCTAGGAGTTAGCCGGTGGATTTGGAGCACAAAAAAGCCCAGGGGTGGAGCCCTAGGCTTTTTTGATGGTGTTAGGTTTTGAGCCCTATACGCCTTCATTCTGTGTTCCCTCGCGTTCGGCGTCAAGCCGACCACCTTCCGTTTGTCTGCAATTTTCACACGGCGCGACTTGTGAGGCATTCACACGCCTGTCGCGAGGAGAACACATGAGGCTGCCAATAGTTACACAGCGCGAGGTGCTACGACTCGCGAGCGACCCCAGGCTGTCGAATAGGGCGATTGGTTTATTAGCCAAAGTGTCCCACAACACTGTTCGCACTATTCGCGATCAGTTGGCCCAGTGCGGGCAAAGCTGGGAAGAGCTGAAGCACCTTGATGACAAAGCGCTCGCGGAGCGTCTGCGGACTCAGCCGAGAACCTCACCTCAAAGGAAAGCATACCCGTCATGGCCCGCCGTCCACGAACAGCTAAAACTTCCTGACATCACCTTGGAGCTTCTATGGCAAGAGTTTCGTACGAGCGAGCCAGAAGGCGTGTCATATGCTCAGTTCACGCGGCTCTATCGAGAGTGGGTCAATATGCAAAAACTGAGCATGCGACAGATTCACCTCCCCGGAGACAAGTGCTTCGTGGACTTTTGTGGCAGGACAATGCCTGTGACAAACCCGGACACGGGAGCGATCAGCCAAGCCCAAGTATTCGTGGCAACACTAGGCGCCTCGGGCTACATTTTTGCCACCGCGGTGAACAGTCAAACGACCCCAGACTGGCTCAAATGCAACGTTCTGGCCCTGGAGTTCTTCGACGGGGTTCCCCGGTTCGTTGTTCCTGATAATTTGAAGTCAGCAGTGACTAAAAACACGAGAGATGTGGTGACCTTAAATCGTGCCTACGCCGAGTTTTCTGAGCACTACGGATTTCAAATTTACCCCGCCAGACCGCGTAAACCGAAAGACAAGTCGCTAGGTGAAATTGCCGTTCAACTGGTACAGAGGTTCGTTCTCGCAAGGCTGAGAGCGAGCACTTTCTTTTCCCTAGAAGAGCTCAACGAGAAAATCAGCTACTGGGTCGATGAGCTAAACAGTCGAATCACACGGACGTACCCAAAGAGCAGAACTAGCCGCTTCCTTGAGCTTGATTATCCAGCCCTCAAGCCTCTCCCAGAAAAGCGCTACAGCTACAGTCAGTGGGTGTATCAGGTTCGGGTAGGTAGCGATTACCACGTTGCATTTGAGGAGCACAGCTACTCCGTCCCTTATCACTTTGCGAATCTTCTTGTCGATTTGCGCGTGCGAGACGACTGGCTCGAAATCCTTCATCAGCGTAACCGGCCAGCAAACACACCTTTCTGACCCCACCGCCAAAGGCGATGGTGTCCACCTATTTAAGTGGACACCACTTCTAGCCTTTTAAGAGGGTCTTTCATGCAGCCACAACGCCGTTCCTATT
>NZ_MNPU01000103.1 GCF_001983165.1 Pseudomonas gessardii | reverse complement strand
CTGAGTCAGCTGCCGGTAATGCGTAGTCATCTGCGCTTGAATCCTTCGGTGTGAGAGCCTGGATTCTACCGGTGGCTGGCTCTCTGCCTCTCGTTTCAAGCGTTGCGCTTATTCTATGAATTCAGGCATCCCTAGAAGCAAGGTTGATTGTCAGGCGTGCGGAACGTTTAAAAAATATTCGCTATGGCGGGCTCATCACTTTAATAACGACTAAGAGCGACCATTGATATGGATATGTTACTTCCGCTGTATCGTCAATTCGATTCAGGGTTTGGTGCCGTCGCCAACTCTTTCAAAGCCTCGGCTGATGCCCTAGAAAAAACGCCAGAAGCCGGTGGTTTACATCCGCATCTTCCAACAAGTTACCTTTACCGTCACTCAATTGAGCTTTACCTAAAGTCGTGCATTATCATACTTCATAAAAAGTTTGACATTCCTTACGCCGATACTCCCAGTGGTGAAGCTGCGATTGTTGTGAAGCATAAATGCGAGCTGCTCACAAACATTCATGCCTTGATGCCGCTTTACCTTCACCTAAAGTTTCTCATAAAAACAAACTTGGACTTTCTCTCTAAGCTCAAAGACACCGATTGGGCATTATCCGCTGATCTTGACAAGCGCGTACGAAAAATTGACGGCACAGATTCTTCAAGCACTTTCTTCAGATATCCGGTCACGAAAGACAAGCCAAAGGATCAAAGTAAATCCACTGTGCAGCCAAAGAATTGGAGCACAATGGTTGAGGATATGCACAGCGGGTCAAAGTCGGTGAAAGCTTTTCTTCTTGTAGATGAAGAGTACAACGTCATTGAGTCATTCAATCATGATGCTGATAAAGCGAATGCACTCATCAAACTTCTATCAAAAACGGCGATGGATTTCTGTAGTCTACAGATGATGATTGTATGGAAACTTGTTGAGCGTCGATAACGCAATTACCATGGCTCATGGTTGAAGCTTGATAGCTTATTCGGTTGGTCGCGCCTTGGATGGCAAACATCGCTAAAGATGGTGCCATCTGCGTCTTTGAGTTCGGTAGCCTGCAAGTAATAGACTACTATTTTTATAGACTCGCCTACCGTTACAGGCCTTTCAGGAAAGCAGATTTAAACTCGCCCGGAAGTGGCCATTCAAACTCTACAATTTTTTCAGCACCCACTTAACGAGCCCTAAGCACATCCCTTCAGCGACAGTTTGGCCATCCTAGACTTAGTAGTCAGTAAACTTCAAGCTAGTAGATTTTCTTGAAAGTCTTACCGAAGTCCATCGAATAGATGCCGGGCAGTCAAAGGAACTCGGTCTATTTGACCAGCCTCAAGCACTCTCACTATAGAATGCTCCTCATTACCCTCAACCAGACCGTAAAATAGGTAATAACGATCTCTTTCAAAGGTCTGCCATCCACGGGACTCAAAAATATCCAACTCGCAGTGACCACTAAGCTCATGTTCCGGAGATTTGAAGTTGAAAAAAACTCTCCCGTATGAGCCCTTCACAATAGATGTAGGCTTACCGAAAAACAGGAAGCTCTTCCCCAAGTAAGACTTTATATTCCGCTGAGCTTTTTCAATAGAAACAATGAGATCATGTAAACGAACCGCATCCTCCTGACCAAATTGAACAGAAATATTCAGATTTACTTGAGCCAGTTGCACCAATCGTTTAACGGTCTTGAAGCGCCCCGGATTTAGAAGATTTCCGTCTGCATCGAAGAAATTCTCGAACCCTCCTCTACCATTTACTGAGGAACCGTTCTGAGCCTCTTTCCTTGTTGGTTTGAGATAATCATCATCGTCCTCTTCCGGCTTGTCACTGTCCGCCAAGCTCTTCCAACCAGCGAATGTAACAAGGTTGATGGCCCTTCTCTGCTTAGCATCTCCGTCCTCGCCCCCTCCAGCTCCTCCTTTCTTCCGATGCGGGCATTCGACCATATCGAAGCCTGGCAGGTGGAAGTAGAAGGCAGCGACCCCATCTTTTCTCTTTGGGGTCTTACGAGGTCGCCTACTGCACATGACGCCGCAGTCCGGGCAGTAGACTCGGCCATGATGCTCATCATCTACGTAAAGTTCAGGGGGAAGCCTTAGCGAATCAGTGAGATCCATCGGAGCTACAGATTCAGGTTGCGGCTCGAGCGGATGATAAGCAACGTGAGGGATAGATATCTTAGACATACATTCCTTTGCATAACGGGGATTAGGCAAGCAAAGCTGATCACCAGTTCATCACTACGTGCTTAATTTCAAGCAACATAGAAATAAACAGCAACAATGCAATTGCAGCCATCTTGGCAGCGGAACTCTCCAACGATGCCACGAGCCATATAGTAGCTTATTGCCACATTAAATTTGGCAAGTCAAATACGTTGCGTAAACAAAAGACGTTGGAGCTTAGGCGGGAAGCGATCAGAAGGTAGAGTCCAGCAAACAGTGCACCACTCAGGTGCACCTAAACGCTGTCACACTTCAAAAATTTTCTAATAAAAACTTTATAAATCAATTAGATATAGATAGTAGACACACCACCAGCCACACGCCACTACTCACAAGTACTGCTGCGGCTAGCCACCATCACATTACATTCTCACCAAGACCTCTTGACAATACAAAACCCCATTCCCCTCCTACAATATGCAGAAGAATCACAGCCCAGAACAGGCCCTGTAGGCGTTCACATTGCCCAGTGTGAACAACCTCGATTTTTGTGAGCATTCTGCATGAAATCCCAGTGTCTAGTCCTGAAATAGGTTTACACCTGTTTCACCCTAACGCCCGATGCACCGCATCGGGCGTTTTGTATTTCAAAGACAGGTGCGGACGCTCGCCGTTGTAGATCGATACCGACTCACTCACCAT
>NZ_MNPU01000102.1 GCF_001983165.1 Pseudomonas gessardii | reverse complement strand
CCGTATGCTTATTTGAAGGACGTCCTCACGCGCCTGCCGACGCAGCGGGCGAGTGAGATTGCGGAGCTGCTGCCGCATAGATGGCAACCGGTTTAGTTGCGCAAGGCGGGATGCCCGGACGCATACGCTACACCAGCGAAAGCAGCAGTATTCATTGGGATCCTCCAGGTCATGTTCGATTGGGACATTTTCGCTTCCCGTACCTGAAGAATGTGCTGCTTTCGAACCGCATTAGCGTCTGAAAAGCGGGAGTCTCGATTTTTTGATTAACGCAGTCTCGAGCGTCATTTCTCACGTTCAGCAAATCAGCTTTTCACTTTTAAAAGCCTTTTAATTGTTTTTATCTTGTTGTTCTCTTGTTTTTAGAACGCTGCAGGCCTTGTATTACGGGGCTTCCAGAGCATCATCGACTACTAATTGCGGTAAAGCGACTACAGATTCAGGCTTTGCGACTAAGGATTACGGCTAATACGACTACAGATTCCGGCTGCAACGACTACGGATTGCGGCCGTTATCCACAGCCCAAAACTCCTAATTCTGTCTTGGTCTATCGACTACAAATTGCGGCTGAATGGGTGGGTCTTACCACGGCACCCAGTTTTTAGGTTTTGATTTCAGGACAATTCTCGCACTGAAATTGAACAGCCAGTCGAGATTTACTCAAAAAACTCGCTAATTCACTGATTTATATAGGATTTATTTATAATAGGACCTGTACTGAATCAGTAGGAGCAAATTTCGCTTTCCACGCATCGGTCGGTCGAAACAAAGCCAATACGACAGCAGTAGGACCCAATCGACTACAAATTACGGCTACGTCTGTGAGCGGCCAGTATGTGTCGACTACAAATTACGGCTGCCCAATGACGGCTTGAAAGCCACCGGGTCGGGCATCTGTATCGGCTATTGACTACAAATTACGGCTATCACAATGGTCAATATTCGATCATCGACTACAAATTGCGGCTAATGTTTGTTCTCTGAATCACTCGATTGACTACAGATTACGGCTACTCTCTATCGACTACGGATTCTACGTATTGTGTAAAAGTCTAGATTCGACATCGCTGAAACGCCCGTATTTGTTAGCTTTGCGTTGGAGATCGCGCCGCGGGTATCGACTACAACGCATTCTCGATGTAGGGTTTGGCAACCTAGCGTAGGGCCAGTCATGTCCAATTTATCCAAGCCGAACAAGTCAGAACCAAAGCAACTCAGGGTTACTAAATCCAACACGTTGATTACGGCCTCGTATCGGCTAACACTCAACGAACAGCGTTTGATCTTGGCGGCCATTAGCAAGCTTGATCCCAGAAGGCCCATGCCTAAAAAGGTGTCGGTGTCTGCTGCAGACTATTCGGATATCTATGGAGTACAGCTCCGACACGCGTACGAGCAGATGAAAGTGGCTGCGGATGAGTTGTACGAGCGAGATATAAAAACCTTCGATGGATCTGGCATGGAGCGGAAGCGATGGGTTGACCGCGCTAAGTACCTGGATGGAGAGGGCAGGGTAGAGCTGTCATTTACGATCCACGTCATGCCATACCTATCGATGCTTTACAGCAAAGTGACCAGTTATGACCTGCGGCGTGTTGCATGCTTAGACTCGATCCACTCATTCCGCCTATTCGAAATGCTCATGCAGTTCCGCAAAACCGGTTGGGCATACATAGAGGTCGAGTCTTTACGGGTTGCGCTCGGTTTATCGGAGGCCTACCAACGATTCAATAACCTTCGCCAACGGGTAATCGACCCGGCCGTTGCTGAGCTCAAGGCGAAAAGTAATCTGGATGTTAGCTATGAGTTGAAAAGAGAAGGCCGAAAAGTAATAGCCATCAAATTCACCTTCTCCGACCTGGCACAGCTTGCGCTTAATCTAGAACTAGAACCTGAAGATCTTCCACCGCTTCCCGATTTTGACCACGAAGAGGAAAGTGAATGGCTGCTCAGTAGGTCGCTCGGAGAAATAGCTGAAGCCCAGGAAGCAGGGCTTCTGTTCGAGGTGTCTCCCGATGGCGCTGAACTGCCTAGCTAACAAGCCGTGGTCATTTGACGACCACTTGCTGCTTGAGCCGGCAGTAAGCGCGTTCTCTACTCAGGTAGCTGGAGGAGGGTAGTGCTCAGTTACAAGGGACAACAGTGAAGAGACTTCGACGCCAATGGCTGACGTCTGCGCTGGACGCTCGTCCAGCTAATTTGAGTTCTTCGAAAATTAGCAGCGCAAACGACATTGCAGCCTCGTCATCTTCGTGAAGGTTGACGATTACGATCGGGAACCGGTCACCATCGTCAGAATCCGGCCGTGCAATTGCGACGGTCTGAATTCCCCAGGAGTTACCGTCGTCGAAGGGCTCCACAATAAATCGGATCAGACGGATGATCCTACCGTTACGAATCAACTGGATTAGGTCGCAACAGAACAAATCTGTTTGGTTCTGCGGACAAAGTCTGCTGGCTGTCATTCTGTAGCTGCTCCCTTGATGTGTCTGAATCCTGTCAGCACTGCATAGAATCCCAAACTTCACCTTTCACATTGGTATGAGCAGTTTTAAAGGAGTGCGGGTGCATTCTGTGCTCCTGGTTGGGAATGGTTGAACGGCTTCGTCATAGATCAACAGCGGGGGTGTGAAAATGTCGAAAGGAAATCGCCTGTTCCGGGGGCCTGAAAGTCATGCTGCGGAAAAACTATCCAGGGATGCACTAGCGCCATTTCTGAAAGATAGAGTGTTAAACAGCGTGCAAAAGTTTCCAGATTCCCGGGGTAAACAGCGTCCAATAGTTTCCACCCCGGTGTGTGCAACCATCCGGTCTTTTGGCTGGAGAATCTGGGGTGATATCAATGGACATCATTG
>NZ_MNPU01000101.1 GCF_001983165.1 Pseudomonas gessardii | reverse complement strand
GATAAAGATAAACGGCTTTAACCTTGGGATCGGGGCGCATCATGGGCTGGCTCCAGAAAGAAAATCGGGAGCACAGCATCAGGTCGTACTTGGGTCATTTGAAGGTGGGGTTTATGGAGCGCTTACATTGATTAACTTGCGGAGGTACTTCATGCCAGTGAAACATGATCTTTATCAGGATTTGGGGTTGAGTAAGGAAGATGTCGAAAAACGCCGAGCAGAGAAGCCTCATCTGAATGCGTTATTTGACAAATACAAGACTGTCGATGAATTGGTGTTAAGCGCCGAAAGGGCCGCCGGCAACGATGATGATTTGAAGAAACTGAAGGAAAAACGCTTGTTGATCAAAGACGAAATTACCAAGCTGCTTTGATACACGAAGTGGAGTCAGTCAGGGGGCGAGAACGTCGCTCCTTGACGGCTTAATGTTTTTCAACAGTTGCAGTATTTTTTAGTTCCAAAAACGTGTTGGGGAGAATTCTGAAATTGATACGCTTGGATCCTGTCCGTTGACCAAGTGTGCAAGAGCATCACCTATAGCAGTTGCAAACTTGAATCCATGTCCTGAACATGCGGATGCAAAATACACCGAGTTCAGTTTAGTGGAGGCGCCGATCAAAAAAGATTCATCCTTGCTCATGGTATAGAAGCAGTTTTTTGCTCGTGCTGGTAAACGTTCAAGATCAGGCAATAGGGGGCTGACAATGGTAGATATTTCTTCTATCGATTGCTGCGAGATCTGGACTTCCATCCACGAGGGATGTGTCGGGATCTGTTGCCGATTATGAAATCCTATCTTTACACCAGGTTCATTGCTGACAATTGAGGGCACTCCGTACAGTAGATGACCATGTGAGGACTCATAGAGAAAGACTGGAAAATTTTCAGGAGAAAAAATATTTTCCGATCCTGTTTTTGGAGTGAACCAGTAAACAGGCAGCTTTCTGGTTTCTAGGTAATCCTTTAGCTCGGGTAGCAGCTGTTCAGCAATCCAAGGGCCGGTCGTAACAATTACTGATTTTGCAGTATAAGAATTACCATTCTTGGTTTTCAATGTTGCACCCGCACCATTGTTTTTTACAGACACAACACTTTCGCCGAATAGTGTTACGACGCCTTGATGCACTGCCTCATTTAACATTGTCAATCTGGCGTCACAGGCGGAAATTGCGTAGGCACCTGGTTCGTATAGAGCTTCAAAGTTATGGGGTATATTAAATGCTGGAACATGCCGGCAGACTTTATCTGCGGTCAATAGGCTGTGTTTTATTTGAGAAAGTTTGGCTGTTCTCGTACTTCCTTTCACCACGCGACTGTCGCTGTGTCCAATAAAAATACCGCCGGTTCTAAATAAGAGTTTTCTTTGAGCTACGGCCTCCAACTCATTCCATAGCGTATCTGCATGGTTGAGAAGAGGAAGGTATTTTTCTCCCTCCCAATAAGCGCGGCGAAAAATTCTTGAGCTGCCATGAGACGATCCGAAGCAGTGAGTGGGTCCACCAGCATCGACTCCCAACACACGTTTACCTTTCGATGCCAATCGCCACAGCGCAGACGCCCCAAAAATTCCAAGGCCAACGACTATTACATCATAATAATTTTTCATTTGATCGAGCTCCTTTGTTGAGATCGAGTGTCGGCGCATTCGTAAAGAAATAGAGAAACTAATATTCCAAATGTTACTAAAAATAAAGACAAGGATCCTATTGAAATAGATTGTCTGTAAAAAAATATGGCAACAAAAAATTGTGTGATAGGGAGCATAAACTGAAGAAAGCCAGTCGTTGCAAGGAGGAGTCTTTTTGCTGCGTAAGCGAACATCGCTAAAGGTATGACTGAGACACATCCGGCGAAGAGAATCAACCATCGAAAACGATATGTGGTATTTTCGGGCCACACCAATGACCAGTCAAGTATAATCCATGCCAATAAAATTCCGATACTCAAAAATAGAGTTTCTATTAGAAGCCCACTTATAGAGCTTAATGAGGTGGCTTTTTTTGTACATGTGTATAAGCCCCAAGATATAGCTATTGCTGAATATACCCAGTGATTGAGTTCGCTGTCGTATAAAATTAGCAGTGTGGCTGAGGCAGATATTGTGATAATTGAAAGGATTTGAGTAGATCTAAGTGTTTCATTGTAAATAAGTACACCTATGCCTATTGATAGGAATGGGGCTAATAAGTATCCGAAACCGCTTTCTAAAATATGTCCATTTACTGAAGCCCATATAAACGTCCCCCAGTTTATACTCAGGAGTATGGAGGCGCCGAAGTGTAGGCTTAGAGTTTTTATTTTTAGTTTTTTAAATTCTTGAATTTTTCTTGTCCAGGAAATAATAAGTGCTAGCGTGATTAGGGAAAGCAATATTCGACAAGCAACAAGTGTCAAGGGCGAGAAAACGCTTAGCTCCCGCCAATAGAGTGATGAAAGTCCTAAGAGTATATTTGCAGCGCTAGCACAAAAGAGTGCCCATATGTATGTGGCTAAATAGAGCGATGAGGGGGTGTTCATTTTTCAGATGATCTATGAGAAATTTCAATTATTTCGTACGACCAGTATATTTTCCCTTGTCTGTCAATTGTGTAATTCGCCAAGCCTTTTCTAGACCACTCCTCAAACTCGATTTTTAAATTTTTTTCGAGTTTCTGCCATTGGGCTGAATAGTAAAGTAGAGGGAGTGTGTATCGTTCAATTAGTTTGTATTGTAATAATGGAGTTTTGTTGTTTTTGTCATTGTATTTTTTAAATATGTCATCTATTCCTACTAGGGATGGTCTGAAATAGCCGCGTCTTTTTGGCTGACCGCAGCTCGTGGCTATTTAAAAAATGGCGCTTGATCGAAAAAAAGATCAAATCAGTCGCTTATTCCCGTTTCTCGGCCCTCAAGCGA
>NZ_MNPU01000100.1 GCF_001983165.1 Pseudomonas gessardii | reverse complement strand
CTCTTAATTGAGTATGATCGAATTTTCGGCGAATGTTGTCTTCACAGTATAACCAGATTGCTTGGGGTTATATGGTCAAGTGAAGAAGCGCATACGGTGGATGCCTTGGCAGTCAGAGGCGATGAAAGACGTGGTAGCCTGCGAAAAGCTTCGGGGAGTCGGCAAACAGACTTTGATCCGGAGATGTCTGAATGGGGGAACCCAGCCATCATAAGATGGTTATCTTACGCTGAATACATAGGCGTAAGAGGCGAACCAGGGGAACTGAAACATCTAAGTACCCTGAGGAAAAGAAATCAACCGAGATTCCCTTAGTAGTGGCGAGCGAACGGGGACTAGCCCTTAAGTGGCTTTGAGATTAGCGGAACGCTCTGGAAAGTGCGGCCATAGTGGGTGATAGCCCTGTACGCGAAAATCTCTTAGTCATGAAATCGAGTAGGACGGAGCACGAGAAACTTTGTCTGAATATGGGGGGACCATCCTCCAAGGCTAAATACTACTGACTGACCGATAGTGAACTAGTACCGTGAGGGAAAGGCGAAAAGAACCCCGGAGAGGGGAGTGAAATAGATCCTGAAACCGTATGCGTACAAGCAGTGGGAGCCCACTTTGTTGGGTGACTGCGTACCTTTTGTATAATGGGTCAGCGACTTATTTTCAGTGGCGAGCTTAACCGAATAGGGGAGGCGTAGCGAAAGCGAGTCTTAATAGGGCGTCTAGTCGCTGGGAATAGACCCGAAACCGGGCGATCTATCCATGGGCAGGTTGAAGGTTGGGTAACACTAACTGGAGGACCGAACCGACTACCGTTGAAAAGTTAGCGGATGACCTGTGGATCGGAGTGAAAGGCTAATCAAGCTCGGAGATAGCTGGTTCTCCTCGAAAGCTATTTAGGTAGCGCCTCATGTATCACTGTAGGGGGTAGAGCACTGTTTCGGCTAGGGGGTCATCCCGACTTACCAAACCGATGCAAACTCCGAATACCTACAAGTGCCGAGCATGGGAGACACACGGCGGGTGCTAACGTCCGTCGTGAAAAGGGAAACAACCCAGACCGTCAGCTAAGGTCCCAAAGTTATGGTTAAGTGGGAAACGATGTGGGAAGGCTTAGACAGCTAGGAGGTTGGCTTAGAAGCAGCCACCCTTTAAAGAAAGCGTAATAGCTCACTAGTCGAGTCGGCCTGCGCGGAAGATGTAACGGGGCTCAAACCATACACCGAAGCTACGGGTATCACCCTCGGGTGATGCGGTAGAGGAGCGTTCTGTAAGCCTGTGAAGGTGAGTTGAGAAGCTTGCTGGAGGTATCAGAAGTGCGAATGCTGACATGAGTAACGACAATGGGTGTGAAAAACACCCACGCCGAAAGACCAAGGTTTCCTGCGCAACGTTAATCGACGCAGGGTTAGTCGGTCCCTAAGGCGAGGCTGAAAAGCGTAGTCGATGGAAAACAGGTTAATATTCCTGTACTTCTGGTTATTGCGATGGAGGGACGGAGAAGGCTAGGCCAGCTTGGCGTTGGTTGTCCAAGTTTAAGGTGGTAGGCTGGAATCTTAGGTAAATCCGGGATTCTAAGGCCGAGAGCTGATGACGAGTTACCCTCTGGGTGACGAAGTGGTTGATGCCATGCTTCCAAGAAAAGCTTCTAAGCTTCAGGTAACCAGGAACCGTACCCCAAACCGACACAGGTGGTTGGGTAGAGAATACCAAGGCGCTTGAGAGAACTCGGGTGAAGGAACTAGGCAAAATGGCACCGTAACTTCGGGAGAAGGTGCGCCGGTGAGGGTGAAGGACTTGCTCCGTAAGCTCATGCCGGTCGAAGATACCAGGCCGCTGCGACTGTTTATTAAAAACACAGCACTCTGCAAACACGAAAGTGGACGTATAGGGTGTGACGCCTGCCCGGTGCCGGAAGGTTAATTGATGGGGTTAGCTAACGCGAAGCTCTTGATCGAAGCCCCGGTAAACGGCGGCCGTAACTATAACGGTCCTAAGGTAGCGAAATTCCTTGTCGGGTAAGTTCCGACCTGCACGAATGGCGTAACGATGGCGGCGCTGTCTCCACCCGAGACTCAGTGAAATTGAAATCGCTGTGAAGATGCAGTGTATCCGCGGCTAGACGGAAAGACCCCGTGAACCTTTACTATAGCTTTGCACTGGACTTTGAATTTGCTTGTGTAGGATAGGTGGGAGGCTTTGAAGCGTGGACGCCAGTTCGCGTGGAGCCAACCTTGAAATACCACCCTGGCAACTTTGAGGTTCTAACTCAGGTCCGTTATCCGGATCGAGGACAGTGTATGGTGGGTAGTTTGACTGGGGCGGTCTCCTCCTAAAGAGTAACGGAGGAGTACGAAGGTGCGCTCAGACCGGTCGGAAATCGGTCGTAGAGTATAAAGGCAAAAGCGCGCTTGACTGCGAGACAGACACGTCGAGCAGGTACGAAAGTAGGTCTTAGTGATCCGGTGGTTCTGTATGGAAGGGCCATCGCTCAACGGATAAAAGGTACTCCGGGGATAACAGGCTGATACCGCCCAAGAGTTCATATCGACGGCGGTGTTTGGCACCTCGATGTCGGCTCATCACATCCTGGGGCTGAAGCCGGTCCCAAGGGTATGGCTGTTCGCCATTTAAAGTGGTACGCGAGCTGGGTTTAGAACGTCGTGAGACAGTTCGGTCCCTATCTGCCGTGGACGTTTGAGATTTGAGAGGGGCTGCTCCTAGTACGAGAGGACCGGAGTGGACGAACCTCTGGTGTTCCGGTTGTCACGCCAGTGGCATTGCCGGGTAGCTATGTTCGGAATAGATAACCGCTGAAAGCATCTAAGCGGGAAACTAGCCTCAAGATGAGATCTCACTGGAACCTTGAGTTCCCTGAAGGGCCGTCGAAGACTACGACGTTGATAGGTTGGGTGTGTAAGCGCTGTGAGGCGTTGAGCTAACCAATACTAATTGCCCGTGAGGCTTGACCATATAACACCCAAGCAATTTGACTACTCGAAAGAGCATCAGATTGCGGTGTGTGAAGACGAAATGAACCGAAAGTTCGATACTCACAAAACACCGAAAGCTGTCACATACCCAATTTGCTGAAGCGAGGC